>NZ_JBXDSE010000009.1:0-36799 GCF_056844665.1 Chryseobacterium sp. FR048 | reverse complement strand
TTTCGGGGGGGGCGGGGGGGTGGGGGGGGCCGCCAGCTTTATTGATTATTGCTTTTTAGAATTACGGTTGATCATTCAATAGCGGTCTTGGATCAAAAAGTACTTTTAAAGAATGAATTTTTCCGTTGATCACCTCGTACCACCCGGAAGCCAGAATCGTCTTTTCTCCCATATCAATATGATACCAGAAGCAGACCTCTTCACCTGATGTAAAGGTTTGAAGAATCTGATACTTGAATTTCATCTGCTTCATGTCATTGATATAAACCGAAGCACCTTCTCTGGTCCCCAATACGCCTGTAAATTTGAAATCAGGGTCAAGACAGATCTCTGCCCTTTCAAAATTTTCCTCATTCAGATAATGAATAAACTGCTCTGCCGGATTTGAAATTGTATTGCTCATAATGTTGTTTTTTGCTGAGGTAAAATTAGCTGATCAGAACCTGTTTTGCCTGTGACGATCGTCACAAAATAATCGCTGATCACCATATTCTGACAGGCGTTTGTTTTTAGTATTTGAATGATGATTCCGTATGGCGACAGGCTTTCAATACGGCCGGAATATTTAAGTTCGGATTAAATTACAAAAAATCTGAATGACAGAAGCCGAAAAAGTTGTATTTATGCCTTAAAAGCTTTTTGAAATAATTTTGGATATAAACACAATATTTCCTGCAAATTGACATTTTGTAACAGACAATTAAGCAGTAAACTATATAATTATGAAGATCAAATATTTTATCCTTGCACTGGGGATGTTAGGAAGCAGCCTGGTGGCGCAGACTCCTGAAAAAATAACTTTTAAAGACACTCAAAATCATTATTTAAAATTAGTTCCAAAAGGAAAGCCCGAAGGTTTGCTTATTATTCTTCCGGGCGGCGGAGAAACAGGAGAAGGAGTAATGAATCAGATCAATCTGGATGAACTGGCGCTGGAGAAAAATCTGGTTGTGTTGTTTCCGACTTGGGAAGATGGAGATTTCGGGTTTCATATCGAACAGAAGTTTTTGGACCGAATCGTGAAAGATACCGTTGAAAAACATAAATTATCTAAGGATAAAATATCAATAGGGGGTCTGTCAGGAGGCGGAATGCTGGCTTTTACTTATGCAGAGAGAGCCATCAGAGATAAAAACACCTATTTTATTCCTAATTCTATATTTGCCCTTGATGTTCCTCTTGATTATGAAAATATGTATTACAGAATGCAGCGGGACATCGAAAGAAATTATTCTGAGGTCGCAACCAATGAGGCCAAGTATTTCACCGAGGAGATGGTTGCTGCCCTTGGAACACCAGACAAAAATAAAGAGAACTATATCAGAGAATCTATGTTTTCTTACCGTGAGAAAGACGGTGGTAATGCCAAATATTTGCTCAATACTCCTATGCTGATTTATACTGAGCCCGGTATTCTATGGCAGATGGAAAACAGAGCTCGGGATCTTTACGATCTCAACTGTGTAGACATTACGGCAATGGTGAATCTGCTAAGGTTGAAAGGGCATAAAAATGCCGATCTTGTGATTACAAATGACCGCGGAATTCGTCCCGGCGGCGTGCGACATCCGCATTCATGGAGTATCATGGATTCTAAAGAATGTTTAAACTGGATTTTAAAACATATGAAAGCTTAAGATGATTGATTTTCAAAAAGATTATACGGTAGAAAATGATAAAATTCTGCTGAGACCATTACAGAATGCCGATTTTGAAAGCCTGATGGAGTTTTCTGTAAATGAACCGGATATATGGAAGTACAATGCGTTTGGTGCTGGCGGAGAGGAAAATCTCAGAAAATATATTGATACCGCTCTTTCCAACAGAGATCAGAGCACAGAATATCCTTTTACGGTTATTGATAAGTCAGAAAATAAAATCGTTGGTAGTACAAGGTTTTACGCCATCAGCAACATAAATAAAACATTGGAACTGGGATATACATGGTATGGCAAAAAGTATCAGGGTACCTATGTCAATAAAAGCTGCAAACTTCTGCTCCTTGAGCTTGCCTTCGAAACATTAGGATTTGAAAGAGTAGGATTCAAAGCAAATTCTAACAATGAAAAAAGCATCAATGCCATGAAAAGTATTGGCTGTACGATGGAAGGAACTTTGAGAAATTTTGCTTTTGATGCTGATCAGAACAGAATAGATGTCGTAGTTTTAAGCATTTTGAAAGAGGAATGGTATGATCATGTAAAACAGAAGTTGCAGGATAAAATAAATACTAAAATATGAATAGAAAAAAAACTTATTTCACCGGATTAAAATGGCTGGCTGTATTATCATTTGTGGTGATCTGCAGCTGCTCCAAAGAAGATAAAAAAGAAAAATCACCGGAGGCTCAGAAATCTCCCGAAACTACTGTTGTGGCATCTGAGAAAGAAAACCCGCCAGCCGAAACAAAAAAAGAAATTAATGAATTTGTTCCCGAAGGATACTATATTTTCGAGAAGTCATTTGGAGATCTGAATAAAGACGGAGTGAAAGATTGTATACTCGTTATCAAGAAAATTGATCCCCAAAATATCATTACCGACGAGAACCGGGGTAAGCTTGACCGTAATCGCAGAGGGATTATTGTGCTTTTCAAAACAGAAAACGGATACGAACTGGCTTCTGAAAATAATGCCTGCTTTTCATCAGAAAATGAAGAAGGAGGAACCTATTATGCTCCTGAGCTGATGGTGTACGAAGAAAAAGGAAATCTCAACATCCATTATGCTCATGGAAGGTACGGCTACTGGAAATATATCTTCAGATACCAGAATTCCGATTTTGAACTGATCGGTTATGAAAATAGCTCAAATACGGGACCTGTTGTAAACAATACCACCAGCATCAATTTTTCTACAAAAAAAATGCTTACCCAGGAAAATACCAACGAAGCAGCAGAAAGCGGAGATGAAGTGTTCAAAAAAGAATGGTCAAATATTAAAATAGATAAACTGCTTACCCTATCAGGGATTAAAGACTTTGATGAATTGGAAATGTGGTCAATGTACAGGAAATAAAACTCAGGGATTCCTGTACGTACTCAGGAATGCTTTCTATTTTGTTCCTGCTATGGCCGCAATTCTTCCCTTTGCATAGTCAATCTGTTCCTTTTCCTTATCCTGATCAGGTTTATTTTTAAGGTAAAGCTGATAATAGGTTACCGCATTTTTGGGTTGCTTCAGGTTAAGGTCGTAGAGAAGCCCTAAGCGGTAACAGATGATATTGCTCTGTCCGAACGTAAGACCTCTCTTATAAGCGGTCAATGCATCATTATATTGGTTTTTAGCCTCATAAATTCCGGCTAATGATGCATAATAGAGCGGAGTATGATCCGAAATCGCTTCGTCAATGGTCTTTTGGGCATAAAGAGCCGCTTTGTCATAATCTTTCAGCTCACGATAGCTTAATGCCATATAATATAAAGTCCCTTCATTCTGTACCCCCAGGTCCTCCAGTAATTTATACATGGTAACACACTTCTGATAGTCTTTCACGTAGAAATAAGCCTGTCCCAGATCATTCATGACATTGGCATCCGCATTTACTTTCAGCAGTTTTTCTCCTACCGTAATCACTTCCTGATACTTTCCAAGCAGGTTGGATAATGGTAATTGGGCCTGTTGAAGGGTGAAATTTTCCGGATCGGCAGCAATGGCTTTCTGCAATACATCATAAGCTTGTTGATTTTGTTTGAGTTCACGGTAAACCATAGACAGGTCATAAGCAACATCAGGATCAGTTGCTTTCAGAGTATTGGCCTTTTTTAGAAATGTAAGTTTGGCTTCCGCCTTATCTTCATAGGCTGCAAGCTGTTTGTAGGCACTGAAGTTCATGCTGTCCAGCCGGATGATCTGCTGAAGGTATGATTTGGCTTTGGAGGCATTTCCTCTTCTGGAATTGATGCTTACCAGACTGAATAAAGTGGGAATATTATCAGGTTGCAGAGTATTGATTTTCAGATAGCTTTTTTCTGCTTCAGGAAGTTTTCCTGCCATCATATTACAATAAGCGATCTGCCCCAGTGCTTTGAGATCCTGGGTATCATCGGTATAAATACTTTGAAGATAGCGGGCAGCATCATCATAGCGCTGGTTTTCATAAAATTCAAGCAGTTTTTCAGTATTGATTTTAGCGGACTGTCCCGTCATGTTTCCGAAACAGAACAAGACGATAAACAGAGAAATCCAGGTTTTCATCGATAATAATTTTTAACTAAAATATCAGATATTTAGTCAGTCTCCAAATTTTGGCCTCACTTATTGGGGATTTTTTTAATGCCTGAAAGGATTGGGGTAAAAAATCACAATTCCCGTTTTAAGATTTCTTATATTCACAGTATAGAAAAAAGACAGGGAAATCAGTTTGATACCGCTAAAAAAGAATCAGAATGGAAATAAAATCAGTACAATCCTTTATCGACTATTATGGGAAAATCAGAGAGAGAACCAACCGGATCATTGAAGTGGTTCCTCCGGAGCACATAGATTTTACCTATAAACCGGGAAAATTTACCATTGGAGATCAGATCAGACATATTGCTACCATTGAAAGATATATGTACGGTGAAACCATTTCGGGGAGGAAAAGTGCTTATCCGGGATGTGGAAAAGAACTGGCAGATGGTTATGAGGAAGCGGTAAAATTCTTTAATGAAATGCACAGACAGACTCTTGAGATCATCAGCAGTCTTTCCGATGAAGATCTTAACCGTAAATGTCTGACTCCTGCCAACAATGAAATTTCAATCTGGAAGTGGCTTCGGGCAATGATAGAGCATGAGATTCATCACCGGGCAGAAATCTATATTTATCTGAACCTCCTGGATGTAAAAACACCTCAGATCTATGGTTTTTCTGCTGAAGAGGTACAGGAAATGAGTGTAAGTTTATAGAGAAAATAAAACCGGAAATGTAGAGGACATCCCATCAGATGGGGTTAATTTGTATATTAGCCGCTTAAAAAATAATAATGACCAAACGTTTTATCCTTCCTGTTGTATTATTGGTAAATTCCGTTTATGCCCAGACCGGTTTTGAATTGAAACCGGGAGATACCCTGAAATATTCTCTGAAATCTGATAAACCTGCCTGGATTTCAGTTCAGTCCGGAGATGCTAATCTGGCCGTATCTTTGTTGACAGATGGAAAAAAAATAAAGGACCAGGATGATTCCAGAGGGATAAAAAGCGTTGAAAGATTACGCTATACACCAGAGAAAGGTAAAAAATATGAGCTTAAGATCTGGGCTAAATCTTATCTTGAAAAGACTAAGACGGCCAAAGTATCTGTCACCGAAGCCAAAACCTTACCGGCTCTGAATGGTCAGTTGAGTTCCGACCTGTTTGTGGAAGATCTTCATACCTTCCGTTCCATAAGAGAACAGGTGAATTCCGGCTTGTATGTCTATAGAAGCAAAAAACAGATTGACAGTATATATCAGGTAGCTGAGGCAGAAGCCAAAAACTGTAAGACGATCTTTGATTTTTATAAAGTAATTGCTAAGGTTACAGGGTTTGAAGGAAGCTGTCATAATTATACAGATCTACCCAACCACGCCTCTTATTATCTGACCCAAAAACCGGAATACCTACCCATTACCTTAAAGAATATTGACGGACGTTTGCTTCAGGATTCCAAAGAGGTCGCTTTGCCTCTTGGTGCTGAAATTCTGTCTATCAACGGAATTCCTACCAAAGAAATGATTAGTCGTTTTGCTCAATATTATTTCTCCGACGGATTTTCAATGCCTTACAAAGAAACTACGGGTTTTGAAAGAGGAATGCTGGATAAATTCTATATTGAGTTCGGAACCCATAAAAATTATGTGATCCGCTATCAATGGGAGGGGAAGACCAATGAAGTTTCTCTGCCGGGAATCTCTCTGGAAAACTTTAAAAAACTTCAGGAATCAAGACATTCGCTTTCTTTTGATAAAAAACTGATGGCTGAAAAATACAGCCTCAGCAAAGAAGGGGAAGGGGTGTACCGCTTATCTTTAAGAGGTTTTGACTTTGCTACCGGAGAAAAAGATCCTGCCTATAAAAAGTTCGGGGTTTTTCTTGATCAGATGATAGATACTTTAGAAAAAGAGAAAATAGGAAACCTGATCATTGATTTAAGAGGAAATACCGGGGGTACGGGAGCGCTCTATGAAAAAGTATTTTCATATCTTACACAAAGACCTTTCCGCGACAGTCAGTATGCTTACACGATTTTTGGGGAGGTTCCTTTGGAAGAAAAGCTGGTGATTACCCCTCTTTTTCTGGCCAATGGGGTTACGGATAAGAATGGTTTGAATGCGTATCTGAAATCAGAATATTCTGACCCTTCTCAAGGGAAACACTATTGGGGAAATGATAAAAATCCTCTGATCTTACCCAATGAAAAAACGTTCAAAGGTCAGCTGTACCTTTTGGCAGATCAGCGTGTTGCTTCAGCAGCTTCGCATCTGGCTTCCCTTATAAAGTCTTATACCAATGCAATTGTTATTGGAAAAGAAACAGTAGGAGGCTATTATGAGCACAACGGGCACTTTCCGCTGGTCTTCGAACTTCCCAATACCGGAATTCAGACCGGATTTTCTATTGTGCATGTGATTCAGGATGCCCAATATCTTCCAGATCAGAAAAGAGGTCAGGGAATCGTTCCTCATATTGAAGTTCATACAACCAATCAGGAGTTTCTAGATCAGACTGATGGGTATCTGAAGAAAGTGCTGGAACTGACAAAAAATAAAAAATAGAGGATAAAGGGTTTTGCTGCTTGCGGTGAAACCCTTATCAATAGTCTGAAAGGGAAATAAATTTTTCTTTAAATGCATTCAGCCATTCCAGATCTTCTCTAATTTACCATAATATTTCTTCTTTTCATGCTTTTACGGTCCGCCTATTTCTCTTAAGAGTGGGTTGAATATTGTTTCTGTGAGAAATAAAATTAATTTGTATTCATTTCATATATAAGTTTTTATGTGCTTTGTTTTTTGTGATGTATTTTTAGAGTTATTGCCATAAAGTCGTAGAATTACTACAAATTTTCAGATTGCGGTCTGAAAATTTTTTGAAAATAAATAACCGTTTTATATTTGTTAGACCATCACATCATTATAAAATAGTAATAACAATTAAATTTACTGATCATGACTGAACAAAATTCTAAAAGGATAGGCAAGTCAGTAGGGAAGGAAGATAGAAATTATTGATTATTCATCATCTTTTCCGTGGAATATTTCCAAAAAGATCAGCTTGGCTGATATGAAGTTTTTCTGGTGGAATGGTAAAAACTGATCATTCAAAAAAATATTTGACCTAAGCCGGATATTACAATACTGTTGAATGACAGGTGAAAATTAAACCAAATCCAATCCAAATATACTATGAAAAAAATATTCTCTGAACTTAAAGGTTTTGTGATATTCAGCCCGGAGCTTCTGGCGAAATACCTGCAGGATTACAACCTGCCCGGTAATAATATTTTAAAATATTTCGTGGAAAATGAGCATGGGGATGAAATAACCCGGTTGGGAATTGCCATTCCGATCATAGGCGTAGAAGAAGACTATTATTCTTTTCAGATGTCTACAGATGAAAACTACATTCTGGATCATAACGAAGTGGAAGCACAGTCTGAAGGCTGGATATTTCAAACGGTCAATAACCAGGTGCGGATTGTAGGCATCGGTTATTTAAAAGACATTGCACTAATCAGCGAAGAAAACAGTATCACGCTTCCTCTGGAAAACGGCTGGTATTCATTGAAAATACGTGCAGGCAGGAAAAACGGTGAGCGGCTGTTTGAACTGAATCTGGTGAAACAGGCCATCCGTCCGGATTTTAAAGGAGATATTACGGCTGAATACTATTACGGATAATACAAACGAAAAAGGCCGGATCTGAAATTTTGAACTGGCCTTTTATGTATCGGTTATTTTTCAATCCGCTTTAGCTTATAGTTTCCGCTTGTTGTCTCTTTTTCAATCGTATAATTCTCTGTTAATTCAAGCGTCCATCCATCGCCGGATACCTTATTGTTTTCAGTTCGGATAGGATTTGATATTGATATTTTATCCCAGCCCGGACTCATTAGGGCACCTTTTTCAACCGTTAAAATTCCCCATTTGTCTGTAACCCGGATGTTGGGATAAACTGTTCCTTTATCGTCTATCGGAATAATATTTCTTGGATCAAATGAGACATTCATTTTCTCAAATTTGATTTCAAAATGCGGTTGATCAATAAATTTAAGTTTATACTCAGCAATAAGTTTTTTGGTGTTTTCTTCTCTGGTCTCTTCTTCCTGAAGGATTGTTTTTCCGTTATAAAGTCCGGATTTGTTCTCAGAAGCTTTTTTCAGCTCTTTCGGAATGTTGACGTGGAAAGCTTTGATAAAATAATCCGTCAGATCTGTTTGATCAGTAATGTTTCTGTTCCAGTTTTTGTCTTTGTTGTACAGCAGGTAGCCGTAGACAGGAATGGTATGATACGCAAAAGAGCGCACAAATGTTGGATTTTTAAAGAAATCGTCAATACCCGTCACGAAAAATGAGGTCGTCTGTGCTTTATTTCTTCCACTGAGTATTACCCCTGTAAATTCCGCAATACCTTCGTTCAGTTCCAGCTGGTTTTCAGTCGTACCTGAATTGCTGTAAAGAGAATGTCTGTATTTTCTAAAAGTCAGGGCATTCGTAAGATGTTGCAGCTGTTCTTTTTCTGACGAAACCTGGATTGCTTTTTTCAGCGCTTCCAGTTCCAGACGCAGATAAAGTCTTCCGTTCTTTTGGTCCAGGTGATTGTTTTCGGCATTGCTAAGGGTAAAACCTAGTGTGGGCTGGATGCTGTGAAATGATTCATGGGCCAGCAGATTGACTCTGTTTTGTTTATTTTGAGGAAGCGGAAGCATAATCATTGCCCATCTTTTCCCATTCCAGTTGATGGCCGTATTGGCAATATTGAGTTTGTCCGGTAAAATTCCGGAATAGATACTTCCATTACGTTTCAGTACATCTGCAGTATCCGGTTCATTGGCAAAAATTTCCCTGGTTTTAGGATCAATCAATAGTATGGGGCCATACAGGTCTTTATTCCAAAGCTGGATATTTTGTTTTGAGGCAGCTCTGATTTCATCAAAAAAGACAGAAATGTTGTCGTGGGAAATATCCTGTTTTTGTGCTGTTGCGCTTTGTGCCAACAAAAGAAATGCTGCTGTTAAAATAATCTGTTTCATCTTTAAAATTTTCGTCCGCTTACCTGTTATGAATTAGTTTTCCAAATGACCCGCTCTAAGAAAGTAAACAAGTTTGAAAACATCCGTTTTTTATGCAGTGAATTTGACGTCATAAAAATCATTTCCGGAAATTCTGAGAAATTGGTAGTAAGCATTATTAGTTTTGTATGTCGGTAAAGTTATAAAACTTTTCCAAAGACCACCATACAATGCTATGCAGTTTGTTTTTTTATCATTTATATTCGTGTTTTTATCATAAGTGAAATGCAAATTGATGTAATTTTGCGCTCGAAAAATTAATAATCTGTGGCTTAAGATTTTAGAATCTTACCAAAGCCCAAGTTTGATTTTTAAGTAATATACTTAAAGTATTGGCAGTATGACTTGTGTCACGATCTTTATTGATTTTTCTGATTTTTCTGCTTTCAAAACCAAAAAGAAGTCAGGACAAAGCCGGAAGATACAACTGCTTGGCCAATAACCATTGTAGAAAATATTCCTAAATTATGATTGCAGAATTGCACGAAGCCAAGGATTTGATGGATAATGAACAATATGAATTAGCCATTACTGTTTTAAGTCATTTGAAGGGTCTGCCTTTGAAATATGAAAATCTCAGATTGTTATTGCTGTCAAATTGTTTCTATAAAATAGAAGAATATGACTGGGCCATTGAAACTGCCAACAAACTGTTGGAAAACGATCATACCAATGAATATGCTTCTCAGATAAAATATTTAGCTTATTATGAACTGGAAGATTATGATAATGCTCTGAATGAAATCATCAGATTTTTATCTGATAACGAAGCTGACCTTTATAAAACCATTCTGGAGGAATTTTTAATTGACATCAAAAGAGAGAATATTGCCGATATGGAAATCATTTACAAAATGAAAGAATTGGCATTGAAAAATAAGATTTATGTATAGACCATAATCTGGAAATAGAATACAATAAACCCATTGCAACTGCGATGGGTTTATTGTATATATAATAACAAAATAAAATATAATATATTTTCATAAATGATTATGATTAAAAATAATAATAAATTAAAAAAATAAATGGTAATTTTCCGAAAAATTGATTCTGCATTAAAGTAAGTTTATAGTCTATATGTAATATACTGAAGTATGATAAGTGGTGGGGATCATATCAGGAGCTTTTCTTTGGAGGTTCATCAGAAGAATATTATGGGTGTTCCCAGGTTGGTATACTTATTTCTTTTAATAATGATGAAGGAAGGAAAAGCTTTGCTAATGACTTCGAATGCAGAAAATAGAGACAATGTTTTATGGAGAGTTTTAAAATTGAACCATTCCTGCACAATGAGAATAGTTCCCATTATATCAATACAAAGGAATTGGCAGAGTTACTTGTTGCAAGACCTCATCAGCTTTTTCAGCCCCATAGGATACTTTTCAACAGTATTCATCTTTTCCTTGAAGGTGAGGGCGTTTTTCATATAGATTTTAAAACCATCAAGGTCAGGCCGAGGCATATACTTTTTGTTTCGCCATACCAGGTCAGTCAGTTTCAGCATGATCTTGACTATAAAAGTAAAGTCATGATTTTTACTGAAGATTTTCTGTGTAAGACCAGTATTCAATCTCAATTTTACAGTGAAACCAATCTTTTTAATGATCCTCTGATCCTGCCGTATTTTGACCTCGGTGAAAGATTTGAGGAGGTTTCTGTCCTGTTTGAATATATTAAAAATGAATTGGCCAGGCCCTATACTGAAGCACAAAGTATCGTACTGAACAATTATCTGTTTAATATTCTACTGATTGCAGAAGAGGTATCCGTAAATTCTAAAATCAATTTTGATTTCTGTAGCAACAGGCTTCTTGTGAAAAATTTTAAATCTCTTGTTAATAAGAATTTAAACCAACATTATAGCCTGGATCATTATAGCAGTGAGCTGAATGTGAGCTTAAGAACCCTTCAGAATGCATTTCTCAAAGTAGAAAATCAGAGTCCCAAACAATGGTTGATCAACAGGGTGATCCTGGAGATCAAAAGAAACCTGATGTATGGTGGGATAAGCATCAGTGAAATAGCTTACAGTTTAGGTTTCAAAGAGGTTACTAATTTTACCAAATTTTTCAAAATCAAAACAGGACTTACGCCCACTCAGTTCAGAAAGAATTACGGGAAGTAGTTTTGGTATCATTTTTTTACGCATTTCTATTATAAATGTGCAGGAATAAAAACTAATTTCGTGGCGTAATTGCGTCGGAGGGATGGCATTAAAGTTATTCTAAGTAAGTGAATGAGGAATTATATGATGAATTTTTTTATCATTTGTGTTTTTTTGAGCCACATCTTTTATAGGTGTGGTTTTTTATTCATTACTCGTTGTTATTGAACCAAATTCAATGTAATTTTATACTCTAACTATTAAACATGAAAACGATTGAGATAAGTGCGCTAAAGTCAGAAAGGCTGATTCTTATGCCCTATACACAGGCGATATGTGAAAACTTTTTGAACAATGATTTTAATGATCTCGACAGGCTGGATTTGAAAAGAGGGCAGGGCTGGCCTGATTCTGATGTTCTTGAAACATTACCCAAAATCATCAATAATCTGTCCAGAGTAGAAAATCCAACGGGATTTGAGTCCTGGATTGTCATAAAAAAGGATACCAGAGAAGTCATCGGAGACGTTGGTTTTAAAGGATTTGATGATGAAACAAAAAGCTGTGATATAGGCTATGGAATTATTGAAGCGGAACGTAGAAACGGCTATGCTGAAGAAGCGGCAAGAACACTTATTCACTGGGCATTTTCAAATAAAAGCTTGTCTCATATTACAGCCCGGTGCCTACCGAAAAACAGAGGTTCCATCAATCTGTTGGTCAGACTGAATTTTGAAGAAGATAAAAGAGATGCTCAGATGATTCACTGGATACTTTCCAGGCCGCTCAATAATCATGAGGAATAGCTAGATCTCTTCCAATACTAAGAAAGATAACGAACAATTACTATAGAATATATTCTTAAATGATGATCACCAAATTACAGGAAGCTAAAGATTTGATCGACAATGAACAATATGAATCGGGCATTGTTGTTTTAAATGATTTACATGATTTATCTCTAAAAGATGAACGTTACAAATTGCTATTGCTGGCATACGCTCTTTATAATACTGAAAAATACAATCAGGCAATTGATAGAGCTGATGAATTGTTGCAAAAGAACACTAATAATGAGTATGCTTCTCAGCTAAAATACCTTTCTTATTGTGGATTGGAAGATTATGATAGTGCTTTAAATGAAGTCATCAACTTCCTGTCTCATAACGCTGCAAACCTTTATAAAGTGACCTTGGAAGAACTGGTACTGGATATTAAAAAAGGGAATATCAGTGAAGAAAGCACAGTCAGTAAACTGAAAGAACTGGCTTTTAAAAATGATGTTACGATGTAGAAGAGACCAAGCGCAAAAGTTGGAGAGAATTTGAATTTTAGATTTAGATACAAAGAAAAAGGATGATAAAAAACAAGTGGATTTGAATGGGTGATGTTTAATTGACCTAGGAAGCAGGAGCGTTAAAAAAATTGAGATTGAATCCGTTAAAAAATTTCCACTGTCTGAGCATGGCTGGGATTTTGAGTCGAAGAAGAAGGATTTGATTCCATGCGAGTTTGGAAATTTTAGGAGTCAATATCAATTTTTAGCGAATGATTCCAGTCTTGAATTTTTGTATACTTTTGTTTTAAGACAAAAGTATAAATGAAAAAATAATTTTAAATTTACATTTATGCATTTTTATATCCCCCAACTTTTGAACCTGATCCTATAGAAGCTTTTAAGATCCTATTTACAAATTATTTTCGTTTATTTATTACAAGAAAGCAGAGTATTAAAAAAGAAAATCCCATAAATAAAAAATCCTCGAAAATCATAGATTTTCGAGGATTTTTGCGGAGAGTGAGGGATTCGAACCCCCGGACCTGTTACAGTCAACAGTTTTCAAGACTGCCGCAATCGACCACTCTGCCAACTCTCCTTAAACTCCGGTAGTGCCGTTGTTTTCAGTGGTGCAAATATAGAAAGTTTTTTAATACTGGCAAAATGTTTTTTGAATAAAATTGATTTTTTTCAGTTTTTATAAGGATTTGCACTGCTTTTAAGAGCTAAATTATGCTTTTGTTGTTTGATTTTCAGTTGTTTAATCAGATGTGGAGATTTTAATAAAGTTAATATTTACTGTCCCTTTAAATCTACTGTTTTATCAATATAAATAATACCATTGAAGGAAGACGTATAATCCATTTTCGCTTCATAGGTCAAATCGAATAATCGGGCAGAGAACCAGGGATAGCTGCTAGGTCTGCCTTGTGCTTTCGGTAGGGGAAGAAACTGAATATTACTTTTTTTATTTTTCAAATACAATTCCAGAGACCCTTCACCGGATAGAGGTATTTTGGCTGTTTTGGTGAAATCGGCATGAAAATAATCATTTCCGAAAAAAGCCGGTGAAAAAGTTCCGCTGCCTGAGGTAATGGCTAGTGAATAGACCTGATCTCCAAACTCCCTGAAGATTTCACTTCCGAAATAAGTAAATCCCTGATACGTATTGTTGGCGTACCATTGCTTTGCAAAGTCAGGACTGAAAGAAACGTAAGTGTTTACATCCAGCACATTATGATTGTTATGAGACCAGACGATAATCTTTTGACCCGGGAAAACATATTTTGCCAGAAAGATGAAGTTTTTTGCCATCATAGCGTCCCTGCTTTTTCCCTCAATGGTCAGATCAAAAAGACTTTTGATATTATTGACTTCAATCAACCATTTTTTCCTCAGATTAGCCTCTGTAGAGCTGAATAGAATCGTTTCTTCAATATTTTTGATTTCAGAGGCAAAATTTCCGGCATCTACAGAATCTTTTTTCGAAGAAAATTCATGTTCCAGGATATAGTTGAGGTCTTTTACAAAGTTTTTATAGGTTGCAGAACCGGTATCAAAATGAGATGCTTTAAGAAGATCCGTAAGAGCAGGTACAAGCTGCGTTTTAGAAAAGCTGCCGGCATGCCTTGAGTCGATTCCTCCAAGACGGATGGGGTTGTTTCCTTTTAATTCGGTATTGTAATAGGCCCATAGATCCTTACTGACATTGCTGTCTGACCAGCAGGTATAAATATTTTCTTTTGCAAGAGAAAGAACCTGAGAAGGATCTTTAATGTCTGACATACCAAACATAATGGAATACAAATCAGCTTCAAACAACAGGACATCAAATCCTTTTTTTTCATGAAGATATTTAACCAGCCTTGTTTTCATATGAATAGACCCGCCGTCTCCGTGACTGGGCTCTCCCAACAGTACAATTTTAGCTTCATCAATTGATTTTCCAATAGGTTCAAGGTCATTAAAATTAGTGTCACCTGGCGATATAGACCGTATTTTACTACTTGTACTGTACAGATCATCCAAGTATAATTTTGAAAAGTCAGTTTTTGATTGGGCAATCGTTAAATGGGAAAACGAAAGTAAAAGTACTGTCAGTACGGGGTTTTTCATAGTATTAGTGTTAAAATTTCGGCCAAAATACATTAAATATCAACATGTCGCAACATATCAGAGACTTGAAATGAAGGACTGTAGGGCGAAAGCACTTTTTCTTATTGATTTTCAATGATCATATTGCCCCATTTATTGATGTCATCCAATAGTGGGATAAATGACCGTCCCAGGTCAGAGAGGCTATAGATCGTTTTCAGTGGCGGTTTGGTTCCAATGGTGGTTTTTAGAATCAAATGATCACTTTCTAATTGTTTGAGCTGTATACTCAGAGTGGTTTCCGTAATAAAGTGAAGTTCTTTCCGAAGTTCGCCAAACCGTTGTTCACCATGTCTTAAATGGCACAATATGACGGCTTTCCATCTTCCTCCAATGAGATCCATGACAAAACTTACAGAACATGGATAGGACTTTTCGTTGATGCTGATATAGCTTTTGCTGCATTCTTTTTTCATACTATCTGAATAGGTAGTTATTTCCGGGCTATAGAAAATAATATAGTTTTGAATCAAAATAAAATCAAATTTAAAATAAAAATCAATGTATCACTTAGCACAGATCAATATTGCAAGGATGAAGGGTGTAGACATACAGGATCCGATCATGAAAGAATTTGTTGATAATCTGGATCATGTCAATCAATTGGCTGAAAACAGCAAGGGTTTCATCTGGCGTCTGAAAGATGAAGATAATAATGCAGTCGGATTGAATCCGTTGAATGATGTACAGATGATCATTAATATTTCCGTTTGGGAAGATGTTGAGTCTCTGCAGCACTACACATACAAAACATTTCATTCCTATTTTTTGAAAAATAGAAAAGAGTGGTTTCAGAAATATGGAAAGAGTCACTATGCACTCTGGTGGATCAGGAAAGGAGACTATCCGGACATTGAAGAAGCTCTGCAGCGGCTTTATTATCTTCAGGAAAATGGAGCTTCGTCTTATGCTTTTACATTTCAGAAGATTGATCAAAATGCAGATGGTATCGGTGATGTTTTACCAAAAAATGAAAATTTAATAAAGAAATAAGAGGAAAAGCTGTAGCAGAAGGGTATTGGGATATGTGGTATATTTGATCCAAAATTACAGATCACGATAAAATAGGATGCTTGAAATACATAAAAAAGAAGATATTCTGATTCCTTTTACAATCATTGGAGAAGAGCATTGGGAAGTAAATACCAGAAGGATTCTTGAAGCTGTTGCAGATAACTGGAATGACGAACTGAAAGAACCTGTCCGGGAAGAAAAAATCAATGCTTTGGAACAAAGATTGGGAACAGCTTTGCCTCATGGGCTCAGATTGTTTTACAGAACATTTGGTATCGCTGATATTGGCGAACAGCTACAGGAATTTGATGAAATTAGCTTTATTAAAGAAATTTGGGCTGAACATCCGCAATATGGGCCTGATTTTACAGAGAAAGACAGAGAATACCTCCCTTTTCTGATCTCATTCAGCGACTATCTGGGTAATGGAAATATGTTTTGCTTTCATAGCGAAACAAAAGAAATTTACTATTATGACCACGAAGGAAGTCCTTATTTGAGTAAAATGTTTGAAAATGTGGATCAATACCTTAAATGTTGTCTGATCTCAGCGCAGTCTGATCTGTTTGGAACTGATACCGGAGAGGAAGAAGTAGCGGAATGGACAGAAGAAATCTTAACAGACTTATTGGGAGAAGATATTATAAGAAAATGGAAATATTAAATGTAAATTGTAGATAGTCTCACAAACAGATAATGATTCCCTTTTAAGAGTTTTTCAATAAAATTTAGATAGATTTCCTGAAATCCTGGCAGAAGAAGGAAATCTTTTTTTGAAACAGGAATACCTATTTATGTTAGCTTTCTTTCGCTTTATTATTCGGTATTCCTGTTTTATTGTGCAGATAGATCTCTGATCTTGATTAAGGTAAACTTATTTTTTTACCCTGTTCAGGGAAAATATAATGTATCTGCAGAGGATTATTTTTCAGTAATTCTTTTTTGATGATCTCAGGATTATCTTTTGTCGGTTTTCTGTGGGTAACTACGATATTCAGACCTTCCAGGTTTTTCTGTCCTGTTTTTTCTTTAAGTTTCTTCAGCTCTTCCACGAGAAGATTAGGGGTAAGATGGCCGAATAACAAATGCTCAGGCTGGCTGTTGGGGAAGGAAACTTCAATCAATATGGTATTTAACTGCTTCTTTTTTACAAGGGGAGCAATTCTTTCCCAAAGCTGATCAAGCCGGTCAGATTTTTCAATCCGGTCAGCGCCCGTATCTCCTAAATAAAGCAGATAATGATCATCTCTTCGGACAAGGGCTGCACTACTTTTATAAGGATTCACATGGCTCAGCTCATAGCCGGTGATGAAAAACGGAGTTTGTGGTGCCGGAATTTCTGTTCCTGCCTGAAGTTCATTATAATGGTATTTCCCCAGCATAGGCTTTTGGCCCTGATCCGCAAAATTGATCCATGTATCCGTAATAAAGTAGTGGTTTTGCAGAATCTGAAGTACAGGAGCAATCCCGAAAATATTCTTTTTAGAGTCAGCAGGAGAGTTGATGATAAGCCCTGATAAATGATCCAGGTGGCCGTGGGAAATAAAGTAACCTTTGATCTGATCCTGCAGAACAGTTTCCTCAGGTCCGTTAAGACTTTTCAATTGAACTGCTTTTCGTATTCCTGCATTTACCGTACCCGCATCAAGGCAGATAAAAGCATTGTCTTTTGGAGCTCCTACTAAATAAGCAGATAAATTATCTTCTTTTTCTCCACCGTAAATCCCTAATGGAATAAGGTCAAAATTTTGTGCCTGACAGGTAATTTGCAACAAGAAGGCAAATAGGGAAAGTGCTGTTCTTTTCATTTTTAAAACTAAAAAACCTATCCTTTTTCAGATAGGGTAGCACAAATTTACGCTATTTTTTTTGCGATAGTATATTATGTTTTTGTCATTATACCCATTAATGAATCTTTATTGAGAATTCCGATTCTTATATTTTATTGATAATCCGGAATTTTTTTCCCCAGAATGATGTTTCTTTTTATAGTCAGAAGTTGAGCTTCAATGAAGGGTTTTACAATTCCGGAACCCCCTCTGCCGGGTTGTTTCTTTCTCATGGCAGATGTCAGCGACGGGTCATCTTCGAAAAGATATTCATCCAGATAATATTCATTTTTACCGGACTCTTTTATGGTAATATGAATATGTTCCGGTTCACTGCCATCAGGATAAACTGCGGGTCTGAACGTATAAAAAGTATATTTTCCGTCTTTTCCGGTTTTGATCCAGCCCCGGATCAGCCCATGTCGTTTTGCCCAGCCGGTTTCATTGCCTTTGGTTTCGTAAATGCCTTGTCTGTTGGTGTGGTAAATATAGATAATAACATTTTCTGCCGGGGTTTTCCCGTCTTTTTTAAAAACGGTACCTGTGATTTTTAATTTAGGCTCGTTCTGTCGGAATTTTGGAAGCGTATCGATGGGATTCAGGATCTTGTTTTTATATTCAAAAAGAGCTTCACAGCCTTCGCAGGGACCTCCGATAGGCTTTTTAGTCTGTCCCTGGCAGGAGGTTAAAACGAATACCATCAGAAAGATCCATAAAGAATTGTTTTTGTTTTTAAAGTCCATAGCTTTTAGCGTTTTAAGGTGAATGTGCCGGTAAAATTATGGACAGAAAACAGCATAGGAAAATGAAATGTTTTATCCTGAGGAGTTGATAGCCTGACCCGATGCCCCTGTGGTAAAACGTCTTTTGAATTCAGCAGCGTAGGTTCTGCTCAGTCTCACTGTGCTTCCTTCTGCCATCTGCAAATCATAGTCACCATTCAGGCGGGATTTGAAGGAGCGGACTTGGGAAAGGTTGACCAAAGCAGATTTATGTACCCGAATAAAAACAGTATGGCCGAGCTGTTCATGTATGGATTTCAGCGTTTCCGAATGCAGGTATTTCCTATGCTCAAGATGAATGGCAACATAAGGCGTAGCAGAAGTGATCTGAATGATGTTTTCAATATTGATAATCACGTTATCCCTGCCGTTATTGATAACCAGCGTATCGGAAGTGCATGTTTTTTCTGTTGGGGTAACCTCCTGTTTTCGGTTTGAAAGATATTGATAACCTAAGACAAACCCTGTATAGACCAGAACCATTGTATAAAAATCATGGGTCATGATATAGGAAAAGAATTTAAACAGATCATATCTTCCCTGATAGAAAAGAAGACTCACAATTGAAGCAATACAGGGAAGTATAGTAAGGTGTATGATGATTGGGAATACAATGAATATTGCCGTTTTGGTAAAATGCTGAAGACCTGTATTTCTTATCTTTTGGTACAAAACCATCAGGATCGGAATATAGAGAAACCATATGCTCTTAAATAATAATGATTCGCTGAAGCTGAAAGTATATCCGCTTCTTTTTGATTCCCAGAAATCCTGAAAAATATGTAAACCTACAATCATAATAATAATCCCGGAAAGCATGATAAACAAGGCTTTCATATTCAATGGAAAGCGGAAAGGCATGTTCTTATTTGAAATTGAGTATATCATTTTCGTAGAGTTTTGGAGGTTTTCATCCTCTATCAAATATACTGAAAAAATGAGTGTTCATTGCTATGGTACTGAAAATGAGTAGATCTCTGTAACTATAGCTTCATTGCTTTTAGAGAGGTATAGGTAAATAAGAATTTAATGCCGTTTATATTCTCTTTTTTGTATTTTTAAAACTCATAAAACAGATGAATGATCTGAAGCTTCAGGACGATATAATCTGGAAAAACAATAACCAAACCTTTAAATAATGGAGAAAAAATTAAACGAGCTTACTGACCAGGAATTACTGGATAAAAATAAAAAGATCCAATCCGGCAAAATAATGAATGCCGTGCTCTTAGGATGTTTAATTGGAGTTGCGATTTACAGTACCATAAAAAATGGAGTAGGAATTTTTACGCTGCTTCCACTTGTATTCGTTGCTTTTACCATCAATGCATGGAAAAAAGATAATCAGGCTTTGAAAGATGAACTGAAATCCAGAAACTTAATATAAAAGCATATAGAAATAATTGAGTCCAATGATTCTGTCAATGGACTCAATTATAGCTTGTTATTTATGAACAGGTGGAGATCACTTGTCCTGTCATCTTCACGACAGCCTACGATCAGTTTTGGATGAATGCTTTTGAAACCAATGGAATTGAATATCTTTTAAAACCTTTTTCTCAGGACCGCTTCAAAAAGGTCTGGGATAAATTCATGTTGCTGAGAGATCAGGCATTAGGAAAAACCGATGTTTTGAGCCAGCTTCAACAGATGCTGAGTCAGTCTAATCCGGAAAAAAAATATAAAAGCCGCTTTACAGTGAGTACCCATCAGGGAATCTACTTTGTCAACACTGAAGATATTCTTTTTTTTGAGGCGGAAGAAGGAATTGTCTTTGCTATTGATACGGCAGGTAAAAAGCATCCGCTGAATGAGTCTACTTTAAAGTAGATTGAAAATCAACTTGACCCAATCTCTTTTTTTAGAATCAACCGGGGACAGCTTGTCCAGAAAAAGCACGTTGAGAAAATAGAACGCTATAATAAAAATACACTGGCCCTTCAGATAAAAGGCTTTCAAGGCCACCTGATCACAAGTCAGAGCAATACTGCCTCTTTCCGGAAATGGATCGAAGAATGATGTGGTAAAAAAATGAATGAGATTATTTATATGGTCAGGCCATGATTGTTTTTCACTTCAGCCATTACAAATGTGCTATGTGTACTCCCGATAGAATCTACCGAGCCCAGTTTGTTAAATACAAAATCCTGATAAT
Source organism: Chryseobacterium sp. FR048 (assembly GCF_056844665.1). Lineage (NCBI taxonomy): Bacteria > Pseudomonadati > Bacteroidota > Flavobacteriia > Flavobacteriales > Weeksellaceae > Chryseobacterium > Chryseobacterium sp. FR048. The sequence continues at coordinate 16,222 of NZ_JBXDSE010000009.1, read as the reverse complement.
GTTTCATATCCCGAACCTGAACTTTCAGAAGGAAATCAAAATCTCCGGAGATATTGTAGCATTCGGCAACTTCTTCAATTTCCAGAATTTCATTCACAAAATCATAGCCCACAGATCGGTCGTGAATCTTTAATTTGATCTGACAGAAAACTGTAAATCCACGGTTGAGTTTTTCAGCATCCAATACAGCTGCATACCTTTTTACGTAGCCTTCCTGCTCAAGTCTTTTTACCCTTTCAAAAACAGGGGAAGGAGAGAGGTTGACTTCTTTGGCAAGCTCTTTAACGGTCAGTTTAGCATTTTTTTGAAGCAGTCTCAGTAACTGTACATCTTTATTATCAAGTTCTTCCACAGAATATTATTCTTTAAGAGTATAAAAACGATCAAATTTACAGAATTATATTCTGTTTCAAATTTATTTTTAAGTTTAATTTGCTTAATTTTATCATGTTTGTTATTTGTTTATTCTGTATAATTAATTTTACACAAAATTAAAATCTTTTGAAAGTATCGATTGATATAGACAAAAGATACAGTTCTTTATACTTCATCAAACAGGAAAGGTTTTACTTAAGGTAGATTAATAGGGAATCGTGTGAGAATCACGAGCTGTCGCGCAACTGTAAGTAACACACAAAGGTTTCTATCCACGCATATCCACTGCCAGAAGCGGGAAGGATGATAGAAGCCGTTACAAGTCAGGAGACCTGCCTTTACTGAATTGACAATGCTTTCGCGGTCTGAAGCCTGGGTCATACAGATGATATAATGGATATGCATTTTCTTTTAAGAGAATTTGTATTGCCGGGTATGTCGCTGTGAGCCTGTGAATTTCTGTAAAAGCATTACGAAGCATTTCAAAGAGCTTTACCATTAAGTTTAACTAAAAAATTGTAAAAAATGCAAACTCACATTCTGGGCTATCCGCGTATTGGTAGCAAAAGAGAACTTAAAAAAGCCTGCGAGCAGTATTGGTCAGGTAAAATTGTTTTGGAAGAGCTTCTTACCGTGGGAAGGAATATCTGTAACCAAAACTGGAACATTCAGAAAGAAGCCGGTATAGACCTTATTCCGTGTAACGATTTTTCCTATTATGATCAGGTTTTGGATATGAGCTTAATTGTAGGTGCTATCCCGAAACGTTACCATGAAATAGCACTTAAAAAAAACAGCACCGAACTGGATCTTTATTTTGCTATGGCCAGAGGTTACCAGAAAGATGGGCTGGATATTACGGCCATGGAAATGACCAAATGGTTCGATACCAATTATCATTATATCGTTCCTGAGTTTTATAAAAATCAACAGTTTAAACTAAGCTCAGATAAAATTTTTAATGAATTTGCAGGAGCAAAACAGGCCGGAATCAATGCAAAGCCGGTCATCATCGGGCCTGTTTCTTATCTTCTTTTAGGGAAAGAAAAAGAGGACGGTTTTGATAAACTGGAACTGGCTGGAAATCTTCTTCCTGTTTATATTGAAATTTTAACAAGGCTTCAGGAGCAGGGCGCCGAATGGATTCAGTTTGATGAACCGTTTCTAGCATTGGATATATCGGAGAAAACAAAAGAAACCTATCAGTCTATCTATTCCGAAATCAGAAAAAAATTCCCGAAGCTAAAACTGATTGTTGCCACTTATTTTGATGGCTTAAAGGATAATCTATCCCTTGCAGTCTCAATTCCGGTGAATGTACTGCATATAGATCTTGTCAGAAATCCTGAGCAGCTGGAAGAAGTTTTGAATGTAATTCCTGAACATTTAAGCCTGTCACTGGGCCTTGTTGATGGACGGAATATCTGGAAAAACGATTATGAAAAATCACTGAATTTCATTACAAAAGCAATCGAAAAAGTAGGCCATGAAAGAATATTTATAGCGCCGTCCTGCTCACTCCTTCATGCTCCGTGCGATCTTGATTTTGAAACAGAACTTAATCCGGAAATCAAAAACTGGCTGGCATTTGCCAGGCAGAAAGTAAAAGAAGTTGTTGCTCTTAAAGAACTTGCTGAAGGAACCGGAAATAAAGATATTCTTACTGATTTTGAAGAAAATAAGAAAGCGGTTGCCCATAGAAAGACATCGTCTCTCATTCATAATAATCAGGTAAAACAGAGAGCCGGGGCGATTACTGAAAAAGAGGCTCAAAGGAATAATGTTTTTAAAATCCGTAAAGAAGAGCAGCAGAAAATATTAAAGCTTCCTTTATTTCCTACCACTACCATTGGTTCATTTCCGCAAACGGCAGAAGTAAGAAGCTGGAGGGCACAATTCAAAAAAGGAAATCTGACTTCGGAACAATATGATACCTTACTGAAAGAAGAGACCCAAAGAACGATCCGCTGGCAGGAAGACATCGGAATTGATGTACTGGTGCACGGAGAATTTGAAAGGAATGACATGGTGGAATATTTCGGGGAACAGCTGGAAGGCTTTGTATTCACCAAAAACGGCTGGGTACAGAGCTATGGAAGCCGCTGCGTGAAACCTCCTGTCATATTTGGTGATGTTTCCAGACCAACACCTATGACGGTTTACTGGTCTCAATATGCACAATCGCAGACTGATAAATGGGTGAAAGGAATGCTGACAGGTCCAGTGACGATCCTGCAGTGGTCTTTCGTCCGTGATGATCAGCCCCGTTCAGAAACCTGTAAACAAATTGCTTTGGCGATCCGCGATGAAGTAGTGGATCTGGAAAAAGCAGGCATCAGAATTATCCAGATCGATGAACCGGCCATCAGAGAAGGGCTTCCTTTAAGAAAAGACGGCTGGCAGACTTATCTGAAATGGGCGGTAGAAGCTTTCAGAATTTCAGCAAGTGGAGTGGAAGACGCTACGCAGATCCATACTCATATGTGCTATTCCGAATTCAATGATATTATCGAAAATATAGCAGATATGGATGCTGACGTCATCACCATTGAATGTTCCCGCTCCCAGATGGAACTTCTGAACGCTTTTGCCGATTTCAAATACCCGAATGAAATAGGTCCCGGGGTTTATGACATTCATTCGCCAAGAGTTCCGTCCAAAGAAGAGATGGTGGAGCTGCTGAAAAAAGCTCAGGATGTAATCCCGGCCAATCAGCTTTGGGTAAACCCCGACTGCGGATTGAAAACCAGACATTGGGAAGAAACCGAAAAAGCTCTGATCGCAATGGTAGCTGCTGCTAAAGAGGCTTCTGTAGAGTATGCAGTTTAAAATATTTCAATAAACATTTTATGTTGGGAGGCAATTCTTTGGGGTTGCCTCTTTTTATTGTATAAAAATAGAAGAAGTTAAAACGTTTTATGGTGTTAAAGCGAAGCGAATTATGAAGGTATATAAGCTTTAAAAAAGAATCTCAGGTCTCAACTTGGAATATAAAGAACAAATTTATAATGCGACAGGTTCTGTCGCAATACAGAAGTAGCTTTGCATAGATCATGAGAATTGAGGTATTAATATTGAATATCTATAAATAGGTATTGATTGTTTGTATTAAATACAATTAATTTTGCTTTTAAGCGTTAAAAGATAAATTTGCAAAAAAAACTATTAACTTTAAAAAAAACACAGTAATGAAAAAACAAGTCTCAGCGCATGTACTTTATGCGCAGTTCTGGGCATATCTGCCCTTACCTGATCTCCAAAAGACAATAACAAGAACAGCTGTAAGGCTAAACTAATTAAGAAATAAGAAACTAATAATCATGAAAAAAACATTATCGAATCTATTCCTCGTTTGGATGTTTTGCAATTCTCTATGGGCATTTTCACAGGCAGGTTTTATTCCCCCAAGTCCACAGTCTTTCTCTTTTGTGAAAGCAACCAATGTGACATCTGAAAATGAACATACCGGAAGTGCTAATGTCAATATTCCTTTATTTACCTATAAAGCCAATAAATTAAGTACCGATGTCAGTATTTTATATAGTGGTGCAGGTGTAAAAGTAGATGATCTGCCCAACGATGTAGGAATGACCTGGGTGGTCAATGCCGGCGGTGTTATTACAAGAACTGTCAATGGATTGACCGATGAGCTGGCGGCTATGCGGATGAATAAAAGTGGGGCCGAGTTAATTCAGAAAACAGCTTCAGACTGTGACGCTGATGAAGAAATCCGGACGGCTTGTTATTCCCCATTTCAAATGGATACGGAGCGTGATATTTTTGAATTCAGGTTTGCTGATGTATCGGGATCATTCTATCTGGACCAGAACTTTATCCCCGTATTTCTAAAAAATAATGATGACGTAAAAATAAAGAATATTCTTCCGCTTAATGATACCAATAACCGGAATTTTAACGGATTTGAGGTCACAACTAAAGAAGGTGTGAAATATATTTTTGGAGGGAATATAAATTATTGGGAAACCACGGCTTCTAAGGCAATGCCTTCCAATCCACCTGGAGATTATGCGGTGACGTCATTTTTCCTGAAAGAGATTGAATCTCAGACGGGAGAGAAAATTTATTTTTCCTACGAAGATACCGATTTGGTAATCAATGCGATCAGTGAAATTCATACAAGATATTTGTATTACTGTTGTTTAAGTTCAAGTGCAGGTCCAGGTGCTATGCCGAATCTTGATCCTGAGCTGAGAATTTCTGTACAGACTCATTATACGAGAAACAAGAAAAGACTTAAGACGATCAGCAACAGTGAAAATTCAGATATAATCAGCTTTATATATTCTGATAAAGGAGATTCTGATTTTAAAAAATACCTTTCAGGAATTGAATACCGTGTCAATAATGAAGTTTTAAAAAAAGTCACATTTGATTATCTTTTTGAATCTTCTATGGGAGCATTGAATATGCAAAGATTTTATCTTTCTCAGATAAACTTCTACAGCAGAAATATATTTGAAAAAAAATACAGGTTTAATTATAATGATCCTTTGTCTTTGCCTAGAAGAATGTCTTATAGTCAGGATATGTATGGTTATTTTAACGGTAAGGAGAGTAATGAATCTTTGATTGCCGGATTTTTTGGAAATACAATGCCTCCAAGCAGCTCTTATCAACCCGCAATTTTGCAGTCTTTCGGAAACAGAAGACCCAATTTCTTATTTGCATCAAAAGGTGCATTACAAGAAGTAACCTATCCTACAGGTGGAACAACAAAATTTGAATATGAGTCTCCAAAAACCAAAGCTGTATTTAAATCTCGTTTGGGAGTTGAGGATGATGGTAATAATACACCCATTTTGACGGGTACTTCTAAAAAAGTTCTTGAAAATATTCATTTTGATCAGACCATTCCCTATACGCTCATTACCTATTCCAACCCTTCAAGTATCAATCATATGAAGCAGGCTAAGTTTACCATAGAAGATTTGGAGACTCACCAGCTGATTCATTCTGATGAAAAAACATATGGCTATGCAGTTCAGGACTCAATTAATGGAAGTTTTAATCTCCAGAAAGATAGAAAATATCTTCTTACTTTTACGCCCAATGGCTTTGCCGATTTAAAACTTTCCTACAGTCACAGAGATCCTATTGATGATTTTGGTATCCGTTTAAAATCGGTGACAAGTTTAGAAAACGGACAGATCAGTGAATATAAAAGATTGTATTATCATCCTATTGAATTATATCGTATAAAAGAAGAAGATCTTGCTTTAAATGATATGTTGATTATTCCTACTATACAATACGCAACATTTGAAGAGTTTCATGGAGGAATGAGCATGCCGATAGCTTATGCAACACATACTTCTACCAATTCCAGTGCTTTATACAACAGTCGTTTACAGGAAAGATACCGTTTTGTAACCACGAGTATAGGAGGTGATAATTTTGAAAATGGCGGGTATCAGAAAACCTTCAAAAAAGATTCTGAAGATCCGCTGGTAAACCTTCGTCCTGCCGCTGCCGGGGGAAGCGGAGCTCCATCTCCATCATCAGGTTCCGGATATTTTGAGACAGTGAACGGATTGACAAACTTTTTCGGAGTTATTCTGAACAGTATGTATTTTCCAGCCAAAGGAAACAGATTGTCATTCAGTGGAACACTGAACAGGATCCGATACTTCGAAAAAAAGGGAAATCTAGTCTATAAAAACAAGCAGATAAACTACCAGAATAAATACAATATTACAGATACAAACCCTAATCTTTTTGTTTCCAAGCCATTCAATGATCTTACTTATGGGAATTGTGGAACGACAAATGTTCAGCGTATTTCGAATTTTTATATTTCTATTTATAAGAACTACAGCATTGATACCAAATTACAGAAAGAAAGGGTAATAGAATACATAGACCATGTTCCCGTATCATTTTACAATAATTATGATGATTATTTTGCGGCAGATAGTTTAAATACTTCTGAATCTGCTTACCGAAAGCTTATCACCACTATTGATTACAATTATGAAGGGATGCCTGTTCATAGCCAGCTTACTAAGCAGACATCGGTATCTTCTGATGGTCGTATCACAGAAACTCAGTATCAATATGCCCAGGAAAAGAACAATCAATATCTGATCAGTAAAAATATTATTGGAGTGCCTCTTGAGACGGTGACGAAGAAAGATGGTAAAGTGATCTCCAAAATACAGACTTTATACCCGGTCAGTAAGACAGAGGCTGATTCCAAAACGTCTGGTCTTGCACTTCCTTATTCGGTTCTTTCGCAAGATATTCTAACCGGGCTGATGGATACCGATATACATTATGACCGATACGATAACAAAGGCAATCTTCTTCAGTATACCACCAAAGAAGGGATCCCTGTCTGTATTGTGTGGGGATATAATCAGAGTTTGCCTATTGCTAAAGTAGAAGGAGTTGCTTATTCCTATCTGTTGCAACTTTCTCCCGAAACTGCAGACATCATCAGCGCTTCGAATCTGGATTATAATGCGGGAGCTAATAATGACGAAACGGCTCTTTTATCTGCTTTAAAAAGATTCAGAACAAGACTTAGCAGTGATGTCAGATTTACTTCTTTTGTTTCTACCTATACCTACGATCCATTGATCGGAGTAAGAAGCATTACCCCGCCTTCAGGTATCAGAGAAAATTATCTCTATGATGCAGCCGGCAGATTGGAAAAAGTGATTGATATGGATGGCAAGATCCTGAAGGAAATGAAGTACAACTATAAAAACTAATACCTGATGAAAAAAATATTAATTCCCATAGGAATCCTGGTAGTGGGTACTGTGAAGTCCCAGCTTACCCCGCTTCCAAATACCGAAAACTATATACAGACAAAAACCTATCTTGATTATAACGGAACCCAGGCGACCAAATCGGCGGAAACCGTTCAGTATTTTGATGGATTAGGCAGAGCTAAACAGGTGGTAAATGTAAAAGCCTCACCATTAGGCAGAGATATAGTAACGCCTATTGTCTATGATAATTTTGGGCGACAGACCAGAGATTATCTTCCCATTCCTCAGTCCGGAACCCAAAACGGAACGATTTATCCTCAAACTCCTGGTATGGTAAATTTTCCCGTAAGTGATGCTACAGGAATCTATACAGGCGAAAAGATCTACTCAGAAAAAGTACTGGAAAATTCTCCTTTGGATAGGATACAACAGCAGATTCAGGTAGGAAATGCCTGGAGTACTAAACCTGTGAAGTTTGAATATTCAGCTGTTTCCGTTAATGACCAGGTAAGAAAATTTACAACCGTTACCACCTGGGAAAATGGAGCTACCAAATCGGTATTAGGTGAAAACTGGCTGTATACGGATAACCAATTATATAAAAATACGGTTACTGATGAAGATGGGAATAAAACCATAGAATTCAAAAATGGCAATGGCCAGCTTATAATGGTGAGAAAAGAAGATGAAAGCAGTACCTATTATGTGTATAACGAATATGACCAGCTAGCTTTTGTTATACCTCCTATAGCCAGTATGAGAGGTGATATTGTTCCCAATACCACAAAACAAGATGAACTCTGCTATCAATACCGCTATGATGGCAGGGGCAGACTTGTAGAGAAAAAACTTCCCGGAAAAGGCTGGGAATCTATGATATATGACAAACAAGACCGATTGGTAGCCACTCAGGATGCAGAATTAAAGCTCAAAGGGCAGTGGCTGTATACCAAATATGATCAATTGGGAAGAGTCGCGATTACCGGTATAAGTACAGGTGGAGAAAGATCTCAGGAACAGAGTATTGCTAACGGATATACTTCAAACAATGTCAATAGAATCAATACTGTCCTTTTCGAAAGACAGGGGATGAATGTATACTATGATAATCCGGATACCACCTATCCCAATTCAACAAAATGGGTGACCTTATTATCCTTAAACTATTATGACAGCTATCCTGCCTATGGTTTTAACCCCATATTTCCGGCCAATACCCCTGAAATGACCGTTTTAACGGCTACTCCTACTTCAGACGGAAGAAGCACGAAAGGCTTACCTGTCATGAGTTTTGTAAAGAATATTGAAGATGACAACTGGACGAAGAATTACACCTATTATGATCAGAAAGCAAGAGTAATAGGAACCCATTCCATCAATCATTTGGGAGGTTATACCAGAACAGAATCCAAACTGGATTTTGCAGGGTTGCCACTACAGGCCCTTACCCGACATAAAAGATTGGCTTCCGATACAGAAAGGGTGATCACAGAGAATTTTGAATACGATTCACAAAACAGGTTGTTGGCACACAAACATCAGGTAGACAATAATCCTGTAGAATACCTTACCCAGAACAAATACAATGAACTTTCGCAGCTTGAATCTAAGAAAGTAGGGGGGATTGCAGCGGCTTCACCACTTCAGCAGATCGATTACCGATACAATATCAGAGGCTGGATGACCAAAATCAATGATCCTGCGAACCTTAATGGAAAACTGTTTGGGTATGAAATAAGGTATCATAACCCTGTCAATACTCAGACACTTGGAAGATACAATGGAAATATTGCAGAAATAGACTGGAACAATGGCTCCGAAAATCTACTGAAACGTTATGATTATGAATATGACAAAGTCAACAGATTAACCAAAGCTTTTTATAAAGAACCCTCAACGGGTGTCAGTGGAACTTTTGATGAACACCTTACCTATGACCTGAATGGAAACATCGGTACCCTGAAACGTTGGGCAGTTCCAGTATATGGGCTAACCTCTACTTTGGTAGATAATCTTGAATATAAATATACAGGAAATCGCCTGAATCAGGTTGTAGAATATGCGATGAATGACACAGGCTATGAAGGTGGAAATAATCTTATTGATTATAATCTGAATGGAAATATGATCAATATGAAGGATAAAGGGATTAATGCCATTAAGTATAATTATCTTAATTTACCAAATGCTTATTCAATTTATTCAAACCGTTTGGGATTGATCAGATACGAAGATCTAGGTTATCTTTATCGTGCAGATGGAACCAAGTTGAGAAAAATATATTCAACTACACCTCCAAGAGGAATGACAAGTACCACTATAACCGATTATCTGGATGGGTTCCAGTACACATATAGAGAAGGTGGTGGAATATGTCTGGAGTGCCGCACTGCATCTGCTTTTGAAGAACAAGCTTATAAGAGTATCGGACAAATCCTTCCTGATCTGGGAGAACCACCAACATGGAAACTGGATTTTGTGGCAACGTCAGAAGGAGCTTACAACTTTATGGAAAATCGCTATATTTACCAATATAAAGATCATTTGGGAAATGTAAGGGTAAGTTTTGCTAAAAATAATGAAGGAATCCTTGAAGTTATGGATACCAACAATTATTATCCATTTGGATTAAACCATATCACAGGAATGATGAGTCTTTCTAATTTGGGAGGATTATATAGTTATAAGTACAATGGGAAGGAGTTACAAGAGACTGGGATGTATGATTATGGAGCCAGGATGTATATGGCGGATTTGGGAAGATGGGGTGTTGTCGATCCGTTGGCTGAAACGAGCAGAAGATTTTCTACTTATACGTATGCTTTTAATAATCCAATTAGATTTATAGATCCGGATGGAAGGTCTGGAAAAGATTGGTATCAAAATAATTTAACTCAAAACATTGAATGGCATGATGGTAGTGCTGAATTAGATGGCTATACTAACTTAACAGCTATAAATAATACTAGAGTACTCGGTGTTGAAAATGGACAAACAGTTCAGGAATTTAATTTAAACTCTGATGGTTCTTTTACAGCAGATGGGCAATTGTTTAATAATGGCGAGTCTGCTACCACATTAGTAGGTACTACAATTACAAGTAAACCTGGTTTTGATCTTGCAAAATGGTTATCACATTTAGGAAGTGAGGGTGGAGAATTCTATTCAAATCTTGGAGGATCTGGTCCTCGTGAAGATACCAATCCATTCTTCAGAGGAGATATAGACAAAATGGTTGATATGGGAGGTTATTTTGGAGGAATACATAATGGTTTAAGCAGAGGGGATCAGGGAATAAGTTTGATGAATACTATGGTGGATGTAATGTCTTTAATTGATTTAGCGGTTTCAGCAGCGGGATCAACAAAAAGTTCTTCAAATGCTGTAGCAGCAGAACCCGATACACTTAGTTATCATGGTTCCCAAGCAGTTGGTCTTAATATTTATAGAGGATCTGGAGACAGAATAACCGGTGTCGGTGTTAAAACTCAGGATGTACATAAAACTAATATGTCAAGAAGTCAAAAGGATTCAATGGTAGGTAGTGTTAATGCTATTAATGCTAGACTTGATAAGCAAGCTGATTCTATATTAAAAAGAATAACACCAAGATAATATGAAGACTAAAATAATTTATATATTGATTCTATTCACTATTCTTTCTTGTAGAAAAGATAAGGCTGAAAGCTTTAAAGAAGAATTAACCCAATCGATTCAGAAAAAAATTACACAAGAGCTTAAACAAGATGGTTCTTCTTTAGAATCCATTCATCTTGCAAAATATGATACTTTAATGGAATGGCAGGAAGCTGATCTCTTATTTCAATATTCTAGTCAGAGATTGAAGATATTAATTAAACGAAAGGAACAGCTAATAAAAGAACTTGAAAATTTTAAAGCAGTAAATGATTTAGAAGCAATCAAATCACAATATGCAAAAGTGGACGATAGTATGAAAAACGAAATAAAAATTGCAGAAAGTGTAAGTCATCTGGAACCAAAAAAAGATAGAACGGGTAATTATCAGGCAATTTTTCTTTTAAAGGTTCATGATAAAAAACTCAATGCAGTTAAAAACGATTCGTTATTTATGTATGTAAATGACAAAAAAGTGATATTTACACAACCTCAATTTATTGAACAGTGTATTAAGAAATTTAATAAGAATTAGTCCGATCTTGAGGATTTGTAATCACATAAGCAATAATAAAGAACCCTGGCTGCCGCACGATTCTATCGTGTGGTGAAGTAATAGTAACAAAACCACGGCTATTGAGCCGTGGTTTTGTATTTTAAAAGTCCCTTACCCGACATAAAAGATTGGCTTCCGATACAGAAAAGGTGATTATAGAAACTTTTGAATACGATTCACAAAATAGATTACTTGTACACAAACATCAGGTAGACAATAATCCTGTAGAATACCTTACCCAGAACAAATACAATGAACTTTCGCAGCTTGAATCTAAGAAAATGGGAGGGATTGCAGCGGCTTCACCACTTCAGCAGATTGATTACCGATACAATATCAGAGGCTGGATGACCAGAATTAATGATCCTTCTAATCTGAACGGAAAACTGTTTGGGTATGAAATAAGGTATCATAATCCGGCCAATACTCAGGTAGTTGGCAGATACAATGGAAATATAGCAGAAGTAGACTGGAACAATGGTTCCGAAAATCTGCTGAAACGCTATGATTACGAATATGACAAAGTCAACAGATTAACCAAAGCTTTTTATAAAGAACCCTCAACGGGTGTCAGTGGAACCTTTGACGAACACCTTACCTATGATCTGAACGGAAATATAGGTACCCTGAAACGTTGGGCTGTTCCCGTATACGGACTAACTTCTACTTTGGTGGATGATCTTACTTATCAATACGTTGGAAATCGTTTGGATAAGGTAATAGAAGATGGAATGAATGATACCGGCTATGAAGGTGGAAACAATACCATTGATTATAATCCTAATGGCAGCATGATCACGATGAAAGATAAGGGGATCTATGATATTACTTATAATCACCTTAATTTACCAGACTATTTCTCAATTGCCCAGAATAATCCCCTTGGTGGAACTCTAAGTTTTGAGCTGAGCTACCTTTATCGTGCAGATGGGGTAAAGCTTCGAAAGATCAATACTTCAGGCGGAGGCGGAAAAGGGCAGCCAAAGACTAATGATATTACCGATTATCTTGATGGTTTTCAGTATAAACTTTATGAAACTCTTGAGCCTTGTCCGTGGTGCAGAACCAGTGTAGCATTTGAACAGGAAGCTTTCAAAGCAGATAATAAAGATAGTCTTAAGCCAATTGCTCCTAAATGGCGTCTTGATTTTGTCCCTACAACAGAAGGTTTTTATAGTTTTGAAGAAAATCGTTATATTTACCAGTATAAAGATCACCTTGGCAATGCTCGGGTGAACTATGCCAAAAACAGCACAGGCGCTCTTGAAATAACCGATACCAACAACTATTATCCATTTGGAATGAACCATATAGGTGGAATTAAGAGTCAATTGGGAGGGTATTTGAATTATAAGTACAACGGAAAGGAATTGCAGGAGACGGGAATGTATGATTATGGCGCGAGAATGTATATGCCGGATTTAGGAAGATGGGGAGTTGTAGATCCGTTGGCGGAAAAAATGACAAGATTTAGTCCTTATAATTATGCTTATAACAATCCGACTAGGTTTATTGATCCGGATGGAAGAGCCCCTAAAGATGATATTACGGTTAATAATTCAGGCAAAGTTCAATATGTAAAACAAAATAATCAACCCAATAGATTTTTTGACATGAAAGGAAATGAACTTAAATTCAATGACCCCAAAGGTGTTGATAAGAAATTCTTAAATTCTGAATTTAAAAAAGGAGATAGGGTTTATTATACTATAAGTTCAGGGCAAGTAGATAAAGCTGTAAATAGTGTAGGGTTAAATGATGAAATAAAAAAAGCTAGAGGAGCAGTCGTAGCATTGCCAAGTAATGAAATGAAAGCGGCAGCTTATGGAATAGCAAATGCAATGATTGCCTTTGAATCTCATAATGATGCTGATTTTACACATAGTTTTTTAACAAATCAAGTTGAAGGAGGAAAGAATGGTTTAACAGAAGATGGAGGAGTTTTTAGAATACACTATGTAGAAGATGAAGCATTCTTTAAATTTGAAGGGACAAATGATGTTTACAATCTTTATGATGCAGGGAATTTTATGTGGGGAAATTGGACAAAAGAAATTGGATTAACAGATATAGAAGTTTCGACAGGTTCACAAGCAAATGAGTTGAGAAAAGGCAGCTTGGATTCTGGAGCAGATCAAAATGCAATAAAAAAAGGAAGAAAATATTAACATGCTAAAAAAGATTCAATACCCTAAAAATTTAATACTGATATTTTTAGTATTTTCTTTGTTTTTCTATCTAATTAGAAATATTGGAGATGGAAGATCTTTTATTGATTTGATATTAAACTGGATTATTTTTATACCAGGAATAGTTACGTTTTTTATTTTTTTTATAAGTAATATTTTCAAATATAAGAATGACAGAACTAATTTATTATATTCTGTAATACCTCTAATTATTTTATTCTCTTTCATTATTTATGTTGTATATAATTTTTTATAACTTGGAATGAAGTATGGAATACTCCATAATAAAACAACAAAGCCACTCAAACTGGCTTTGTTGTTTTATAAAATGCTTTGCAATTTAGTTTGTTTAATAAACGCATCTAGGAGAGCGAAGACGTGGTGTCTATCGTTCTCTTTTAGTTTTTGTATATCTAAAATTTTAGCGACAATATTTTTATCCAGTAGAATATCCGTAGAGCCTACAAGATAATCCAGAGACACTTCCAAGGCTTCTGCCAGCTGCGTGGCCATCCCCTGAAACGTTGGGCAGTTCCTGTATACGGACTAACCTCTACTTTGGTAGATGATCTTACTTATCAATACGTGGGAAACCGTTTGGATAAGGTAATAGAAGATGGAATGAATGATACCGGCTATGAAGGTGGAAATAATCTTATTGATTATAATCTGAATGGCAGCATGATTAATATGAAGGATAAAGGTATTAATACCATTACGTATAATTATCTTAATTTACCTGAATCCTATTCCATCACTCAGACTAATCCTGTTGGCGGCTACACCAATTTTGAGCTTGCCTATCTGTACAGAGCAGATGGTACAAAAGTTCGTAAAATATATAAAAGTGGAGGCAACAAAGGAAATACCAAGATAACGACCAATATAACCGATTATCTGGATGGTTTTCAGTATAAATATTCTGAAATAACCGAATGCCTGTGGTGCAGAACCAGTGTCGCTTTTGAAGAGCAGGCCTTTAAAGGAGAGAAAGGTATTGATCCGATAAAGCCCCTGGAACCTAAATGGCGTCTTGATTTTGTGCCTACAGCAGAAGGTTTTTATAGTTTTGAAGAAAATCGTTATATTTATCAGTACAAAGATCACCTTGGTAATGCCAGGGTGAACTATGCCAAAAACAGCACAGGCGCTCTTGAAATAACCGATACCAATAATTACTACCCATTTGGAATGAACCATATAGGTGGGATTAAAAGCCAGTTGGGAGGATATTTGAATTACAAGTACAATGGGAAGGAGTTGCAGGAGACGGGGATGTATGATTATGGAGCGAGGATGTATATGCCGGATATTGGACGTTGGGGTGTGGTGGATCCGCTGGCGGAGAAATATAGAAGATGGTCACCTTATAATTATACAATGAATAATCCGATTAGGTTTATTGATCCTGATGGACGTGGTGTGACAAGTACTGGAGTCAAAGATAATAAAGATGGGACATACACTGTCGTAAATGCCAAAGATGACGGAAATAATGGAATTTATTTAGCAGATGACAAAGGGGATTATGATATTAATACATCTCAGCATATCGCGAACTCTCTGACTCCACGTTCTTTTATGGGAGACGATAACAAAGCTGTTGAAGGGGCTGTGATAAGTCCTGGTGATTTGAGCGGTAATGATTTTCTTAATGATTTGATGGGTCCTAATGAGCCTAATATTATTAAATATATGGCGAATGGAAAAGGTGGGGAACAATATGATTTTAAAACAAACGGGCCCAATGGTGAAGCAAATGGTATTCAGAATATTCCTAAAGATGAAAGAGCGACATACACTTATAGGGGTGTTTTATTTTCAATAGATACTGGAGATAAGACGGATAACGTTTCTGTTATCGCTTCTGCTAGAGATATTGGAAACTTTGGAGCAGGCTATATTGCCGGAAATAATGGTTTAACCTGGGGAACCGCAAGATTAGGATTTGATGCTCTTCAAAGTAAACAGGAAGGAAAACTTGCTACAGAAGGACAAACTACTCAGATGGCGCAAAAAGTAGGTCATACTCTCGGACATAAAAATTATGATAGTAGGCGTGCCGCAGTTTACAAGTCTCAATCCTCAAATCCATTACGTGGACCTAAATAACATTGATATATGAGAAGAATATTTAAGATACTGATTATATTGGTTTGTTTTATTGCAGGGTTATTTCTTTGGTTTGACCAGAGTCGTTCTTTTTTCAAAGCAACCAATGGAGAATACATTACAATGTGGAAAAGATATGGAGGAACTTGCTATCTGATACCTGGTAAATATTATGGAGTGACAAAGCCAGAAGATGGTTATATTGAAACCAAGAATAAAAATGAGTATATAGATTTTTTATGGCTTAATAATAAACCTAACGATTTGTTATACTATGGAAATGTTGATGATAAAATTTATAATAAAGACAGATTGCCTTTTAGAATATATAATTATTTAGATAATAAACAGAAGAATGATAGTTTATTTACGGATAAAAAAGGACATTATTCCAATTATAAAAAAGGAGTGATACATTTAAGCATAAATATCTTAGAAGGATATGCCGGTGATGGGACAGGAAAAACCCAGAGATAAATACCAAAGAGGCTGTCTCAAAAGGACAGCCTTTTTTATGGGCGTATTTTTTTGTAACTCATATTTTTCAATGAATTTATTTTTCGGGGGTCATATTTTTGAGTTTTTATGGTAGAATAAAGCAAAGGGAGGATTTTTTA
>NZ_JBXDSE010000008.1:126396-358709 GCF_056844665.1 Chryseobacterium sp. FR048 | reverse complement strand
TCCTCCCTTTGCTTTATTCTACCATAAAAACTCAAAAATATGACCCCCGAAAAATAAATTCATTGAAAAATATGAGTTACAAAAAAATACGCCCATAAAAAAGGCTGTCCTTTTGAGACAACCTCTTCGTTTTTTTATGTTGAAAAAATCAGTTCTTATTTTGCTTCAGCACAGAAAATTCTGTATTGTACCGCTACTGCAGATTTGAAATATTCTCTGATTCTGGAAAGATCTCCCGAAGCACTTTGCTTGGTAAAGTAACTTCCTGCCAAAATTTTATAATTCGGTCTTAAAGAAGCATCCGTTTCCACTTTCAGATTAGGAAATCTTTTTCTGAAATAAGATTTTACTTCGTTCGCTTCCTCATTGCTTTTTACCGTTGTAATCTGGATTTTATACCCTAAAATTCTTGGGTTTTTATTACAAATTTCAGCATTCGTAAGCTCTCTGTTGGGAGCAAAGATCTTAGGAGGTTTTGTGGTTGTTCCTGTAGAAATACCACTGTCATTATTCCCGGAATCTTTAGAGGGATTATTAACGGCAACCTTAGAACATTTGCCTTCAATTCCTTCCAGGGCAGCACTTATTTTGGAATCCATCGTCATGACAAGCTCCGTTCCCGAAAGGGTATCTTTTTTAACAACCTGCTGTGCTTCAATACTATAAAACCCAAATAATGATAATATCGAAAATATTTTAATCAAATTTCTCATTTAAACTTGTTTCCGCAAATTTATACAAATTAAAAAACTATACCAAACAGGTTATTTAGAATCAATACAAATTAAACGTAAATGATATTTTCCCTTTTCGATATGCCGTTAAATTTCTGTTAAAAATATTATTTTTGCGGAATTGATTGAATGTTCAATAATTTACTAACATAAGATAATTTAAATGATTAGTTGGAGAAAGCATTATAAAAAAACGTTGATCGCAATAGGCTTATTGCTATCAACCAGTGCTTCATTTTACGGGCAAGACGGCGATCCTAAAAACGGAGAGAAACTTTTCAAAGCGAATTGTACTGCATGTCACGCGCTGGACAAACAAGTTGTTGGACCACCATTAAAGGGGGTTGTAGAACGTGTAAAGACAGAAGGTGGTGTAGACAAAGATTGGCTTCACAAGTGGATCAAAGACAACAAAGCTCTGAGAGCTTCTGGGGACAAATACGCCAATGAGATTTTTGAGAAGTTTAACAAGACTGAAATGCAGGTCTTTCCAAATCTTACAGAGAAGGATATAGACGACATTTTAGCTTTCACTACTAATCCTCCGGCTCCGGAAGAGAAAAAACCGGAAGCAAATCCTGCAACTGACGCAACTGCGGCAGCTCCTGCAGACAAAACTACTACAAACGTTGTTATCATTTCACTTTTAGCGATTGCAGGTTTATTAGTTTGGATCTTAATTAAACTAAGACAATTAGTGACATTAGGCCAATCTGAAGAACTGGCAGGTCTTAACGAAACGAGAGTTCGTTCGTTCAAGGAAATGTATGAGAAGTTCCACTATGTAGGTAAAGCTTTATTGGCTATTCTAGCTATTTTAGCAGCTTACGGAGTATGGAACTGGCTAATGTGGATTGGGGTTTACAAAGGTTATAAGCCTGAGCAGCCTATCTACTTCTCTCACAAAATCCACGCTGGAGAACAGAAAATCGATTGTCAGCTATGTCACTCTAGTGCTAAATACGGAAAAGTATCTGAGATTCCTTCTATGAACGTTTGTATGAACTGTCACAGAACAATTTCTGAATACAACAAAGATCACTACATGGAGCCAGGAAAAGATAAGGCATTCTATGACGGAGAAATCCAGAAGATCTACGCTGCAACAGGTTGGGATCCTGCGAAACAACAGTACACAGGAAAAACACAGCCGGTTGAATGGACAAGAATCCACAACATGCCAGATTTCGTTTACTTCAACCACTCTCAGCACGTAATTGCTGGTGAACAAGCGATCATCAATTCTTTCAACAAAAAGAATCCTAACAACAAGATCGATGTTGTATGTAAAGCTTGTCACGGAAAAATTGATACAATGAATGTTGTTCAGATGGCTAACGACTTTACTATGGGATGGTGTATCGAGTGCCACAGAACGACTGAGGTTGATATGAACAACGGTTATAATAAAGAGTACTTCAAGAATCTACACGACAAGTTGAAAAAACAATATCCACAAGATGGAGGTAAAATCACTGTAGATGCAATTGGAGGTCTTGAGTGTGGTAAATGTCATTATTAATAACTAAAAAATTAGAAGTATAAATGGCTTCAAACAAAATACAATTCAGAAGTATTCATGAACTTAAAGATCCAGCTTTAAATAATAAGCTGGCTCAGAAAGAGTTTCAGGAAGAAATTCCGGTAGAAGATTTCCTTGGAGATGCTGAGAAAAACGGATCAAGTACTTCAAGAAGAGATTTCCTTAAATTATTAGGATTCTCTACAGCAGCAGTAACTTTAGCTGCCTGCGAAGCTCCGGTAATCAAAACGATTCCTTATGTGGTAAAGCCGCATGATATTATTCCGGGAATCCCTAACTATTACGCTTCAACATATTTTGATGGTTTCGACTTTGCCAGTGTTTTAGTAAAAACCAGAGAAGGTAGACCTATCAAAATTGAACCAAACCCGGCTGGTGGTGATTTAGGTAAAACTAATGCAAGAGCTCAGGCAAGTGTACTTTCTCTTTATGATAATGATAAAGTAAAGCAGCCTAAACTGGACGGCAAAGATGAAACTTTCGATAAAGTAGACAGTTTTGTTATTAAAGGTTTAGAAGAAGCAAAAGCATCAGGCAAAAAGATTGTGGTATTATCACACTCTTTTGCTTCACCAACTTTCAAAAAGTTATTTGCTGAATTCAAAGCTAAATATCCTACAGCTGAATTAGTAACTTTCGATGCTTTCCCTTATTCTGCAGGACTAGATGCTGCTCAGGAAGTATTCGGACAAAGAGCATTACCTGTTTATGACCTTAAAGGTTCTGAATTGGTAGTTTCTTTCCAGGCTGATTTCTTAGGAGATTATAACGCTTCAAGCTTAGAATCTTCTTACGCAGCGGCTAGAAAACCAGGAGCAAACATGTTGAGACACATTCAGGTGGAATCTAACATGTCATTAACTGGTGCTAACGCTGACTCAAGATACAGATTAAAACCAAGTGCTGTAAACAAAACTTTAGTGGAAGTTTACAACGCAATCGTAGGTGGTGGTACTTCTGATAAGACTGCTACTGAAATTGCTAACGAATTGAAAGCAAAAGGAAGCAAAGCTGTTGTTTTCGCTGATGGTTCTAAAGGAGCACAGGTTTTAGCACACTTAATCAACCAAAAATTAGGATCAGTAGCTTTCACAGGTAAAGCGAACTTCCTAAAAGAATTCAACGGGGCAAGATACCAGGAATTCCTAGGTTGGGTAAACGGTGGACAAGTTGGGGTATTAGTTACCAACAACGTAGATCCTATCTATGCTCATCCAAAAGGAGAAGACTTCAAAAAGTCTTTATCTAAAGTTCCTTATGTAATTGCTGTTGCTGATAAGAAAAATGAAATGTACAAAGCAGCTAAGGCTGTTATTCCAGTAGCTAACTGGTTAGAGTCTTGGGGAGATATTGAACCACAGACCGGAGTATATTCATTGATGCAGCCTACGATCCAGAAGATCTACAAATCAAGACAGATTGAAGAATCTCTATTGGTTTGGAAAAATGGTAAAAACAATGCTGCAAACAACTACTACGATTATTTAAAGGCAAGCTCTGCTTCTCTTTTAGGTGGTACTTCTTTCAACAAAGCATTATATAACGGTATCAATGCTTCTACTAACTCAACAACATTATCTTATGCAGGTGGAAACGCTGCTCAGGCTGTTGCTGAATTAGGAAACTTCAAAGCTTCAGAATTAGAATTAGTATTATACACTAAGACTTCTATGGGAGACGGTACTCAGGCAAACAACCCTTGGTTACAAGAGTTACCTGACCCAATCACCAGAATGTCTTGGGATAACTACTTGACAATTTCTCCAAAAGACGCAGAAAAGTTTGCTATCGATAACGATCTTAACGCGAGAATGCAGTTAGATGGTTCTATCGTAAACCTTACTGTAAACGGAGTAACAATAAAAGATGTTCCTGTATTTGTACAGCCAGGTCAGGCAGAAGGATCAGTAGGTCTAGCGCTTGGTTATGGTAAGAAAAACTCAGGAGCTACTGCTGATACAGGAGTAAACGCTTATCCTCTATTCGATGGTTCTAACCTTGCTATTTCAGGAGTTAAAATCGAGAAAACAGGAGAAGATCACGAATTCGCAGGTATCCAGCTTCAAAATACATTGATGGGTCGTTACGAAATCGCTAAAGAAGTTCCTTTAGCTGAATTCATCAACGTACCTTTCGATGACGAGCACAAAGGATGGAACAAGCCTTTGGAATATCACACAATCAGTGGAGCTCTTCCAGCAAGAAAAATCGACCTTTGGGATGCATTTGATGATACTGACGGTCCTCACTTCAACTTATCTATTGACTTGAACTCTTGTACAGGTTGTGGAGCATGTATCATTGCTTGTCAGGCTGAGAACAACGTTCCTGTAGTAGGTAAAGAAGAAGTAAGAATGTCTAGAGATATGTACTGGTTAAGAATTGACCGTTACTATTCTTCAAGACAAAAGGTAGAAGTATACGAAGGATTAAAAGAAGGAATGGCTGTACCTGAATTGTATGGTACTGCATTCAACAAAGAAGGAGGTGCATTGAACCACCCTGCTGATAATCCGGATGTAATCTTCCAACCAGTAATGTGTCAGCACTGTAACCACGCTCCATGTGAAACTGTATGTCCGGTAGCGGCTACTTCACACGGTAAGCAAGGTCAAAACCATATGGCTTACAACAGATGTATCGGAACCAGATATTGTGCAAACAACTGTCCGTACAAAGTAAGACGTTTCAACTGGTTTACTTATAACCTAAACGATAAGTTCGACTTCAACATGAACAACGATTTAGGAAGAATGGTACTTAACCCAGACGTAGTTGTAAGAACTAGAGGGGTAATGGAGAAATGTTCAATGTGTATCCAAATGACTCAGAATACAATTCTTGAGGCTAAGAAAGAAGGAAGAAGAGTGAAGGATGGAGAATTCCAGACTGCTTGTTCTAAAGCTTGTTCTACTGGTGCAATGACATTTGGAGACATGAATGATAAAGAGTCTGAAATTAGAAAGGTATATGCCTCTAACAGAAGATATTATTTACTAGAGGAGATCGGAACAAAACCAAACGTGTTCTATCACACTAAAGTAAGAAACAGAGTAGAAAAATAAAGTTTAAATAATAAATAGGTAAAAAATGTCAGGACATTACGAAGCTCCGATAAGGGAACCTCTAATTATTGGTCACAAAACTTATCACGATATCACAGAAGATATTGCACGACCTATCGAAGAAAGAGCAGGTAAATTATGGTGGATCTCATTATATGCTGCGCTAGTTCTATTCCTCTATGGATTCGGCTGTATCGCTTACACTATCGGGACAGGTATTGGAGCATGGGGGCTTAACAGAACTATTAACTGGGGTTGGGATATTACCAACTTCGTATGGTGGGTAGGTATCGGTCACGCCGGGACCCTAATCTCAGCAGTATTATTATTATTTAGACAGAGATGGAGAATGTCTGTAAACAGATCTGCAGAGGCGATGACGATCTTTGCGGTTGTACAGGCAGCAATCTTCCCTGTAATCCACATGGGTAGAGTTTGGGTTGGATATTGGGTATTCCCTTTACCAAACCAGTTCGGTTCTCTTTGGGGGAACTTCAACTCTCCTCTACTTTGGGACGTATTTGCGATCTCTACGTATTTCTCAGTATCAACTGTATTCTGGTTCATGGGACTAATCCCTGACTTTGCAATGATCAGAGATAGAGCTAAAACTCCTTGGACGAGAAAAATTTATACATTCCTTGCATTCGGTTGGGGTGGTAAAGCAAAACACTGGCAAAGATTCGAAGAACTTTCTTTGGTTCTTGCAGGTTTGGCAACTCCACTTGTATTCTCAGTACACACTACCGTATCTTTTGACTTCGCGACTTCAGTAATTAAAGGATGGCACTCAACAATCTATCCTCCTTACTTCGTTGCTGGTGCGATCTTCTCAGGATTTGCAATGGTACAGACCCTATTGTTGGTTGCAAGAAAAGTATGTCACCTTGAAGAGTACATTACAATGTATCATATCGAAATTATGAACATCGTAATCGTTCTTACAGGTGGTATGGTAACTGTGGCTTATGCTACTGAATATTTCATCGGATGGTACTCAGGATCAAGATTTGAAGACTTTACATACCTTTCACCGGGTGCTGCAGTAGGACCTTACTGGTGGGCTTTCTGGTCTTTGATTATCTGTAACCTTGTTGTACCAGCTTCTTTCTGGTTCAAGAAAGCAAGAACAAACATTATCTGGACGTTCATCGTTGCATTGATCATCAACATCGGTATGTGGTTTGAGCGTTTCGATATTATCGTTATCAACCTTTCTAGAGACTACTTACCAGGATCTTGGACAATGTTTAAGCCAACGATCATTGATGTGGGTGTATACTTAGGAACTATCGGATTCTTCTCTGTATTATTCTTATTATATGCAAGAACATTCCCTGTAATTGCACAGGCTGAATTAAAATCGATTTTGAAAATCTCAGGTGAAACTTATAAAGCAAAAGAAGGAGATGAGCACCACTAAAATTGTATACGGACTTTATGCTGACGACGACGATTTAATGAACGGCGTTAAAGCATTCAACGATAAAGGAATCAAAATAAACGAAGTCTATACTCCGTTTCCGGTTCACGGACTAGATAAAGCTTTAGGGTTAAAGAAAACTAGAATTTCTGATGCTGCTTTCATCTATGCCTGTTATGGGGTTACTATCGGTGCTACTTTGACCTGGTATGTAATGAACCACGACTGGCCTCAGAATATCGGTGGTAAACCAGCTTTTGACTGGGGACACAACATGCCGGCATTCGTAGTTCCAATGTTCGAATTAATGGTATTCTGTGCAGCTCACATGATGTCTTTAACTTTCCTGGTTAGAAACAAAATGTATCCGGGAGCTCCGGCTCAGAATCCTGATCCAAGAACTACTGATGATAAATTCATGATGGAATTCGTAACTGAAGATGTAGAATCTGTAAAGCAGTTGCTAATCGAAACTGGAGTTGAAGAAATAACTGTTAAAGACGCTTAAAATGAAAAAGAATGTATTAAGAATTACAGCAGTTTTAGGTTTAACAACAGTTTTACTTAACTCTTGCGGACCAAAGGAGAACACTCCACTGGTTTACTTCCCGGACATGTATTTTCCGGTAGCTTATGATCCATTGATGAAGGCTCAGGATGCGTATTCAGATCATGAAAATGAAATTCCTGCTTTCGTTAAAAATAGTGGCGCAACAGGTCTTTCTCCAGTAGAAGGATCAGTAGCTCAAAATAAAGATGGAGTTTTTGAAGAAGGTTTACTTCCTAAAAATGTAGATCAATACAATGCAGGATATGATGCTTCTAAAAAACTTACAGCTTCTCCTTTGAACCCGGCTAATGCAGCTAAGGATATTGAAAGAGGAAAAGTATTGTTTGATCACACTTGTGCTGCATGTCACGGAACAGGAGGAGATGGACAAGGACCAATCGTACAAAGTGGAGCATTCTCAGGAGTACCAAACTATGCTGACAGAGAGCTTACTGTAGGATCTGTTCATTATGTATTAACTAACGGTAGAAATGCGATGGGGTCTTATGCGGGACAATTGAACGCAGGAGACAGATGGAGAGTGGCTATGTATGTGATGAGTGCTTTCAAAAAAGGAGCAGCAGCACCGGCAGCAGCTACAGCGGCGGCACCAGCAACTGAAACGACTACCGAAACTAAAAAATAAGAAAAGAAATGTATAGTTTTTCACCAAAATTAAAATCAACTTCTCTAATACTTCTTGTTGTAGGTTTAGTTCTGTTCGGTATTGGTTTCTTTATGAATAAAGGACTTTCTACTGAGAAAATAGAACAAATGATGGAAGCTGTTCATGCTTCAGGTCATACTGCTCCTACACACTCAAGTGAAATGGTTGGACCACAAGACCACGCTGCTCACTTAGAGCACGCTGAACTTCAGGTTCACAATCAGCCATTGGCATCGTTACACTTTGTAGCTGTCTTTTTCTTTGGAGTAAGTTGTGCTGTATTGTTTTTTTACTGTATTCAGCACGCTGCCCACGCTGGTTGGCCAATTATTATTACAAGAGTAATGGAAGCTATTGCTTCTTATATTCCTTACGGAGGTGCAATTCTGGTTATTCTGATGATTTTAAACATCACTCACAATGGCCATTTATTCCACTGGATGGATCCGGAATTAACAAACCCTGAATCGGCTCACTTCGACGTTATTCTATTCGAAAAGAAAAGATTCTTAAACATACCATTCTATGCTATCAGAACGATCATTTATGTAGTAGGTGCTTCTTTCTTTGCATGGAAACTTAAAGCTCAGTCTAAAAAAGTAGATGATACTAAATCTAAAGTTGAATATCAAATGCTTTACAGATGGGCAGTAGGATATATCGCATTCTTCGGATTTGCTTCTGCAGCTTGGGCTTGGGACTGGTTGATGTCTATTGACCCTCACTGGTATTCTACAATGTATATCTGGTATTCAATGGTTAGCTGCCTATCAAGTGGTATTGCTGTAATCATCTTATTAAGTGTTTATCTTAAGAAAAATGGTTTCTTACCACAGTTCAATGACAACCACTTACACGATTTAGGAGTTTTCCTTTTCGCTACAAGTATGCTTTGGACGTATACATGGTTCGCTCAGTTCATGCTTTATTGGTATGCGAACGTTCCGGAAGAGGTTAACTACTTCTTCGGTAGATTCCAACACTACTCTCCTACTTTCTTACCAATGTTGATCATCAACTTCTTATTACCATTATTGGTACTAGTAAGTAGCAGCATTAAGAGAAACTACAAAGTTGTTACAACGATGGCAGTAGTAGTGATCTTAGGACACATCCTTGATTATTTCAACATGGTAATGCCAGGAACGGTAGGACCTTACTGGAACACTCCGGAAGTATTTATCCTGATCCTAGGAGCTTTACTATTCGTAATCGGATTATTTATGTTTACTGTACTTTCAGCTCTATCTAAACTGAAGTTGATTCCTACAGGAAACCCTTACTTACATGAATCTGAAATTTATGAGTATCCTTTCTAAGGACTTGTAACAGAAATAAACAAAAAGACCGGTCAATATGATCGGTCTTTTTTTATATATTTTAAAAGGTTCGAAGCTCATGAATTATAACTTCAGCAAGAATTTTGTGATACATAGAAAAAGTACCTTCTGCCGGGCAAGTATTCTATGCAAAGACTTCACTTAGTCAAAATTAACCTGTTCATGAGAATCTAAAAATTGAGCAATAGAAGACTCAAATTTATCCTGTAGAAAGTTAGCCAACTAAATATGACAAACAGAAAAACATCTACATCAGCATTGATTCTTCATAAAAATGAAAAATGATGTTTTATAGAAAATCGTTTTCACAACTACCTTTTCTTACAAAAAACTGAATTCGATCGTAGTATCCTTTATGAAGATCTGTAACAAAATAAAACTACAAAAGACTGATTGTGAAATGATCAGTCTTTTTGTATCATGAGATAAAACTTAATTTTTTCAGGCAACTGTTTTTAGTTTTTCCCGTCTTTACAATAAAGTCTGTTTTAAATATTTAACCCAAAAACAAAATACTGCTATGAAAAGAATATATCTGTTTTACATCATATTCTGTCTGATCTCAGTTTTCACCAATGCTCAGACCATTACTTTTGTTTCCGAAACCACCAATAAGCCGCTCTCCAAAGTTTCAGTATTCGGCAAAGACGGAAGTATACTTGCCTTTTCTGATATTGACGGAAAAATCGATAAACAGTCCTTATCCCCTTCTCAGGAAAAATTTCAGATTGTCTACAATAATTTCCCGGTAGCTAGTCTTTCTTATTCGGATCTGGACAAAGGTATTATCAGCATCAACGACAAAGTAAAAGAGATAGAAACTGTTGTTATCAAAAACAGCAAGCCTGCCAAATATATTATTGTAAAGGGGAATTTTAATGCCTATGTCACCATGAACAATAGGCTGAATAGTTATACGGATGGGATCATCACCTATGTTTTTGATAATAAGACCAAAAAACTGAAGAGCACCAATATTCAGCAGTACAGAATTTTTTATCTGGCAGATGCCCAAAATGAAAAAAAGAAAGTGTCCTCATGGGATACCAGCAGTTCATTAAAACTTCCCAGCCTTAAGTATGTAGGAAATCCTGAAGAGTATAAAACCAAAAGAAACGTCATCAAAGAATTGAAAGGAGATCAGAAAGACCAGATTGAAGTGACCGATGCGGTTCTTCAGGATAAGGAACTTTCCTTATTCGGATTCAGGCTTTACGATATAAAAACCATACTCAATATGTCTTTCGAAAAAAATTCTGAAAAAAACTTAAAGAATTTCTTAGAATTCAACGAAGTGATGTTTGTAAAACTTAAACATAAAAGTGAGCCGGATTACAATCAGATCATTGGGTACAATAATTTTTACCCTACAGAATTAAGCTTCAGCGATGATAAAGAGATTGAAAAAGTAAAATTCGACAGGGATTACAGCAACTACCAGACTCAGTTCTGGAAAGATCCCTCATTCCCGAATATGCAAACGATCTTCAGCAGCTTTTTTAAAGATGACCTGAAGGAAAAACAAATCAAAAAATAAAATCCTCTATTAATAAAGGTTTTATTAAATTTGCAACAAACCAAATAAAAATGAAAAAGTTTTCTTTTCTACTTGTTTTCAGTTTGTTGCTTTTTACAGCATGCAAAAAAGATCATGTAGATGCTACGAATACTAAAACGCTGCAGTCAAGTATCAATGATATGACTTCCAGCTTACCTACCATTAAGCAGATCAAGTTTAATGAAGCTCTTTATATCCTTAAAACATTTGGTGTAGAGGCAGACGGAGATGTAAATGAGCTAAAAGCCTTAGGAAAACTGATCAACGGGAAAAAAGTTCCTGAGATCATGACCCTGGCAGATGAAGTTGCACAGAAAAACGGAATAGAATGGGCAAGTACTGATCCGCCGTCATTAGGAGAAATGAATATCTTTGGAGATGATAAAGCGAAGGAAAGTGACCCTAATGATGTAAAAGCAGGATCATTGAGCATTGTAACAACTCCTACCGGAGATGACGGTACGGGAGCGCCTACAGCCATCCAGATTGTTCCGAGACTTGTAGATGCAGCAGGAAAACCGGTATCTTTCACAGGAGCTGGTCTGGAAGCTACATTAGAAGTTTTCAGCAACGGAGTAAGACTTTCTACAGCTAAAAACCTGATGCGGGATAACAACTTTAAAGGATTCAACTTAAAATTCTCATCAATTCCGGCTGCAAAAGTAGTTGATAATAAGATCGATATTACGGTTTCTGTAAAAACAACGGCTAAGACCTTTAAAATGTCAAAAGTAGGGCTTGATGTCAACGCTTCAGCACTGAAAGTTCCTGTAGTGCCTAAAACCGATACAACTGCTGTACCACAGCAGCCAAGCGCAGTAGTAGATCCAAACAATCCTACAGCAACTCCTCCGGCAACAACTACAGATCCGGCCGCGGCAACTCCTACAGCACCAGCTGCACCGAAACAGCCAACGGCAGATCCTAAAAATACCGTAAGTAAATTTTTGAACAATGTAAGTTCTCAAAATTTAAAAGCAGCTTACGAAACGGCCAACAACCCAAGCTGGGGAAGTTATGAGTCTTTCTCTAATCCCAACTCAGGTTTTGGAGCCATCAAAAATGTAAGTGTGAAAAACATCACGACAAGCGCAGCGAATGCCAATGGAGCAAGCGTAAACGCAACGTATGATGTGACAGATAAGGCTGGTAAAACAACTTCTCTTAAAGTAACTTTCGGACTTAAAAATGTAAACGGAGACTGGAAAATTTCCAGCTATAAAATCAACCCATAAATGGCTTCAGCAGAACTGATCAAAAAATTAGAAACTACCATTGAAAATATCCCTGATTTTCCTATTCCCGGAATACAGTTTAAAGATATTTCACCCATTTTTCTGAATCCGAAACTTTATGAAGAAGTGATTGCAGATCTTGTAACCTTCAGTAAAGGTAAAGTAGATGCAGTCTGCGGAATAGAAAGCCGTGGGTACCTGTTCGGAATCGCCATTGCCGTTGCTTTGGAAGTTCCTTTCATCCTGATCAGAAAAGCAGGAAAACTTCCTCCGCCCATCATTTCGGAAAGCTACGATCTGGAATACGGAAGCGCTGTTATCGAAACCCGTGAAGGACAAATAAAGCCAGGGCAGAGAATTCTGATTCATGATGATCTTTTGGCAACAGGGGGAACTACTGAAGCCGCAGCCAAGCTGGTAAAAAAGCAAGGTGCCACTGTTTCTCAATTCAGTTTCCTGATCGGACTGAAAGGTCTGAAAGGGGACGAAAAATTGAAAAAATTCAACGCAGAAGTTTACCACATTCTGGAATACTAGAATACTACATCATATGCTTCGACTCCGTTCAGCATGACAATGGCTAATGAAACCTTTAAAAAGGCAGTATTGGAAGTGTCATACAGAACGGAGTCGAAGCGTTTTTAATGGATTCAACATTAACAATTCACTCTATTTATTCACTTTTATCAATAATACTCACAAAGTATTTTGTAAATCTCTCAGAAACAATTAAATTTGCATTTCAATTTTTAAAAACTTATGGCAAAATTGGGAAAGACTGCTCAGAATGAGCAAGAAGGTAAAGAAACGGTTGAGTTCTTTAAAGACCTTGACAGAGAAGCTTTAAACACTGAAAGATTTGTTGAAAAATATTCAAAACCGCTAGGAATTGTATTTGGAGCTTTGATTTTAGGGGTTTTAGGATTCTTTGCTTACAAGCAATTTGTAATTGCTCCTAAGAACACTGAAGCTGTGAAAAGTTTCCTTGCTGCTCAAAAAAACCTTGCAGAAGGTAAAGATAAAGATGCATTAGGTGGAAAATCTGCAGCCAATCCAGGTTTTATAGGTACCGCTAATGAATATTCTTCTACTGAAATCGGTAAGCTTTCTTCTTACAATGCCGGTTTATTGAAATTCAAAGAAGGAAAATTCCAGGAGGCTTATGATTTGCTAGACAAATTCTCTTCTAAAAATAAAACCTTAATGGCCATGAAACTGGGAGCTATGGCTGATGCCAAATCAGGTCTTAACAAAAATGAAGAGGCGCTGACTTTATTAGACCAGGCAGCAACTGCATCTGATGACCCATACACTTCTTACTTTTTCACAAGAAAAGCAGGTTTGGTAGCTTTAGGGTTAAAGAAAAATGCAGAAGCTAAAAAATACTTCTCAGCAATTGACGAGAAATATCAGGACTACGACAACGGAATGTCTGATTCTTATATTGAAATGACTAAATATTACTAAAAAATGGCAACAGTTAATCTTTCCGATTACAAGCCACTTCATATAACTAATGCCGAAGATTTTTCTATCGGCATTGTTTTTTCTGAGTGGAATGATTTTGTAACGTACAATCTTCGTGATGCAGCTTTGGAAATCCTTGAAAAAGAAGGGGTAAAACCAGAAAATATCAAACTTTTCCCTGTTCCCGGAGCTTTTGAATTGAGCTATGCAAGCATGCAGCTTTGCAAAGAAAGAAAATATGATGCTGTGATCTCTATCGGATGCGTAATCCGTGGAGAAACACCTCACTTCGACTACGTATGTTCTGCAGTAGCACAAGGTATCAAGGATTGTAATATCATGACGGATACTCCTACCATCTTCTGTGTACTGACAGATGATACCCAGGAACAGTCTATCGCAAGAAGCGGTGGTGATCTTGGAAACAAAGGGGTAGAAGCAGCAGTAACCGCTTTAAAGATGATTGATTTCAAAAAGAAATTATCTGATAAAAAAGGAAATATCGGGTTTGGTCACTCTTAATTTTTGATCAATCTTACTACCATACAGGACTATTTTTTAATAGTCCTTTTTTATTGGGGTAATTAACCATACCTATTTCCTCCATCCTCCTCTCATTTTCTATTAAATAATTCATAAAATCTTATTAATAAACGCTATGTTTTGCTTTTTTTCCGCTATAAGTTGTACACAAAAACTATCTTTGTGAAAACTAATATAGATAGTCGATACATGTTTTTAAAAAAAATAAAACCGTTCCTGTATTTAGGAGTTTTCTACCTTATTATTTCATTGATAATAAGAACAGTATTCTTTTTTCATCCCATCACGACAGCCAGTTTTGGTTTTTTTGAGGTCATCAAAGTGCTGCTGGTAGGGCTTGTCAATGATATTTTCGTATTCATTCTGGCCAGTGCCATCCTTGCCCTTTATTTTCTGTTTCTATCCAATTCGAAATACAAAAAACCCTATGGGTATATTATTTTTGGAGCATTGGTTTTATTCTTCCTCTACATCTGGCTTATCCCCAACAATATTTTTAAGCAATATGGAGGATCTGTCACAGAAGTTGCCCTTGTTTTCGTAGGAATAAAGACTCTTTTCTTCGGATTGATGCTTTTCCTGCCTACCCAAAGGATAAAAATTCGCAATACCCTGTATTTTATTACATTATTGCTATATGTTCTTGTCATCATCTTCAATGGGGTAAGTGAATATTTCTTCTATAATGAATTTGGAGTTCGTTATAATTTCATTGCGGTAGATTATCTGATTTACACCAATGAAGTTATCGGGAATATTATGGAAAGCTATCCGGTTGTTCCTCTGTTTTCAGGAATCATGATCGTTACGCTTACCATTACATGGTTTATTTATAAGAAAACCAAGGATGAGCTGCTTGAGCTGCCTGATTTTAAACAGAAAATGGTTCTACTGGGATCATTTATCATTCTTTGTGCAGTCAGTCTGCTGGCTTTACCTTCTTTAATGCAGATCAAATCAGACAATGTATTCGCTGATGAAATTGAAGCCAACGGACTTCCTAAGTTCTACTGGGCTTTCACTCACAATGAGCTTGACTATTTCCAGTTTTATTCACAGCTTAATCAGCAACAGGCTGAAAAGAGTTTTTTAAGCCAGTTTCCACAGCATACATTATCCAGAAATATTGTCGCTGAACAGCCTGAAGTAAAGAAAAATGTAGTACTGATCTCTATTGAGAGTCTTTCTGCAGATTTCATGGCACATTACGGAAATACTCAGAAAATCACTCCGTTCCTGGACAGCCTTGCGGAAAAGTCATTGATGTTTACTAATCTTTATGCTACAGGAAACAGAACTGTACGCGGACTGGAAGCATTAACGCTTTGCATCCCTCCTACTGCCGGGGAAAGTATCATCAAAAGAAATGACAATAAAAATAAATTCACAACAGGAAATGTATTCAAATCTAAAGGATATGATGTAAAATTCCTATACGGTGGCTACAGTTATTTTGATAATATGCAGGATTTCTTTGGTGGAAATGGCTATGATATTGTAGACAGAAACAACTTTAAACCTGAAGAAATTACTTTTGCCAATGTTTGGGGTGTTGCTGATGAAGATATGGCTAGAAAGGCCATTCAGGTAATGAATGCTGAAGCTAAATCAGGGAAGCCGTTTTTCAATCACTGGATGACGGTATCCAATCACAGACCTTTCACTTATCCTGATGGAAGAATTGATATTCCGGGTACAGCAAAATCCCGTGAAGGAGGTGTAAAATACACCGATTACTCTCTTAAACTGTTTTTTGAAATGGCTAAGAAACAGGATTGGTACAAAAATACAGTCTTCGTTATTATTGCAGACCACTGTGCATCTAGTGCAGGAAAAACAGAGCTTCCGATGGATAAATACAGGATTCCTGCCTTGGTATTTTCAGAAGGATTTATCCAGCCTCAGAAGTTTGATACCCTGATGTCCCAGATCGATGTAATGCCTACCCTTTTCGGATTACTGAATTTCAGTTACAAGTCTAAATTCTTAGGCCAAGATGTCTTCAAAAAGGAATTCCAGCCTAAAGCTTATATTGCCACTTACCAGGATCTTGGATTTGTAAAAGACAATCGATTGACCATCATCTCTCCGGTAAAAAAGGTAAAGCAATACTCTCTGGAACTGGAAAAAAGCGATCTTGCTCCTGAATTTAAACTGTACTACAACGAGAAACTATTAAAAAATACGGATCAGAAACTGGTAGACGATGCAATTTCTGCTTACCAGTCAACATCATATTGGCTGAAAACCAAACAACTTAACCGATAATTTTATATTTTAGAATATGAAATATTCGTTTTTAAATAAGAGGATCACTTTCGGTGTCCTCTTATTTTGTTTTATCACCATACAAAGCCAAAAGCTTACCGTTATCAATAAGACCGGTGAGCCTCTAAGTGTCAATGACGGCAACCGGGAAATAAAAACCAATGCCAATCATAAAAAGGACTTTTCGGAAATAATTGCTGTCTCAATCAGCAATTCCAATCATCTCAAAAGATCAATAGAATTATTTTTAGAGCCAACAGAAAAATTAACCGTCACGGTAGAAAAAGATGATAAAGTAACTTATTCCGGGGACAAGGCTTCTCTTCATGAATATCTTAACGATCAGTTAAACGTTGATACTTTTGGAAAAATAAATGTCTATGAACAAATTGGAGAGAAGAAAAATATTGGGGAACTGAAAAATGTTTCTGAACTGCATCTCGTGGAAATTCTAAAAAAGGTAAAACTTTCCAATGTGCTTCTTTCTCCTGAAGATAAAATTTCAATAAAAAAATTAAAAAACCACATCAAATACAACTGGCTGTATACCGTATTTTTTACTTTTAGCAGAAGAGACAAAGCTTTCAGAACTGAAGCGATCAATTATTATTACAAAAAATATATGGAAACAGATATTGCCAGATATAACTGTAACAACGCTTTTCAGTACAGCGCTATTCAAACATTAGCAAAGAATCAAGAGCTTTTAAAGACTAAGCTTCCCCTCTACCCCATTGTAGAGCACACAGAGGATGACAACGTCAATCAGTACCTTCCTCAAAGCTGCCAGAAGCAGTATTTCCGTCAGAAATACAACTATCTTGAACATATCAATGGCCACAATAAAGAGTATTATAAAAAAATTCTAGTAGAAAAGTTCAATGATCAATAAACCCGAAAGCATTTGTAACTTAATAAATTATTATAAACTTTAATTTTATAAATTTACGACACAAAAAATGATATTATTATGAGATGGACAGACGACAGAGGCGGAAACGTTGATGACCGCCGTGGTTCCGGAGGCGGAGGCGGTGGTATGATCGTAGGCGGCGGGCTCGGAACTTTAATTATAGCTGCAATTGTTTTCTTTTTGGGGGGAGACCCTTCTGGTATTCTGAATTCCGGGAGCTTACAGTCTGCGGACAACTCAGGAGAAAGAAGAGAATTAACGGTTGAGGAAAAAAAGATCGGAGAAATGGTCAAAATGATGGCCGCATGGAATACCCAAACCTGGACTCAGATCTTTCGTGAAAATGGGATGACCTACAGTGATCCTGAAATCGTACTTTTCCAAAGTATTACAAATTCGGCTTGTGGTACTGCACAATCTACCATGGGACCCTTTTACTGTCCTGCCGATCAGAAAATCTATATGGATATGAGTTTCTTTGGGGAGCTGCAGCAACGATTCGGTGCCAAAGTAACAGAATTTACAGTAGCCTATGTTCTTGCTCATGAAATGGGCCACCACATACAAACCCTTTTAGGCACTACCCAGAAGGTAGATGCACTCAGAAGCAGTGGAGGATATTCTGAAGCAGAAATGAACAGGGTATCCGTAGCCACAGAATTACAGGCTGATTTCTATGCCGGAGTCTGGGCCAAACGTACAGACGACTCCAAGAAAATTCTTGAACCCGGGGATATTCAGTCTGCCATAGATGCTGCTCAGGCCGTAGGGGATGATAATATCCAGAAAAGATCTCAGGGATATGTCAACCAGGAAAGCTTTACCCACGGATCTTCTGCACAGCGTAAAGAATGGTTTATGAAAGGTTATAATACCGGAGATATAAGACAAGGTGATACTTTTAATCAGCTTTTGAAATAATCAATAGATTTAAATGATAAAAAATCCCCGGCGTGAAGTTTCACGCCGGGGATTTTTATTTGTAATCATCAAATTTAACCCTGACAGGTTTTGAAAACCTGTTAGGGTTCCTTTCAATTATTGTAATTCGATCGGATTAGAATTTTTCTTAGCATCTTCTTTTACCCTTTCTTCCATTCTTTTTCTCATATCAGCAGGGTTTTGGTCTCCACCGCCACCAGGTCCTCTTCCGCCACCTATTCTGGTTGCCGCAAATCCTCCTCCCCCTTGAGTCATGAATGACATTGGGTCAGTCTGAAACTTCTTTTGCTGCTTCAGATAATCAGCTCTTTTTACCTTTAGAGTATTTCCAAACTGGTTCAAAGTAGGGAATTCAGCAATCTTATAGTTTTTCATAAGATCAAAAGAATAATCACCTTTATCATCTTCTACTTTTACAATCAGACCGGGAAGTCCTCCGAACTTATACGGTCCATCCTGATAAGGAAGATCTGTAGTAAACCAGGCAGTCCATTTTCTTCCGCCAAAATCAGTTTCTGCCTTCTGCACTTTATACTCGCCTATTTTTCTGGTTTCGGAAGATATTTTCCATGTCATAGGTCTGTCTTCTTCATAAGAATAAATATCCCTGCCGATTCTGTCTTTATAATAAATCTTTTGATTGGCTTTATCTTTTTCAACAGAATAATTAATACTGCTTCTCAATCCCTCCATCTGATCTCTGCTAATGCTGGCTCTTCCACCACCACCCTGAAAAGCTTTTTGCATGATAGAATCTCTTTTGATCCTGTTTTCAGAATAAAAAACCGATTTTTCAGGAGAAATATCAAGATATGCATTTTCAGTTTTAACCTCAGATTTATTTTCTGCATCAGGTTTCATCGTCACCTGGTATACAAATCTGTTAGCCTGCGCAGAAATATGCTGCATAAAAAGCGCCAGAACAATAACACCTATTTTTTTCATTGTATATTTTCTTTATAGATGGAAAATACGATTTAAGGTTAAAATAGGAAACGGAATCTTCACCTCTGAAAAGAAAATTTATCGTATTTTAACATAAACAGGACTTCAGAAATCCCCTACTAATATCAGAATCATTAAAATAGATAGCTTCGATTTGAGATTGCGGAAATTAGTTCGTATTTTTGCATCATTAAATCATTCTAAATAAATACAATGATAAAAGTATCAGACTATGCAAAGGAGAAAGCCATCCAGTTGATGACGGAAGATGGTTTTAACCCTGCTGAAGATTATATAAGAGTGGGTGTGAAAAGTGGCGGATGCTCTGGTTTAGAGTATGTTCTAAAGTTTGACAACCAAAAAACAGACACCGATCAGATTTTTGAAGATAATGATATTAAAATTATCATTGATAAAAAATCCATTCTTTATTTAGCAGGAACTACTCTTGAATATTCAGGAGGATTGAACGGAAAAGGGTTTGTTTTCAACAACCCGAATGCATCCAGAACATGTGGATGTGGCGAATCATTTAGTCTTTAGAGAAAGACATAAGATCTAGATTACACTGCTCAGAATTTCTGATCCCTGTAATCTATAATCTGAAATCTAAAAAAATATAATGAGTAAATATACTGAAGACGATTTAAGAGTCGATCTAGAAAATAAAAAATACGAATTCGGTTGGGAAACGAAGATTGATTACGAAGATTTCCCGATTGGTTTAAATGAGGACATCATCCGTGCGATTTCTGCTAAAAAAGAGGAACCTGAATGGATGACTGAATGGCGTTTGGAATCTTTCAAAATCTGGCAGAAAATGGTAGAGCCTGAATGGGCAAATATCAAATATGAGAAACCTGATTTTCAAGCCATCCGTTACTACGCTGCTCCAAAAGCAAAACCTGAGCTGGAAAGCCTTGATCAGGTAGATCCGGAATTATTGAAAACTTTCGAAAAGCTTGGAATCAACATAGAAGAGCAAAAAAGACTTTCAGGGGTAGCCGTAGATATTGTTATTGACTCAGTTTCTGTAAAGACTACTTTTCAGGATACATTAGCAGAAAAAGGAATTATTTTCTGTTCAATCTCTGAGGCGATTAAAAACCACCCTGACTTAGTAAGAAAACATCTTGGAAAAGTAGTTCCGAGAGGAGATAATTTCTACGCAGCACTGAATTCCGCAGTATTCTCTGACGGAAGTTTCTGCTATATTCCTAAAGGCGTAAAATGTCCGATGGAACTTTCCACTTACTTCCGTATCAACCAGGCAGGAACAGGTCAGTTTGAAAGAACCCTTGTGATTGCTGATGAAGGAAGTTATGTGTCTTATCTTGAAGGATGTACAGCACCATCAAGAGACGAAAACCAGCTTCACGCTGCTGTAGTGGAACTGATTGCATTAGACAATGCTGAAATCAAATATTCAACAGTACAGAACTGGTATCCTGGTAATGAAGAAGGAAAAGGAGGGGTATTCAACTTTGTAACGAAAAGAGGACTTTGCGAAAGAAACGCAAAAATCTCATGGACACAGGTTGAAACAGGTTCAGCAGTAACATGGAAGTATCCTTCTTGTATCCTGAAAGGTGACAACGCTATCGGAGAGTTCTACTCTATCGCTGTAACGAACAATCACCAATATGCTGATACAGGAACAAAAATGATCCACATTGGTAAAAATACCAAGTCTACTATCATTTCAAAAGGGATCTCTGCAGGAAAATCTCAGAATTCATACAGAGGATTGGTAAAAGTAATGCCTTCTGCAAAAGGGGCAAGAAACTTCTCCCAGTGTGACTCTCTATTGATGGGTAATGAATGTGGAGCACATACCTTCCCTTATATTGAAATCAAAGATCCTTCTGCACAGCTGGAACATGAAGCAACGACTTCAAAAATCGGGGAAGACCAGATTTTCTATTGCAACCAGAGAGGAATTGATACGGAAAGAGCAATTGCTCTGATTGTAAACGGATTCAGTAAAGAGGTATTGAATAAACTTCCGATGGAATTTGCCATTGAAGCACAGAAACTTCTGGAAATTTCATTAGAAGGATCAGTAGGATAATCCACAGAAAAAGATGATCGCTATGAAGAAGTTGTTATTAGCATTTTTTGGATTGATTTTCTTCAGTCTTTCTGCTCAGGAAAAGACAGGATTTCAGCTTTCGAGCCATATTCTGGATATTTCGGAGGGCAAACCAGCCGGAAAAGTAGAAATAGAACTGGAGAAATTTAATGAAACTACTAAACAATGGGTTTCTATAGGTAAAAAGCAAACTGATAATAATGGCAGGGTTTCAGATTTTTTACCTTATCAAAAGACTGGTAATAACGGGAAATACAAACTTATATTCTTTGTAGAAGATTATTACAAACATAAAAATATAGAAAGCTTCTATCCGTCAATTGAGGTGGTATTCAAGATCAAGGATAGTGAACATTATCATGTTCCGATCACTTTATCGCCATTCGGGTACTCCACGTACAGAGGAAGCTAATACAATTATAAAAAGAAAAAGTTAGCAAGAATGTTACAAATTAAAGACCTTCACGCCAGAATTGAAGATGGCGCAGAAATATTAAAAGGCATTAATCTTGAAATAAAGCCGGGTGAAGTTCACGCTATCATGGGGCCGAACGGAGCCGGTAAATCTACCCTTTCTTCTGTAATCGCAGGAAAAGAAGATTACGAAGTGACGGGTGGAAAGATTCTTTTCGAAGGAGAAGACATCGTTGAGGACGCTCCTGAAGATAGAGCACACAAAGGGATCTTCCTTTCTTTCCAGTATCCAGTGGAGATTCCGGGAGTTTCAGTAACGAACTTTATCAAAGCTGCTTTAAACGAGACAAGAAAAGCAAACGGATTGGGAGAAATGCCGGCAAAAGAAATGCTTGCCCTGATTCGTGAGAAATCTGAAAAATTAGGAATCAAAAAAGATTTCCTTTCAAGATCATTGAACGAGGGATTCTCAGGAGGTGAAAAGAAAAGAAACGAGATCTTCCAGATGATGATGCTTAATCCTAAATTGGCTATTCTGGATGAAACCGATTCCGGATTAGACATCGATGCTTTAAGAATCGTGGCAGACGGAGTAAACCACTTCAAAAACGAAGGAAATGCAGTTCTTTTGATTACCCACTATCAAAGATTGCTAAACTATATCCAACCTGACTTCGTACACGTTTTAGCTAACGGAAAAATCATCAAAACAGGTGATAAGTCTTTAGCTCTGGAACTTGAAGAAAAAGGTTACGATTGGCTTCTTAACTAAGAAGGAAATCGATTATTTCGGAGATCAAAAATTTTTCGCTGTCATTCTTTGTGAAGTGTAGCAAAATACAGAATCTCTATTATTGAAAATTGGGATTCCTTGTTTCCTGGAATGACCATATTTTAGTTCAAATAAAAAGAAAAAATGGTGCAAACCACAGATATACCAGTAATGGCATTAAAAGAACAAATTATAGAAAACCATAATGGGTTTTTGGAGAGTCTTCGTCACAGATTTCTGGATGAGGAGAGAAAAACAGCTCTTCAAAAGTTTGAAAATATTGGTTTTCCGACAAAGAAAGACGAAGAATATAAATATACCAATCTAAAGGAGATCACGGAGAAAAACTATAATTTTTTCCCGAATGAGCACCATAATATTACTAAGGAGCAGTTTGACCAATTACACCTGGGTGAGGAAAACTTTGATTGGATCGTTTTTGTAAACGGTAAGCTTCACAAGGAACTTTCGAAAGTTTCTATTGAAAATGTAGAGTTTCTTTCATTCAATTATGCATTGAATGATGACAAGCATAAAGAGGTTTTTGAAAAATATTTCAACAGCATCGCTTCAAAGGAACAGGCTTTTACCAATCTTAACCTTGCTTACTGCAAATACGGGTTCTTCCTTAAGGTTCCTAAAAATGTAGTGATTGAAAAACCGATTCACGTTTTCTACATTTCTCAAAATCAGGAAGAAAACACATTCTATAACACGAGAAACTTATTGATCGTAGAAGAAGGGGCAAAAGTAGAAGTTATTGAAAGTCACCACAATTTTGACAGCACGTATGTACTGACCAACTCTGTGACAGAGATCTTCACTTATCCAAATGCAAAAGCAGACTGGCACAAGCTTCAGAATGATAACAATACATCATATCTTATCGATAATACTTTCGCAAAACAGGAGAAAGACAGCTTAACGACTGTGAACACATTCTCTTTCGGAGGTAAACTGGTAAGAAACAACCTTGATTTTATCCATAACGGATCTAATATCAACTCATTTATGAATGGTATTACAATCATTGGAAAGGATCAGTTGGTAGACCACCATACGGCAGTTCACCACAACTTCCCGAACTGTGAGAGTTACCAGAACTACAAAGGAATCTTCGATGGCAATGCACACGGAGTTTTCAACGGGAAAGTTTTTGTAGATAAGATTGCTCAGAAAACCAATGCTTACCAACAGAACAACAACGTATTGCTAAGTGAAGGAGCAAGTATTGATACTAAACCTCAGTTGGAGATCTTTGCAGATGATGTAAAATGTTCTCACGGATGTACAGTAGGTCAGCTGAACGAAGATGCCCTGTTCTATCTGAGAGCCAGAGGAATCTCTAAAAAAGAAGCTCAGGCATTACTTTTATACGCTTTTGCCAATGATGCGATGCAGAATATCGACATTGAGCCTCTAAAAGAAAAAATTTCTAAGCTATTGGCTGAGAAATTAGAAGTAGATATAGAGTTTTAAACATTATATATATTGATACATAAAGCACTCCAGAAACGGAGTGCTTTTTTGTAATCTAATCGATTGGATTTATTTTTTCAACCAGCTTTGATTGTCTTTATTATCCGAACGTTTCTTTCCGTTGTCTATATTGTAAGCAAATCCTACCCCCAATGTCTGCTTCAGCTGTGTTTTCCAGATCTGGTTGTGATCATACAGCAGATCCAGGGTAATATTGGATGAAATATACTTATTGATTTTCATATTTAAAATAGCACCATAGGCAAGCACCAATCTGTCTGGATGATCCAGATAATTTGAGAATACCGAAGCCGTATTGGTCAGGTTAATATTCTCCATAATCTTGATCTTATACATAGCCGTTCCCAGGAAACCGAACTGGAATAATGAAGAATCTCCATCATTTTTAAGCCCATAAGTTCCTGCGGTCTGAAGATCTTTATCCAGTACAAAAGTCCATCTTGCGTTGGCCGGGCGTAAAGTTACCGTCAAATTATCATTAGGACGATAGGTAACCCCTGCTCCAAGATTCAGGTATCCCGGCGCAAAGAAATTGGATATTTTCTTAGCATCTGGATTATTTCCGTCCTCATAGCCCGGAGCAAATTGTGTCTGAAGACTTGCCCCCATAGAATAATACCAGTTTTTGGCAAATTCTCTACCATAGTTTGTAGAAAGATTAATAACGTCCTGTGTTTTCCTTACTCCTGTACCCTGGGTATTATTTTGTCCATAGCCGAGAATGATAATATTTTCCCAAAGATCTTTACCTTTTTCATATGTCAGGTTGTAATTGACACCGGCAAGCCATCCTACATTGTTGGCTCCACCACCTACCCAGTTTGAAAAGGCAGCCTGATTAAGCATCAATGTATTTTGTCCCTGAATAGACCAAGCTTTAACGGTATCTGCTGCCGGAGCATCTGATTTTGTTTCCTGAGCTGTTACTAGAGCTCCGAAAGAAACGGAAGCGATCAATAAAAGTTTTTTCATAATTAAGGATTTATACAAATGTATAAATAATAATCTACGCCAGGATAAAATTCACTTTAAAATGAATTTAACATATTCAAAAAATCGCTTGTAACAAACTGTCTACAAACACATAACTCAACTTCACCAGCAGCCCCAAACTTAAAGGTACTTAAAATTACAGTATTTTTCAAACAAAAAAACACCTCATTGCTGAGATGTTTTGTATTTTAAAATCTATATATGCTGATCTATTTTTTGATCCACCACTGGCTGTCTTTACGGTCAGAACGCTTCACCCCATTATCAAGAGTATAAGCGAAACCAATACCAAGGGTTTGCTTCATCTGCGTTTTTTCGATCTGGTTATGATCGTATAATAAATCCAGGGTTATATTGGATGAAATATATTTGTTGACCTTCAGGTTCAAAAGTGCTCCATAAGCAAGCACCAGCCTGTCCGGACGGTCCAGATAGTTGGAAAAGACCGAAGCGGTATTGGTTAAATAAATATCTTCCATGATTTTAAGCTTATATATTGCCGTTCCCAGGAAACCGAATTGTAGTAAAGAAGAGTCTCCATCGCTTTTCAGACCGTAATTTCCTGCAAGCTGAAGACTTTTATCCAGTACAAAAGTCCATCTGGCGTTGGTAGGACGTAAAGTAACCGTTAAATTATCATTAGGCCTGTAAGTAAGACCCATCCCGACGTTTACATACCCTGGAGCCATAAAGTTTGAGATTTTCTTAGCTTCCGGATTGTTTCCATCTTCATATCCCGGAGCAAACTGAGATTGTAAACCTACCCCTAAAGACAGATACCAGCTTTTCAAAAACTTTCGCCCGTAGTTGGTTGAGACATTAATGACATCCTGGGTTTTTCTTATTCCTAATCCTTTGGTATCATTCTGCCCGTATCCCATGATAATAATATTTTCCCAAAGATCTTTGTCTTTTTCATACGTCAGATTATAATTGACACCGGCAAGCCATCCTACGTTGTTGGCTCCCCCTCCTACCCAGTTCGAAAAGGCTGCCTGATTGATCATTAAGGTGTTTTTCCCTAGCACCGACCAGTATTTTACGGTGTCTACCACTACGGAGTCTTTTTTTAAATCTTCTTGAGCACTCGCATAAATCCCTATAGAAAAGGAAAGAATCAATAAAAACTTCTTCATTTCTCTAAATAATTTTCATTGCAAAAATATTAATAATAATTTTTTTTAAAGACATATTCGGCTTTAAAGAATCTATTTTCATCACCATTTATTCTTCTGCAATACAATACTTCAATAAAATCAGTGCCAAATTAATGGCCTGAAGAGTTAAAATTGAAACTTTTTGTCTTAAAATCAGATCACTAGAGCCAATTCATCGACAAATTTTCCGAAATTGATCATTGGCTTTTGATTTGACGTAGAATCCTCATGTTTAAAAATGTAATTTCCAAAAGAGCGATCATATATCCATTGCTGATGCTTTCTGCAATGTGGTTCGGGTATTTTTTACAGATGCAGGGCTTTTTTGGCAGTTGCTTCGGAGCCATTATCCCTCTTCTACCGGAAGGTCTTCTTGGGGTGATCACTTCTCCTCTTTTACATGGAAATATAGACCATATTATAGGAAACTCAATTCCTATTGCCGCTCTTATGTTTCTGCTTTATCAGTTTTATCCGTTGGTTGCCAATAAAGTATTTGTTATCGGCTGGCTGGCTACCGGACTTTTGGTATGGCTTCTTCCTCCTATTGATATTTTCACCGGCGATTATATGTACACCTGTACTATCGGCGCCAGTGGTGTAGTATATGTTCTTGCATTTTTCCTTTTTTTCAGCGGAGTCTTCAAATGGAATACAAAGCTTCTTACCATCTCAATGCTTGTCGTATTATATTATGGAAGTTTAATATGGGGGATGCTTCCTGAAGAGCTCTTCTATAATATGCAGGAACCGAGTAAAATCTCATGGCAGGCCCATCTCTCAGGAGCTGTAGTGGGAAGTATCATTGCTTTTGCTTTTAAAAATGTGGGTGAAAAAAAGAAGAGATACATCTGGGAATTCCCTAATTATTATAGTGAAAAAGACGATAAATTGTGGCAGGAGTATAAAGAAAATCATCCGGAAGATTTTCTGGAACTTCCTTATAAGAAAAAAGATGACATCTGG
Organism: Chryseobacterium sp. FR048; assembly: GCF_056844665.1. Taxonomy (NCBI): domain Bacteria; kingdom Pseudomonadati; phylum Bacteroidota; class Flavobacteriia; order Flavobacteriales; family Weeksellaceae; genus Chryseobacterium; species Chryseobacterium sp. FR048. Next base: position 331,622 of record NZ_JBXDSE010000008.1, on the reverse strand, counting down.
GATCATTTGGATGAATTAAGAAAGAGATAAAACTTATTTCATTACATTTGATAAAAAACACACATGATCTCCGAAGAATATCTTTATGCAATCGCCCTGCGGGAATGCAGCCAGATTGGTGACATCAATTTTCATAAGCTTGTTCAGACTTTCGGAAGTGCTCAGGAAGCCTGGAAAAAAGCAAAAAAAGATTATAAAAAACGGGAAGGAATAGGTCTGAAAACCGTTTCAGATATAGGCAACCCGGATCATTTGAAATTCGCAGAAGAAGAACTGAAATTTTGTGAAAAGAATAATATCCGGATCACGATCAGACACCTTAACGAGACACCTTCCCTACTCAACGAATGCCCTGATGCTCCCGCCATAGTTTACCAGAAAGGAAATATTGATGATACTCTACAAAAGACAAGCATTGTAGGAACAAGAAGTATGACCGGCTATGGAAAGCAGTTCATTGAAGAGTTTTTTGAGGCTTCGCAATCTTCCAGCTATATATCGGTAAGCGGACTTGCCTTAGGAGTAGACAAAGAGGTTCATGAGCAGTCCATTCGTCACCGGAAGCCTACAATAGCAGTTCTTGCTCACGGCTTTCAGTTTTTATACCCTTCAAAAAATAAAAAACTTTCAGAGAAAATTCTTCAGGAAGGCGGTGCATTGCTTACAGAGTTCAGCTCTTCCAGAAAACCGGACCGGGAAAATTTCATTCAGAGAAACCGGATTGTAGCGGGAATTTCACCTTCCACCATCGTTGTGGAAACCGGATTTGGGGGTGGATCTATAAGTACGGCAGCCTTTGCCAATGAGTATAACCGGGATGTCTTTGCACTTCCGGGCAAGATTACTGATATATACAGCCAGGGGTGTAATCAGTTGATTTTCCACAATAAAGCGACAGCCATTTCAACGGTCAAAGATCTGATCACCTTACTTGGATTTAATAATCCAAAAGAAAAAATAGAAGAGCTTTTTCCATACAGCGAAACTACCATTCAATTGACTGATAACCAGAATTTAATATATAAATCCATAAAAGAGAATCCACAGATTTCGTTAGATGATCTCACCCACCTGATTTCAATTTCTTCCCACAAAATCTTACCAATAATTTTGGAATTAGAACTTTTGGGGAAAGTAAAATCGTTTTCCGGGAGGCAATTTATCGCAATTTAAGATTTAATGATTTCTTAATATTGCATTATTTCACACATAACATTTCATTTTTAATAAAATTTAATCACAAATTATCAATTTAATAATATTCTCAAACATTATTATTTAATTTTTAACAATGTTAAAATATAGTGTTGTGAATCTTGAAAAAAAAATTAAATTTGTTGACAATAATATTCAACCTTAATATATGGAACAATATAATATTGACCAGAAAATCCAAGAGTTTATTGCAAAAATTGAAGCAAAAAATCCTAACGAACCGGAGTTCTTACAGGCTGTAAAAGAAGTTGCCGTAACTGTAATTCCATTCATTGCTACGAAAAAAGAATATAACGGAATGAAGCTGCTTGAAAGAATGGCTGAAGCTGAAAGAATTATTATTTTCAGAGTTCCATGGGTTGATGATAAAGGAGAAATTCAGGTTAACAGAGGTTTCAGAATTCAGATGAACTCTGCTATTGGACCATACAAAGGAGGAATCCGTTTCCACCCTACTGTAAACTTATCCGTTCTTAAGTTCTTAGCTTTCGAGCAGGTATTCAAAAACTCTTTGACAACTCTTCCAATGGGAGGTGGTAAAGGAGGTTCAGATTTCGATCCACAAGGAAAATCTGATATGGAAGTAATGCGTTTCTGCCAGGCTTTCATGACAGAATTATGTAAGCACATCGGTCCTGAAACAGACGTACCTGCAGGAGATATTGGTGTAGGAGCAAGAGAAATCGGTTACCTATTCGGACAATACAAGAAAATCAGAAACGAGTTTACCGGAGTTCTTACAGGAAAAGGTCTTGCTTACGGTGGTTCATTGATCCGTCCTGAAGCTACAGGATACGGAGTTGTATACTTCGCTGAGCAGATGCTTAAGACTATCGGACAGGATTTCCAAGGGAAAACAGTAACTGTATCAGGTTTCGGAAACGTAGCTTGGGGAGTTATCAAAAAAGCAACTGAACTGGGAGCTAAAGTGGTAACTATTTCTGGTCCTGACGGATATATCTACGATAAAGATGGTATCAGCGGAGAAAAGATCGATTATTTATTAGAACTTAGATCTTCTGGAAACAACAGAGCTGAAGACTATGCTAAAAAATATCCATCTGCGGAATTCCATGCTGGAAAACGTCCTTGGGATGTGAAGTGTGATGTAGCCTTCCCTTCTGCAACTCAAAACGAATTAGATTTAGATGACGCAAGAAAATTAGTTGAAAACGGATGTCTTTGTGTAACTGAAGCGGCTAACATGCCTTCTACACTAGACGCTATCAACTATTTCCTAGACAATAAAGTATTATTCTCTCCTGGTAAAGCTTCCAACGCTGGAGGTGTTGCTACATCAGGATTAGAAATGACTCAGAACTCTATCCGTCTTAACTGGACTTCTGAAGAAGTTGATGCAAGATTAAAGGAAATCATGATCGGTATCCACAAAGCTTGTAGAGACTACGGAAAAGACGAAGACGGTTATGTAAACTACGTAAAAGGTGCAAATATTGCCGGCTTCGTAAAAGTAGCAGAAGCAATGTTGGCTCAAGGAGTTGTGTAACATAAAAAGACAAGGTTGGGAAAAACTCCCGACCTTTTTTAATATAGCCTGTTCCCGGGATAATGGGAAAAAAGTAAAAAGTGAAAGGAGAAAGTGCTGCGTATTGCAGCACTTTTTTTATTTTTAGGTATATGAAAAACACCTTTAAAAACATTGATGAGTATATTCTCCTCTTTCCGATAGAAATACAGGAAAAACTGCTTGAACTAAGACAGTTTATTCATTCTCTGGCTTCTGATGCTGAAGAATACATCGGGTATCAGATGCCTGCTTTCAGATATAAAGGAAAACCTCTGGTTTATTTTGCAGGGCACAAAAAGCATATCGGTTTTTATCCTGGCGCTAAAGGAATCAGCAACTTTGAGGACGATTTCAAAAAAAGAAGTTATAAATTTTCCAAAGGCGCCGTACAGTTTCCCATAGACGCTCCTCTTCCTCTGGATCTGGTCCATAAGATTGTACAGTTCCGGATGAAGGAAATAGAAGATAAAAAAAGCAGCTAGCCCTTCTGTCTTTTTGTATTAATAAAAACAGCACAAAAAATCCTGAAATACGAGATTTCAGGATTCCGACTAGTGTTTGCTAAAATGAATTTTCTACTACTTTTTCTTTTTCTTATCTTTTTTTTCTTCTTTGGTAGCATCTGTAGGCTTCGTAGACTCCATCGTTGTTACTTTACCTGGTGTTGTTTCAGTAGCGGGAGCTGTTTCTACAGTTGTTGTAGTATTTTGTTGTGTGGTACCGGTATCCTGCGTAGTGGGGTTAGTCTTTGAATCCGGTTGTTGGGTTTGGGTAGTCGAAGGTTTTTTGGTCTCTTCGGCAGGTTTTTGGTCTGTCTGTGCCGATACTGCGATAACTCCGACCCATGTAAATGCGGCCGTTAAAAATAACTTTTTCATAATGTAATATTTTAAATGATTGTTTAACTTAAACGGAGCATCATTTACAAAATTATGCGTAACTAGTTTATTTAACGTACTTTATCATTTTTTAAGAAGATTTTGGAAAAAGATTCAATTAGTTCGGCTGAAAGGCGGAAGATGGATGCTGGAAGTTTTTTAAGGTGAAAACAACAGCTCAATAGTCTATTTTACTAAGTTTAGAATCAAAGAAGCAATAGTCATATTATCAACGAAAAGATCTTCCCACCTCTATCATCCAGCTTCCCTACATTACATCTACTTCGCAATATTCTTCATCATTTTCTCTACAAACTCAAAAGCAGCCGGGCAGATCACCGTATTTTTAAGCATGATATTATTGATCTGGTAGATTTTTTTACGATCGGTATGTGGATACTCACGACAGGCTTTCGGCCTTACTTCGTAAATAGAGCAGGTATTATCATCATTCAGGAAAAAACAAGGGAGGTTCTGCAGAACTTTATCATTATCTTCATCCACTCTCAGAAATTTAGCTTCAAAGTCGGCCTGCTTCATACGGAGATGTTTTGAGATACGCTCAATATCTTTTTCTGTATACAATGGGCCTGTCGTTTTGCAGCAATTGGCACACTGTAAACAGTCTATTTCTTCAAAGACTTCATCATGGGTTTCCTGGACGATATAATCAAGATTCTTGGGCGGTTTCTTCTTCAATCCGTCCAGAAATTTTTTATGTTCTTTTTGCTTTTGTAAAGCCTGTTTTTTATAAAAATCTAAATTCATTTATTCTTTATTTCTCACTGAGACCGGCAATTCTTCTTTCTGATAGGCATTAATCTTATCCAGATCCAGCACAGTGGAGAGGTTTTCTTTATTCGGATAATACATCGGGACAAATTTTGCTCCATATACAATTTCACCCGTCACATAAGACGATCTCTGTACGACGGTGTTGGAGAAAACTTCATCAAATGCTCTTACCTGAACAATGATCTCAATATCTGTATTTTTAAAATCTTCCTCAGAAAATCCGTAAAAAGGAGAATTTTCGTTGATAGGATGTACAACGGTCCAGTTCAGGGCCAAAGTATTGATCTTACTCAATTGGGTCTCTAATCTGTAAAAATTACTTTTGGCAACACCATCTTCTATCACTTCAATCGCTGTGGAAACGATAACATCAGCATCCGTCAGTGCATTATTTTTGTAAGGAGCAAGCCTGAACATCAATGCTGAAGACGTATGAAATGGAGCGATGACCGCTATATCAGAAAATCTAAGGTAAGCTCTTGGCCTTGAAAATCTCCCATAAAAAAGCCCGGTTGCAATGGCAAAGGTAAGCAATCCCAAAAAAGCTTCAAAAGTTGCCACAAGGCTGGCCATAAATCCTACAGGAGCAATTCTTCCATATCCAACAGTGGTAAAGGTCTGTGAACTGAAGAAAAAGACGTCTATAAACTCATTCAGCGGATCACTTTTATCAATTCCGGTAAGGTGCTCTACCCCGATCAGATAGTAGATCATGGCAAAAAGAAGATTGATGAGAATATAAGCGATAACCAGATAAGAAATAAACCGGAATGAAGACAGATTCAGCATGGTATGATACCAGCTCAGTCTGTTGAAGACATTCACGCCTTTTCTCTGAACATTCGGGAGGCCGTCTTTATTGATAAACCTTCCGGATGCATTGCCTCCGAAGCCACTGTTCTCCGCGTTTTTCTGACGGATCTTTTTTCTGAACCCTCCTGTCATTTTTGTAACATTTGTTTATGGAACCATTTGAAGGCAATGAACGAGTCTGCTATTTTCAATGTTTCTGATGCAAAGATAAAATATTGTTTTCATGAATTTTATCAATTGAATCATTTGATTTCTAATTTGATTTTACTGTACATTTGAAGTATGAAAAAGTTGGAATCTAGAGAAGATATTGAACATCTTGTTAATTCATTTTACACAAAGGTCGTTAAGGACGAGACCATTGGATTCTTTTTCAATGATATTGCCAAAGTAGACTGGGATAAGCACCTTCCGAAGATGTATTCCTTCTGGGAATCTATTCTCTTTGGGCAAATGACTTATAAAGGGAATCCTATGGGAGTACACTTTCCGATCAATGAAATACAGGCTATGGAACAGAAACATTTCGACAGATGGCTTGAGCTATGGCGTACCACCATTGAAGAAAATTTTGTGGGTGAAAATGCAGATATGGCGATCTACAAATCTGAGAATATTGCCAAACTAATGGCATTCAAAATGGAACTGGCAAGAAGGTTATAACGGAATGCAGGTACGGGATATAAATATTACATCTGAAACTGTTTTACAAATAAACAAATCCCTTATTTTACCTTTTAGCTATTTTGCCCTTTTGCCTATCCAACCTCCTAAGGAACAATTACCGTAAAGATATAAGCCGCCAGGTTCACCAAAAGAACGGTTCCGTAGAGGATATTTGTTTTTCCACGGCTTAATGACAGCATCACAATAAACACGGATAAAGAAAGCAGAATTACGTCTTTTTTGTCCAGTCCTAAAACCAAAGGAATATCATACAGAATACATACGGCAGATACGGCAGGAATTGTAAGCCCTATACTTGCAAGAGCTGAGCCTAGTGCCAGATTTAAGCTGGACTGAATCTGATTGCTTCTTGCCGCACGTATAGCCGCTACTCCTTCCGGAAGAAGAACTACAGCCGCAATGATTACCCCTACCAATGATTTCGGGGCTCCTACACTCTGTACCATCCCTTCGATAGTATCAGAAAGTCCTTTCGCCATTAAAACCACAATAACAAGGCAAACCACCAAAAAAGCGAAGCTTATCATCGTTTTCGTTAATGAAGGAATATAATGCTCTTCCGGGTGTTCATCGGGAACAATGAAATAACTTCTGTGACGCACCGTCTGTACCATCAAGAATACCCCATAGATGACAAGACAGGCAATGGATATGAAAATAAGCTGAGCTTCGTTATAAAAAGGCCCATTAACGCTTGAAGTAAAATTAGGAAGAACAAGGGTAAGGATCAGAATAGAAACGATACTTACCAGATAGGTTGTAGCAGAGGTTCTCGCAAAAAACTGCTCGTGGTATTTAACCCCACCTACCAAAATACAGATTCCCAGAATTCCGTTCAGAATAAGCATCACAGCAGCAAAAACCGTATCTCTGGCCAGTGTGATCGCCTGATCTCCACCGGCAACCATCAGTGAGATGATGAGTGCCACTTCAATAATTGTGATACAAAGGGCCAGGATGATTGTTCCGAAAGGCTCTCCTACTTTATGAGCAACCATTTCTGCATGATGTACTGCTGATAAAACACTTCCGATAAGTAAAACTCCGGCAATGATGTCATAAACAACTCCTGTTCCCATCAATCCGGAAAAGTAGTACCCTACCGTAAGGAGAGGGAGAATATAGGTATAATGTAAAAATTCTTTAGGTCTCATATAGTGACTACAAAGTACAAAAAATCTATAAAATCTGAAATATTAAAAGAAAATATTAATGATATTTTAATGAGGCCAGAAGTTAAAGTCCTGATAATCCGTCAGCATATGAAACAGCAACCCGATCGCAACAATTCTGACGTTTCCTTTAAAGAACAACAACAAAAAGTACACTGCAATTGCATAATAGGAATGCAGAAAATGAAACCCGATGCTTCCTCTGGACGGATCAAAAATGGGATTGGCAAAAAGATGATCCAGATCCACCAGCATTGTTGCCAATAGAATAAAATACGCTTTCTTCCAGTTTTTACGATAAAAGACCAATGCAATAAACAAGGGAAAAACAAAGTGCAAAAAATAATGCGTGATTGTTTTGAGCAGCATAATTTCTGAAGGGGTCATTACAACATATTCGTTTAGAGGTTAGATATGATTACCATCTTAAGATTAAAGGTAATTCTCCTTTTTTTGCTTTCAGTTTCACCCGATAATCTGCGCCCTTATTCTCATAAAGGATATAATCGATGTCTGAAATGATCTTTTTTTCTATTTTTCCTAAACTTTTCAGGGAAGAATACAATAAAGAATTGTTCCTGATCAGAATGAAATTTTCTTTCAACCCTGAAGATAATGCCTGTGGTTTTCTGACAGACTGTATGGTAATTCCGTTAACGGAACGGCTGACCTTATTAGGCTGAAACGGAATTGCAGTAAACTGATTCTCGGTATTGATCCATTTTTTAGACTGAAAATATTCCCATGTTTTTTCAGGTATTTTACTTTGAAGATCGATGGTATAATTAGGCTGGGTAATCTTTTGAATGCTCTTTTTTTCAACTTCATTAAAATTATCATCATATTCATAGCTGATAATGGTATCGTTTACCTGCTCAAGATCAGCTATTGCTCTGAAGTTGCTGATTTCCGATGAATCAGCAATGCTTTTGTTGAAGAAACGGGCATAGTGCTTTACATTCGCAGCATCCAGTTCCATTTCAAGAAAATGAGGCGTCTGCTGAAGCCTGGATTCAATAGAGGGTAATCCATTAAAACCAACATTGTTCTTTATTTCGATTTCATCGTCTTTTAACTCAACAGAAAAGTTTTGAATTTTTGTTCCTGAAATAAAAGAAATACTGCCCGGTGTACCCAGGATCAACTGATCGGCATGAAGAGTTTTTTTCGGGGAAGAACTGTGCAGATATTGCCTGATTGGTTCAAAAGCCTGTTCAGTAGTTCCGGCAATACAAAGATCTCCATCGATCATCAGGAAAATCTGATCTTTCTGAAAGCGGAGGTTCCCTTTGTCTGTAAATTTCTGCTCTTTTAAAAAACGTTGGAACTTTTGTGGATCTTTGAGTTCCAAAACCGTATACCACTCGGAGAAGCGGGATTCTTTGAGGTGGAATATCTGCAAAAAGTCGGGAATTCTCACTCCGGAATCTTTCAGAGAACTGTTTTTTCTGTCTTTCTTTTCACCTCCGGACCATTGTGAAGGATGGGTAATAAAACTGAAGATATATTGTCCCGTTACTTGTTTCACATCAATCAAAACAACAGCATCTGCATTGTCAGGAATAAACCTCAGGGTTTTATCTTTATGAAAAAACACCCAATACAAGGCCACAGCGAGTGACAGAACTAACGGGACAATAATCTTCTTTTTCTTCATCTATAATATTGGTGATTTCTTTTCTGATTCTTTGGTTTTAAAGATCTGATCAAAAAGATCGAAGAAATACATCAGGCTGTTTTCTGAAGAATCTTTGATGATATAATTCATTTCAGTCTGGATACTTTCTCCTTTTGCCTCTGTTTTATAATAAAGTTCCCCAACATTTTTTCTGATGGCATCCAATGTTCTTCTTTCTGAAGGACTTTTGAATTCTTTATCCAGCCCGGTCAATAGTTTCTGAATATCCAATCTTCCGGATAGAGGATATTTGGCTGAATCTTTTGCCCATTTTCTGGAAACATCAGACTGATTAACTGATACAATATTATCTGTAGAACTCATCAGATACACAACACCATCTTTTACGGTAAAAAACAGCTGGTCGATATATCCGCCGCTTTTATCTCCTTTAAATGTGTAGAAGTTTCCTTTTTTAGAAAATCTTTTAGCCAGTTTTTTATTGGTGGTCAGCAGGTCGAAAATACGATTCCAGTAGCCTTCATTTTCCGTTGCAAAAGCGAAAGTAAAATTAGGAACCGCTATTTCTTTTGTTTTCTTTACTTCTTTTGAATTAAAGTCTTCATCATATTCATAGTCCGTATATTCTACGGTTTTGGATTTCAGCTCATTCAGAACAAAGATTCCGTTTCCTGGGGCTATTTTGGCAATGGCTTCTTCATCCAGCACAATTTTCATCGTTTCCATGATCAGCTCCATTTCTTTCCTGTACTCATGCTCTCCCGAATTCTGAAGAAGACTGTACATCACATCAAAACATTTTGCTCCATTTACGTTCATCGCATAGTAACCCACGCTTTTCTCATTGATCAGTTCCAGCAGCTTTTTGTTTTTCTTGCCTTTATAAACAGATGAAATACTTTTCTGAATCTCAGCATCTTTGTGCTGATAATTATTGATTAGCCTTACTTTATCCTTATCAAAATACAGGTTGTATGAATAGTTGGAATTGTACATATTCCTGAAGATCTGCCCATAGGTATAATACTTTGTCATTTTACCATAAATGCCTTCATTCACAATTCTTCCATAATCAGTATACACAAAAACATCAGAGTTGGCATCCCTGAACTTCAGCATTTCTTTAGGAGCTTCTACTTCCAAATTGGAACTGAAATATGCATCGAAACGGCCTTCAGCATATTTTTTTACAATTTTATAATTCTCTTTTCGGATGGAGTCCTGTTCTTTCTGAAAAGCTTTATCCGCTTCTGTTTCGTCATAATTTGGAATTTCCTCTTTCGAGGATTCTTCTTCATCCGGTAGAACAGGACTACGTGGATCTTCCTTTGTTTCAGGATATTTGTGATATTTTTGAAGGTATTTAATTTCTTTTTGAATTCTTGCTATTTCTGCATTATTCTGCTTATTATATTCTTTATAATAATGAATATCTCCCTTCAGCATTTCTATTTCTTTCTTATAGTCAAAAGGCTTTTCCTCCTCTTCCATATCAGCTGATTCTGCTGCTTTTACTGCGGCACTATCAACAACCACGGCTATAGCGCTATCTGCCACCGCTTCATCTTTCCAAATATCTTTATAAGGTTTAGTATAGCTTACCATGCTAAGTACAGCACGGTTTCCGTTCCATGCTACAAAGACATCATCATTTATATCTACGTAAGAATAGTTGCTTTTTCTGGAAACCTCCAATCCTTTTTTCTTAACAGAATCTACAAATTCCTGGAACTTTTCTTTATTATCGATGATGAAATGGGTATGGTATGCTTTGATAGAATCGTTAAAGCTTGCATAGTGGTATTGTACCGCATCATATTTGATCCCCGTTTTGGAATAGTCTGTCCATGAAGGTTTTTCTTTTGTCTTTTTACTCAGCTCATGCAGCAAAGGATTAAGCTTAGTCCAGTTAATTTTGTTGTTAAGCTGTTTTCCGTTCACTTCCATATAAAATACGGCATCACCCGGAACTTTCATGCTGTTTTGAGCAAAGGCAAGTGTGAAGCCAAAGATCAGAAGAATAATTTTTTGTGTTTTTAATAGTATAGATTTCATAACGATAGGGTAGAAATTTATTGAAAAAGGATGGTGTTCTGTATTTGTTTTTTCTGCAGGATAAGATCCAGAATATCAGCATCCAGCTTAAGTGCCTTTTTGTTCGGAGAAAGCAGATAGGCAGTATTCGTCTGGGATTTCACCGTATTTTCGAACTGCATGATCGAGGTATATTTAGCATCATTGAAGATTTCCTTGTCTGCCTTACTCATCTTGTCATAGTCTGCTTTGAAGGTACTTACCTTATTTCTGGTCAGCGACTTCTTTTCCGCACTATGGCTGTAGATCTGGGTAGGAACCATTTTTCCCAATATCTTCTGGGATTTAAGTTTCTCCAGTCCGGCGTTGATATTTTCAATATTCTTAAAATTACAGCTCAGCCTGAGAATGTAATTATCAAAATCCATAGAGGTCTTCACATTACTGATTCCCGGAGTGGCTCTGAAGATCTTTGCCGCTTCATTGATCTTATTTTCAATTTCTGATTTTTGGGGCACTTTTTTGCCGTTTATGGTTTCCATTTTAGCAATGGAAGCCAATCTCGTTTTGCTTTTGCTGGCATTGAGAATAATGGTGTATTCTCCTGTTCCGTCCGCCTTTAGATTCACTTTATCCAAAATATCGAAACAACTTGTCAGGAATAGCAAAGGGGCAAATAAGAGAAATAATCTGAGAAAATTTTTCATGACTGGGTTTAAAACCACAAAATTACTCAATTCTGGCCTTAAATCCTTATAATGTTTGGTTTTTTGAGCATAAATAGCTGTTTTCCGGTACTTTTTCAGGACGGAAAATTTTCTCATTTTTGGTATTTACTCTTTTTTAAATACGTCCTTTAAGGTAGTCCTGGCGAAGATCTTCGTCCAGTTTTTCAATGGCGTATCTGAGGCAGGTTCTTGGCATCTCTCTGTAATACTGATTCAGATAATCTATCAGTTCTTTTTCGTTGATATTTCCCATTTCCCTCAGCAGCCAGCCGTTTGCTTTATGCATAAGATCGTGGGGATGTTTCAGGTTTCGGGTTACCAGTTCTTTTGTAAGAGCAAATGAGCCTTTTTTCACATAATGCATCGTTCCTACAACGGCAATTCTTTTATGCCACATCTCTTCAGACTCTGAAAGGTCTCTCAGAAGATGCTCTTTTTGAGTCTCATAAGCATATCTTCCTAAAATTTTATAGCAGCTTGAATCTACCAGATCCCAATTGTTGACGTAAGCGAGATGATTGAGGTAAAAATTCACAATTTCCTCTTTTATGGACTGGTCTTTTGTCTTTTCAAACTTTGAGATCAGTATAAAAAGCGCGGTGAGGCGATGCTCATGATATTTTGAAGAAAGCAGGCTGCTTAGTTCTTTCAGATCTATTTTTGAATAGTATTCTTTTGCAACAGACCGCTGGTCCGGAACTTTTACTCCCAGAAACAAATCTCCTTCACCATATTCTCCTTTTCCGGTTTTGAAAAATCTTGGAAAAAATTCTGCTTTTTCAGGAATGGATAATACAGCCAATGCCTCCTGTATTTCTTTAATGATGCTGCTCATGTTACCTTATGCTAAATGAAGACATTAAGCTTTTTCCTCTAAGGCTCCCCCCTCCTGTTCTTCCTCTTCTTTCACAATCTGTTTAGGGTTCGCCACTTTAGCAATAGTAAGCCCCTGAACAATAATAGAGAAAACCACTACACAATACGTGATACTCAGAATGATCTCACTGTACTCACTTTTGGGAATAGACATCGCCAGTGCAATGGAAACACCACCACGAATTCCTCCCCAGACCAATACTTTTACGGTTTGCGGGCTGAAACTTTTTCTCAGAGAAGTAAATTTCGTAGGTCCCCAGATAGAAATAAATCTTGCAAACAGCACTACAAAAATGGCCAACAGACCAGGAATCATGAAATGTTTCAGATCTTTGATCATTAAAAGCTCAAATCCGATAAACAGGAATAATACCGCATTCAGAATTTCATCAATCAGCTCCCAGAATTTGATCAGATAGTCCTGGGTAACAGATTTCATCTTGAAATTCCTGTTGAAATTACCCATGAACAATCCTGCTGCTACCATCGTCAATGGTCCGGAAATATGCATTTGTCTTGCAATAAGATAACCACCCATTACCACAGAAAGCGTCACCAATACGGAAATAATATAATCATCCACTTCACGCATCAGCCTTGAGGTAACCCAACCCAGCAAAACGCCTAACAGAATTCCTCCACCAGCTTCATGCAGTAAAAGTAACGCAATATTTTCAACCCCAAGATCTACTTCTTTTCCCACAGCAAGCTGCAATACTACGGTAAAAACAACAACTGCCATACCGTCATTAAAAAGAGATTCTCCGGCTACTTTTGTTTCCAGTGATTTGGATACTTTTGCCTGTTTCAGGACACTCAGAACCGCCACCGGATCGGTAGGTGAAATCAATGCTCCGAAAACAAGACAGTAAATAAAGGGTAATTTAACGCCCACATAAGGCAGTAAATAGAACATTCCAAATCCTACCACAAAAGTAGAGATCACAACCCCTACCGTTGAAAATATCACTACCGGTCTGAACTGTTCTTTCAGATCATTGATGTTGATATGAATTCCTCCTGCAAAAAGAAGAAAATTAAGCATAGCTCCCATCAGGACTTCCGTAAAATCGATACTGTTCATCAGGTTATGAAGATGTCCGAACGTTCTTGGAAGTACCGTTTCTCCAAACATTACCAGGAAAATAGAAACTACGATGGCAATCACCATAATTCCGATGGTACTTGGAAGTTTTAAGAATCTGTAGTTAAGATATGCAAATATTGATGCTAATACGATTAATGCTGAAAATGAATAATATAATTCCACTAAGTGTTTTTTAAGATTAATGAGTTAGTCTAAATAGAGTATCTTGATGTAGACCTGCCGATCTCCTTTTCCCCAGACATCTATCATACCGTCTTTTACGGCCTTTGAATTTCTATTGTAGTCCTGCCCTATATTCAGAATATTCAGCAGAATGTATTCATCCCCCACCGAATTGACCAGGTAAGCTGTTTTCTCAGACAGCCCGTCTCCGGAACTCTTTATCCCGTCAGTCAATGAGCGGAATTGGTTGAGATGATGCATAAAATTATTTCCGTCTTTCAGAGAATCATAAGCTCTGAGAAGGATCAGCAGAATATCCAGATTGGTAGGGTCTTTGTCATACAATGCTTTTCCCTGCTTGATACAATCTGCAAAATTGCCTTGTTTAAAAGCTTCTGCCAGACTCTTAAAGCCTTCGTCTGAGGTGGATATTTTGTCTTTTCTAAAGTTCCTGCCATAGTACAGATACTGAGATTCTATACTGTCTAAAGATTTCGGATACCCCTTGTATTTAAAGATAAGCTTATCATAATTGTAGGGGGAATCTGAACGGCTAAGGCTTTTCTCAATAGCTTTTAAATCCACTTTTGATTTCTGGCTGAACCCAAAAACCGAAAAGATGACGAATAGTAGGGAAAAGTAGTATTTCATTAATTGTTTTCTTCTTCTTCGTTATCAAAATACTCGAAAAGGAAATCATTGTACGGAAATCTTGAGATGTGAATTTTCATCACTTCATCATAGATCATTTTTTTCATTTCCGGGAAGTTTTCCTTCGTCAGCGCAGAAATGAAAACCGTTGGATATTTGGATTTGGCCATCCAGGTTTTTTTCCATTCTTCCAGGGAAACGTTCTTGCGGGTAGAAGGGGTAAGATCGTCCTCGTCTTTCTTCTCATAGCTGAAGTCATCGATTTTGTTGAAAACCATGATCATCGGCTTCTGATGAGCATTGATCTCCATCAGAATATGATTTACAGATTCGATGTGGTCCTCAAAACTTTCGTGAGAAATGTCTACCACGTGAATCAAAAGGTCAGCTTCACGAACTTCGTCTAGTGTAGATTTAAATGATTCAACCAACTGGGTAGGCAGTTTTCTGATAAATCCTACCGTATCCGTAAGCAGGAACGGTAAATTTCCGATCACTACTTTTCTTACGGTAGTATCCAGGGTGGCAAACAATTTATTTTCTGCAAAAACTTCAGATTTTGAAATGGAATTCATCAGGGTAGATTTTCCAACGTTGGTATATCCTACCAAAGCCGCACGCACCACTTTTCCGCGGTTGTTACGCTGAGTCGCCATCTGCTTATCGATCGTCTTCAGCTTGTCTTTCAGCAGGGTAATCCTGTCACGGATGATACGACGGTCGGTTTCAATTTCCGTTTCCCCGGGACCTCTCATCCCGATTCCCCCTTTCTGACGCTCAAGGTGGGTCCACATCCTAGTCAATCTTGGTAAAAGATACTGATACTGTGCCAGCTCCACCTGAGTTCTTGCATAAGAAGTCTGGGCTCTCTGGGCAAAAATATCAAGAATAAGGTTGGTACGGTCCAAAATCTTCACTTCCATTTCTCTCTCGAGATTTTTAAGCTGTGAAGGAGAAAGTTCATCGTCAAAAATAACGGTTCCGATCTCATTTTCTTTTACATACTCTTTTATCTCAATTGCTTTTCCGCTTCCAATAAAGGTTTTGGAATCCGGCTGTGTTAATTTTTGGGTAAAGCGCTTTTGTACGGTTGCGCCTGCTGTGAAAGCCAAAAACTCAAGTTCATCCAAATACTCCGTCAGTTTTTCTTCATCCTGGTTCTGTGTGATAACACCTACCAGGACTGCTTTCTCATAATTATGTTCTTTCTTTTCTAACATTAAGTTCTGTCTATGTTTATGATTTTTACAAGATAATATTTTTCAGAAAAAAAACAAAATCAAATTTTATTTAATAACATATTTTAATATAAATTTAAGTTTGTCTCTGGTATATTTTATAAAAAATAAATAACTTTATATAATAATTTTCTGATTTTTAAATATTTAAATTAAAAATTAACATCCAGAAGATCATGATTTCCCATATTAGATGTATGATTATTGATGATGATGAACTGGACAGACTGGTTCTTCAGCATTATATCAAACCGTACGGCAATATAGAAATTGTCGGCTCCTTCGATTCAGCAGAAAAGGCAATTTCCTGTCTTCATCTTCCTGTTGATCTCCTTATCACAGAAACCAATTTAAAAGGCATGAGCGGGCTTGAATTCCGAAAGACGGCCCATAAGGTCCCGGCCTGTATTTTTATCAGTTCCCATCCGGAACTGGCAGCTGGAGTCTTTGAAATGAATGTTTTAGATTTTATCACCAAACCTTTGACTTCGGAACGCTTCCATTATTCGATGCAGAAACTTTTCACCTTTTTTGAAATGAGAGAAAAATGTGAATGCTATGATGCCATGATAGGAGAAAGCTCCATTACCATAAAAGAAGGCGGAAATATTTCCCAGATCAGGATGAAAGACATTTTGTATCTGGAAGCTTTAAAAGACTATACCCGCATCATTACTCTTGAAAAAAAGCACTGCATTCTAAATTCTCTGGGCAATATTCTTCAAAAAAACGCTTTTGACTCTTTTGTAAGAATTCATCGGAGCTATGCTGTTCCCCGCCACCTCATTCGTGGAAAAAACTGTCACGAAATAGAACTCGCCCATCATATCAGGCTTCCTATCGGCAGGACCTATAAAGATAATCTATCCTTCTTCAAGCCTTAAAAAAAACAACAGCCCACTCAGAAATTCACAAAAATGTTATTCGTCGATTATTTCTGCCGTTGGTCTATTTTTTCATCATCTTTTTCTGACAGGTTGTAATTTAGTCTTCCCAAAATCAATTCAATAAAACTGATAACTCAATAACATCTCAAAAACAGGCAGTCCGTCAATACGGTTAATTCTAGGAACACAAATTTTTAATGCCCTGAGATCCGAATGGCAACTCTGAGAGAAATATAAGAATTTCTAAAAAACTGATAGCCAAACTAGATTTTTCAAACAAAAAGAAAGTCCGCTACGATGCGGACTTTTTTATATCGAAGCCTGAGATCAGTCCCAGTCTGCAGCCACAAATTTCATTGAATTCCCATTACCGTCTGACAAAGTGAGAAAATGCCCTTCTATGGAATAGGTAGTCATTGTTTCTATTTTTTTCTGAAAAGCTGTTTCCAGATTCATATCCTGGCAGGCTTTCATTGTGCTTATCCCTTTTGATATTTTTACTTTTCCTCCTTTTTTAAATTCTGAAGAAAAAGACATCCTGTTGCAGCCCATGTATGCGCTTGCCTGAATTTTTCCTTTTTCCATGTGGGATGTTAGGTTAAATTCCGCCTTATTTGCCATCAGCTGATCTTTGGTAAAACCATCAAAAGACACCATCATCCATTGTCTTTGCAGGTAAGGATTTTTCTCCGGTACTGCTGTGCAATTCCAGACAAGGCCTAAAAACAAAACCGTAAAAAGAGGTAAAAGCATTTTTTTCATGCGGATTATCATTCCATTTTCATACCAATCCGGGATAGAATCTCGTAAAAATTAGTAAATTAGCGACACAAAAATTATTTTATAAAATGAAAAGACTATTTCTACTATTCACTTTCTTGCTGGGCTTTGCTCAGATGAGGGCGGATGAGGGGATGTGGCTGCTTATGCTTATCAAACGACTTAACGGTGTTGATATGCAAAAAGAGGGTCTTCACCTGACGCCTGAGGAAATTTATTCTGTGAACAATTCAAGTATGAAAGATGCTATCGTAAGCTTCGGTGGTTTCTGTACGGGTGAAATTGTTTCTGATAAAGGACTTTTATTTACCAACCACCACTGTGGTTACGGAGCTGTAGCTGCTGCTTCTACTCCTGAAAAAGATTATTTGAAGAACGGTTTCTGGGCAATGAAACAGAAAGACGAATTCAATGCAAAGGATCTTTATGTAAGATTCCTGGTAAGAATGGATGATGCGACTAAAAGAATCACATCCAAACTGAACAACAATATGACCGGCGCTGAGAGAAAGGCTATTATTGATGCTGAAACAAAAGCAATTCAGACAGAAAATTCTGAGAACGGGAAATATACAGTAGTTGTAAAGGATTTCTTCAACGGAAACGAATTCTATTATTTCGTATACCAAGATTATAAAGATGTAAGATTAGTAGGTGCTCCTCCTTCCTCATTAGGAAAATTCGGTGGTGATACTGATAACTGGGAGTGGCCAAGACATACTGCAGACTTCACGGTTTTCAGAGTCTATGCTGATGCTGCAGGAAACCCTGCGGAATATTCTCCAAGCAACGTTCCTTTGACTCCGAAGCACTCACTTCCGGTTTCTCTTAAGGGAATTAAGCCAGGTGATTTCTCAATGATCATGGGTTATCCGGGAAGAACAAACCGTTATCTGACTTCTTACGGAATTCAGCAGATGGTAAACAAAGACTATCCGGCATGGGTTGAAGCTTCTAAAGTAGCCATGGATGTTATGAAAAAATACATGGACAAGGATAAAGCAACTCAACTTAATTATGCTTCTCAGTATGCTTCAGTAGCTAACTACTGGAAAAACAGACAGGGAACGATTGATGCAGTAGAGAAAAACGGTACTATTACTGACAAGCAAAAGATCGAAGATATATACAGAAAATGGTCTATCCAGACAGGAAATGAAGAATATGATGGTATTCTGGGAGATATAGAGGCTTATTATAAGCAGGTATCTGAAAGAAATGTTGAAAGAAACTATGCAACACAGTTCTCCAGAAATGCAAAATATATTTCTCTTGCTCAAAAAGTAGGTTCTGTACTTAAAGCTTATGCTGCTCAGGATATGCAGGGAAGATTGGCTATGAAGGCTAAAACTGAAGCGGCTATTAAAGAAGCTTATGAAAACTTCAACCCATCTTTGGAGGGAGAAATGCTTGCTGCTATGACAAGTCTTTACCAATCAAGAGTAAAAAACACAGAAGTTGCTTCTGCTACGATTTTAGGTTTAGATGCTAAAACGGTTTCAAACCTTGCTTACTCTTCAATTTTTGCCAACAAAACTTCTGCAACGAACTTCTTATTGAATCCGGATGCATTGAAGCTTGATGCTGATCCGCTTTGGAAAGCAGCTAACGGAATTTCTGCTGATCAAAAGATGAGCAATGAAAGATTTGTGAAAGTGGATGACAATTTTGCCAAAAACAACCGTCTGTTCTTAGCAGGTCTGATGAAGGCAATGCCTGAGAAGAAATTCTACCCGGATGCTAACTCTACAATGAGATTAACTTACGGTACTGTAGATAAACTTCCTATCAGAAATGACAGAAACTATTTCGGTGTTACAGACAACTATTACACTGATATGACCGGTCTTGTTGGAAAATATAAGAAAGGGGATGAAGAATTTGATCTTCCACAAAGAGTGATCGATCTTTATAACCTTAAAGATTTCGGACAGTATGCTGATGCTAAAGGATATATGCCTGTAAACTTCCTTTCCAACAACGACATTACAGGAGGTAACTCTGGTTCTCCGGTAATTGATGGAGACGGAAACCTTATCGGTATTGCATTCGATGGAAACAGCGAAGCTTTAAGCGGTGATATTGTATTCGAATCTGAATGGCAGAAAACGATCAACGTAGATGTTCGTTTCGTTCTTTGGACCATCGACAAATATGCTGGTGCAAGAAGACTAGTGGACGAATTGAAGCTTGTAAGAGACGCAAATACTCCTGCTGATACTAAAACTAAAAACTCAGGAACTACTGCAACTCCTAAGAAAATAAAGAAAAAATAATCTGATCTGATTTATTTTTGAAAACCGTGAAATTAATTTTCACGGTTTTTTTATTTTTAATGATTAAAATATCAGTCATGAATCCTCAACCTATAAAGTTCGCCGCCATCATTAAACAAAATGGGGAAATGAACGCTGCTTATGTAGAGTTTCCCTTCTCCGCAGAAGATATGTTCGGTAAAAAAGGACAGGTAAAAATAAAAGCTACCTTCGACGATAAGGTTGAATACCGTGGAAGTCTTGTCAAAATGAAATCGGATTGTCATATTTTAGGACTGACTCAGGAAGTCAGACAACAGCTCGGAAAAACTTTTGGTGATGAGGTTTCTGTTTCTCTTATTGAAGATAAGGAAGAGCGCATCGTTGAAATTGCAGAGGATATTACTTTGGTCTTTAATGAGAATCCTGAAGCAAAAATATTATTTGACAAGATGAGCTATACCCACAAAAAAGAATACATCCGCTGGATTGAAGAAGCCAAGAAACCTGAGACGAGAGAGAATAGAAAGGTGAAAATGATCCAGATGATTCTGGATGGGAAAAGGGGAATATAAAAAGAGTCCAGGAATTCCTGAACTCTTCAATAATGGTTATTAATTTTTAATAAGAATCATTTCAATTTAATACGTATCATAAGTACATAACGGGAAAGTAACAGCCGTATCATTTGCAGTGACAGAAGAAGGAATATTGGTTGTGATTATATTTCCTTTTTTCTCTACAATTTTAAAACGAACCGTTCCACCAACTGAATTGATGTAAAATATAGTTCCAAGAGATAACTTTTCAGGATCTCCGGTTTTTACTATAAACGTACTTAAGCCGCTGGTTGCATCAACTGTATATCCTAACAAAGGACTTCCTACTCCGGACTCTTTAATAACTGACGTCTTATGAGTGCTAAAGTTATAAAACTTCTCACCTGTATTAAAGTTGAAGCCAGACATAAGAGAACTTGAAGGGTCATCTGCAATTGCATAAGTATCTTCGGGAATACCCAGGAATTTTACTTTTTCAATACATCCTATATCTTTTTTATTGATCATCACTTTCAGCCTTGCATTCTCAAAAGTTCTCTGAATAATACCTACATATTTTGCATCTGGGATGAATGGAAAGCTATTAATATAATCGCCATATGTTTCTGCTCCTAATCTGATAACCGCCATATTAGGAGTAATATCTGCCCAAAAATCACTTGGAATATTATTGATTAATTGTATTTGTTCCTTCAGCTTTACAGAATTAGTGATTACTTTTCTGTCTTTATCAAATAGAACAAATTCTGCGAATCTGTTCCATTTTACCCATAAAGATGTATTAGGATTATTGATTTTGAAGACCTGACAAAATTTATTAGGATAGTAAGCATTGGGGATAAGGCCTGTATTCTCGTTAAATGATTCTAAATTTTTAACATAGGTCTGAGGGACCACATACGGAGTTGTAGACTCAGTTTTACCATCCCGCTTATAATCCCCTGCTAAATTCTCATCCAGAAGAACAAGAGGATTTTCACCAATATATTTGATTCCGTTTTCATCTGTAAAATCTGTTACAGAAACATATTGGTTCGATTTGAATGTAAATTCTGAACCTCGGCGGAAAATACCAACCCTTTTATCATTTACATTTTCTATTCTAGGTTCTACAATTGAAATTCCTGAGCAACTTGCCTCGGAAAAATCAAAGCAAAGTGTTTCCTCAAGCAGATTTTTATTGCTATCTAAATATTTTCCTTCAAAAGACTGATTAAAAAATAACCAGGAATTACATTCTTTAGATGCAGCATCTTTTTCAAATTTTATAAAAGTCCTTCTTCTTCGTACAGGTTTACTTTCATCAAGCAGCCCGGAAAAAGAACCAAACTCCCCTCCTGTTACTCTATTGGCATTGGCCCAGCCATTATTCATATTTCTTATGACAAAAGAATCCAGATTCGTGGTAAATGATTTCAATTGAATGTCGTTCCATGCAAAACCTTCAAATATTCCCGCAGTTTTATTGGCTTCACAAATAACTCCTTTGGTAAAGAACGAAGCTCCAACTTTAAGTGTAGAATAGACAGCTCCCTGAATATGAATTCCAATAAAATCATCGGAAGAAAAATCAGCTTTCGGATATGCTGTAACATGAGTATCAATAACATTTCTATGGCTATTCTGGAAAATTAAAGCCGTTTTATCAGAGGTTCCTCTATAAAATATCTTTTCCACCAAAAAGTTGACTGGTTTTTTAAATTGGATTGTTTTTTCTATTCTATATCCAACAGGACTGTTTCCCACTAAAGTAACGCCTACTTTTTCAAGCGACCAGTTTTCCTGAGAGTCGTTTGGATTTGCTGATACAAAGTCATAAAGTCCATTGACAAATTTAGCTGCGTTTTGAAAAGCTTTTGTATCATCTGTTGTAGCATCTCCTATTGCCCCAAAAAGCTCAATATTAATTGGCTCTCCTGCTAAAAAGCTTGTTAATACATAATAATCATTTTTATTTTCAGAAGCATTCCATCTTTTTCTATAAATAATCCCGTCACATAATGCATCAGTCATTGGAACCGGAGCAGCAGCGTGATACCAGCTGGTCACTTTTTTATAGTTTACATTTTCTTTTGAATAACTATCTACTAATTGTACCAATTCATCGGCAGGATCTGTTGAAGTGGCTGAGAAAAAATCATCGGTGAATTTCATTTTAATATTTTTTGATTACAGGTTAATTTTTTAGACAACTACTTATATGGCCATATTTTGTTTTGTCTTATGCAAATATCACCCTATACTGCGACAAAACTTGACGTATTATTTATTAAACAATTAAAAAAAACATCTTGATTTACAGTACGTAACAAATACATCGTCAATCAATATTCAATTTTTTTGTCAGGATTTAAAAAAGGCTTCGACTATAGTTTCAACTACCAGTTATAACTATAAAAAAATAACTTTTATGAAAAAGACTTTTTTAAAAATCACAGCAGCTATGGCAGGGATCATGGCAACATTTACTCTTTCATCATGCAGCGATTCAGACAATGGAATGATGGATATGTCTTTTCAAAGAACGATTACCTTTGAAAACGTTGTTACTCCTAAAGATTTTGTGCAAAGCGGAAGCTTTCAGGGAACAGGAACTCCTCCGGTGATTATGCCGGGGCAGTCTGTATCTTTCAAGTTCAGTGCAGGGAAAACCCAGGCTCTTATGTTTGCCACCATGTATGGAGCTTCAAAAGATTGGTTCTTTGCTTCTCAGCAGCCGGGCATCAAACTCTTTGACACTAATGGAAATGCCATCACAGGTGATGTCTCTTCAAGCGTGTTATTATGGGACAACGGAACGAAGGACAACATGACCGGACAGTCTGAGAGCAAACCTATCACACAGGTTCCTAATGTCAATGCTTCACAACTGATGAAACTTAATCTTACCTATAATGATGCAACTTCCGAATTTACTCTAACTATTATGAACACTTCCGGCGGAACAGCTAATGAGACTCCTTTTTCTCCCGGGGTATGGGCCGTTTCCAACTATAATGGTACTCAATTACTGAACAGCACTCCATTTTTTACGCCTAATGCTTTATCCAATCCTGAAATCACAGATATTGCCCAGATGGGAAATATTGATAAAATGAAGGTAAAACTTATGGCCAATACAGGAATTATGACAGGGCTCTCCCCTGCATTGGTTGTCGTTTATCGTGGGGATAAGAATCCGATTTATGAACTGGGAAAAACAGATACCGGAATGGGGTTGAAAGAAATTGCCCAGTTTGGTAATGTAACGAAACTTCAGAACAGTCTGAAATCGTTACCGAATGTGAAAGGCGTGTATGTTGCGGGCAATGCACCTGTGCCGCCTGGAAGTAAGGTAATGGCAAATTTCAATGCTGATCCTGGAGACAAAATTGCCTACGCAACCATGTTTGGATTTTCTAATGACTGGTTCTATGCCAATGAGCAAAGTATCGAAGCTAATGTAAAAGGGGATCTTACTTCAAAAACTTCTTTATTTGATTCCGGGACGGGAGTAGACCAATATCCTGGAGCGGGAAATCACCAGGCTTTATTTGGAGGAACCCCACAAAATGAAAGTATACCTATTTCTAAAGTTGGAACCCAATATTCAGTTCCTGCTGTACAGAATATTATCAAAGTAACAATGAATTAAACTTAGATACTATAATCTCTCTATACAAATTTTAATAATTAGAAATTACCAAAAATAATAATATCTGCCATTAGCTTTTATTTTTAAGTAAAGTTATGGCAGATATAAATATAAAAGTGGTAAATAGAAAATTGAACAATAGACGTTTGCAAATATTATTTACCATTCATTTGTATCTATGGAAACGGTTAATAAGCTCAATTTAATATTAGTAATTTAAAATTGTTATTACCTAAAGAAACGATATTGCTCTTTTAAATAAAATAATAGTGAATTTATCTCATTTACAGTACAAATAAGCGTTATTCATTAGAATTTTTATTACTTATAATTTTTCCAACTAAAAACGTTCCAGCCAAACCCACAATTGTTGTTCCAAAAATAATTCCTGCAGCAGTTTCATGGTCATTCATAGCCAAATAAACACCAGATACAGCAAATAGCAGTGCTAGAATAAATGCAAACCATTGTCCTCTCGTAGTTTGATTATTTGTTGCCTTAATATCTTTTCTATCACATTCAAATCTATGGTTTTGTTGATTTTCAGCTAACTTCATAATTCTGTCAGCTCCATTAGGTATTATTTCATTATATCTTTGAAGTGAATCTGGATCTGGAAGTGGGCCAGAGTGACTTGTAGCCTTTAGTGAAACAAATCCAACAGTTTTAATAACTTCAATTTTTTGAGAACGACTCATTCCATTAAAAATATTAGGATTCTCTTCAAAAAGAATTTGTGCAGGTTCCCTATATTCTTCTGGAAGATCTATGAAGTCAGCATCAATAATTTCAGTTTCTTTTTCTGATTCTGGCTTATTATTCTTAGAAGCATTCTCAACTGAAGTTTCTTCAGGTGCATTCTGACTTTTCTCTGGCATGGCTATTATTGTTTAATCGCTTATTCTCTAAATTAATATTCTTTTTAAATTCCTTTAGTGCATTTTCAATATCTTCTCCAACAAAAATCCAGTCAGAATAAATTTCGTCAAAATCTTTTTCTGGTCTTAGTTTGGGATTAGCATAATAGCAACTTCCCCAAATATCAGATATGCTACCCATGCCAACAACAAAGCCTTTCTTAGACTTTAAATAGTCTCTTTTAAGAAGTTCTTTTAATTTGTTTTTCATAATATGAATATTAAATTACACGTGTTCACATGCTATACAAATTTATACAAATTTTGTACCTATCCAAATAAAAGCCGGCAAAAATATAAAAAACTTTTATATTACTGAAATTATGACTTGTTTATTTATTAACAGACATCGAATTTATGACAAATTTGTCTAATTTAATTACAGCGTTACTTAGTTTATCGTATTATAACTACAAACAAAAGCACCTCCTAACAATAAAGTTTTTATCTTATATATCTCCTAGTTTTTTGTGTAATTACCTAAATTTATATTTATAATAGAATTAAAACATCAGGTCTCTTGTTGTCTGAGATTATATTGATTTATAGTAGTAGACTTAATTTCTTTTTCAATAGTAATGATTTTTTGAATTCAAATCTATTAGCCATTCCAGAATTCACGATCTAAGCTTCGGTATTGTATGGCTTCAGAGATATGATGGGAAAGGATCTTTTCAGATTCTTCGAGATCTGCAATCGTTCGGGCTACCTTCAAAATTCTGTCATAGGCTCTTGCTGAAAGATTTAGTTTCTCCATAGCCAGTTTTATGAGGTTAAAAGAAGTTTCGTCCAAATTACAGTAAGCTTCAATTTCTTTAGGACCGATTTGGGCATTGCTACTGATATTAAGATTTTTATAGCGTTCATTCTGAATATCCCTTGCCTTCAAAACCCGTTCTCTGATGTCTTTGCTTTTTTCTCCCTTCCTTTTTTCAGAAAGCTGTTCAAACTCTACTTTCTGTACTTCGATATGAATGTCGATCCTGTCCAGAAGCGGCCCGGAAAGTTTGTTCATATATCGTTGCATTTCGTACACAGAAGAAGTATTGTTGGGATCATCAGGGAAAAAGCCACTCGGACTTGGGTTCATAGAAGCTACCAGCATAAAGCTTGCGGGATAATTTACTGTAAACCGTGCTCTGGAGATGGTCACTTCCCTATCTTCCAAAGGCTGTCTCATGACTTCCAGCACCGTCCGTTTAAACTCCGGCATTTCATCCAGAAATAAGACCCCATTGTGAGCTAAGGAAATTTCTCCGGGCTGGGGATAACTTCCTCCACCAACAAGGGCAACATCTGAGATTGTGTGATGTGGCGAGCGGAAAGGACGAACAGTCATTAACGATGCTTCTGTTCCTATCTTTCCTGCTACGGAATGAATTTTAGTGGTTTCCAGTGCTTCTTTTAACGTCAAAGGAGGAAGAATACTGGGTACTCTTTTCGCCAACATGGTTTTTCCGCTTCCGGGAGGACCTATCAGGATGATGTTGTGACCACCAGCCGCTGCTACTTCCATTGCTCTTTTGGCCGTTTCCTGACCTTTTACTTCTGAAAAATCAAACGGAAAATCATTGATCTTTTCATGGAATTCTTTTCTGGTATCCAATACGACTTTCTCAATTGCTTTCCCTTCATTAAAGAAATCAATGACTTCTTTGATATTTTCTACGCCATATACCTCAAGACTATCGACAATGGCAGCTTCTCTCGCATTTTGAATGGGAAGAATAATTCCTTTAAATCCTTCTTCCCTTGCCTGAATAGCAATTGGAAGGACTCCTTTTATAGGCTGAAGACTTCCATCCAAAGAAAGTTCCCCCATGATGATATAATCCTGAATTTCTTCAGCTAAAATCTGATCGGATGCTGCTAAAATCCCGATAGCAATACTCAGGTCATACGCAGAACCTTCCTTTCTAAGGTCTGCAGGAGCCATATTAATGGTAATTTTCTTTCCGGGAATCTTATAGCCTACATTTTTCAAAGCAGCGGAAATTCTGTAACTGCTTTCTTTGATCGCATTATCCGGAAGACCTACCAAATGGTATCCAACTCCGGTATCTACATTCACTTCAATCGTTATCGTCTGTGCAGCAACGCCATGAATGGCACTGCCATAAATTTTGATCAGCATGGTGTGTTTTTGAAGTAAATATAACTAATATGTCATTTTGAAAATCAGGAACTTAATTGTATTTTTTTCTATGGAAAAAGATATTCTGAAAACGATATTAAGAAAAATGGATCCTGAGATCTCTGCTTCAGTTTTATAGATACAAGTGAGGAATTGTTTTTTATCTTAACCTTTTTTAGGTAAATACGATCAACATATGTATAGTTTTCTTATCATCCATCGGTCTACATTTGTTGCAAGCATAAGAAAAATGAAATCTATATTAAACTTATCAGCCCTTTTCATGGGCTTTCTAGCTTTAGCACAACATAAAGCGACAAAAGAAACGTCTTCAATTGTACATAAAAATCCAACAGCCATTTTCGACCCGACTCCGTTTGCTTTTTCGCATTCTGCAGCTCCCACAACAGCTAATGGAAAATATGTTTATATATCCGGTCAAAGCGGTGGAGAAGGTTTGAATCATCAGCTATCTGAAGATTTCAGAACCCAGGTACAATCATCGCTTCAGAATCTGAAAACAGTATTGACTGAATATAAATTAGAGCCTAAAGATGTTCTTAAAATTACAGTATTGATTGTAGACCATAATCAGGAAAAACTCAAAATTTGGACAGAAGAAGCGAATAAGATCTGGAAAAATGATCAGCTTCCTGCCAGTACACTCATTCCAGTTCCAAGGTTGGCTCTGGATAATATGCTGATAGAGGTAGATGCTGTAGCATTTATTAAAGCGAAATAAAAAGGCAGCCTCAAAAGGCAAGGTCCTACGTTAATAGATTGCGCAGTAATAATATACCTTTGATAAAAATTAATGATAGCCCAATTTAAAAACGTTTAAAAACCATACTATGAAATTTTCAAGTGATTTAGTAATTTATGATTTAGAAGGAAGTTGCAAAACTTTTGGAAAAAATGAAATACACGAAACGAATATCATAGAAATAGGGGCTGTAAAATTAGACAAGAAAACTTTTGAAATAAAAAGCGAGTTCTCAATTTTAATAAAACCCAAACATTTTCCAATTCTGCCTGAAATCACAGATATTACGAACATTACCAATGAAATGGTTGAGCATGAAAAGTATTTTGATGAAGCCATTCCTTTGTTTTTAGATTGGTACGGAGAAAAAAATAAATCAACGTTAGCGGGTTGGGGTTTGTATTATGACTTGCCTCTTTTGAGAAAAGAGTTTACGGAATTTGGATTTGATTATAATCAATATTTTGTTGGTGGAGGTTTTGACATCCGAGCGCTGGGAATTTATTGGCTGGCTAAAAAAAACATCTCTACATCAGGAATTTCATTGGAAAGAGTTTTAGAAAAAATGAATATAAAAGAAGATTTTAAATTTCATAGAGCATTAGATGATGCAAAAGCAACCGCATTAATATTACAACAAATTCTGAACGAAAAATAGTTGTCTGCTCCTAACAAAGATTGGATAATAGTGATCAGAAAGTACATCTTTCACTTTTTGTGCTTCGACAGATCTTTAATATACCATTACCCATTCATTTCTAGAAAATAAATTCAATCATTTGGTTATAAAAAGTCTTATTTTCGGGTACTAAACTCAATAACCATGAAAAAACTATTTTTTGTCTTGTACATGATCATCTTAGGCTGTAGCCATGGGGTAATGGCACAATCGAAAACGACTGAGACCAAAGTTTCTATGCTGAAGGTATTACGCAACAAGCTCGCTAAAGGAACAGTCGAAGGGGGTGCTTCTAAAAAAAATGCTGAAAAATTTGCAGATTGCTTTATAAAAGGATTAGGTGAAAAACTGAACATGGAAGAGCTTACCATTTTTTATAAGCTGAATACTGCAAAGCCTGCACAAATAAAAGAACTTGAGAAACAGGCTATAAAAATGGGTTTAAAGGAGAAAACGAAAACCCTGGGAATGGATTGCGCATCTATCCTTCAGTAAATCTATAGTCTACCTACCTATGCAAATCTCTCAATAAATGCAAGACCACACAGACGCTTAATCATCATCATTTAGAATTCACTTATGATCTTAACTTTTTCAAGCCTTCTCTTTTTAATTTTATTACTGTGCATCATTATCTGTTATAAATATTTCTTCAGAAAAAAGATGTTGGTGAATGCGGTATTGGACTTTTTTACAGGAATTACCATTCTTTTTCTATCAACAGATTTCTTTACAAGTAAAGTCCCATATTCAAACGTTCATGGAGGGAGTCTACTACTTGACCTGCTTAATTTTATCTTTTTCCCAATGCTTTATATTATTTCATCCGTTGCTTTATATTGGAAAAGATCTAAAAAAATCAGTATTTTGATTCCGGCAGGTTTATACATCACCTATATAATGTTTGTTTTTTTCTCTTTTGAATTTGCCGATATATTTCAGAAAAATGTCTTATTGTCTCTTTTTCTAGCATTTTTTCCTATCTATATTTACAATTATTTCCGGGTATTCGTAAATAATAAAAACGTCATACAATAAAAAACCGGTACAAAATCAATTTGTACCGGACCCAACTATTATTAAACTAACGAAGAAATTAATATATCTGAATTCTGAATAAAAAATAAATTTCAAATCAAGAAGTCAGATGCCGAAAAGAAGAAGTTCCTTATTAGGGGGCCTATAATGACCATTACTTAACAAGGAGATGTTGCTCTACACAAGTATTAAAAAAACATAACGCTCAGATCTTCTTCTACAGCACAAGGATACTCCTACTTCCGGCACCTATACTTCTTTCCCACAATCAAAATTTTAATATATTTCTGTATTCAAATTATTTAATCTTATTTTTTTATAAATCTGTTCTTATACTCGGTTCCGTCATCACTTTTAGAAACAATGATATAATTTCCAGGGACCAGGTGGCTTACATCAATCGCCTGATTATACTTGTGATCATTCTTTTTCATGATCAGCTTTCCGGACATATCGATGATGGTAATTTCTTTATAATTTTTATCTGATTCTTTCCCGATATAAAGGAACTGAGCGGTAGGATTCGGATATATTTTCAGGTTGTTATTTTGGGCTTTTACCTCTCCTGTTCCCAGATTACTGCAGAATTCCCAGTTTCCGAAGTTCAGCTCTACAAACGTAAGCGGATCCAGCATGTGACATTGTTCCGGGCAATATTCTGTACAGGCATAAAATCCATATTTCCCGTTTTGAGTAGCAACATAGGTATCTCCCTGAACGCCAGGAATAATACAAGGATCATTGTTGGCAGGAGGATTTCCTCCCGGAACACATCTGAACCAAAGATGCTTCCCATATACCACAGGGAAAATATCATCAAACTGTACTGATGCTCCATTGCATACATTGATGGCTCCCGTATCTGTTTCTTCATAGGTTCCCGGAGTAAAAGTAGACATCATCGCAGGAAGTCCGTAAACGAATCCATCTGCAAATACGGCAGGGCTTTCTGCAATACAGTCTCCTTCCACAACTGCTACTTTAAAATAATTAAGCTGATCGCCCCCGTTAATCGTCAACTGCTGTGATGTAGCTCCCGGAATAGCAACCCAGGGGTTATTGTTTGGGGTCTGCCAGGTCCACTCCTGCTTGTACCATTGATATGAACCGAAAGCTTGTGTCGAAAGGACTTCATTCTCTCCATCACAGAACAGGATACTTCCAGTGATTTTCAAGCCAAGCCTGGGGCTGGTTATGGTAGGATTACACTGCGCCTTTATATTCAGAAAACTGAATAATACGACGGCTAAAAAAATTAGTTTTGTTTTCATATATAGACATTTAAGTTGATTTCTCTATAAACATCCTCTACATTCAGTCAAGCAGCAATCTGACTCCAAACTTTATATTAAAAAGGAGTGGCTTTTCTTTATACATTGTATTGGGAGCATTTTCTCCTTTGAAATGATAGCCTATTCCCGGCTCTCCATAAATCCCAAATTTATCTATGACTTTCAGCTGTACTCCAACCGCCGTATTGACAGAAAACTGCAAAGGCTTATGGTCCAGCTTCTCCTTTATGGTTTCTTTCACCTCATCATTGACGATATAATTTGTTGTAATACTTCCCGATATAGGTTTCTCCAACAACATCCCTCCTGTAACATATCCTGTAAACCGTCCTTTCTGAATCACATTATAATTGACCTGAACCGGAATTCCCACATAGTGAACCACCTGATCTCCTTTGATATAATTACTTCCATTACCTGAATGAAGCTCGGAAGCCAGTTTGGTGTAATTCAGTCCTGTTCCTATTCCCCACCTTTTTCCCAGGTTATAATACAGGGATAATCCTAATGTAACAGGGACTTTATGCCTGATTCTGGCCTCTACCGGTCTGCTTTGATTGGCCAGTAAAATTTCTGTCAGAGGATCTTCTTCATACTCTGTTGCAGTCCATACTTGTTCAATATTCATAGGTTTCCCATCAATGGATGCATACCCCGGAAACTGCTGTTCTGCCGAATTGGATGAAGCATTTCCTGTAAGCATACTCAACATCCATGATCTTTTTTGATGAAGCTTTCCTGTTTTATCCTTATGGTCAGCATAGGCCTTCTCATTTTGAAGTTCTTTCAAAAGAACTTCATCTTCTGGTTTCTCATTTACCGACCCTTTTGGGGTTTCATCAGAAGACACTATTTTGGGCATCTCAAGGTTACTATCAGGGAAATACTTTTCAATATTTTCTGTTTTTCCGGGTTCTTTTTTATTATTCCCGGGTTCACTTCTCCATACGTTGTTAAAATTTCTTTTTCCCACAGTTTCTTTTACCTCATCTTTATTAAAAGCATTCTGAGCTATAGAAGCTTCTGTGTTTAAATGCATTCCTTTTTCAGCATTTGGAGTAAATGGCTTTTCCGGTTTGTTCTCAACAGCACTTTTCCCTGCACTTTCTGTATGATCTGCCTTATTTTCAGAAAGCATCTGATCTGTTTTATTGTCAGGCAATAACTTCATGGTCAGAATAAGCAGTACAATGGCTGCGGCAATACCTCCTATACGGTATAGCAGTGATCTTTGCCCCACATCCGGGTTTCCTGTATCTCCCATTTCAGAAGTCTTATCTGATTCGGAGGCTAAACTGAAAACAGCTCCTTTTTCTTCTTCTCCGGAGAACAGTTCGTCTCTGATGTCATCCCACAGCCCATCAGGAATATCTTCTTCATGGTCTTCCATTCTGCTGCGCAGGCTATTTAACCATTCATTATTCATACTTGTGCTTTTTTTGACATTTTAAACTCTTTTATTTTCTGAACAAGCAATGCTTTTGCTCTGTGAAATTGCGATGCGGAAGAGTTTTCTGCAATTCCCAGGAGTCCTGAAATTTCTTTATGGCTCTTTTTTTCAAACACATACAGATTGAAAACCGTCCTATAGCCTTCCGGAAGAGTTCTGATCATTTTCATAATATCCTCCTGTGGTACTTCTTCAAAATCAGGTTCTTCCTCTTCAGGAATATCAGAGAGGTCCTCTACTTCCACAGCAGACTTGAAGTCATTATTCCGTCTGATATATTTCAAAGATTCATTCACAACAATACGGGTCATCCAGGCTCTCAAAGATCCATTTCCCCTATATTCAAAAGATTCTATCGAGCGGAACATTTTGATAAAGCTGTTTTGAAGAACATCATGAACATCTTCTTTTTCCGCGATGTACCGTGAACACACATAGGTCAGATTTCCGGAATAAGCTCCAAAAAGCTCTTTCCAGGCTGCTTCCTCTTTTTTCAGAAGCTGCTTTACTAAAATCTGTTCTTTGTTCTCACTCATATACTGCTGCCGTAGCTGTTTCAATATTGACCCTATTGGCAGGGCAAAAATAGATTGCATCTTTTAAAACGCAATCCATTTATGATCATATCTATTGTTAATTTTTTATACAGAATGGGAAGTTATACTCAATCACCTCATAAGGGGTAAGTAACGTCCCGTCTACTGTAATTTTTTCTGCCATGACAGCAAATCTTAGCGACCTGTCCATGCCTACATAAAATCCTTTCTGCTTTGCTGTCATTACCACAACAGTCTTTTTATTCACTCCTTCTACTGGAATCTGCAGTTCCAGCGTCTTAGGGGCAAAAGTCAGCTCCACTACATTACTGGCTTGGTTTACTGATGCAGTATACTTAAGGTCATATCTCACTTTTCCAATCGCTTTTAATGCGGCTTCTGCTTTTACCGGATCTTTCACTACTGTTTTTACAATTTCATTGATCGGAAATTCTGCAAACATGATGGTATCTTTTTTTACTTTAAAATCTCTGACACTTTCTTTCCTTGTGCTTCCCTGTATGGTAATCAGTTTTCCTTTATAATTTCCGCTCATTTCTTCCAACTTCACCGGTGGTACATCCGGTCCGTCGGTATTGCATGAGGATAAAGTAAATCCTACCAATACGATTACAACTGCTATTAAAAATCGGGGTACTGTAAATTTTTTCATTGCATTATTTTTTCATTGAACATTGATTATTTTCGAGTACTCACTTATATAAATCACTCATTTCAGAAATCTTGCATCCTTTTTTTAAAAAAAAAGATGAAATTTTTCATAAACAATTGATTTTGTGCAAATAAAAATCATTCAACATTGAACGTTTTTTAATAAAACCTTCTGATCTTTATATATTTGCATTTTATAAGACTTTACCTTATGTACAATCTTATGACTTTATTTTTTTCATCTTCTCTACCTAATTACCGGTAGAAAAAAACCGCCAGTTTATGGTATTGTTCTGACACTTCATTGCAAGCTACATTTGCCTTTAACAATGCAAAATAGTAATGGGAATGAAAATTCAAAACACAAGACAAATTATTTCAGGACTTCTCATGGCAAGTTTACTGGGAACAGTTTCTACAGCATGCAGCAAAGATGATGATCCGTCAGAAGCCAAAGCCAATGTGAAATTTACGATTACCGTAAACGGAGCAGATTCTAATGATCAGGTAGATTTTCTCGTAAGCGCAGGAAATCACGACACCAGCCAATACGGAAACCCAGTCTGGAAGATGAATGGAGTAACTCAGGGTAATGAAAACGATATTCAGTTGGATGTTAATAATTTTACAGGAACTACGAAGACCTATGTATTTGAAACCGTAAAGCCATTTAATTTTTCCAGTCTGCATATTATATTAGCTAATCTTGACGGAGCTCCTCTTTCTGTAAGTTATAAAGCGGAGGTAGGTGGAACTGTAGAAACGAACGAGAACAGAACTGTAGTGGCAGGCCAGAACTTTATTAAAGATTACTCTTATCAGGCTAAATAGTTTTCATCATCTTCATTATTTACGATCAGTTTTTTGGTAAAAACACAAATATTTAAGCAAAAAAGGAAGCTACACCTGTAACTTCCTTTTCTGCATTTATTTACCATTTATATCTTACTGTACTCCACCTCCAAGGGCTCTGTAAAGATCCACCTCAGCATTCAAACGCTCTAGGGTAACATTGATGACTTCAAGATCGTTCTGAAGCTTATTGTTCTGAGCTGTGATCACTTCAAGATAGGTGGCCATACCGCTTTTATACAGTTTAAGAGCATCATTGATGCCTTTGTCTAAAATGGCTGTTCTCTGGTCTAAAAGCTGTAATCTTTCGGACGTTCCTTTAGATTTTGCCATAGCATCAGAAACTTCTCCTACGGCAGTCATTACCGACTGTTTAAAATTAATAGCTGCTTTTTCCTGTTCGATCAGAGCCGTTTCATAAGCGGTTTTTAATTGCTTTTTCTGAAAGATCGGAGCTGCAAGATTCGCTGCAATCGCTTTGGTAATGGAGCCAGGTATATCAAACCATGAGCTGAATTTATTGGAGTTTACTCCTATCTGTGGGCTCAGGCTGATACTTGGATACATTGCTGCTTTTGCCAATCCTGTTTTTGAATTCAGGCTGATCACATTAAATTCTGCAACTTTCAGGTCTGGTCTTCTGCTCAACAGCTGTGCAGGAAGTCCTTCTGAAAGTTTATTTTCAGGGATCATTGTTTTCAGATGACCTTCTCTTTCGATCTTATCCGGATATTCACCACAAAGGATACTCAGTGCATTTTCCTGAACGGAAATATTCTGTTTGGCCAGCGGAATCAGCAACTCAGCGGTTTTCTTCTGTGCCTCCGACTGCTGTACCGCCAATGAATTGATCTGTCCTGCTTTGAACTGAAGATCCATCATTTTAAGAGTATTATTGCTCAGTTCGATGTTCTGCTCGGCAATCTTCAACTGTTCGTCTAAGCTTATCAGGTTATAATAAGCCTGGGCTACCTGAACAATGATTCGGCTTTTTACAGCATTTAAATTTTCTTTCTGGGCAAAATATTCAGCGGCTGCAGATTCTTTCTGCATTTTGGCTTTTCCCCAGATGTCTACTTCCCATGAAAGTCTGAGGGCCGCACTGAAATCATCCATATATTTGGTTCCTACGAACTGCTCATTCAGAGAGCCATTAAGGGTGTTTGTAGAAGCCCAGCTTCTGTTGGCTCCTGCGGTAAGATCCAAAGTAGGCATCAGAGACAGCTTAGCCTGTTTATAGATCAGATCCAGTTGTTCGATGTTTTTCAATGCGACATTCACCTCGGTATTTCTGATGAGTGCTTTATCAATTAAACCTATCAGCTTAGGATCTTTGAAAAAGGTCTTCCATGGAAGTACTACCGTATCTCCCGTCACCTGCACAGATTCTTTATAAGTCTCCGGAATCTGCAGATCTGTTCTCGTATAGGGTTTCCCCACGGCACAAGACACCAGTACTGATGCCAATGCGCCTGAAATAAGGAAATTCTTTATATTAAATAGTCTCATTTGTCAATTGATTTTGGATTACAGGATACTTCTTTTTGGATGAAAATTTCTCGTCCAGATACTGAAAGAACATGTACAGTACAGGGATTACAAATACCCCCAGAACCACTCCGCTCAACATTCCT
The DNA here is from genome assembly GCF_056844665.1 of Chryseobacterium sp. FR048. Taxonomy (NCBI): domain Bacteria; kingdom Pseudomonadati; phylum Bacteroidota; class Flavobacteriia; order Flavobacteriales; family Weeksellaceae; genus Chryseobacterium; species Chryseobacterium sp. FR048. The sequence goes on along the minus strand of NZ_JBXDSE010000008.1, from coordinate 296,015 downwards.
ATGGCGGCACTTACACTGATTGATTTATTTCCTGAAGCCATTCCTCCCGTGGAAATCATCAATGGAATCATCCCTACAATAAAGGCCAGTGAAGTCATAATGATCGGTCGCAGCCTCGCTTTTGCTCCTTCTAATGCTGAATCCAGAATGGAGAGTCCTGCCTTTCGTCTTTGGACAGCGAACTCCACAATAAGGATCGCGTTTTTGGCCAACAAACCGATAAGCATGATCAGTCCTACCTGTACATAGATGTTGTTATCCAGTCCTATGGCTTTGATCCCAAGGAATGCGCCTACAACTCCTGTCGGGATGGAAAGCATTACGGCCAGTGGAAGAATATAACTTTCATATTGTGCTGCCAGAAGCAGATATACGAAAAGTAAACAAAGCCCAAGGATGACCACTGTCTGGTTTCCTGCTGATTTTTCTTCTAAACTTAATCCTGTCCATTCATAACTGTAATCAGAAGGCAGTTTGTTCAATGTAGGTTCAATTTTATCCATCAAAGCTCCATTACTGATTCCTGGTTTTGGTACCACATTGATGTTTAATGAGTTGTAAAGGTTGTATCGCTGTACAGATTCCGGGCCGTATACTTTTTTCAAAGTGATCAATGTATTGGCAGGAACCATATCGCCTTTGTTATTTTTCACAAAAATATCGTTAAACGCCTGCTCATCCATTCTGAAGACCCCGTCAGCTTTGATGTTGACTCTATAGAACTTACCGAATCTTGAGAAGTTCTGGGATTGGTCTCCGGAGAAATAAGTCTGGACGGTTCCTAATAAATTAGCAATACTTACTCCCAGCTGTTTTGCTTTATCTTCATTCACTTCAAGTTCCAGCTGCGGGTAATCTGCTCTGAACATGGTATAAGCATATGCTACTTCAGGAACCTGCATCAGCTGTCCAATTACATCATCTGCCTTCGCTTTAAGAGCCTGTGGATCTCTCGCCATACGGTCCTGAAGCACTACTTCAGCATCATTGGTTACTCCATATCCTTCTACCGGTGGCATTCTGAAGCTCATTACACTTCCTTCCTTGATCACAGACAGTTTTTCATTCACAATGTTCATGATCTCATCGATATTCTGAACAGCTCCTCTTTCTTTTTTAGGCTTTAATTTCACAAATCCCATTGCATAAGCTGGTCCGGCACTGTTACTTAAAAGGTTAAATCCTGTAATGGATGTATTTTCCTGAACGGCATCTACTGTTTTTAAGATCGCATTGATCTTATTGGAAACTTCTGTTGTTTTGGTAAGTCCAGTTCCCGGTGGCATGCTTAATGAGTAGATGAAGAATCCGTCATCTTCCATAGGAACAAAACTCTTGGTGGTACTTGTCATCAACCAGGCAGACAGACCTATAATTCCGGCTACCAATCCTGCTGCGATCCATTTTTTTCCAATTAAAAATTTTACTCCTTTTGCATAACGGTTGGTCATATTATTGAAACCTGCATTAAAGGCTACCGCAAATCTTTGTCCGAAACCTTTCGGTTTTCCTCCTTCTTCTGCATGATGGTTTTTCAAAAACACAGCACACAAAGCCGGCGTCAACGTAAGAGCGTTCACAGCAGAAATAATAATCGCAATAGCCAGTGTATAGGCAAACTGCTTATAGAATAATCCTGCAGAACCTGACATAAATCCGATCGGAATAAATACCGCAGACATAACCAGGGTAATGGAGATAACCGCTCCTGTAATTTCTCCCATCGCCTTATGAGTGGCATCTCTTCCTGAAAGGTCTGTTCCTTCCATATTACTGTGTACAGCTTCTACAACGACAATAGCATCATCGACAACAATCCCGATGGCCAGTACAAGGGCGAAAAGTGTCAATACGTTGATCGTAAATCCTAATACAAGAAGGAAGAAAAACGTACCGATAATCGCTACCGGAACGGCAATCGCCGGAATAATCGTAGACCTGAAGTCCTGTAAGAAGATGAATACCACAATAAATACCAGTATAAAAGCTTCTATCAGTGTAGATTTCACCTGTCCTGTCGCTTCATCCAGCCTTTCTTTTGTACTCATTACCTTGGTATATTTGATACCCGGAGGGAATGATTTTGACAGCTGATCAATGGCTTTATTAACTCCAATTTCAATTTCGTTGGCATTGGAGCCGGTAGTCTGCATAATGGCTACAGTAACGGCATTCTTACCATTGGAAAGGTTATCGCCGGTATTGTTGATCGACCCGAATTCTACACGGGCCACATCTTTAAGCCTGATTACATTGGTTCCGTCATTTTTAACGACGATGTTTTCATACTGTTCCGGTTTATTCTTTTTTCCTTTGTATCTGATTACGTATTCCAGTGCGGCATTGGATTCTTCTCCCAATTTACCTGGTGCAGATTCTAAACTGTGGTCTGCAATGGCATTGGAAATATCTGAAGGCTCTAATCCATAAGAGGACATTTTCTGAGGATTCAGCCAGATTCTCATAGAGTAATCTTTGATCCCGAAGATCTGCGCCTGTCCTACTCCTTTCACCCTTTTGATCTGTGGAATAAGGTTGATATTGGCATAGTTCTGAAGGAAGGTTTCATCATACTGCTTATTGTCTTCTGTATAAATATTGAAGATCAATACCATACTGTTCTGCTGCTTGGAAGTGGTCAACCCCATCCTCACCACTTCCTGCGGAAGGATCGGTGTGGCCTGCTGTACTCTGTTCTGCACGTTGACGGCAGCCTGATCGGCATTCACGCCCTGTTTGAAGATTACAGAAATGGTAAATGTACCGTCATTACTTGCCGTAGACTTCATGTAGCTCATATCTTCTACCCCATTGATCTGTTCTTCCAAAGGTGTTACTACGGAACGGATCACTGTTTCACTGTTCCCTCCCGGATAAGATCCTGAAACAGTAATGGTAGGCGGAGAAATATCGGGGAACCTTGTCACCGCCAGCTGATTGAGTCCTATAATCCCTAAAATGACAATGATAAGGGATATTACCGTCGCCAGTACCGGACGGTCTATTATCTTTTTTAGCATTTTCGAATGTTCTAAGAATGATTATATAATTATTTTGAAGGAGTCACTTTGGCCACTACTTTAGCTCCGTCTGTAAGAGCATCTATTCTGTTGACAGCCACTTTATCACCTGCATTTACTCCTTCTTTTACAAAGTAATCCTGAGAGGTACCTCCTGACACCTGAATCTGGGTCATTTTCACTTTATCTTTCCCATCAAGTTTATAAACAAAAAATTTATCCTGAATATCTTTTACGGAAGTTTTCGGAAGGGTAACCACACTATTCAAAGCGTTATAGATCATTACTCTGGCAGTACCTCCTGCGCGTAATAATTTATCCGGATTCTGGAAAACGGCCTTCATCTGGATGCTTCCTGTATTTCTGTCGAAGTTTCCGCTGGCATTTTCAAGTCTTCCTTTGAAAGAATAGGTTGAACCGTCTGCCAGAATCAATTCTACATTTTCTGCATTGTTTCCTGCCGCTGCTCTGCTGTGAGCAATAAAATCGGCTTCATTCATAGAGAAATATACATTCACCGTATTAATATTGGAAAGCGTTGTCAATGGTGACGGATCTGAAGGGCTGATCAGGTTTCCTACCCTGTTCGGGATTCTTCCTATATAACCGCTCACCGGAGCTTTGATATAGGTAAAATTGGCATTGATCTTTGAAGACCCCAATGATGACTGAGCCTGGGCAACCTGTGCGGAGGCTGCTTTATAACTTGCCTGTGCTGTTTTCAACTGCATATCGGAAACTACTTTTCCTTCTACCAGAGGTTTTAGTTTTTCCACTTCCAGCCTTGCGGTTTCCTGGGCAGCCAAAGCGGCTTTCAGAGCCGCTTCATTGGTATTAACCTGCTCATTGTACACAGATGGGTTAATTCTGAATAAGGTCTGCCCTTTACTAACATATTGTCCTTCTTTGATATATACTGCTTCCAGGTAACCTGTTACCTGTGCTTTAATGTCTACGTTATCCTGCCCTTCTATACTTCCCGGGTATCCTGTAGAAATATCTGCATCTCCAGATTTTACCTGAATGAAGTCGGTAGGCAATGCCTGCTGCATCTGTGCTGCATTTTCCTGAGCATTTCCTGAGCCGCAGGAATAGAGTGTCACTGCTGCTATAAGTGAAAGTGCCATATATCCTTTTCTGTAATTCATAACATTGGTCTTTAAATTTTACAGCAGCAAAATAAATTCATATAATAGGGATATTCATACAGAAATCTGGTGAAGCGTAGTTAATCGCAGGTGAAACGTATGATACCAAAAATGAAAGGAAAACTTCTATTTCGACCTTTAAAATCGATAAAAAAAGGACTTTTTCGGCTGGATATTAAAAAAATACGGTTGGACTTCCAATTTATACGGTTCACTTTTAAAACGCTCTGTGGAGATTATTTACCGGCATAATTTCGCAGTATCGAAACATTAAAAAATCAGTCAATAATTTAAAATTTTATCAAATGAAAAAGTTTTTAGCGATCACGGCCCTTGTATTAGGTTTGGGAGTACAGGCACAGCAGACAAAAGAAACAAAAAAAGACTCCGGAATAGAACTGATTCCTAAAGCAGGGATCAATATTGCCAATCAGTCGATCAAAAATGTGAACGGAGAAAAATCCAAAACGTCTTTCCAGGCAGGCTTGGGGGTTAATATACAGACGGGTGTAAAGAATTTTTCTGTACAACCGGAGGTTAATTTTATAAGCAAGGGAACAAAGTTTAAAAATAGCTTCGGAAATCATACTTATAATTTCAATTATATAGAAATCCCGGTATTGGCCAAGTACAGCTTTGGTCCGGTATATGTGAATGCTGGTCCTTCCATCGGATTCCTTATGGGAAAGAATGACAGGATCAAAGCCGCTTATGGTAAAACCAAATCGGTAGATTTCGGATTACAGATGGGAGCTGGTGTAGCACTTCCTGCAGGTCCCGGAAAAATAATTGTAGACGGAAGATATAATTTAGGGTTAAGCAATATCTCTGATGAAAAAGGACTGGATGTAAAAAACAGAGGCTTCGCTATTTCTTTAGGATATGCAATTCCTTTATAGTCTATAACTCATAGCTTTTTCTCTATATCAGTATCCCTTCATGAGCAATTCGTGAGGGGATTTTGGTGTGTAGAAGGTTGGAAGCTTGAAGAGGGAGGCTGGAAGTTAGTATTGTGCAAAAAAACTTCTAATGATCTTAAAGAATTTTAAAGTTCATTAAAAGGATGAATTAAAGCGGACGATCATTTCTTCTATGCCCCCAACAACTTCCTTCTTCCAGCCTCCATCTCCCTTTCATTAATAATCCATCCAGGATTTGAATATGGAAGCTTTTTCTCTGCTTACGATCACTTCCATTTCAGGTTGTTTTCTCAACTCAAGTTTTAGTTTTCCGTTAAAGTGATTAAAGATCTGTTTTACAGAATCAATGTGGATGATAAACTGTCTGTTGGCCCTGAAAAAGAATTTGGGATCCAGTTGTTTTTCGAGTTCTTCCAAAGTTTGCGGTACATTTTCAACGACACCGGTGCTCAGCATGGCTTTACTGATTCCCAATTCGGTATAAAAATATAATATATCTTCAGCCAAAACTGTTTTATAGCCGTCTCTATGCACAATCAGGAACCGTTTTCTGTAATCTTTCGGCTGTATATAATTAAGAAGCCCCTCAATAGCCGTTCCCACAACCGGAACAGCTTCCATAAAGGTTTCATAGCGTTTCAAAGCGGCCTCAAGTTCTTCTTCTTCAATGGGTTTCAGAAGATAATCGATACTGTTGTATTTGAATGCCTGCACCGCATATTCATCATATGCCGTGGTGAATATGACCGCACTTTTGACTTCATGTTTGTTGAAAATTTCGAAGCTCAGCCCATCTGCAAGGCGTACATCCATCATAATGATATCCGGAACGATATTATTTTCCAGCCAATGTACCGTTGAGGTGATCGAATCTTCTACGGAAAGGATTTCAATATGGGGTCTGAGCTTGAGCAGCAATCTTTTCAGTCTGTCTGCATTGGGCTTTTCATCCTCAACTATTAAAATTTTATTAATCTTCATATCAATGGAAGTTTTACAGTAAATTTATCTTCGGTTTTTTCTATTATCGGTTTTGCATATCCCAGGATCTCATAGCGTGAAATAATGTTGGTAAGCCCGACTCCTGAGGAATCCGGCTTATTGATCAGCGGTAAAAAGGTGTTGGAAACGACCAGCTCGCCTTCTGAATTGGTAAAGACCTGTATTTCCAAAGGATTATTTTTTGAAGTCTGGTTATGCTTGATGGCATTTTCAACCAATAACTGCAGGGATAACGGTAATGTATACATTGATCTGTATTCTTCCTGAACATCAATTTTGAATAGGACGCCCTCCCCGATTCTTTTTTCAATCAGAAAAATGTAAGAATCTAAAAACTTCAACTCTTCTTCTACAGCAATAATATCTTTCCTGGAATTGACTAATAGATACCGGTATACTCTGGCAAATTTTTCTGAATATTCATAGCCCAGCTGCTGATCTTCGAGAATAAGCTCAGACAAGACACTCAGGTTATTAAAGATAAAATGCGGATCAATCTGCAGCTTAAGTGCCTGAAGTTCTGCTGCCATAGCCGCCTGCTTGTGTTTGGAGGCTCTCAGCTTGTGCTGTGCTGCTTCCACAGCTGTTTTTTTCCAGTTCTCTAATAAATAATCCACGGTATTAAATGCGCTGATAATAAGCGATATTACAATATTCGTTGCAATCCACTGCCCCAATAAGGTATATTCTTTCCGGTAATCCATTTCCGGTAAATTGTCTGTGGTACCATCAACAATAGCGTTGATAATTATAACGATCAGAACACTTCCCACAATCTGAAGAAATCCCTGAATAAGCAATCTTTTTATCGTCCTGTCTCTCCATGGAAGCAACTTATTGAGCGTCATGTCGATCAGGATACTTACTTCTGAAATGATGACTGAAAAGAGAAGAACCCACAGGGTATCTTCAATGATCATCTGCAATGGGGTATTAAGGTATCCCTGCCAGACCGGATCAAAGGGATCTATAAGATAGGAAAAACCACAAAAGGTCACGACTGCTACCGCCCAGATTACCAGCCTTCTCTTCATGGCTGAAAGAATCTTCTTATTCCGTATTATATTTTTCCTGATGGAAGCAATCCTATTCATATCGGGACTTTGTGAGTGTAAATATAGAAATAGATTTTATATGCCTCTGTCCTATTTTGGACGAGACCGCCAAAACAAGACCTGAACCGTAAAATAGGAGGCTTAAAATGGAAGCCAACGTTTCATCACCTGAAAAAGACATTTCATCATCATTTTATGCAATGTCACCCTATTTTTATGGTCATGCGACAGTTTCCTACCCTAGTTTTGTCTTATCAAAATCAGGTACAATGAAAACAATAATTGTCTGCACAGATTTTTCCCGGGAAGCTGAAAATGCCACTCATTATGCTGCTTCTCTCGCCAAGGAAAACCAATATAAGATGGTGCTGTTCAACTTACAGAGTATTTCCATCCATGCATTGAATGCCCAGGCATCTGCTGATTTTTTCTATGAACAAACGCTTAAAAATCAAAAAAAGCTAGCTGATAAAGCTACTGAAATCACCACATTATATGCGATAGAAACGGAATATTATCTGGCATCCGGCAATTTCATTGAAGAGCTCAATCAATGTATCCAGGCTTCCGGCTGTGATTTCATCATCATGGGAATGGCAGAAAAGACCCTTGAACAGAGATTGCTCGGGAATACCGTCATAAAAGCCATCCACCGGATCAAAAAACCGATTCTGATCATTCCGGGGCATATAGAATATACAGGCATCCGAAAAATGCTATTTGCCTATGATACTCATAAATGTATGAGCTGGTCTGCGATGAATGACATTTATTATTTCATCAATGAATTCAGTTCTGAGATCGAGGTCTTCAATGTGAGTGAAAGTATAGACGATTTTGCAGAGGTTATCCAGGATATTGATCTGAATTCCGGATATGATATGGATGACATTAAATACAGTTTTAAAATGATCCAGTCTATGGAAATTGTAAAAGCCATTGAGGAAGAAGTAAAGCTCACCAATGCCGATCTCCTGACCGTGATCCCTTACCGTTACAATCTTGTGGAATCTCTTTTCCACCGAAGTAAAACAGCTATTATGGCTTATAAAAATAAAGTACCATTGCTATCAATCCCCCTAAACATAGATTAAGAATCAATAAAAATCTGAACATATTTTGAATGATCCTTTTTGCCTTTAACGGTTAAATTTTACACTTAATCTTGTTTAACAGGACCGAATTTCCCTTTTCGGTCCTGTTTTTATTTCAGAACCAATCCTTCAATAAATCTGGTATTTTATCTCAATATTAGTTGTATTTTTATCCCATTCATTCCAATAAAAAAACTATGATAACCCATATTTCTGTCTTCTGCAAGTATCTCATGATCTGTCTGTTGTTTTCCGGAAGTATTTCATTGATTGCCCAAACAACGAATCCCCCTAAAGAAGGCACGAAATATTGCCAGCAAAAAATGAAACTGTTTTCTGATAAGATCATATTAACATTGGATCAGCTTGAGCATCCTATTCAATCTGAAATCATCATCGACCCTGCCCATTTCAATATCAGAACGATTGTTCAGATCCCTAATAAATCAGACAGAAAGATCACAGATTTTACCATTAAGGAAATCAAATGTGAGATGAACGAAGACATGACCTCGGGACAGATCATGTATCTGGTCAAAAATGACAATCCTAAAAGTAAGGTTACCAATAGCGGTTTTATTCTGAAAGCCACTCAGAAAGGGCTTACTTTTTCAAATACCACTGACTCTCCGGAGGATACTGCTGTTGCTTCTATTTCAAAATATGAGATCTTAGAATAATCTTTATAACAAAAAAATCTTCTACGTTTGAAAACGTAGAAGATCATCCTTAATAAATATAAATCTCATCAGGACATCAAAGTTATCAATGCCTGATAATAATTTTCTTGTAATTCATCCTCTCCATTGAGGAATAAATAAGGTTCGATCAGCTCCAGTTCCATCAGATGAAATGCATTGTTGATCAAAACACCGTCTACTCTCGCATACAATACAGGCTGAGGTAAACTTTTCAAATAAGCTCCGGCCTGTCCGATGTGTAAAGGATCCGGAATGGGGTAACTGATGCTTCCTCCGTGGTAGTGCTGTACTCTGAAATCTCCCTGCTTAGGAGTTTTCAATGAGCAATGACTATATTTTCCGTTGAAAAACAGGAATGACCATTCTCCGTTTTTAATTTCATCCACAAAAGGCTGTACCATATAATCCTGCTCTTGCAAAAGCTGCTCAATATCACCTAAGCGTTCATTATAGTTATTTCTATTGACTGTAATGGTATTCTGTGCACCTGCACTTACGCAAGGTTTCACGACTAATTTATCGGAACCAAAATGATCAAAAAAACGATCATTAAATACAGAGCCTTTTTCGAGATACTCAGCAGGAATTACCGGAAGTCCTTTTTCAGTGATGTTTTTCAGATAATGTTTATCGGAATTCCATCTGATAATTTCAACAGGGTTTAATACTTTCACTCCCAGTTCTTCAAGATGTTCCAGCCAGTTCAGAAATTCACCAAGGTGGTTGTGGTAATCCCAGGGAGACTTGATAATGACCACCTCAAAGCTGTTCCAGTCTGTCTCCGGATCATTCCAGATCGTGGGAACAATGTTGAGTCCTTTATTAAGTAAGAAACTGATAAGTTCGGCATCTTCATCATGAGTCACTCCCTGAGAAAGTCTCGCTTCTTTTTTATACCCTGCTAATGCGATTTTCATACTAATGTTTTAAAATGATCAGTGAGGTAAATTTCGGAAAAAACAGAGAACGGATACAGACACAGATTCTTTTATTTTATAGGATACAATTGCTAAATTTTTATTTGTAATACAGCAATTCTTATGGAGTAATCCTCCTTTATATTTCCTATTCACCATTCAGGAAACCATACGCTGTCTGTGGGTATTTATAAAAAGTATGATTTCTATCCTTCTGAATATCAAAAAGTCGTAATTTTAATATAGGATAAAAACAGTGTTTTCACCCTTTTTTATAGTTGAGCCATTAGCTAATTTTGTTCAATAAAATTAAAAACCATAAAAATGAAAACTTACTTTTTCACCAAAACTGCAGGTCTTCTTTGCACAGCATTGATTCTCTTTTTTTGCCTGCTAAGCTGCACCCGATGCTCTGAACCTCCTAAAGAACCCGTAAACGACAGTTATAAAAAGAAACTGATCACTTATGATGAAGCCCGGGTCCTTTATGATGAATATTCCAGAACCAATAATATGATCCTGACCAAATACCGGAACGGAGAGCCTGATTCACGATGGTATTGGTTTTCACTGGAAGAGATGGAAGGCTACATCAAGTACGTAAAGGAAAATTCAAAAAAACAGAATCTGAAAAATGTAGGAATCAGGATCTACATGGGAAAATATCCTGTCAACCATCCCAAAAACAAGATGGCAAAACCGGAGTATGCAGGCTATCAGACTATATTTCTGGTCCCTACTTCACAAAAAAGGAAAAAAGATAATGTAAAAACGATGTCCAGAACTGCAGCACCGGAAGAAAATACGAACGTGGAATCTATAGATCCTATGAATATGACCAATCTGGCTCCGCCACCAAAAGCTTCAGCGACTACAGGGATGCAATAAAAAACAAAGCTATGAACTGGAATATTGAAATAGGGAAACAGCTAACTATGGTCATATCCATTGTAGTCATGGTTTTAATGATCATAAAGTATAGAAAGACCGGGAAGGAGAATCTATTTTTTATCATAGGGTATCTGTTGTCCTCTCTTATTGATATTTTTTGCTATTTCTACTTCATGCTGACGGGTTTACCTACGGATATATTCTATGTAATTGGCTTTTTAATGATTGTATTTTTTTTGTATCTACTGTATTATTATCAATTGCTGTACGTTCCGGTGCTCAAGAAGATACAACTCATCATCTTAGCTCTTTTTATACTCAATATTGCTGTCATGCTGTACCAGGAAGATGATCTGCTTCATCATTTTTCTTTTACGATGCTATATGTAGATATTCTTTTGCTGTTATTTTCAATCATTCTGTTTCTGTATCAGACTTTTAATTCGGATAAGATACTGGGAATCAACAATTATTTACCTTTCTGGATTTCAGTGGCTTTACTGATCTTTTTTATCGGAAGCATTCCGATCTTATTTTTCAGAGCTACGGTTTCGGAGAGTATTTATTTCTTCATTTTATTTATGTTGAATCTGATCAGTAACGGGATCCTTATATTCGGGTTGGTCTGGAACAAACAGGACAAAATCAGATAAATACTTCGTAGATATGGAAGAGAATAATTTGGTGATCATCTTTACAGTTACTCTATTCATCATTGTTCTGACAATGATCTTCATCTATGTGGTGTTCATCAAGAAAAAAACCACGCTGCTGATCGCCCAAAAAGAAAAAGATCTGCGTTTTGAAAAAGAGCTTGCCACCTCGCAGGTCGAGATCAAGGAACAGACGCTCAATTATATTGGGCAGGAATTGCATGATGACCTGGGGCAAAAGCTTTCTGTTGTCAGGCTGCGGCATAATCAACTGATTGCCAAACTAAAAAATACTGAAAAAGAGGACCTCATCGAGCTGAATGAGCTATTGGGAGAATGTATACAGGATATAAGAAATCTTTCCAAAACACTGATCACAGAGCAGATCATTCATTTCGGGCTGGCAGAATCCATAGAAAGAGAAGTTCTCAGGATCAAAAAACTGAAATTATTAAAAATAGAATTCATCACGCAAAAACAGGATATTGATATTTCGCCCAAACATGGTTTGATTCTTTTCAGGATCATCCAAGAAAGCATCAACAACATTCTGAAACACTCCAGAGCCAAAAATGTTTCCATACAGATGGAAGATGACTGTAAGACACTACATATCAGCATTTCTGACAACGGAAAAGGTTTTGATACCAGCCAGATTCAGGACGGCTCGGGATTGAAAAACATGGAACTGAGAGCCAAGCTGATTCATGCAGAGCTGTCTATACAGTCAGAACTCAATAAAGGGACACAAACTTTGATAACCTACCATAAAAATTTATTATGAAAACGATTCCCATAGCCATTGTTGATGATCATACTTTAATCTCTAAAGCACTGGAGAATATGATCATGGAAAACACTCAATATAAAGTGATTATGAATCATCCCAATGGGGAAGAATTTATTGCAGGGCTGGAAAAGGCTACCGAACTGCCTGCCGTAGTCCTCATGGATGTCAACATGCCTTATAAAAACGGTATAGAAACCACAGAATGGCTTACTGAACATTACCCAGACATCAAGGTCATTGCCCTGACTATGGATGATGACGAAAAAATACTCATCAAAATGCTAAAAGCAGGAGCAAAGGGGTATTTGCTGAAAGATATGCAACCCGCCATCCTCTTTCAGGCTATAGAGACGGTATTTGAGAAAGGCAGTTTTTATACTGATTTTGTGGCTCAGAAATTATTAAAAGTAAAAACAGAAGAGGCCAAAAATGCATCGCTCCTTTCTGAACTGAGAGACAGAGAAAAAGAGTTTATAAAATGGGCCTGCAGTGAGCTTACCTACAAGGAAATAGCTGATAAAATGTGCCTGAGCCCTAAAACGATTGATGGCTACAGAGATTCGGTTTTTGTAAAACTGGACATCAAGAACAGGGCTGGCCTGGTCCTTTTTGCTTTAAAACATGATCTGTGCTGATCTATCGTGAACATGTCCCGGATATCAGAAGCTTAAAGTTTTAAGGTATGGGGCAGAATTTTCATGTATTTTTATTAGTTTTTTTATCATTTCTTAATCAGATTTTATGAAATTTTTTAAAACGAATCTCCTAATAACTCCTACCCCTTTCTACTTTTAATTTTCTTAGTCAAGATTCATATCAACAATCCTTTTTTACATTCTATATTCTCATCCGGCAGCTGAGCAGCATGCCGGTTTTTCATTATAACACCTCCTGTTAATAAAGACATTATGGATCATGCTCAAAAGCTATGGTAAAACAATTGAATACCGATTGATTATTCTAAAATTTATAGACACAAAGAATTAGTGATTCGAATACTTTACTTTAGGAAGCTAAGTAATGCAACTTCGTCGCTGATGAAGCTTTGTGACTATGCGGTCGCTTCTTCAGATCGATTGAAAAATAGACCCCTTCTTAGCTCACTTAAATAAAACATACGCAAACATGAAGCTTTACGTGAAACCCTATCTCCACAACTGTTGATTCTAATTGGTAAAGAACATAACATTTTTTCTATTCAGATGAACTCAATTTTTTGCTGGGTCCACAACTTTTGGTACTGATCCGACATTATCAAAGAAAATAATTTCAATAAAAGGTTTTTCCCTTCTCTAAAATGCGGTTTTATCCTCTGTTTTGGTCTTCTGGAATAATGGAATTTTGTCATAGAAAAAAACAGACAGGCAGAACCCGAAAAGCCGAAACAGAGTAGGGATTATTTTTAAAACCAATACCATGAAAAAAGCACTCATCGTAGGAATTAACGATTATGCTCCTGTTGGATCCGGCGGTCCGGACCTCAACGGCTGTATAAATGACGCAAGGGATATGGCAAATACGCTGGTCATTTGCGGCTTTAGTCCTGCAAAGATTAAAATTCTGACTAATCAAAATGCAACAAGAGCCAATATACTCAACTATCTGAAATCATTGATCAGTACAAGCGTAAAAGGAGACTCTCTTGTTTTCTATTATTCAGGACACGGAACCAGAGTTGCCAATATCGGATCGGATCTGGAGATTGATGGCCTGGACGAGGCAATCTGTCCCCACGATTATGCAAATGCCGGTGTAATCCGTGATGATGATTTTAAAACAGTTCTCAGTACGCTAAAAGCGGGTGTCAATATGGAAGTGATCCTCGACTGCTGCTATTCGGGAACAGGAACAAGAAAGCTGGATCTTGGACTGGAGGCAGACCTGCTTAATGAAACCGCCCGTTATATTCCTCCCATGCTTGAGGATGAATTTTACCTGACCTATGCCAGTGAAATAGAATCTTCGAAAAATACGAAAAAGGCAGCAGAACTTACCAAAGCTCTGGTTCCGGTTGTTGGCATGAACCATACTTTATGGGCTGCAGCTAAAGACAATCAGGTATCTATGGAAGGAAATTTAGGCGGACAGGTAAGAGGCTATTTCACTTATCATTTCTGTAAAGTATTGCGGGCCACCAACGGGAATATCATTAGAAAAACACTTGACAAACAAGTTGCTGTGGCATTGTCTGCTATGGGAGCTGCCCAGATCAACCAGACGGAAAGCATCCGTTCAGAATTCTCTCAAAAAATATTTACCTAATCACCACCAATGGCGGAATCCGAAAAGCCATCAAAAGAGTAGGAAAAGATAGACTAAAACTTAATAATCATGTCTAAAATCGAAAACACTAACCCAATGACAGCAGAAGAAGTTTCAAGACTTCGCTCTGTGAAAGCAAAATCGGCTGAAAAATCTTCAGCTATTGAAAAATTATTCAGCCAGGCTCCTGCCATGGAAACCATGAACGGAAGAACTTTTCCTAAAGGGATGAAAACAATAGGGATGCCTATGGATGAAAAAAAAGCAGAAAACAGATCCATTGAAACTGATCATTTTTATCCTACTCATTCTGATTTTGAATACAGTCCAAAGCTGGAACTTAAAAAAGACCGTAAGCCAAAATTCATAGACAGAGATTCTTTTCTGACTTCGGAAAATGCAAGAACCATATTCGGAGCTGATCAGAGAAAGGTTTATAATTCTACTGCATATCCATGGCGATGCGTGGGCAGAGTGGAAAGCTCTCTAGGTTCAGGAAGCGGTGTCATGATTGGCCCAAGACACCTTCTTACTTGCTCCCATATTGTAGACTGGCAGCCTAATAATACAACCGGCTGGTTAAAATTCACTCCAATGTATTATAACGGAAGCGCACCTTACGGAACTGCCTGGGGTACACTAACCTACTACAAGTATAAAGTAGCGGGACCTAGTATTGACTCGACAGAAATACAGTATGACTATGTCGTTATTGTCTTAGACAGACCTATAGGAAACAGTACAGGATGGCTGGGAGCCAAATCATATTCTGATTCGTGGGACGGAGGTGCTTACTGGACTCATGCCGGGTATCCCGGAGATCTTACAGGAACTCAAAGGCCTACTTATCAAACCGGAATTGCCCTGGATGGTGATTTCTGGAGTGCTGATGATAATGAAAGTATGAGCCACAAAGCAGATATATGGCCTGGGCAAAGCGGAGGCCCATTCTGGGGCTACTGGGATGGTGCTCCTTATGCTGTGGCTACCCAAAGCGCTCATAATCCAAGTGATAATTTTGCAAGCGGCGGATCAGATTTAGTAGATCTGGTTATCAAAGCAAGAAATGAACATCCTTAATTTATTTTTTAGTTTCAATATAAAGCCTGCCTTTCAAGGTGGGTTTTATATATTGAACAATCTCAATAACAGAAAGATTATTTATAATCAAATCGATCTTCATCCGGGTACCAATATCGGGTTAGACTTTTTCCTAAGGTGTCATTTTCGTATGATTTTAATTGATCTTCCAAATGACCTACAGTACTAAAAGCGACAACTCTTCCTCCTTTATTCTCTACTAAAAAAGGAGCGCTTCCTACCAATGATTTATTAAAGTTCCCTGTTAAAAGATACTCTTTAGCGTCATAAGAGTAAACATTCCCATATGGTTTTTTAATAATTTTATCTATGACCACCTCAATATCTTTACCTCCTTCGCCCATTTTTTTTAAAAAGCGTTCTGCTATGGCAAGCATTTCGTTGTCTGTTAACATATCTGATTTTAATTGTTGCTATTGCGCGAGCTCTATTTATTTTTTAATCTAAAAACGAATCTAAATTTAAAAAGAAAAGCTGTCTTGAAGAAGATTAAAAATCACCCGAAATTCACATATTCATAATCCTCGAATTGTATTTCCTTTAATTGGCTGATAATAAAACGGGCTCTTTCATTTTCCCAATCTCCTTGTATATAGGGCAAAAGCTTTTCCCATTCTTTGACGGTTTCTTTTAATTCAGCTTCTTCAAAATCATGAGGAAACTCCCAATTAGATAAATGAACCATTTGATATTTTGCAAATAAAGGCAACCAATATTCATAAAAAAATTCATGGGTAGAAATCGGAATTTCGATTATTGATCCATTTTTTGCTTTGGCTATGATGCTGTATGACATTATATTAGATTTTTAAATAGAGATTTAAGTTGAGTATCATCTCATTAAAATAACAAAATCTTGTTTATTTTTCTCTGGTTTTATATTCAATATATTTTTTATAATCCAAGGATAAAAAAGAAAGATAAGATATTTCTCTGCCAATTTTCTAATTGTGTTGATTTCTTTTGGTGGAAAAGATGGATTTAGAATTATAACATCATCATCTTTTATTAATATACATGTACAACCCACCTTAGTATTCTCAATATTTTAATACATTTGTTATAAAACATATTCCGAATGAATTTCGAGCAGGTCAACCTACACCTTGAGGCGTATAAAGAGCACAATCAGATTCTGGATGCAGCGAAATATCTGATCCATTCTTTTAATCTGGAACATGAGAACTTTGCAGGATTTGGTTTCAGGGAAGAGCTTTCTCCCACATCGATGCTTCTTACCGCTGAAGGCGAACTGGGAGGGCCGCAGACTGTAATGATCCCCAGAAATTTATTTGATTTTGACCTGAACCTGGTCCTGAATATGGTAGCCCATGAAATGCTTCATGTAAGACAGAAAGCTCCCGGGCAAGTGATCGAAGATAAAAATGAACGGGAGTTCCAGGCCTATTATGAGATGCTTTTCCATAAAGTATTTCCCCAGGTACCGGAAGTTTCGGATTTTCATAAAAAATTCTTTGGCGGAAAAGCTCTGGAGTATTATAAAAGAATGGGTGAAGGTTCAGAATTACAACAGAAATATGCAGAACAGAAAACAGAAGTAGAACATTTAATCAACGAATTACCATGACCGTAAAACCAGACATCACTTGGGCAGATTTTGAAAAGATAGACATCCGATGCGGAACCATCATCTCTGTAAATGATTTTGAAAAAGCAAGAAACCCTTCCTATCAATTGGAAATAGACTTCGGAGATCTTGGAATCAGAAAATCATCAGCACAGATCACTTCTCTTTACCAGAAAGAAGAATTGGTAGGGAAACAAATTCTGGCCGTAGTGAACTTCCCCAAAAAACAGATTGCCAACTTCTTCAGCGAATGTCTTGTTTTAGGATTATACGGTGAAGACAAAAATGATGTCACGCTTTTGACTCCTTCATTACCTACAAAGAATGGAATGCAGGTAGGATAAGAAAACAAAAAAACACCTATGATACAGAACATACCAATAGAACGGGTATTATTTCTTGATATTGAAACCGTTCCTCAGGCAGGTTCCTGGGATGAATTATCCGAAACAGACCAACATCTCTGGGATAAGAAAACAAAGTTCCAGAGAAAAGACGATGTTTCTGCGGAAGAATTTTATGACAGAGCCGGTATTATGGCTGAATTTGGAAAAATCATCTGCATTACCATCGGAATGATTGAAAAGAATGAGACGCTAAGAATAAAAAGCTTCTCCGGACATGATGAGAAAAAATTACTTCAGGAGTTTGGTACTTTATTCAACAGTCCAAGGCTTCATAATGTCATTCTCTGTGCCCATAACGGAAAAGAATTTGATTTTCCCTGGATTGCCAGACGCTATCTGATCAATGGAATGCAGCCCCCTGTACCCTTCCAGATGTTTGGGAAAAAGCCCTGGGAAATTCCTCATATAGACACTATGGAACTGTGGAAGTTTGGGGATTATAAAAGTTTTGTATCCCTGGAATTACTGGCTCATGTCTTTGGTATTCCCACTCCAAAGGATGATATTGACGGCTCAATGGTTTCATCAATTTACTACATAGAAAAAGACTTGCAGCGAATTGTTGATTATTGTGAAAAAGATGTCTTAACTTTGGCAAATATTTTCCGGCGTATGCGTCAGGAAGATTTGTTGAAAAGGAATATCAATTTAGATTAAAAAATGAAATTTACAGACGATCAAATTGCTGACATTGGTGAAGAAATCATCAACGTGCTTAAAACCGTATACGATCCCGAAATTCCGGTAGATATTTACGAATTAGGGCTCATTTATGATGTACAGATCTCCGATGACGCTGATGTAAAAATTATAATGACCCTTACTACTCCGAACTGCCCTGTCGCTGAAACCCTTCCACAAGAGGTAAAAGATAAGGTCGCTGAAGTAGAAAATGTAAAAAGTGTTGATCTGGAACTTACTTTTGAACCGAGCTGGAACAAGGATATGATGAGCGAAGAGGCGAAGTTCGAATTGGGAATGCTATAAAATGACTCAAAAAATGATAAAGAAAATCGGAGCAATCCTCCTTGCTTTCCTTGGAATATACATGCTTTATATGGGCGCTGAGATGAAGGCCCAGCCTCCTTTTATTACAGGAATAGGCTTTATCATTATTTCTTTGTTTCACTTAAGTAAAAAAGAAGCAGCATAGAACACTACGATACCATAAAAAAGAAGGATGCCTGATCAGACATCCTTTTTTGTATTTTATATCACTTTGATTTTAAACTTCTTTTGCAATTTCTTTGCCCTCTCTCCTGCTCCATTCACTCCAGGAACCTACATACAGATCCGGAAGTGGAAAACCGGCATAATCCAGAGCTAAAATGGTATGACATGCTGTAACTCCGGAACCGCAGTGGATAATCAGATGTTCAGGTTTGTTTTCTAATAATCTGCTGTACTTTTCTTTTAAAATCTCCGGTTTCAGAAAATTACCATTTTCATCAAGGTTCTCAGAAAAAGGAATATTGATCGCTCCCGGAATATGCCCCGCAACCAGATCAATGGGTTCAGATTCTCCTCTGTATCGGTAAGCATCTCTGACATCAACAACTGTAGAATTTTCATTTTCCAACTCATTTTCAACTGTTTCCAGGCTTGAAACAGGAAGCCCCCAATGCTCTTTTCTGATCAACGTCGCTTTATCAAACATCTCTTCACCTGATGAAAACTCCACTCCATCTTTTTCTGCCGACTGCATTCCTCCATCCAGAACCTGTACCTTTAATCCGAATGCTTTCAACATCCACCATGCTCTTGCCGCAGCATTCGACCCGTTTTTATCGTCATAAACAATGATATGAGCGCCTTCAGCAATGCCCAGATCTGAAAGTGTTTCTGCAAATTTTTCTAAAGCAGGAAGCGGATGCCTGCCTCCAAAAGCGGCATTTTCTCCAATCTCAGCCAGATCTTTATCCAGATCGATGAATCTTGCTCCTTTGATGTGTTTTTCAAGATAAGTTTGCTTTATATCCTTTCCGGTTCTTGCATCGAGGATAATGATGTTTTCTGCCGGAAGGTTTCTGAATTCGGATGGTGAAATGATTGGAGACATTTTGTTGATTTTTGGGTTTAATTTATTTAAGTTTCGGCTAAAGCCTGATGTATTTCAATATAATAAAGCGGGCTAAAGCCCGCTCCTATTGATGTATTTATTCTTCGCAGGAAGAGAATCGGTCTACTCTCTAAAGCCTGCGATGGGTTAATTCATTTTAAAAATGAAAAATATCCTTCGCCTTATTGTAAGAACTTTCAAAGTTTAAAAGGTTCAGTTTATGCTCTGCTTTTTCAACACTCATAAAGTTGATCACCTGCTCTGTAGGCATATTTCCTACCAGATCATCCTTAGCCATAGGGCATCCTCCGATACCTTTGATGGCACTGTCGAATCTGCGGCAACCTTGGTCATACGCAGCTTTCAGTTTGGAATAAGAATCTTCGTAACGGTTGTGGAAATGCCCACCGAAGTTGATTTCCGGATATTTAGCCGGAATTTTTTCAAACAAAAGTGCGATTGTTTCAGGTGTTGCTACCCCAGTGGTATCAGAAAGAAGAATATCTTTAACTCCGATGTCTGAGAATCTTTGTGCCCATTGGTCTACATCTTCCCACTTCCACATTTCGCCATACGGGTTTCCAAAAGCCATTGAAAAATAAATATTCAGCTGCTTTCCTTCGCTTTTTACCAGCTCAAGCATTCTGATGATTTCTTCAAAAGCTTCTTCCTGGCTCTTATTGGTATTTCTATGCTGAAATGTTTCAGAAATAGAGAATGGAAATCCCAGAATATCCACAGACTGATGTTTTAATGCTTTTTCAGCACCTCTGTAGTTTCCGATAATCGCAGAAACTTTAGTCCTGGAACGGGATTTATCAATATTTTCAGCCACCTCATCAGAGTCGGCCATTTGGGGAATTGCTTTTGGAGAAACAAAGCTCAGACAATCCAACACATCAAAACCAACATCCATTAAGGAGTTGATATAATCTATCTTTTTATCAGTAGGGATAAACTCTCCCCATCCCTGCATTGCATCTCTAGGACATTCGGTAAGAAACATTTTTACTTTTTGATTTTCTCAAATATAATAAAACTAAACTATTTAGTATACTGTACATACAAATCTATCATTTTTTTGATTTTCAAAGATTTATATCTGATTTATAATTTCAATAACTGATATTCCATTGCCGATAAACTATTAGAAAACAGATTTAACCCGCTTGACAAGTATTTTTATATATTTGATTGAAGCTCCCAAACTAATAAATATGACCGGTAATGCAGAAGGTTAAATACATTCTTCATTCATTACCCTATTTAAACTAAAAAAACCATGAAAACTGTAAGCCTCTTGCTACTATTAGTTTCTATTTTCTGCAATAGCCAGCAGAATAGAAATGATAAAAAATATTTAGACCCCGAAACAATTTCCAAAAAATATCAGAATTTAAAAGACAAGTATTATTCTTTGGTAGAAAAAAACAAGCAAAACCTTATCAATGAATATGGAGTCTATTTTAATAAAGCCTCCTATGAACAGGAGAAGCAAAAGAAAAATGGAGAGTGGATTCATCCTTTACATTCAAAATCTACATTTATTTTGAAAGAGGGAAATCAAGAATTTTTTATAAAAGATGAAGGACAGAATTTACAAATTTATACTACAATCAGAGGAAATTTGGTTGAGCAGGCAACCTTTATAAAGAAAGAAAACAAAGTGGCTATTGTAAATAATTTTGTAGAAGGTATAGGTGCAAAATATGATTATGACAATGGTAAAACCTATATCACTCATTTTATTGAAGACAAATATGACTCTTATAAAGGGGATCTCATGCTTTACCAGGAATTTGTGAACAACCAATTGATTCAGGAAAAAAATTATAAAAAAGATTTCAAAATCAGTAAAGAGCAAATGCTAAAAGAACTGCCGAGTAATTTTTATTATAGTGCAATAGATCATTTAGTAAAAAAACGCAAAATATGGCTTGGACAAAGGAAAATGGAGGTGTCAACCAATGAAATCGAAAAAGAAATGAAAGAACGTATACAGCCTATTAAAAATAGGTTAAAAACCGCATTAGAAAATAAAAATGAGTTTTATAGAGAGATTCGCATTTATAAAATGTACAGTGAAAATAATGCTCCTATATATCATTTGAACATTCCTGAAGACCCTACAATCACTAGTGTTTACTGGATAATAAATATAGATGGAAAAACCAATAAAATAATAAGCATTGAACAGGTAATTCCAATTGACTAGAATAAATACAAATTAAATACCTCATCAAAGACTTAGGTATTTAAGCTTCCATTTTTTTCAAAAACGCTGTTATCCGATCATTTATGAAAAACTTAATCATCATATTAATGTCTTTCCTGGCATTTATTAACTGTCCCGCACAAAAAAGACAATCCGCCAACAAAATGTCTAAAAAACATCATACAATGGAAATACCCAACATCACAAAAAATGACATAGAAATATTAGGATTAAGTGATTTTATTCAAGAAAATCTTAAAAGTAAAAATGATTCAAAAGAACTGACTTTTGAAAAAAATGGATTTATAGGGAGTTATAAGGATGGTAAAATAACATTATTAGGTAAAATAACAGAAGATAATACCCCCGAACTTAATTCAATAAGAAGAAGTGGACAAAAATTTGAACAATACGCACAAACCTTCGTTTATTTTTATCCCGATAGCAAGATTCATATAATAAAGCAAACCATTAATACTCCCAATGGGTACTTCAATGCTGGAAATTGGTATGTATATGATGAAGCCGGAAACTTATTACAGCATATTGATCATGAAAAACATTTTAAAATGACCTACTATGAAATCGCTCAGATTGCAGATTCCTATGGTTATTCCTCCATAACAATAGCAAGATATTTTGATAATAAAAATTCTTACTGGCAAATCAATTTAAATGGAGTTCAGGATGAGCCTGTAGAACCTAAAATAATTATAATTAATGATAAAACGGGGAAAGTCCTACGTGAGTTAAAAAAAGATGAATTTTATAGTTTTCAAAGCTTTTTTCTGAGTTCGAAAAAATATCAGGAGGATCTATATAAACTTTTCAAACATGATTAATATTGATGCGAATATTAATAAAAATAAAGTATTAGCTCCTGGTTTCTAATCTAATATGAAGCATTTGATTCAACAAGTTATCATCCATTATCCATTTTAAACTAAAAACAAAACCATGAAAGGATTAAGCATTTTGTTAGTATTGTTTTCGATTCTCTGCAATAGCCAGCAGAATAGAAATGATAAAAAATATTTAGACCCCGAAACAATTTCCAAAAAATATCAGAATTTAAAAGACAAGTATTATTCTTTGGTAGAAAAAGATAAGCAAAACCTTATCAATGAAGATGGGGTCTATTTTAATAAAGCCTCCTATGAACAGGAGAAACAAAAGAGAAATGGAGAGTGGATTGATCCTTTACATTCAAACTCTACATTTATTTTGAAAGAGGGAGATCAAGAGTTTTTTATAAAAGATGAAGGACAGAATCTGCAAATTTATACTACAATCAGAGGAAATCTAATTGAGGAGGTAACCTTGATAAAGAAAGATAACAAAGTACATAGAGTGATTAATTTTCCTGATGGAATAGACGCAAGCTATGATTTTGACAATGATAAAATACTCCTCTATCATTTCATTCAAGACAAATACGACCCCAAGAAACAGGACATCACGCTTTACCAGGAATTTGTTAATGACAAATTAGTATTGGAAAAAAACTATCAAAAAGATTTCAAGGTAAGTAAAGCACAAATGTTAAAACAACTCCCGGGTAATTTTTATACTACCGCATTAGATTATATGATCAAGAAACAAAAAGAAAATCCTGATAACAGTCAAATGAAGTTATCCGTGAGTGAAATTGAAAAGTCTGCAAAAGAAAAAGTACAGTTGATTAAGGAGAAATTAAAGACTGCACTAGAAACTAAAAATGATTTTTATAGAAAGATGAGAATTAATAAAATCTACAATGAAAATAATGCTCCTGTGTATTTTTTGATCTTTCCTGAAAACCCCGGAGCCACCCGCACTACCTGGATGATCAGTATTGATGCAGAAACTAATAAAATCATAAGCATTGAACAAGAAGATCCTATATACTAAAATGAATACTGTTGAATACTAAAGTCTGTTGAATGACGAAAATCTATTCTCCACTTTTTAGCTTATCTTTTCAATAGTATGTTATATGACATATAAGTCATGATTTACCAAGCGGTTTCCACCCGCTATATACAAATTACGTCGTATATTTGTTGAAATTTAATGCTAATAATGAGTACAATAGAATTCAGCCCATTGTGGAAAGAAAAGTTACTGAACCGTTTTCTTAGTTATGTAAAAATATATTCAACGAGTGATGCAGAAAGTGAGTCTACACCTTCTACAGAGCGCCAGTGGAATATTGCCAATTATATTACCGAAGAGTTGAAAACAATCGGTTTAGAAGATGTTTCAATTGATGAGCACGGTTATATTATGGGCTATGTTCCTTCTAACCTTGAAAATGATGACAGGCCTACGATAGGATTCATTTCACACTACGATACATCACCTGATTTCAGCGGGGAAAATGTAAAACCTCAGGTTTGGGAAAATTATGATGGAAACGACCTTCTGCTGAACCAGACTACAGGATTCACTTTATCGCCTTCAAGATTTGAAAGCTTAAAAAAATATATTGGTCAGACTGTAATTACTACTGACGGAACTACGCTTCTTGGTGCTGATGATAAAGCAGGTTGTGCAGAGATTGTAACTGCTGCAGAATATCTTATCGCTCACCCTGAAATCAAGCACGGAAGAATCGCCGTAGGATTTACTCCTGATGAAGAGATTGGAAGAGGTGCACACAAGTTTGATGTGGCTAAATTCGGTGCAGAATGGGCTTACACGATGGATGGCGGAGAAGTTGGAGAACTTGAATATGAGAACTTTAACGCTGCCGGAGCCGTAGTGAAAATCCACGGACTGAGCGTACACCCTGGGTATGCTTATGGTAAAATGATCAATGCGGCTTTATTAGCGGCTGAGTTTGCTCAAACGTTACCCGCAAATGAAACCCCTGCAACCACTAAAGGTTTTGATGGATTCTATCACTTAATGGACATTACTGCTGATATTTCTGAAGCTAAACTGCAATACATCATCCGTGATCACGATGCTGATAAATTTGAAGCAAGAAAGAAATTCTTAGAAGAAAAAGTTGCGGAATTCAACCAAAAACATGGCGAAGGAACTGCTGAAGTAGAAATTAAAGAGCAGTACAGAAACATGAAACAGCAGTTTGAAGGCAAAATGCACATCGTAGATCTTGCAGCAAAGGCAATGACTGAAGCAGGTATCGAGCCAAAGATCAAAGCGATCAGAGGAGGTACGGATGGTGCACAGCTTTCTTATATGGGACTTCCATGCCCGAATATCTTCGCTGGAGGAATCAACTTCCACGGACCTTACGAATATGTAGCTTTGGAAAGTATGGAAAAAGCAACTGAAGTAATCATTAACATTGTAAAAGCTTAATTATGAAAAAACTCCTGGCATTAGCATGTATTTTCACATTTGTTTTCGGGAGTGCCCAGATCTCTGAATTTCAGAGAGCAGATTCCCGGTATGAAAGAAAGAAAAAGGCTCTGTACAACAAATATCCGAAGCCTAATGATCTAAGAACCAAGAAAGAATGGCTTCTGACGGAAGATAAAATAGCTGCCTACAAAGATGCTTTGGATAAAGCTTCTGCTGAAGGACAAAAAATGATCGCTTTGGATCCGCCTACGAAATCAAAGGTGACTAAAGAAGCTGAGTATGATCAGGGAAAAGCCTCTTTTCAGAAATTTTTATACGAGGCTGTTGATCTTGATTTTTTAAACTTTTCATCAGACTCTTATAAAGCTACCATGACCTTTGTGGTAGATTCTAAAGGAAATGCCCTTGATGCTCAGGTAAAAGGGAATAATGAAGATGTCAATGCATTCATTGAAGCTGCTTTTTATCGGATCAAAGATAAAGGCAAGTGGAAACCTGCAGAAGACAAAGGGAAACCGGTATCTTCTACGGTATCTGTTCCTTTGATGCTTACCTTCAAAAAATAAATATATAAACCCGCTTTTCTTAGCGGGTTTTATTTTTCCTGTTTGTTTTGCCTGCATTCTCAACACCCTCATATCTAATTCATTTTCGGATACTTAAATACAAAACCGATTCATTTTTTTGTTATATTTACTAATACCTATCAACAAGGCTATTAACTTTTAAACATCAAATTCTATTATGAAAAAAATGAAAAAACTTTTGAGAAAAGATCTATCTGCCATTATCGGAAGTGGAATGATCGATACCTGTCACATGAACGGAGATTCTGCCAGCTGCTGGACAGACTGTGAATGCACCTTCGGAAAAGCCTGTCAGCTGGATGATGATGGAAATCCCGGAAGATGTGTCGGCAGCGGAGGCGGAAACCCAGGTGGTGGAGGTAGCGGAGGATGTCAGCCACCAAACGACTGTACAGAACAGCCTTATTAGAATCAAACAACAATCTATCGGAAGCCAGTATCGCTTCCGATTTTTATTTTCATCCAAAATCAGACTCTTGTCAAAGCATCTCTGCCATTCATCAAATAAAGTTTCTGTGCTGCTCTCTGATTTGTTGTTTTGCATCAAATTTCTAACAATAATTAAATTATGAAACAACAATTTTTAGCATTCAGCGCTTTGCTATTATGCATTACCTGCTCTGTAGAAACCCAGGCACAACAAAAACCGGCTGTTCACTTTGGAATCAAAGGAGGTGCAAATTTTACAAAAACCTCAACGGAATCCTCTTCCTTGGAAGGGAAATACGGTTTCGGCTATCAGGCAGGTGTGATGACAAGAGTAGATATTGGAAGCCTGTATGTACAAGGAGAAGCATTGCTCAACAAAAGAAAAGCATCTTACGAAGAAAAATCTGGTGGTTCCGCCAAACTTACATGGAATGCCATTGATATTCCTGTAGTGATAGGATATAAAATCGTTAAAACTGATGATTTCAATCTAAGGGCATTCGCCGGCGGTGTTTACAGCTATGCATTTAACAATAAACTATCAACCTCCGAATCCATCAAGGAAGGCTTTAATAAGTTTGACAAATCCAACATCGGAATTACGGGCGGGATAGGAATAGACTATAAAAACTTTACGGTAGATCTCAGATATGAACATGGTTTATCCAATATCAGTAAGGAATTTAAATCCAAACCCCACAGCTTTAGTCTTGGAATCGGTTATTTCCTGTTCTAAAAAACTTAAATTATCTTTGACTGATTAGAAACTGTGACCCTGCAGTTTCTAATTTTTTATAAACTCTCTTCGGATCACTATGACAAAACCTTTTGTTTTAAAAGAATATATTTTCTCTTTTATTTTCTGGCTTGTTCTTACCATTGTATTGTGGTGCAACTTCCAGACGGATACAGAGAAATATTTAGCAATGATACAGGCAGTCATTGTCGCTGTCAGCTCCTTTACATTTACTCATTTTCTGACCAGTAGACTTCTTCCAAAGGCTTTACAGGCCAAAAAGATGAAGCAGTTTCTGATTCAGGCGATCATGGTTATTTTTATTTTGAGTATCATTTTCTCCATCATCTTCACTTATTTTGAAGCAGGCCCCAAAAACCAGCTTCCACCCGATTTCAGGGATCATCTTCCATTTTTATGGCGGGGTTTTTATATGTCTTTACCAGCCTCATTTCTGATCAATGGTACGGCCTGCGGCATCAAGTTCTACAAAGAACACGGAAGAATAGAACGGGATCATATCCTACTTCAGCAGGCTCATCTGGAAAACCAGCTCAAATTGCTTCAGGATCAGATCAATCCACATGTTATATTTAATATTCTGAACCACATCCATATTCTGATGAAACATGATACACAGCTCGCAGATTATTTGCTGATGAAGTTTTCGGATATTCTGCGGTATCAACTGTATCACTGCAATCAAAATATGGTCCCTCTGGACAAAGAAATAGAATATCTTCAAAACCTTATTGAGGTAGAAAAACTAAGATGGGGAAATGAACTGGATGTAAAATCTACTCTTGAAATCACCAATAAAAATATTCTTATCGTCCCACTATTACTGGTTCCTTTTATTGAAAATGCCTTCAAATATGTCTGCAGGCTTCCCGGGCAAACCGGATATGTCAAGATTTTCTGCAAAGAGGAAAACAATAACCTCTCCTTTTATGTTGAAAATTCATATTCAGAAATGGCCGTTCATAAAAAGAAAGACAGCGGAATTGGTCTTCAAAATGTAAAAAAACGTCTTAAATTACAATATCCGGGAGCTTATGACCTGAAAATTGAATCTGATAACCTGATCTACAAAGTAAGTTTAACCTTAAAACTCTCTGAAAAAAATGAGCAGTACTCTTCCTAAAATGAAATGCCTGATCATAGATGATGAACCTTTGGCAAGATTCCACCTGAAAGAACTGGCTGATCAGATCGATTTTTTATCCGTAGAAGGAACCTGCGCCACAGCATTGGAAGCAGATGCCAAAGTAAAGGAAACTGAAATAGATCTCCTTTTTCTGGATATTAATATGCCTTATCTGACCGGCATTGATTTTCTGGAACAGCTTGAAAATCCGCCATTGTGTATTTTCACAACGGCTTATTCAGAATATGCCCTGGAAGGATTCCGGCTTCAGGTAGTGGATTACCTTTTGAAACCTATTGCTTTTAACCGTTTTTATCAGGCGGTGAATAAGGCGCAGCAACAATTTATCATCAATGAGAAACTAAGGAAGAACACCCCTCTGGATGATCCGTTTTTGTATGTAAGGCAGTCTGACTCCTTTATCAAGGTTTCCTGGGTAGATATTTTATATATTGAAAGTATGCAGAACTATACCAAGCTGCATTTTAAGGATAAGGCTCTGGTCATTCATCAGACCATGAAGGCCATCGAAGAATCGTTGCCTTCAGAACATTTTTTCAGAATTCATAAATCCTTTCTGATCAACATTACCCATATTGACATGATCTCAGGTGGACGACTGTTTATCAACAAGATAGAGCTTCCTATATCCCGTACCCGAAAAGAAGAACTGCTCAATCAGGTGGTATACAAGAAGCTGATCAGTAAATAAAAGAGGGAAGCCGGAGTCATATGGGTGGGGAAAACTCCTAACGTTAAAAACATATCAGAGATACTCCAGCTTCTTTCCTCTCATTGTTTAAGGTAAATTCCAGCGCAATGCCACAGCAACATAGAATGTACTGGCAAACCTTGGATCTGCCATCTTTTTCTCTTTGAAAATACTTTTGATTTTTCGTTCACTTTCACTGAAACTTCGTACCAGCGTAGATCCTCCCGTCACTCCTAAGCTGAGTTTATCATTGATTCTGAACTCCGGTCTGAGACCTGCCGTGATCTGCTGATAACCAAACATCGTGGATTTTCCGTCCTTATTTCTTTCTACCAACATTCCGCTGAGATTCACGACTGCTTTTAGAGTAATAACGTCTGAGAATTCATATCCTGCTTCTGCTCCTTCCGGAAAATTGAGTTTAAACTTGACTCTTCCATTCGTTTTCCAGTCGAAATAAATCCACGGCATTACCATTGGTGGCCCAAATGCTGTGGTAAGGACAGGCCCTACTCCTAAAGCAACATTGGGATTAAAATGTCTGATAAACAGGATTCCCCCTTGTCCCAACACATCATCAAAGTTGATGTGCTCCATATCGGTATACAGCCCCACAGATCCCATCATCATCATACTCCATTTTTTTCCTAAGGGCCTTATGTGTTGTAATCCAACCTGGGCATTCAGCATCTGATCCGGAAATAGCTGGGTTTCATAATTTTTGTGTGACATTTTCGCATAAGATCCGCTGAGCAGCATAGACCATGCTCTTACCCTGCCCCCACTGTCTTTTTTTACAGATAACGGAATGCTCAGATTCAGGCTTGCTCTTTTAAAATCACTTTTAGAATCGGTTTTTACACTATCTTCCGGGCGAATGTAATTGGAAGAAGGAATATACTCTGTTTTAAGTTCTGCAGAGATTCCTGTCTGTGCGTTCACCCAGTACCCTAAAGGCAGCAGACAGCAAAAAGCCGTCAAAAGGTTCTTTTTCATATTTTAAATTTTATGCAAAGAGAACCCTTTGGGTATTTTTTTCAAAAATTACTTGATTAAGTGCCGGGATTGTATGACAACAGGATCAAATGAAAGGATAATAAATAGCCGGCCTAAGAAACCACAGATTCTTTAAAGGATATTTTTTGAGCTTTAAAAATCTGGTATCCGAACCATACAGCGATTAATGCCATTCCGGCACGTGTCACCACCATCGGGATGATAGAATCAGCTTCCAATAGACCAATAAGCCCGGACATCAAAAAGGTCACCATCAGCTGCATAAATCCAAGCAATGCTGCAGCGGTACCACGCCCTTCTTTAAAAGGGGATAAAGCATGCGCTGAAGTAATGGGAAACAATATACCGATAGCCAGCAACGACAGATACAGCATCGCAATTTCAAGGGCTACAGAAAGGTTCTCTGCAGCAATCAGAATATGAAGGGTACACACCACCAATAATACAATCGTGGCAATGAATAGAAGACTGGAATTGCTTATTCTTTTGATCAGTTTCGGAGTAATATAAGCCGCAGTAATCAAGGCCAGTGAATTGAATGCAAAGATAAAACTGAAGGTCCCGCTGGAAAACCCGTGAAGTTCCATAAATAAGAACGGCGCATTGGAAATATAAATGATAAGGGAAGCAAAAGCGATACTTCCTACCATTGTACTGTTGATGAAATCTCTATTGGAAATGATCATTTTAAGCTGATCTTTCAACCCTTTTTCATCCTGAAGTTCATGATCAGGAAGACTGATTCTTGCATTGGTTTCCGGAACATATTTGTAAACCATAAAGAAGGTAATAAGTCCCATAATGCATAAGAAAGCAAATGAACTGTTCCAGCCCCAGTACTTGAGAAACACGCTTCCAATCAGGGGTGCAACAATAGGCGCAATACCGCTGATCTGGGATTGTTGGGAGAAAATAGTAACAGACTTTTGTTTGTCATAAAGGTCGATAATAATGGCTCTTCCGATCACAATTCCCGCACTTCCTCCGAACGCCTGTAAAAATCGCATGGCCCATAAAACATAAATATCTGAGGTAAAATAAATGGCCGTAGCTCCGATAATGAAAAGCAGCAACCCACAATACAGCATCGGCTTACGTCCTTTCTTATCAGATAAAGGTCCCCATAACAATTGCCCGAAAGCAAATCCGGCAAAGAATACCGAAATTGATATTTGGATATGCCCAATATCTGTATTAAAAATTTCTGCCATGCTTGGGAAAGCAGGGAGATAAAGGTCTATACTTAAGGATTCTAACGTGTTGAGCAGTGCTAAAATAAACACTATAATATTTAACTTCTTCATAAATTTCAAGCCTTCACAGGCGTTTATTTTCAGTGTGCAAAATTGCCTTAAAAAGCAAAAGATTACAATAAAAGAACTGAAGGAAGTATAGGACAAAGTGAAGATTAAAACATGAAAATAAATGAAAAAAGCTTATTTAAACCCACAAACATTGTAAATATTGAAGATTATCTTTTTTCATTATTCTTAAAATAGTCGGGATTCTGACCGGTATGTTTCTTGAAAAACCTTGAAAAATATGAAGTATCGTTAAAACCGAGCTTGAAAGCAATTTCTTTTATGGTAAGAGCTCCAAAACTGAGCTCTCTTTTGGCTTCGAGGATAAGACGCTGGGAAATCATTTTTTTTACGGTTGTCCCCCTCAAAAGACGTACAATATCATTAAGATGATGCGTGCTTATCTTCAGTTTTTCAGCGTAGAAACCTGTTTCTTTATGCATTATATAATGTTTCTCAATAAGTCCCACCAGCTCCTGGATGCGCTGACGGTCATTCAGTAAAGGTTCCTGAGGGGTAATCTGTTCCCCGATGATGATACAAAATGCTTTCAGATAAGCCTTTAGAAGCTCGGTTCTGGATGCACCTTTATACTCCTCCTCCATCAGTGCTATGATTGCACTACAGTTTTTTTCACTTTTGGGATTTAAATAAAAGGGAAGCATTCCTCCTGTGAGTACCGGTTCTATATCGCAGACTTCATTGAAAATTTCCCGGCTTATAGCCATTGCATATCCATCCTCACCGTTTATTTTCATATTGAAAACCTGCCCCGGTGCAATGATGCAGATCTGATTGTTTTCCAGTTTGTAGCTTTCAAAATCCAACTCTAAATAACTGCTTTCATACACCTCCCTGAACCAGATAATTTCAAAAAAATTATGCCTGTGCACATCATGAAAATTCTCCGGACCCGCCGCCCTCAGAGTGCTCATCTGAAATTTTTCAGAAGTAAGATGGTGAACCGGGATTTCTTTTTCTGGTGTAATCATCAGTGTATTTTAAAGTAGGTTGATCATAAACAAAAACCACAGCAAAAAAGATGCTGCGGCTTTCTACAATATTTAAAATTAAATATAATTTTTCGGTTTTATTTGCTTAAAAAAGCATCCCATCCCTGAGCGGTAAGTGCTACCAACTGGTTAGACCCTCTGGCCACCATAAAGTTTCCTTCTTCTTTTTCTACAGCATGTCCTATAATGGTAAAATCCGGATGGTTTCTGATTTTATCAAAATCGTTTGGTGAAATCGTGAACAGCAGTTCATAATCTTCTCCTCCGCTTAGTGCAGTCATTACAGGATTTAAATTCATTTCATCTGCAGTAGAGATCGTCAGATTATCTAACGGTACTTTTTCTTCATACAGTCTGAATCCTACTTTTGACTGATCGGAAAGGTGAAGAATCTCGGAAGCCAGACCGTCAGAAATATCGATCATAGAAGTTGGTTTAATATCCAGTTCTTCCAAAATCTTTTTAACGTCTGTTCTTGCTTCAGGCTTCAACTGTCTTTCCAGGATGTAGTCATACCCTTCCATTTCCGGCTGCATATCAGGATTCGCAAGATAAACGGCATGCTCTCTTTCCAAGATCTGAAGTCCCATATAGGCACCTCCCAAATCTCCTGATACTACAAGAAGATCATTAGGCTTTGCTCCGCTTCTTTTGACAATGTTTTCTTCATTTTCAATTCCTACAGCGGTAATACTCATCACCAATCCTGAATTTGAACTGGTAGTATCTCCGCCGATAAGGTCTACTTTATATCTTGTGCAGGCTGCCTGAATTCCTGAATAGATTTCTTCCAGAGCTTCTACAGGAAAACGATTGGAAACCGCCAGAGAAACTAAAATCTGTGTCGGCGTTGCATTCATCGCAGCAATATCACTCAGGTTTACCACCACGGCTTTATAGCCTAAATGCTTTAATGGAACATAGCCCAGATTAAAATGTACTCCTTCCGCCAGAACGTCTGTCGTAAGCACTACTTTTTTATTGTCAGGATTAATAACCGCCGCATCATCTCCTACCCCAAGTTCCGAAGATTCATTGGATAAAGGGAAATATTCAGTCAGATGCTTGATAAGACCAAATTCTCCTAGTTTCGAAATGGGCGTCAGCTCCTGTGATTTATCTTCAAACATAAAATTTCTTTTTTTGTAAATGTTCAACTGTAAAATGCAATAAGGCTTTAAAATTTATAGCATTCAACCCTGAACTTTAAACGTTGAATTACTTTGTAAATTCTGCCGGATCAATATTGTGCGGGTGGAAAGGAAGCTTTTTGAAGTCTTCTTTGGATAATACCACCGTTTCCGGGCTTTTATATTTATTCATCGCTTCCACTACGTCATCCGGTGGAGTCGTCATTTTTCTAAGCATCATATCGATCCACACCCCTGTAGCCTCAGCAGTTGCACAGTGTACCCCATCCGGAGTATAGAACTTGTGTACGAAACGGTAGATGGAAGAGTCATCAGAACATCCGTCTATCTCTACACTTACAATCACCGTCTGATCAGCATAGATCTCCTTAAAGAAAGAATATCTCTCATGCAGGATCACCGGACCGATTCCCCATCTGCTCAATTGGGTAACCCCCATTTTCTCTTTGGTCATAAAAGCCATTCTGGCTTGCGCACAATATTGTACATAGGATGAATTGGCTAAGTGCTTGTTGGCATCAAGATCGCTCCATCGCACTTCAAATTTATGGTAGAAAATCATATGAAAATCGTTTTTGATATAATTAAAATTATAATCTTCAAAAATACTCAAATAAGATGGTTTATAAAAATTGTACTTTTGAAAAAATAATCTTCAGCATAGGATTACATATACATGAAACAGATCATCATAATCGGAGGCGGTGCTGCAGGCTTTTTCTGCGCATCCAACCTTGACGAAAAAAAATACAGTATTACGATTTTAGAACAGAACTCGGATGTCCTTCAGAAAGTTAAAATTTCCGGAGGCGGACGTTGTAATGTGACTCACGCCTGCTTTGACCCTAGAGAGCTGGTACAGTTCTATCCCCGTGGGAATAAAGAATTACTGAGTGTCTTCACCAAATTCCAGCCGGGAGATACCATGGAATGGTTTGATCAGCGCAACGTTCCCTTGAAAATAGAAAACGACAACAGAACTTTTCCTGAAAGTAATTCTTCGCAAACCATCATCAATACTTTTTTGAATGAAACCCAGAAGAAAAATGTAACGGTAAACACAAAATGTACGGTAAAAGAGATTGAAAAACAGGGTGAAAAGTATATTGTAAGAACCAATTCCGGAGATTTTGAAGCAGATTATATTGTTTATACAACCGGAAGTTCTCCAAAATCCTTAAAAATTGTTGAAAGTCTCGGTCACAAAATTGTTCCTCTTGTTCCGTCTCTTTTTACATTCAATATTAAAGATGAATTACTGAAAGATCTTCCCGGAACCAGCTTTGAAAACGCAGGAATCTCAATTCCTAAGCTGAAAACAGAAGAAAGCGGCCCTTTATTGATTACCCACTGGGGACTTTCCGGACCGGCTGTCCTGAAGATTTCTGCATGGGAAGCGATCAGCCTGGCTCAGCTGAAATATAATTTTGAAATTGAGGTGAATTTTGTTTCTATCCCAATGGAGGATGCAGAAGAAACTTTTCAGGACTTCAAGCAAAATAATCCTAAAAAGAGCATCGGACAGTCTAAAATTTTTGATATTACCAACAGATTCTGGCAGAAAATATTAGAGATTTCAAAGGTTGACCTCAACAAGCAGGTGGCCAATATTTCAGGAAAGGAAATGCAGAAAATATTGGAAAATTTATGTAAAAAGAAATTCCAGGTGACCGGAAAATCTACATTTAAGGAAGAGTTTGTAACGGCAGGAGGTATTGATTTAAAGGAAATTAACTTTAAAAACATGGCTTCAAAACTGCTGCCTAATTTTTATATTGCCGGAGAGGTTTTAAATATAGATGCCGTAACAGGCGGATTCAATTTTCAGGCATGCTGGAGTCAGGGCTGGTTGATTGCACAGGATCTCAATACCTTATAAAATCATTATTTTTACTGTAAACTATAAACATGAAAAAAATATCGATACTCATTTTATTCTTAGGAGCTCAGCTTACCTTTTCTCAAACCTTACAACAAGAAGAGCAGAAGCCGGCTCAATTATTATCCGAAGCAAAAGTAAATGATACTCTATATATTCCTGCAGAATTTCCTGGCGGAGTATCTGCGCTCAGAAGTTATATAGCGAAAGAAATTAAGACGTCTAAATTTTCGGACACTCCCGGAACTTACAGGTCAGTAACTACCTTTGATGTAAATCCTGACGGAAGTATAAGCTCAGTTTCTACAACAGGAAATAGCCCTGCTTTCAATGAGGAAGTGAGTCGTGTTATGAAGAAATTAAAAACAAAATGGATTCCTGCTACTAAAAACGGACAACCCATTAAGTTTAAATTTAGAATGCCATTAGGCTGGGAAATTTAAAATATCACACATTATGAAAAAAATATTAGTATTGATGCTATCTCTCGGGTTTGGGCTTGTTTTCTCTCAGACAAAGGAAACAGAAACACCTCCTACACACGATCATTCCAGAGATCGTTTTGTCCCGGAAGCTCGTAAACCGGCAGAATATCCTGGCGGAATAAGCGCATTTATGCAGGAAGCTGCAGGAAAAATAAAAACTAGCAAAATAAAAGGGGCAAAAGGAAAGATAAAAGCCAACGCAAGGTTTGCAGTGAATATTGCCGGCGAAATAGAAAAGGTTTCTGTAACAGGAGATAACGAGGTCTTTAATAAAGAAATCGAAAGAGTTCTTACCTCTATGCATAAGAAGTGGAAACCGGAAGAATACAAGGGAAATCCAGTACTAAGCTGGTACAATCTTCCTTTCATCATGAATTTTGAGTAAAAAATGCTCTCCGCCAAAAGAAATACCGCTGTTTTCTTTAAAATCCTTTTCATCATAGGATTCGGGTATTTCTTTTGGCTGATGTTAAAAATCACACTGGAATATATTCCTATCAATCCCAATGTCAGCTTTCTGATGATCAAGCAAACAGAAGTAACGGAAAGACCGGAATACCTTTACTTTTTTTACACCCATGTTTATACCAGCATTTTTGTACTTCTTTCTGGATTTCTGGCCATTCTCAGAAGGAATTTCGGATGGAAAAATTTTCACCGGAATATAGGGAAGCTTTATATTATTCTGATTCTGATTTTCGCGGCCCCGTCAGGGTTTTATATGGGAATCTTTGCCAATGGAGGTTTGTTTTCAAAAATTTCATTCGTTATTCTGGGTATTGTATGGTGGGTTTCAACCTTCAGAGCTTATCAGCTTGCCAGGCAGAAAAAGTTTAAAGAACACAAGCAATGGATGTGGAGAAGTTTTGCTTTTACATTATCAGCCATCACATTACGTATGTGGAAAGTTATTATCGTATATTTATTTCATCCCAATCCTATGGATGTTTATCAGATCATTGCATGGCTGGGCTGGATTCCCAATATGCTTTTAATTGAATATTTAATCACAAAAAAACAGATATGAAAATTGTAAATTACACGCTTATTTCTTTGCTTACAGTTTCTTTAATAGGCTGTAAAAAAGACGGAAAGGTCAATGAATCCGGGAAAGATTCTTTAACCGCAAAAAAAGATTCTGTGGTAATTCCTGAGGTTCACAAAGAATATTATGGCATTTATACAGGCGATTTTGCCGGAATGGAAAAGTTTACGGATGAGTCTGATGGTTCAGAGTTCGATGCCAATGTTTACAAGAGAATTTCTTTAAAGATCAACAGAATTACCAAAGACAGCGTATACGGGCAAAGTATCGTTAATGGTAACCAGCGCCCTATCAGAGGAATTTTCAATGAGGCTTCAAAATCTTTTGTATTGGATGAACCCGGAAATGACAAAACAGATGGCAGATTTGAAGTAAAACTGAATGGTGACAGCTTAACCGGAAAATGGAATGCTTTCAATAAATCTGCGGTAAAATCTCCTTTAAAGACCCTTAAACTAACCAAGAAAGAGTTTGTCTACAATCCGAATTTTATGCTGGATAAAGATTCTAATCTCGTCGACTGGTCCAATCCTAAAGATTTTGTCGAAAAATATACGGATGCCGATACCGGTAAGACGGAAAGCTATACTACGTCCAAAAACAGAGTGGCTTCAGATGCGGTTTTCAAACTGAATGCCTCCAAACAAAAACTGACGGAGAAAGATCTTAAAAATTTAAGAAAACTGGATCTTGAAATCATCAAAAACTCCGTATTTGCAAGACACGGATACTCCTTTAAAAAAGAGACCTACAGAAATTTCTTTGAACAGACAGACTGGTATATTCCTGTTTCCGGCAATGTAGACAATGAGCTCACTCCTATGGAAAAAGAGAATGTAGCATTGCTGAACCGCTTTACCAAGTATGCTGAAGACAAGTATGATAGTTTTGGCAGATAGGCAACAGCAATCAGAGATTTGAAGCCTGGGTTATCTCTCCGTTTTTTGTCAGTTTTACAAAAAGATAGAGCAGCAGACAACCTGCGGCATAACAGAGAATATCAATCCATGAGAATGAATTCCCGATCACAATATACATCAGGCTTCCCTCCCGGAAGCCTAGTTTTTCTGCAATATTGAAATACTGAGCCAGTTCTACAAGACAGGAAAAAATCAAAATTCCGCCAATCAGTTTCTGATCATTCATTTTGACAAAACTTTTGACAAAGGTATAAAGAAGCATTACCACAATGACATCCCCCAGATAGGCTCTCACAAAGAAAATATCTTTCAGTTTAGTCGCAATGAGTACTTCTGTCAGAAAAATAAAAAGGGTCAGAAGAAGGTATTTCAGGCTGAATTGTAATTTCATTTCAAATAGGATTTAAGATATAAAAACCAGTATTTCACACATATCTGTCTCATTTTTATATGAGATCGGTTCACGAAATGCGATTATACAGTACATTTATGATAAGATCTACCAAGTGTAAAATTATACATATTAATTCATTCTCTATCTATATCAATAAAAAAACAGCCTTTACAGGCTGCCGGGAAATTCAAATAATGAAGAATCAATTCAGTTGATTTCTATAGAATTTTCATCTATCAGATTTTGTTGTTTCTGTTTTTGTATATTTCTCACAGTTTCTCTGGATTCCGGTGCTATACTGGTTTCCATACTGGCAAGTGTCCCAACCAGGTTATTAATGGAATTCTTTTTTATTTCCTGTAAACGGGCTGTGGTAGTTTCTTTAGCATTTTCGTATCTAAGTGTACTAACACTGGAAACTTTTCCTTTTAAATGATTCCTCGACACAGATTTTACAAGTTCAAAATCATAGTCTCCTTTGTCGTCTGTTATTTTAATAATCAATCCTGGCAGTCCATTAAATTTATATGGACCATAAGGAATAGGAATATCCGTAGAATACCAGGCAATCCAGTTTCTTCCTTTATAATTGATTTCAGCTCTTTTACAATTGATTGTATTTATTGTTTTTGACTCATCAATAAGTTTCCAGTTGTTTATTGTGGGTTCTTTATAGGTGAGTAATGTCATCCCCACTCTTTCAAAATATTGAGTATTCTGATTGGACTGGATAATTGTATAGGGAAATTTTGTTTTTGGAAAAGATTTTCCTCTAAAATCAACCATTGTTGTACTGCCTCCTATAGTCGCTTTTTGAAACTCGCTTTGAAATATAGAATCAAACTTTAAGGCCTTCTCACTGATAAAAAATGCACGGTCATTTAAAACTTGTAAAGAAAAAAATTCCTCGTGGGTATAATCAGGGGTAGATTTATACAGTTTTGCTTTTAGTAAATAGGTAAAGTCAGCAATCAGTGTATCTCTTTTATTGTCTTGAGCATAAGATAAAAGAGACAGGAAAAATAATAGAAATAGTAATTTTTTTTTATAAATATTCATACACTCTTCTATAAATAATAAAAGTCGCACTTGCTGCGAATTTGCTGCAAGTGCGACAAATGCTTTATAAATAAATCATTAACAGTTAGCTGCTTCAAGTGCATATGCCCATTCCATCATTCTTGGACCAGACCAGCCGCTTTGACATGTTACAGCGCTTACGCCACAACTTGTTACATGATAGATATTAACACATCCTTCTCCTCCAGCAACTTTACTTAATGCATTTCTAGTTAGCTTTTTTAAATTTTTCATAAAAATATTATTTAATAATTGTGTGGTAAATATAAACAATAAATCCACATACGGTGAAGAAATTTTATTATGTTAACTTCTACGACGGTGTTTATACCGTTTTTTTATTATTTTGTCTAATAATTTTCTTATGGTAAAACCTAATCAATTTTCTATATTTTGTACAGAGAGTTTAAGCAAAAAAAGTGAATCATTGTCATTTTAATGCCTTTCCCCTTCCTTTTATTTCTTTACTTTGACTGTACATCCAATGGCAACTGTTTTTGTCATCTTCACCGGCTCTCCTTTAATGAGAGCGTTTACAGCATCCTGAGCATAATATTCGGATACGTCATTCGGGTTATCGTAATTATTGTCAATCGCTCCTATATACTTTACGATATTCTTGCCGTTTTCTTTCTGCAGTACAAAAACATGAGGTGTTTTGGTAGCTCCATACTGAGGGTAAATCTTTTGTCCTTCATCTACCAGATACGGGAATGTAAATCCTTTCTGTTTGGCTCTTTCGATCATCTGCTGGTAACCGTCCTCTGGTTGTACATTGGGATCATTAGGATTGATTGCGATCACCGGATACCCCTGCGCTTTATATTTTTTATCAAGCTCAATGATACGGTCTTCATACTTCTTTGCGTACGGGCAATGATTACAGGTAAATATGACGATGAACCCTTTGGCGCTTTTAAAATCACTCAGAGAAACCATTTTGCCATCAATATTTTTAAGCTTAAAATCAGTCGCTTCATCCCCTACCTCATAGCCTTTTTTAGAAGAAACAATTTCTTTCTGAAGGATATTATCATGGTCTGGTTTTGTAAAACTCAACAGTCCAAGGGTAGCAATGAATGCCATCATTACAATTTTCATATTTTTCATAACAGATTATTTATTGTAGATTTTCATTAATTGATTTTTCAAGGTCTTCTTTACTCATTTCTCCATCGTTAAAATGGAATTTCGTTCCGTTTTTATAAAACAGGGTTACCGGAATATTTCCATCCCAGTCTTTTTCAAACTTTGGAATCCAGGTGTTCATTCTTTTAATATCATCCAGTAGAATCACCTCAGCCGTGAGATTTTTGTTTTTGATAAATTTTGAGACTCTTTCCTGATCTGCAAGCCGGTCTAATGAAACCAGAATCATTTTAAACTTTGAATTGTTCGCATACTTATTATTCACTTCCATGAAATGAGGGAGCTCTTTCACACAAGGGGCACAGGTTGTCGACCAGAAGTTAACTACAAGAAGCTTATCTTTCTCTTGCTGAATGCGTTGCTCCAGATCTTCATATTTCACCACAGAAAAACCAGTCTGCTGAGCCTTGAAAAAACTAAAGCATAAACATACAGCTAATAGTTGTATTAAATTCTTCATATTCAAAATTAACAATTGCAATCTTTCTCAATGATTATCAAACTGTTAAACTTTGTTAATAAATCTCAAAATTACCATAATTTACTTCACTATTATTTGAAATAAAATGTAAATTAGCTTATCATCAAATAAAAATATCATGAAAAAATCAAACATCCAGAAAACAAAACTTACAAAATCTGAATTGAAAGACGTAAATGGCGGAGCACTCCTTATCTGTCCCGCAGGCCTTTGCATTCCTAAGGGAGGAACCATTGACGATGCCATTCGCGGTACTGTTGGGAAAGGTGGATACTGCTGTTAATTCAATTGCATTAAAAACTAAAGCATAAACCCATTTAATTTAAGCAATCATGAAAAAGTCAAGCAATCCTAAAAGAAGGCTCAGCAAAAATGAGCTGAAAGAGATCAGTGGCGGATTCAGACCTGTCTGCCCAAGAGTAATAAGCTGTACCGACCCTCGTACCGGAGACGAAAGGTATGGAGTTCCTGGTATGCAGGATGGATTTTGTTGTTAAGCCCTGTTTATAACCTGTAAATAAAGGAAATATGAAAAAATCAAACCTTCAGAAAAGAAAACTTTCCAAAACAGAGTTGAAAGAAATCAACGGTGGAGCAGCTGCCTGTGCAGAAGGACTTTGCAAACTAAGAGGAGTAAGTCACTTCCTTATTATTGGCCCCAGAGGCAAAGATGGATACTATTGCTAATTCAGTTTAAATACTTTAAAATAAAAATGATTGGAATTAACCTCCAATCATTTTTTTTATGGCGTTGAGCTTCATTAAAGCTTCAATCGGTGTCAAAGTATTAATATCGATCTTGGTCAATTCCTCACGGATATTCTCCAGAACAGGATCATCCAGCTGGAAGAAAGAGAGCTGCATATTTTCTTCCGTCACTCTTTTGATGCTTTCGGATGAGCTGCTTCCCTGGGTTCTGCTGGCTTCAAGTGTTTTAAGGATCTCATTCGCCCTGTTGACCACTTTTGCAGGCATTCCGGCCAGTTTTGCCACATGAATACCGAAGCTGTGCTCACTTCCTCCGGGAACCAGTTTTCTCAGGAATATAATATTTCCTTTGTTCTCCTGAATGGATACGTGGAAATTCTTCACCCTTTCAAAATTTACCGTCATCTCATTCAACTCATGGTAATGCGTAGCAAATAGCGTTTTCGACTGTGTAGGGTGTTGATGCAGGTATTCTGCAATTGCCCATGCAATGGAAACCCCGTCGTACGTAGAAGTTCCACGTCCAATTTCGTCCAATAAGATAAGGCTTCGTTCCGAAATATTATTCAGAATATTGGCAGCTTCATTCATTTCAACCATGAAAGTGGATTCACCTGCTGAAATATTATCAGTAGCTCCTACCCTTGTAAAGATCTTATCCAACATCCCTATTTCGGCATGTTTGGCAGGCACAAAGCTTCCGATCTGAGCCAATAGACACACAATAGCTGTCTGACGCAGGATTGCTGATTTACCGGCCATGTTTGGCCCGGTTACCATGATGATCTGTTGAGAATCTTTATCCAGGAAAATATCATTCGGAATATATTTTTCTCCCAATGGAAGAGCATTTTCAATGATCGGGTGTCTGGCCTCTTTTAAGTCGATTGCATATCCGTCATTCAAAATCGGTTTTGTATAGCTTTCTGAAACGGCCAATTCGGATAGTCCGGCAGCCACATCAAGCTGGGCAATAATGTTGGAATTCCCCTGAATCTGGTCAATATAAACCATTGTCTCCGCACATACATTTCTGTACAGCGAAGTTTCCAGTACTCCTATTTTTTCTTCCGCACCCAGAATCTGGTTTTCATATTCCTTAAGTTCTTCAGTAATATATCTTTCCGCATTGACTAAGGTCTGCTTTCTTACCCAGTCATCAGGAACTTTATCTTTATGCGTATTCCTAACCTCGATATAATATCCGAAAACGTTATTAAAATCGATTTTAAGACTTGTAATACCTGTTCTTTCAATTTCTCTCTGGCACATTTCATCCAGAAATCCACGGCCTTTGCTTTGTAAATTTCTCAGTCTGTCCAGTTCTTCAGAAACCCCTTCTTTGATCACATTTCCTTTGGCAATACTTACCGGAAGTTCTTCATTCAGGTAATTTTGCAGGAATTTGATCAGTTCTTCAAGGTCAAATAATGGTTCCAGCCACGCCAGCACATCTGCATGAGCATGCAATAACGCTTTGATCTTATGAATATTAATCAAACTTTGACGCAGATACCCCAATTCTTTTGGTGAAATTTTTTCTGCAGCCAGTTTTCCCATCAATCGGTCTAAATCTGAAATGGATTTCAGCAGTTGTGCAATTTCGTATTTCAGCTGATCATTTTCATTCAGGAAATCAATCAGGGAAAGTCTTCTCATGATTTCATCTACTGATTTCAAAGGAAGAATAATTCTTCTTCTCAATAATCTTCCCCCCATCGGTGTAGAAGTCTTATCAATAATATCCAGCAGTGATTTCCCTTGTGGATTGCTTGGATAAACGATTTCCAGATTCCTCAGGGTAAAATTATCCATCATCAGGTAATCTTCCTGCGGAATAACCTGAAGCCTGGTAATATGAGAAAGTAAATTATGATGTGTATCTTCTACCAGGTAAGCAAAAATGGCTCCTGCTGCGGTAATAGCTAAAGGAAGGTTCTCAACCCCAAACCCTTTTAAAGAGTTGGTTTTAAAA
The DNA here is from genome assembly GCF_056844665.1 of Chryseobacterium sp. FR048. Taxonomy (NCBI): domain Bacteria; kingdom Pseudomonadati; phylum Bacteroidota; class Flavobacteriia; order Flavobacteriales; family Weeksellaceae; genus Chryseobacterium; species Chryseobacterium sp. FR048. Next base: position 252,671 of record NZ_JBXDSE010000008.1, on the reverse strand, counting down.
TGATTGGTTAATTTTTCGTAGGCAAAATTATACTGGAAAGCCCAGTCTTCAAGCTTAAAAGCATTTTTATTTTTAAACTGTTCCGGAATCTGTACACTTCGCTGGAAAATGATCTCACTCGGATCGAAAGTATTCACAATATGTAACAGTTTCTCCAGATTTCCCTCACTTACCAGAAATTCTCCGGTGGAAATATCAACCAGAGCAATTCCGTATTTCTCCTTTTCTTTGTGTAAAGAAAGCAGGAAATTATTCTTTTTTGAATTTAATACCTGATCATTGAAAGTAACTCCGGGGGTAACCAGTTCTGTCACGCCTCTTTTTACAATTCCCTTCACCATTTTCGGGTCTTCCAGCTGATCACAGATAGCGACCCTCATTCCTGCTCTTACCAGTTTCGGAAGATAGGAATCTATGGAATGATGCGGAAAACCTGCCAGTTCTACACTCCCTTCCCCGTTATTTCTTTTGGTAAGAACAATACCCAGAATCTGGGATGTCTTCACAGCATCCTGCCCAAAAGTTTCATAAAAATCCCCTACTCTGAAAAGTAAAAGTGCATCAGGGTATTTTCCCTTGATGGTATTGTACTGAGTCATTAACGGAGTTTCCTTCTTCGATTTCGCCATAGTAAAAAATGAGCCCCAAATTTAAAAAAATAAATTCAGGGCGAGTGAATTGTTTGATGGTTTATCTTGAATAGTCTTTTCCTTATCAGTAATTAATCGTATTTTCACCATAAAATCACATCATCCATGGAATTTCCTGTTTTAGAGACTGAAAGACTTATTTTACGGAAGCTTACCCTTAATGACACTGAAGACCTGTTCGAATATTTTTCTCAGGAGCAGGTGATGGAATATTATGATCTTGCCCCCTTTAAAACATTGGCGGATTCGCAAAAGATCATTCAGCACTTCAACAATGAGTTTGAAAAAGGAAAAGGATTCCGCTGGGCCCTGGAATTAAAATCCGAAAAAAAAGTGATCGGCACATGTGGTTATCATAACTGGTACAGGGAACACTTCAGGGCAGAAATAGGTTATGAACTCAATCCTCTTTTCTGGAGGCAGGCCTATATGAAGGAAGCAGTACTTCCCATCCTGACATATGGTTTTGAAACCATGAGACTGCACCGGATAGACGCTTTCATTGATCCATCCAATATCTCTTCTGAAAAGCTTTTAACGTCTTTACAATTCAGCAAAGAAGGAACATTAAAAGATTACTTTTTTGAAAAGGGAAAATTTGTGGATGCGACAATCTTCGGACTGATTAATAGATAGAATACATTTTAAGGCTGGAAGCTAGAGGAATGAAGCTGGAAGTGACTATTTGGCAGAAGACTTCTCTACCTATATAAGCATATAAGAGATTCTTCCTTTGTCAGAAATCGAAGATTCGACGTAGTCAATGGCAACGACACAATATTGAATATAAGGATCAAATCTTTTTTAGAAATGGATTAAATTGATTTTCGGCAAAAATAACTTCCATCTTCCCGCTCCCATCTTCCATTTTACCTTGTTCTCAAATGTTTTTCCAATGCCTCGGAGCTTTTCTCATGCGCCCACTTCTGCTTGTAATTCACCCACTTAGCTTTAAAAAGTTTACGCATCAGCTTATCGGTATATCTCATAATGAATACATGATACAGCATATTCGCAAAAACATTCGGTTTATTGGGAAGCGCTCTCAGTGAAAGAGAAAATCCAGGCTCTAAATAGCGGTTGAAATGCCAGAATGCGCCCGGAATAAACAGAGCATCGCCATGTTCCATGAAAATCTCATATCCTTTGGCATATTTCAAGGCAGGAAATTTTTCATAATCCGGATTTTCATAATCCACATCATAAATGGTATGAACCGATAACGGAACTTTATATAAAAAAGGAGACTGCTTCTGATCAAACAACAGGATTCTCTTCTTTCCTTCAAAATGAATATGCATAAAATCACCCAGATCTACATCGTAATGCATCAATACATGGGCTTCACTTCCTCCGAAGAATAAGGTTGGAAGCCTTTTAAAAAATTTTATTCCCAGATCAGGATAGGTAAAGTTTTTCAGCAATTCCGGAAGTCTGTCTGTAATGATATAGAAAAAAATACGCAGATCAGAAGGTCTAGATTTTATCGTATCAATATAATCCTTCATTTTCATATGCGTCACGGGAGCATCAGAACTTTTTGCTGCATCAGCAGGCTTATTATCATACAACGGCACTTCCTGATCTCCCGCTTTTTCACGGATATAAGCCAGATTCCATTGGTCAAAAGCATCCCAGCGACTGGCAAAATTCTTAATCAAAAGAGGTTTTTGCTTCTTGAAATAATTCTTCTGAAAATCATCTTTACTGATGTCATTGACAACATCTACGTTTTCGAGGATCATGTATTTTGTATTTAAGGCGAAATAAAAATAGTGTTTTTTTGAAAATTGAGAAAATTAAGATAAAAGGCTGGAAGATGGAAGAGAGATGCTGGAAGTTACTATCTGTCTGTAAACCCCTATGCATCATTCTACAAAAAATTTTAATGGAAAGCCTAAATTTACCCTTCAGCTTCGATAACTTCCTCTTCAGGCTTCAGACTTCCAACTTTATTCTGAAAAATTTATATTTGTAGTAATAAGCGAATTTATGAGAGTCTACAATACCAAACATTTCCTTAAAATCCTTTTCAGCTTACACAAAAGCGATACCTTAAAAATTCTTTTTCCAAGTATGCTTTTGGTGGGATTATATTCATGGGGAATTCAATATTTAGAAGTAGAATACCTTCACCTCACTTCAAAGTCAGGAATCAGCAATGTAGGAATGATCCATTCTTTATTGGGATTTGTTCTTTCCCTTCTTTTGGTTTTCAGGACCAATACAGCCTATGACAGATGGTGGGAAGGCCGAAAGCTTTGGGGAAAACTGGTGAATGATACCAGAAACTTTGCGATCAAGATCAATACAATCCTTGGAGACAACCGCCAGGATGCAGAACAGATTGCCAGATATTTAAAATTTTTCCCACACTTTTTAGCCAAACATCTTTCTAAAGAATCTACAAGACTGGCATTGGATGAAGATTATTCTGAAATTGAAAAATCACTGACCAATCATGGGCCAAGTGAAATGATCATCCTTTTGAATCATAAACTGAATATGCTTAAAAAAGAAGGCAAGATCTCAGAAATCGAAATGCTGTACTTAGATACTCAGCTTTCCGGGTTCCTGGATGTATGTGGAGGATGTGAGAGAATTAAAAACACACCCATTCCTTATTCCTATTCATCCTTCATCAAGAAATTTATCATTCTCTATGTTTTTGCCCTTCCTATCGCTTATGTTATTACGATTGGCCTTTTTATGATTCCGCTTACCGTTTTTGTATATTATGTACTGATGAGCCTTGAACTGATTGCTGAAGAAATTGAAGACCCGTTCAACAATGATGAAAATGACATTCCAATGGAGACATTAGCTCAGAACATTGAGAAAAACGTGCATCAGATTATGAACAGAAAATAAAAAATCAAGCTTCTAAAGCTTGATTTCTTTTAATTCTCCGTCCTGTTTGATTTCTACAAACTTACTTTCTCTATTCGCAGCATCATAGCCATAGAAAAATGTATTGTATATAGGAGTAGAATACAGATAGTTTCCATAGCCGTTATAGGCATCTGAAGTTCCGGTCTGCTTTTGATAGCTTGCCGTTGCCGTAAAGTTTACAATGGTTTCAAGATAATATTTCCCTGGCTTTAATTTTTCAAACTTAAATCTGCCACGGTTATCCGTTAATGCTTCCACTCTGTATTTAAAAGCTTCCTCAGACATATAGACTGTCGTTTTTTTGTTTTCATATTTCTTTCTCATATCGTAAAACTCCTCGAAGTAAGGAGTTACCGGAAAAAGCATCACTACAGTACCTTCTTTTGCATAATGCCGCTCTCCGAGTAAGGGTTTTATTCCCAGAGAAGTCTTTTGTTTTGTTGAAGCGACTCCCTCAATCGTGGAATTTCCGAATCCTAGCCTCTCTCTGGCCAGTTTTTTATCGAAAAAAACCTGTGGATAATAGGTGTTCTGAGCCTCCATATACATAAAAGCAAGCATGAGTATCAAAAAAGTGAATATTTTTTTCATAGTATATTTTTGAATCAAATATAAGTATTTTACTATTTTTGAAATAAAAACAGCTATGAAATACATTTTTCTATTATTTATTTCAGCTTCTTCCTTAGTTTGGGCGCAAAAACCTTGTGGATTTAAGGATGGACTGCAGGAAGGTGCATGTAAAGAGTTTTATGATAACGGCCAGGTAAAAAATGTAGTGGAATGGAAAAAAGGAAAATGGGACGGAGACGCTGTTTTTTATTATGATAATGGAAAAGTACAGTCAAAAGGAGAATATAAGAAAGGATTCAAAGTGAAAGAATGGGCTTATTATGATAAAAACGGAGTCCTTACCTCTAAAGAAGCTTTCAGAAACGGTGAAAAAAATGTCTATGACAATAGTCTTACCGCCACCTTTTACTCTCCTGCCGGAAAGATAACTGAGATTTCCAATTATAAATTTGATAAATTGCATGGCGAGACCAAGACATTTCATGAGGACGGAAAATCTGTAAAGCAGATGGGTCAGTATGAAAATGGAGTTGCTACCGGGAAATGGAAAGCACTTTACCCATCAGGAAAAGTACAGCGTGAAACGGAATTTGCCAATGACAAATGGAACGGAACAAGAGTTCATTACCGTGAAGACGGAAGCATAGAAAAAACAGAGGTCTACAAAGACGGAAAATTAATCTCAACAAAATAATACAATTGGTACAGAAACTAAAACTGGAAGAACTGAACAGGATAGATGTAGAAACATTTAAGCAGACTGAAAAAATTCCATTAGTCATCATTTTAGACAATATCAGAAGCATGCACAATGTAGGTGCAGCATTCAGAACGGCAGATGCTTTTCTGATTGAAAAAATAATCCTTTGCGGGATTACCCCACAACCTCCTCACCGTGAAATACACAAAGCGGCATTGGGCGCTACGGAAAGTGTAGACTGGGCTCATGAAGAGGAAACCAACAATGCTATTGCAGATCTGAAAAGTAAAGAATATGAAATTATAGGAATTGAGCAGACCACCGACAGCCAGCTTATTACTGATTTCTCAATTGACCGTTCAAAAAAATATGCTTTAATATTAGGCAACGAAGTAGAAGGAATCAGTGATGAAGTTCTGCCGAATATTGATGTATTCCTGGAAATTCCACAGCTTGGAACCAAGCATTCTCTGAATGTAAGTGTATGCGGCGGAATTGTGATGTGGGAATTTGCAAAAGCCCTAAAATAAAAAAACTGCATATGTCGTTAACAGACAGTGCAGTTTGAAATAAATCTAATAAAAAGTAAAAATGAAAGGCGACAAAGGTACCTTTTTTTTCCTTACAAACAAATTTTAAGATCACTTTTTTTATTTGAGTTCAAAAAAAGTGTGGTTTTCAGAAAAAGTTTCATTTAATTTTTTATAAATTAGCACAATGTTTATCAAGGACTATATCTCAAAAGATTTCCCATGTTTTAGCCTGTCTGATTCCATAGAATCAGCCAGAAATATAATTGAGGACTTTGGATATTCCCATATTTTCATCAAAAAATCCCATCATTTCTATGGCGCACTTGCCAAAGACTTTCTTTATGAAGAAGATGGTGGAACGTTGAAGGACCTTGAACATCAGATCGAACGTTTTGCTATTCTGGAAGACAACAATATTATGGACAGTATCCGTCTGTTTTATACGTTCAGTTCCAATGTGATCCCAGTGATCAACAAAAATGAGAAATATCTTGGGTATATCACCTGTGAAGATATTTTTCAGGATCTGTCACGCTACCCCTTATTTTCAGAAACAGGCGCTATCCTTACGATAGAAACGCCTGCCCGAAAATACTCGATGACGGAGATTGCAAATATTGTAGAAAGCAACAACTCAAAATTTTATGGAGGCTTCATAAGCTTTATGTCTGATGAGGTGATTCATATTACCATCAAAATCAGCAACGAAAATCTGGCTTCGATAGACTCCACTTTTGATCGGTACGATTACAGAATTGTAGAAAAATACTATTCTGATGAGAAAAGCGATCTGTTTAAAGACCGATTCGGTTTTTTCCAAAAATTCATAGAAATATAACATGAAGGCAGCCATATATTCACAGAAAAAGGATCTTGATACTTTTTTATATTTAAGCAAGTTTATCTCTGAACTTGAAACCAGAGGTGTAAAATCTGTTCTGTATGATGAAATGGCCGAAGCGCTTCAGTTTTCAAAAATATTTGAGACCTTCAACAGCAAACAGGACCTTCTGGATAAAGAAGTAGATCTGTTCTTCACCTTTGGTGGGGACGGAACGATCGTAAATTCTTTAACCTTTATCGAAGATCTTGAGATTCCCGTAGTAGGAGTCAATACAGGAAGATTAGGATTCCTGGCGTTCTTTACTAAAGAAGAAGCATTCAAGGAACTTGATTCTATTTTAAAAGGAGATGTAAAAACGAGCCGCCGTTCTGTAATAGAAGTGGTATCTCCAAAGTTGGAAGGGTTTTTCCCCTATGCATTGAATGACGTTACGGTTTCCAGAAAAGAGACAACCTCCATGATTACTGTAGATTCTTATATCAATGATGAGTTTCTGAACGTATTCTGGGGTGACGGAGTTATTATCTCCACTCCCACCGGTTCTACCGCTTACTCTCTGAGCTGTGGCGGACCCATCATTTCTCCGAACAACGAAAATTTTGTAATCACTCCTATTGCTCCTCACAATCTGAACGTGAGACCTTTGGTAGTGAATGATAAAGTGGAAATAAAATTCAGAGTGGAAAGCCGTGTACCACAATACTCCCTTTCTTTAGACTCCCGATTGATCCATATCGAAACAGACAAGGAAATCATCATCAGAAAGGCATCTTTCCAGCTTCTTCTGGTACAACCCAACAGTCTGAGCTTTTACGAAACCATCCGTCAGAAGCTACTTTGGGGACGAGACAAAAGAAATTAGTAATTTCTTAAAAATGATTACCTTTACACGAAATTAAAACACCTAATAAATTTATAATAAAAAGTAAAACATGAGCAGAATTTTTCCGGCAGGAGTTGCCACAGGTCAGTTAGTTACTGATATATTTCAGTATGCTAAAGAAAACAAATTTGCATTACCTGCAGTAAATGTAATTGGATCAAGCAACGTAAACGCTACAATGGAAACTGCAGCGAAACTGAATTCTCCTGTAATTATCCAGTTTTCAAATGGTGGAGCTGCTTTCAACGCAGGGAAAGGATTAAGCAATGACGGACAGAAGTCTGCAATCTTAGGTGCTATCGCAGGTGCGAAACACATTCACACGCTTGCTGAAGCATACGGAGCAACTGTAATTTTACACACAGACCACTGTGCTAAGAAATTACTTCCTTGGATCGACGGATTGATGGATGCTAACGAAGAATTCTTCAAGCAGACAGGAAAATCTCTTTACTCTTCTCACATGCTGGACCTTTCTGAAGAATCTTTAGAAGAAAACCTTGAGATTTCAGCTCAATATTTCGAAAGAATGGCAAAACTTCAGATGACTCTTGAAGTAGAAATCGGGGTAACCGGTGGTGAAGAAGATGGTGTTGACAACTCAGATGTTGATAACTCTAAACTATATACTCAGCCTGAAGATGTAGCTTATACCTACGAAAAATTAAAAGCAATTTCTGACAACTTTACTATTGCAGCTGCATTTGGTAACGTACACGGAGTTTACAAGCCAGGAAACGTGGTTCTTACACCAAAAATCCTTGACAACTCTCAGAAATACGTTCAGGAGAAATTCGGAACTGCTGATAAGCCGATCAACTTCGTATTCCACGGAGGTTCAGGGTCTACGTTAGAAGAAATCAGAGAAGCAATCGACTACGGAGTAATCAAAATGAATATCGATACTGACCTTCAGTTTGCATACACAGAAGGCGTTAGAGATTATATGGTAAACAATATCGATTATTTAAGAGCTCAGATCGGTAACCCTGAAGGAGAAGAAAAACCTAACAAGAAATTCTACGACCCGAGAGTTTGGGTAAGAAAAGGTGAGGAAACTTTCTCTACAAGATTAGTTCAGGCATTTGAAGATTTAAATAACGTAAATACACTTAAATAAATTTTGAATGATAAATTTTGGATTTTGAATTATCGGTTTGTACCGGATTCTGACATCCAAAATCTAAGATTCAAGATCCAAAATTTAAAATAAAATTTCATAAATGGCATTCGACTGGTTTAAAAGAAAAGCAAAAAACATTACCACCTCTACTGATGAAAAAAAGGACGTTCCCAAAGGCCTATGGCATCAGACTCCATCAGGAAAAGTTGTGGAACATGATGAACTAAAGAGGAATAACTACGTTTCTCCTGAAGACGGATTTCATGTAAGAATAGGAAGTGCGGAATTTTTTGACATCCTTTTTGACGGCGGTAAATTTACCGAACTGGATGCCAATGTGGAAAGTATTGACATCTTAAACTTTAAAGATACAAAACCTTATAAAGACCGTTTAAAAGAAGTAAAAGCTAAGACCAAGCTTACAGATTCTATCAGAAATGCTGTAGGAACTGTAAAAGGAACTGAAATGGTGGTTTCTTGTATGGACTTTGCTTTCATTGGTGGATCTTTAGGTTCTGTAATGGGTGAAAAGATCAGAAGAGCAGTAGACTACTGTATCAAGCACAAACTTCCGTATATGATTATCTGTCAGTCCGGAGGTGCAAGAATGCAGGAAGCAACTTACTCTTTGATGCAATTGGCTAAGGTACAGGCTAAATTGGCTCAGCTTTCAGAAGCTGGACTTTTGTATATCGCTTACCTTTGCGACCCTACTTTTGGAGGAATCACTGCTTCTTTCGCTATGACTGCGGATATTATTATGGCTGAACCGGGAGCACTAATCGGTTTTGCAGGACCAAGAGTAATCCGTGAAACTATTGGTAGAGATCTACCGGAAGGATTCCAGACATCAGAATTCTTACAGGAAAAAGGATTTGTAGATTTCATCGTAAAAAGAACTGAAATTCAGGATACAGTTGCCAAAACAGTAAATTTATTAGCTGTAAAAGCATAGTATCTGTAACAAAAACAATACAATCTCTCTCTAATTAGGGAGAGATTTTTATTTATGAGGACTTTTAAGATATTTTTCGACACCATCAGAAGTATGAGTTTTAAAAAGATTATGCGTCTTTTATCACTTCTCCTTCCCCATCCTCTTTTTGCCCTATTGAGTTTTCACGCTACGGTAAAGGCTTTTACTATTGCACAGACAAAATTCCCTGAAACAGCCTCCAATAATGGTATAGGAAATGCTTTCAGACATGCCCTTTGGTGTTGTTTTATCATGATGTATTGCTGTAAGGTCTCTTCCCCCAAAAAAGCACTGGATTTCTGTAAAAGAATGACCGACATGCACGAAGAATTGTTTCCCAATCAACCTCTGGAAACTAAGATGGACCTCCATAACAACAAATTCGGAATGGATTATTTCATGGAACTATTACCCGGAATCCATCGTCAATTCTTCGAAAAGAGCTTCTTCGTTGATGGATTGGTGAAAAAAATGGAAGATGCTAAAGTCCTGAGAAACCTGGATGACGATTTTGATGGGCACCTCGTTTATCTGGAAGACTAAGTATATTCTATTTCAAACGCAAGGAATACGCAAAGAGATTATACAAACATAATGCAGATTTTTTGGTCACAAAGGCATTTCATTCAGCAAAAGGCCACAATCAGCGACCTCTGCTAAGTGATAACGCCATTGCGAACGTAAAATTTAAAGTTTTCAAGAAAAACCTTAGCGAGCATAGCGTGAAAAAACATGTTATTTTCTATTTTCAAACGCAAGGAATACGCAAAGAATTTATACAAACATGATGCTGAGCTTTGATGGCAAAGACATTTCATTCAGCAAAAGAATATAATCAGCACCCTCTGCTAAGTGATAACGCCATTGCGAACGTAAAATTTAAAGCTTTCAAGAAAAATCCTAGCGAGCGTAGCGTTAAACAGAATGATTATCAAAAACTTAAATCCAAATTTCAACAATATCATATTAGTTTTTGAAAACTTAAATGCTTAATTCTTTTGAGACTTTTGTGGTTTAAAGTATTTTTGATAAGTTTAAACAATTAAATCAATCAGATGGTCCTCAGCAGAATTTGGTCGGCTTTCATTATCATTGCCATTGCCATTGCCAGTATAAAATACATTTCATCAAGCAACTACAAAACCATTTTCAATGATATGGTGGTAGGAAAAGGAGGTGATACAGTGAAAGTGGTCTCTCAACCTATGAATACACTCTCTCCCGTTATCAAGGACAGCCTGATGAAGAAAAATGATTTTGCAGATGGCAGAATTCATTATAAAACAGATTCTTTAAAACAGAATGTAAAGGTTTACCGTGTTCAGGAAGCTGACGGTGTCATCGGAACCTCAGAAACTGCGGTAAAGATATGTATTGGATTAATTGGAATCATGACCCTCTTTATGGGATTCATGAGTATTGCTGAAAAAGCGGGCGGAATCAACCTTCTGAGCCGTTTCATTCAGCCTTTTTTCTCAAAACTGTTTCCGGACATTCCTAAAAACCACCCGGCATTCGGGCATATGCTGATGAATTTCAGTGCCAATTTGCTTGGCCTGGACAATGCAGCTACTCCTTTCGGGTTGAAAGCCATGGAAAGTTTACAGACCTTAAACCCCAATAAAGATACAGCCAGCAATTCACAGATCATGTTTCTGTGCCTCCACGCCGGAGGAATGACACTGATTCCCGTATCAATCATTGCCATCAGGGCTTCGATGGGATCCAAAACTCCTACTGATATATTCCTGCCTTGTATGATTGCTACTTTTGCGGCTACTCTGGCGGCCATGATCATTGTTTCTTTATACCAAAAGATCAATCTTCTTCGCCCGGTAGTTATTGCTTATGTAGGTGGAATTTCAGCTATTATCGGGTTATTGGTGGTCTATCTTGTACAATTGAGCAAGGATGAACTTGATGATTTCAGCAAAGTATTAAGCAACGGCCTTATTCTCTTTATTTTCCTCGCCATCGTACTTGGAGCTGTTTATAAAAAGATCAACGTTTTTGATGCCTTTATTGAAGGCGCAAAAGAAGGGTTCACCACCTGTGTCAAGATTATTCCCTATCTGGTTGGAATGCTGATCGCTATTTCTTTGCTAAGAACTTCAGGGGTTTTCGATGTGATCATAGACGGAATGAAATGGGTGGCCAATGCAGCGAGCCTTGATCCTAGATTTGTGGACGGACTTCCTACAGCACTGATCAAGCCTTTATCAGGTTCCGGAGCAAGAGGAATGATGGTAGACACAATGGCGACCTTTGGAGCAGACAGCTTCCAGGGTAAACTGGCAGCCGTTCTTCAGGGAAGCTCAGATACAACCTTCTACGTAATTGCGGTATACTTTGGAGCCGTAGCCATAAAGAACACAAGATATACAGTAGTAGCAATGCTTCTGGCTGATTTAGTAGGTATTATAACTTCAATTGCATTAGCGTACCTGTTTTTTGCATAATTTTTGAACCCCATGAAAGCTTACATCCAGACAGACCAAAACGGAGAATTTTACAATGTCAACGCTTTTATAGCCTATGAAGGTTTTAAAAATTTTGGATTTGAAATTCAAAAATTTACCGATGCCGATGAGATTACGGATACAAATCCGGAACATATTGTCGTAGGTGGCATTTTGAATGTCAGAAAGCGGTTACAAAACCTGAATATCATCCGGAATTCTAAAGAAATTGATTATCCTGAAGAATTGACCCCTTTCCTGAAAAGAAAAATCTGGAGCTCCACCATCAATGAAACATACCACAACAGAAACTGGAATATCTTCATAAAGCCACAAACAGAAACCAAACTTTTTGCTGGGAAAGTAATCAAAAACGAAATGGATTTCATCGGGTTGATTGATCCGGGAAACGACATCAGCATCTGGTGTTCTGACCTGGTTGACTTCAAAACGGAATGGAGGTGTTTTATCCGTTATAAAGAAATTCTGGACATCAGAAGATATAAAGGAGACTGGGATACGAAAATAGACCTGAAAACAGTTCAGGATGCGATCTCTGCATTTCATTCCCAACCACAGGCTTATGCTCTGGATTTCGGAGTGAATGAAAAAGGAGAAACCCTATTGGTAGAAGTCAATGATGGGCACTCTCTGGGCACCTATGGGATTTCTTCTTCTCATTATGCTAAATTCCTTTCTGCCAGATGGAGTGAGCTTACCGGCACAGAAGACTATTTAAACTTTTAATTAAAATAAACATCAGTATATGATTACAGATAAAGAATTTACCCTAAGACTTATTCGACAATTGTCGCAGGCATTAGAAAAACTGATTCTGGATAAACCGGAGGAAAGTTTAATGCAGAAGGAATTGGATTTTGACACGCTGATGCGGGATATTTTCAAAATGAGTTTCACTGAGGTTTCCTCAATGACTAAAGAAGATATGATCGCCATTGTCAATGAAAGACAGGAAAGAGACCGTAAGGATTATTATGAGATGCTTGGGAATCTTTTCTACTTTAAGAGCAGAGAAGGTGAGAACAAAGACTTTCAGGATAAAGCCAAAACATTTTATGAGCTCTATCTTCAGACCAGCGGAATTTTTGCCCTTCCGGTGATCAACAGAATCAATGAATTAAAAAAAGCACTTGAATAAAGTGCTTTTGTATTTTTAGAAGGTAATTTTATAAGTTCCTGTAGAGGATGTACTGGCTTTCTCTGCCTTTACATATTGTTTTACCCAGGCTACCGATGTAGAAGCTACACAAGGGTCTGAAGTACCTCCTGCCCTTCTTGCAGAAACCACATTTCCGGCTTTATCTACAGTGTAAGCAATGGTAATAGATCCGCTGGCAGTACAACTGTGTGAAGGCTGTGCTCCTCCTCTTCCCATGGTACCCGGAATATATCCAACCAGTTTTCTGTCGATCCCTACTTTACTGTCTCCATTTCCATCTCCTCCTAAAGGATCTCCTGCATTTCCGATTCCTTCACCTGTTCCCTGGCTTCCAGCTTTGGTTCCTCTACCTCTGATCAGGTTTCCAATGGCTGCATTCCCTTTTCCGTCTCCATTGCCTGTTTTGGAATTGGCAGTAGTAGCTCCCGACTTTTTAGTATTTTTAGAAGCACTTGTACTGGTAGCTTCCTTTTTTTCAGCTTTTTTAGATTCCTCTTTTTTAGGAACTGTATTTTTTGAATTGTTTCCCGTAATTACCTTCTCCTTCACTTCTGCTTTCTTTGGCTCTGGTGTAGGTACCGGTTCTGGTTTTACAACAGTCTTTGTTTCGGGTACAGGAGTTTCTGCAGGTTCCGGGGTCACTTCTTCTGTAGCAGCAGCTAGGCTTCCCGGTTGCTCAGCAGGTTCTTCGATTCCTTTTCCGTTTCTGTTGTCCCCGAAATTGACAAGCATGGTAGTTACCACTTCCGGTTCTTTATCCAGCTCAGGCTTTAATTTATATAAAAAAACAAAAAGCAGAATGGCAGCCCAGATCAGAATAGAAAGCAATGCGCTTTTTACCCTGTCTTTATTCTGTTCATTTCTATTTGCTGTATAGCTTTTCATCTTACAATACTGATTCTTTCCGAAATTCGGGTCTGTTACTTATCTTTAACGGTTGCGATTGCAATATTAAATTTATGTTTTTCAGCGATTTCCATAACGAAAACAACATCTTTATGCATGGTGTTTTCATCAGCTCTGATCGTGAAAGACTTATTGGTTTGTCCATTTAATTTATCGGTAATGATCTGTTCCAGTTCGCCTTTATTTACAGGGTTATCGTCCACAAAGTAAGATCCATCAGGCTTAATGCTTACGATAACAGGATTAGGAATATTATCTTCAACCGCTCCGGCTTTCGGCAGATTCACTTCTATGGCACTCTGATTGGCCGCAGAAGAGGTAATCATAAAGAAGATCAGCATCAACAGGATAACATCTGTCATCGCTGCTAAACTGAATTCCGGATTTGCTTTATTTCTTCTCTGAATTTTCATCTTAAGAAAGATTTATAAAGGTTTGTTGATAAGGTCTAAAAATTCTCCTGACATATTCTGAGCTTTCAAGACAAACTTATCAATTCTTGTCAAAAGAATATTGTAGCAGAAGTTTGCAGGAATAGCCACCGCAAGACCTACCGCCGTTTGTCCCAATGCTGTATAAATACCTTCCGAAAGTGTTTTAGGAGAGAAAGATCCCGTTGCATGAGATAGGTTGAAAAATGCAATAATCATCCCTATTACCGTACCCAAAAGCCCCAACATCGGTGCGATACTCGGAACAACAGCCAAAAGATTCAGGTTTTTCTCCATATTTGCCACTTCTACCTGAGCCTGAGCCTCCATAGCACTTACAATATCAGAAACAGGACGTCCCAATCTTGAAATTCCTTTTTCTAAAATTCTTCCTTCAGGAGAATTCTGAGTCTTACAATAATCGGATGCCGCTTCTATTTTTCCGGCTTTGATGAAGTCTTCAATATTATTCATAAAGTTGGAGTCTGTCTTGGAAGTCAGCCTTTTGATAAAGAAGAATCTTTCAAAAAACAGATACAGAGAAAATACGCCCAACAGCAATACGGTTACCATCACTATTTTAGCGAAAGCCCCTCCGTGGAACATGATCTTCCAAAATGAAAATTCTAAATTGTCTGTAGCAACTGCTGGTGTAGCAATTTGTGCAAATAAAATCTGAGAAAGTTCCGTTAACAGCATTAAATGTGAATTTTATTAAAGTTTCAACGACAAATGTAGTGGAATATTATGAATTGATATCTTAAAAATTGCTTAAAAACAACTTAAATTTTGTTATGATCTGTAAACAGCAAATTTCTTTCCAAAAGAAATTTTGAAAAGAAATTGAGTATAAAAAAGAATGAAAGACGCTATTAATCTTCGTCTACTTCTATATCATCCTGCTTGAATTCGCATTTTAACCTAAAAGGAAGCGGAGTTTCTGATCCGGTATAGAAATCATCAATGGTTCCCTTCCAGATCACCTGAAGCTCTCCGTCTTCATTTTTCTCGAAAAGAAGCTCATTGTCATAGATATAAGCCTCTTCATCATCGAAAAGGTCTACTTCTGTGTAGGTTTCTTCGTCAGAATCACTGATTTTGATGGTTTTTCCTTCTATCTCCGTCGATTCAATAGGAAAATCGAAAATTTCAAGTGATAGCTGTGGAAAGTTGTACTGTAATGAATCATCGTCTACGTGATCCAAACTGTCATCCGTTATAATTTCAACCTCTAAAAAATGTTGCTGGTTGCTGTAAACTGCCTTACAATAAGTATTTCTGATATTGTATTTTAGCGTTTCGTCCGGATGGTAAATTTTTAAAATCCCTTTCATTTTTCTTAAAAAAGAACTGTAATAATATGATTGTTAAACGTTTTAGACAAAGATAAAAAATTGATTTAATGTGAAAAGGATTTTGAAAATTATTTTTTAAAATCAATTCGGACAATGGGTCGGAATCTCCCAATAATACTTAATTTTGTTTCATAAAGTTTCTGAAAATGAAAAACATTTTATCAAAAGGTATTCTGGGGCTGGGACTGATGATCGGCCTTGCCTCGTGCAAAAAGTCGGATTCCCCTCTCACCAAAGTGACGCCCAGTAATCTGGATTCTATAGCATCCAATTATTACGAGCAGTATCTCAAATTATATCCTCTGGAAGCTACGGCCCAGGGAGATACCAGATACAATGACCAGCTTCCGATCAATATAGACAAAGACTTTATCTCCGGAGAAGTCGCCTTTTACAATTCTGTACAGAAACAACTTGACAACGTAGATTACAAATCACTTTCTGACGAAGACAAAGTAGTCTATGACGTTCTGGATTATACCCTGAAAGATAAGATTGAGGCCTATGCTTATCATCCTGAATACATCCCTTTCACTCAGTTCGGAGGTCTTCCACTTAGTTTTCCTCTGTATGGAAGCGGACAGGGAAGCCAACCTTTCAAAACTGAAAAGGACTATAGCGACTGGCTTAAAAGAATGGAAAAATTCCCGGAATGGATGGATGCTGCGGCAGATAATTTCCGTGAAGGGATCAATAATAAAATCGTTCTTCCTAAAAAGCTGGTGATCAAAATGATTCCTCAGATGAAGGCCGAAGAAATCATTACTCCGGATATGGAAAAAAATATCTTCTACGGACCGGTAAAAAATTTCCCAAAAAACTTCACTCAGGCTCAGAAGGATAAGTTTGCAGCACAATATAAGGAAACGATCACTAAGAAAATCATTCCTGCTTATACCAAAATGGGAACATTCCTTGAGAAAGAATATTTACCAAAAGGAAGAGATACCGACGGATACAACAGTCTTCCTAACGGAAATGAAATTTACAGCTATTACGTAAAAACCTGGACAACGACTAAAAAATCTCCTGAAGAGATCAATAAGATCGGACAGCAGCAGGTCGCTATGCTTCGTGCAGAGATGGAAAAGGTAAAACAGCAGGTTGGTTTCTCCGGCACACTGGAAGAGTTTATCACTCATGTGAAAACAGACCCGAAAGCAATGCCTTATAAAACGTCTAAGGATGTTTTAAACGGATTCAACAGTATTTTGGCGAAAATCACTCCGAAGCTGAAAACCATGTTCAATGTCACTCCGAAAACAAAGTTTGAGATCAGACAAACGGAGAAATTCAGAGAAGCAAGTGCCAGCGCAGAATATATTCCGGGAACTCCGGATGGAAAAAGAGCGGGAATTTTCTATGTTCCGCTTCCTGATCCAACGAAATTCAATGTTACTTCCGGAATGGAATCTCTTTTCCTTCACGAAGCAATCCCAGGACACCATTATCAGGTTTCCCTGCAGCAGGAGAACACCAAACTTCCAAAGTTCATGCGATTCGGATGGTTTGGAGCTTATGGTGAGGGATGGGCACATTATTGTGAAACTTTAGGACCTGAATTCGGGCTATATACAGATCCGTACCAGAAAATGGGTTATTTAAGTGATCAGATGCTGAGAGCCGTAAGACTGGTAGTAGATACAGGTCTTCACACCGGAAAAATGTCTAGAGAAGAAGCTATCAAATATTTCCTGAGCAACATTTCTTATGATGAAGGAGCTGCTGTGGCAGAAGTGGAGAGATATATGGCCATGCCAGGCCAGGCTTTAGGCTATAAAATCGGGTCTTTAAGAATCCGCGAATTGAGAGAAAAGTACCAAAAAGAGCTTGGAAACAAGTTTAATCTGGCAAGTTTCCACGATGAAGTTCTAAGCCAGGGATGTCTTCCTCTGGACGTTCTGAACAGAAAGATGGAGCTTTGGGCGAAAAAACAAAAATAGTTTCTTATGAGACTATTTTTATTTTTTACAGGGATTGCATTGACCGTTTTAAGCTGTCAAAAAAATGAAAATTTCGAGAGATTTATCGTTGATAAGCATCTATCTTCTAACGACACTATACAACTTCTTTCAGCATATCCTGAGTTAAAGTTATATAACAGCGAAATCGTTGAGAGTAAAACAAGAACTGCTCTGATCACCCAGGTCGCCAGCTATTATGATGTCAATCACTTTCAGAAAAATATTATGTTTGATGATTATAAATGTAAAGCCTTATACAGGAAAGATACATTAGAAATATGGCTGAACAATAATAACGGATATTTCGGGAACGGAGTTCTTGTTCAGGTATTCAACAATCAATTCAGAATCAGAGATATTAATCCTAAAGCACTAAAAAATGAAGTCCATTTTATTAAAACAACTGCTTTAAATCAAAAACTGATTCTCAACAAGAATAAGTTCAGCAAAAATGACAGCATTTATGGCTTTATAGATTATAAATGCAGCATTGACAGTCTGGTTGACAAGCACTTCAAAGGATATTTTAAAACCGTAATACAATAAAAAGCTATGATCATAGAAAGCCTGAAATCTCTTTACAATAGAGATTTAAATAAATTAAAAGAAGAAATTGAAGCTTATCAGAAAGAAGAAAACCTTTGGATAACAGATAAAAACATCTCTAATTCTGCAGGAAACTTATGTCTTCATTTGGTAGGAAACCTTAATCATTTCATAGGTGAACAGCTTGGAAATACAGGCTACGTAAGAGAACGTGATCTGGAATTTTCACTAAAAAATGTTCCCAAAACTGAACTCATTGAAAAAGTTACTGCCACAGCAGCAATGATTGACACAGTATTAAGCCAATTATCTGAAGAGGATCTGAAAAAAGAATATTCACGTATTCCTTCCGAAGGTAAAATGTCAACAGGTTATTTTTTAATTCACCTGGTTGCTCATTTAGACTATCATTTGGGACAGATCAATTACCATAGAAGGTTATTGGACTTTTAATCCTAAAACCTTGTCATTTCATTTAAAATAAGCGCAGCATTCACGAGCCAATAATTGGTTGTGTTTTATTTTGAGTTCGCAAGGGTGTTTCACTCAGCAAGGAAATGATTGTCTTAGCTGAACGAAGTGCCGTTGCGAACTGTTTTTAATATAGTTTTTATAAATCTTTGCGACCTATGCGTTAAGATAAAACGGTGTTATTTCTCAAACATCATTTTGGTAATAAAATCCTTCTCCCCTTTCCCTCTGGCCGGAGAATACTCTCTTCCATAGAAAATGATCTGAAGGTGAAGCTTATTCCATACTTCTTCAGGGAATAACTTTTTGGCATCTTTCTCGGTCTCTACTACATTTTTCCCTGAGGTAAGCTTCCACTGGGTCATCAGACGATGAATATGGGTATCTACGGGAAAAGCGGGAAAACCGAATCCCTGGCTCATTACAACTGAAGCCGTTTTATGTCCTACACCCGGAAGCGCCTCTAATTCTTCATAAGTCTGCGGAACAATACCATTATGCCTTTCTAATAAAAGTTCGGCCATTCTTTTCAGGTTTTTAGCCTTTGTATTGGAGAGTCCTATTTCTTTGATCAGTTCTTTGATCTCAAATTCTTCCAGTTTTGCCATTCTCTGTGGAGTTCCTGCAACGGCGAAGAGATCAGGCGTCACCTGATTTACCTTTTTATCTGTGGTTTGTGCAGAAAGTGCTACGGCAACCATTAATGTATAGGGATCGGTATGATCCAGTGGTATAGGTGTGGTAGGATATAATTTATCCAGTTCTGTCTGAACGAGTTCAGCTCTTTGCTTTTTTGTCATTTTACCCTTAAATTTGAACAAAATTAAATTATTATGCTGAAAGTTGGAGATAAATTACCTGAATTTGAAGGTCTCAATCAAGACGGAGAAACAGTAACCTCATCAAAACTAATCGGGAAAAAACTGGTTATTTTCTTTTACCCGCAAGCGAATACGCCAACTTGTACGGTAGAAGCCTGTAATCTGAGCGACAATTATTCGAAGCTTAAAAAAGCGGGATTTCAGCTATTGGGAATAAGCGGTGACTCTGTGAAGAAACAAAAGAATTTTCACAGCAAATTTGCCTTTCCTTATGATCTTATTGCTGACGAAAATAGAGATGTCATTGAAAAATTCGGCGTTTGGCAGGAAAAAAAGACGTTCGGAAAAACCTATATGGGAATTGTAAGAACTACATTCATTTTTGATGAAAACGGAGTCTGTACAAGAGTGATTGAGAAAGTGACTTCCAAAACAGCTGCTGACCAGATTCTGGAAGGATAATCATTTTTGAAATACAAATAATACAAAAGCTTTCACCAATAACACGATTTAAAATCTATAGGTTATTTGTGAAAGCTTTTTTATATCTGTTTTATTCGGTTTCGTAATAGTTAAGTTCTTCGGTTTCTCCGGGAAGAGTAACCAGTTTCTGGAATCTCAAACCTAATTTTTCGATCAGTTTCTGAGAAGAAAGATTGTCTTGGGAAATGATGGCTGATATTTTTGATAATCCAAAATCATCCATTCCAATGGATTTTACCTTTTGGGCGGCTTCAAAAGCATATCCTTTTCCTTCAAACTCTTCCAATAAAGAATAGCCAATATCTACGACGTCTAGCCCCTCTCTTTCAAAAATCCCAACAGCTCCTATTTTCTCGTTGCCTTCTTTCGTCACCAGAAGATAGTTTCCGAATCCGAGTCTTTCAATCTGTGGAACAAATCTGTTCAGGATATAGTTTTCAGCATCTTCAATACTATTCACATTACGGTTTCCGATATGTTGAATAAATTTAGGCCTGTTATAAAGTTCAAAAATAAAATCGCGGTCTTCACGAGGAGACATCGGGCGAAGTATTAATCGCTCAGTCTCATAAGTATTATCTGCGTTTGGGTGTTTTTTTAGGCTCATCTTTTTTGGGTTCTTCCTTTTTTTCGATTTTTAAAAGTCTCGGGTTATTAGCACATTTTTTATTATAAAGCTCGATGTAGGTCCCGTTATCTTTCGTCTGAGTCACTTTACCCGTTGCTTTATTTACAGTCAGAGTATAGTGGGTCTTTTGATAAGGACATTCTTTTGAAGTTACTTTTCCTAAATCCAGATAATAATTCGATGAATCTTCATGATAATTACCGGCAAGATCTTTAAATTCTTCATCTACAACGTATCCTTCTGAAGCCAGCATTACAGCAGCTTCCTGAGCGTTGTCTATCTTTCCGATAAACCTTTTAAGCCCATCCATATCAAGGATATAATTGATCTTCCCTCCTTCTGAATAAGCGATATAATAAAAACTGTCTTCACTTGGAAACAGATTAAATCCTGAAAACTGAGGCGTATAACTCAGCTTTCCTCCGGAAGTTTTCACTTCCTCCCCTTTTCCATAATTATTGTACACCAATACCCATGAGCCAATTTTGTCATCAGGGTTGATCTGTTGTAAAATACTCGGAATACTTGCAAACTTTTTCTTGTTCTGGGCATATCCCAAAACTCCTGAAAGTAAACATATAAAAATGAAAAATCGGGTGGCGGCTTTAATCATAATTTTAAAATCAGCAGAAAATATACCAAATATTACATAAACTTATCCCCTTTTTTAAAATTCTTTAAATCAAGAACATAGTCTTTAATCAACTGATCGTTGTCACGAGGGCAGATCAGAAGTGCCTTATCCGTATCTACAACAATATAGTTTTCAAGGCCGTCGATGATCACTGCCTTATTATTATTTTTTAAACGGATAATGTTTCCCTTTGAATTGTAAGCTAATAAATGTTTCAGCTTTACAGCATTTCCATCCTCATCTTTTTCGGTATTCTCATACACAGAAGTCCAGGTTCCAAGGTCACTCCACCCCAGATCTGATGGAATTACATATACGTTTTTCGCCTTTTCTAAAATTCCGTTATCAATCGAAATTTTCTGAACTTTTGGATAAATTAATTCGATACAGTTGTTTTCTTTCTCCGAATTGTACTCGCAAGCCATAAAATGCTGCATCATTTCAGGAAGATATAGTCCAAAAGCATGATGAATACTTTTTACATTCCATACAAATATCCCTGCATTCCAAAGAAAATCACCGCTTTCTAAAAAGCTTTGTGCAATCTCAAGAATCGGTTTTTCCGTGAATGTTTTTACTTTAAAATATTCTGATCCTTTTTTCTCTACAAACTGGATGTATCCGTATCCGGTATCAGGTCTTGTAGGAGTAATCCCCAGCGTCACCAGATAATCATGTTTTGAAGCAACCTCAAAGGCCAGCTCCACTTTTTCCAAAAACACATCTTCTTTCAGGATCAGATGGTCTGCCGGCAGTACAATCATGGTAGCATCCGGATTGATCTCAGCAATTTTGTTTGCCATATACAGGTTACAAGCTGCCGTATTTTTCATAAGAGGTTCGCCCACAATGTTTTCCTCAGGAACTTCAGGAAGCTGCTGATGAGAAAGTGCCACGTACTCTTTATTCGTAATCACGAATATATGCTCTTTAGGAATGATCTTGCTGATCCTGTCATAGGTCTGCTGGATCATGGTGCGCCCCGTTCCTAAAATATCCTGAAACTGTTTTGGAAATTTCTGCGTGCTCATTGGCCAGAACCGGCTTCCGATCCCTCCCGCCATTATAACGCAGTATCTGTCTGATTTTAACATTCTTAGCTACATTTTTCTACCCTAGCCAAAGGTTTGAAAGAATACTTCCTTCCAGTAGCCAGGTTCTGACAAAGATAGTTTTTTTTAACCAGACCTTCGAATAAATACTTTTCGTTGCGATACATAAAGAATTCTCCTTTCTGAAGTTCTTCGATAAACTGAAGGCTATCATCCTGTTTTTCAGTATGAAAATACCTTACAAGATCAGGACTGGCCATAAAATTGGCCTTCGGTGATTTTGAAAACCTTACAATGATAGGTTTCAGGTCTTCGTCGTACACATCAAGGCTTTCAAGAAGCATATTTCTGAAGGTTTCTTTCCATTCATTACCATGAGGAGAGATTCTCCGGCCGTATTTTTCAAAAGCGATAAGATGAGCAAGCTCATGGGTAAGTACAAAGAAAAAAAGCTGTGGAGTCAATGTGGAATTGACCGTAATCTCATGCGAGTTATCCGGAAGTTTTCTGTAATCTCCCAGTTTGGAATTTCTGTTTCGCGTAACTTTAATGTGAATATAGTAATCTGAGAACCATATTCTTAAATATCTGAGTGTATTTTGTGGTAAATATTTTTCTAATGATTGAATAGACATTTTACAAACTTAATGGAATTCCGGCATAGAAATTCAATAGTTTAAGACTGAAAAGATAATTATATTTCGCCTGCGCTACTGATCCCTGTGCATTTGCATAATTATTTCTCGCCACATTGACGTCATAAATGGTCGTTCTTCCTGCAGCATAGCTTTTGTCTGCAAACTCAAGAGCCAGTTTGGAGCTCTTCTCCGCTTCTACAGCTGCCAGATAATTTTCATAATTGGCATCTGCATCAAACTGGGCCTTCTGTACATTCTGTCTTACAGTCTGTTTCTGCTGTTCGAGTGTATTTTTAGCAATGCTTTCATTGATTCTGGACTGCTCTACCTGCAGTTTCGTAATCCCTTTATTGAAAATCGGGATATTGACAGAAAGGCTCGCCTGCTGTCCGAAGTTATCATTATATTGTTGGAAAAAGCCTTTTTCTTTAACATACATAAGTGCACTTCCAACATTATCCGTATTTAAAAGGTTGTTATAGAAAGTTCCTATCCCGGCACTCGCCGTCACGGTAGGCCAGAAAGCTGTTTTTGAAACTTCCGTTTGTGCTTCTGCAGAATGAATTCTGCTTTCTGCAGCTTTTATCTGCGGTTGAGACTGATAAGCAATCGTCAGAACATCATCCACCGATTTAATCTCCGGAGCCAATTGATCCGGAACTGAAACATCCTCTACATCAAAATCTTTATATTCTGACAACTGTAAAAGCTGAACCAAAGCAAATAAACTTCGCCCTACATTCACCTCAGCAGTTTTTAAATTCTGTTTTTCTCTTGCCAGTGCTGCCTCCGCTTCTGCCAACACAGTTTGTGCCGTTGTTCCTACTGTAGTGGTTATCTTGGCTCTGTCAAATTGCTTTTGAGCATTGGACACTGCACTTTCAGAGATCTTTACAATCTCTTTATTCAAAAGTGTAGTCAGGTATTGCTGAGCGATCTGTAGTGAAATATCATTTTTGATGGTTTCTACATCATACTGGCTTGCTTCCAGGTCATATTGGCTTTTTCTGACAGTCTTTTCCAGCCTTCCATTGTTGTACACCAAAATGTCTGCTGAAAGACTCGCATTGTTACTGAATCGGTCATTTCTTAAACTTCCCGTACCGAAAGACGTCTGTCCGAAACTCACCGTATTCCCAAGACTTCCTGAAACAGATGGCAAAGACCCCTTTTTGGCAATTTTGAGATTGGCTTCCTGTGATTGTTTGTTATATTGATTTTGGATAACCTGAAGATTATGCTCCACTGCATAGCTTACACATTCTTTTAAGGACCATTTCTTCTGAGCGCTTAAACCCAGATAACCTAATCCAAAAACGATGATCCAAACTTTTTTCATATTATGTAGATGTTTATTTGTTGTTTAATGGTCATATGCAATCGCGTCATCTTCATCAGTATCTGTACTTGCCTATCACGGCGATTTCATATTAAGATTTTTCAATATTAGACGAATTAAATATAAAAAAGTTACAGATTGAAAAATTATATTTTATTTTAAAAAAACTTTTGGGAATTTTGTACCATGACAAATGAACAATATCAGGAAGCAATCGACTGGCTTTTCGTACAGATGCCCAACTATCAGATAGATGGACAGAAGGCCTATAAACCGGGACTCGATAATATTACAAAACTTTGTGCTTTTTTTGGAAATCCTCAGGAAAAGATAAAATGCATCCACATTGGCGGCACCAACGGAAAAGGATCCTCGAGCAATATGCTGGCCTCAGTTCTTCAGGAAGCCGGATATAAAGTAGGACTGTACAATTCACCGCATCTTATTGACTTTACAGAGCGCATCAAGGTCAACGGAAAAAACTGTAACAAAGAATTTGTCTTTGATTTTATTCAAAAACTTAAAAATATTCCGGAAGACATCCGCCCGTCGTTTTTTGAGTTTACCACCATTATGGCTTTTGAATATTTCTATCAGCAGCAGGTAGATTTCGCCATTATTGAAGTAGGATTAGGCGGAAGACTGGATTCTACCAATATCATCAGACCATTGCTCTCTGCCATTACCAACGTGCAGCTGGATCATCAGAATATTTTAGGAGATACTATTGAAGAGATTGCTGCTGAAAAGGCTGGAATTATTAAAAATCATATTCCGATCATTTCCGGTGACGACAATGAGACGGTAAAAAATATCATGAGGGAGAAGGCTCTTCAGGAAAATGCTCCTTTTATAGACGCTACCCTCATCCAAACCCATCTTTCTTCTGACCTGAAGGGAAATTACCAGCAGAAAAACATCCGTGTTGTTCTGGCGATAGTTGAAGAATTGAAAAAACTGCAAATCAATATTTCTGATAAAGCTCTGGAGAATGGTTTATTAAAGGTTCATCAAAATACAGGATTCATCGGTCGTTGGTTTGAGTTTTCAACAGATCCGCTTACCATTTGTGATACGGGCCATAATCAGGCAGGTCTGGAGTATGTTTTTTCGCAATTAAATTCAATTGACAGGCACAAGCATATCATTTTGGGGTTCGTCAATGACAAAAAAATAGATGAAGTAATGAATTTGCTTCCTAAAAATTCTGAGTTTTATTTTGCCAAACCATCCATCAACAGGGGAAGGCATCCCGAAGATTATGAATATCTACTTAAGGAGGCGAAAATTTTTTATAAAATTTTTAATTCCGTACAGGAAGCGTATCTATCTGCAAAAGAACGATGTACAAACGAAGAAATGATTTTTATTGGCGGAAGCAACTTTGTTGTTGGAGATTTTTTAGAAAAAAATTTAGAGTTTAAAGAATAAGTTGTATATTTGCACCACTCTAAACGAGAAAACAATAAAAAAGTCTAGAGGGTTCTTAGCTCAGTTGGTTCAGAGCATCTGGTTTACACCCAGAGGGTCGGGGGTTCGAATCCCTCAGGACCCACAGAAAAGGAAACGAAACCTTTAAAAAAAATTCGGGTTCTTAGCTCAGTTGGTTCAGAGCATCTGGTTTACACCCAGAGGGTCGGGGGTTCGAATCCCTCAGGACCCACAGAAAGGAAACGAAACCTTTAAAAAAAATTCGGGTTCTTAGCTCAGTTGGTTCAGAGCATCTGGTTTACACCCAGAGGGTCGGGGGTTCGAATCCCTCAGGACCCACAAAAAATCTCTCAGATTTCTGGGAGATTTTTTTTTGCTTTATATTCATTTAAATTTGGCACGGACTTAAGCATCATTCAATTTTTTACTTCATTCGGTTCCCAGAATTTTACAAGATCTTGTTTATTGAGTGAAAGAATATATATTTGCAACAAATAATAAACATGAAAGCATTAATTATGGGTATGGCTAGTATTGCCATTCTTTCTACTACTCTACAATCCTGTGCAAGTACAGGTTCAGTAGCCAATAAAATCACCGTTGAATCCGGGGAAATTCCTCCAGACATGAAATCTGAAAGCTTTACCTTAGTGGGAGTATTGAAAGAGAGAGGCAGCTATGACAAATATGTGAAAAAAGAGTTTGCCAATTATACCGGAGAATATGTTCTGGCTACAGAAAACGAAATCAAAGACAAATACAGTGACCTTGACAAATACCGTTATATCATGGATTATGAAAGGGAGACCGCAAGCAGCTTCAATGGGGCTACTGGCAAATCTCAAAATGTTTCGGGAAAGAGATATTTTATTTTGGACAGAAAAACCAATAAAGAGTACAAAAGAAAAACGTGGTCCAGCTTTTATGCTAAAGAAATGCAGGCTTATCTAAAAGCCATAGAGGCCGTTAGAAAATAATTTTTATCTGAAGCAAGGAAAGGAAAACAATTAGATTTTAAGTAAAAATTGCAAGACACTTTTTATATTAAATTCTAGACCAGTCCGGTTCAAACCCCATTCAGAACTCACCAAAATCTCTCAGAGAAATCGGGAGATTTTTTTATTTTTATCCTGATTAATATTTCTGCATGAAACCATTATATATATTCCTCATTTTTGTTTTATCTTTTTCAAAAATTTATTCTCAAATAAGTGTTGAAAAAGCAGTGATTACAAAAAATTCAGACAATGTAGATCCAAATTTTGATAATGCCAGAAGATTTGAAAGTGCTTTAAATACTAAAAACCTCGAGTATCTTAATCCTGAGGAGGCATATTCAAAGATTTTTATTTTTATCGGTGAAAAAAAGGTCTTTTATCAGGAGAATTATCCCTCTGAAAAAGTTAAGCTCATCAATCATTCCATAAAGGATTCTAATGTCAAGACTGTATTGAAAAAAGAAATTTTTACTTTTGAAATCAAAAAGCAATCTCTTATCCTTAAAAATCATAAAAATAACACACCATTAATTCTGAAAATAGATAGATCAGGAGAATATATAAAGTTAATCAATGAAAAAACAAAAGAGACTTATATCGCATTAGAAAAAAAGATAGCTCAAAATAGAAATCCGGAATAAAAATTTAGCTCACACAAAGCATTTCGCATATAAAGAGACCTCAATCTCTTAACCCGAAAACTCTCAGACAATGGGGAGTTTTTTTCTTTAATCCATTGGTGATATTCTTATCTTTGTCACTTTACAACGTTAAATATTTTCTTTTTGAAGCAGCTTCATGTCATATCATTCAATTATCCCTACCCGCCTTCTTACGGTGGAATTATTGATGTATATTATAAGATAAGAGCTTTATCTGAAGCTGGGGTAAAAATTCACCTTCATTGTTTTGTGGATCAGATTCCTGAGACTATTGATCCGGAAGTGAAAGATTGTACGGAAAATCTATTTTTTTATCAAAAGAAAAAGAATCCTTTACTATATTTTTCAGGAGTGCCTTTCGCAGCAGCAATAAGGAATTCGGAAACGCTTCTTAAAAACCTGCAGCAGAACCCGGCTCCCGTATTATTTGAAGGATTGCAAACAACCTCTGCTATTGAGTATCTGAAGAGCTATCAACAGCCATTATACCTACGTTATCACAACAATGAAGCAGAGTATTATAAAGGGCTTTCGCAATCAGAAAAAAGCCTCTTTAAAAAGGTTATTTACAAAATCGAATCTATAAAATTTGTCAGGTATCAGAAAAAGCTTTTAAAAAGGTTTACCTCCGTATTCTGCCTGTCGGAAAAAGAATTTCATGAAGTGGAAGCTTATTCAAAAAATGCGCAATTGATTCCTATTTTCCACGGAAATATTTCAGTAAAGCCATTAGATAAGAAAGGAGATTATTTTCTTTTTCATGGAGACCTCACCACCGCAGACAACAAAAGGGCATTGAATGAGACCATTGATTTATTTAAAGATCTTCCGCAGTATCGCCTTATCGTGGCCTCGGACAGAGCCAGTGAAGATATTAAAAAGAGAATATCAGCTGTTGAAAATATCAGCCTGTCTCCTATTCAGACTACAGAAAATCTTCATCTTCTTTTGGAAAAGGCTCACGCCAATATTCTGCTTTCGTATCAGAATTCCGGAACCAAAGTGAAGCTATTCAACAGCCTTTACAACAGTCGGTTTGTTATTATCAACGAAAATATCACAGATGATCCCGCATTGATCAGTTTATGCCTGTATGGCTCTGCCAAAGAAGAAATTCGTCAACAGATCATTACTGTAGCCGAAAAAGACTATGATTCTTTTGAAAACAGAAAGAACATTTTGGAAAAAAAACATTCGGATTTTGCTAAAGCCAAAGAGATGGTTGCTATTATTTTCAGAGATTAATCCTGTCTACCACTTTCTGAATATCAAACTCCTCAAGACATGCCCAATCTCCTCTGTAGCAATCCTTGTCTCCAAATACAGAACAAGGCCTGCAGGTAAGATCTTCCACCTGAATGACATCTTCTTCCTTCTGCCCAAATCCTAAAAATCCGGCATAAGGATGCGTCGCTCCCCAAATGGAAACACATCGCGTCCCCACAAGGCTTGCCAGGTGCATATTGGCAGAATCCATCGAGATCATCACCTCCAGTTCAGCAATTTTATTGAGCTCTTCGGTAAGATTGAGTTTTCCTGAAAGGTTCTTAGTATTAGGAATTTGCTGTTCCCATTTTTGCAGGGTTTCTGTTTCCTGTTTCCCGCCTCCAAAGAAATATACCGTGTGTTTCTGAGCGAGAATTCTGGCTAGCTCAAACGATTTTTCCAACGGAAGCATTTTTCCCTTGTGCTGGGCAAAAGGGGCAAATCCAATCCCTGATTTATGGCCTGAAAGCGGTCTAAGCTGATTGGAAAGTTCTACTTTGAATCCCATTTCACGAAACACATCAGCATAGCGCTCTACGGTTCTTTTCAGCTGGACTTTTTCCAGGTTCCATACGTCCGTAAGGTGTTCTTTCTCTTCCTTTCCCTTATCTATTTTGAAGACCTTTAATCCCTTCCTCACATAGATCTTGTCTAAAATCTTGGTCCGGATCACATCATGCAGATTGGCAATACAATCCGGATTAAACTCATGGATCAGTTCGTTGCTCAGCCTTCTCAATCCAAAGAACCCTTTATAATCATCAAGATCTATTCCTTTGAATTTTACATTGGGAAGTCCGGTAAATAAAGCTTCAAAATTTTTTCTGGAGACCATAATAATTTCCACACCAGGATTCTGCTCCAGAAATTCTCTGAAAACAGGTACTGTCATCGCAACATCTCCGAATGCGGAAAAACGATATGCTAAAATTCTGGTCACGGCTATGATTTCAGTTGGTATGCCACTGCATAAAACTTGATCTGCTTGGTCATTGCCATCAGTCCGTTGGCTCTGGATGGCGAAAGAAACTCCTGCAATCCTATTTCTCCGATAAAATTGAAATCAGAATCCAGAATTTCCTGAGTGGGATGCCCACTATAGATACTTACTAAAAGAGAAACAATGCCTTTAGGCAGGATCCCGTCCGAATCTGCATTAAAGAAAAGCTTGCCTTCTTTAAACTCAGCATCAATCCAAACTTTGCTCTGGCATCCTTTAATCAGGTTTTCATCTGTTTTCTTGTCTTCAGGTAAGCCTTTCAGTTCTTTTCCAAGGTCAATAATGTACTCGTACTTCTGCTCCCAATCTTCAAGAAACGCAAACTCGTCGATTATTTCCTGTTGTTTTTCTTTAATGGTCATTTTTAATCAAATTTCTTTATGCAAAGATAACCAATTTTGTAAAAATTATTTATGGGCTGCTTTTTCAAAAAGTTGCAGGATATTTCTCTCCTCATTCTCCCAGCAGAAAACGTCTGCCGCTTTGTCAAGTTCGCTTCGGTAATATCCTCTTCCTCTTTCCAGCACTAAATTAATAGCTCTTTCAATCGTTTCAGGGTGATGATCGGTCACCATTTCCCCTACATTAAACTGATTTCTGATGCGCTGCATTTCAGGAAAATTGATCATTACAAGCGGTACTCTGGATTGAATATAATCACAGACTTTATTAGGTAAAGAATAATAATAACTTACCCCGTTATTTTCTTCGAGGCTAAAACCCGCATCTGCTGTTCTGGTAACTTCGCGAAGGTTTTCCGGTTTCAGTTTTCCCAGAAAAAATACTTTATCCTGAAGTTTTTCCTTAGCCACAAGTTCTTCATATTCTTTTTTCTTTGGCCCATCCCCTGCGATCTTGAAAACAGCATCCTTTATATGATGCATAGCTATGATCATTTTTTCAATTCCTCTGGATTGGTTGATGGCTCCCTGGTAAAGAATTATTTTAGGCTTATTATCCGGAAACTCGGGAACAGATTCTATCTTTCGGGGAATATTTCTTACAACAACAGGATTTACTTTATATTTTTCATGAAACCATTCTGCATAGCTTTCACTTTCCGTCATCATAAATTCCACTTTAGGCACTAGGCTTCCTTCTACTATTCGCCAGAATTTCTGTGAAAATCTGTTTTGGATAGCAGGCATTTCCGTAAAAATTTCATGACTGTCAAAGACCAGCGGAATATTCAGTTTTCTGGAAATGAGATAATTTGGCAGAAGTGCATCAATATCATTGGCCAAAAGAATGGTGTCTTTGTCAGCTTTTTTCTTCAATACACCGTAAAGTTTCCAGTTGAATTCAAAATAAGCTGTTTTCAGGCTTTTAGACTTAAGACCTATTCTGGAAAAAGGATAAGGTCGTTCCATTTTCTCATTTCCTCCCCAGTCATTCCCAATCAGATCAATGGAATACCCGTGATCAAATAGCGTTTTGCATACTTTTTCTATTCTCTGATCCGTATACAGACTGCTGAAGGCTGAAACCAGTACTTTTTTCTTCATGAATCTTTCTTTCCAGCGATTAAATGATACACCTGAATGAAACAAATCAGCCCATTAGGGATGATTACCGGCCATAACGGCTCACTAAAAAAGAAGCCATAGATGACAAAACAGATACATCCTATCATATTAACTATTCTGATTTTTCGTACATCTTTCAGTATGAAACTCAGCACGATAAAAACTGAAGCAGAATATCCGATATAAGTAGTAATTTCAGGATTCATGAGGCAATTTTAAGGATAACAAACTTAATCATTTTCAAGAAGATAATAAAATTTTTTACTGCCATAAAGTCATTAATTGATTTTTGGTAAAATATTTGTAATTTAGATAATGAATAAAAAGCAACGTTGCTTTTATTCTAATGAGATATATTATGGATTATAAGTTTTCACAAGGTTTGAGCCAGGTGTTCAAACAAAGCAAAAGCGAAGCTAAGAGGCTGAAAAGTGAATTTCTTAATACAGAACATCTACTTTTAGGTATTATAAAAACGGAAAACTCTGCAAAAGAAATCCTTCAAAACCTCAATGCGGATTTAACACAAATCAGAAGAAAAATTGAAACTTTAAATACAGCAAGTCTAAATCCTATTTCTGAGGAGGTTACCAATATTTCTTTCACCAAGATGGCAGATCATGCTATTAAACGTGCAGAGTTAGAATGTCGTCAATATAAGAGCAATGAAATTAATACCGTTCACCTGCTTTTAGGCATTCTATATAAATATGAGGATCCTACTTCAAATATTCTGGGAGCTTATGACATCGACTACGAAGGAGTTTCAAGAGAATACCAGACGATGCTTAAAAATTCCGGGCAGTCACCACAAATGAGTGCTTATGATGACGATGATGAAAGAGAGGAATTTGAGCAAATGAGAAAGCCTACAGGAAATTTAGGCTCAGCGAAAAGTAAAACCCCTACATTGGACAACTTTGGTAGAGATTTAACTTCTTTGGCCAGAGATGGAAAATTGGATCCTGTAATCGGTCGTGAAAAAGAAATTGAGAGAGTTTCTCAGATCTTATCCCGAAGAAAGAAAAACAACCCACTTCTTATCGGGGAGCCGGGAGTTGGTAAATCTGCGATTGCGGAAGGCCTTGCTTTAAGAATTCAACAGAAAAAAGTATCCAGAGTTCTTTATGGAAAACGAGTGATCACTTTGGACCTTGCAAGTTTAGTTGCGGGAACAAAATACCGTGGTCAGTTTGAAGAAAGAATGAAGGCCATCATGACGGAGCTGGAAAAGAACAGAGATGTCATCTTATTTATTGACGAGCTTCACACTATTGTAGGTGCAGGAAGTTCTACAGGAAGTTTAGATGCATCCAATATGTTTAAACCTGCTTTGGCAAGAGGAGAAATTCAATGCATCGGGGCCACTACACTGGATGAATACCGTCAGTATATTGAAAAAGACGGAGCTTTGGAAAGAAGATTCCAGAAAGTAATGGTGGAACCTACTTCTATTGACGAAACTATTCAGATTCTGAATCAGATCAAAGATAAGTATGAAGAGCATCACAATGTAATTTATACTCCGGAAGCCATTGCAGCGTGTGTCAATCTGACATCAAGATATATTACAGACCGTTTCTTACCGGATAAGGCGATTGATGCCATGGATGAAGCAGGTTCAAGAGTATACATCAAAAACATGAAAGTTCCTACTGAGATCATTGATTTTGAAAAGAAAATCGAAGATATTAAGGAATTGAAACAAAAGGCGGTAAAAGCTCAGGATTATCTTGAGGCAAGAAAGCTTAAGGATGAGGAGGAACGTCTTCAGATGGAACTGAATGCAGCTCAGGAGAAATGGGATAAGGATGTAAAAGAGAAAAAAGAAACCGTAACGGAAGAAAATGTAGCGGAAGTGGTTTCTATGATGAGTGGAGTTCCTGTAACGAAAGTGGGCAAAAATGAGCTTGATAAATTAGCTCAGATGGATGAAAAACTGAACGGAAAAGTGATCGGTCAGGAAGACGCTGTGAAGAAAGTTGTTAAGGCAATTCAAAGAAACAGAGCCGGTCTTAAAGATCCTAACCGTCCTATTGGTACCTTTATTTTCCTTGGAACAACCGGGGTTGGTAAAACGGAGCTTGCCAAAGTAATGGCGAGAGAACTCTTCGAATCTGATGAGTCTCTGATCCGAATCGACATGAGTGAATACATGGAGAAATTTGCCGTATCAAGATTGGTAGGAGCGCCTCCGGGATATGTAGGATACGAAGAAGGAGGTCAGCTTACTGAAGCGGTAAGAAGAAAACCTTATGCTGTGGTTCTTTTGGATGAGATTGAAAAAGCTCACCCAGATGTGTTCAATATCTTGTTACAGATTCTTGATGAAGGACACGTAACCGACAGTTTAGGTAGAAAAATCGACTTCAGAAATACCATCATTATTCTTACGTCCAACATCGGAACAAGAGATCTTAAAGATTTCGGAGATGGTGTAGGATTTGGAACTTCAGCGAAGAAAACGACTTCAGACTCAAGAGCGAGAAGTACGATTGAAAATGCCCTTAAAAAAGCATTTGCTCCTGAGTTCTTAAACAGAATTGATGATATTGTGATCTTCAACTCTCTTGTACAGGATGACATCAAGAAAATCATTGATATTGAACTGAACAAACTTTATGGCAGACTTGAAAAGCTAGGATATAAAGTAGAACTGACTGAAGAAGCCAAAGACTTTATTTCTGAAAAAGGATGGGATAAAGACTTCGGTGCAAGACCATTGAAGAGAGCCATCCAGAAGTACATTGAGGATTTACTGGCCGAAATGCTTGTGAATAAACAACTGAACGAAGGTGAAACCGTAGTTCTTGACCTTAATGAGGCAAAAGACGGATTGGTTGGTAAAACGCAGAAAGCGAAGAAAACAACTGAAAAATCGTCTCAATCGTAAGACAATAAATAATTTAATGATAATAAAAGCATCGGAAATTTTACTTCCGGTGCTTTTTTTTAATCCATTCAAAACAGTAAGTTTATTTTTTTCACCAAATAAGGATTAATTGATAATTTTTTTTAATTTTATCACACATTAAAATCAAAATAATAATGAAAAAAGCAATTTTACTTTTAAGTATTCCATTACTTAGTATTATTTCCTGCACCAATGAAACTTTAGCCACCAATGGTAACAATCCGGAAATTTCAAAACCGGAAGCTGTACAAAGGTTCAACACCGCCATGAAAACCGTTGTGCTGGAAAAAGAACCCGCTTCGGTATCACGAACAAACTCTATGGAGCTTAGTGATTACAAGAAAGATAAACTTATTCCCGCCGCAAAGGAACTGATTGCTTCTACGGGCGTTTCTGCAAGGGAAATTGAAAGACAGACCGGAGGTGACAGAGAAAAAATATTAACCTGGGCAGTACAAGTCTACGGAGATTACAACAAATTGATCAATCAGAACAACAAATCTAAAAACTAAAAAATTATGAAAAAGTTATTTTTATTTGCGGCATCTCTTGTTTCTTATTGCTTTTCTGCTCAATCCGGACAAAGTATTTATATACAGAACTACAGCCAGTATACAATGGTATTTAACCTTGTAAAATCAAATTCTGCCAATACAATAGGAAATTGCAGTCCTTATATACAATCTGCCAATACAACAATGCCCTTATTCCTTCCTTCTTCTCCTGATGGAGGAATAACACCTGCTGAGGCCTTTTATAAGGATCTCAATTCTGCCAGTGATCCGAACACCAATTATCCTGATACCCCTACTATAGATGCCTGGTCTATCAATGGAGTATATCCGGCAACACCAACTCCACTGCCCCTTCTTTTCAATCATGCTACCAGCTGGACAGAGATCCAGTTTTCGGTTCAGAATCCAATAGGAGCAGGGGTAGGCGGACCTTATACCATGGGGCAAATGTGCAACGGTCCTTTAATTCCTGATCTCAATGGCTATGTAAATCCCCTTGTTCATGGCCAATGGTTTACGATGGGTGGCTCTATGTGGGCGATCATTCAATAAACATAAGCTCCTTTTAAGATAATGCAATAAAAAAGCACTGGAAATAATTCCGGTGCTTTTCATTTTTTATAAATTCCAGATACCCGTTCTGGTATCCTTAAATTAAAGGAATACTTCTTACAATCCCACGACAAAACCGATATTAGGGACCAATCCGCTAGAGAATACACTCGATCTTTCTTTCCAAAGTACATTATACATCAACCCCAATTGCATAAAAGAATTGTTCCCAATCCTTTGCATATAACCTCCTCCCAAATAGAGGGCATTTTCTTCTCTACTCTCTTTATAATCGAAAAATTTGTCTTTATAATTGATAAAATAATGCTGAAAATTAGCACTCAGGAAAAATGATCTCGCAAAGTAATAATTGGCAAACGGGCCTACCCCAAACATGGTGGACGAATGATAATCAGAGGTTTGCCATGTCACACTGCCGGCTACTCCCCCTTCAAGATCATCGGTAAGTCTGTACCCCACTCTTGGTGAGGCCTGAAGGCTAAATGAGCTGTTGCTCCCAAATCCTAAACCAATTCCGCCTCCGAAAGTCCAACGGTTATTCCCCTGTGAGGGTGTTCCTATTGAAACCTGAGAAAACACTGATCCTGAGACGATCAGCATCATGGAAATAATAAACTTTTTCATATATAGATCTTTATTTGGTTTTAAAATGATGCCCTCTTTTCAGGCTTGAAAAAACGTTAGTAATGACTTTTGATATTAAAATCGTTTTTATCAATGTTTAAAAATATGGTTTTTTTACGACTTTTTTAGTTGTATTTTTGCCGCATCAAACTAAGAACTCCCGTTAAGAGTTTCGTAAAATTGAAAAAAATGAAAATAGTAGTAGGCCTCTCCGGAGGTGTAGATTCAAGCGTTACAGCTTATTTGCTGCAGCAGCAGGGCCATGAAGTAGTGGCTTTGTTTATGAGAAACTGGAATGATGCTTCGGTAACACTAGAAGATGAATGTCCCTGGATAGAGGACAGTAATGATGCTCTTATGGTAGCCCAAAAGCTTGGAATTCCTTTCCAGGTGATCGACATGAGTGAGCTTTACAAGGAACGTATCGTAGATTATATGTTCGATGAATATCAGAAAGGAAGAACTCCGAATCCTGATGTTTTGTGTAACAGAGAAGTAAAATTCGATGTTTTCATGAAGACGGCAATGTCTTTAGGTGCTGATAAGGTAGCTACAGGACATTATGCAAGGGTAAACTCCACTTTTGACGAAAACGGTAAAGAAATTTTCCATCTTCTGGCCGGAAAAGACAATAATAAGGATCAGTCTTATTTCCTTTGCCAGCTGAGCCAGGATCAATTGTCAAAAGCCTTATTCCCTATCGGAGAGCTTACCAAGCCTCAGGTAAGAGAAATTGCAAAGGAGATCGGTTTGGTAACCGCTGACAAAAAAGATTCTCAGGGATTGTGTTTCATCGGGAAAGTAAGTCTACCGCAGTTTTTACAACAGCAATTGAAGCCAAATGAAGGGGAAATCGTAGAAATTTTCAAAGATTCACCTTTGTTTGCTGAAGAACAGCCTGCATTTTCATCCAAAGAAGAAGAACTGGAATTCCTTTCAAGGAAAATCAATTATAAAAAATCCGACGGAAAAGTAATCGGAAAGCATCAGGGTGCTCAGTTTTTCACGATCGGACAAAGTAAAGGTCTTGGTATCGGAGGCCACAAAGAAAGCTGTTTTATCATCTCCAGAGATATGGAAAACAACATCCTTTTTGTAGGAGAAGGAAACCATTTCCCGGGACTTTTCAAAAAAGCTTTAAAAATTGACAATACAGAACTGCACTGGGTACGTGAAGATATGAGGCTTCAAAATGGAGAATCTATGGAAGTAATGGCCAGATTCAGATACAGACAGCCTTTGCAGAAAGCAACGCTTTACCAGTTTGAAAACGCTTTTTATGTAGAGTTTGAAGAACCTCAGTCTGCAATTGCTGAAGGACAGTTTGCATCATGGTACATTGACGAAGAACTTATCGGAAGCGGTGTCATTTCGTAATAAGGATTCAACAGGAAAATAAAGAGTAATAACAACTCAAGATATAATAAGCCCGAAGCAACTTTGTTTCGGGTTTCTTTTTTTTGATATTAGTATTTTATTTTATTCTTGAAATGAGGTAATATAAATAACAGTGTTACAATACACTCCCCTAGTAATATTATGACTAAAAAACCTATTGGTTTTTCCAGCCATATTCCTCTGATTAACTTGATGATTCCGAGCAAAAAGATGAACAGTATATAATAACAGGTTGTTTTAGAAACGCTTTCTTTCAGTAATTTTAAGATAAAAACGGAAAGGTAAAATCCGAGTATAAGAACTAAATAAAACTTTAGGAATTCAGGCCCTTTTAAGGTAATCGGATTAAGGGTTCCAAAATCTCCGGCAAGCCATAGGAAACTGATCCCGACCGGAATGAAATGAATGATTAGTTTTTTCATGATGATTATTTTTAAAGTGATCTGCTTTTTTACCCACCACAACCTCCGCATCCGCCACATCCACCGCCGCAACCGCCGCCACAGCTACCTCCGCCTCCGCCGCTGCAACTGCTCCCACCACAGCTTGTCCCGGAATCACCATCTTTTTTATCTTTGTTCGTCTGAATGATGTTCATAAGACTTCCAAAGAGAAAAGCGACAAATAGTGAAATGAATATAGAAGTAAGGGTAATGACCAGTTCCCCAAAACAGGAGGCCAGCAGAAAAAAAAGACCAAATAAAGGAATGACGCGAAACTTTTTCCACCAACTGCTTTTATCCGGACTCTTCTCTTGATGTAACCAGATTTCCTTTGGGGCATCGGCCTGGAAAATCTCTTTGTATCCTTTCAGGGTGTCTGTAAACCAGTGCTTATGTTTATGATTTTCATTAGTACCTCCTTTAGACGGATGGTGATGCAAAGCTCTTTTTAAAACATCCGGACAAAATTCTTCCCAGTAATTTTGGGTATAGATCAGATGCATATGCCATACTTTATCCACGATTTTGCTGGGGGAAGCTCCGTTGGGAAGAATGCAGCAGAGATAAACAAATCTTTTGTATTCTTCGATGGCTTTTCGGGTAAAATCCAGACTCCAGTTTTCTTCTTTTGCCAGCTTTTTCGAAAAAGGAAAATCAGCATCAGGAGCGTCTAATGAAAATCCCTGAATTCTGTTCCAAAGGGATTCATCTTTTAATAACATTCTTGTTTCCATTGTTCTAACTTTTGTTTTTCTACTCAAATATCTGTGCATTTTGCAATATAAAAGTCTTTCAAAAGTCTTTTTTAGTATCATAAAAATCTTAAATTAGTCTTATAAAATCATAATATGAAAAAGGAAGATATACTTCATCTTGAGAAGCTGATGAATTTCCTTAGCAGGCAGTTTTTAAAGAAAAACCATTGGGAAGATGTTACAAAAACCGAATGGTCTTATATCTGTGCAGAGCTTAATGATCTTATTACCAACGATCATGCAGAGAAAGGAATCAAAAAAGCCCCGGATCTTCTAGGGAATAATTATCTTTATGAACATCTGATCATCAATAAACTGAAAAGGTTCCATCAAAATGAAAAGGCAGTTCTAAGCAAACCCAATCTCGCCAAACTCAGCCTGATCGTCAAAGTTCTGGGGTATTCAAATTACATCGACTTCATCAATTCGAATACGGAATCATTCAATTTTAATGATCTGAGAATCGACATGGATAAGGTGAGTCTGAATACAGCTCTTCTGGACCGTTTGGTGGGCTGTTGGTATTCTTATAACAGAAATCTTCCGGAGAACCCTACACAGGCAAAAGAAGACCGCATCTGGCGTTCTGCGATGGAGATCTATAAGTCTGAAACCACCGGAGAATATTTCATCGAAAGAAGCGGCGGTGATCATCATAAGTATTTCGGAAAGGTAACTGCTTATTCGGATTATGTTTTTATCATTATGAACAGTAATACGTTTATCCGGCAAAGGCATTTTATCTCCAGAATTAAAGATAGTAAGGAAAAGCTTAAAAATCCGGAGTATAAACTTCACGAACTTCATTTCATCAGCACCTGCATCAGCTTCAATCAGGAACCGATCGCCCTGTTTGAAATTTTCCGGAAAGCAGACCGAAAAACCTTTATTTCCGATTCTATCAGCCTTCCGATTGACAGTGATGAAATCCCGGAATCTATTTTAAAACAGCTTGAAGACACTGAATCTAACAGGATTGATTACAGGTAGTTGAATTGAAATTACAAAACTCTCAATGATTGAATAATGTTGTTTTTTTGTGAATGTTTTTTAAAGAAAATAATTTTTTTGAAATTTTTCTGTAACGTATTCTGATTTGTCATACTTACTGGATAAATAACAATAAAAATATCATTATGAAAACTTCAACCAACAACAGCCAATACGTATTTGCCAACAGTGTTTTGATCTTTATCGTCTCTGTACTTTTAGGCTATAATATTTACCAGGAAATCTATCATCCGGAAAAATCACATCTTTTCCTCTGTGCAGTATTAGTGGCTCTCACCTCAGCTGTGGCAAGAAGATACGGAATTCCGAAAGAGCAAAGAACAAAGAGCAAAGAATAAAGAGTAAGTATCTATTCACTCTATCAACCCGGAACAGTGTTGTTTCGGGTATATTTTTACTAATCCTATGCCTGGAATACTTTTAAACTTTTAAAATCAACACTTTACAGCAATAATTGACTAATTTAATTGTTCTAAATATGAACCCTCAATGATCTTGCTATGGAGTATTATGAATTGTATGAAGTTTTGAAAAGCCATTTTGATTCTGTAAAAGAAACTGTTGAGATCAAAGATTTAAATCTTACTATAGAATCCATTCCTTTTGAATCAAAGGTTTCGGATCTGCTCCATGGACCGGAAAATCAGGAGTGCCCTGTGCATCAGGAATCATTGAAAATCAACGAGAATGCTTATCTGATCTATCATCAACCTTCTGTAGACATTAAAGATTTTGATATAGCCTGTAATAAAAAGTTTGAGTACTATATCCTTAAAAGAGCTGACGTAGAAACTGCTAAAGGCTGTATCATCTTTTTCCATGGCCTGAACGAAAAAAAATGGGACAAATACCTTCCCTGGGCCTATGAGTTGGTACAAAAGACCCATAAAGCGGTTATTCTGTTTCCTATTGCCTTTCACATGGACCGTGCGGAAGCCATCTGGAGTGACCGGCATCATATGATGGAAATTGTGAAGTTCAGAAAGGGACAGTATCCGGAAAACACCCATTTTTCGTATGTAAATGCAGCCATAAGCTCCAGGCTGGAAGCCCATCCGCAGAGAATTTTCTGGTCGGGATTACAGACTTATTCAGATATTATCGAGGTCGTAAAGGAAATTAAAAGCAACAGAATCAAAAGTATAGCTTCAGATTCAAGTCTTGATCTGTTCGGATATTCCATCGGCTCTTTCCTATCGATGATCATTAAAATGGCTGATCCTTATGGCTTCTTCACCCAATCTAAGGTTTTCTGTTTCTGTGGCGGAATGACCATTGACCGGATGTTTCCCATTTCCAAATACATTATGGATGCTCAGGCTACGATCAAAATGCAATCTGTCTTTACAGAGTTGCTGAGCTCTGATTTTAAGTTCGATACCCGCCTGAAACACTATCAGGATGATGATCTGCATCCCCAGGAAAGCTGGTTCAAGAAGATGCTCCGGTACAATTATTTTCAAAAGGAAAGGGAAGAAAGAATTCAGGCGATCCGGTCTCAGGTAAAAGCTTATGTTCTCGAAAAAGATACTGTTGCTCCACCGATGGAAGCTCTGAATACTTTACAGGGAGGCTACAGGAACATCCATGTAGAAGTTGAAATAAAAGATTTTCCCTTTGATTATTCTCATATGGTCCCTTTTCCGCTCACTCATAAACACAAAACAGAAGTAACTGAAGCCTTCCACCAGTTTACCAAGTCTGTCAGTGATTTTTATACCCAATAATTCCCGTTAATAGAAAATAGAGAGGTAGAGTTTAAAAAGGAATAAAATAAGCTCCATAATGGTATTTTTTTGAGTGAATGGATATAGAATTCCTGTTCCGGATAAAATAATACGGAATGTGAGCCGGAAGCGATCAGTTTTTTATTGAGAGGTTTAGCTTACAAGCCAATCCTTAAAATCTTTGACACGATCTCTGCTTACCGTGATTTCTTCCTGAGGCTGAAACTCAAGATCAACTTTGTAATAAGGGGAAGTATGGATGTTTTTGATATAATCGGAATTGATGATAAACTGTCTGTTGACCCGGAAAAACTTTTTCTCCTCCAAACTATCTTCCAGTTCGTCTAAAGTAAAATCTGACGGATAAGTACGGTCTTCGGTCTGGAGATAAACGATCTTATTCTCACTGAAAAAACAGCTTATTTCCTGGGTCTGAACAATTTTTAAATTATATCCGATTTTTACCAGCACTCTTGAAAGGATCGATTTTTCTTTTCTGATCAGCTGCTTTATATCCTGGGTTCCAATATCATTATTGGAGGGAATAAAGGATTTAAATTTCTCCACAGCGCCTGCCAGATCCTCTTCAAGAATTGGTTTCAATAGGTAATCTATACTATTTAGTTTAAAGGCTTTTAGGGTATATTGATCAAATGCAGTCGTATAGATGATAAAGCCTCTGGTAGGGACTTTTTCAAAAATATCGAACGACAGCCCGTCTCCCAGAACAATATCAGAAAAGATCAGCTGTGGATGTTCATTTTCAGAAAACCAGGCTACCCCCTCTTCTACTGATTCTATTTTAGCAACCACTTCAATATCAGGAAAATTACTTAACATTCTCTCTAATTTCCTTGAAGCTGGTTTTTCGTCTTCGATAATGACAGTTTTGATCATTGAGTCTATAGTTTTAGTGATAAAGTTTGGGAAATAAAATTAGATAAAAACAGGCGGATTTTAAAAATCAATCGGTTTTTTATTTTCCCCGGTTTCTTTTTCTATGATCTTTCTTTCCCATTCATCATCAAGAATAAAAAGGAAAAATGCTTTTACCACAAGAATAATAGCCCAAATGGTAAGAAACAGGTGTCCGCCAAATATTTTGTAATGAATCCCGTCATTCAGCCAATCATTTCCAATGATCACTGCGCTGATGAGGGCAAACCACATAAGATTCTTATAGAATTTTTTCAGCTGCTGAACTCTGGTATATGCTGTGTTGTAATCCATGATGTATCGTTTTTAAAAGTTATTTTGTGATTATAATGTTTAGTTTTTAGCCGTTTCCTTTTCCAGCATCTTTCTTTCCCACTCGTTGTTAAAGATAAATAAGGAGATTCCTTTAAAAATTAACACGATAGCCCAGATAGCCAGTAACAGATGTCCTCCGAATATGGCATACTGTAAATCATCCTGTAGCCAGTCTTTTCCAATTAGGATTACTGCAATGATCCCAAACCACATAAGGTTTTTATAGAATTTTTTCAATTGCTGAACTCTGCTGTAAGTTTTGTAAGTATTCATGATCTATTGTTTTTTAAAGTTTTTTAAATGATTATAATGTTTTAGTTTTTCCTTTTTCTTCATTCATCAGTTCTCTGATCTTATTCTCTTCCCAGCTTTTTCCAATCCCAAATACATTTACGGCGTGAAAAGCGACTCCAATTCCCCAGCCAAGCATTGGCCATAAGAACCATAAATATCCCGGAGAAGTCATAATATTCAGAAATGCTAAAAAGCAGATCACGATACAGTATGAAGTAAGGTTTCCATAGAATTCTTTCAATTCTTTTACTCTTTTTGCTGCTCTTTGATAAGAAGCGGTCTCTTTGTTTGATAAAATTTCCATAACGTTTTGTTTTAAGGTTAGTTGTTTGTTTTTCCTGAGTCAAAGATAGGATGGGAAAAGGCCTTAAATCAATTTTATGTTACCGAACGGTAGAATATGCTTTCCGAATGGTAAAATTTGGAGAATACAGCATTATACTATACGGATTACCTGGATTGCTGCTTATTGGAAGACGTGAGAAGATCAAAAATTTTCAGCAAGAGTTGTGCTGATAGATTTTGCCACTAATGCACGAATTTTTTCCTTGCTACTCTTCAAATATCACTGATTATGTTTACTAATCTTAATATCAAAGAATTTTATTCGTGGCAATTAAAGATTCTCGTAGATCAAGCAGGCTTCTCCTAAACATCTACTGAATCTCTGAATTGGTGGAAAATAAACCGCATAATTTTGCCACTAATACACGAATCCTTTTTATTCGTGCTTTAGTGGCCAATATAAATAGGTATGATGTTTTATGCCAGATAAAACCCTTTAGAGAAGTTAGTAGATAAACGGGATCAGTTTCTTTGTGGTTTTTCTGTATTCAATGTATTCTTCGCCAAACTTTTCTACAAGAGCCTGTTCTTCGATCTGGATTCGGTAGATAAAGGCTAAAAACGGAGGGACAAAAGCAAGCAGCAATGAGAGCCAGTTATTGAGGTACAATCCGAGTCCCAAAGAGGTAAGCAGCGAAAAGGCATAAGAAGGATGTCTCAGGTATTTATAAAAACCTTCTTTCTTTATTTTATGATCCTCTCTAATGGTAACATCCACTGTAAAATATTTTCCCAGCGACCTGATGATGATAAATCTTACGATAATACCGATAATAATGAATGCCAATCCCACATAGCGGATCCAAATTCCATGAACGATGGGTAATGTGGTCATAGAATCAACCGTAATTGCAGAGGCAATAGAAAAAGGAATAGCCAGCCACAAAATGTTAAGTGTGGATTTATCTTTATCCT
Source organism: Chryseobacterium sp. FR048 (assembly GCF_056844665.1). Lineage (NCBI taxonomy): Bacteria > Pseudomonadati > Bacteroidota > Flavobacteriia > Flavobacteriales > Weeksellaceae > Chryseobacterium > Chryseobacterium sp. FR048. The sequence continues at coordinate 208,942 of NZ_JBXDSE010000008.1, read as the reverse complement.
TTTGATCATTCTTGCTGGACTTCAATATGTTTTTGTACAAAAATTCACTGAGAAACCAGGCAACCATAGAGATCATGAAGAGGGTTTTTAATGTGTTCATTTTGATTAAGATAAAGTAGTTAGACAAAAGTACAGGAGCAAGAAATATTGAGTATCTAGCAATCAGGAAGGTAGTATTAAAGTTTTACCAATCCGTTACTCTACAGTCTTCTCTTTTCTTTTTCCATCAGTTCACGGATCTTTTTCTCTTCCCAATCCTGAAAAAAAGGGATCTTAGATAGAAAAACTACCGCTGCATGAGCCACAAGAGCGATTCCCCAAACGATAGCTGTAAAGAAGTTTTTGAATTGAAAATAGCTTTCTCCGGGTTTCAGATGGGTATAATTGTAATAAACAATCATTACATTCACCGCAATATAGACAAAGAGGTGAGCATAGAAGCCCCTTAACCTCTCAACTTGTCTTTTTGCTTTCTGATATTGAATATCATCTTCGTCAAAAGTTTCCATTGTTTTTATTTTTTTCTTTATTCATAATTTCACGGATCTTCTTTTCCTGCCAGGACTCTCCCACTCCGAAAACCTGAAAAGCATGAGAAGCCACTCCTATTCCCCAACCCAGCACCGGAAACCAAAACCAGTGAAATGAACTTTTAGTAAAAAGATTAATGAAGATCAAAAAAGGGATCACAATGCAATAAGAGATCAGGTTCATATAGAAATCCTTGATTTCCTTTACCCTTTTCTGTGCCTTTTTATAGTTCTTGGAATCCTGACTTTGTTCTGCACTGACAATATTAGGCTTATTGGCCAGCATCGGAAGTTTTACTTTAAAATAATCTTCAGATTTTTCAATGAAAACATTTCTTTTAGTGAGTAAAGAATAGCGCTGTACAATATTAGACAGCCCAATTCCGGAACTTTCTTTGATCTGCTCTCTTACCTGCAGATTATTCTCAATACAAAGAATCTCTCCTTCTGAAAAAATTCTAATGACCAGAGGTTTTGATGACGTTGCAAAATTGTGCTTAATACAGTTTTCCAAAAGCAGCTGTAATGACAGAGGTACTACATATTTCCGATAGTCTTCTTTTTTGACATCAAAAACAAAATCGACACTGTCTTCGAATCTGGTTTTTAAAAGATCACAATAGGTTTTGGCAAATTCTATTTCATCCTCTACCGTCACCAGTTCCTTATCCTTTTGTTCAAGTACATACCGATAAATCTTTGACATTGAAGCGGTAAACTTTTGGGCCTGATTAGGATTTTCATCAATTAAAGAACTTAAAACATTCAGAGAATTAAACAGGAAGTGCGGGTCCAGCTGGTTCTTCAGACTTTCGAATTGGGCATTGGCAGATTTGGCAATAAGTTTCTGCTCTACAACCTCTTTTTTGGACGTTTTTTTCAGTTCCTCCATAAAGCTTTTGGCATGGAGAAAAGCAGATATAAGCAGCGCTATATTAATTGTAAACCAATTGGAAAGATTAAACTTTCCTGAGAAATACTCCTCGGTAGTAGCCCCTTTCTGAATCAATACAAAATTGATGTAATTACAGAAATAGACCAGTATGATATTGGCAATAATGATAGAAACAATGCTGATTGCGGCTCTTTTGGATGTATTTTCAGACCAGGGGAATCTTTTGTTGAGAAAACTGTTGAGCAGTCCATTTCCACCTCCCAGCACCACCGTATAAAGCAGAGAAATAAGTATCGTAAGCCCAAAGTTCTCAAGGGTTCTCTCTGATGTAAAGGCAAAAAAGAAAAACATGGAGACGGTGAGCGAAATCCAAAACATTGTTATAATATCCTTACGTTTCATGATTGATTTACTTATTTCAAAATTAGCTTTTATTAAAGGATCAAAAATTATTTCTTACTGAAAAACAGGTTATTTGTCTCTGGACAGGATGATCTGTTTCCCGATGAAAATAAAGAAACCGGAAATCTTACTGATCAGAAATATGCTCTCCAAAGAATCTGACTTCCGGCTCCTTTCTATCTTTATTTTTTAGTTTCAGCAGGCAGACTCATAAAATATTCTGCTTCTCCCCGCCCCCAATTCGGATCCAATGCTGTTTTAGGCTTATATGCATTAAATTTTGCCACTGCAGCTTTGAACATTTCCATTCCTTTGGTCTTACTTCCCCCATACTGTTCAGGAGTAAAATACGTATCTTCTGCTTTGATCAGTGCAATTCTTGGATTTCCCGGATCCAGTTTTTCTGCACTGCTGAGTTCTTCGGTAGCCCTTACTCCGTCTGTCATAAAACGTTGTTGCGGATTGACCATCATTCTTAAAGAATAGGTCATTTTTTTCAACAGGCGAATCTCTGCATTATCCGCTCCGGCAAGACTTTGTGCCGTACCCAGATATTTTTCTGCCTGTGCAGCTATCCCATCCAGATCCTGCATATTTCCGTTTCTCATCATAACTCTTCCTTTCTGAATCTGAGAAAATGCAGCATAATACTGAGGAAGCCATTGCGAACTCTCTTTACTTCCTATCCTTTGGAAATCATTGGCCAGCGCCTGGAACTCCTCAGGAGTTTTGCAGGTTTCTATTTTCGCAATTTTTTCAGACATTATTTTTTCATAATCTGACTGAGCAAAAGCCGTTAAGCTCATAAAAGCTAAAGCAAAACTTAAAAGATATTTTTTCATGATATTGAATTTTAAAAGTTAGTTTATTAATGATCCGAAGTTATGTTTTTATAAATTATTATTGATGGCATCTTCTGTTTTATCTACTCCAAAGCTTATAAATGCTCCTACAAAAACAAAAGTATTAACGGGTGGAACAATTGCTGAGCTTCTGGATCCATCCACAGAAAAATTATATCCATATACATTTTTTGATCCAAGAATATTGGTAATGCTCAATACAAATATGGGAAATGCTTTTGCCCCTTTCTTTCCAATATTGGGTAGATAATTGAAGCTCAGGTTAAGCGCATTATAATCTTTAAGCCTCCCTTCGTGTCTGGTATAGTTAACGGCTTTTCCATCATTAAACTCAGTCGCTATATCATAATATGGGCGCCCTTTTGCATAAGTGTAGGAAAGATTGGCTCCAAACTTCCACTCCGGTATAAACTTTTTGACTACGGCAGAAAACGTGTGTTCTGCAGCAAATTCCGGTTTTAAACTTACCGGATAATTAAGGAAGTCTCTTTTTGAATCCAGATAAGAATAAGTCAGCCAGTAATCTATATCCTTAAATGTCTTTTTGTCTTTCCAGAATAACTCCAGCCCTTTTGCAAATCCATAGCCATCATTGTTTAAAGCGGTCTGTACCTGTTGGCTTTGCTGCTTTCCGGGCAGAATATTATAAGTTTTTACAAGCTGGTCATATTTCTTATAAAAAGCTTCAAGACGTAAGCTTCTTCCTTCCGAACTTCTCTGAATCTGAAGAACATAATGCTGTGATTTCTGAAAATCCAGATTGGCGGGTCCATTGATGTACTTGCTTTCCGGATTCTGATAAAAAAGACCATATGCTAAAGAAGTAGTCCAGTTCTCTGCCAGGCGATAGGCTATTGCAAAACGAGGCGCAATATTATTTTGTCCCAGATAAGAAGAATGTTCCGCTCTCAATCCGATTTTTGCAGACAATGCATTACTGAATCCCAGATCTGTTTCTACAAAAGCTGCCGAAATCAGGTCTTTGTAATGCTTTTGAACCTCCCCGAAATTCAGTTTTTCGTCGGTATTATTCAGTTCAAAACCACCTCTTACAGCACTGATTCTGTTAATTTTTCTTTCAAGAACCGCTTTGAAGTTGATATAGTTTCCATCCGTCAGTAATCTTGATCGATTGCTTTCTACATCATCAGTTTCAGTAGAGAAATTAAGATCTGATCTGTTGTATGAATAGGAACCTCCTACATTCAAAAGGTATTTTCCGAATTTTTGTTTGAAAGACAGGTTATGATAGCTGCTGCTTCCCTTCAGTCTTACCAGCCCAAAGTCATATCCTGGTTCCAGACTTTCCGTTTTCACTCCCATTTTATTGGTGTTGTACATTCCATAATATTTGAAAAATCCGCCTGATTTTGTTTTAAATCTAAAATTAAAATCACTGTTCAGCCCCTGTGGAGCATCAATAAAGTCTGTATTAAAATGAAAGATATTCTGCATCAAACTTAGAAGTGAATACCCTGCGGAAGCTCCGTAAGAATAGTTTTTCTGCTCTCCCAGCTTCTGAAATCCTGCATTCAGAAAAATAGGGGAAACACCAATATTGTACGATGTCTGATCCGGAAGATCCACACTTTCCAGCATCAGTACCCCTGAAAGTGCCTGCCCATATAATGCCGAATATCCGCCACTTGAGAATATATTTCCTTTAAAAAGTGAAGTATTGAACTGATCTCTTCCAGCAATTCCCGGAACAGAATTGGAGAAATAGTTGTTGATAAGACTGCCATCCATAAAGATCTTGGATTCTGTTCCGGTACCTCCGCGGATAAACAAACCTTCAGTGCCTCCTACTTTCTGTACTCCCGGAAGATAGGTCAAAGCCGATGTGATCTGCCCGTCAGCACCTGCTGTAGTATAAATATCAATAGGAGAAAGTAATGCTGTTGCCCGCTTTTTGTCACTGGCTTCAATGGAACCTGCGGAAACTACAACCGCATCAATTTCATTAATCTGCTCTTTAAGATCTGTGCTGATGGTAATATCCTGATTTTCAATATTGACACTTTTTTCAGTTTCTTCATATTTGGGATGGGTAAAAACGATTTTATGCTCGCCTTTTTCTGAGGTTTCAAAGGAAAAATTCCCCTGTGCATCAGTAGTAGTCCCATCATAAGTATCTTTCAGGGTGACATTTACTTCACTTATCCCTTTATTTTTAAAGGTTACCCTTCCTGAGACTTTTACCTGGGAATATCCCATCATAAAAGTGAGAAGAGTAATCAGAAGTAATATTTTTTGTCCTTTCGTTTTCATGGCTATTATTTTCTGGATCAAAAGTACTATAACAAAGGTCCTTTTGTAAAAAAATTATTACCGAAGGGTATTCTTTTGTTACTGAATGGTAAAAAAAGCCGGAAGCCGAAAGAAAGGAGACTACTTAAACTTCGTTACTTCCTTCTTTCCGCTCCCGACCTCAGATCTTTTGCCTGTATTTACTGAATCGGGATGCAGAAATCCACGATCATTTTCCCTTCCGGATGTTCTTTAAAATTGGAATGATAGATCTCAAACGGAAATGTTCTTCTCGTAGAATAGCCATGCTCATTCATCCATAGGAACAGAGACACCCAACATTGCTCAAAATCATTAAGCGTTACTTCTCCTCTTCCTACGATAAATTTCCCGGCTTCTATAGTCTCTGAAAAAACTTCTCCTGTTGAGTGTTCCAGCTTTTCATCCAATAGCATACAGGCGTGAATCCGTACTTTATCCGGAGGAGTCACCTTGAAGCTGTCGTGGTATACAGAAATCATTTTTACATGCTCCCGTGGGAATAACTGCTTCTTTTTTGCCCAATCAATGAGTATATTGTAAGAGGGTTCCACCTGAGCAATTCCCAAGCTCATTACAGCAGCCAGATTCATTTCCGGCATTTCTTTTACTTCGATTTTTAAATTCATTTTCGTCCAGTTTAACAGGTTATCGATACTGCAAATGTATTGGCTGAAAACTGTATCAATTTGTCCGTTCTTGCTTTGTATTTGTAAAATCTTGTGAAATTTCTCAGGAGCAGATTTTCGGAATTCGGAAGGAGGTACTCCATAATATTTTTTAAAGGTCTTGCTGAAAACTGAATGGTTGGAAAACCCAAGTTCAAAATAGATTTCCTTAATCTCCACTTCTTTTCGCATCGCCAGGAAAAAAGCACTTTTCTCTATTTTCTTCCTGATAATATAGTTCTGAAGGGTTTCTCCTGTGATCAGCCTGAATATTCTGTGAAAATGAAACGGCGAATAGGCACTGATCTCCGCAATTTTTTCCAGGGAGAGATCAGCGTCAAGGTGGGTATCAATGTATTGAATCGTTTTTACGATGCGTTTTTTATATTCTTCCAAAATAAAATAAGATAGCGCGACAAAGATATTGATCTAAAGGATATTTCAGTTGTCCTTTATTGCTATTTAGATAGAATAATTAAAATTCAACATACTCAATAAAAGGGACTATATGATTGATATTAATATCGTTTGAAGCGATACAGCTGCAATAATTCTGATCAATTAAAATGTCTTTTGTGAAGAATTTTTGTTTGTCAATAACGCTTTCATTGTTCAGGACTTCAAAAGAGTCCAGCGGAAGCATCATTCCGTCGCCATGAGCTTTCATAACGGCTTCTTTTTCTGTCCAATAGGTAAAAAAATGTTTGATTTTATCTTCAGCTTCATGAATTTTCTTTATCTCCCCCGGTGTCATTTGAAATTCGAAGTCCTTATAGTTCACAGCTGTGTCGTAAAATTCTACATCTATTCCTATTGGAAATTCACCCATTGCACAGACTACCATCTCTTTGGAATGAGAGATATTGAAATGAACAGGATCATCTTTTAAATAAGGTTTATGATTTGAAGAAAACCTGATTTCTGTTTCAAAAATATCGTAATAGGTCCTTAGCCCGTGCAGCAGCAAAACCTTACCCAGCAACGAAAGCTGGGCATCCTGCCATCTTCTGTACTTCAGGAGGTCTGTTTTCAGCTCTTCAGAAAATACATTTAAATATTGATTCAAAAGATCCTGATGTTTTTCTTCCTGTATGAATGTATATAAAATGATCATTTTCCTGCCTCTCTGTTGTAATTATAATGAAAACTAATGCACATCATGTTAAAAATAAGCATTTTCATTCTTTTCTCAAAGTTTTCATCATGCTAAATACCAGGGGCAAACCTCAGCTGATTTTGCCGAAGCATTCCCACTCCATCTGAAAAAAAGACTGGAATCATAAAGAGTATTGGAAAAACTTTTATAATTTTATCGTATAATCACTATAAATCATTTTAAAAATGAAAGTACAAACATTAGCATTACTGGCAGGATGTGCAGTTTTTGCTGTTTCATGCGGAACTACAAAAACGTACAGCGTAAATGCCAAAAGCGGAACACAAACAGGCGGAACGGCAAAGTTTACCCAACAAGGAAATGAAGTTATCATGAAACTGGATATTACCAACCTTACTCCTGGAATCCATGCTGTACACATTCATGAAAAAGGAGACTGCTCTGCTGCAGACGGAACTTCTACAGGCGGACACTGGAATCCATCCAAGAACGATCATGGTAAATGGGGTGCGGAACATTTCCATATGGGAGATATAGGAAATCTGGTGGCTGATCAGAGCGGAACAGCAACATTGACTTTCAAGACTGATAAATGGTGTCTTGGCTGTACTGATGAATCTAAAAACATCATCGGAAAAGGCCTGATCGTACATGCGGCGGCAGATGACTTCCATACTCAGCCTACAGGAAATGCAGGCGGAAGAGTGGGATGTGTAGAAATCAAGTAATCAACTTATTTTACTCAATAAAAAAACCGATAATTTTCATTATCGGTTTTTTTATGTTTATGATTTTGTTCCCATTTCTGCTACAATATTCATTGCTTCCTGCAGATAAAGGTCTTTTTTCAGATTCTTGATCCACATTTCAGATTTCTTCTTGAAAGCTTCATCTTTTTTCTCTCTTTCAACCTCACTAGGATACATGGTAAACTGTAATCCGTTTTCAAATTTCGTCAGACTCTTGAATTTTTCGATCTGAGATTTTCTGTGCTTCATCAGTTCATTGAACTTATCGATATTAAGCGTAATATTCTCCTCTTTATCCAGTTTTTCTCTCCATTGAGCAGATTCAAGCAACAATTGATAATTGCTGTTTTTAGCCATTCTGGCTGCACTTGCTTTTTCAAGGGCCTGGATATTGAAATAGTTCAGTTTCTGGAATTTTGTAGGTGGAATTTTATCCCAAGCCAATGCAAAATCATCATATCTTTCTCCTACTTCAGCATAGGTAAAGAAGTCTTTCATCTGAATATCTGAAACAATTCCTTTTCTCTGGGTAGATTCTCCCGTCACTCTGTAGAACTTCTGGATCGTCAGTTTCAAAGATCCGAAATCATCTTCTGTATTCAGGAATCTGTTCAGGTCTACAAAGGTCTGAACGGTTCCTTTTCCGAATGACTGCGGAGATCCGATGATCATTGCTCTTCCATAATCCTGCATCACTCCCGCAAGGATCTCAGAAGCCGAAGCGGAAAGTTCATTTTGCATGATCACAAGCGGACCTGTCCAGATAGGCGTCTCATATTTGTTCTTTAGGGTCTGTATTTTCCCGTTTCCGTCTTTCACCTGTACATAAGGTCCGGCATCCATGAAAAGTCCCATAATATCACCTACTTCCGTCAAAGAACCTCCACCGTTATTTCTAAGGTCAAGAATGATTCCTTCAATGTTCTGAGCTTTAAGCTTAATGATTTCATTTTTAATATCATCGGAAGCATTTCTTCCTTTGGCATTTTCAAAATCGGCATTAAAGCTTGGAAGGTTGATAAATCCGTATTTCTTACCGTTTGGAGTATTCACTACAATACTTCTGGCAAAAGTATCTTCTATGGCAACCTCCTCACGAATCATCGTTACATCTTTGATCGTACCGTCTTTTTTCTGAACAGTCAGCGTAACCGGTGTTCCTTTCTCCCCTCTGATCAGTCTTACTGCTTCATCAGAAAGCATTCCCACAACATTCACTGCGTCATCTTTCGGCTTTGATTTTACTTTTAAGATCTTATCCCCTTCTGAAAGCTGCTTAGACTTCCATGCCGGAGCTCCAATGGTAAGGGCCCCCAGATAAAGGTTTCCTTTTTTCTCCTGAATCAGTGCTCCGATACCGATTACTTTTCCGGTAAACTGAGTATCAAAGTCTTCTTTATCTTTTGGAGAATAATAGTTGGTATGCGGATCGAATACTTCTGTATACGCATTCATATACACCGTAAACCAATCCATTTTCTTTCTTTTTTTGAATCGGGTGAAGGTATCTTTTACAAGATCTTTTACCTCATCTGTAGCTTTTTTGATCTTCTCGTCCTGAGTAAGAACTTTGAACTTGATCGTATCTTTTAGCTTGTATTTCTGTACAGAGTCTTTCTTCTCTTTCTGAGCTTCTTCCTTACTGTTCATCGATTCAACTTCCTGAAGGATATTGTATTTGATGAATTTCTTCCACTCATTATACTGCTCCTGTTTGTTCACAGGTGTTTTCTTAAGCTTTGGCTCAAGGGTAAGGGTTTCATCCTCATTAAGGTTAATAGGCTTGCTGAAAATATCCTGTGTAATCTTATCGATCTCGTCTACTCTTTGGTAGAGTCTGTCAATCGTAAGCTTATAGAACGTAAGGTCTCCCTGGCTGATATAATCGTCAAGCTTTGTTTCATGCTTGCTGAATTCATCCATATCAGATTGCAGGAAATATCTTTTTGCAGGATCTACCAACTCGAAATAATGCTTATAAACATCCTTCGAATAGGCATCATTGATAGATTTTGGGCTATAATGCAGATAAGAAAGTGTATTTTTTACGCTCACCATAATCGTCTGCATCTTTTCATCATCGTTCTTTGGCGAGTTGAAGCAAAACATTAGACTGGTTAATGGAATCAGGAGTAAAAATTTATTCAGTTTGAAATTTTTCCACATAAACTGTCTTTATTTATTAATTTTTTAAAAAATAAGTATTGTAATAAGTAGCAATAATTTGCGAACTGTTACAAATGATCAAATTTAAGACCTTATTTACAAATATCGTATAGTTTTATATTTTTTTATTCTATGAAATACTAATTCAAATTTTTCCATTATTTCTCATTTCAAGAAGGTAAAGAGGGAAAAATGAAGCAAATACCCTTAACAATATACCGCTTTTATGCTCATAATACTTTCCATAGTCCATATAGGCAAGGCAAAAAGACAGAAAGAAAATGGAAAAACAACACGCGTATACAATGTGCCATCCTTCTTTTTTGTTGATGAGATAAAAAAGGTACGTCAGATTAAGCCCCAGGTATCCAACAACCATGATAGCTACTGATATGGGGCCAAGTTTTCCTGCAAAGTCCAGAAAATCAAGATGACTTAGTCCGATCAGGATAAGCCCGCCCAAAAGGAAATTGGCAACGATTCTTCTTTTATTCCAAAAATAAACAGCCATGGCAGCAATAGCCAGTAGTATAGTGATTCCGAAGTAGTTTATTCCCATCGGACAAAAGTATAAATCCCTGGCAACGAAACAAAAAACATTTCATTAAATGCAAATAAATAGATACCACAAAAACTATTTTTAAGCTATAAAGGCATAAAATATGCTAATATTTAAGTGTATAAATTTAAAATGTAATATTATGAGAAGCTTATTATGGTTAGTCGCAGTCATTTGTATCGTTGTATGGCTTTTAGGAATGCTGGGAATTGTACCCGGGATCAGCACAGGTTATCTGATACATGTATTGCTTGTTATCGCTATTATTGTCGTTCTTTATAACATCATTACCGGAAGGAAACCATTAGACTGACAAAGAAGATAATGAATTATTTCTGCCATCATATTTCAATGTTACCTGGCATGGGATAGATGATCAGCTGAGCTAAAATTTTAAAAAATATATCCCCTCAGGAATTTCCCTTTTTCTGGTATAAAGTTTTCCTTTCTTATTAAAATACAGGATATTCATTGCCGAAATTAAATCAGTAAATGGCAAACCTGCTGTTTTATTGCGTCTTATTTTTAACTACATTTGATGTGTTGAAAATTCTTTTTGTTCAATTCTCAAAATGAACAGACTGTACTGCATTTGTATAAAAAATTAAGATAATATATGGAAAGACCGCTTATTCTGGTTACTAATGATGATGGAATTACAGCTCCTGGTATCAGAAATCTTATCAGTTTTATGAACGAAATCGGAGAAGTAGTGGTGGTAGCACCCAACTCTCCTCAAAGTGGTAAAGGCCACGCTATCACGATCAATTCTACGTTGAGCTACGAAGAAGTTACCCTTGATGGTCCACAGAAAGATTATTCCTGTAGTGGAACGCCTGTAGACTGCGTAAAAATGGCACTTGACAAAATTCTGACAAGAAGACCTGATATTGTCGTTTCAGGAATCAATCATGGAGCCAATTCGTCTATCAATGTCATTTATTCCGGAACGATGTCTGCTGCTGTAGAAGCGGGTGTGGAAGGAATTCCTGCTATTGGATTCTCTTTATTGGATTTCAGCTGGGAAGCAGATTTTACCCAGGCGAAAGACTATATTCAGAATATTGTAAGAAGAACGCTTGAAAACCCAATGCCGAAAGGAATTGTTCTGAACGTCAATATCCCGAAACTTCCTGCCTCAGAAATAAAAGGCGTAAAAGTCTGCAAACAGGCTCATGCAAAATGGGAGGAAAGCTTCGACGAAAGAGTTAATCCGCATGGAAAAAAATATTACTGGCTGACAGGCTATTTCAACAATATGGATGATTCTGAAGATGCTGATGAAACAGCTTTGGCGAACGGATATATCTCTATTGTTCCTGTAAAGTTTGATCTTACGGCTTATGAGTATATGAAAACTCTGGAAGAAGTAATGGTTTTTGACACCGCAAAGGAGGCTCAATAATTGTTATTTAAAGATAGAAAAAGCGTGAAATAAAACTTCACGCTTTTTTATTGTTTATTATTTTTTAAAATAACACCTTATCTTCTTTTCTCAGCTCCTCGAGATAATTCTTTTTATCGTCTCTGTAGAAAAGATTCATCGTTTCAAATGGGATTAGTTTCAGATCTTTATTTACAATGTGTACACATGACTTTTTCACTGCCCGTACATCAAAATCATGAGCATCCATAAAGTTCATGATGATAATTCTGAACAGGTTATCATAATCCAGTTCAGGAGCCGATACTTCCGGTAAGCAGCAAAGCAGCTGGTTTACTTTAGGTTTTACTTTATCTACAGAAATCCCGGTGCTGAAAATATCGAGTAATTGCATATGCAATCCTTTATCCTGTTCATAAACAATTGTATTTTTGGATTCATTGTTCAGAAGATCTGCAGGATTGATATATCGGGTCAATGGAATGATCTCTCCTTCAAGCTTTAAAATATACCCCATTGCCAAAGCATCCGGATTACAAGGCACCGGAATGATGTCATCAGAATTCAGAAGAGGAAACTGATTGAGAATCTCCTGTCTCACCTCCGTTAATGTAATTTTCTCGTAAGCAGAATCTTCTCTGTTCCGGCCTGCAATCTCTACCGGTTGAAAGGTAATTCCTCTTACACATTTCTGCTTCAGGGCAAATTCAATGATCTTTCCGATCTCGTCTATATTTTTATCTTTTTGAAGAACGATAACCAAAGTGGTGGAAAGATTGAGTTCATTCAGTTTTTCCAGCGCTTTCATTCTTACTGAGGTAAGATCTTTACCTCTGAAATCTTCAAGTACCTCCGGCTTAAAGGAATCAAACTGAAGATAAACTTCAAATTCCGGAGCATAGGTTGCCAGTTTTTCAGCAAACCCCGGATCATTGGCAATCCTTATCCCATTGGTGTTCAGCATGAGGTGCTTAATCGGTTTGGACTTAGCAATATCCATAATTTTGAAAAACTCTGGATGAATGGTAGGTTCTCCTCCACTGATCTGAACAACATCCGGCTCACCTTCATTTTTAACGATGGTATCAAACATGGCTTCAATCTCTTCCAGGCTTCTGTGGCTTCCATAATGTGGAGAAGACATCGCATAGCAGGTGGGACACGTAAGATTGCAACGGTCCGTAACTTCTACAATAGAGAGGCAACTGTGCTGCTCGTGATCTACACAAAGTCCACAGTCATACGGGCATCCGTATTCCACATCTGTTCCGAAATGAAGAGGCATTTCAGAAGCTTTGTTATAGTTTCTGATATTTTTATAATAATGAACATCAGAAGCAATTTTCGTTTTGAAAAAGCCATGATCCGGACATCTTTTGGTCATAAAAACGGCTTCATCTTCTATGATAATCTTTGCTCCTACCCTTTTCAGGCATTCCGGACAAAGGCTGATGGTATAATCGTAATAGGTATAGTTTCTTACCGGCATAATCTAATTTTAAAATCCTTATCCACAAATATAGCCACTGATAAGACCACAGATCAAAAGGCAAATCACAAAGGTCTGTATAAACTGTTTTCTAGTGAATTTCTTATCGCCTTTCCTTTCATAGATCAGTTTTACAACAAAAGTGACAATAATGGAAATAAATACTGCCCCTAAAATCAGCATTCCGATGATCAGAATGACTAAACCTAGCAGATTTCCAGCTTCTAAAATGGTTAAAGTTTTCATCTTGAATATTTTAAATAGGGTGACTGGGTATTTTTAATTGTATAAATGTAGTAAATAATTACCCAAATACATACAAGCTGAATCGTTCCGAGGTTCCCGGCAATTTCTACCCTTGGTTTAATGAAATCCAAAAGGAATCTGAATGTAAAATAGCTCAGCATGAAGAGCTGAAAAAGAAAGCCCGGATGGTATTTTTTATGATACTGAATATATTTTAAGCTTATCCAAAGTAGTATCAGAAAGCCAATTTCATACAACGCAACAGGATGTCTCAGATATTGATCTCCTAAATGCATTCCAAAAACAGAGTCTGTAGGAATACCATAGGTTTCTTCGTAAATCCCGGTTAGAAAACAACCCACTCTTCCGATGATAATGGCCAGCATTAAAGGAAAAACAATAAGGTCTCCAGTGCTCTCTTTATGATGGACAATCTTCTTTGCCAGCTCTACTCCCAAAAGACCAAAAGCCAGCCCCCCTACAATGGTATTGCTGGACCAGAATTTCTGAAAACTGAAATTTTCAAATATCGTATAAGGATTCTCCAGGTTTCCGATCAGCTTGGATCCCAGTAAAGCGCCTGCTGTAGCTCCTATCAAAACAGCTGCAGAAGTATTAAAAGACAGTTTTTCACTGGATTTCCTTTTGAGATAAAAATAATAGCGCATACCTAGAAACATTCCAACAGCCTCAAAAAGAGGATGCGCAAGGATCGTTTTACCGAAAATATGAAAAGTTACAGGAAAATCCATCGCTTCAAAAATAATCTATTTGAGATTATTTACTACCTTTATTCTGACAAATAATTACAAAATGCGCATAGAATATGACATAAAACTGGGGTTCAAGGATGTAATGTTCCGCCCCAAACGTTCCACTTTGAAGTCTCGTTCAGAAGTAGATTTAGAAAGGGAATTTATCTTTAAACACACTCGCAAAAAATGGAATGGAGTTCCAGTGATTGCAGCCAATATGGACACAGTAGGTACTTTTGAAATGGCTGTAGAACTGGCAAAAGATAAGATCATCACAGCAGTACACAAACATTATACGCCTGAAGAATGGAGCCGGTTTCTGGACAGCCAGCCGGAAAGTATTCATCAGTATATCGCCTTAAGTACCGGAACCGGAAAGGCAGATGAGGAAAAAATCCGCCTGATCCTCGAAAAGCACCCTAAAATTGAGTTTCTCTGTATAGATGTAGCCAACGGTTATTCTGAGCATTTCGTTGAATTTGTGAAGAAGGCAAGGGCTAATTTTCCTGATAAAATTATTATTGCGGGAAATGTAGTGACCGGAGAAATGGTGGAAGAGCTTCTTTTGGTAGGGGCAGATATTATAAAAGTAGGCATCGGGCCTGGATCAGTGTGTACCACCCGTGTAAAAACAGGAGTTGGTTACCCACAATTATCTGCTATTATTGAATGTGCGGATGCAGCTCATGGTCTGGGTGGTCATATTATTGCTGACGGCGGATGTAAAGTTCCCGGAGATGTTGCAAAAGCCTTTGGAGGTGGCGCCGACTTCGTTATGCTGGGCGGAATGTTTGCCGGTCATGATGAAAGTGGTGGTGAAATGATCGAGGAAAACGGCAAAAAATACCGCCTGTTCTACGGAATGAGTTCAAAAACCGCTATGGATAAACATTCCGGAGGGGTTGCAGAATATCGTGCTTCTGAAGGAAAAACGGTGAAAGTAGCTTATAAAGGCCCTGTTGCCGAAACGGTGAAAGATATTTTGGGTGGCGTGCGCTCTACCTGTACGTATGTAGGAGCATCCAAACTGAAGGAACTTTCTAAAAGAACCACATTTATCAGGGTTCAGGAACAGGAAAACCAGGTTTTCAAAGACTAAAAAATACTATAAAACAAAAGCCTTTCGGGATTTCGAAAGGCTTTTGTTTATTTTGTTCTGATATATTTCTTTTCAAAATATTTCTGAAGCTGGTCATTGATAAAACTTTCATCTTCATTTTCTGAAGCCATTTCAGCAAAATGTAAAATCCTTGGAGTTACTTTTATCTTTTCAACTACAACAGAATCTTTAGGAGAATTTTTAATGGTATGGACTCTTTCATCCATTTCCCTTTTATATTCTTTCAGATCTGTGGTACAAAGTTCCATAGCTATATTGGAAGCATTAAGATCTATATTAAAATATGAATATTTCTCTGGAAAAATCTTAAGTTCAGGAAGGAAAATAATGAATAATGAAACCCACCAAAGCCTTTTAATATTCTCGATTTTAAATATAAGCAACAACGCAAAAGTGATGAAGAAATAAAATATTATATTTTCAAACTGTCTTGCAATAGAATTGAGTAAATACCCTGTAAAAAGCAAAGGAATCAATGAAATACCCCAGAACAGGACAGCCTTCTTAATTGTTATTTTCTGAGCAATATTTTTAAGCTCTTTTTCAAAAACTTTAATAAATAACGGGATTACCAAAAGAACTTTAAAGCCAACATATGCTGTATTGGCCCCAAAAAGGGCAATTCTTTTCAGCCATTTCATCAATCCTCCTTCAGCATCTCCCATCCTGTTAAAATTACCGGGAGCCAGAAAGCTTACAAGTAAAAATACAGTTCCTACCAATAGAAATAGCAAATTCTGCTTATTACTTTTCTGATAATACATTACCAGTAACAGGCCTTCAAGAATCAAAGCCAACATTTCGTTGGATCCCATCAGAAGTATAATCAGAAATAGAGACAGAAAATTCCATACCTGTTTTCCGGTATCTTCATTTCTTTTGAAAAAATAAAGAAGCAATCCAGATAAAATTACTGGCAGGTAGTAAATATTAGCACCTGTTATCCAGAAATAATGCTCAGGAATACTTACCAGAAGTATGGTATAAAAGAAAAAAAGCATAAGGCTTTTCTTTAAAGCTTCTACGGACGAATATCTGAAATAAGCTTTAAAATTAATGACTGAAACACCAATGAAGGAAAGCATTAAAAAAAGCGGATATACTTTGGGAACAATCCCGCTCACATCATAAGCAACAGGATTGAGCATATTTACCGTGTATCCAAAATATCTCCCACCCCAATACAGATAGGTATGGGTAAAGTTTCCCCAAAGTCCTTCTACACGGGTACCGTAGGCACATATATAATCATCGGTCTGGTATACATTAAACATGCTAATATACACCAGACCGATACATAATATAACTGATAAGAATAATACAATATTCTGTACTGTTTTCATCTTTCTACGTCAGCATTCCTCCATCTACATTAAGAGTCTGCCCGGTAATATAAGCTGACATCTCGCTGCCAAGGAATACGCATGCATTGGCAATATCTTCAGGCTGCCCACCTCTCTTCATCGGAATTTCTTCTCTCCATCCTTGAACTGTTTTTTCATCCAGAACAGCCGTCATTTCCGTTTCAATGAATCCCGGAGCGATAGCATTACATCTGATATTTCTGGAACCCAGCTCCAATGCAACAGATTTTGTAAATCCTATTACCCCAGCTTTAGAGGCTGCATAGTTTGCCTGTCCGGCATTTCCTTTTACTCCAACTACTGAAGTCATATTGATAATAGATCCTGATCTGGCCTTCATCATCGGTTTGATCACCGCTTTTGTAAGGTTGAAAACCGAATCCAGGTTTACTTTGATTACTTTATCCCAATCTTCTTTGGACATTCTCAATAACAGGTTATCTTTTGTAATCCCTGCATTATTGATCAAAATATCAATCTGCCCGAACTCCGCCATTACTTCTTCCACCAATTTCTGAGCTGCATCGTAATCTGATGCGTCAGACTGATATCCTTTGATTTGGGTTACAGAACTTAAAGCTGCTTCTAATTCTTTAGCTTTGTCTACAGAGCCAGCATAGGTAAATGCTACTTTTGCCCCTTGCTGAGCAAAGATTTCAGCGATACCTTTACCGATTCCTCTTGTAGCTCCGGTAATTAGTGCTACTTTTCCTTCTAATATTCTCATATCTATTGATAATTATTTTTTTATAACTCATTCAGCTTGTGAGAGCTGACTCATACAATATATATAATTCCCTCCGGAATTAAACGGTTTGCAAAGATATTATAAATTGTTATTCAACACATTCAAATCATTAAAATACTGAACTTTTTTGATGAATTTCTTTTATATTAGTTAAAGCCTGACAGCATTATTTTTAAATCTTGTGAAATAAATAAAGTCGGATTTTTTATTCTTATCCAATTTCAAAACTTCTTTCTGCCACAAAAACTGATCATAAACAATTTCTTTCAAAGGTTCATGCTGGAAATTAGAAACCCCGTATTTCCCGTCTTTTTTTACAACGATTTCATTTTCAGCATTGCCAAACGTGATTATATCTTCGTAAATGAACGGTACAATTTCTGTTCCTTTTCCATTCAGAATACCATAAAAACCTTCTGAATTTTTACAGACAAGCGGTTTTGAGTATTCATTGAGAAAGCTGAAATAGTCAACATCTTCATCCTTGATCAGGCTGATATTCCTGAGCTCTGTCATAGACTGATCTGCTGCTGAAAATTTGTAATACCTATTCTCTTTCAGAACAATAAGACTTTCAGGATAAAATCCGATAATATTGACTCCTTCACCTATAACGTTCTTAAGGTCTTTATCCAGAAACTTTTCTTCATTTCCTTTTTTGAGGTAGATAAAGTTTCTTCCGGAAATGCTAAAATTCCTGATATAATCATATTCCTGAGGGCTAATCATATTTCCCTGCAGGTCAATAATCCCGGATTTTTTTGATTTCTCATTGTATGTACTGAACAGATTCCCGAATAGAGGGTTCAAATGGATAAAATTATTGGGATAAAGCTGACGGTCTTTCTTGTTAAAAACCGTTGTTTTGTTGTTTTTAATCAGATAAATATATTCTTTCTTCCCAAAATATTCAGGGGTGATCTCTTTGAAAACTTCATCTGCAATTATATTTTCTTCTGTATCAATAAGCCCGTATTTTCCGGTAGCTTTATTTCTGGTAATCAGATAAGGATATGCATTAATGTCTACTATCTGCTTCGAAAATTTATGTAGAGTTTCCCCATTGCTTCCGATGATCTCAGACTGATGATCTTCATTCGTGATCAGTGCTCTACCGTCTTCAAAGCTGTAATATTCTTTGAATTCCCGGTCGCTAATCTGTTTCCCGCTAAAATCATACAGAAACCATTTTTTATCTTTTAAAACAAAAAATCTGTTCTTTCCGGAAAACCTGATTTTATCTGAATAAGGAATGATTTCTTTTCCGTTATAATCATAAACAGCTTCATTCCCCTGTTTTGAAGCAATGATCCGTTCTTTACTCCACCATGGGGTGTCGAATTCCTGATCATCCAAAGGAATCAGTTCGTTGCCTTTTTCATCAATAATCGCTGATTTTCTTTTGCTGCCAACCTCCGAATAAAGAATGAACCTATTTTTAAAAGCATGTAAAATACCCCCTTTATAAGGAGATTCAAAGGTAATAGTACCCAATGAATCTACAATTCCCTGCTTTTTAGAATCCGGATCATAAACTGTTCCATATCCTTCTGAATAAGAACTGACCTCCTTCCCTGTCTTTTTCGACAGAATCACTTTCATATATTGGTTAGTCTGTGCTACACAGGCTGTAGAACACAATACAAAAATAAGCTTCTTCAATGAAAATCAAATAGAATTGTTGACAATAAGAACGATTTCTCCTTTTAAAGTTTTGGTTTTAGAGAACTCAATTAATTCATTGATTGTTCCGCGTTTAGTTTCTTCAAATTTCTTAGAGATTTCACGACTCAGGCTTACTTTGGTTTCTTCTCCAAAGAATTCTTTGATCTGTTCCAATGTCGTATTGATCTTGTGAGGACTTTCGTAAAGAACGATTGTTTTTTTCTCCTCAGCAAGCTGCTTCAGCTTTGTCTGTCTTCCTTTTTTCTGTGGTAAAAATCCGGCGAATAAAAATTCGTTATTCGGAAGTCCTGAAACCACAAGAGCTGGAATCAAAGCAGTTGCTCCCGGAAGGCATATCATTTCGACACCATTATCTGCTCCGGCTTTTGCCAGCAAATATCCGGGATCTGAAATCCCCGGTGTTCCTGCATCGGTAATAATAGCGATATTCTGACCGTTTTTAAGGTCCGCAATCACTTTCTCTGTTGCCTGGTGCTCATTATGCAAATGATATGATCTTAAAGGCTTGGAGATTTCAAAATGTTTTAAAAGTATTCCGGAAGTTCTGGTGTCTTCACACAAAATATAATCTACTTCTTTCAGGACGTTTACGGCTCTGAAGGTCATATCTTCCAGGTTCCCAACCGGTGTGGGAACAAAATATAGGATTCCGCTCAAAATTATAAAAATTTATTTTCCACCAATATCCAAAGTCTCTGGGCATATTCATCCACCTTATTCCATTTTCTTTCGTAATAAAGATCGCTCAGATATTCTTTAGCTTCTTCCAGGGTTCTGAAATGGTTCAGCTGGGCTACGGTTTCATTCAGGTCTGCCTGGCTTCCGTCAAACAACATTTTGGAGAAGGCAATTCTGTCATTCAGATCCAGTTTGAATTCCGGCTTCAACTTTTCAGCCTCCATAAGATGGGTAGGAATATTTGATTTAAGGATACTGCCTGTATCTTCTTTCATAGTTTCAGGCTGTTCTTCTTTCTGCGACGTTTCTCTTTCCAGAGGATCGTCATCAAAAAGCGATTGAACTGCTTTTAATCCTTTGATATTGGCTAATTTTATTTTTCTCTCCTGATGATATTCGTCTAAGTTTTCAAAACTTTCATCAGAAGGATGTTGGTCTGTTTCTTCGGGAACAGGTTTGTCAATATCCATTATTTTCCTTCTGTCATAGACTTCGGCAAGGATATTTTCTTCTTTTTTATCTTCTTCAGAATGGTCATTTTTAATCTCATTCAGAACGTGTTCCACATTAGATGTTTCTGTAGTCATCTCCCCTTGCTCTATCGAGGTATGGGAAATAAACTCTACTTCATTTTCTTCAATCAGTATTTCATCATCCAGCATTTCCGTATCAAAAATACTTGGGATGATTTCTTTGGGTGTATTTTCTTTTACCTCATTTACTGCTGCAAAATCAGTTTCTTTTTCTTTGGTTTCAGCAAGGTAATCATCATTGATGTCTATTTCGTTCAGCTGATTATTGAAGATGGCTTCTTCTTCCGTAACTTCATCATTGAACATATCTTCGTTAATATCTTCATCTGAATCAGGAGTAGCATCGGCAAGAATTTTTTCTTCATCCACAAAGCTTAAAATAGCATCACGAGGTTCTTCAGTTTCACTCAAGTGGTTACTGAATGCAGTTTCCTCTTCATTGAGAGATGCTTCTCCCTGAGATTCAACTGGATTTTCCATATTGTTTTCTTCTACAAAGCTTACAATATTTTCATGGAATTCATTTTCAACAATTTCATTCAGCTGGTTGTTGAAGATAGCCTCTTCTTCCTCCGGTTCCTCTGCAAAATGTTCATGCTCATCAATTTCGTTCAGTTCATTATTAAAGATGGCTTCTTCTTCTGTAACCTCATTTCCGGAGTCATGATAGTCTGCTTCTCCGGACGCAAAAGAAATATGTTGATTTTCCAGATGATGCGCCGGTTCATCCGCCACAAAATATTCCATATTTTTTTCCAGCAGTTTCAAAAAAGAAATCCTGTTAGCAAGCTCATCTACAAGATCTTGCCTGGAAAGTAATTCGTCTACGTTATGTATTTTGTCCAGATTATCAATGATATTCATGGATTCAAAAAAAATCTTTTCCTTTAAATCTTGGATATTCTGCATAATAAGATTCTTATTAAAATTGCTTACTTTTGATGTTAAAAATATACGGCTAATTTAACAAATGTTTTTAGAAAATACAATTAATCATTCCAAACAAAGTGGTTGGATGGAAGTGATTTGTGGCTCTATGTTTTCGGGAAAAACCGAGGAGCTGATCCGCAGATTACGAAGGGCAGAAATGGCAGGACAGAATGTAGAAATTTTTAAACCGAAACTGGACATCCGGTATTCTGAAGAGGATGTCGTTTCTCATAATCAGAATAAAATTCGCAGTACTGCAGTAGATAATCCTAATGAAATTCTGCTGCTGGCTTCCAATTGTGATGTGGTAGGAATTGATGAAGCCCAATTTTTCGACGAAAGCATTGTAGATATTTCCAATCAGCTTGCCAACAGCGGTATCAGAGTAGTGATCGCAGGGTTGGATATGGATTTTTTAGGACGTCCGTTCGGGCCAATGCCCAATCTGATGGCGACAGCCGAATATGTTACAAAAGTGCATGCTATTTGCAAGAGAACAGGTAATCTAGCCAATTATTCTATGAGAACGTCTCAGGGAGACAATCTTGTAGAACTTGGTGAAACTGAGAGCTATGAAGCGGTAAGCCGCAGGGTTTTTATTGATGAAGTACTTTTGAAAAGAAAATAAAAGGTGAAAAGGCTGAACAGTAAAATTGCTGAATAGCAAAAACTGGCAGCCAAAAACCATACATATATTTATTACTTAATATTAAATGATAAGCGGAAAAGCTTTATTGTAAAATAGGAAAAAAGGAAATGGGGTTATGTAGTGACCTTTATCCTTTTTGCAGTTTTACCTTTTTGCCGTTCCGCATAAAAATAAAGCAGAAAGGGTACCAATGAACTACACAGTACAGCACATTGCAGAGATCACCAATGCACAGGTTATTGGAGACGGAAGTATAATGATCAGAAATATAGCCTACGACAGCAGGATTATCTATTCTACAAAGAATACGGCATTTATAGCCATCAATACGCATAAGAATTCTGGTGAAAAATTTATTGAATCTGCAATTGACAGAGGTATCAATGTCATTATTTCCGAGCATCACGATCCCGAATACCAAAATGTAACCTGGATCATAGTTGAGAATTCCGTTGAGTTTCTTCAAAAATTAGCCAAATATCATTTTGAAAATTCTCATTTAGAATCTATCGGAATCACAGGAAGTAATGGAAAAACCATTTTAAAAGAATGGCTGTATCAATGTCTGTGGAATGAATTTCCTACTGTAAAAAGTCCGAAAAGTTTCAATTCTCAGATTGGTCTTCCCCTTTCTCTACTTCAGATCAACAGCTCACACAAGCTTGGAATTTTTGAAGTGGGAATTTCAAAGCCGGATGAAATGGAAAAACTGGAAAATATTTTCCATCCTCAAATTGGGCTGCTTACCCACATCGGAACTGCTCATGCTGCCAACTTCTCTTCCGAGGAACAACTGATTGATGAAAAAATTAAACTTTTCAAAGATTCGGAAGTCATCATATATAATGGTGACCATTCTTTGGTTGACGAAAAAATAAAAAAAATCTATTCGGAGAAAAAATTAATTTCTTACGGATTCAAAAAAGAGAACAAAGTCTTCATCAAAAATAATATTTCCAAAGATGAAAACATCATCGTTGAATATTTTGGTGAAGAAATCAGTTTTCCGGCCCATCAGAGAGACGAAGCGACGTTAACCAATGCTATGGCGCTTATTACCGTCCTCAAGGAACTGAACATCGAAAATAAAAAGATCGTCGAAAAAATCAACCTTTTAAAGGCCGTCGAAATGAGGCTTGAATCCATCGAAGGAATTAAAGGGAATATTATCATCAACGATTCTTTCAATCTTGATCTGGATTCTTTAAAGACTGCCCTTCAGTTTCTGAACGAATACAACAAATCCGGAAAATCTTTAGTCCTTACAGATATTGTTGGGGTAAATGCAAATTCAAAAGAATTGTATGAAGAAGTTTCCGACCTTGTGAACGAGCAGCGTTTCGATTCGGTATTCCTGATCGGTGATGAAATTTCAAAGTTTAGTGAATTATTTAAATCTAAAACCTATACTTTCATAAATACTAAAGAGTTGATTGAAAGTAAATACCTTAGTGAAATAGAAAATCAGATTATTCTTCTGAAAGGAGCCAGAAAATTTGAAATTGAAAAATTAAAAGATATTCTTGAGCTCAGAAAACATGATACTGTTCTGGAAGTAAACCTCAATGCGATTCTTCATAATATCAACTATCATAAGTCACTGCTGAAACCGGGTACCAAAATGATGGCTATGGTAAAAGCCAATGCTTATGGTCTGGGAAGTTATGAAGTTTCGGAATTTCTACAGCATCACCACATCGATTATCTTGGGGTGGCCTATGCTGATGAAGGGGTTGAGCTTCGCAAAAAAGGAATCACTACTCCTATTATTGTAATGAATCCTGAACAGCACAGCTACCAGACCATCATTGAATATGACCTGGAACCAGAAATTTACAGCTTCAGAGTGCTGGAACTGTTTTATGAAGCGGTACAGAAATCAGGATACGACAAAAAATATCCTATCCACATCAAACTGGAAACGGGAATGCACCGTCTTGGTTTTAAAGATTTTGAATTGGATCAGCTAAGTGAAACTTTAAGCCAAAAAAATCTGAAGGTTCAAAGTTTGTTCAGTCATTTGTCTTCTTCAGATATGCCGGAGGAAAAAGAATTTACTTTAAAACAGTTCGAAGTTTTTGAAAAGAACTCCAGCTATCTGATAGAAAAACTGGGCTACACTCCTATCCGCCACATCCTGAATTCTTCGGGAATTACAAGCTATACCGATCATCAGTATGATATGGTAAGAATCGGTATTGGAATGCTGGGTGAATCGCCAGACAATGAAATTCAGAAACAACTACGGTCCGTGGTAAGTTTTAAAACCGTAATTTCACAAATATCTATGGTTGAAGGTGGAGAATCTGTTGGATACAGCAGACGCTATAAAGCGGATCATCTTACAAGGATCGCTACAGTTCCGGTAGGATATGCAGACGGAATTCCTAGAATGATCGGAAATGAGGTAGGAAATTTAGGGGTCAACAAAACCCTGGCTCCTATCGTCGGAAATATCTGTATGGATATGATGATGATCAATGTAGACAATATTCCTAATGTAAAAGAAGGTGATACTGTAACGGTCTTCAACACCAAGCCAAGTTTAAAAGAATTCGCAGGCTACTGCAAAACGATAACCTATGAAGTATTAACGTCCATTTCGCCTCGGGTGAAACGGATTTATATAAAAGATTAACTATGAGAAAACTCCTGATTCTTCTTTTCGTATTCCAATTAGTATGGATTCAATCTCAGATAAAAAAAAATCTGGTGATTCCGAAAAACCCAAAAATAGGACTGTCGCTTGCCGGTGGTGGTGCCAAAGGTTTTTCACATGTCGGAGTACTGAAAGTCTTAGATTCATTGGGAGTGAAAGTGGATTATATTTCAGGAACCAGTATGGGCGCCATCGTTGGCGGTCTGTATGCTTCCGGCTACTCGGGCAAGGAAATAGAAAAAATTGTCATGGATACGGATTTCTATTCTCTTATTATGGATCCGAAATCCAGACAGGAAGCCAGTTTTTTTAATAAATCCGTAGATAAATACCTATTATCTATTCCCCTCAAAAACGGAAAAATTACACTTCCTTCCTCCATCAGTACGGGACAGAGAAATGTCTATCTTCTTAAAGAGCTTTTCAAAAATGTTTCGAATATTGAAGATTTTTCTAAACTGCCTATTCCTTTTCTATGTGTTGCTACCAACCTGGAAAGCGGAAATATGGAAATATTTGAGAAAGGAGACCTTGTACAGTCTATCATGGCCAGCTCTGCCTTTCCTTCTTTAATGGATCCCGTAAAAATTGGTGACAGTATTTATATCGACGGAGCAATGACGGTAAACTATCCTTCAAAGCCATTAAAGGATAAAGGAATCGATATTGTAATCGGTATAGACCTTAACCAGGATCTATCCAAAAGAGAAGATTTAAACAACATTATAGCGATTCTGAACCAGGTTATTGATTTTGGAATAAAAAGGGATACCAGAAAACAATACAGGTATACAGACATTAATATCAAGCCCAATCTTAAAGGCATGTCTGCTACAAGCTATGATGACAAGAAAAAAATACTGGATAGCGGCTATGTGGAAGGACTGAAATATTCCCAAATCCTAGACCAGCTTCCAAAACGGCCGTTTGACCGCCTCAGACAGCGCATCAATCCTATTTATTCCAACGTTTATAAGATTGATAGTATTTCTATTGAAGGCAGTAAAATTTACGGTAAAAACTACACCCTGGGGAAAATGGGACTCCGCCTCCCCTCTTTACAAACGTATGGAAGCATCAATAAAATGATAGATAAACTGGTTGCCACAAACAACTACCGTTTTATCAATTATGATATTGTTCAGGAGAATGATGCCAATTATCTGAAGCTTTACGTCACTGAAGATGATGCCCGACATTTTTTAAAATTCGGTCTACATTATGATGAAGTTTTCAAGACGGGACTTCTTTTGAACTATTCTGCCAAAAGACTTTTATTTAAGAACTCAAACCTTTCTCTTGACGTGGTCGTAGGAGACCGTTTAAGATATTATCTGAACTACTTTATTGATAACGGATATATTCCGGGGTTTGGGCTTTATTCTTCAGGAATGAGCTTTGATATTAAAAATGTAGACAATTATGTAGTAGATCGATGGGAATGGATCAGAAATGAAGCTTATATACAGTCTATATGGAAGGATAAATTTGCCATTGGAGGTGGTATAAGCCACGATTATTTCAAGGCGGAAAACAGCAATGGAGACAACAGACGTTACAGCCGTTTTTTAAATCCTTATATTTTTATCAAAACCGATACTCAGGATGATAAGGAATTCCCTACCAAAGGGGTTTACTTTGCAGCAGAAGGAAAGGTAGTGGATCTTTTAAAGTCTGAAGTTGATAAGAGAATCATTCAGATCAAGGCAGATCTTAAGGTCAATATTCCTCTTGGAAAACAGTTTACTTACCGTCTTAATCTCTTCGGAGGCATTACTATTGGGGATCATCTCCCTGCCTATTATCAATACAGATTGGGAGGAATTTTTGAACAAAACTTAATTAATTTTAAAAGCTTCGGCGGGTTTTACTTCGCCCAGCTTTATACAAATAATGTCATATTAGCTTCAAACGATATTCAGTTTAAGTTTAATAAAAACTATTTTATCAGTGGTAATTTCAGCTTTGCTAACCTATCAAACGATATAAAATTTGAAGATGCAGTTAAAGTAAATTATAGCTCACTGGGACTTACGGCAGGTTACAAATCTCCTTTCGGGCAGATCAAAGTCAACTTTAGCCACTCACTAAAAAACAACCAAAAAGGGATATTCAGTGTTATTTTAGGACACTGGTTTTAAAAAAATGATACAGTTCTTTTATGAAAATTTACCGGAATCGGTAAATACGGATTACAAAAAATGGCTGGAAGATCTGATTCTTTCAGAAGGAAAAAAAACAGGTGAAATCAATTACATTTTCTGTGATGATGAATATCTGCTTAAGATCAATCAGGATTATTTACAGCATGATTATTATACAGATATTATCACTTTTGATTATGTAAAAGGGAAGACAATTAGCGCTGAGATTTTCGTATCTTTGCAGCGCATTTCAGACAACGCCTCTACCCTTTCCCGAGATTATGAAGATGAATTAAGAAGAGTTTTAGCCCATGGTATTTTGCACCTTATAGGCTATAAAGACAAGACGGAAGAAGAGGAAAAAGAGATGCGAAGAATGGAAGATTTGTACTTAGCCAAGTATCGGGATTTAAAGATTTAAAATTGAACAATCACTTAAAGTCCGATATGTAAAGTACTCAATTATAGTAATAATATAACTTTACCTAGAGTGCATTCTTCAAAAATGTTTCACGTGAAACATTGGTTATAAAGATAAGGTTTAAAGCTTAAAACAAGCGAGATAAAAATGATTTCAGAAATATATGATGTGATCGTAGTAGGTGCCGGACACGCGGGTTGCGAAGCAGCAGCAGCGGCAGCCAACCTGGGTTCAAAAACACTACTCATCACCATGAATATGCAGACCATCGGACAGATGAGTTGCAACCCCGCAATGGGTGGAATCGCAAAAGGGCAGATCGTAAGAGAGATTGATGCAATGGGTGGATATTCCGGAATTGTGGCAGACAAATCTGCTATCCAATTCAAGATGCTGAATCTTTCAAAAGGTCCTGCCATGTGGTCCCCAAGAACCCAAAATGACAGAATGCTTTTTGCCGAAGAATGGCGATTAGCTTTAGAGAATACTCCCAATCTTGATTTCTTTCAGGATATGGTAAAACAACTGGTTGTTGAGAACAATAAAGTAACCGGAGTAATTACTTCTTTAGGAATTGAGATTAAAGCAAAATCTGTAGTTCTTACTAACGGAACTTTTCTAAACGGATTAATTCACGTTGGAGACAAACAACTAGGTGGTGGAAGAATGGGTGAGCCAAGAGCATTTGGTATCACGGAACAATTGGTGACTTTAGGCTTCGAAGCCGGAAGAATGAAAACCGGTACTCCACCGAGAGTGGATGGAAGAAGTCTTGATTATTCAAAAATGGAAGAACAGAAAGGAGATGAAAATCCTCAAAAGTTCAGCTATCTTGATACACCAAAACTGACAAAACAATTAAGCTGCCATATTGTATATACCAATGAAACGGTACACGATATTTTGCGTGAAGGTTTTGACAGGAGTCCAATGTTCAATGGAACCATTCAAAGTTTAGGTCCAAGATACTGCCCAAGTATTGAAGATAAGATCAACCGTTTTGCAGAAAGAAACAGACACCAGCTTTTCGTAGAACCGGAAGGATGGAGAACAGTTGAGATCTATGTCAACGGATTCAGCTCTTCTCTTCCGGAGGATGTACAGATCAAAGCAATGAAACATATTCCAGGATTTGAAAATGTAAAAGTTTTCCGTCCAGGTTACGCTATTGAATACGACTACTTCCCTCCTACCCAACTGAAGCATACCTTAGAAACAAAATTGATAGACAATTTATATTTCGCAGGACAGATCAACGGAACCACAGGATACGAAGAAGCAGCAGGCCAAGGCTTAATTGCCGGAATCAATGCTCACAATAAAATTCACGAAAAAGATGAATTTATCTTAAACCGTGATGAAGCTTATATCGGAGTACTTATTGATGACCTGATTACCAAAGGAACTGAAGAACCTTACAGAATGTTTACTTCACGTGCCGAATACAGACTTCTATTGAGACAGGATAACGCAGATATAAGGTTAACTGAGAAAGCTTATCAGCTAGGATTGGCTAAAGAAGACAGATTAAGACGAGTTGAAACCAAACTATCTGAAAGTCAGTCACTTGAAGAATTTCTTCGAGAAACTTCTTTAAAACCAGGCATTATCAACCCTATCCTTGGATCTATTGACAGCAGTCCTGTAGATCAGGCCTACAGAGCAGCTCAGATTCTTACCAGACCTAATATGACTTTAGAGAAACTGGATGAGATCGACTTCATTAAAGAAACTTCATCAAAATACAATGAAGAAGTAAGAGAGCAGGCTGAGATCAACATCAAGTACAGAGGTTATATTGAAAAAGAAAAGGAGAACGTAGCCAAGCTAAACCGTCTGGAAAACATAAAAATCCCAGAAGACTTCGATTACACGAAGATTTCAAGCCTTTCTGCAGAAGCAAAACAGAAAATGTCTAACGTACGCCCGAAGACAATTGCACAGGCAGGAAGAATAAGCGGGGTTTCTCCGGCTGACATTAACGTTTTACTAGTGTATTTAGGACGTTAAAAAGAAAATGTTTCACGTGAAACATTTCCAATAATAAAAACGAAAATTAAGGTATTTATAAAGCTTATCAAGATTTATGAATATCTTAATTTTTTAAATATAACAGATAACGACTTCAATGAAAATAAAAGATCATTTTCTTTCACAGGAAATATTCGAAATAAAGGAAACAGAAACCAAAGGAGTGTACAAAACCTCCCCTATCCCATCCAATATTTCCAGATACTACGAAAGTGAAGATTACATTTCCCATCACCAGGATTCCGGAAGCCTGAAAGAAAAATTATATAAATTTCTTCAGTCTTTCAATCTGCAGTATAAGAAAAATATTCTGGTAGACAGAATCAAAAAAGGATCAAAAGTTTTAGACTATGGATGTGGTGCCGGAGAGTTTGTAAAGTATATAGAAAATGATTTTGAAACTTTAGGTTTCGAACCGGATGCAGATGCAAGAAAAGCAGCACAGGGAAAAATAACAAAAGCAAAGATTCTGGATGATGTTCAAAAAATTGAAGACAAAAGCTTAGATGCAATTACCTTATGGCATGTATTTGAGCATATAGAAAATCAGGATGAAATGTTGAATATTTTTCACACGAAATTAAAAGACAAAGGTCTTCTTGTTATTGCTGTTCCCAACCCTACTTCCTATGATGCGAAACATTATAAAGAATATTGGGCAGCTTATGATGTACCGAGACACATCTATCATTTTTCTAAAAACGGAATGGAAAATCTCATTTCTAAAAAATCAGATTGGAAAATGAGAAAGATCAAACCTTTGGTCCTGGATTCGTACTACATCTCAATG
This sequence comes from Chryseobacterium sp. FR048, assembly GCF_056844665.1. Lineage (NCBI taxonomy): Bacteria > Pseudomonadati > Bacteroidota > Flavobacteriia > Flavobacteriales > Weeksellaceae > Chryseobacterium > Chryseobacterium sp. FR048. Next base: position 179,077 of record NZ_JBXDSE010000008.1, on the reverse strand, counting down.
CTCAGCGAAAAATATAAAAAATCACCTCTATTTTGGCTAAAAGCAACGATCTACGGAACAATTTCGAACGTAAAAGCCCTTTTTTCGAATGAATTTTCAAGTTTGATATATATTATCGAAAAAAGATAGAAAATCGATTTTTAAGCCGTTTCTGAAGGCCAATTTTCAGTATTTCGAACCAAAAAAATTAAAAACTCAGGAAATTATTCCTGAGTTTTTTTATAATATAACCCTGCATCAAAAAAATATACTTTCGAAAAAAAAATTTAGAAGCCAAAATTCAAAATTTGGACACAGTACCTATACAACTCCCCTACTCCATCTTAAAATAAAAATTTTTAAAAACATCAAATTCTAAAAAACCAATCCACATCAAATTTTAATTTCAAATTTGAAACAATTTTGTTTTGAGAGGGCACTTATAGAAAATTTGAGAGAAAAAGGAGAAAAATTCAGATTTCAAAAGCTAAATCCAACAGAAACACCTTATTTTAAGACTCATTTTTATTTTATATACAAATACTCGGAAAAGTTAAGAAAATCGATTTTTGAAGCATTTCTGGAGGTCAATTTTTAGCGTTTTTAATTGAAATTACAAAATGAACTCAAAATTTAAACAAACTGAATATTTATAAAATAACAACTCAATAATTTTCTTATTAATTTCTAACCTTAAAAGTTCCAACGAAAAAAATCTCAGAAAAAATTACACCCACTACTCTTTCAATTAAAATAAAAATCTTAAAAAAATTATTTACTGCAATTATTAAAAAATCAGAATTTTTATAAAAACTGTACGCTGATAAAAATTTTCAAAAAACAGAAAACAAACATTCTAATTAAAAATTAAAACTAACTGAAGTGATCATAAAAAAAATTAATGAAAATCAATTCAAAAAATTTTTAGTTTTCTCAGACTATAAAGAAGCAAAGCTGTACCAAGATTAAAAAAATAATTTTCTGCAGAGACAATCCAGCAAGAAAAATATATAAGTTAATTTTTAAAAAAACACTTAGTTAACTTATAATCAATGCATAAATAAGAAACAAAACAGGTTAAGTGAATAAAAAAAAATAATTATAGTAAATTGAAAAAATAAAAACAAAAAAAAATATTTAAAACAACTTTAAATATTGATTAACAAATAATTACAAAGCCATCACTCCTATATGAAATATTAATTATTACAATAAATAAATCATGTAAAACAGGCAAATAATAAGATTTAAAAATACAAGCTAAAACACAGAAAATCAATTCTAAATAAAAACAATTTAATACTAAACCATTAGCTTTGTAATTCAAACTATCCCTTCTCAAAAATGTGTAAGTTGTTCTGCCCATCTATAGCCGCTATATAATCTCCTACGTTCTGGGGGCACTTATAAAATGCATTCCCACTATTTTTATTTTCCAGAATAAAAGTCCAGGTAAAAGAAAGAGACTTAAGATCAAAACTTCCGATAAGATTGGGAAAAGTGTTCCCATAGTAGCCAAAGAAATAAATACATTGGTTTTCTTCCGAATAATGACAATTTTTAACAAGAATATTCTGATCAGCAAAATTGATACTTTTAAGGATACTTAGATCAGAAGAAGAGATTTCCATATAAAAATCACGACCTAAGAACACAATATCACCATGATTATTGATAAAATAATTCTTGTAGAATCCCATCACTTCATTTTGAAAATTTTTCAGAATTTCACCAGTCTTCTTACTGATTTGTACTATTCTACCCTCCTCTCCAATAATAAAAATATAATCATGATAATCAATACAATCTGTAACGTTCTCAATACCTAATGAATCAAAAGGCAGATCCCATAGCTTATCAAAATTATAATCTAAAAACTCTACTGAATTACTTTTTAAAAATAGAATATTTTTACTTGAGATCCAGATAATTCTGCCATTTTCATATTGCTCTTTAAGAATAATAAAATCATCCTCAGAAGCCGAAAAATAGCCAATATCCATGTAAAAAGTATGGTTTAAATAAGTAGCGTTCTTATAGCCAAAAATAAAGTCCTTTTCAACATCTGTTTTAAGCTGCACATCATAGGCCTGGAAGTCTTCAATAGATACTACTTCCCCATTCGTATCATCTATAAATTCAACTTTATCATCAGACAAGGCAAGAATTGCAAATGCTCCATTCCTGATGATTTCTCCTCGAGTTTGTGAATTTGTCCATATCGTATGGTCAAAATCTAATGTCTTAAAAGTATGTTTTTTCTCTTTATCGTATAAATATGCCGCTTCAGGAAATAGACCTTTAATAACAATATTCTCTATTATTTTCTTTAATTTCAAGCTCACTGGTTAAATGGTTATTAGTTAAAATGTACTTGAAAAGTATAAAAAATAGCTCTCCAAAACAATTAAAAATTACAGTTTTTTAGCTAAGATTTCAATACCCTTTATTCCAAAAAAAAACATAAAATAAAGCTGAAGTTCACGAATAAATATTGAGAAATAATTGAAAATCTAACAGGTCTGAAGCTTAGAAAAACATAAGTTCCACGAAATGAATTGACTATTAAACATCATAACCTTAGGTTATATCTAATAATAAAAGAAACCACTATCAATTCAGGATTTCACAATGAGAATTTGGATATAAAAAAGCCTGCTAATATTATTAGCAGGCTTCGAAATATTGAATTTTATTCTCTATTAATTGTTGATTGCAGCTACTCCTGGAAGCTCAAGTCCTTCCAGACTTTCAAGCATTGCACCACCTCCGGTAGAAACATAACTTACCTGATCTGCATATCCGAATTGCTTAACGAATGCCACACTGTCTCCACCTCCTACTAAAGAGAAAGCACCTAACCTTGTTGCTTCAGCAATACTTTCTCCAAGAGCAACAGTTCCTCCGGCAAAGTGAGACATTTCAAAAACTCCGATCGGGCCATTCCAAAGAATTGTTCTTGAATTCAGTAATACATCATTGAACTGATCTCTTGATTTATGACCTGCATCCAGTCCCATCCATCCTTCAGGAATAGCATAAATATCTGCTTCTTTTCTTTCAACATCATTACTGAAACTTTCTGCAATGATTGCATCAGACGGTAAGTATACTTTTACTTTATGTTCTTTAGCTTTTCCTAAGATCTCAAGAGCAAGAGGAAGTTTATCTTCTTCTACTAAAGAGTTTCCGATTTTTCCACCAAGTGCTTTAATAAATGTAAACGCCATTCCTCCACCAATGATCAGATTGTCTACTGCAGGAAGAATATTTTCTATAATAGTGATTTTAGTTGAAACCTTAGATCCACCAAGGATTGCTGTAACTGGTCTTTCGCCGCTTTTCAATACTTTATCGATTGCCTGAAGCTCTTTAGCCATTAGTAAACCGAAATATTTAGTTGATGGAAAATATTTTGCAATTACAGCCGTTGAAGCATGAGCTCTGTGAGCAGTTCCGAAGGCATCGTTTACATAAGCATCTCCTAATTTCGAAAGTTGCTCAGCAAAACCTTCATCCCCTTTTTCTTCTTCATTGTGGAAACGTACATTCTCTAACAATAAAATTTCACCCGGTTTAAGATCCGCAGCAGCCTGCTCAGCTTTTGCACCAATACACTCGTCAACAAATTTTACTTCCTGTCCAAGAACGCTGGAAACTTCACCTAGAATATGCTTAAGAGAAAACTCATCCTTAACTTCTCCTTTTGGTCTTCCAAGGTGTGTCATCAAAATAACAGAACCGCCATCGCTAAGGATTTTTTCAACCGTTGGTTTCACCGCAACAATTCTGGTATTGTCAGTCACATTCAACTGGTCATCCTGTGGAACATTGAAGTCAACTCTTACAAGAGCTTTCTTATCTTTAAAATTGAAGTCGTTAATTGTTTTCATTTTTATATTTAGATTTATTTTTTTCTGAGATCTCAGAGAATCCCCCATCAGCCTCAGATGGCATTGCAGCAAATTTCGGCAGGGACAATTCCATAAACTTCTTTGATTTTTCGTTTCACAAATGTAAGGTTTTAAACTTTTTCAACACTTTGATTAAAATAAAAGTTTTCAAAAACTTTCCCCGAACCCAATCACCCATTAATCAACAAATCTTTTCTCTTTATAAAAAAAAAGAAAGCTGTTGTTGTTATGTATTGTTAGTAACGGGGATAAGTTTTTAGCTTAAAGTTGACCATACTCAACTGGTAGGGAATTCATATTTAACTCACAATATAAATATCTGTAAACCTGCTATTTCACACACTTATTCACAATTGTTGATAACTTTGGGCAAAAATCAATATTAGTTATTTTACTATGGAGAAATCTGGGGATAGCTGAAGAAAACATCTGGAAAGTTGTGGTGAAAACTTTCAGAAAGATTTTCTAATACGAAATAAATTGATCTTTAAAAATAGAAAGTTGATAAAAGTTTTCCACACTTATTAACATACCTTTTAACAATTAACCCCCGGTTTACTAACACGAATTGTTATTATTCTTACCTTTGTAAGGAAATAAAATCTATAAAAGCTTAATAAGAGTATTATGAAAAGAAAAATTGCTATCGCAGCGGACCATGCAGGCTATGAATATAAGGAGATTGTTAAAAACTACCTTTCAGAACAGTTTGAGGTTCAAGATTTTGGCACGTTTTCCACAAACAGTGTGGATTATCCGGATTTTGTACACCCTGCTGCAACCTCTGTGGAAAACGGAGAAAATGAGCTGGGAATTTTGATCTGTGGAAGCGGAAACGGGGTTCAGATCACGGCCAACAAACATCAGAAGATCAGATGTGCACTTTGCTGGATGCCGGAGATCGCAACATTGGCAAGACAACATAATGATGCCAATATGATTTCCATGCCGGCAAGGTTTATATCAAAGGAACTGGCGATAGAAATTGTAGATAAATTTCTTTCAACAGAATTCGAAGGAGGAAGACACCAAAACCGGGTTGATAAAATCGCAGTTTGCTAAATATACTAAGGTCTGTAATTTGAATTGCAGACCTTATTTATTTTTTATTCGTACATTTGCATCACCAGAGATAGAATTTACCACTCTATTATTTCCATACCGGTCCTTTATTTATTTTTAAAAATAGATCAAAGGTTTCTCCCGAAATTTTCCTCATATCTTGTATTGTGCTTTTAAAACTAAAATTATAGTTTTGTATTGGATTGAAAAGAAAAACTAAAAATTAAGATTGAACAAAAATCAAAATTATTGTCATCATTAAATTGCTTACAAAAGATCCGGGTCGGGTCAGACCGATTCTGTGATAGATGAATTATTCTGACTTGATCATTGAGTAAACGGATTTGGAGAGAAAATTGATAGACTAATATTAACGAACACTAAATAACCATGAAAATAAAAGCTTCTTTATTATTACTGTTAGGCATAAACGTTGCCTATGCCCAGGAAATAACAGATAAGGATCTTTTCAAAAAGTGCAGAAAGGAATTCAGTAAAAAGGTTTGTCTTTCTGACGAAGACGGTGATACAATTCCATTATATCTGGATCAGTGTCCTAAAGAATCAGGCCCTGGGGAAAATAGCGGCTGCCCGTGGCCGGATACTGATGGTGATGGTGTGGTTGATAAAGATGATGCCTGTCCTACAATAGCCGGACCCATAGAAAATATGGGGTGCCCTTGGCCGGATACCGATGGTGACGGAATTTTGGACAAAGATGATCGATGTCCTACTGTACCGGGTGTGGTAGAAAATGATGGCTGCCCGGCCCGTAGAAATCCTCACAGGTTTAGCCAGGAAGAGCTACAAAAAATAAAAGAAGACTTTTTGAAGCAGATTCAAAATAATAATTATCATGCAGTAGCAGATCTTATTTTTAAGAAGATACTTACTAAGCCTTTAAAAAAGAATAAGATCATCTATATTACAGTATTGGATGTTTCGGTACCGGGATGCGGATCAGATGATACCGATTATTCTGATAATAGGCTGATCAATGAGCTGATCTTTAAAACATTTTGGGATCATAGAAATTTCAAGAAGTTTGTCAATCTTTTTCCTGACAGGACTATAGTGCCTGTAGCAAGGAGATATGATGGTTATAATGAAGATCTTTATTCAGAGCTGAGAGAGATCATCAGTTTTAAGGATATTCCTCAGATGGAAACTGAATATGTAATGATTTATAATGCAAAAGGAAATTTTGACAGGAATATAAATATGGCGAATGTCAAAAATCCTGATAATAATTATATAGATTTGTCTTTTCATATAAAAAACAAAACTGCTGCAGCCCGTCTAAATGAAGAAACGTATTATTTTAAATTTAAGGGATCCGGAGCTAAGGAGATCCCTCGTTTAGAATATGAAGAATTAATAAAAAAAGAACATTAAAAATGCCAAAAAAAAGAAAATATATAAGTCATAAAAATGATTTGAAACTGATGGAGATCGGAAGACTGATCTTACGTTTCATGAATGCAAATTCATCAAAGATTTATAATTATAAGCAGATCGCTGATGGAATCGATTACAAAAACCCGAGACAAAGAGAGCTTGTAATTCAAGCCCTGCACAAACTTCAGGGATCTGAAAAGATCAAAGAAGTGGAAAGAGGAAAGTATATCGTGAACCTGAAAATTGCAGGAACACTTACTGGAATTATCGATTTCAACCAGAGCGGAAATGCTTACGTAAATGTGGAAGGAATGGAAGATGATGTCTTCATTCACTCCAAAAATGTGAAGGATGCACTTCAGGGAGACAAGGTTCTTATTATAACTTATCATTATAAAGGAAAGAAATTGGAAGGCTCCGTTTTGGAGGTTTTGGAAAGAACAAGAACGGAATTTGTAGGAACTTTTCAGAAGGTTGCCCACAAGGATTTCGGGTTTGTAGTTTGTGATAAAAAATCAATCAATACAGACATCTTTATTCCGAAAGGAAAATTCAATAATGCGGAGGATGGTGACAAGGTTATTGTAAAGATGACCGAATGGAGACCTGGAGATAAAAATCCTGAAGGAGAAATTACACAGGTATTGGGGGCACCGGGAGAACATGAGACGGAGATCCACTCTATTCTTGCAGAATATGGTCTTCCTTATGAATTTCCACAGGAAGTGGAACTGGATGCAGATAAAATCGACAGAAGCATTACAGATGAGGAAGTGGCAAAACGTTGGGATATGCGTAATATCTGTACATTTACCATTGACCCTAAAGATGCCAAAGACTTTGATGATGCTTTATCAATAAGAAAGTTAGAAAACGGAAACTGGGAGATTGGAGTTCATATTGCCGATGTATCCCACTATGTGGTTCCGGGAACGATGCTGGATGATGAAGCCTATCAGAGAGCAACTTCGGTTTATTTGGTAGACCGAGTGGTTCCGATGTTACCCGAAGTATTGAGTAATGATGTTTGTTCCCTTCGTCCACACGAAGATAAATATACCTTCTCAGCAGTTTTTGAACTGAATGATCAGGCAGAAATTCAGAAACAGTGGTTCGGAAGAACAGTAATTCACTCGGACAGAAGATTTACCTATGAAGAAGCTCAGGAACGTATCGAAACCGGTAAAGGAGATTTGGCTGAAGAGATCAATGCTCTTGACAAATTGGCGAAGATCATGCGTAACGAACGTATCAGAAAAGGAGCGATCACTTTTGACAGAAGTGAAGTAAGATTCAATCTGGATGAAAATAATGAGCCGATCGGCGTTTATTTCAAGATCAGTAAAGATTCCAATCACCTGATCGAAGAATTCATGCTTTTGGCCAATAAAAAAGTATCTGAATTTGTATCCCTGACAAGGAAAGGTGAAATCACCAATAATACATTTATCTATAGGGTTCACGATGATCCGGATCCGGCAAAACTGGAATCATTGAGAGACTTTGTGGCTACCTTCGGATATAAAATGAATCTTGCCAATACGAAAAAAGTGGCGGAATCTTTGAACAAGCTTCTTCACGATGTGAAAGGAAAAGGCGAAGAAAATATGATCGAAACCCTTGCGATGAGAAGTATGAGTAAGGCGGTGTATTCTACAGAACCTATTGGCCACTACGGACTGGGTTTTGCTTATTATACCCACTTCACCTCTCCTATCCGTCGTTATCCGGATTTGATTGCCCACCGTCTTCTTCAGCATTATCTGGATGGAGGTAAATCTCCAAGCAGACAGGAGCTGGAAGAAAAATCGAAACATTGCAGCGCTATGGAAAGACTGGCGGCTGATGCAGAAAGAGATTCCATCAAGTACATGCAGGTGAAATTCATGGAAAAACACCTTGGTGAAACTTTCACAGGTGTGATTTCCGGGGTTGCAGAATTCGGATTCTGGGTAGAAATTCCTGAAAACGGAGCTGAAGGTCTGATCAAACTTAGAGATCTTGTAGATGATTCTTATATGTATGATGCTAAGACCCATGCTGTGTACGGTATAAGACACGGAAACAAATATCAGCTGGGAGATCAGGTTCAGATCAAAGTGGTGCAAGCCAATCTGATCCAGAAACAGTTAGATTTCAAGATTGTTGATTAATGACAGAAATAGATAAATATATTGTTTTCAGTATTCTGATCGCAGTAAAAAAATAGTAACAATAAAAAGAGATTATTTCGAAATGGAATGATCTCTTTTGTTTTTATCTCCTTTCATAAATCATAAATACAGGTTTAATCTGTCCATTCAGTCTGTCAGTACTTCCCTCTTCCTGCTTCCTTTCTAAAAATTCATATCCAATAGGAAATAAAATAAAACTTGATATATCACATCTTTATTGAATAATTAAATCATAAAGTATAACTTTGTATTAAACGGAATGGAATTTTTTTCCATTTTAAAATACCACTTAATGCTTGAACTTGTACTATCTGCCATCATTTTAGGATTCATGTTGAGTCTGGTTTTTATTGGACCTATATTTTTCCTGTTGATAGAAACCAGTTTTTCCAGAGGCCCCAGACATGCCTTATCACTGGATCTTGGAGTGATCACTGCAGATTTGCTGTGTATTGTAGCAGCCTATTATGCCAGTGCAGATATTGTTACTCTGATTGATAAACATCCCGGCTTTTACAGGATCACTTCCATCCTGATCTTTATTTACGGAATCGTCATGCTGGTTACCAAGACCAAAATGCATATGCCCGGTGAAGAGAAGATCATAAGCCAAAATTATATTAAAACCTTTTTTAACGGGTTTTTCTTTAATCTTTTGAATGTAGGAGTCATCCTTTTCTGGCTGGTAACGGTAATTTCTGTAAGGAATCAATATCCGGACACCAGCAGTTTTATTTTATACATAGGGATTGTAATCGGGACTTATCTTTGCATCGATCTTGCCAAAATATTCCTTGCCAAACAATTCCATGATAAACTTACCCAGAAACTGGCCAATCAGATCAGAAGAGTGGTTGGTGTAATTCTTATTATTTTCAGTTTCTTCATCTTCCTGCAGAGCTTTAAGAAGTTTAATCAGTTTGAAAGACAGCTGGAAGAAGCCGAGAAAAAAGAAGTTAAATATCAAAAAACAAAATGAAAAAAATAATCTTTCCGAAAGCCCTTAAAAAAGGGGCCAAAATTGCTGTTATTTCCCCCGCCGGAGCTGTAGAGGCTTCTCAACTGGAAAAGGGAATAGAATTAATCAAAAGTAAAGGATTCGAACCTGTATTGGGTGAGCATCTTTACACGAAGTTCTCAAACGGATATAATTATGCCGGAACAGAAAAGGAAAGAATAAAAGATATAAACTGGGCATTAAATGATAAAGAGATCGGAGCAATCTGGGCCTCAAGAGGAGGTTACGGATGTCAGCATCTGATTCAGCACCTGAAACTGAAAGGATTTACAGAAAATCCTAAATGGTATATCGGTTATTCCGATAATACGGTTATACAAAGCTACCTGTTGAAGAAAGGCTTCGTTTCCATTCATGGGCAGACCATCAAAACATCCAGTTTTGGCGTTACAGAAGAAAGTTATGACCTGATCTTTGATGCTCTGAAAGGGAAAATGCCTAAATACAGCTTAAAATCTCATCAATTAAACAGAGAAGGGAATATTGAAGGAGAATTAGTAGGAGGGAATTTAGCCCTTATTTACGCCCTTCTGGGAACCCAATATTCTTTTGACTTTAAAGATAAAATCTTATTCATCGAAGATATTGGCGAAAACTTCTACGCACTGGACCGTATGATCATGAGCCTTGAACTGGCTGGGGTCTTCAGGAAGATCAAAGGACTTATCGTTGGCGGAATGACCAATATGGGCGATGAAAAAGACAATAAAGATTATGAAGCCAGCTTTGATGAATTTGCCTACAAACTGATTTCCGAAAGAATTTCAAAATATAAATTTCCGGTAGTATTCGGTTTCCCGAACGGACATATCAAAGACAACAGACCTCTTATCATTGGAGGAAAAGTGAAGGTAAAAGCCGAATCTAAAGTAAAGATTGAGTTTTAATATGCTATTACTCGAGCTATGGCTGATCACAATGATTTTGGAAAAATAGCAGAAGATCTGGCTGCTGATTATCTTCAGAAAAACGGCTATAAGATTCTGGTCAGAAATTTCCGTTTTCAGAAAGCGGAGATCGATATTATTGCTGAAAAAGATAATCAGATTATTGTTGTTGAAGTGAAGGCAAGATCTACAGATGCCTTTATGCTGCCGCAGGAAGCCGTTACCAGGACTAAGATAAAGCTGATTGTTTCTGCAGTCAACCATTACCTGGAAGAATTCGATAGAAATAATGAAGTGAGGTTTGATATTATTACCGTTCTTCCTGATGAAAAAAGAAAACTGATTATTGACCATATACCGGATGCTTTCCAGGCATGGGATGCCAACTGACCAATCAATATAATGACGAACAACAGACCGCTACATGGCTAAATTAAATATAATTTTATGAAGACAATATTCATCACCGGAGCAACTTCCGGAATCGGAAAATCAACAGCTGAACTTCTGGCAAAACAGGGAAACAGAATCATTATCTGTGGAAGGAGAGCCGAGGTGCTTGAAGCTGTAAAATCTGAATTATCACAATATACCGAAGTATTTAGTTTAACGTTTGATGTGAGAAACCTCGATGAGGTGGAAGCTGCCATCAATTCCCTTCCTGAAAACTGGAACGATATTGATGTTCTTGTCAATAATGCCGGGAATGCTCACGGACTGGACCCTCTTTCTGCCGGTAAGACGGATGATTGGGATTCTATGATCGATGGGAATGTAAAGGGACTTCTTTATGTTTCTAAAATGATTATCCCGACAATGAAAACTAAAAATTTAGGTCATGTAATCAACATCAGTTCTGTTGCAGCAAGACAGACTTACGCCAACGGAGTGGTGTATTGTGCCACCAAAAAGGCTGTAGATGTAATCTCCGAAGGAATGAGACTTGAGCTTACCGAATTTGGAATCAGGGTGACCAATATCCAGCCGGGTGCAGTAGAAACAGATTTTTCTATGGTAAGATTCAAAGGTGACAGCGAAAAGGCGGCCAATGTATACGCAGGCTATGAACCCTTGAAGGCAGAAGATATTGCAGATGCGATTGCTTATTGCATCAATGCACCGAAGCATGTTACCATTTCTGATATGACCATTTACCCAAGTGCCCAGTCAGAACCGAGAACGATCTATAGAAAATAGTCTCAAAATAAAGGTTTAAATTTGCATCATATTTAAAGCGTTTTTGCGGGTTGCAATTTCGCATTAGCTTAAAACAAAAAAATGAAAATTTTATATCTTGAAACCTCTTCTAAAAACTGCTCAGTAGCTGTATCCGATAATGAAAAGTTACTATGCCTGTGTGAAGAAGTTTCTGAAAATTATAAGCAGTCTGAAAGCCTTCATACCTATGTAGAGTGGGCGCTGGAAGGAGCAGGAATTTCACTTAAGGACATTGAAGCAGTTTCCTTAGGGAAAGGACCCGGTTCCTATACCGGATTGAGAATAGGGGCAGCCTCTGCAAAAGGATTCTGCTACGGATTGAAAGTACCGTTTATTGCAGTAAATTCTCTTGAAAGCATGATAGAGCCTTTTTTAGGCGATAACTATGATCTGGTAGTCCCTTTGATCGATGCGAGGAGAATGGAGGTTTATACGGCCGTTTATGATGGTAATACGGGGGAGGAACTGTCAGAGACCGAAGCCAAGATTTTAGATGAGACGTCTTTTGAAGAATTCAGAGACAAGAAAGTAATATTTGTAGGAGACGGTGCCACGAAGGCCAAAGATATTCTGAATCTGCCCGATGCTGTGTTCAGAGAAGATATTTATCCTTCTGCTCAATATCTGATCAAAAAGACCCTGAAGAAAATAGAAAAGAAAGAATTCGAGGATATGGCTTATTTTGAGCCTTTCTATCTCAAAGACTTTCATGGGGTGAAAAAAAATAAACCGTAAGATTCCGTACATGGGACTACCAAATAAAAAAGCGAAGATCAAATCTTCGCTTTTTTTAGTTTATTGAGTATTGCTCTCTGCTTTTTTATCAGCAGGCTTTTTCACTTTTTGCTGTTGTGGTACAGATTGTTGTACGTTTGGAGCTGGACTAACCTGCTTTTCCGGTGCTCCGATATTCTTCATTTTATTGGGACCGATGCCTATGTTAGAATTATCATTTTGAGGATTATTGGGTTGTACAGGTGCTGACGGCTGCTGAGATATAGCATTTCCTTTATTGTCTGTTGCCTGGAAGCTGAGGTCACTTTTCAGGTAATTCAGCATTTCTTTGGCCCTTATTCCTTCCGGAGTTTTAGAATAATTGAGGGCAATCTGCTCAAGCTGCAGAATCATTACCTCTTTCCCACTCGCTTTTCCTGAATTGAAGGCATTCAACAGATAAAGCTTAGGGACCAGCGCATCTTTCGGAAATTTCTGAATTGTCTGATCTATTATTTCTTTACTTTCTCCAAACTTTTCAGATTCGTATAAAGCATAAGCTCTTTTATATTCATTTTCAACTTCTTCCGTTGACTTTACAAAAGTTTTGTTCTTTGGATTTCTGGCAAATTCTGCATAAGAAGTATAGGGGTAATCTGTCAGAAGAATTTGTTTTGCTCTTTCCGAAGCCTGTGGATTTTTCTCATAATTCATGGCGAAAATTTCATATAATGCCTGCAGCATTACTTTTTCTTCCGGCTTTACTTCTACAAGATCATATAGGGTTTTAGTAGCCAGGGGAGTGTTTGTAAAGTAATTCTGATACATGATTCCCAGTCCCAGAGAAGCGGTGTCCCTGTCTTTCTTCAGCTGGCCCAGCTGGCCCTGATCTGTAGGGATCTGCTCAATATAATAAGAAGGTTCGAAACGTCTCGGATTAGGGGCAGAAGTCACTCCTAAAGCTTCGTTTTTCATATCTTCAAGAGTCGACATTTTCTTGGAAAAACGCCAGTTGTCAGCAAGAGCTCTGTCTCCCCATATCTGTTTAAAGGAGGATGTTCCTTTGCTTACAGTTCCGGTATTACTGAAATAAAAGCCTTTAGTGGTTACTCCAAAATCTTCAAAAGAATTCGAATTGTTGGCGAAAACAGAGTTGGCACTATAATCTCCGGTATCAAATCCTTTATTTCTTTCCGCACGCCTTCTTTCCTGTTCTTCCTTCTCTTCTTTGATCTTCAGTTTGGCAATATATTTGGAAAAAAACTCTGTTTTCTGAGCATTATCCATCTTAGCCAATGAAAGAATACTGTCATTCTTTTTGATCAGGTAATAATTTTTAGAGATCTTTTTGATATAGGCAGACTGGTCTTTCAACAAGACTTTTGAAGGCTCATAAGTCATCACGGCAAGCGCAGAATCATAATAGCTTCCAGCTCCTATATAATCGTTCTTCTCAAGATAGCTCTTTCCTATTTCATAGTATGCCAGACCACGGATCTGAGGGTCAGAAACCTTTTCGAACAGGGATTTTTTGAAAAACTGCTGTGCTTCCTCTTTTTTACCTGCCTTATTGGCCATTAAGCCCAGTGCATAATAAAATTCATTCTTTCTGGAGCCGTAAGTTCCTTTCTTACTGATGCCTTCCAGATAGCTTTTGGCCCCGTTGTAATCTCCCTTTCCATTGAAGGTTTTGGCAATAGCGATCTGGGATTTTACTTCAAATTCGAAGTCATTGGCGTATTTATAAGCAGCTGTATAGCTTTCTCTTGCCTTATCATTCTGGCCCAGATTTTCCAGCACCTGGCCTCTCAGATAGGCAATTCTGCTTTTTAGTTTTCTGTTGCCGTTCAGCTCATAAGCTATATCAAGCTCTTTGGCGGCATCTTCTTTTTTACCTGCATCCAACAGAGATTCAGCGTAATAAATGCTTAGCAGCTTAGCATAGGTCTTATCAATTTTTTCTCCTTTCAGTTTGGCAAAAGTTTCATGCGCTCTGTGGTAATCTTTGATTTTATCATAAGCCAGCCCCTGATAAATTCTTGCCAGAGCAATTCTTTTATCATCCTTCATATGGGTGAAAACATAATTGAGAGCATCAAGAGCTTCCAAAGATTTTCCACGATAGATTCTTGCCTGGGCCAGGATCATATAGGCATCAAAGATCTGTTTGTTCTTTTCCTCCCCATTTCTGGTCACAGAATATTTATTGATGGCTTTTAAAGCTTTTGCTTCCGCAATTTCCAATGTGGTAGCTCCTTTGGCTGCTCCTTCAGGGCTATTAGGATTGCTTCCCGGCCCTCCCTGCATATTAGGAATTCCGGCGTTGCCTCTTCCCGAAGGTCTGTTAACAACTTCCGCCATTTTCATAGAATTTTCAGCGAAAGCTTCAGTCTGTCCCAGGTCACTTCCCAAAGGCTGTTCTTCATAAGTAAGAATAGGAATATAAGGAGCATAAAAATTATCTTTATGTCCTTTATCTCTGGTCGTAAATTCACTGTTTAATGCGTCTTTGGCATTAAAAAGGGTGTTGTAATATGTGGAAAATCCTTTCAGTAGTTTTGATCGTTGCTCCGGCTTTTTGGTCTTAGTAGCACAGGAAGCAACAAGAAATATCACTAAAAGGAATAAAATATTCTTTTTCATTATTCAATATAACTTGCTAATCTGCTTTTTATTATCAGCAGTTTGCTGATTTTGTAAAAATAATAAAATTTTATAATGAATAATATTTATATTTCTCCAGGAAATATTTTATTTCTTCTTTATAGTCGTGAGAAATTCCCATCATTTTTTTAAATCATGGAGATTTCTTTCAAAATTTTGTAAACAAGATGGGTAGGAAGCCCCATAATGGTATAATAGCTCCCCTTCATACTGATGATTTTAGCCATTCCAAGCCATTCCTGGATACCATAGCTGCCTGCTTTGTCAAAAGGTTTGTAATGCTGAACGTAGTATTTTATTTCTTCATCACTGATGGTATCAAAGGTCACATCGGCCACATCGGTTTCTGTAACAGTTTTATCGGTTGTTTTAATCGTAATTCCCGTATATACCTGATGAGTTCTCCCGGAAAGGCTTTGAAGCATATGGTAGGCATCCTCTTCATCCTTAGGTTTTCCCAGGAACTGATGATCGATAGCTACCACCGTATCCGAAGTCAGTAATACTTCATCACCGGTCAGATTTCGGAATGCAGATGCTTTCAGCTCAGCCAGATACGCTGCTGCCTCTTCTATTTTGATATGGGCAGGAAGAATTTCCTCACAATCTATTTTCACAACGTCAAACTCAAAGCCAAGGCTGGAAAGCAGTTCTTTTCTTCTCGGTGATTGTGATGCTAAAAGTAATTTCATAATATCAGTTATACAGATTGGGTATTATCATCGTGCCAGTTTCCCTGTACTTTCATTACCTGTTCGATGACGTCACGTACCGCACCGCTTCCTCCTGTTTTCGGAGAAATATAATCAGAAACTCCTTTCACTTCGGGTACAGCATTCTCAGGACAGGCAGCAATAGCTGAACGTTCAAGGATATGAATGTCCGGAAGATCATCACCCATGGTCAGGATCTCTTCGTCTTTTAGGTTATGTTTCTTTTTAAAATCTTCAAAATCCTCAATTTTGTTGTGGGATTTCGGATAGTAGTCCTGAATACCAAGGTAGTTGATCCTGTGTTTTACCATTTCATCATTTCCTCCGGTGATTACTCCTATTAAATAATTGTTTTTTAATGCTTTAACGACTGCATAGCCATCCAGTACATTCATGACCCTGCACATATTTCCTCCGGGAAGCAAATAAACGCTCCCGTCTGTGAAAACTCCGTCCACATCAAATACAAATGCCTTAATATCTTTTAATTTCTCTTTATAGCTCATACATTTTCTGAATAGAATGATTTATTGTTTTATAAATTTCAAGACTTTCTTGGTCTTTTAATAGCTGTTCGTGCAATTGTAAAATCCTTAGGTCATTTCTTACGGCAGGTCCGGTTTGTGCCAGTTTAGGATCAATTTCATGAATTTTCTGAACCGTTTCATCAATCAATGGTAAAAAATATCCGAACGGGATCTCCTGGGAATCTGAAATTTCTTTAGCTTTTGAAAAAAGATGATTCACAAAGTTACAGGCGAAAACCGCAGTCAGGTGAATGTATTTTCTTTTCTCATGATTACTTTCCATGACATTGCTGGAAATGGTAGAAGCTAGCTCAAAAAGTGTTTCTTTATCCGCCTCATTTTCCGCTTCGATAAAAAACGGAATTTTTTCATATTCCAGTTCTTTGGATCTGGAAAAGGTTTGTAAAGGGTAGAAGCTGGATTTTCTGTATTCGCCGGCCAGGATTTCTTTAGGCAATGAACCTGAGGTATGGGCAACCAGACAATCTTTTTTGGTGATCATCCTGGAAATTTCCTCCACAGCATTGTCACTTACACAGATGATATAAAGATCCGCGTCTTCCAATGGTCCGGTAGAGTAGGGTATATTCAGTTCTTCAGAAATTTTACTCAATTCTTTTTCGTTCCTGCCAACCATTCTGGCAATGGAAATCCCTTTCAGAGTGAAAGCTTTTGCCATATGATAGGCTACATTTCCGGAACCGATAATTACAATTTGCATCTAACAAATATAAGATTTTAAGCTGAGCCGGGAAAGGAAGGGCAGGAGAGAAGCCGGGAAGTTCAATAGAGGCACGTTTATTGCGTAAGTGTCTCATATTATTTTTAATATTTAAACTGAAAATTGAATAATTAATTTAACTTTCAGCTATTTTTGTAATCCAAAACAGTGAAAGGCATCTTATGAAGATTAAGGACGCGGAGATTATTTCGTTGATGCAGAATCCACGGACCCAGGATAAAGGTGTCCGTGCCTTGATGGATGCCTATCAAAGCAGATTGTACTGGCACATAAGAAGAATTATTGTAGACGGAGACCTTGCTCAGGATACTCTGCAGGAAACTTTTATTAAAGCTTACCAGAATTTTCATCAGTTTAAAAATGATAGCCAGCTGTATACCTGGCTGTATAGAATTGCTACCAACGAAGCATTACAGCAGGTCAACAAAATGAAGAAGATGCAGAAAACCGATGAAGATCCGGAATATCATATGCAGAATCTGGTAGCCGATAATGTAGAAGGAGATGCTGAAGAAATACAGATCCTATTACAGAATGCCATACAAAGCCTGCCCGAAAAGCAGAAACTGGTATTTATGATGCGGTATTATGATGATTTGCCCTACGAAGAAATATCAAAGATTGTCGATATGTCTGTAGGAACCTTAAAAACCAATTATCATTATGCCAAACAAAAAATAGAAGATTATATTAAAGAAAATTACGAAAGATAATTTTTGATACAACAAAGATGAAAGAGTTCGACATAGAAAAATTAGAGCGTAAGAACATTTACACAGTTCCTGATCATTTGTTTGAAAATATTCAGGAGAGCGTTATGAATGATATAAAGGCAAGTAAAAAAGCACCTGTCTTTAAGCTGAACTGGATGTATGCAGCAGCGGCATCACTGGCTCTGATCTTTGGAGCAACTTATGTTTTCAATTCTGATAATGATTCTGTTGAGAATACATTAAACTCCAGATTAGCCTATGCTAAAGGAGAACCGAAAACTGAAAGTGAAATAGCCTATGAAACTTTAAAATCTGATTTAACTTCTGTTGAAAATAATAATCAAACAATTGAAAATCAGAAAAATAATACTACCTACGCTTTGAAAAGCGAAAATGTAAATGAAAAAGCAACAGAGTCACCAAAACCGGTGAGAACTGCTGCTAAAAAAGAAGAAACCCGGATGAATGAATATTTGGATTCTTTCTCTAATTCTGAAATTGCAGAATTGGCAAGTAATTCAACTCAGGATGTTTATTTGGATTTATACAATTAAATAAGAAGATGAAAAAGATATTATTCACGTTTTTGATTATCTATGGTTTTGGCCTAAATGCCCAAAGGACAGACTATGACTGGAAAAAGATGGATCCTAAACAAAGAAAGGAAGTCATCAATAATCTTTCTCCCGAAGAAAGAAAAGAGCTGCTAAAGAAATTCAGGAACAATATGATTATGGATAACCTGAATGTTGACCCGGGTGATAAAGCTGAATTTACCCAGCTTTATAACGAATACCTGGACAGCCAGAAGCAGATTAAAAGTCAGTTTGACCCAAGCTTTGACCCTGAAACCTTATCCGATGACGAAGCTAAAGCTAAATTGCAGCAAAGCTTCGATGTAGGACAGAAACTATTGGATAACAGAAAAAGATACGCAGATAAAATGCAGCAGGTAATTCCCTGCCAGAAAGTTCTGAAGCTGTTTCAATCTGAAGGGATGATGCGGGATAAAATGAATGAAAGAAAACCTCACGGAAACAATAATACGGCTCAGGGACCTAGACAAAACCCATAATAGTTTATTTTTTTAATGTTGGACGGCTCTCACAAATCTTTTGTGGGAGCCGTTTGATTTTAAGCTAAATTCATACTTTTGCGAAAAATTAAATAATGAAAAAATTATTTTTCTGTTTTTTGATTTCGTCTCTAATAGCGGCTCAAAAGACAGAAATAATCGAACTCAAAGAGAATCTCAGAGATAAAAAAGGACTTACAAAATCTCTTACTTTTATCGATAACAGACCTGATAAAAATGTAGGAACAATTCCCGATAAAAGCGAAACCGTTGAACTGAAATTTGCTGATGACAATCTCAAAAAACTTATTGAAAACCGGTTTACAGAAGATAACAAAGAGACTGGGAATAATGATATTGTACTGATGCTTGAAGACCTTAAGGTTTATGAAGAGCAGGATGACAACCGCCCATTTCCTTATGCAAAAGCCAAAATTAAACTTTCAGGTTTTATTAAACGCAATGACAGGTATTATCTGATGGGAAGATATGATAATGTAATTGTCTGTAATCCTAAAACAACAGTGCATCCTTCAATCTTTCTGGCTGAAAAAATTGCTGATCTGATCACTCAGTTCATAAAAGCTTCTTATTACCCTTATATTGCTTCGAATTATTTTATTCCTGAAAATGAAATAAACAGATACAATGAGTACCTGAATAAAGGATATAAAGCATTTAATAATGCAAGTCTTAAAGACGGCGTCTATGCTGATTTTCAAAGTTTCCGTAATCAGGAACCAGGCTTTGATTATTATATTAAAAAGAATAAGAAAGGAAAAGTAACCCAGCTGATCTATCAGGGACAGGAAATTTCTCTTTCTAAAATGTACTGTTATGTAGAAAATGGGAAAGCTTATAAACTGACACCTGTTGGTTTTGATGAAGTCCGGAAAGATGACCGGGGATTTTTCATTTACTCTTCCAGAACGAATCTCTTTGCGGAGACAAAGACCGGAGGAGTATTGATAGGAGCAGTAGCCGGTGGATTGGTAGGAGCTTTGATAGGCGCTGCCATTGATTCTTCATCAAACACTAATTCCGGAGCGGTAAACGGAGTAGGGTTCAGATCTACTTTAGAGTCGAATGTTTATTTAGATTCTCTTACCGGAGCTTATATTTTCGAGAAATAAGTGTAAAAAAAGAAACCATAAAAATGATTATGAAAAAGTTATTACAAGTTGCGCTGACTTGTATCATATTGATTTCTTTTGCCCAGAATAAAGAGACGATTAAACTAAAAGGAAGCATTCCTAACAATAGCGAAAATGAATATAAAGAGCTGATCGTCATTGATCAGAGAAAAGATAAAATCATCGGAATCCTGCCATTTGATCATCCAAAAGAAATGAGAGAGATCGTTTTTGAAGGATCTCCAGAGGAGGATCTGAGAAAATGGTATCGTAAAAGCAATCTTAAAGGCGGGAAAAAAGAATTGGTTTTGGTTTTAAATGAACTGAAATTATCTGTAAAAGAAACCTCCGATCAAAAACAATTGGGAGTTATGCGTTTTTCTGCTCAGACTTTTTCCAAAGAAGGAGATCAGTATCAGTTTCTGTATAAAAAGGATACCACTTTTGTATTCAGTCATAAAAACGTTTCGGATATGATGGTTAAAAATATTCATCATGTTTTTTCCGGACTTCTTGCTTTAACTTATCATAAAGTACCTCATAAAGATATTTTATCAGCTAATGAAGTTTCAGATTACGAAGCCCATATTAAAAATTCGTACGCTGTTTTTCAGAATGAATCCCTTAAAGACGGAATTTATCTGGACTATATTTCATTCTTTAAGCAGATTCCGGAAGAAGGTTCCGTTTTAGAGAAAAATGAATTTATGGGAACCGTTACAAGAGGAATAATACAAAAGAACGGGAAGGTAAAAAAAATTCCGGCCCAGAAAATTTTTGCCTATGTTGAAAATGGTAAAAGCTACAAGATTCTGAATGATAAACTCGTAAATTTCAACAGAAATGAAAAAGGATTTTATCTGCTGGCCAGGCCGAAAGATGTTTTTCAGAAAGGCATTGACCCGGCTTTTGCTATGCTTGGTCTGGCGGGTGTATTAATAGATGCAGTGGCAACAGAAGTTTTCAGTAATGATACACAACAGGAAATATACATTGATCCGCTTACCGGAGAATACGATCTTTCTGATGAAAAATTAAATAAATTGATACAATAAGATAATGAAAGACAATAATCTCTCGCTTTTTTTTATCTTTGCAAATTACAAGATTCTTAAATGAAAAACATACGAAATTTTTGCATAATCGCTCATATCGACCATGGTAAAAGTACCCTGGCAGACCGTCTTTTGGAGTATACAAATACCGTTACCCAAAGAGAATTACAGTCTCAGACGCTTGATGATATGGATTTGGAGAAAGAACGTGGGATCACCATTAAATCTCACGCTATTCAGATGGATTATGAGTATAAAGGCGAAAAATATATTTTAAACCTGATCGATACACCGGGACACGTTGACTTTTCTTACGAAGTATCCCGTTCTATTGCAGCTTGTGAAGGAGCTCTTCTTATTGTAGACGCTGCTCAGAGTATCCAGGCACAGACAATCAGTAACCTGTACTTAGCACTGGAAAATGATCTGACGATCATCCCGATTCTGAATAAAATTGACCTTCCTTCTGCCAACCCTGAAGAAGTAACTGACGAGATCATGAATCTTATCGGCTGCGAATACGAAGATGTATTAAGAGTTTCAGGAAAGACCGGAGAAGGAGTACATAACCTATTGGAACAGATCGTAGAAAGAATTCCTGCACCGGTAGGAAATCCGGACGGTCCGCTACAGGCTTTGATCTTTGACTCTGTATACAACCCGTTCAGAGGAATTGAAGCTTATTTCAAAGTAGTGAACGGAAGTATTACTAAAAACGAAAAGATCAAATTCTTTGCTACCGGAAAAGAATATGGTGCAGACGAAGTAGGTACCCTTAAACTTAAGCAGGTTCCGAAAAAGACCATCCATTGCGGAGACGTAGGATATTTGGTTTCCGGGATCAAAGATGCCCGTGAAGTAAAAGTAGGAGATACCATCACTTCTTTTGAAAAACCGGCAGATGGACCTATTGATGGATTCGAAGAAGTAAAACCAATGGTATTTGCGGGGATTTACCCTATCGATTCTGAAGATTTTGAAGAATTGAGATTCTCTCTTGAAAAACTGAGACTGAATGATGCTTCCCTGGTTTTTGAACCAGAAAGTTCTGCAGCCCTTGGTTTCGGATTCCGTTGCGGATTCTTAGGAATGCTTCACATGGAAATTGTTCAGGAACGTCTTGACAGAGAGTTCAATATGAACGTAATTACAACAGTACCGAACGTTTCTTATTTTGGATATACTAAAAAAGAACCTGAAGTTCCGATTCTGATCAACAACCCATCCGAAATGATGGATCCTTCTACAATGGATAGAGTAGAAGAGCCTTTCATTAAAGCTTCTATCATTACGAAATCTGACTTTGTAGGGGCTGTAATGACTTTATGTATCGAGAAAAGAGGAGAGATTGTAAACCAAAGTTATTTAACATCAGAAAGAGTTGAATTAATCTTCAATATGCCTCTTGCTGAGGTTGTATTCGATTTCTATGACAGATTGAAGTCGATCTCTAAAGGATATGCATCATTCGATTATCACCCGATCGGATTCAGAGCTTCCAAGCTTGTGAAAATGGATATTCTGATCAACGGAGATATGGTAGATGCCTTGTCTTCATTGATTCACGATTCTAATGCTTATTACATCGGTAAAAGAATGTGTGAGAAGCTTCGTGAGCTGATCCCGAGACAGCAGTTTGATATTGCAGTTCAGGCAGCATTAGGAACGAAAGTTATTGCCAGAGAAACCATCAAGGCATTGAGAAAAGACGTTACCGCAAAATGTTACGGAGGAGATATTTCCAGAAAGCGTAAGCTATTGGAAAAGCAGAAAGAAGGTAAGAAGAAAATGAAGCAGATCGGAAGAGTAGAAGTACCACAGTCTGCGTTCATGGCTGTATTAAAGCTTAATGACTAATTCATTATAAAACAAAAAGAGGCTGTCTCAAAAGTACCCCCTCTCTCGGACTCCTGTCTGACAAATTTTGTCATTTAGGAGATTCTCAGAGCATTAGTTTACCTTTTGAGACAGCCTCTTTTT
This sequence comes from Chryseobacterium sp. FR048, assembly GCF_056844665.1. Classification (NCBI taxonomy): domain Bacteria; kingdom Pseudomonadati; phylum Bacteroidota; class Flavobacteriia; order Flavobacteriales; family Weeksellaceae; genus Chryseobacterium; species Chryseobacterium sp. FR048. Next base: position 156,111 of record NZ_JBXDSE010000008.1, on the reverse strand, counting down.
TGTTATTGAATTTCAAAGTATCTGTCCTGATTTTGAATTATTTTCTTATCATAATTCATCATAAAAGGTTCCGAAGTTGCACTACCGAAAGATAATTTGAATTTTCCTCTATCTTTTCCAGGGAGAAAATTTACTGAAGTAACTATAATTTCGCCAGGTCCAAATTCCCAGTATACACGATTCCAAGATGGGTCTGCGCAGACTAATCCATTATCATTTTTGATTAATTGCCATTTTTTCTTGTCATTTAAAAGAGCAGGAAGTAAGTTTTTAAACTGTGGTAAAATGAGTGTACGGCCGGAAATATTTTTTATAAATACCGGAAACGATTTGTACTTCTTTAATATTCCGGTTTCAAAATTATAAGCATACTTGGGAATTGTATCTTGTATTTTAACTACTATTTTTACATTGTCCGAACCTAACGAATCATAAATGATATTTTTATAAGAAAAAATAACCCTGCCTGGAAAAGGATAAAAGTATTTTGAAAGAATATGATCCCTTACCGAATCCTTATGTATTTTAAAAAACGGCGGCGGAGGTGGCGGAGCCAACATCGTTTGAAAATATTTTACATTTACTTGTGAGGTATCTTTTCCAATATACACTATTCCTGTCCCTGTTTCTCCAAGACCTTCATTGAAATGCTGGAAGCTTAGTTTCTCCTTTTTTTCATAATGTAAGACTATTGAATCTGCAAAAGTGGGTTCTTTTTTGCAAGAAATTAGCCCTAGGATAAGAATAAGGTAAAAAAGCTTTTTCATAATTAAGTAAAAATAGTAAATATTTATTCATAACTTTGCGTATTCATAACGCAAATAAAATTCATGGAGTCTCCAAAAAAAATACAGGATATAAAAGTAGCCGTAGATGCAGTTATTTTCGGATATTTCGATAAAAAAGATCTGCAGATTCTTTTGATCAAAAGAAATATAGAACCCTTTAAAGGTGGATGGGCTCTTCCGGGCGGGCTGGTTCTTGACGACGAAAACCTGGATGATGCTGTAAAAAGAGAGCTGCATGAAGAGGCTGGCATAAAGCCCGATTTTCTGGAACAACTCTATACATTTGGGAACGTAGGACGTGATCCGAGAAACAGAGTGGTTTCTGTGGCTTATCTGGGCCTTGTGAACCCTTCTTATCATGAACTGTTTGCCGATTCTGACGCAGATGATGCACAATGGTTCAGTATCAATAATCTTCCCACCGTTGCTTTTGACCATAAAAGCATTATTGATATAGCCTTAAAAAGACTTCGTACCAAAATTCAATACCAGCCGATTGGCTTTAATCTTCTCAATGAAGAATTTCCCTTTTCAGACCTTGAAAACCTTTACAAAACCATTGTAGGCCAGGAAATAGACCGTAGAAACTTCCGCAAAAAGATCATGAGCTACGGATTGCTTAATGAAACCAATAACGTGAAAAAAGAGGGCAGCGGCAGACCCGGCAAACTCTTTACCTTCAATCAGGAAAAATACAAAGAGCTGGAAGAACAGGGTTTTTACTTTGAAATCAAATAGTTTTTAACCACAAATACCACAAATATTTTACACGAACGATCACCAATGTGATGGCTCAGGCATTGTTAAGAATGATGTTAAAGTATATTTTTTAAAGGAAATTTATTCAAAAGATATATTCAAAATATGCACTCAATAGAAACGGGTTTTAGCCCGTTTTTTTATATCCCAACATTCCGATGGCTTTAGCCGAAACCTGATACATTATGTCTTTGATGTAAAAAATTAGTACCATCAATATTTTTTAGAATTAAATTTTATAATTGAAAATCAGAATGTTATGTTTGTTAGTGTAAAATTAACACAAATAAATTTGGCAGATAAAATGATATTCATTTAAATTTGTGTAAAAATAACACAATAATGAAATACACCTTACAAAATATTAGAAATCAGTTTCAAAAGAAACAAAGAATAAAGTTTTTGTTTTTCTGGGGTCATACCGCTAAAAGTGAAATTACCAAATCATGCTTTAGCCAGTGGTTTACAGGAAGATTTGAAGAAAACGGAATTGTTTATAAAACAGCAGAACATTATATGATGGCAGGCAAAGCAAGATTATTTGATGATCCTGAAACCCTTGAAAAGATATTGCTGGCAGCAACTCCTAATCAGGCCAAAAGCCTGGGAAGAAAAGTGAAGAATTTTGATCCTAAACGTTGGGATGAGCACAAATATGAGATTGTAAAACAGGGGAATCTTTTAAAATTTTCCCAAAATAAAAAATTCGGAGACTTTCTTTTATCTACAAATGATAAAATTCTGGTAGAAGCCAGTCCTTATGATGGCATTTGGGGAATCGGAATGCTGGAAACAGATTCCAGAGCTGAAAATCCTTTATTATGGAATGGTGAAAATCTTTTAGGATTTGCTCTGATGGAGGTAAGAGATGAATTGAGAAGGTAAAAACACAATAACCAGTCACAAAATATTAAGTATGGAAAAGATAGAATTACACCCACAGATATTTCTGATTAAAAACTTTCTGACTCATGAATCATGTGACCGATTTATAAGTGAATCGGAAGACAGAAAATTTGAAGAAGCAAAAATCAATGTTTTTGGACGTCAGCTGATGAACAAAGGCGTTAGAAATAACGACAGGCTGATGATGTTTGACGAAAATACAGCTGAAGATCTTTTTAAAAAAGCAGCTGGATTTTTACCGCAAGAACAGGAAGGATATAAACTTCTGAATTTTAATGAAATGCTTAGGGTTTACAAATATGCTCCCGGGCAGCAATTTAAAATGCACAGAGATGGAAGCTATATCCGAAATGAACAGGAAAAAAGCTTTTATACATTTATGGTCTATCTGAATGATGATTTTGAAGGAGGAGAAACTGAATTTGAAAACCTGTTCACTATAGCGCCCGAAAAAGGGACTGCGCTGGTTTTTTTTCATCCTCTGAGACATGAAGGAAAGACCCTGATCAACGGGCTGAAATATGTACTGAGAACAGATGTGATGTATATAAAAGATTGAAAATGAAAAAATATATGTTTTTGGAAACGGAAACCTTTCCTGGGAAGACTTTCACCGGTTGTATATAGAACCTTTACATACCATTGAGATTTCAGAATGTGAATTTTTAATAGGTGACTTTAGAGGAGCAGACGTCATGATGATGGAGTTTCTGAAAAATAAAACAGCGAAAGTAACCATACTTCATGTGGGAGAAAGACCCAGATATTTTGCCGATACATTCAATACCAAGGCTGGGAACTGGAAAAAAATCGGTGGTTTTCGTTCCGATGCAGAAAGAGATCAACAGGGGATTGCTATGTGTACCCACTTCCTGGCAACAGATTTTAATTCCGATGAAAAAAGAACAAGCGGAACACAGAAGAATATTGAAAAATGTCTTGTATTACAGAAAATAAGGCTGTAAAACTATGTCCTTTTGTTTTTGCGTACTTATAACACAAAATAATAGATTTATGGAAGATTAATTAAAACCAAGATTTATTGAATCATTACAGAGAAATAATGATCAGATCAGAGAAGACCGCGCCAGAACAATTGGAGCAGATTCAGAATTGATCTACAGGCGAAGGGTAGAAGATCTTGAATTGAAAATCAAAAGACTGGAAAGAGAACAGGATGGTCTTATTGACATCAGTCCCTTGGACAGGAACAGTTTAACCTTTGCGGATTTCAATCCCGAAGCATTTGTTCAGAAAGACATGGAATTATCATTAACAATCAGAAATCTGAATATTCAGCTCGAGGTAACCAGAAAGAGATTTGAATATTTATTTGGAAAAACATTTTAAGTTATGGGAAGTACAAGATACGATATAGACGCTCGTTATGACAGAGCAAGCAAAGCAGGCTACCGTACAAAATCTGCAGGTGAGATCTTCACCCAGAATGCCAAAAGAATGGCACACGAATCAATGAATCCTTATGGAGTTTCTTTCAGAGAATCCCGAGACTCAGAAGTTCACCCACATTCAGTTCCTATTATTCTGGGATTGGATGTAACAGGAAGTATGGGACATATTCCCCACGAATTGATCAGAGAGGGGCTGCCAAAACTCATGGGAGGAATCATCCAGGGAGGCGTTCCCGATCCGGCACTTTTATTTCTGGGAATCGGAGATCATGAATGTGATGGCTATCCTCTACAGGCTGGGCAGTTTGAATCAGGAGATGAAGAGTTGGATATGTGGCTTACCCGTACCTATATAGAATCCGGAGGTGGAGGAAATGCCGGAGAAAGCTACCTTTTAGCATGGTATTTTGCTGCTTTTCATACAAGAACCGACGCTTTTGAAAAGAGAAAACAGAAAGGGCTGTTGTTTACCGTAGGAGATGAACCCTGCCTGAAGACACTTCCTGCCTCTGCCATCAGAGAAATTATGGGAACAGGCCAGCAAACGTATACCCATCACGAATTACTGGAAGAAGCAAGAAAAAAATATGAAGTCTACCATATCAGCGTTCTGCATTCAGATCAGGCGATAAGAGCAGACAAAGGATGGAAAGAACTATTGGGGCAAAACTGTATATCAATAGAAGATTACAGAGAAATTCCGAATGTGATTAAAAATATCATTTGCGATCAGGTTAAAGATCAATTCCCGGATACCTCAGGAATGGAGGGATTGGATGGGTTTCACATGCTTTAGAAGATAAAACCTTCCGCGAAAGTATAAGAATGAATTGAATAAGGTTTCACAAGAAAAACAGAAGAACATGAAAAAGGCACAAATCGTTATAGGACTTGGTTTTGGTGATGAAGGAAAAGGAATCACCACAGATTTTTTGGCTCGTCAGAATCCGCAGTCTGTTGTCATCAGGTTTTCCGGAGGGCAGCAGGCAGCACATACCGTGATGATTGGAGATCAAAAACATGTTCATTCCAGTTTTGCAAGTGGAGCACTTCGCGGGTTACCTTCTTATTTTACTGAACATTGCACAATTCACCCGGTTTTTCTGCTCAATGAACAGGAAGAACTGAAAGAAAAGAAAGGAAATATCGAACTGCATATTCATCCGTTGGCAAAAGTAACCACCCCTTTTGATGTCTGGCAAAACAGAACAAATGCCAGAAATCTGGAACATGGAACATGCGGAAAAGGAGTAGGAGCCACCATGAAAAGAAATGAGGGCCCTTATAAACTATTTGCCATAGACCTGATCGCTCCAAGAGAAATGCTGATAGAAAAGCTGAAAGGAATAGCTTACTACTATGGTTTTATAGAAGAAAATGAAATCAGAGAATATCTTCAGACTTTCTTGGAAGCAGTGGATAAAATAGATTGGAAAATAGATGATTATACCTATCTGGACTCATTTGATCATCTTATTTTTGAGGGTAGCCAGGGAATTTTACTGGATATGGACCATGGGGTATTTCCCAACGTGACCTATGCCAGCACAACCTCAAAAAATGCCTGTGAGATCTGTAAACTTCTCAAGATTGAAGACATTGAAATGTATTACGTGACCAGAAGTTATGCAACACGTCATGGAAGCGGCTGGATGAGTAATGAAAAGAAAATCAGTCTTAAAAACAATGAAGAGGAAACCTGTACATTTAATGAATACCAGAAAGAGCTCCGTCTGGGAACAATAGACTATGATCTGCTGAATTATGCTTTGAAACTGGACGGTGCTTATTCTTATCCGGCCAGGAAAAACCTGGTGGTAACCTGCCTGGATCAGACTGATGAAAAATTTGAACCGGAAAAACTGACAACAGAATTTGATACCCTTTACGGATCATATTCACCGAGGTCGGAAAATTTTAAAAAGCTTTCTTAATAGCCACAGATAGAGGGATTAATTTTATATTTAGAGTGGGAATAGAAGGGCAATATTGATAATGAATTAAAAAACGGAATAACAATGAAAACGATACAATATATAAAAGGAGATGCCACGTCCCCACAGGCAAAAGGTATAAAAATAATTGCCCATATCTGTAATGACATCGGAGGTTGGGGCAAAGGCTTTGTACTGGCAGTTTCCAAAAGATGGGAAGCTCCGGAAAAAGAGTACAGAAACTGGCACCGCTTCAGAAGTGAAAATAATTTTGGTTTGGGTGAAATCCAGATCGTACAGGTTGAAAAATACATCTATGTGGCCAATATGATCGGGCAAAAAGGAATCAAAACCGGAAGCAACGGAGTTCCCGTTCGATACGATGCGATAGAGAAATGTCTGGAAACATTAGCTAATGAGGCTTCAGAACTCAATGCCAGTGTTCATATGCCGCGGATCGGATGTGGGTTGGCAGGAGGAAAATGGGAAGAAATAGAACCTATCATAGAAAGAACTTTGCTTAAAAATAATGTGGAGGTATATGTATATGATTTTGAATAAAACGAGCAATCATGAAAGAATTTGAAATAAGGGCAGACTATAGATAGAAGATTTCAATGAAGAATGGATTGTGAAAATAGAGGATTATACCCCTTTGGTAAAGAAAATACTCAACTTTACAAAATCGGGGGACTTTGACAAAGCAAAGAAACTGCTGCCAGTAGAAAAAGTATATCCTTTATCAGATGAACTGGCCCGGAAAATCGGAGCCACAGTTTAAAAAAATAATAACATAAACCAATGAAAACAACAAGACTTTACAGACCGGTGGGCGAAAAAGAAATGCTGCTGATCATAGAAAACGGATTTAAAGGATTTCCACCAAGATTAGAGTGGCAGCCAATTTTTTATCCCGTTCTCGATGAAGACTATGCCTCTGAAATTGCCGAAAAGTGGAATACCAGAGATGAATTCGGGAATTACCTCGGTTTTGTGACGCAGTTTGATGTTTTGGAAGAAGTAGCCATCCAATATCCTGCACAGAATGTAGGAGCGAGAAATCATAATGAGCTGTGGGTTCCTTCTGAAAAGCTTGATACATTCAATGCTGCCATTGTAGGTAAAGTTGAAGTGATCAAGGTCTTTATAGGAAAAGATTTCAAAAAGCCCGCAAATGATGAGGTTGAGAATTTATTATTAAATATAAAAAAACTAACAATGACCAATAAAGAAATGGCAAAAGATACATTGGATATTCTTGCCAAAAAATATTATATAAACGAACACAACGAAACAATAGATATAGAAAACGAACTGGAAGTCAGTAAAAAAGGGACCATTTTGTATTCTCCGGAACAACTTTCAGAAATGACCGAAGCCGCAATGCCGGAAACCCATTTCGAAACCCATTTTGAAACCTGGAAGTGCAGTTCACTGAAAGCGATTTTACAATTAGCGGAAGAAGAAGACCAGGAGAAACTGATGTGTCTGAATTTTGCTTCAGCCAAAAATCCGGGTGGCGGCTTTATCAACGGAGCAGAAGCCCAGGAAGAAAGTCTGGCAAGAACTTCAGGACTCCATGAAAGCCTGCTTCAGGCATGGGATTATTATACCATTCACCGGGCTATGGAATCCTGTTTTTATACAGATAACATGATTTACAGCCCAAAAGTTCCTGTCTTCAGGAAAGATAAAGGAGAATTGCTTACTAAGCCCGTTTTATGTAATTTCATCACTTCCCCGGCCGTAAATGCAGGCGTTGTCAAAAAGCAGGAACCGGAAAGAGCAGGTGAAATACTGGATGCCATGGATGTGAGAACAGATAAAATGCTTTCTTTGGCTTTGCATCAGGGGAATGAAGTATTGATCCTAGGTGCCTGGGGCTGCGGAGTATTCAAGAACGACCCGCAGGAGATTGCAGGACTGTTTAAAAAATACCTTCAGGGGAAATATAAAAACAAATTTAAAAGAGTGGTTTTTGCGGTCCTTACCAGGAAAGAAGAGATGCTGAAGCCATTCGAAGAAATACAATGAAAATTAAGGTAAAAAAATATAAAGAACAGCTGTTGGAATGGCCTCAAAAGGGATACCATATCATGGCACAATATGATGATGAGAAAATCATTGTCTATCAGTCTTACAAAAAAAGAATAGGTGATTTTGCCGTTAAAAATCAATATTTTGGAGGAGACTTCAGCCTTGAAAGAATGACCTGGATCAAACCAAACTTTCTTTGGATGATGTACAGGAACGGATGGGGAACAAAAGAAGGGCAGGAATGCGTATTGGCCATTCATTTAAAGAAAGAAGCCTTCAGAAAATACCTGGAAAACAGCGTATACTCTTCTTATAATGAAAGATTGGGAATATCCAGAGAAGAATGGCAGGATCAGGTAAAAGAATCATCCGTAAGATTACAGTGGGATCCGGATCATGATCCTTTTGGAAACAAACTCGAGCGGAGAGCAATACAGATCGGTTTAAGGGGAGATTTTATTAAATCTTTTGCTAAAGATGATCTGATTTTAATTGAAGATATTTCAGACTTTGTGAAAGAACAATATCAGTTTGTTTTGAATGACGATTTGGATAATCTGATCATTCCGGCAGAAAAACCCTTATTATTTGAGGATGAAAATCTCAATAAAAAACTGAAGATACAATGAAAAATGATAAACTCTTTCTTGCCTCAAAATCAGTCCTTGGAACATCCATAGGAGATGCTTTCGGAGAAAGTTTTTTTGGAGAGGAAAGTCTGATGAAGACTTATATCCACCAAAGAATTCTTCCCGAAACGGCTCTGGATTTTACTGATGATACCATTATGTCAATAGCCGTTTTCAATTCTTTGAGAAAATGGGAACAGATTGATCAGCGTTTTTTGGCAGAAGAGTTTACGAAAAATTATTATCTGGATATGAACCGGGGCTATGGTCCATCCATGCACCAGTATTTCAGAGCAGTGAAAGACGGAGAAAGCTGGAAAGAAGTTTCCTATTCAAAATTTGAAGGACAGGGTTCTATGGGAAATGGAGGAGCGATGAGAGCAACGGCCATAGGAGCTTTCTTTTATGATGATTTTGAGAAGCTTAAAGAAAGTGCAGAGCTTTCCTGCGAGGTGACTCATGCCAACAGAGAAGCAATAGAAGGAACAAAAGCAATAGCTCTGGCGGCAGCTTTTGCAGTTCAGGAAGCATCAGGATTAATAACGCTCGATCAGCAGGAATTTATTCAGAAAATTCAGAATGAATTAGCTGACTCCGATATGAAAAGCAAGCTCAATAAAGCACTTTATCTGGATAAAAATCCAAGTGTAGAATTATTGGTAAGCACACTTGGAAACGGAGTGAAAATGACTGCTCAGGATACCGTTCCACTGGTCATCTGGATGCTGTCAAGATACAGAAAGAACTTTGAAGAATGCCTTTGGAACACCGTTTCAGCTTTAGGAGACAGAGATACAACCTGCGCCATGGCAGGCGGAGTCAGTATTCTTTGCTGTGAAGAAAATACAGTTCCGGGCTGGGTAAAAGAGGTAGAAAATTGGAAAAACAGTCAGTTTTATGGAAATTGAAATCATAAAAGGAGATATTACAAAGATCTCTGCAGATGCGATCGTTAATGCTGCCAACTCTTCCTTACTGGGTGGTGGCGGTGTAGATGGAGCCATTCATAGAGCAGGAGGACCAGAGATTCTGGAAGAATGCAGAGCCATTAGAAACAGACAGGGAAAATGCAGTACAGGAGAAGCTGTGGTAACGACAGCCGGAAATCTTTCCGCGCAATATGTCATTCATACAGTAGGTCCGGTCTGGAATGATGATGAAGAAAGATGCTCAGGGCTTTTATCCAACTGTTATATCAACTCTTTAAAGCTGGCAGACAGCCTGGGAGTCAAAACAATAGCTTTTCCCAATGTCAGTACGGGAATCTATAGATTTCCCAAAACAATAGCAGGAAGAATTGCTGTAGATGAGGTCAGGAAATTTCAGCCAGATCACCTAAAGAAAGTTATTTTTGTATGCTTTGATGATGAAAATGAAGAAATTTATAAAAACCTTTTAACCCCTCTTTGTTAAGGATCAATAATATTCGTGCATTAGTGGCAAAATAAAGCATAGTGTACAAAACAAAATATAAAAACCAATGAAAAAATTAACCATATTAAGCGGTGCGGGAATCAGCGCAGAAAGCGGAATACAAACCTTCAGAGACGGAGATGGTCTCTGGGAAAATCATAACGTAACAGATGTGGCAAGCCCGGAAGGCTGGAGAAAAGACAGAGCCCTGGTATTAGAATTTTACAACCAGAGAAGACGTCAGCTCCACGAAGTACAGCCTAACGATGCCCATAGATTATTGGCAGAGCTGGAAAAACATTTTGAAGTTCAGATCATTACCCAAAATATTGATGATTTGCACGAAAGAGCTGGCTCTACAAATATTCTTCACATCCATGGCGAATTGTTCAAATCATGCTCATGCAATAATAAAAACCTGATCTATGACCAGAAAGACGACATCAATATCGGAGATAAAGCCGAAGATGGAGCCCAGTTAAGGCCTTTTATTGTTTGGTTCGGAGAAGATGTTCCTCTGTATCAGACGGCGAGAGAAATCGTAAAAGAATCCGATATTTTACTGGTCATCGGAACTTCCTTACAGGTATATCCGGCAGCGGGACTGATTCATGATATAAAAGATGACTGTCTTTTAATTGTGATCAATCCTAATGAGACAGGATTTGGCTATGGCCAGAGAGCGGTTGTGATGAAAGAAACAGCGACTCAGGGGATGAAGTTGTTATTTGATAAACTGGTAAATCTTGCCTGATGGGAAATAAGGTAAAAGCAGGGATCGTAGGCGTTTGCATAGGAGATGCTCTCGGTGTTCCGGTAGAGTTCAAAAAGAGAGAAGACCTGAAAATAAATCCGGTCACCAAAATGCTGGAGTATATGTCCTGGAATCAGCCCAAAGGAACCTGGAGTGATGACAGCTCCCTTACGCTTTGCCTTGCGGAAGAACTTACCAAGGGTTACCATCTGGAAGAAATAGGACAGAGCTTTGTAAGATGGAATAAATATGGTCACTGGACTGCCCATGGAAGACTTTTCGATATAGGCGGAACCACAAAACATTCCATTGCAAGACTGATCAAGGGAGAGAGTGCCAGATTTTCAGGCAATATTTTTGCAGAAGACAATGGGAACGGTTCTCTGATGAGGATTCTTCCCCTTGCTTTCTATCTTGAAAATGAAAACGATATTCAAAAGCTTTACCTTAACGTAAAAGAAGTATCCTCCATTACCCATGGACATTTCCGTTCCGTATTTGCCTGTTTTATCTATGTGGTTTTTACCATTCAGCTGATCAAAGGGAAAAATAAAAAAGAAGCGTATTCGCATATGCAGAATGTAGCTTTGGAATATGCAGAAAAACAAGATTTTAACCCAAAAGAGATTGAGCTTTTTAATCGGGTTTTAAAGAATGATATTTCAAAATATTCCGAAGAAGAAATTGAGAGCAGAGGCTATGTACTTCACAGCTTAGAAGCTTCGCTATGGTGCTTCCTAAACTCAGAAACTTACCCGGAAGCCGTTTTAAAAGCAGTCAATCTGGGGGAAGATACAGATACCACGGGAGCCATTACCGGAGGCCTTGCAGGAATTTATTACGGATATGAAAGCATTCCTCAGGAGTGGCTGGATGTATTAGTAAGAAAAGATGATATTGAAAAGCTGTGTGTGGATTTATTTAAAAGCCTTAATTAAAGTATATTAAGAACAATATTGAAAAAAGTGATGAAGAATAAAGTTCAGGCAGGAATAATAGGCGTTTGCATAGGAGATGCTCTCGGTGTTCCGGTAGAATTTAGAATCAGGGAGCAACTTAAACGCTCACCTGTTACTAAAATGCGTGCTTTGGGAACCCATCATCAGCCTGCAGGAACCTGGAGTGATGACGGATCTTTGACCTTGTGCCTTGCAGACAGCTTGTGTAATGGATATGACCCTGAAGATATAGCATTGAAATTTCTGCAATGGTATAATGCTGAAATATGGACTCCTCACGGGAGAGTCTTTGATATTGGAATAGCAACAAGGCAGGCTATTTATAAAATCAGTAAAGGATTTCCTCCTCAATTGTGTGGCGGGACAAGTGAATTTGATAATGGTAACGGCTCGTTAATGAGGATTTTACCGCTGTTATTTTATATTAAAGACTTCCCGGTTGAAATACGTTTTGATAAAATTAAAGAAGTATCTTCCATTACTCATGCACATATCCGTTCCGTGATTTCATGTTTTATTTATCTGGAACTTTTATTGGAAATACTGAATGGAAAAGAAAAATTTGAAGCCTATCGAAACACTCAGAAGTCTGTAAAACACTTTTTAGATCATCAACCGGTTTGTTCACAGCCGGAATTGGATAAATTTGAAAGAATTTTAAATAAGAATATCTTTGAATATCAGGAAGATGAAATAAGTTCTGGCGGCTATGTACTTCACAGCTTAGAAGCTTCACTATGGTGCTTCCTAAACTCAGAAACTTATCCGGAGGCTGTTTTAAAAGCGGTCAATCTGGGGGAAGATACAGATACCACGGGAGCCATTACCGGAGGCCTGGCAGGAATTTATTACGGATATGAAAGCATTCCTCAGGAGTGGCTGGATGTGTTGGTGAGAAAGGATGATATTGAAGAATTGTGTGGCCAATTTCACAGTTCTTTATAAATTTATAAAAAACTAAAAACCATTGACAACACTATATAAACTTATTTCAGAAAAAGAATTACTGGAGCTCGGAGGAACTTTATTTAAAAAATTTGTGCCGGGACTTCCTTTAACCTTTGATGTCAATATCCCACCAGATAATCATCAGCAATATCCGGGAATGTTTCTCATACAATGTGAAATCGAAGAGCATGAAATCTCCGGTTTTAAAACTTTGAATACAGGAGAATTGAGGGTAGAAACAGATAAAGTACCTCTTTTCAATACTTTAATCGTAGATAAAATAAAAATTCTGGACTTCTTTGGCAAGACTGAAGATCTTACCGAAGAGAGTCTTGAGATATTGGAAAAAGAAGAACGGTTTTTTAAAACCCGATTGGATATTTTTCTGGAAACGAATGACCGGACAATGATTCCTTACGATTATTTAGACCAGTCAGATTGTACAGATTCTACGGAAAAAGAAATTGAACAAAGCATTAAAGAAATTGCCGAAGAACAAAAAACTTTTGCCAGAATAGCGAAAAAGAAGACCGCCAATATCAACACAGTAGAAGAAGCGGCCTATTTTTTAATCAATGAAGACCTGAACGAAGATCAGATCAGACAGATTAAAAATAAATCGATCGTTACTCAGTTCAAAAGAGGATATGATCATTTTGGATTGCGAATGTATTTGCGAAACCTGTTTATTTATCCCAATGAAAATAAAATATTCCTCGACCACCTGAGAAATTATGATGCTCATTATGTAATAGATAGAGGAGAACATGGCGAAGGTATTATTGCAGACTTAGTGTGGCGAATTTTGAATGATCGTCAGACAACTGCTGAAAATCAGAAAGAAATTATTGAAAATCAGAAAGCCGCAACAAAAATTTGGGAGGAATTTTATAATAAAAAAAATACAGAAAATCTTTCACCGGATGCTCAGTATGATTTGATGGATGAGTTTGTTACCCTGATAAAAGAAGGTTCACTGAAAAAGACCCCTTCAAGAGATTCAAGGCTGCTCTCTTATAACTTTGAGGATAAAATTATAAATCAGTATCTTGAACTGGACACAAAAAAGCAAGCTGATAAAGAACATTATATGGAATATGTTTACCGGCAAAAAGTTATTTTGGCGGAGCTTTCAGAGAATGAATTATTGATATATGATCAATTGTGGAAAGATTATTCCACCATAGAAAATCTTGTATCTAAAATAGAACAAAAATTATGAACGAAATAGAAAAGAAAAGAATAAGTAAATTTTTGAGCCTTATCCTGCGACATCAGCCGGAAATGATTGGCTTGAAACTGGATGAAAACGGCTGGGCAGATGTAGAAGATCTCAGAGCAAGATCAGCCGGAAGAAGAGTGTATTTCACTCCAGAAGAACTGGATGAGGTGGTTGAAACCAATAATAAGAAGAGATTTGCCTTCAACGAAGATAAAACCATGATCAGAGCCAGCCAGGGACATTCCATTGATATAGATCTGGCTTTGGAAACAGTGACGCCACCTGATTTCCTGTACCATGGAACAGCAGAAGCCAATATCTCTTCCATTCTGGAAAAAGGAATTGAAAAAAGAACCCGTCAGCATGTACACTTAAGTGCTGATAAAGAGACTGCTACAAAGGTGGGAATGAGACACGGTAAACCCGTGATTCTGACCATCAGAACCGGAAAGATGCATGAAGATGGATTGCTGTTTTACCAATCTGCCAACGGAGTTTGGCTGACAGATTTTGTAGATGCAAAATACATTTCAAAATGACCAGAGAAGAGTTTGATGAAGAAATAAAAAACTTTTCTCCGGAAAAAGATAAGGTCAGAGATAAAGCAGATGAGCTTTTTGCAAAAGGAGCCAACACTACCTATATTTTTCAATTCATCACAGAACATCTGAACTGTCGTTTAATAGAAGCTTTGGAAGTCGCAGAATCCTGCCCGAACTATCACAAAAGATATGATAAAAACAAAATCCGATGAGCAGAACATTAGTCATAGGAGACATTCACGGAGGGCTTAGGGCCTTGAAACAGATATTGGAACGGGCTGAAGTCACCCAAAACGATACATTGATCTTTCTTGGAGATTATGTAGACGGCTGGAGCGAATCTTCACAGACCATCCAGTTTCTGATAGAATTATCGGAAAATCAGGAATGTATTTTTATTAAAGGAAATCATGATGCCTGGACTGAAGATTGGCTGGCTTTTGGAAATGAGCCGGATGTATGGCTTTTCAATGGTGGGAAAAGTACTGTAGAAAGCTATGCAGACTATTCTTTAGACCAGCTTGAAACCCATCTTGAATTTTTTCAGCGAATGAAAAACTATCATGTGGATGATGAAAATCGCCTGTTTATCCATGCAGGATATTCTTCTATGCACGGTCCGGAAAAAGAAGTCTATTCCAGTAATTACCGCTGGGACAGAACCCTTTGGGAAACTGCGGTAGCAATGGATAAAAAATTAAAAAAAACATCAGAATTATATCCGAAAAGGCTGCTTTTGTATAACGAAATATTTATCGGGCATACCCCAACTCTATATATTGGGATGGAAACCCCGGTCCATAAAGCCAATGTCTGGAATATGGACACAGGAGCGGCTTTTACAGGCGCTCTTTCTATCATGGATATTGACACTAAAGAATACTGGCAAAGTGATCTGCTTACCTCTTTATATCCCGATGAAAACGGAAGAAATAATGATCATGTAAGACCCAAAAACAGAACATAAAAAATGCAGCCTCATAAGATCTCAAATCTATGAGGTTTTATTTTATAATAGAGTATATCTCGAAAACAACCTATATTTGTAAAAAACTGAAGGGATGAATAAAAATATCTATGAAGGATTATCCAATGAAGAACTGATTAAAAAAAGAAATACACTCAAAGGCGTTTCCATCGGCTTCGGAGTCATTTTTATACTCGGAATCATAGCATTTATTGTACTTCTTTCCATCAAAGGAGCCAAAGGCTTTCCTTTTGCAGCATTTATCCCGTTTATTGTAATGCCTGTTACCCTTGCTCCTTTATTGATGAACCTGAATCTGGCCAATAAAGAAATTAAAGCAAGAAATCTCTAGCAGTTTTTATAACATACCTAATCATATAGAAGAAAAACAAATTTGCAGATAAGCTTTTCCGCATTTTTGCCCTTTTGCTTTTCTGCCCCAATCATATTGACTAATTTTAAATCCCGAAAATTATGTCAACAATGAAACTGAAATACCTCCTGTTGCTTCTGAGCTCTTCCCTGATGTTTGCTCAGAAATCATTTCAGACCCCTTTTGAAAAAGGAAATGGTAACCAAACTGTTACCTATGAAGAAATGAATACCTATTACCAGGATCTGGCCAAAAACTTTAATACAATTCAATATCTTAAAAAAGGAGAAGATGACAACGGGAAACCCATTTATGTGGTTATCTACAACCCTTTTCCTGAAAAAGATCTGGAAAAGCTAAGAAAGAATAAAGCCATTCTCTTTGTCAATAACGGGATTCATCCCGGAGAACCGGACGGTATTGATGCCACAATGATGCTGATGCGTGATTTGGCCGCTAAGAAAATAAAAACCCCTCAGAACTTCATTATTGCAGCAATTTCAGCCTATAATGTCAGCGGAATGCTGAACAGAGGAGCACATTCCAGAGCCAATCAGAACGGTCCGGAGCAATATGGTTTCAGAGGAAATGCCAGGAATTATGACTTGAACAGAGATTTTATAAAGGCAGATTCTAAAAATGCCAGAAGCTTTCAGGAAATCTATCAATGGCTGAAACCGGATGTTTTCATAGACAATCACGTAAGTAACGGGGCAGATTATCAATATACATTTACCTATATTTCTACCTTTAAAGAACGCCTGGGAAATACGTTAGGAGCTTATTTTTATAATGACTACCAGGCTAAAAACCTTGAGGATATGAAGAAACTGGGGTATGAAAGTACTCCTTATGTCAACATTCACGGCGATGTTCCGGAGGTTGGCTTTGCATCATTTGAAGACTCTCCGAGATATTCTACAGGTTATACCTCACTTTTCAACTCTTTGGGAACCGTTCCGGAAACCCATATGCTGAAACCTTATGATAAAAGAGTAGATGCTACCTACAAATATATGTTGGTCAATCTTCAGAATTTAGATAAAGAATACAGCAAAATAAAACAGCTTCGCCTTGACAACCTAAAACAATATCAGGCAGGAAAACCATATGGAATCCGTTGGAAAATAGACTCCACGAAATATTCTACGATGGATTTTAAAGGTTATGAAGGAAAATACAAGCCGAGTGAAATCTCCGGTAAACCAAGACTGTTCTACGACAGAAATAAACCTTTCACGAAAAACATAAAACTCTTTACCACGGCTGTCCCAACAGGATATATCACCATTCCGAAATATTATGTCATTCCGCAATCACAATACCGCATCATTGATGAATTTAAAAGAAATAAAATTCAAATGAGACCGATTCAGAAGGATAGTACCTTCACTGTTGAGTCTTATAAGATCAAAGACTTTAAAACCGTCAAAAATCCTTACGAAGGGCATTATCTGCATTATGAGACGACTGTAGACACTAATCGTAAAGATCTTACCTTTTCAGCAGGAGATTACCTGGTTTCTACAGATCAGCCCGGTGTAAAATATATTATTGAAACCCTTGAACCTGAAGCATTAGATTCTTTTTTCAACTGGAATTTCTTCGACGGAATTTTAGCCCAGAAAGAATATTATTCAGCATACATTTTTGAAGATACAGCGGCAGAACTGCTGAAGAATGATCAAAAACTGAAAGAAACTTTCGAGGCAGCAAAAGCATCGGATAAAAAATTGCTTGACAGTGGTGAAGCTCAGTTGGATTGGATTTACAGACACTCTCCTTATTTTGAAGAAAAAACGTTCAGGCAGTATCCTGTATACAGAGTCCTGTAATAATTTGTAAATATAAAAAAAGACGTTTCATCCGAAACGTCTTTTTTATTTATCTTGGTAAACCCCTTTTCAAAGCAAGTTCAGCTCTTTTAATGGCCATTTTTTCTTTCCAGTCCATGTATTTCTTCTTGAAATTAGACTTCATAATGTCATCAAACTTACGCTGTACGGTCAGATTCCATAAAGAATGTGCTTTTACCGCCCACGACTTGTCCCACGCTCTCAAAGAAATAGAGAAACTTCCGTCCAGATATTTCATCCAGTGCCACCATCCGGTAGGCATAAACAGGGTATCTCCATGTTCAAGGAAGCATTCAATACCTTCTACACCATCCAGAGCCGGGAATTTTGTGAAATCCGGGTTCTCAATATCATAATCTTCCAAAGCATATGTAGCATAAGGAATCTGATACAATCTTTCTTTCCACTTATAGTCGAAAAGAAGAATATGCTTTCTTCCGTTGAAGTGGGTATGGAAGATATGCGCCATATCAATATCAAAGTGAAGGAACGTTACCGAACCTTTTCCTCCGAAGAACATATTAGGGTATTTGTCAAGGAAACCTCCCATCAGTTCCTTAGGAGAAATATAATCTTCCAGAAGTTTCGGGGCGAATTTTATCGGGTCGAAGAGGAAAATTCTTAGATCGGTAGGCTCTCGCTGTATAAGATCTATATAATCTCCGAATTTCATTTTGGCTGCAGAAGAGTTGATGGGAGCAGAAGGGTCGGCTTTTGAACTGTCATATAACGGGACCTCTACATCTCCTACAACCTCCTTCATATATTCCATCGTCCATTTTTGGTAAGCAGGCCATTTTTTTGCCATATTTTTGATGACAACGGGCCTTCTTGGCTTTAGATATTTTTCGTAGAAATCTTCTTTAGAAATATCATCTACAATATCTATAGGCTTTAAAATAATTCCCATTTTATAAATTTTATGTTACAAAATTATTAAATAAATACTTATGTACCCTTATTTAATTTTTTTTTAATCTTTGATTCAACTCAATTTTTATTATTTAGTCTAAATAAAAATATTAATTCCTATACGTATACTTAAATAATTCCTTTTTTTATGCATAAAAACAAAAATGCCCTGTAATAGAATTACAGGGCAAAAACACAAATTTAGATGAATAATAATCCATTCTGTTACTAAAATATTATTTTTATTTCAAATGAAAAATCATATAAATGTTGATAAAATCAATGATATGAAATGGATATATTATTTTAATTCAAAATATAGGGAGATAATTTAAATTATAATTTTAAAATCAAATGACTTGAGAAATTTTTTTTACAAAATAAAATAATTGTATTTTTTTTAATTTCAATTTAAGTTATTGATTACCTGTATGTTTTTTTTTATGTGACCATTCGGAGAGCATTTCGCTTAATTTCTACTAAATACTGTTTTATTATTATCTTAAGCCTTTGAAGGCGATTTTTTCCTGACAAGAAAATATATCATCTCCGTATGATGAAGATTTAACCTTCACTTATAAAATATATCTTTAAAAAAAGTGTAACGAAAAGTCATAATGACTAACTAATTGAGCAAATAATAAGTATGAAAAAGAATATTTCCTTATTTCTGATGCTTTTTTTTACTGTGCTGTCCTTTGCACAGAAAACGGTTTCAGGAAAGATCACAGATGATGATGGAGTAGCAATACCCAGTGCAAGCGTTACCATTGAAGAACCTGGTAAAGATGCTATTCTGGCCTATGGAATTACCAATTCAAAAGGGGAATATAAAGTAACCTTTACCTCCGGAGAAGCCAATGTAGACCTTAAGGTAAAAGCATTCAATCAGAAGCCCCTTACGAAGCAAATAAGCAACAGCGATCAGACCCTGAATTTCAAAATGCAGTCTGAAGCTACAGAAATAAAGGAAGTACAACTGAAAACCAAAATGATCACGGCCAGAGGCGACACCATTTCCTATGACCTTAAAGCATTCAACAATAAAAACGACAGAACACTGGCTGACGTTATGAGAAAAATTCCGGGAATTGAAGTCAACAAAGACGGAAGTATTCTATATCAGGGAAATGCAATCAATAAATTCTACGTCAACGGAAAAGATCTGATGGAAGGTGGCTACGGAACCATCAATAACTCCCTTCCTAAAGACGCCGTACAAAAAGTGGAAGTTCTTGAAAACCACCAACCTGTAAAAATCCTTCAGGATAAAGTTCCTTCAGATCAGGCGGCCATCAATATTAAACTTAAAAACTCTGTAACCATGACAGGTAGAGGTGAAGTAGGTGTTGGTTTAGAACCTTTTCTCTGGAATGTAAAACTGACCCCAATGTTTTTCGGACAGAAAAGCCAGTGGGTAGTCAATTATAAAACCAATAATACAGGGGAACAGGTTGAAAATGAGGGGAATATTCTTGCGTTTGGAAGTGGATGGGAAGGAAGAAGAATCAATGCAGGGCAAAATAGCTGGCTGAATGTGGAAAACGCAAGTACACCGGACCTTCCTGTAAGGAGATATTTAATGAACAGTGTTCATTATCTGTCTGCCAATTATTTAGTCAATATTGATAAGAAAAAAGAATGGGAATTAAAAGCCAGTGCTAATTATACCAATAATGCTGTAGAAAGAGAAAGCTACAGACAGACCGATTATTTTGCAACGTCTAATACACCTGCTGCAAGGGTAACTCAGAATATTTTTAATAATTTTTATACAGACAAAGCAAAAGCAGAATTGATTTTTACAAAAAATGCTAAAAAAGGATTCTTTAAAAATACAACAAGTTTCTCTCAATTCTGGAACGCTGACAGAGCATTGGCAGACAGGACAAGTAATAAACCCAATACATCAGGCAGACATGGGGAGGAAGCTTTAGAATCTCCTACATCTTCTTTCCAAAACTCATTGAGCACCATTATTCCGTGGAAAGAGAAAATGGTCAACGTGAAATCATTTATCAATTATCAGACAGATAAACAGACTTTAGATATTACACCTGCTTCTTATCTGGACATCCCGGGGTTCAAGCCGGATGTTATTTCTGAAAGCGTAAGACAGAACTTCAGATTAAAAACTTTTGAAGCCAATCATTCTGCCAATATTGGATTTTCTACAAAAGGATGGACATTTACTCCGGAAGTAGGATTCAATTATAAGACAACGACCCTTAATTCCACACTGACTAATCTTCAGGCAGGGCAGTATTTTGGATATGGAGATAAATATGATAATGATCTTACCTATTCAATAGCTACCCCTTACGGAAGCTTAGGTGTAAATTACAAAAGTGAATCATGGATGTTATTTGCCAATCTTCCTGTAAATTCAAATAACATAAAAGCAGATGATCCATTAAGAAACGTTTCAAAATCGGTAAATAAAGTTACTTTTGAACCTAATATTTTTGTACAGTATTCATTTGCTTCATTCTGGAAAGCTTCAGCTAGCGGAAATATCAATAATAACTTTGGAGATGTGAACACCGCTTATGCAGGTTTTCTTATGCAGTCTCCCAACGGGATCAACTCTATGAATCCAGCCAACCCGATTCCTCAGAACAATACAAAATCTACAGGAACCAGAATAGAATATAGAAACCCGCTTAATAACCTTTTCTTTAATGTGAACTATCGTTTCAGTGACAGTAAAAGAAACCTGATTTCCAGCCCAACCCGAAACGATCAAGGGTTTATTGTAGGCAATTATATCGAACAGGATAACCATGCAGTAAGTAACGTATATAGTCTGGAGGTTGGAAAATATTTTCCAAAATTTAAAACAAATGCTTCTGTAAGCTATAATAATACTACTTCCCGTTCAGATGCCTATCAGAACAGCGGAGCTTTTGCAAGTGAAAACAATGCACAAACTTATGGATTTAAATTAAATAACACTTACTTCAGCTGGATGAGTCTTGATTATAACGGAAGTATCTCCAGAACAAAACAAACCAATACAAGTTTGATTCCTGAACTTATCGGAACAAGTAAAAGAAACGGATATAACCATAATCTTGCCTTATTTTTCTACCCGTTGGAAAATCATACGATAGGATTTAATTGGGATCAGGTGAATAGCAGCAATATCAACCAAAGCTATAATAACGCATTCTATGATATTTCATATCAGTTTTCATGGGCAAAAAAGAAAATCGATTTTGAATTGAAATGGATGAATATTGCTAATCGAAAAGTATTCGAAACCTATAATGTCAACGCAACGTATAATGATTATACCAAAATTCAGCTCCGCCCAAGCCAGGTTATGTTTACGGTAAAATTCAACTTCAAATAAAACAAAAAACCAATCCTCACAGGATTGGTTTTTTGTTGAGATATAGGTTGTTGAATAAGTTAAAAACTTTGATGATCTGCAGAGGGGCCATAGCTTCCAGGCAAGGGAATATCATTCAGTCGGTAATATACACCCAATTGAGCCCTGTGATGGGTAATCTGATTCAGAGCATGGCGTATAGATTCGTATTTGGTCCATTTTGCCAGTTCATGACCGTTATGTTTCAGGGCCCAAGTATCATTCAGTTGGTCTTCCTGAGCATTTTCCAGGGCTTCTTTTCCGGATTTGTAATTATGATCCAGAGCCTGCAGAAGGTCTTCTCTGGTAGATAATGGCTTGCGCTGATTGTCATTATTGGCAAAATCAAGCTCAGAAGTACTGAGCATTGTATTGGGCCATTCAAAGATTTCCGCAATATGAGTGGAAAGAGGCATCATTTTCATGCTTTTTTCATGCGGAGTATACTCATTCTTTCCGTCAGGATACGCTTCAAAAAACTTTCTGGTCGTCTGATACTCGGCTTCAAACTCATTTTTAAATTGGGATAAAGTGTCCATATTATTTTGTTTTTTAGAAACTTAAAGGTAATATTTTTAAAAACTAAAATGTTTTAACAGAATCATAATTTTTGAGATTGGGCTACCCTTCAGTAAAGAAAAAAATCCTGTAAAAAATAAAATTTAAAAAAAACTGTAACAAAATAACAAATGTGAGTACTAATTATATAAACTTGATACAATGAAAAAGCTTTTTTCAGTATTTCTTATCGCTCTTTTTGCCTTCGCAGGGGCACAGGAATCAAAAGAAACAGCCAACCGTTTCTTTTATGAATTGACTTTTAAGCCTAAGAAAGATTCTGCAAAATTGGATAAGATCATTACGATCCTTGACATTACGCCGAAAAAATCTATATATCAGGATTACACAATGCCTGCTCAGGATTCGATTATTAAGGTTCAGATAGAGGAAATGGAGAAAACCAAAACCTTTAAGGATATGACTAAAATGATCAGATGGCCAAAGTTTTCTTACAAGATTATCAAGAACTATCCGGACATGAAAGAGCAGTATGTAGACAGAATCAGCAGAAATTTATTCTCATATGAAGATGACCCTAAGTTGCAGTGGAATATTTTACCGGAAAAACAGAAAATAGGAGCATACAACGCACAGAAAGCAACTACAGAGTTTGGGGGAAGAAAATGGACTGCATGGTTCAGTTCAGATATTCCTTTTCAGGATGGACCGTATAAATTTAAAGGGCTTCCAGGCTTGATCGTAAAAATTGAAGATGAAGACAAAAATTACTCATGGCAGCTAAGCGGAAACAAAAAAATAGAGAACTATGACGAGTTATCGTATTCCGATAAGATCAATGCTAAAATGGGAATGATGAGCAATACAGTAACACCTACTACAAAGGAAAAGTTTTTAAAATCCTATGAAGGGTATAAAGCAGATCCTTTCGCTGAGTCCAGGCCGTTCATGACTGCTGAGAATATGAGTAAGCCTATGCCGGGAACAGATGGGACTGTAGGTGATTTTATGAAAAGACTGGAAAAACAGGTAAAAGATTTCTTCGGATCCAATGATAACCCGATTGAAAAAGATCAGGTTACAGAAAAGAAGAAAAAATAAGCATTCATATCAACTAAATTATATTTTGAATCAACCCAAGTACAGCAATGTATCTGGGTTGATTTCTTTTATGGCAAAACGTTATTTAGATTAAATTTAAATAGCGTATATTTGCATCACTAAAAATTAGGCTTTGAAAGAGAAAGGATTACATAAATTAAGTGGATTCCCTAAAAACAAAATGGGGAAGATATTGGGATATGATAATGACCATCTGAAAATGCCCAATAAAATCATTGAAATGGGGCTTCTACCGGAGACCGTTTTCAGGATTTTGTACCAGGCTCCGTTCAGTGGGCCGATGTATGTGGAGTTTGGCGCAGAGAAAAGCCGGATTGCTCTTCGTGAGGAAGAAGGAGATTATATCATTGTTGAAGAATTGAATTAATGCAGGAAAACAAGAAAAAACAGATACTTTTAGTCGGAAATCCCAATGTAGGAAAGTCAACAGTTTTCAACTCGCTTTGTAATAAAAAGCAGAAAACAGGGAACTATGCCGGGGTTACCGTTGCCAGTCATTCGGGAAACTATCTCTATAAAAATGAGGAGATTGAAGTAATTGATCTTCCAGGTTCCTACAGTGTTTATCCGAGCTCGGAAGATGAAGCTATATTTTCAAAATACCTTATCGATGAGCAGAAAAACTATGCTGGAGTTGTTTATATTCTTGAAGCATTAAGCCTAAAAAGAGGGCTTCTTCTGTTTCAGCAGATTCAGGATCTTGGAATTCCGATGATTCTGGTTGTCAATCAGATTGACCAGGCAGAAAGAAGAGGAGTCTCTATTGATATTCAGAAGTTTTCTGAATCGTTAGGCATTAAAATCATTCAGACCAATGCCAAAGAGCAAATTGGAATTGATGAAATAAGAAATGCTGTTCACAACAACGAATTTGTAAAAACCAATAAAGCTTCTTTTGAAACTCCGAACGAGCATAGAGATTTCATTAATAAGCTGGCTTCACACAAAGGCTTCGACAATGAGTACAGAGCATGGATGAGCCTTTCATTGGGAACAGATCTTGGAAGAATAGAATCTGTGATGGAGCAGATCAATGAAGCTGAAGCTAAAAGTTTGGTACCCAAAAGACTGCAGGTTCAGGAAACTGTGAGAAGGTACCAGAACGTTGATAAGATATTGGAAAATGTTATTTCCAAAAAACCACAATTTAAAGAACTGCTGACCGAAAAACTCGACAGGGTTTTAGTACATAAATTCTGGGGATATGTGGTCTTCATGGCGATCCTGTTAATTATTTTCCAAAGCGTATTCTTCCTTGCAGAATATCCTATGAGCTGGATTGAAGATACATTCTCATGGCTCGCTGCATTTACGAATCAGCACCTTCCGGCAGGACCTGTCAATTCACTGATTTCGAACGGAATTGTACCGGGAATTGGAGGAATCGTTGTATTTGCCCCTCAGATCGGAATTTTATTATACTTCCTTTATCTGTTGGAAGATTCAGGATATATGGCAAGAGTGGTCTTCCTGATGGATAGATTGCTTCGTCCTTTCGGGCTTAATGGGAAGAGTATTGTGCCCCTTGTTTCAGGAACAGCCTGTGCAATCCCTGCCGTTATTTCCACAAGAAACATTGAAAACGTTAGAGAGAGATTGCTGACTATCCTTGTAACGCCATTTATGACATGCTCGGCAAGACTTCCGGTATACAGTATCATCATCGGGCTTATTATTTCGGAAGGAACCTTCCTGGGAATAAAATATAAAGCACTGGTTCTGATGGCAATGTATCTTCTGGGCTTCCTGGTTGCGCTATTCTCAGCAGCAATCCTTAAAAGATTTATTAAAAGCAAAGGAAAAACATACCTGGTAATGGACCTTCCAGCCTATAAAAAGCCACTTTTCGGATACGATTTTAAAATGGTTTTAGGTAAAGTATGGGACTTCATCACCGGAGCCGGAAAAATAATATTCATCGTAAGTATCATTATCTGGTTCCTGAGCTACTTCGGACCTAGTCAGAAAACAAATGAATTGGTGGCGACAGACGTTCATCTGGATCATTCCTATCTTGCAAAAATGGGGAAAGGAATAGAGCCTGTTATCGCTCCGCTGGGTTACGACTGGAAAATGGGAGTAGGAATCCTTACCAGCTTTGTAGCCAGAGAAGTTTTTGTAGGAACAATGTCTACTTTATACAGTTTGGAAGACGATGCGCCGGAAGTAAAGGTGATCGATAAAATGAGAAGAGACGTAAAACCCAACGGAGAAAAAGTCTTTAGTTTTGCTACAGGAATTTCCGTTCTTCTTTTTTATGCATTTGCAATGCAGTGTGTTTCTACACTTGCAGTAGTCTACAGAGAGACCAAAAGCTGGAAATGGACTGGCTTTCAGGTTGTCATGATGACCGGTTTGGCATATTTTGTGTCGATGATTGTATATCAAATTTTAAAGTAATGGATTCTTCACTTATTTTTCAATACGTACTCATTGCATTGATCGTGGCATTTGCCTGCTACTCTCTGTTTAAAGTACTTAAAAAGAATTTTGCACCTAAAAGATTTAGCTCCAAAAGAACGAATTGCGATAAAGATTGCGGTTGTTCTTAATATAGGTTTCAATGGATAATTGAAAAAAATGTAGTATTTTCATTTTTTTAATTTAAAATATCCAGCTTGAATCCTTTACGCCTCGTATTTCTTTCATTATTTGTATGTTTTACCACGCTGGTGAACGCACAACAGGATACTGCTGACATCAAGTCCTACGCAAATCAGGTCATGATTCGTGCCAATCTTGATACCAATCTCGAGAGTTACATCTTTTCAGAAGGAGAAGAAGGAAAAGAAAAACAGCAGATATTTTCCATTAATAATAAAACAAAGGTCTCCTTATCCATAGACTATAGGATCATCAGTGCTACCTTATCGTTTGCACCCCGCTTCTTTTCAGAAAACAAAGACAATGAACTGAAAGGGAGCAGTTCTTACACAGATTTCAGTGTCAGGTTTTTCCCAAAAAGAATCATCCAAAACCTTTATTACAAAAACGTAAAAGGGTTCTATATTGAAAATATGAAAGAAGTTTTCCCCGAATGGAGGGAAGGGCAGCCTTATATGCAGTTTCCGGACCTGAGAGTGCAGAGTTTCGGAGGTTCTACTTCTTATATTCTGAATAAAAACTTTTCCGCAAGAAGCATCAATACCCAGGGAGAATGGCAGAAGAAAAGCTGTGGCAGCTGGATTCCGTTCATCGACTATGACCTGAGTCTCTTCAGTAACAGGATTGATGATCACAGCGTCAAAGAAACCCAATATAAAATTGGAGCGAATATGGGCTACTTCTACAATTGGGTGCTCGGAAAAAAGGTCAATATTGCTCCTTCATTTGCTCTCGGACTTGGAGGAAAATTTTCCAGCTATAAAAACATCGATGATAATGGAGCGAGAACCAATGCACAATACCTGACTTTAAGAATGGAGGGAGGGCTTCATGTGGGATACAATACAGACCGGTTTCTGTTTGGGGGTAAAATGAACTTTAGTGCTTATGCCTATAACCCAAGGTCTGATCAGACCGTTCAGAACAACTATGTATACGGATTGCTGTATATCGGTTATCGTTTTGCCCCTCCTAAGGTTGTAAAAAACACCTATGATAAAGTTCAAAAAAAGATCCCGATTTTATAACTTGAGGTCTTTTTAATTATCTTTGTTTCGGACAATTTATTATACTAACAAAGAAATATAAAAGCATAATGTCGTTAATAAAATCTATTTCAGGAATTCGCGGAACCATAGGCGGAAAAGTAAATGATAACCTTACTCCGCTTGATGTGGTAAAATTTGCTTCCGCATTCGGAACCTGGCTTCAGAATAATAAAAATAAAAAAGATTTGACCCTTGTGATCGGTAGAGACGCAAGAATATCAGGTCAGATGGTTTCTTCTTTAGTGACCGCTACATTACAGGGATTAGGAATCAATGTTATTGATTTAGGACTTTCTACCACGCCTACCGTTGAAGTAATGGTTCCGGAACTTAAAGCAGACGGAGGGATCATCCTTACGGCTTCTCACAATCCAAAACAATGGAATGCCCTTAAACTTCTGAACGATAAAGGAGAATTCATCACTGGTGAGAATGGAGCTGAAGTATTGGCTTTGGCAGAAAGTGAAGACTTCAACTATGCTGAAGTAGATGACCTTGGAAAATATGAGACAAGAGATGATGCCTTTGATATTCATATTCAGCAGATTTTAGACCTGCCGATGGTGGATGTTGAAGCAATCAAAGCTAAGAATTTCAAAGTAGTACTGGATGCGGTAAATTCTACAGGAGGGATTGCTATTCCCATGCTTTTAGATAAATTAGGCTGTGAAACTGTTAAATTATACTGTGAACCAACAGGCCATTTTCCACACAATCCTGAGCCTTTGAAGGAGCATTTAGGAGACATCTGTGAGCTGGTTAAAAAAGAAAATGCAGATCTGGGAGTAGTCGTAGATCCGGATGTAGACAGATTAGCCCTGATCGATGAAAAAGGAGAAATGTTCGGTGAAGAATATACATTGGTTGCCGTTGCAGACTACCTTTTGAAGAACAAAAACGGAGCAGCCATCTCTAACCTTTCTTCAAGCCGCGCATTGAGAGACGTAGCCCACGCCCACAACTCAGAATACTTTGCCAGTGCAGTAGGAGAAGTGAACGTTGTTACGCTGATGAAAGAAAAGAATGCAGTGATCGGAGGAGAAGGAAACGGAGGAATTATCTATCCTGAATTACACTACGGAAGAGATTCTTTAGTTGGAGTGGCATTATTTTTAACCCATCTGGCAAAAGAAAATAAAACAGTTTCCGAATTGAGAGCAGGGTATCCAAGCTATTTTATGGGGAAAAAGAAAATAGAACTGACTCCTGAGATCGATGTGGATGCTATTCTAAGCAAAATGGAACAGGAATACCAGAATGAAGAAGTTTCTACCGTAGACGGAGTGAAAATAGACTTCGAAAACAACTGGGTTCACCTTAGAAAATCCAATACAGAACCAATCATCAGAATTTATACAGAAGCCAAATCACAAGAAGAAGCCGATAAATTGGGAGATGATATTATTGCTAAAATCAAGACTTTAATCTAAAATACATCAAAAGAACGGGGCAAGCTCCGTTCTTTTTTTATACCGAAAATGTTTGAACACATCAAAAACAGATTCCCTTTCCCAAAAGAAAAATGGCGGAAATTGTTAGGCAGCTTCGACCGTATGGAAGTTCCTGCCAAGACTTTGCTGCTAAAAGAAGGAGAGATTTCTTACAATGCTTTTTATATTGAAAAAGGAATTGTAAGAGCCTGGTATAATAATGACGGTAAAGACGTGACCTTTCAGTTTTTCCTGGAAAATACCATGTTTTCTTCCCTTGAAAGCTTTAAAAAAGGCTTGCCCAGCATGGTCACCTTTGAAACCGTAGAACCCTGTATTTTATATAAAGTTAAAAAACCTGATGTAGAGTCATTTCTGGAAGAGGTGTATGAAAACCCCGAACTCAGAACCCTGTTTATGGATGCTCTTTTTGAAAGAGTTTTCGATTATATGAAACATTTCTTTTCCTTTATTAAAGACACTCCTCAGCAGCGGTATATCAATCTTGCTAAAGAAAAACCGGAAATCATTAAAAGGATTCCCCAGCATTATATCGCTTCTTATCTGGGTATTACAACAGTACATCTGAGTAGAATAAAGAGTAAAATCTTGAAACAAAAGCCTTCTTAAAGTAAAATCTTTAATGCGATATACAACTGAAGATTAATTGTATTGGGTTTTTAACGCAAAAGAACGCAAAGAATTTTCAAGCTAATGATTATAAAAGGCTCACAAAGGCGTTTCACTCAGCAATGCTCGCATTCTTAGCTGAACGAAGTGCCTCTGCGACCGAAAAATAAAGAATGTAGTCAGTAACTTGCGATCGTAGCGTTTTATACTTTCATTTGTATTTAATGTACTTCAATAACTTCTGGTCTTTCTCTTCCACATCGCTTCTTATTAGATAATTACAACAAGATTAATTGTATTGGTTTTTAACGCAAAAGGGCGCAAAGAAATTTCAGGCTAATGATTATAAAAAGCTCGCAAAGGCGTTTCACTTAGCAATGCTCGCATTCTTAGCTGAACGAAGTGCCTCTGCGATCGTAAAATAAAGCAAGTAATCAGTAAACTTGCGACCGTAGCGTTTTATACTTTCATTTGTATTTAATGTACTTCAATAACTTCTGGTCTTTCTCTTCCACATCGCTTCTTATTAGATAATTACAACAAGATTAATTGTATTGGTTTTTAACGCAAAAGGGCG
>NZ_JBXDSE010000008.1:0-126296 GCF_056844665.1 Chryseobacterium sp. FR048 | reverse complement strand
ATGATTATAAAAAGCTCGCAAAGGCGTTTCACTTAGCAATGCTCGCATTCTTAGCTGAACGAAGTGCCTCTGCGATCGTAAAATAAAGCAAGTAATCAGTAAACTTGCGACCGTAGCGTTTTATACTCTCGTTTGTATTTAATGAACTTCAATAACTTCCAGCCTCCCTCTTCCACATCGCTTCTTATTAGATAATTACAACAAGATTAATTGTATTGGGTTTTTAACGCAAAAGAACGCAAAGAATTTTCAAGCTTATGACTATAAAAGGCTCGTAATGGCGTTTCACTCAGCAATGATCGCATTCTTAGTTGAACGAAGTGCCTCTGCGAACGAAAAATAAAACATATAATCAGTAAACTTGCGACCGTAGCGTTTTATACACTCGTTTGTATTTAATGAACTTTAATAACTTCCAGCCTCCCTCTTCCAGCTTCCTCTCTAAAAAACAAACTGATAACAAATGTTATCGTCCGGCTGATACCTCCCATATTAATTTTGTATAAAAATTTACAACAATGAAAGCAGCAGTCGTATTTGAAAAAGGAAGCAATCCTCAATATGCAGATTTCACAGAACCTGTAATCACGCAGGAAAATGAAGTTCTGGTCACCGTAAAAGCAGCATCTATCAAGAATCTTGACAGAGCCAGAGCCAGCGGAAGCCATTACTCAACTGAGAATGAGGCGCATCAGCCTACCATTATCGGTTCAGATGGAGTAGGTTATCTGGAAGACGGAAGTAAAGTTTATTTTTTCAGTAAAAAAGGAACTGTTGCTGAAAAAGCAGTAGCAGACAAAAAAATGATGGTTCCTGTTCCCGAAGCACTGGATTTCTCTATAGCAGCAGCGTTGCCCAATGCAGTTATGGGATCTGCGATGGCCCTGAAGTTTAAGGCAGGAATACATCCTGGAAGCATCGTTCTGATCAATGGTGCAACCGGAATTACAGGAAGAATAGCTGTTCAGATTGCCAAAATATATGGTGCTCAAAAAATTATAGTTACCGGAAGAAACGAAGAATCCCTTCAGACCCTGCTGGAGCTGGGAGCAGATGAAGCTGTTTCTCTACAGTCAAATGATGAAGATTTCAAACAAAAAATCAGAGATATTCATAGCCGAACTCCCATTGATATTGTTCTGGATTATATATGGGGACATTCTGTAGAAATGATCCTGTCAGCTTTCAAAGGAGACGGAACATTTTCCCATAGAACAAAGCTGATCACAGTGGGTGGAATGAGTGGAGATACCATTCAATTGTCGTCACAGATTCTCAGAGGCACAGATATTCAGATCTCAGGATCAGGATTGGGAAGCTGGACCAAGGAAGAATCTGCTCTGCTGTTTACGGAAATCATTCCCGAAATGTTTCAGGCCGCTACAGAAGGAAAAATAAAAATAGAAACAGAAGATATTGATCTTAAAAATATCGAAGCCGGCTGGAGTGCCGGGATACAAAGCGGAAAACGTCTGGTGGTAAGGATTTAACCATAATTTTTCTTTTTTTATCCACAATCCTTTTATCGGTTTTCTTTTTTTACTATTTTTATAATAGAAATTTATGAAATGGAAAATTCAAAAAAAAGTTGCAACTTTGCATAAATATTTGAATATCAGTTTCAGATGTATTATTAATTAATAAGTTTGCCGAGGTTTGTAAGTAAATTCAGACATCGGGCCGACAAAGAGGACACTATTGGAAGAGTATTTTGGAAATGAACTTGTAAAGAAGTTCGAAGAAATGATGGAAAACAATGATGAATTCTACTTCGATACCGAGGAGTTGGAAGATATTATTGTTTATTATTTGGAGCTTGGTGATTTTAATTACGCCGATATGGCGGTTAGTTATGGGCTGAAGCTTCATCCTAATTCATTAGATATCAAGATTAAAAAACTTGAAATTCTTTTGGAGTGGGAAGAGTATAATACGGCGAAAGATCTTATCAATGAGCTGAAAGGTTCTTCTATGGAGAATACAGACTTTTTGGTTTGCTATGCCAAGTATTATTCGAGTCTAGGAAATCCCAGAAAATCCATTGAAATCTGTAAAAAAGCTTTGACATTAGAGGAAGAAGAAAACTTTCTCCACAACTTTATTGCGGATGAATATGTGAATCTCGGAGATCCTTTTAACGCTCTTAAACATTACAGAAAGGCACTGAAAGAAGATCCGGCAGATGAATATTCGCTGGAAAACTGTATGGTGTGTTTCAGTGATCTGAATAAGAGTGAGGAGGCTATAGCCTTTCTTAATGAATATTTAGATGAATTCCCTTATTCGGAAACCGCCTGGTTTGAATACGGACAGTTCTACTTCAACAGAAAGAATTATGATGAAGCCATAAAAGGATATGACTATTTATTGGCGATCAATTCAAATTCAGTAGGGGTATATGCCAATAAAGCAGCTTGCTATGAAGCTCAGGGACAATATCAGAAAGCGATAGAAACCTATGAGGAAATGCTTGAGCTGGAATATACCAAAGCATTTACTTTTTATAAGATCGGGTTGTGCAATAAAGCATTGAAACAGCCTATCCTGGCTTTGAATGCATTTCAGAAATCATTGAGAGAAGACCCTCAGTTTTATCTTGCCATGATGGAGCAATCCTATCTGTATGAAGAAATGGGAGGGATGTCTGAAGCTTTGCATTATGCCAAAGAAGCCACCCAGCTGAATGAAAACAATCTTGACTATCAGAAAAGACTGGCATTTCTGTTTATTGATTCAGGGAAATTTGAAGAAAGCCTTTCCTGTCTTAAAAAGCTGGTGGATGCTGAACCTTCAAGGTTTTACAACTGGTATGCCTATTCCGAAGTCTTGATGTTGGTAGGAGAGTATGAAGAAGCAGTAACCGTTTTGAATCTGGCCATTAAAAAGCATCACAGAGCAGAACTGTTTTATCAGTTAAGCAATTGCTTTTTCAATCTGAAAGACCAGGATAAAGGAATGGATGCACTTCAGAAAGCATTAGATCTTGATCCTTCATTGGCAAAGGATATGCAGAAAAAATATCCGTTCATCAAAGATGAAGTGAAAAAAGTGAAAGCGAGTAAAGTGAAGAAAAAGAGCTAGAAAAGTTCTTCAATAAGATAGAAAGTCTGCAGAAATGCAGGCTTTTTTTATGGATGAAAATTTCGTTTTCCTATTTATTTTTGGGTTGTGCCCTTAAAAAGATAAGACCGGCAATGATAATTCCCGCACCTAAAAACTGCATATACGTAAGCTTTTCACCATCAATGATTCCCCAGATAATAGCCACTATAGGCATTACCAAAGTCACTGTAGAAGCAAAAAGAGGAGTCGAAACTTTCAATAAACGATAATTCATCATCATGGCCAGCCCGGTTCCGAATATAGATAAAAGGCTCACGAATAGGAGTCCCAGCATATTATCCTTTGAAAAACTGAATTCTGAGAAGAACCCGGTGCTCGTCAATGCAATAATAGAAGGGAAAAATAATACAAAAGAGAAGACAAAAGCAGATAAAACAGTGGAAGAAACTTCCATAAGCTTCGATTTTACGGTAGTGGTACTCAAAGCATAGCATATGGTTGCCAATAAGAGCAAAAGGATTGGTATAATTTTAAATTCACCGCTGTCACTCCCTCCGAATGCAAGAATACAAACTCCTGTGAAGCTTATTAAGGTTCCTATGAGCTGTTTTTTGGTGGTTTCGAATTTCCAGACCAGAGCGCCGACAATAATGACGAAAATAGGCATCATTGAGTTGATGATTCCCGCAATACTGCTGCTGACCTCCGTTTCTGCAATCGGAAACAGAAACATCGGAATAAAATTTCCTGTAAAAGCAGCCAGAATTAACCATTTCAGATGCTTTTTGGGGAAAAGTTTATAATTGGTAATGGCAATCGGAAGCAGAATAATTCCTGCAATAAGAACCCTTAAAGATCCTACCTGAAACGGATTAAAATGTTCCAGCGATTTTTTGATTAGAATAAATGAAGACCCCCAAATAATACTCAGGATCACCATAAGAACCCATTTCTCTTTATCTGCGTTCATTATTTTCGTGTAAGATTTTTAAAAACTCTCTTTTAGGAATCATTTTGGCGCCTAAGCTTTCGAGATGATCGGTATGAGATTGGCAGTCAATCAATTCAAGATTGTTTTTGTTGCTTTCAACAAAGTGAATAAACCCAGCTTTGGAAGCATTGCTCACTTTGGCAAACATGCTTTCGCCGCAGAAAATATTGCCAATCTGTAAACCATAGAAGCCTCCGACCAGTTCATCATCCTGCCATACTTCAATACTTCTGGCGAGGCCATATTCATGAAGCCTGATAAAGGTATTCATGAGTTCATCAGACAGCCAGGTTCCTGTCTGGCCTTTTCTCTCAGTTTGCTGGCAGTTTTTGATCACTTCCCTGAAGTTCCGGTTCTCTGAAAAAGTAAAAACATTTCTGTTCAGAATCTTTCGCATCGATTTTGAAACTTTTATTTCTTCAGGAATCAAAACAAATCTTGGATCCGGGCACCACCACAGGATTTCTTCTCCAGGATTATACCATGGAAAAATACCCAGCTGGTAGGCAAACCAGATACGCTCTATAGACAGGTCACCGCCAAAAGCAATAACACCCTCATGACCATCATACACTTCCGGGTCGGGAAATGAGATCTCGTTTTCGTCTAATCGGACCATTTTTAGAAAAAAAATCCCACTTCAAAAAGCAGGATTTATATTAGATCTTTATTCTTTAATTAAAAAGGTAAATCGTCGTCATCATCTCCGGCAAACGGATTCTCGTTAGAAACTGGAGAAGCTGACTGCTGAGGCATTGCCTGAGTAGGTTCAGAAGCCATGTCAGATACTTTCTCTACTCTCCATCCTGTAATAGAGTTGAAATATTTTGTCTCACCTTGAGGAGAAACCCATTCTCTACCTCTGATGTTGATTCCTACCTTTACGTTTTCACCTTCTTTAAGGTTATCTAACAAACTGATCTTATCAGATAAAAATTCTATGTTTATCGGCTGTGGATACTGTTCCTGGGTCAAAATAACCATTTCTCTTTTTTGAAACCCGCTCGCAAATGTTTGAGCATCAAAAAGTTTCTTTACCGTTCCTTGTAATTCCATATCGTAAATATTAACGATGTAAAAGTAAGAAAATGAAATGTAATAATAGGTGCCGGGAAAAAAAAATGTGGAAATTTTAATTTTTTTTCAGGAAAAGTTTGGAGGTAAAGGAAAATGTCCTATATTTGCACTCACAAAAACGAAGCAAGCTCTTTAAAACTTACAATATAAAAAAACCAGCGGATGTGGTGTAATTGGTAGCCACGCCAGACTTAGGATCTGGTGCCGTGAGGCGTGGGGGTTCGAGTCCCTTCATCCGCACTATGCGAAAATAGCTCAGCTGGTAGAGCACAACCTTGCCAAGGTTGGGGTCGCGGGTTCGAATCCCGTTTTTCGCTCCACACCATGCCCTGGTGGTGGAACTGGTAGACACGCAGGACTTAAAATCCTGTGCCTCTTTTGGCGTGCGGGTTCAAGTCCCGCCCGGGGTACAAGACCCTCTGTAATATCTTACGGAGGGTTTTTTGTTTTTATAGAGACTGTGATCTTTAAATATTAAATAAAAATCTTATATTTGTAAGAAATATAGCTGAATTTGTGAAAAACAAATCAGCAAAAACCAGCGGATGTGGTGTAATTGGTAGCCACGCCAGACTTAGGATCTGGTGCCGTGAGGCGTGGGGGTTCGAGTCCCTTCATCCGCACTATGCGAAAAGGCTCTTCAGAGTCGTTATAAGAAGGTTGGAACTCCTGGTTCGAATCTTTTTTTTTCGCTCCACACCATGCCCTGGTGGTGGAACTGGTAGACACGCAGGACTTAAAATCCTGTACCTCTTTTGGTGTGCGGGTTCAAGTCCCGCCCGGGGTACAAAGCCTTCTGTAATCAATTACAGAAGGCTTTTTTGTTTTCAGATTAAAAATACTATATAGCTACATCACTTTTTAATACAATATTTCTCTTTAATCTCCTTAATTCTGAGGGCTTTTTCTCAATCATCTTTATCATAATGATTACAGCATTGTAAGGAGTCTAAATAGCCTGAAATAGGATACACATTTTTATTGATTCATCAGTATCATTCTTTTTTTGTCAGGGTTTTTGTCAGTTCTGTCACGCAAAAACAAAATAATTTTACCATGCCATATTAAGCTAGATACCGTTTAACAATAAAAAACAACTTATGAATTTAACCAATGACCAAGAAGTTTTACAATCCGTTGTAAAAAAAGCATGGAAAGATCCTGTGTTCAAAAGCAGCCTGATCAGGAATCCGGTGGCTACCATGGAAGATTTTTTAGGACATTCTATTAAATTACCAACAGGAAAGAATCTGGCATTTGTCGACCAAACTGACTCTTCCACTATTTTTGTAAATATTCCGGCAGAACTTGATATGGAAGACATGGAGCTTAGCGAAGATCAGCTGGATATTGTTTCAGGAGGAACAGGTGAGAGCCCGCCCATCCTGATAAAACCCGTCAATTCTGGTGACGATATCTTTGGTAAAGGCTAGATGGTGAAATTTTCAGAATCGTATATAGTTCCTGATCTCAAGAATTATATGCGATTTTTTATTTAAGAATATGGCTTTAAACGGTGTCTGCTGATAGGTTAATAAGCGAGTGGCTGTCTAATAGTATAAAGAACTTCTGCTATGATGAATTATAAATATATTTTGTTTTTATGTTTTTTATTGATTGGAAATAAGACTGAAATACGTTCTCAGACCCATACTAAGGAAGAGAGCTCTTCTTATGTTACTAAAAACAGTGCAGACAGTCTCTTAAATATTGGTATAAAACAACAGGAGTCCGGAAATTTTGCGGAGTCTGTGATCTATTTTAACAAAAGTCTTACCGGCTATTATCAGCATAAAGACTTTAAAAAAGCTGGAGACTGCTACAGTTATCTGGCTATTTCTTATTCATTACAGGGAGATTATACCCAATCGCTTTCTTATTTTGAAAAAAGTATCTCGGAATACAGGAAAGTAGGCTATAAGTTAGGAATATCGTCGGTAACGAACAATATGGGCGGGACTTACTACTATTTGGGTAATCTGCCTAAAGCGCTTAGCTGCTATCAAAAGGTATTAGACATACAAAAAGAGATCAAAGATCCCAAGACGATTGCAATTACGACCCAAAATATTGGAGGGATATATTCTAAATTAGAAGATTATAAAAATGCTTTACTGTATTATAGGAAAGCCTATAGCGTATACGTAAAGCTTAATGATGTAAAAGCCATTGCTCAGAATCTGAATTCTACAGGATCCATACAGGTGAAAATGAAAGATTTTGATACCGCTAATACCAATCTTAGCAAAGCGCTTCAAATCGCTAATGAAGAGAATGATAAACAGATCAAAATAGAAGTTCTGAATAATTTAGGAACTCTTTTCTATGAACAAAAAGACTATCCTAAGGCTTTGGGCTATTTTAATAATACACTGCTTTTGGCAAAAGAGATGAATAGCCAGCAATACATCGGTGATTCTCAAATTTCAATAGGTAATATTTATACAGAGCAGGGAAAAAGCAAAGAAGCCGTAAAAAAATGTACTGAAGGCTTGACGATTGCGCAAAAAATAGGATCTCTCTCTTTAAAGAAAGATGCCTGTGATTGTCTGTATCAGTCTTATAAAGCGCTTGGTGACCCTAAGAATGCACTTATTTACTACGAAAAATCAAATATTTTTGAAGACAGTCTGAATTCCAAAGAGACTTCCAACAGGATGATGAATATGGAGTTTCAAAAGCAGCAGCTTACGGATAGTATCGCTTATGTGAAGAGAGAACATACGATTCAGATAAAACATAAGGAAGAGGTACAGAAACAGGAAAAGCAGAGAAATATCTTTATTGTTTCCCTTGGTTTTATCCTTGTGGTCGCCGGTGGTTTATGGAACAGGCTCAATTTTGTCAGAAAATCCAGAGCAGCTTTAAAAATTGAAAAGGACAGATCTGAAGAACTTTTACTCAATATCCTTCCAGAAGAAATTGCTGAAGAATTAAAGCAGAAAGGGAGCGTTAATGCCCGGGATTTCAGTTTGGTATCTATTCTGTTTACCGATTTTAAATCTTTCACTCAAACCGCAGAAAGAATGTCGCCACAAAGTCTGGTGGAAGAGATTAATATTTGTTTTAAAGCTTTTGACCTGATTTCTGAAAAATACAAAATAGAAAAAATAAAGACAATAGGTGACTCTTATATGGCTGCCGGAGGAATTCCGAAACCTGATCAGGATTCATTGAGAAATATTGTTCTGGCCGGATTAGAAATGCAGGCGTTTATGGCAAATAGGAAGAATGAAAATCAGGAAACAGATAAACCAGCTTTTGAAATGCGCTTAGGAATTCATGCCGGGCCTATTGTTGCCGGGATTGTCGGGGTCAAAAAGTTCCAGTATGATGTTTGGGGAGATACTGTAAATACGGCAAGCAGGATAGAAAGTAACGGCATGGTGGGGAAAGTAAATATCAGTGAGTCTCTATATCAGCTTATCAAGGATGAAGGCTGCTTTAGCTTTGAATACAGAGGAAATATCCAGGCGAAAGGAAAAGGAGAGCTTAAGATGTATTTCGTAGAAGCAACTTTGTAAAAAATAATAAAGGAAATTTTATTGTTGGCAATTTTGAAGTAAAAATTGGCCATTTTATATAAAAACCACCTTCTATCTTTACCATATTGAAAATGAAAATAATCAAGAGCAGAAGAGATTAGTGATGATGAGAAAGAAAAATCAGATTGACAGTTTTGAAGTAGAAATTGGCCAATTTATATAAAAGTCTCCTCATATCTTTACTTTATTGAAAATCAAAATTCTCAAAAACAGAAAAAACAATATATAAAGTAGAAAAAGTGATGATTGGCAATTTTGAAGTAAAAATTGGCCATTTTATATAAAAATCACCATCTATCTTTACCATATTGAAAATGTAAATTACTAAAAGCAGAATAGCAGATAGTAGTTGGAAAAGGAAAAATAAGATTGGCGGTTTTGAAGTAAAAATTGGCTAATCTATGCAGAAAAGGCATTTTACCTTTAGATCATACAAAACAGAAGTGTTATGGAAGATAAAAAAGAACAAATTATACAAACGGTTATTTCTAAAGCTTGGGAGGATACGGAATTTAGAAAAGAATTATTGACAAATCCTGTAGAGGCCATAGAAAGATTAACCGGAGTAGAAGTGATCATACCAGAAGGAAAAGAGTTGGTAATCGTCGATCAAACAGACAAATCCAAAGTATATGTAAATATTCCTTCGGAGCCTGAAATTGACAATATAGAACTTACAGAAGAGCAATTGGAAGCTATAGCAGGAGGAGGGCAGATGATGTGGAAGGATTTAGCAGAGTCAATGTTCCCGGCATTAAGAGATTGTATAAAAATATAAATATAAAGCAATGGAATTTACACAAGAACAAAAATTATACGCAGAAATCGTGCGAAAAGCATGGGATGACGCTGAATTTAAAAAAGAATTGGTAGCAAACCCTGTAGGGGCTATTGAGAAACTAACAGGAAAAAAAATAAACCTACCAGAAGGGAAAACCTTAGTAGTGAGAGATCAGACTGATGATTCTACTGTTTATATCAATATTCCTGCGATACCTCAAATGGACGGAGAGCTAAGTGAGGAGCAGCTAGAAGTAGTTGCGGGTGGAGCTTCTATTAAAGAGGTTTTAAGCTACTTCATTCCTTTGGTTCCTGTTATATACTAATGACCAGAGAAAATATCCGATATAAAAAATACTATTAACATTATAAAATTTTTAATAACATGGAATTTACACAAGAACAAAAATTGTACGCAGAAGTTGTACGTAAAGCATGGGATGATGCTGAATTTAAAAAAGAATTAATTGCCAATCCTTTACAGGCAATCGAAAACTTAACAGGTAAGAAAATACAACTTCCTGAAGGGAAAACTTTAGTAGTAAGAGATCAAATGGATGATTCTACTGTTTATATTAACATCCCTGCTGCTCCAGAAGTAGATGCTGAATTGAGCGAAGAGCAACTGGAAGCTGTAGCAGGAGGTTGTCAGTGGGGTGATTCCGGAATGGGAACAGGATCAGGATTAGGATGGCCACCACCAATCATTAAAGATATCCTTGTTATTTCTACACATTAATATAAAAGCATAGCATACAATGATTACACAAGAACAACAAAAACAGGGAGCAGAGTTGATGAAGACTCTGATTGGGAAAGCATGGGAAAGTGCAGCTTTTAAAGATCAATTGGTGAAAAATCCAGCGGCAGCTATTGAGTCTGTTACAGGAAGCAAAGCACCAGAGAACACTAAATATGTAGTGGAAGATCAAACAGACAAGAATATTATATATTTTAATATACCAAGAAAATTAAATTTGGATAACTTAGAGCTTACTGACGAACAACTTGAGGTTGTTGCTGGAGGGGAAGTTCTTGCAACAGCTGCCGCGTTAGCAACCATAGGTGCATTTGGTATTGCTGTTGGATATGCACTTGGTCATCAAAAATAAAAACTATGAAAATTACACAAGAACAACAAAAACAAGGAGCAGAATTAATGAACACGCTTGTGCAAAAAGCATGGGAAAGCGCTGCTTTTAAAGATCAATTGGTGAAAAATCCAGCGGAGACTATTGAGTCTATCACAGGAAATAAGGTGCCAGAGAACACTAAGTTTGTAGTGGAAGATCAAACAGATAAGAATATTATATATTTAAATATACCAAGAAAATTAGAGTTTGATAACTTGGAATTAACTGACGAACAGCTTGAAATTGTTTCTGGAGGAGAAATCGGGTTAACTGTAGCAGGGGTTGCTGTTTTCTTAGTAGGTGTATATATAGGATACAATCAGAAGTAAATTTATATAAAACCTGTTCAGAAAGATTACTCTGAACAGGTTTATTATGAATTAAATAAACTATTTTTGGATATTTAAAAACGTTTAAATTTTAAGTCATGAAACAGTATAATTTATATTTATTATTAGGGATGCTTATTGTTAATTGTTCAATTTTTTTTATTCCAAAAGAGCATTATAATTTAAGAGCTGGAGCTGCATTTATTGGAGTTTTGTTTGTCATTATGTTTTTTTATTACAGAAAAAAAACTAACACATAAAACGATGAAGTTAATTTTATAGCCATGATTAATAAATTAATAGAATTAGAATTGTTTTCAGAGCTAATAAAACCTATTAGTGTTGAAAGTTTTGAAGCTAATAATTGGGAGAACCAAGTATTACATATCCAAAGAAATGATCCGGATTTTTATTCAGAATTATTTTCAGTTAAAGATTTAGATTATTTGTTAGCATATACTCGCCCTAAAGGAAAGGATATAAGGGTCGTAAAAAGCCAACAGCCAATGAGCCCAACCGTTTATGAAAACCAAGATGGGAGTTTAAATCTTAATCAATTATATGCGGCTTATGCAGATGGGCATACGGTAGTGATAAACGAAATTCAAAGGTTTTGGGATCCTATCAAAAAATTAGTGGAAAGTGTTCGTCAATATATGGGGCATCACGTGGTTGCCAATCTATATTTGACTCCAGAAAACGAAAAAGCATTATCACCACATTATGATACCCATGATGTTTTTGCTTTACAGATTTCTGGAGAAAAACATTGGATTTTATATGATGATACTTATTATAAAACTCCACTAATGCATAGCTTCCAACCTATTTTTCAAAGAGAGCAGCTGACTGGAGCAAAACAAATAACTTTAAGAGCAGGAGATTTATTATATATGCCAAGAGGTGTTCCTCATGAAGCTTATACTACGGATCAATCATCTATGCATATTACCTTTGGTGTACATTCCACACAATGGCTTGATTTTATTTCAAAGGCATTGGTTCAATTAAGCCAAAAACATATAGAGCTTCGCCAAGCACTTCCTATTGGATATTTGAATTCAAATGGAAAAGAATTGCTATCTTCTGAGGCGGAAGCAAGCTTAATGAATATTTTGCTGACAATTTTTGAAAAAGAAAATGTAAAAGGAGCAAAGGACCTTTTATCAGAAGAATTTAGAAATCAGGAACAACCAAAACCTGATGGACATTTTTCAAGCCTTGATCAACTAAATCACGTCGACTTAGATACTATTGTTTCAATAAGAGACGGGGTACAGTCTAAGGTTATTAATCATGCCACCGGAGCACGAATACTGTTCCAGGGGAATACAATAAAAGGACCATCACAACTTGCGGATACTTTGGAATATATTTCTCAACAAAAAGATTCATTTACGGTTAAAGAAATACCATATGTGAATGAGGATAATAAAATAAAACTGGCAAAACGCCTTATAAGAGGGGGACTTCTTAAGATTATTTCATAATATCTTCATATCCATTTCAATAATATATAAAATAGAACAATTTTTAATATTGTTCTATTTTTATTTAAACTAAAAGCAATGGTTAAGAATAAAAATATCAATTTGTTTAATATTCATAATTCCGGTTTTCTTTGTCTGAAGAAACTACCCGAGAAATATGAAGATACAGTAAATGAAATTTTATTAGATTCATTTGAAAAAGTAATTGTAGAAAGCTTTGAGAATTTTAAAAAAGAATATGGGGCAACTTCATTTTTATTATTCAAGAACAAGCTAATGGATACAAACTGGGAGTATATTTACAATCAATATCCAGCATTGAAAAAAATATTAGAAGGAAATGCATATAAATATTATAAGCACCTATCTTTTATTGCTGAAAAGTTTTCTAAAGACTTTTGTGGAAATGAAATTTTTTTTGGAGACTGTCAAAATGAAATAATAAATATCAATTTTGGAGCAGGAGATTTTCATAACGGCCATTCAACATCAATATTAGACTTAAAAGATAACAATAAAATTGTTTTTAAGCCAACAAATGGACAAATTACAGAAAGCTTCCATTTATTCTTGGATTGGCTTAATAATTTTTATTCAATAGGTCAATACAAGTATAATATTTTAAATAGGCATACTTACCATTGGTTAGAATTCATAGACTTTCAGGATTGTGAAAATCAAGACGATCTGAATCTTTACTACGAAAGAGTAGGCTTTCTTCTTTGCATTGTTTATCTACTAAATGGGTCTGATTTCCATCATGAGAATCTTATTGTAAGCCAAAATTCTCCATTATTAATTGACCATGAAACGATTATCCAGCCTAGAATGAATAAGACTTTTGAAACCTTTTTTAAATCTTTTAGGAATGGTTATGAAGATTCTGTAATACAATCTATGCTCCTTCCTAATCATGAGAGAACTGCAGCAAATATGCAGCTTGGGGCTTGTGGAATAGGTTATCATAGGCAAAAAGAAATTCAGATGGTAAGGGAAAAATCTGTAAATAAATATTCAGATGATTGGAAAATAAGTACAGAATTTATCACTTTGAATCTTCAAAAAGAGAATATTCCTAAACTAAATGGAGAAGCAATGTATCCCTACGAGTACTTGAAGGAAATATTAGTAGGCTTTGAACAATGCTATTATTTATTATTGAATAATAAAAGTTTTCTATTATCTAACCCAAGGTCACCTATAAAAGAGTTTAATAATTTAAAATCCCGTTTTATTTGGAGGCCTACCAATATATATTCAAGAATTTTAGAACTTATGAAACTTCCTCAGAACCTAAAGGATGAAAAGCAATATGAAGAAAAAATAAAAAAATATCTATCTGTAGCATTTAAA
This sequence comes from Chryseobacterium sp. FR048, assembly GCF_056844665.1. NCBI lineage: Bacteria > Pseudomonadati > Bacteroidota > Flavobacteriia > Flavobacteriales > Weeksellaceae > Chryseobacterium > Chryseobacterium sp. FR048. Next base: position 112,535 of record NZ_JBXDSE010000008.1, on the reverse strand, counting down.
AATGTACCAGATGACTCAGAATTGCTATTCATTTTAGAACATGAATTTGCACAAATGATAAAAGGAGATATTCCATTTTTTGAAATTAATTCTTCTTCCAGAGATCTGGTTACGGATTTTGGGGTCATTACAGATTTTTTTGAATGTAGCGCGGTAGAAAATATCCAAAGAAAATTGGAAAAAATATCCTTTGAAGATCTGAAGACTCAAAAAATATTAATTGAAAAAAGTATATTAAACTAATTTAATTAAAAAAAATCAGAATATATATAAAGGAGAAGCTCTTTCCGATGAATATAAATAAAAGGATCCATATCATGGTCCTGATAATTAGATGTTTATTTTTAGTATTGCTGATCTAAAAGAAGGTTAAACGGATTTATAATGAATATATATTAATATTAAATTTTTATTTGAAATTTTTATAATGTTCATTATAGCCTATATTTACAAAAGAAATTTAGTTGTTCTAGCTTGGACTAAAATAAGCGGTAAAGATTATGAGCGAAAAATGTTTAAATTGTAATAGCGTAACTGAAAATAGTTTTTGTTCTATTTGTGGACAGAAAACTTCTACTCACCGTTTTTCTATGAAACATTTCATATTGCATGATTTTATACATGGAGTATTTCATTTAGATAAAGGTTTCCTTTTTACAATAAAAGAACTTTTTACAAGGCCTGGAGATAGTATTAGAGAATATATACAAGGCAAAAGAGTAAAACATTTTAATTATTTTACATTATTACTCATTATCATTGCTGTGATTCACTTTATAAGTGGATACGCAAAAGTGAAGTCTATTGATTTATACCAGGATAAAAAAGTATATGAAGGATTTGCCAAGATCGTAAAAGAATATGCCAAATTGATTGTTCTCTCATGGGTTCCGTTTTATGCTGTGGCCAGCTATTTTATTTTCAAAAAAAGTAAACAAAACTACTCTGAAAATGTGGTACAGACAATGTATATGATGGCGGGAATTCTTATGATTGAACTTGTCTTTTCTATTGCTCCAGTATTTTGTTCAAATGTTATTATTTTACAATATCTGAATGTACTTCTGATCATCCTAAAAATCAGTTATTACCTATGGTTTTATTATCAATATTTTTCTGGTTTTAGTTATAACAAGGGTAATCTTATTATCAGATGTATCATAATGGTTGGAATGATTTTGATGATTACCGGGGTAATGCATACAATTGTGAATAAAGTCGGCTTAATGGATTTTCATTAGCCCGTTTTCTTCAAAAAATATACTGTAGGATACTCTTGAAATCAGATACTTCTACATTTCTAATAACTTCGTTAAATAGATTTTAAATCAGTTTATTATTCGTAGCATAGGCAATCGCTTCAGTAATACTGCTAACCTCTAATTTTTCAAATAGTTTTCTTCTGTGAAATTTCACTGTATCCGGAGAAACAAATATGGCTTCTGCGATGTCATTAATAGTAAAGCCTCTTGCACAAAGTTGTAGAATTTCCTGCTCTCTTTTAGATAGAACAGCCTTTTTTTCCGTTTCCCAGACATCTCTGTCGAGTCTGTAGTGATAGACTTTATTTTCTCCACTCTTGTATATTTTTATATTTCCGGCTTCTCTTTCTGAAGAAAGGGAAATGATGCATATGGCTTTCCATATTTTTCCATCCTTATTCAAAAATAAAGGGGTTAGCTTTTGATTCACCAGGATTTTTTTATCCTCTTTATTGGTAATATGAAAGTCATAAGAAATTGTATAATCAAGTCTGTTTTCTAAAGAAATTTTATCATAAAACTCAAATCCAATAGAGTTGATTTTTAGTAACAGTTCCAGGTCTGCTTTCGGGACATATTTAAAATAGAAAATATAGCCCATCTCTAATACCTGTTCTGGAGTATTACCGCAGAGAAACAAAGGGTTGTCTGAAACATATTCAAACCCTTGCTTCATATAATCAATTACATAAATACTGGTATAGGTAGCTCTTGCAAAAGCTTTAATGGATTCTAAGTAGCTAAATTGCTGTTCTTTTTCCTCGTCTGTTACCTTATCAATAGTATTCCTATGATTGAAAAAGGAGTTCGTTTCATTCGTGTCCATTTTTATCAGTTTTATACAAAAGTAAAATAAAATTGATAATGACGGTTCTTTTTGTCAGGAAAATTGTGTCTTTTTCGTATAAAAACATTGGAAATAATCAAATGTTTTAAATAAATCTGGCTGTTTGTTTTCAAAAAATGAATAGCTACACTTTTGTGTGGTTGTTCATGCCTGTGTGAAATACTACAATTTGGTGTAGTGAAATTGACATTTATGCCAAGTAGATTTGTTAAAAACATAACCCTTATGAGAATCACACAAAGTTATTTAGACCAACTGGAGTTGGAGCAGCTGACAGAGCTGGCCAAATTTGTAGTAGAAGAAAACTTCAGCCATCATTCTGAGAATTGCATCCCCGAAGTAGAACTTCAACATGGTGTAAATGAGATATATAACGAAGAGCTGAGCTATTTCAGGAATTCTGAAATTTTTATGGTAAAAGATTCGGCTGGAAATATTCAAGGTTCTATACGCATCATTAAATGGGACTATAAAACAAAACTTCCCATTCAAAAACTTTTTAACATCAATCCTCTGGATATTGGCCGCTCTCAGAACGTATCCTCAATATGGCATATTGGAAGATTTGCAACCAATAAAACCAACCAGGACCGCACATTGTTTAAAAAACTAATGATCTGTGCTCTTACTCCTATTTGTAAAGATGAAAATAGCGTTGCTTTTGCAGAATGTGACAGTAAACTTTTAAGAGTCATGAATATGATGGGGATAAAAGCAGAGGTGATAGGTGATTCTATTAATTATTTAGGCTCAGAAACAATTCCGGTATCCATGAACTATGAAGGACTCAGAGGTTTTTATGACGCTAACAGATATTTGGTGAGCTAAAATTCCCAACCATAATCATTAAAAAAACAACTAAACCAATCCCACTAAGATGAATACAGCAAGAAACATAGACTGGAGCTCTCCAGACATTTTGGAGCAGATCATTCAAAACATCAAACATCCATTGGAGAATATCATCTCTGTAAGCAAGAGTACAACATTGCATCATAAAGAAAAAAAAGATGAGATTATATTTTCCAGCAGCAAAGAAATCAGTGATATTATTGAAGAAATAATGCTGAAAACAAAATCTAAAGCATTGAACTTAACGTTTCGAAGCCGCCCGGAAATTTTTGAAATATATGAGTCCAACGAAAATGTACGAGAGCTGTGTGCTAACGAAATAAATCCCCAAAAGATTGCAAAAATTGATCAGGATTGGCTGATTAATCTAGAAAAAGAAATTTATGGTTCACTTAATCAGAATGAGCTCAGCCTTTATGAGCTTTCCTATAAAATGGCAGTCAGCGAAAGACAGCTGCACAGAAAAGTAGGAAGTCTGGTTCATCTGACCCCCAACAAATATATAAGAATATTGAGGCTACACAAGGCAAAGCAGATGATAGACAATTATATACAGAAGTCTATTTCACAGATCGCTTATGCAGTAGGTTATAATGATGTGCACTATTTCTCAAGATTATTCGCAGATCAATATAATATTAGCCCAAAAGAACTAATCAACTCTTTGGAATAATAGATATAAAATAAAAATATGAACTTAACAGAAGAACAAAAGAAAGGACAGGAAGTATTCTTTAGAATTATCTCTGAAGCATGGGAAAATGAAGACTTTAAACAGGATCTGCTTAAAAACCCGGAAGAAGCTTTAGAAAAATTCTTTGGAAAAAAGCCCCCTATTGACAAAAAGATCAGAGTTACTGATCAGTCTGACCCGGAATATCTGTACATCAACATTCCTGTAAAACCACAGAAAGAGAATAGAGAGGCAGATACCCAATCAAATGAAGCTGCCGGAAGAAATGGTAAAAGGAGACAAGGCATGACGGATTATAAAGGAATATATAATTCCCTACAAAGCGTAAAGAAATAAATGAAACGTCAGGTATCGCAGTTTTTTTGGCGTAATCATCAACGAAAAACAAAATATTTTAGCATAACCTTATTAAAAGAATCTATATTATGAAAAGAGTACTTTTTTTCTTAGGTCAATTAAATGACAGAGATGTAGAATGGATGATCCATAACGGAAATAAACTGGAATTGCCGGTAGGATATACCCTTATCAACAAAGGCGAGTCTGTAGACAGCTTATTTATCGTTCTATCGGGTCAGTTATCTGTATTTTCAGATAGTAGCAACAGAGACAGCATTGCTAAACTTGAAGCAGGAGAGATTGTAGGAGAGATGTCTTTCCTGGAATCAAGACCACCGTCTGTTTCAGTAGTAGTAACAGGGCCGTCGGTTGTTTATCAGATTTCCCGTGATACCATAAGCACAAGAATGGCAGAAAATCCGGAATTCAGATCAAATTTCTATTACGCTTTAGCCTTATTCCTTTCCAACAGGTTGAGAAAAACAACCGATCAGTTAGGATACGGTAATCCGGAAGAGGAAGATCTTATAGACACAAATGTTCTGGATGGTGTTGCTCAGGCAGGATCTCGTTTCGGACAGATACTGCACAGATTTTCAGAAGTTTAATTTAAAATTAATTCATCTCTAAAAATGAGGTTTTATAAATTTATCTGCGTACTGTTTACGGGAATTGGGGTCACTAATTTTTATGGACAATCAAAAATAAGCTGCGATCTGGTAGGAATTTCAAACATCGCATTTGAGAAAAATCCTACGATAAAAAGAAGCGCTTATTCTATAAAAAGTGCAGAAGCTGATTTTCAGATTCAAAGAAGTGTCTTTGATGTCAATTTATTCTCAGAAGTAGCTGTAAAAACCAATCGGTATACACTTTTTGCTGAAGACCCGAGAAACCAGTTCATGGATAAAGTTTTAAAAACCAATACCCTGGATTTTTCCGCAGGATTGCGAAAAAGATTGCGAACAGGGCAGATAACAGATATAAGTTTAAAATATGGTTTTAATAATAATAACTTTCCTTATGACAGCTTTAATCAATATGTTGGGGCTTTCTGGGGGAACCATGTAAGCTCTGTCAATCTTTCATTGACACAGCCTTTATTAAGAGGGAGAGGAAAAGATGTAACGACAATATCAGAAAGAATCTCTCAACTTTATATAGAAAATTCCAGAAGCAGCAATGAGTTTACCAACTCAAACACTATTCTGCAGATCGGTCAGGCATATTGGAACTATTACCTGGCCTATAAAAGCCTTGAAATCTATAAACAAAACGAAGGCCGGGTAAGAAATGTTTTGGATGTTACCAAAGAACTCATCAAAGCAGATAAAAAACCGGCCGGAGATTTGGCTCAGGTCAATGCAGATTTGGCCAATCAGGAAAAGTTTACGGCGTTGGCCGAACAGAACCTGTACGAGGCAAGGATCAATTTGGGAAGAGCAATAGGATTAAGCAATGAAGAAAGCTTGCAATTGGATCTTCCTGCCAATGACTTTCCTACCATTCCCGAATCAGAATACAGATCCGGTCTTGATAAAATGGCTTTTATCAGAATAGCAAAAGAAAAAAGAAGTGATCTGAAAGCCGTTGGAAAGATTTCCGATGCTTTGGAAATGCAGTACAGGCTGGCAGAAAACAATACAAAACCTCAGTTGGATCTTACGGGTTTTGTTTTCTATGGAAGCGCTATTGCAGGAAATGGAATTGACAAAACCTTTTCATCATTTACCAATAATGAAGGAAGAAATCTTGGTGCCGGGGCTAAACTTACCTTTACCTTCCCTGTCAACAACAATTTAGCAAAGGGAAATTATGCCAAAGATCTGGCTTCTTTGAATGATCAGAAAATCTCAAACGAAAACCTTCAGCGAAATATAGAGCTGAATATAAGCAATGCCATCAATAAACTGGATAACAGTGTGATTGTTCTGGAAAGAGCAAAAGAAGCATTGGATTCTTATAAAGATGCCTTTAACAATGAACAGATAAAACTTCAGTCAGGGCTCACAACAATCCTGAATGTGATTTTATTCCAGGAAAGACTTACTTCCTCAGAGCTTGAATATCTGCAGGCTTACCAACAGTTTGCCAATGCAATTATCAGTCTGAGACATGAAACAGGAACACTAATCTCTCAGGGAGATAAAGGATTTACCCTCAATCAGAATGTATTTTATACCATTCCAAACATCGCTAATTATTAAATACAAAAATTATGTCAGCAGGTTTTTTTAGAAAGTCAGCATTAGAAAAACTTTCTACTCCGGAAAAATTAGATCAGTTAATAAAAGTTACGGGACCAAAGGCATGGATAGCCCTTTTTACTGTCTTCATCGCATTGGGAACAGGAATTTGCTGGGCTGTATTTGGTACTGTAAAAACGAAGCTTAACGCAATAGGAGTTGTGCTTGGAGGAGAGGTTCATGAGGTGGTTGCGACCTCTCAGGGACAACTTATCAAGCTGCATATCGCTATTGGAGATAAAGTAAAAAAAGGAGATGTTATTGCTACTATTCAGCAGCCGGAACTCTATCAGCAGATAGAAGATGCAAAAGCAGTATTGTCTGACAGGAAATTTGAAATGGGCAAACTAATGGCTTACGGAAGTCAAGGAAACCAGTTGGAAGGAAAGCTGATCGACCAAAACAGAGTCAGTATTCAGGGAGAAATAGAATCAGAAAAGAAAAAGCTGGCGTTTCTTTACAATCAATTGGAGTCTGAAAATAACCTGCTTAGCAAAGGCCTTATTATAAAATCACAGGTGGCAGGAACAAAACAGCAGATAGATGCTTCAAAAAATACGATTGAGAGATTAAAAGGACAAATGGTACAGGCCTCCAGCCAGCAGCATAATCTGGGTTTTGATCTTCAGCAGAAGATTACCTTACAGAATCAGCGTATCTCTGAGGCAGAAAGAAATCTTCAGTTCCTTTCAGAAAGATATGAAACACAAAACAAAATAAAAAGTCCGTATGATGGAGAAGTGGTGGAAGTTCTTACCGATGCCGGAGTGGTAGTGGGAGCTGGAACACCATTATTCAAATTAAAAAATATAGGGACAGAAAAACTTGCGGGGCTTAAAGGAGTCCTTTATATCCCGTCTCAGGATGGTAAAAAAATAAAGAAGGGAATGGAAGCTTTTGTTGTTCCTTCCACAGTACAGCCTCAGGAATTCGGTTTTATAGAAGGAAAAGTTACCTATGTTTCTGACTTCCCGATTACCCAACAGGGGATGATGACTTCTGTGAAAAATGATCAGCTGGCTAAAGGTTTACTAGCTTCAGGACCCTTATTTGAAGTTCATGTAGAATTTGAAAAAGATCCCAAGTCTTACAGTGGTTATAAATGGACCTCTGCCAAAGGACCGAATGTTTCTATAAAAGAAGGAACTTCCTGCAGCGGTAAAATTACGATCAATCAGGAACCTCCTGCTACGATTGTAGTTCCGGCGTTTAAAAAATTCTTTGACTTATACTAATAACCGGATTTGAGAGATGGAAAAGACTGCAAATTTTGTAATAGACAAGAAGGTAAAGCTTGTGAAAGTTCCTACCGTTTTACAGATGGAGAGTGTAGAATGTGGGGCCGCTTCATTGAGCATTATTTTAGGATACTTTGGTAAGTTCGTTCCTTTGGAAAAACTCAGAATTGCTTGTGGAGTTTCCCGGGATGGGCTCAAGGCGACCAACATCATCAAAGCAGCAAAAGAATTCGGGCTGGATGCAAAAGGCTATGCCAAGTCTATTGAAAAGCTGATGCAGGTTCAGACCCCAGCCATTATTTTCTGGAACTTTAATCACTTTTTGGTTTTAGAAGGATTTACAAAAAATAAAGTGTACCTGAGTGATCCCGCACAGGGAAGATACCAGGTTACCCATCAGGAATTTGATGATGCTTATACCGGTGTGGTTCTTACCTTTAACCCTACCGAAAGTTTTGAAAAAGGAAATGAAAAAAGAGGGCTGATGTCTTCTTTGGCAGAAAGAGTTTCCAACTCCAAATTAAGCGTTATTTACCTGATATTGGCCAGTCTTTTCCTGGTTATTCCGGGGCTGGTTATTCCATCATTTATCAAAATATTTATAGACAAATATCTCGTTAATGGCTATTCAGGCTTTGTGATGCCGTTACTGCTTGTCATGGGAGCCGTTTTGCTGGTCAACTCAGCATTGGTCTATATCCAGCAGTATTATCTGTTGAAACTTGAAACAAAATTGGCCCTTACCACTTCCAGTAAATTTCTCTGGCATGTATTTCATTTACCAATTGCGTTTTTTACCCAGCGTTACAGTGGTGAAATAGGCAACAGGGTTTCACTTAATGATAAAGTAGCCAAGCTGTTAAGTGGAGATCTTGCCAATGCTGCACTCAATGTAATAGTAGTTATTTTCTATGCTTTTCTGATGTTTTCCTATGATGTTCCTCTGACCTTAATAGGCATATTGATGGCAGGGATTAACGTTGTCGCTTTAAGATATGTTTCCACAGCAAGAAAAGATGGTAACAGACGCTTAAGCAATGAGAACGGAAAACTTCTGGGAACTACCACTTCAGGAATCAGCATGATAGAAACCCTGAAAGCTTCAGGAAGAGAAAACGATTTCTTTACCAACTGGATCGGCTATCTTGCTAAGGTAACCAATGCTCAACAGGAGCTGGGATGGTTAACCGTTCGCCTTAATGCAATACCTCCATTGGTTACTTCACTCACGACAACATTAATTTTAGGAGTCGGAGCATTGAGAATCATGGATGGAGAGATGACCCTCGGAGCATTGGTGGCTTTTACCTATCTCATGAGTAATTTCATTTCTCCAGTCAATCAACTGATCTCGGTGGGAACGATGCTGCACGAAACAGAAAGTGATATGAACAGAATTGATGACGTGATGAATTATGAGCAGGATGATCAGTTTCTGAAAAAAGAGGATGAAAATAAAACCGTTAAAGAAGAAAGCAATAGCAAACTGGTAGGGTATTTTGAAATGCAGGATGTCACATTTGGATATAATACAACAATGCCGGCGCTGATAGAAAACTTCAACCTGAAACTGAAGCCGGGAAGCCGGGTTGCTTTGGTAGGCGGATCCGGAAGTGGAAAATCTACAGTAGCTAAAATTGCTTCCGGTTTATACAAACCCTGGAAAGGAGAAATCTTACTAGACGGTAAAAATAGAGAAGATATACCAAGAAATGTTATTACAGAATCTTTAGCAGTAATCGATCAGGAAGTTCTTATTTTCAACGGAACCATCAAAGAAAACATTGCTTTCTGGGATGCTACGATTTCTGACAAAAGTATCATTCAGTCTGCGAGAGATGCCGCAATCCATGATGTAATTGCCGCAAGGAACGATGCTTATGACAGCTCCGTACTGGAAGGAGGCTCTAATTTTAGTGGAGGACAGCGCCAGCGTTTGGAGATTGCAAGAGCCCTGGCTACCAACCCATCTATCCTGGTTATGGACGAAGCAACCAGCGCATTAGATCCTACAGCTGAAAAAACGGTAATGGACAACATTAAAAAAAGAGGTTGTACCTGCCTGATTGTAGCACATAGACTAAGTACCATTATAGATTGTGATGAAATCATCGTAATGGAATATGGAAAAATAGTAGAAAGAGGAACCCATCAGGACCTGATGAAACTCAACGGAGTGTATTCCAAACTAATTGAAACTAAATAAAACTAAATGCCATGCCCGTAAAAGAAAAGATATACATCAATGTTGAGAATCCTTTTACCCTGAATGATACAGACAATTTTTGGATGGTACTTTCAGGAGAGGTGAATGTGTTTTATACTAAAGTTGATGAAACCGGCAATTACCTGATTCCTCTGAAACATTTCTATACCGTACAGAAAGGAGAAATATTATTTAGTCTTCGAACGGAGAATGACAATGAAAATACAAGGCTTATTGCATTCTCCAATGATGCAAAACTTCTGACGATAGATAAAAGTAAACTTCTTGAGATGGATCATTTCTTTTTAAAGAATATGATGGATCGATGGATTTCCAAAACAACCTCCGTTGTCTGCAACAATAACAGTCCGAGAGTCTATACAGTACTGGATGATTATAAGGTAACGAAAATAGAAAAAGATACCATTGCTTTCCCGTCAAGCGGAATCAACTGGGTACATATTTTAAAAGGAGAGGTCAGCATTTATGCAGAAAGCACTCCTATTAGCTTTGACAAACTTCCGGGCTTCCTTACGCCGGTATCTAATAAGTTGTGGATCAAATCCCTCAGCAGCGATACAGAAGTAAAAGTATTAAGTACAAGAGAAGTGCTTCAGGATGACATCTACTTTTTGCTTTCATTAAAAAAGCTGGAAGAACATTTTTATCACCAGCTGAATGCTATGATCGCAGTTTATAAATCTGAAGAAACTAAACATTTCCAGGAAAAACGGGTAATAGAAGAAGAAGGGATCAGAAATACTTTACAAAAGATCAGATCTATTGTTGCGGGTAATGATGAACATGTTCAGGCAGAAACCTCTGGCTTTACCGGAAAGAAAAATATTCTTTTCTCTACCTGTGAGCTCATAGGAGAACAATCCGGGTTCAAAATGGATCAGCCGAAGCATATAGAATCTTATGAAAACAGTGTCACCAATCAGTTATATGCGATAGCCAAAAGTTCCAGAATACGGATCCGTAGAATTATTCTGAGAGGAACATGGTGGAAAGAAGAAAACGGGCATCTGCTGGCATTTACAAAAAAAGATAAGACGCCTGTTGCCCTATTGCAGACAAAATCTGATACCTATACCCTAAAAGACCTGTCAACAGGAATAGAATCACGAATCAACAGTGAGATCGCAGAGACATTAGAACCTATCGGGTATATGTTTCTTTCCGGATTTGACGGGAAAATGTCCTCTGTAAAAAAAGTGGCAGGCTTTGCCATGAAAGGAATAAAGAAAGACGCAAGAGTATTGATTCTGGCAGCCTTAGCAGGTAGTTTGATCGGATTGCTGGTTCCTATATTATCAGGAATGATGTATGACGACGTTATTCCTACAGCAGACAGATCGCTTCATGTAGAAGTCTTCGGTATTTTGATTATGATAGGACTGGTAACGGCCGGGTTACATCTGGCACAGGGAGTACTGCAGCTGAGAGTGGAAACCAAATCCAGTATCAATCTGCAGGCCGGTGTTATGGATCATATGTTGAGATTACCGGTTACTTTCTATAAAAGATACAGTGCGGGAGATCTTACAAACAGAGTGTTGAGTATTAATGCAATACGTCAGATCGTTTCGAGTACATTGATGACGGCAGTATTGAGTGGAGCATTTTCTTTTGTGAACCTTATCCTTCTCTTTTATTATGATTCCAAACTAGCCTGGATGGGAGTTGGATTAGGCCTCATTGCTGTAATCTTCATGGTGACCGTAGGTTGGCTAAAGCTGAGATTTGACAGGCAGGTTGCTGAATACCAAGGGAAATTACAGGGATTTCTGTTTGAGTTTCTATCAGGAATTTCCAAAATAAGAATAACAGGAGGTGAAAGAAGAGTTTTTGCGCTTTGGGCAGATCAGTTTTCAAAATTGAAAAAATTAGGGTTCAGCTCAGGAAGCTACCAGAACTTTGTGGAAACGTTTAATGCTTCTTATCCTCTTCTGACCAGCATATTCTTCTTTTCCTTTCTTTATTATACAGTACTTAATTCTGATACCGCTACTACGATGCTTACTGTTGGAGCCTTTATGGCATTCATTACAGCATTTAATCAGTTTCTGAATGACAGTTTAAGGTTGAGTATGGCTTTGATCACCTCTCTCAACGTGATTACTTTATATGAAAGAGTAAAACCGATTCTGGATGAAGAAACTGAGTCTGCAGAGCAGAGCGTAGATCCGGGAGAACTGGCAGGAGATATTGAAATGAACTCTGTTTCTTTCAGATACAATCCGGATCAGCCTTTAGTTTTGAATAATGTTACCTTTAAAATCAAACCGGGCGAAATGGTTGCCTTTGTAGGTGCCTCCGGTTCAGGAAAATCCACGATCATGAGATTGCTTTTAGGATTCGAGCATCCCGAAGTAGGGTCTATTTATTTCGATGGGGATTCTTTTGATTCGATGAATAAAGAACTTGTAAGAAGGCAGATAGGGGTAGTACTGCAAAACGGCTCTCTGATGGCCGGAAGTATCTACCAGAACATTGTCGGAAACTCTGAACTGACCCTGGATGACGCCTGGGAAGCTGCCCGAATGGCAGGAATGGAAGAAGATATAAAACAAATGCCTATGGAAATGCATACGGTGGTGAGTGAAGGAGCCGGAACATTTTCCGGAGGACAGAGACAGAGACTGATGATTGCACGGGCTATTGTTCATAAACCGAGATTGTTATTCATGGATGAAGCTACCAGTGCGCTGGATAACAGAACGCAGAACATTGTTTCAGAAAGTTTAGACAAACTTCAGGCAACCCGTATTATCATTGCCCATAGGCTGAGCACGATCAAAAATGCAGACCGCATCTATGTAATGGATAAAGGAACTATTGTAGAAACAGGAACTTATGATGAGCTTATGGAGCTGGATGGGCTGTTTTCACAATTGGCAAAACGCCAGATTGCTTAATATTAAGACTCAACAATAATGGGAGTGAAAAATAACGGGGAATTTAAAATTCCACTGGAACTTGAATCATATTTAAAAAATAAATTTTCTTCAGAAGGTATTACGGCAATACCCTCTGGAGAAAATTTTTATATAGACTTTTGGAAAAAGGGCATGGAGACACAGAACCTGCATCCATTTCAACTTCTAAAGGACTTTTATCCTCAACTGTATTTTCCTATACAGCTGGAAATCAACAAAACTGAAGATTATATGAGTGCCGTTCTGAAAGGAAAAGATACTTATGAGAACCTGCAGGAATATCTGCAATTGAATGATACAGATGGAATTGGCATCAGGATATACGAAAGTATTATCGGAGAAATTCCTGTCATATCAGTAGATGACAGCAGAGATTTTACCATCATTGTACAAAGTTTCCTCCATAAAAATAATCCTGTTGAGGTCCCTCAATCCATGGGAGCTTTCCTTGCAAACGGAATCAATAACTGGGCAAGAATTCATGCCCTGAAAAAACAATGGACTACCACACATCCTTTCGGAAACTGGAATGAGGAATTTTCTAAGAATATTCTACCTCATCCTGATCTGTATAAAGACAAGATCATTGTATTGAGCACAAAACCTTATAGCAATGTTCCTGCAGACCAACTGGGGCTTTCAGATGATGAATGGAAAGCCTATTCGTACACAATCAGGCTTGAACATGAATGTACCCATCTGTATACCTTAAAAACATATGGAAGTGCATCCAATAATCTGCATGATGAGCTTATTGCAGACTATATCGGAATAGCCAAAGCTTCCGGGAAGTATCATAAAGAATGGATGCTTCTGTTTATGGGGCTGGAAAACTATCCGGAATACAGACAGGGTGCCAGATTACAGAATTACCTGGACAATATGCAGCTGTCTGAAGAGAACTTCCAACAGCTTATCAATATCATTAAAAACGCGATTGATTCCATTGCCTGGTTTGATAACGAATTAGGCTCTATACGGTCTGATAAAGATCAGATAAAGCGTATAGAAACTCTTTGCGAAACAGACCTTATCGACATAGCCTCCGAAAGAGGAGGCTATATCTTGTTGACAAAGTATAATGAAAAGGTTTTAAACAACTGATATTTTGTCAGTTAACAGTTGTAAGATAAAAATCGGGAAATTTCTTTACCGGTTGTTGGGTGGCGATATTGAATGCTATTTTTACACAACTTGCTGCTGCCAGAAAAGATGCGATTGATAATTGTGGTGGGGGAAGCTGTTTGTTTTCCTGAAGATATTGCTCAATAACATCTTCCAGCCATTTTTGTGGATTTCCCCAGTATCTCATGTGGCTTGACACATATTGTACAACACTTACTTCATTAAACTTTTCCTCGGCTTTCTGTAGAGAGTCCAGACCAATGCTTTCACTGATTACCATAACCAATGCTCCCCAGCCCAGATTGTAAGGGTGAAGAACAGGAATATTCTTTTCCTGGCATATCTTGTCAAAAACAATAGGAATATCACTTGAGAAATCCAAAGCATTGATTGCAATATCATGTTCACCAATAATCTCCGATACATTGTCTTTATTGATAAACTCACTGTGAAAGCGGATATTGGCATTGGGATTAATGCTTTTCAGGCGATGGTATAAAGTTTCCGCCTTATAAGAAGAAACATCCTGGTAAGTATAGTTTTGTCTGTTCAGATTAGATAATTCGATGGTATCACCATCTACTAAAGTAATATTTTCAAAACCAAAACGTAAGGCACATTCGGCAATATTACTTCCGATGCCACATCCGGCAAGTAAAATAGAAAAATCTTTTATGATATTCTGCTCTTCTTCTTTTACATACAATCTGTTTCGGGAATACTGCTCTTCCATGGCTTATATTTTAAAACAAAAATAGAAGTATGCAAAAGAATTATGGCTACACAAAAGTTTAGTTTTGAACCGAATATTGAAAATAAGAAAGGAGAAATAGATCAGTTCTTGCGGTAATAGCTCGGTCCCATACCTACTTCATTTTTAAAGGCAACACTGAAAGACGATGGTGAGGCATAGCCCAGATGATAGGCAATTTCTTTAATAGAGAAATCAGAATTTTTCAGCAGATAAAGCGCTTCTTTCATCCTCAGTTTAGAAGCATAGTGAAAGACACCGTCCCCAAATAATTCTTTAAATCCGTTTTTTAATTTAAACTCATTGATCCCGAATTTCAAAGAAAGCTGCTCAATTGTGTAAAATGATTTCAGGTTTCCCTCTATAAACTCTTTAATTTCCATGAGTTTATGGATCTCAGCAGTGCTGATGGAGGCTTTATTTTTTACCGAAGGATCTTCGCCCTCATTTTTTGCAAATTCAAAGATGAGTAATAAAAGATTCAGAACCCTGCTTTTAATATAATAATCCCTGTAAAAACCTTCAAGCTTGCATTTCTTGATCTCCAGAAGGATACTCATCATCTGCGGAGTGATCGGAAGCCCATCCGGAAAAAGATGAGCCGTTTTTTCCTGATCGATTGTATGGATAAAATTTTGTAAAACATGGCTGTCCGCTGCCAACTGATGAAAATAATCTCTAGACACATAAATATCCAGATTTTTATAACAAATTCCCTTTTGAAAGTAAATTTCAACCTCAGCATTCCCCGGAGTGAAATAAATATAATGATGGAATAGCTTATATTCACCTTCTTTACCATTTACAGAATCTCGGATAACATCTGCGCCGTCAAGGAAAAAGGCAAGTTCTATATATTGGGCTTCTTCTGTTTGGAACTTCATCGTGTACTCTTTATCGTAGGTAGATCTGTATTCCTTTATAAGAAACTCATCCCCTTTATACAGACTAAGGGTCTCAAATGTTCCCAGATCATTGATAAACGTTTCAGGTATGCCATAGTGATGATCTTCCGCAAAGAAGTCCAAAATCTGTTTCGTTATTGTATGTTCCGGTACCGTTTCTCCCAAAATCTAAAGTATTAATCCCAAGCTCAAAAGTTTTTCCTGTCAGCAAACTTTAATTTTGCCACCGTAAATTTAATTAAACTAATTCTAAATAACAATCTATGAATAAGAATAGGTTTCTTTTCCCGGCATTACTTTTTCCTGCTATGATGTGGGCACAAAGCACAACACAGATCACAGGAAAAGTTTTTAATGCTCAGAAACAGCCATTGAAATCTGTAAAAGTGATCCTGAATAACGGAGAGGCAGAAACAGTTACTGACGAAAACGGAGTCTACAGATTCAATAATATCCCGGCGGGAAACTACGTCATGAAGGTAGATGATCCGGAAGTGGTGAAAACCTATTCTTTTACCCTGAAAGAAAATGAGAGCATCAATCATGATTTTACCCAGGTGACAAACTCTTATCAGATTGTTGAGGTAAACGTTACGGCCAACAGGAAAACCATACCTTCTTCCACCTTAAGATTGGGTGAAAATCTGCTGGTTACCCCTCAGAATATCCAGGTGATCGATCAGCGGCTGCTGAATGATCAGCAGATTCTGACCACCGCAGAAGGACTCAGCCGGAATGTAAGTGGAGTACGTACGATTACCCATCAGGAAGAAGGAAGTGTGGGAATTGCTGTTCGTGGGTTTTCAGCATCCAACCTTCGGAATGGGATGGATGTAAGCGGAAGCTTTGGCCCGCTCCGGGAAGATATGGCTTTCGTAGACAGAGTAGAGTTTGTAAAAGGCCCTGCAGGCTTTATGATGGGAAATACCCAGCCGGGAGGATTCTATAATATTGTGACCAAAAAACCGGTAGGAAGAGAAAAAGGAAACGTTCAGCTTACCATTGGAAGCAATAGTCTTTTCCGTGCAGCAGCAGATATTGAAAAAAAACTGAGCAAGGATGGCAAATTCTGGGGAAGACTCAATCTGATGGGAACCAAGAAAGGCTCTTTCCAGCAATATGTAGAACATGAGCAATATGTCATCAATCCGTCTTTCAAGTATATTGCTTCAGAGAATACCAATGTTACCTTAGAATATATTCTGTCTCAGAATAATTTTCAGGGCGGCTTTGCCAAATATGTATACGGCATCGATGGTTTCCGTGAACTGAAAAGATCATTTACGTTTTCTGATCCTATTATGAATCCTACCCGTTCATGGGAACATAATATCTACGGAACCATTAATCATAATTTTAATGATAACTGGCTTATGACGGGGCAATTCGGCTATATCCGTTCCCAGATGCAAGGGGAGTCTCTTTATGCAAAATACAATAGCATTGCTTTGACAGACAATCCGGTGACAGGAAGGAAAAAAGGAGATGTAGACCGTGGGATCAGTATTAATGATGCTTTAAATACCTCTACAATTGGACAAGTATTTACCCGTGGGAAATTCTCAACAGGAAATATCAATCATAATATCCTGGCAGGGATTGATATGGGAAAAAAATTCTACGTGGCCGACTGGTCTGTGCTTCCACAGAATGTAGGTCCGGTATTTAATATTTATAATCCGGTGTATGGCAACCTGAAAAAAACAGACATTCCGGGGTACGACCGTTCCCAGTCACTCAGAGAGCGTGGGGCAAATTATCTTACGGATTATTCCTATACCTCATTCCATTTGCAGGATGAAGCCCGCTTTCTGGATGATAAACTGAGAGTGGCTGCAGGTTTCCGTTATACATCGACTTCTAAAACGAGTGCGGCAGATAAAGGAGCTGAGGTAAAAAATACCGCTGTGACTCCAAGAGCCAGTATCACAGGTTTGCTGACCCCTACTTTTACCGTGTACGGGTTATATGATGAAACGTTTCAGGAGCAGACAGGAAAACTGATCAATGGAAGTACGGCAGATCCGTCTTTTGGGAAGAACACAGAATTCGGATTGAAGAAAACCTGGTTCAATGGGCAACTGATGACCAACCTTACTTTTTATTACCTCACCAAAACCAATATGCTTACCTCGGCAGGCATCGATTATCCGGGACTTTTTGAGCAGTCAGGGAAAAGTGTTTCCAAAGGAATTGAATTTGATCTGAATGGAAGCATCAGCAAAAACTGGAGTATTCTCTTCAATTACGCCTATACTGACGCCAGAGTAACTGAAGATAACGACCCGAAGAAAATAGGAGGGATGCTGTATGGCACGGCAAAACATATTACCAATGCATGGATCAAATACACAATTGCCGGAGGAGATCTTGAAGGGCTGGGCTTCTCTCTTGGCTATGAATATCAGGCAAAACGGGCGGCGTGGCCTGTGGTAAATGACCATCCTTATCTTCCGGATGATTATTTTACTCTTGATTTGGGAGTTTCCTACAAACGGGACAATTACCAGATCTCTTTTCTGGTGAATAACCTTACAGACCGATATAATTATGTTGGCTTTTATCCGGGAGCATGGGGCTATACCCATTATGGGTGGAGAGCGACCAATCCGATCAATTTCAGACTGAATCTTTCATATAATTTTTAAATGATTACCAGGAAAACCAACGTTAAGAAGAAAAGCAGGAGAAGCTTATTCTACAGGATCTCGGCCTGGCTGCATTTGTGGCTGGGTCTGGGTTCCGGGGTTATTGTAGTCATTATCTGCCTTACAGGGATCACATGGTCCTTTCGTGATGAAATTAAAGACTGGGTTGATCCTGAACTGAAGGTTGAATTCATTGAAGGAAGAGCCATGACTAATCCTGCCGAACTTTACCAGATTGCTAAAAAACTTTATCCTGAGCAGGAGATTTCTTTTGTTTGGCGTCCAGCCGGGAAAGCAGCTATGATAGGGTTTGGTAAAAGAAATCCGGGATATGTGCTTTATCTTCATCCATATACAGGTGAAGTGCTCCGAAAACCTGGTTTTAAAGAAGAATTTGATTTCTTCGAATGGACGTTAAGAGGACACCGCTTCCTGTGGCTTCCTTCTGAAATCGGACGTCCAATCATCAATTATTCTACATTTATATTTTTTATCACCCTTTTAACAGGCTTGGTGCTGTGGTGGCCCAAAAAATGGACAAAAGCCATGCGGAAACAGAGTTTTTCTGTAAAATGGGATGCCAAGATCAAAAGATTGAATTACGACCTGCACAATGTTTTCGGGTTTTATGCTTTAATCGTTCTTTTAGTCATAGCAATGACTGGTATGTATTACGGCTTACCATGGTTTAATAAGTTTCTTTACTTTACAACCTCTTTGGGTAAAACTGAAAAAGCAGAACGCCAGGAACTGAAAAATATATCGCCATATCTGCCGGATAAATTACCGGAATCTATGCTTCTCGCCTGGGAAGATGCAATAGACCGGATAGACGCCAAAGGATATTATCTTTCTGTTCCAAAAGATTCTACGGAAACGATCGGCTTATATTTATATCCGTCCCACCGCCGGTTTCATGATTTGCAAAGTTTCAGCTATGACAGGAATACTGGGGTCAGACTTTCTAACGGTTCCCCGTATAATAGATCATTTGAACAGGCAGATTTTGCGACTAAAGTTCAGAAACTGAATTATGACCTTCACGTAGGTTCCGCAATTGGAGGGATCTGGGGAAGGGTTTTATACTTTTTTATTACCATTGTAGGGGCTTCACTTCCCATTACAGGTTTTCTGGTGTGGTGGTTCAAGAAAAAGAAAAAAGGAGTGTGAGCTCCTTTTTTTATTTGTTTGTAGTCTTTCTTTCCAGTTGTTCCAGTCTTTCAAAAATACCTGCAAAAATATTTTTCTCAGCAGTGGAAACATAGCCTACCACTTTGTAAATCTGCTGTGTTTTTGATTTTGTTGAGTGATTATCAGGCAGATGTTGAAGGGTTTCGTCGGTGTATAACAATAATGTATTGTGGCTTTCTGTTGTAAGATCTGCCTTATTCAGAAATACAATATCCCCGTATTGGTATTGTGGTAAAAGAGGTTTATCAGCGGTAAACTCATACACCAGATCTACCGATGCTAATATTTTTTGCAATATAGCAGCGTTGGGGGTATCTTTTTCCTGATCTGCTTTTGCTTCTTTAGTGTTTTGAATGGCCAGTTCCGGGAAAAGCATGAGCTGATCAATGTCAGAAACACTCACTAACTGATTTACCTGCAGGGTTTCTGTCAGTAATTTGTCAAGATTAAGGTTAAAATGATTGGCAACCTTTAATATCGTCTCGATTTTCGGTTCGGCACGTCCTTCTTCATAAGAGCTTATCACACCTCTGTTCAGATCAAACAGGTCTGCAAAAGCCTTCTGGCTCAGTCCTTTCACCTGTCTTATTTTCTTAATATTAGTTCCAAAGAAGCTCATCTTGTCTAATCTTTTTTGCAAATATAGAGAATCTGAAATAAATAATTGCTAAAAATATTTGCAATTTGAAAATTTTATGTTATATTTGTGTAGAAGAAATTTGAACACAAAACCAGCCATCATGAAAAATCAAATATTTAGAACGGTCAAAGAGTGGTTGCTAGATTACGAGTTTACCATCACTCTGGAAGATGAGGCTCAGAGAATCTTAATCATTGAAAAAGAATCCAACGGGATAAAAAATATGATCCTTATTATATCAGACTCTATTCTGATCATGGAACAGTTTCTTTTCGAAATCAAAAACCCTTCCGAACATACCTTCCGAAAACTGCTGCAGAAAAACAGAGATATTGTTCACGGAGCATTTGTACTGGATGGTACAGGCCGAAGAGTCATTTTCAGAGATACATTACCTACCGATAATATGGCACAGAACGAAGTGATGGCGTCTATTAATTCACTGGGAATCCTGGTAGGAGAGTTTACCAACGAAATGCTTGAAATGAGTAAGTAATTCACAAAAGATATTTAAAATGAACATTTTTAAAAGATTATTAACAATTGGAAAAGCAGAGATCCATTCTGTGATCGAAAGCTTTGAAGACCCCATTAATGCAACGGAACAGGGAATCCGCGAAATGAAAGAACAGCTGGGAAAAAGCATCGAGGCTCTTGCACAGCTGAAGGCTCTTACGATCCGTAAAAAGAACGAGGCGGAAGCGGAAGAGCAGATTGCAAAAGACTATTACAACAAAGCCATTGTCATTGTGCAGAAAGCAGAAAAAGGGGAGGTGGACACCGCCGAAGCTGACCGTCTTGCCAAAGAAGCCCTGAAAAGACAGACTTCTTCACAGGAAAAATCCCTTGAACTACAGAAAGAGCACGAAAAACTCCATGCAGAATGCGAAAAAATGCAGGGAAATATCAATCACCTGAAATCAAGTATCGCCAAATGGGAAAATGAACTGAAAACCCTGAAAGCAAGAGTGCAGGTGAGCGAAGCCACTAAAGACATCAACCAGAAAATGACCCAGATGGATACCGGAAGTACTGTAAGCATGCTCGAAAAACTAAAAGACAGAGTAGTACAGCAGGAAGCACTTGCCGACGCCTATGCCGATCTGTCAAAATCAGGAAAAACGATTGATGAAGAAATTGATGCCATTGTCAATAATAAAGATACCGAAGCTGAAGAAGCTTTAAACAGATTAAAAGAAACACTTAAAAAAGGCTAATCTATGACCTTTCAGGAATTTTTAAATATAGCATTTTCTCCGGTGAATACGGTGCTGACAGTCTTACTTGGGCTTTCAGTGATCTATTGGCTGTTTACCATAATTACAGGGCTGGATATTGATATAGGAATCCATTCTGATGTGGATATTGATGCTGATGCCGATGTGGATGTCCCGGACGGTCATTTCCATCCTTCAGATCACGACCCTTCCGCCTGGATGCACTTTTTGAAATTTCTGAATCTGGATATTGTTCCGGTGACGTATTTCCTCACATTGTCATTACTGGTTACTTGGCTGGGATCATTTTACCTGAACTATTTCTTTACCCTTCCTACCTGGGCCGGAATAGTAGCCATATTTCCTTTAATGATCGGAGGAATGCTGATTACTAAAGTCGTTTTAGAGCCGCTCAATCCCTTTTTTAATGAGATCAATCATAAAGGAGAAGCTCCCTATGCCTTTCTGGGAAGAGAAGGCCGTCTGAAATCAAGCATTCAGGATGATAAAATAGGAATGATGGAAGTCTTTATCGGAAGCGATCCTATGACGCTGATGGTGAGGAGTAAAGACGGAAGCAGGCTGGAACACGGAACCCATGTCATGATTGTAGACGAGGAACCGGACAAAAGAATATATTACGTACAAAGATCAATGAGATACTAAAAAACAAGACTAATAACCATGTTAACTCTTTTCTTGATCATGATGAATTATATCCTGGAGATGATTCTCCGATATTTTTAAAACAAAAAACACATTCACATATAAACTATAAACTTATAAAACTATGAACTTACCTTTAATTGCTGGGATTATTATTGTTGCGGTAGCATCAATCGGATTGGTTTTCTGGATTTTATCGATGTATAAAAAAACTGTTCAGGGAATTGTTATTTTAAGAACTGGTTACGGAGGTACAAAAGTCTTCTTCAACGCAGGTATTGTTATTCCTATCATCCATCGCATGGAATCTATGGATATTTCCGTAAAAAAACTGGAAATTTCAAGAGAAGGAAGAGCCGGCCTGATCTGTAAAGACAATATGAGAGCAGATATTCAGGTAGCTTTCTTTATCCGCGTCAACAAATCGGTAGATGATATTGTCAATGTAGGACAGACGATCGGATGCCAGAGAGCTTCAGATGCACAGACCTTAAGAGAACTTTTTGAAGCCAAATTCTCAGAAGCCCTTAAAACCGTAGGAAAGAAATTTGACTTTACAGAACTATACGAAGCAAGAAGTGAATTCCGCCAGGAAATCCTTGACATCATCGGAACAGACCTGAACGGATATGTTTTGGATGACTGTGCCATCGATTATCTTGAGCAGACTTCTATTGACAAGTTAGATAAAGATAATATCCTTGACTCTGAGGGGATTAAGAAAATTACAGAACTTACTGCTACACAGAATATTAAAGCTAATCAGGTGCGTCGTGATGAAGAAAAAACAATTACGAAGCAGAACGTAGAAGCTCGTGAAGCGATCCTGGAGCTGGAAAAACAATTGGCTGAAAAAGAAGAATCTCAGAAAAGAGAAGTGGCCAATATCAAGGCCCGCGAAAATGCCGAAATCTTAAAAGTAGAAGAAGAGGAGCGTCTGAGATATGAAACCGTACGTATTGCTACAGAAGAAAAACTACAGATTGCAGAAGAAAATAAACTTCGTCAGGTAGTGATTGCGGCTAAAAATAAAGAGCGTGCTGATCTGGTAGAAACAGAAAGAGTATTGAAAGATAAAGCCCTTGAAGCTACAGAAAGAGAAAGAATTGTTTCCCTTGCTCAGATCGAAAAAGAGAAAGCAATAGAACTAGAGAAGAAAAGTATTCAGGATGCGATCCGTGAGCGTCTGACCATGGAGAAAACAGTAGTGGAAGAGCAGCAGGGAATCAAAGATCTTGAAGCATTCAAAACAGCAGAAAGAAACAAGCAGGTGGAAATCACCGTAGCCACTCAGGAAGCAGAGAAAAAACTGATCGAAGAAACCAAAGCCGCAGAAGCACGTAAGCTAGCCGCAGAAAAAGATGCTCAGAAATATGTGATCGAAGCACAGGCGAAAAGAGATGCTGCAGAAAAAGAAGCAGAAGCACGTAAGATCATCGCTGATGCAAAAGCGAAAGAAGAAGCAACAGTAGGATTATCCGAAGCTCAGGTAATGCATGCAAAAGCAGATGCGGCAGAAAGACAAGG
The DNA here is from genome assembly GCF_056844665.1 of Chryseobacterium sp. FR048. NCBI lineage: Bacteria > Pseudomonadati > Bacteroidota > Flavobacteriia > Flavobacteriales > Weeksellaceae > Chryseobacterium > Chryseobacterium sp. FR048. The sequence continues at coordinate 89,239 of NZ_JBXDSE010000008.1, read as the reverse complement.
TATTGTAGAAGCCGTAGTAATTGAGAAAAAAGCAGATGCTACCAAGAAAGAAGGAATTGCACAGGCTGAAGTGATCAAAGAAAAAGCATTGGCAGAAGCTGCAGGAATCACTGAAAAAGCAGAAGCGATGAAAAAACTGAATGATGCCGGAAAAGACCACGAAGAATTCCGTCTTCAGCTGGCGAAAGAAAAAGATGTGGAACTGGCTCAGATCGCTATTCAGAAAGATATTGCAGAAGCACAGTCAATGGTACTGGCAGAAGCCTTTAAAACAGCAAAAATTGACATCGTAGGGGGCGACAATACATTCTTTGACAATGTGATCCGTCAGGTTTCTGCAGGAAAAGGGCTGGATAAATTCGTAAGCCACAGTGAAAATGCACAGATGGTAAGAGAAAACCTTTTAGGAGACGGTGAGAATATCATTGGAAAAGTAATGGGAATGGTAGATAAATATAAAATCTCTTCAGATGACATCAAAAATATGAGCATCGCTTCCCTGATCTTCAAGCTGAACGGCGTTGCCAACAAGCAGGAAAAAGGGATTCTGGAAAGAGCTCTGGACATGGCCAGACACCTTGGAGTAGAAAATAAACCGGTCAATAATAACCACGTTTAAACCACGTATTGGGATTCCATTGAGTGGGTGTTAAAACGTGATACCTGACCAATAACAGGCGGCTGTAAATGCTGCCGGTAAACCTTATGGGTTTCAAAAGCCTATAAGGTTTATATCCAATACAAAACTGCACTGTTTTTTTAAAGTATCACAAGTTGTTACACCAGGACCTGCTGTCAGACAGCAGTAATGAAACCTAAACCGAAACTATGTCAGAACAACTTAATTCAGGAACCTACGAAATTATTCAGAACCGTCTGAATGAGCAGAAAAATGACCTTATTCAAAGACTTCAGCAGCTTAATGAGAGCCGTAAAAATATATTCGGAGGCGTAGACTTTTCCCTTATCGCCAATGAAAGAATTTCAACAAATCACAGCTGTATTGCCAAGGATATTTATTCTTTGGGAGATCACCTGATCTTTGGGTCCAATGCTCATTTAGGCTTACAGACTGAAATCAATATTTCGGATGTTTTCTCAATATATAAAATCAATCAGAACCGATTTGAACCTCAGGATTATAACCTGATCAATGATGAGGTTTTCATCGATGAATTCAAAAACCTGTATAAATATTACAGAAATACTTTTTTTGCCAGATTTACCTTTACGGAGAACTATCTTTATATGGTTTTCCAGCTTTCTGAAAGTACTACAGACATCAAAGCATTCAAATGGCTTATTAAAGAAAATCAGCTGATCTATGTAGATTCAAGAAGTGCATCAGAAACGTCGTATCCTCAGCAACATGGTTTTGTCTGGACAAAAGCCACGAGAGATATGCAGAGATCGGGGAAGCATCCCCATGTCTCTTTGGCAGATAAAGTTTTTGTAGAAAGTATTGGTGGTGATATTACCATCAAAGTAGAAGACAATACCGATACGGGAAAAGGGATCTATTCCGAAGATGTGATCCACAAAGATCAGAATCTGGATGATGCAGAGATCCATTTCTGTGATCTGGATAATCTTGTTTTGTTCAAAATAAAACCTTACCAGGAAACAGAACGTTACTTTATTTACAATCATAAAGAAAAAACCGTTTCCAGGGCAGATGCTCTTAAATATTCAGGATTGTTACTTCCTGAAAATCAAGGTGTATTGTTTTCCAACGGATATGCACTTCAGACCGGAGGTTTGAAAGTGATCTCTCAGGATCAGAACCGGCTATACTATCTTAAGACAATTATAGAACCGAACGGAGAGAACTTTTTATACGTTTTCTATGATGATAAAACGAACAACTATCAGTTGATTTCCTACAACATCATTACCCAGACAATAGAAACTCCGATCCGTTGCAGTGGATTTACTTTCTTACATGATGGAAAGCTCATCTATCTTCGTGAAAGCATAGAAACTACAAAAAATCATCTTGCCCAGATCTGGCAGACTCCTTTTTCCAAAGAGCTGCTTCCCAATGCTGAGAAAGCAGACAGTTTAATTTACAAAATTGGGAATAAGGATATTGTGAGAGTAATGGCAGAAAGCCAGGAGCTGATTACCCTTCTCAATAAAAAAGACTCTTACAGCGGCCTTTATAATGATATTGTAAAACTTTCCACATTCATTCTCGATACCTACTACTTCCTTGGAGAAGCCGAAGTTCAGAAACTGGACCAGCCGCTGAAGGAGATCCGGGGAATTGCCCATTCTGCGATCAATGAATATGAAAAGGTAGTAGAACAGAGGAAAAATACAGAAGAAGCGCTGGAAAAAATAAAGCATTCCTGTGATAAAATCCTTGATGATACCAAAAGACTTCATTATTCCCAGCTTACGGAATATATCGATGCCCTTTCGCAGATTAGAGCTTTAAGAGGAGAAGTTACTGGAGCCAGAGAGCTTAAATATGCAGATACAGCTCTATTGGATTCACTGGAAAAATCCTTAGCAGACCGCTATACTGAACTTTCAAGCGCCTGTGTTGATTTTCTTCTTCAGGAAGGTGCGTTGTTGCCTTATGAAGAGAAGGCTCAGAAAATATCAGAAGACATTATAGCCCTGCAAAAAGCGGTAGACGCAAAAATCATAGACGAAAATATCAATATCTTATCTGGTCAGCTGGAATTGTTGGTAGATATTGTCAACAATTTAAAAATAGAAGATACTTCCCAGTCTACCCAGATCATTGAAAATATCTCACTGATCTTTGCCCGCCTGAACCAGGAAAGATTAGAACTTAGCAAAAGGAAGAGAGAGATTTCAGGAAAGGAACTTGCTTCAGACTTTCAGGCACAGATCACTTTATTTGATCAGTCTGTTATCAATTTTCTGGAACTTTCCCAAACGCCGGAGAAATGTGATGAATACCTGACCAAGCTTTCCATTCAGTTGGAGGAAATGGAGACCAAATTTATCGATTTCGAAGAATTTATCCAGCAGATAGGAACCAAAAGAGAAGAAGTTTACGGACATTTTCAGAACAAAAGGGTACAGCTTACCGAATCAAGAAATAAAAGAACACAGAATCTTTTTGATGCGGCCCGGAGAATTCTGAAATCCGTACAGACCAAAGCAGAATCCTTTGACTCTGAAAATGAAATCAACGGCTATTTTGCAGCAGACCTGATGGTGGAAAAGGTAAGAGATCTTGCCAGACAGCTTGCAGAATTGGAAGATTCAGCAAAATCGGAAGAGATTCAAACACTGTTAAAAACATCTCAGCAGGAAGCGGTAAGAAAGCTTAAAGATAAAAAAGAGATCTATGCAGATGGAGAAAGCGTTATTGCCCTGGGAGACTATAAGTTTGCGGTCAATCAGCAGAAACTGGATCTTACGCTGGTACTGAGAAATGCTCAATATTATTATCACCTTACCGGAACGAGCTTTTATGAGCCGCTGAATTTCAATACGGCTGATGAATTCAAAGAAGTCTGGAATCAGGAATTCGTTTCCGAAAACAGCCATGTCAAAAGATTTGAATACCTGGCCTGGAACGTATTCTCTGCCCATAAGGACATTGCAGCAGAGCAACAAAATGAGCTGGCTGTACAGCAGTTTACTGCAGAACATTTCGGAGAAGGATTGGTAAAAGGAATTCACGATAAAGATGCACAGAATATTGTGACCAGACTGCAGCAAATACATAATGAGCTTGGACTGATGAGGTTCACCGCTCAGGAAAGAGCATTGGCTCAGCTGTTCTGGTTTTTCCTTCAAAAAGAAAGAAAAGACTATTACAACAGACAGTTTGAGGCAGCAGCTATCATCTCTCAGTCTTTTACAGTGAAGCAGGGATTTGAGTATTTAAGAAGAGAGCTGGCAGAAGAAATGAAAACTTTTGCATCAACCCATAACATTCTTAAAGAAACAGATTGTATCAACGCTGCACTGTACCTGAAACAGGAAGACAAAGAAAACTTCCTGATCTCAGAAAAAGCAGGGGCTTTGTATGAATTATTTCTGAAAGAGCTGAAAGAAAAAGGCAAAGATCTTGAATTTATGGCCCAGATCCAGGCGATGTATCAGTATCCTTCGGCATGTTATTATATTGCAGAAAGTGCGTTACAGGCCTTTGATCCACAGGCGGAGAAGAATATCATACAGGAAACGGCCGGATTTATCATCACCCAGAAGTTTGATCCGAAAAATATCAAACGTATTTCTTATGAAGTCACCATTAAAGAACTGAAATCTCTTGAAAAAGATACAGACTACAATCTGAATTATTTTGAATTTGTATCCCGTCTGAGCCATTTCAATACAGTGACCGTCCCAAAATATAAACACCTTCAGGAATTGAAATTCAGTTGGGTAGATGAAAAAAAGAAAGCATTGAAACTGGATACCTTCCAGCCACAGGTGCTGAGTTCTTTTGTCAGAAATAAGCTGATCAACGATGTTTATTTTCCTCTGATCGGGGCCAACCTTGCCAAACAGCTGGGAACAGTAGGTACAGATAAGAGAACAGACAGAATGGGAATGCTTCTTCTGGTTTCTCCTCCGGGATACGGAAAAACTACCCTGATGGAATACATGGCAGAACGCATGGGCTTGGTTTTCATGAAGATCAACGGCCCGTCTTTAGGCTATGATATTGTTTCCACAGATCCTGCAGAAGCGAAAAATGCCGGAGCAAGACAGGAACTTGAAAAACTGAACCTTGCCCTGGAAATGGGAGATAATGTAATGTTGTACCTCGACGACATCCAGCACTGCAACCCCGAGTTTTTACAGAAGTTTATATCACTGGCCGACGGACAGAGGAAAATAGAAGGAATTTACAACGGCGAAAGCAAAACCTATGATCTCCGTTCCAAAAGATTCTGTCTGGTAATGGCCGGAAACCCATATACGGAAAACGGAGAGAAATTTAAAATTCCGGATATGCTGGCCAACCGCTCAGACACATACAATCTGGGAGAAATTTCAGGGTCTAAGACAGATCTTTTCGACTTGAGCCTTATAGAAAATGCTTTAATGTCTAATGAATATCTGACCAGACTGACCCAGCCGGGAATGGATAATCTTTACGAACTTTACGATTGTGTAATAACAGATAATCCTGCTGATAACCTGAAAGGAAACTTCAGTTCCAATGAAATATCAGACTTCAGAGCAGTGCTGAAAAACACCATTATGGTGAGAAATATGGTTCTTAAAGTAAATAAAGAATATATTGCTTCTGCAGCGATGTCTGATGATTACCGAAATGAGCCGCCATTCAAGCTTCAGGGATCATACCGTAATATGAATAAGCTTATTGCACAGATCCAACCTATTCTGAAAAAAGATGAGGTCACTCAACTTGTCCTGAATCATTATCAGAATGAATCCCAGACTTTGACAACCGGAGCAGAAGCCAATATGCTGAAGCTGAAAGAGCTGATCGGAACCATTTCAAATGACGAAACAGAACGTTGGGAAGAAATCAAAAAAACGTTTGTAAAAAATAAAACGATAAAAGGCCTGGGAGAGAACGATAGAATGTCTCAGATTGTAGCATTGCTTGCCCAGTTCGGAGACGGATTGGAAGGCATTAAAGAAGCTTTGAAAAAAGTGGAGTAATACACAAAAAATCTTTTAAAGATCTTCAACCCGGGCAGTTTCGAATAGAAACTGCCCGGGTTTTATATACATATGCTGCGATAGAATTAAATCCTGTTCTATCTACTACGAATAAAAGAAAAAATTCGTGTATTCGTGGCAAAAAAACTCTCACAAAACTCTCACTTTCCTTGGCCATTAAAGCTATACAATATATATAGTCCTTTGCATTTTTCAGCCAATCCATGGCAATAGTGGGCTTCATATTAAAAATTATTTAAAATCTGTACCCATGATATTCTATTCTTCTGTATCTGTATCCAAAGATCAAGACTCCATAATTTTGTTAAGCAAGAAGAACACATATGGAAACAATCATTCAACATCAGGAACAGATTCAATATGCTGAAGTCTATATTTCAGACTTATTGATGCTGAAAAATATTTTTTTGCAGACGCAGTTTGCCGGGTCCGTAAACCCAAGTTTCGGGCTTCCTTTCCTTTTGGCAAAAAAGAAAAACGGGATCATTGCATTTGCCAGCCTTATTCTTCATGAAAACGACAAAATCTCTTTCCGTGTATATCATAAAAAAGAAATGTCGGAAGCTGAGAAAAAAAACTTTATTTCCCGTGTTGAAAGTTATTTTAAAAAGAATAATACCTCCAATTTCCGCAATGCTGAACAGTTGAAAATCAATATCAGCAATATGGTAGATTGGCTGAATTTTTAATAAAACAGAGAGAAAATTGTACATTTACTTAAAACCGGAATCCGATGTCTAAAGATGTTCTGTACCTTAAAATAGCCAATTCCGTCACGGAGCAGATCAAAAGTGAAACGCTGCAGTTCGGCGAGAGGCTGCCTTCTCTGAGAAGTGCCCAGAAACTCTATAATGTAAGCCTGAATACCGTAAAGCAGGCCTATATGGAACTGGAAAGCCGTTCTCTGGTAGAGTCACGGCCCAAATACGGATATTATGTAAGCCAGACTTCCCAGCGGAAACTGGCATTGCCTTCTGTGGCTCAAATGAAACTGTCGGAAAAGAAAAATACCCCGCAGGATCTCATTGATAAAGTATTCGGAACCATTGAAGGAACGGATATTACCCAATTTGCTTTGGGAATTCCGGGGAAAAGTCTTCTTCCGGTAGCCAAGATGAAGAAATGTATGATTGACGTAATGAAGCGGAAGAGTGATAGCGGAACCAATTATGAGCCGGTACAGGGAAACGAAGCGCTCCGCCGTGAAATTGCCAAATGGTCTATTGTAATGGAGGGAAAAATTACAGAAGATGATCTGGTGATTACTTCCGGTGCCATGAATGCCGTTTATAATTGTTTAATGGCAGTTACCCAGCCCGGTGATTCCGTAGCGGTAGAAAGTCCTGTGTATTTCGGGATGCTTCAGGCAATTCAGCTGTTGGGATTAAAAGCAGTGGAAATTCCTACCCATCCTATTTACGGAGTAGATCTGGATGCCTTAAAGAAAGTATTGCCGAAACTTTCCGCATGCTGTTTTGTAACGAATTTTAATAATCCGCTGGGTTTCCAGATGCCGGATGAAAATAAAAAAGAACTGGTAAGGCTTATCACAGAATACAATGTTCCTCTGATTGAAGATGATGTGTATGGGAATATTTATTTTGGAGCAGAAAGACCTAAACCTTGTAAATATTATGATGAAGCTGATCTTGTGATGTGGGCAGGTTCTGTTTCAAAAACACTGGCTCCCGGATTCAGGGTGGGCTGGGTGGCTCCCGGGAAATTTAAAGATAAGATCATTCGTCAGAAACTCGTTCAGACAGTGAGTGGCCCTTCTTTATTTTCAGATGTGATTGCCGATTTCCTGGCGCATGGACGATACGATCATCACCTGAGAATGTTCCGAAAGAAACTGTATGCGAATTATCTTCAGATCCAGAAAGCAGTGAATCAGTATTTTCCTGATAATACCAAAGTTTCTGAGCCTAAAGGTGGGTTTATGCTTTGGCTGGAGCTGGATAAAAGAATCTGTACGGAAGGTCTCTATGATGCAGCACTGGAGCAGAAAGTAAATTTTGCCCCCGGAAGAATGTTTTCACAATATAACCAGTACCAGAACTGCTTGCGGCTGAACTATGCCCTGGAATGGACAGACCGTGTGGAAAGTGATCTTGAAAAACTGGGCAAACTGATTAAAAACAGAATATAACAAAACCTTATAACAATGAATGATACTAAAGATGAAGTAAAAATAGTGACGTATGAGCCTCAGTATAAAGATGCTTTTAAAACTTTAAATGAAGAATGGATCAAAACATTCTTTGTGATGGAAGAGAGCGATTATAAAATGCTGGATCATCCTGAAGAAGAGATTTTGGAGAAAGGCGGGCATATTGTTTTTGCCATACTGAATGGTGAAGCTGTGGGAACATGCGCTTTAATGAAATCAGAACATGAACCTTTCGTATATGAACTGGCAAAAATGGCCGTAAGTCCCAAAGCACAGGGAAAGAAGATTGGGTATCTGCTGGGTACGACACTGGTGAATATGGCAAAAGACCTGAAAGCCGATAAAATAGTTCTGGAAACCAACTCAGCATTGGGTCCGGCTATAAAACTCTATGAAAAGCTGGGCTTCAGACATATTCCTATTACAGATGCCGGGTATGACCGGGTAGATGTGCAGATGCAGCTGGATCTCAATCCATAAGCATAAAAAAGATATTAGAACTTGGACAGAAAATCCTCGTTCTAATATCAAAAAATTAAATCTAATTGCTTTACTGTTTTATCTCTTGATAAAAGTCTTCGTCAGAGACTTTTTGCTTCCATTGATTTTAAGGAAATAGATTCCGGCTGGAAGGCTTTCAATATTGAATTTTTCATCATACTGACCATTTGAAGATTTCAAATGATATGTTGAAATAAGACCTCCTTTTGTATCAATAATATCAATACTGATCACTTTATCTTCAGACTTATACTGAATGCCAATGTTGGTAGATGCAGGGTTGGGATATAATTTAAAATCATTAGAGATTGCCTTTATTTCTTTTGCGGCCAATGTTTCATTAGTACACGCGGGAATTCTGTTTACCCCGTCTATTCCCCATGAAGACTGTACCGGAATACAAAGCCAGTTCAATACGGTAGGGAAGTGATCTGTTTCCCGTGTTGTGGAGGTATAATCATAAATTTTGAAATTATTCGTTGTATTTGCATTATAAGTGGGATTTCCTGTAATATTCATATTGTTGGCATTAGGCCCTGAATCTGCCAGGATATTTCCGGATGTTTCATTACATTTCCAGTTCGCCAATAGCTGAGAATAATAAGGATGTGATGGGGTAATATCCTGGTTGGCCCAGTTTGCAATTACATCATTAGGAAGTGCAGATTTCCATATTCTGACATCTTTATAAGACGCAGCCAGGTTGACTCCATACGTATTCGTTCCATCCTGATTCAAGGTCAAAGGAAATCCGGAGTCAATATTTCCGATACTGTTCATTTTTGCAAAAGTTACCGGAACTCCATCTTCATACAGCGTTACAAGACCGTCTCTGTCGAAGCTGGCGGCGATATGTTTCCATTTATTGGTTTCTGCTTTTCCACCTGTAAGGTCTATTCTGTTGGTTCCGTCGCCAATATTCATTTTGAAGGTTTGCCCGGAATATCCTGAGAAGATAATTCCTTTATTTTTTCCGTTGGCCCAGTTTTTATTACCAAGCATTACAGGATCGCTGGTATAGGAAGCATTGGGTTTTACCCAAAATTCAATGGTAAAATCCTGGTTGGCTCCGAAATTAAAAGGAGTTTGATCAGCTGGCTTTGCATACGTCCCTGACGGAAAATTTAACTGATTAAATGTTTTGTTGGCTTCCAGCAACGTTTTACTGATTTGCTGAGGACTAAACCCGGGATTGGAGTAGATGGTAAAAATATTTCTTTCCGAAAGCGCTCCGCCACCATGTGAGGTTTCCACCGCTCCGTGATCTGTTGTCAATACCACCAGCCAGTCTTCATTGTTGTAGGTGGGTCTGTTTTTCATGGCTGCAACGATTTCTCCGATAAAAGAATCTGTGGTCTGAATTGAAGAAACATATTGTGGAACACTTGAAGAGAAACCATAAGAATGACCTGCATGATCTACGTCATCAAAGTCTACAAAAAGAATATCAGGATTATCGTTCTGTAAAGCATTTACAGCAGCATTTTTCACAGCGAGATCCGTTGCCAGATTGGTTTTTACGTCTGCATTCTGAATAATTTTATCATTGATTGGGCCCCAATGGGCAAGGGAAATGGTTCTTAAGCCCGGATTAAAGGTTTCTGCCCGCGTTAGAAAATCCGGATAATTGACATAGTTCGGATTGGTAAAATTGTTGTCCTGAACATTGTGCTTGGTATGCCATACGCCGGTAAGCATCGTGCTCCAGCCGTTTCCGCTCCAGGTCGTTGCAGCGCAAAGCCCGTCAAGAGAATAAATAGACTGATTGATGAGGCCCTGAATGTTTGGAGTAGGAGCAGACATCATTACATCAGCACGGCATCCGTCAATACCGATAAATAAAACTTTTTTGGTCTGAGCTCCGAGGAAACAACTCATTACAACAGCCATTGAGAATAGTTTTGCTTTCATGGGAAAATGGGTTTTGAAAAAGAAAAATTTACAAATAGTAATTTATTTTTTAATTATTGTAAAATTAGTTTACTATTTGTAAACATTTATGAACGTAAGATTAATTAATTGATAATTAAAAAGTTCATATAAAAAGAGAATCGTAAAACCTCAAAAATCACAAAAGCTTAAAATACTTTTAAAACTTTAAATAAAGGACGGATCAAAACATTCCAATCCATAAGCATAAAAAAAGATATTAGAACTTGGACAGAAAATCCTTGTTCTAATATCAAAAATTTAAATCTAATTGCTTTATAACAGCTTTTATCTGTTACTTTCTACTTTTTTTAAATATCATAAAGAAGACCTCCAATATTGATTTTCCCGCTATAATTTCTATTCAAAGATCACTGGTTCAGTTGGAGATAGTGATCTTCCTGCATCAATGATCTCCGCATTGACTTCCTTATTATGCTAAATGAAAATGGTATTAACCTGAATAGGGCTTAATGTTAAGAAAATCATTGTGTTATATTGGGGTCTTCATCCCTAGAATTGTAATATTTTAGTTCTGTAAATGAATTATTTTTATTGCGTGTTACAGATTTGCAATATTCTCCTTTTAAAATCAGCAGGTTATCTAATCAATTGGAACTGCATAGAAATAATTTTCAAAATAATTGCTGCTATACATATAGTATTTTGCAGGTTTTTGATCCATCAAGAGGTAAACAGTCACACTTGGAACCGTCACTTCTATGACAGAACTTCCGTAGATAGAGCCTACATCCTGTGTATAATTGGTCGCTACAAGAGGGCCTCCGAAAGCGGTGTTGGGACCAGCAGGACCTAAATGAGTGAAGCCAACATTTTTTATATTTGTTAAATCAGTATTGGATGTTGAGAGATAGGCCCGCATCCAGTAATTGACATTGGGAAGAGGGGAAGATCCATTACGTCCTATTGAAGAGAAAGTAAGAGAAGAGCTCACAAGCCATTTCCCTTCTGTCAAAGTAATAGAAAACCCACTATAATTAAAATTATTGGCAGTCTGCCCTGAATTGATTGTAACAACAGGATTTGGATTGATCCCCACACTATTATTTCTTTTAATAGCCGGATAAACCCATTTTGCAAGTCCATTAGCATTAGAAACGAGAATTCTGTCAGGACCTTGTGACCCATCCGTTATTCTTATTTTTCCATTGAGGTGAAGTTTGGAGGTAGGATCAGTAGTTCCAATCCCTACATTCCCCGTTCCGCTTTGTATGATGACATCATCATCAGGCTGTACAACAGGATTATTGTTTTTTCCTGCGTCTACATGAAAAGATCCCTTAGGATCGGATGTTCCTATACCAATCTGTCCATTAAAAAATGGGCTGAAGCACAGAGAAATTAGCAATATATAATAGGGTTTCATTGTTCTGATTCGCTTTTTTAATTAATTGGGAAGGCATAAAAATAATTTTCAGGCATAAAAGGGTCAAATGTGAAGGCATTAACCGGAGATCTGTTTTCAAGGATAAGATAAATGGTCACCCCTGAAGCTGCTGTAACATCAATAATAGAGGTCCCTGAGATAAAACCTTTATTATTAGGATTGGGTAAAGACGCTGTACCCAGCATAAAACCTGCATAAGCTGTATTGGTAGTGGCGGGTCCCAGATGAGTAAATCCGTTTCGGACCACTGAAGTAGTACTTGTGGAAAGATAGGCATGCTGCCAGAAAGAATTGGAAATTCCTGCATTTTTGAAGGCAAGACCGGCACTTAAAGCCCATTTTCCTTTTGGAAGTGTTATTTGGATTCCTGAATAGATAGGAAAATTAGTAGGACCGCCACCATCATCAAATCCATTGTTTAGGCTTGCCTTTTTTTCTGTAGCAGACGTATAATCTCCCATCACTGTTGTTTGGTATACCGGGACATTGGTCCAGGTTCCTATACCGGAGCCATCACTGGTTAAAACTTTTCCTTGGCCCTGAGTACCATCATTAATAATGATGGCTCCCGGAGTGGCACTGTTAATATGCAATTTTGCTCCAGGGATCACAGTTCCAATTCCCATACTTCCTGAAGGTGCTACAACCACATCGTTGAGCTGTTGGGTCGCATCCGGATCATCTGGAGCTGCAGGATTGTCTTTTCCGGCATCTACATGAAATGTTCCTTTAGGATTGGTTGTGTTGATGCCAACTTGTGCAAAAAAACTGCTGCCCGTAATGAAGAGGGAAAAGGTCAGTAATAAATTTAATTTTTTCATTGTATTGTTGTTTGTTAATGTTGCTTTGTAAAAAATTGATCTATAAAACTCTCAGGGATACTTTTCCATTGAAAAAATATTGTGTTCAGATTTTTTTTCAGTAAGAATATATTCTGAGATCATATGCTTTGTTTATATTTTTCACATAAAGCATAAGTATTATGTGATAAATAGAATATTATTGATTTAATTGCTTATAATTATTAATGATAAAATTAATTTCGGAGGGCAAATTTAAAACGTTCACATAATTTTAAAAATAATACATATCTATTATTTTTTTAAAATTAAGAGGTAAGCTTTTGGTATTCTTGCAGTTATTTAATTCTTCCCAGAGTGAGTTCAGGAGAACTCAAAAGCTGAATAATTCCTGTCAACAGAATGATTATTCGATTCTTCCAAAGATGTGAATGGGCAAAAAAATGACACAAATGCAATAATAAAATGCATTTGTGTCCCAAGTATTTAAAAAAAGAAGTAACTAAAGAATTGTCTCAGCTTCAGAAATCGTATTGAAGATGTAATCAGGGGCAGCCTTTTCCAGTTCAGATCTGTTTTGTGCGCCGGAAAGCACGGCAATCGTCAATCCGCATCCTGCATTTTTTCCTTCCTCGATGTCAATTACGGAATCTCCGGCTTTTAAAACCTTATTCGCTTCAGTGATGTTGAATTTCTTCATTGCAAGATGAATCATTTCCGGGCTTGGACGGCTTTCAGAGACATCATCTGCCGTAATGAGAGCGTCAAAATGTATATTTTCTTTCCAGTTCAGTTTATTTAAAAGCTGATGGGCGATTTCGGAAGTGTAGCCGGTATTTAAAACTATTTTTTTATGTTGGCCCTTCATTTTCAGAAGAAAATCTTCCGTTCCGTTGATGGGTTTTACTTCAAGATTCTGATACGATTCTTTGAGTTGGTCCGAAAAATTTTCAAAAATAGCCGGAGCATCTTCTTCTTTACCATTAATTTCTTTCAGCAGACTGGTGATGGCTTCCAGTTTTTCCATTCCGGCACAGGTGGATAAGACTTTGTCAAGACTTACTTTATAGCCATAATCATTGACTGCATCTGTAAGGGTTTTATAAACTACATTGTCCTCATCAATTGTTGTTCCGGCCATATCCAGAACCAGTAATTCTATATTTTTCATTTCAGTTTAGGCGTATATTTTTTCAATATTAAATTTAGAGAAGCCGCCGCTTCCCGTCATTCCTTTTCCTCCGATTCCCGTTACAATGTGAATATTGGCAGATGGGCTGTGTTCAAAAATGTCTTTTGTTTTGCACTGGGAATATACCCCAAACCATCTTCTCTGGATCTCATAAGTAGGAAGGTCAATAATTTTTTTGGCTTCATGAATCATGAATTCATCAATCTCCATATTAAGGTCATACCCCAGATCATCAGCATTCTTTGCATCGGCATATTCATGAGAATCACCCAGAATCACAGAACCGTCCAGAGCCTGCTTGAATAAAATGTGAACCCCATATTTCTTTTCAAACGAATGAGGGTCTTCCAATGCCTTGATTTGTTGGAAAGAAGGACATTCGCTGAACGATTCATATCTTCTGATCGAAAGACCGGTAAGGATATTTCCCTGAAGAGAATAAATGCCCTGAGGCTTGGTCTGAAGCATCTGAAGTTTACTCACTTCAAGATCACTTTCATTGAATACATTTGGGTATAAAGTTTTGAATTCATGCCCGCCACAAATGATCATTTTGGAAGCATGGAATTCCGTTCCGTCTGCTGCGACTGCTGTGCATTTCTGATCATCTTCATGTGTTTCCAGAACCGTTGTGTTGTAAAAGATCTGAAGTCCCATTTTTTCCTGTAACAGCTTATGAAGCTTTACAATCATCTCTGCGGAATCTACAGATAGCTCCTGTGGGAAAAACAGCCCTCCTTTACAATAATCGGAACGGAGACCATCGAATTTCTTGATGCAGTCATTTTTTGATAATAAAACAGATTCATAATCATTGTTTCTGTTGATTTCATACAGCTCTTCAATCAGTTGAAGCTCTTCATCATTGGAAGCGATGTATACAGATCCGTTTTTTCTGATGGTAAGATCGGCCTGAGTATGAAGTTCATTATATATTGCGAGACTTTCTCTTCCGAAATTCTGCCATTTAAGATCCATTCCGGAGGGAACTACCTGCCCGAAATTTCTTACCGTGGCGCCCTGAGGCACAGAGTTTCTTTCCAGTAAAGCTACCTTCAGATTTTTCTTCAGCGCATGATATGCATGGAATGTTCCTAAAATTCCACCTCCTACAACGAGTAAATCAAATTTTGTTGTCATTGTATTATTATTTATAAAATTTTCGAAGTATCGAAATTGATGATTTGATTAGAGTTTGAGTTTGATTTCGGCTTTGATTTTTTTCTGAATGCCAGAAAAGCGATCACCGAAAGAATAAGTACAGAAGCTGTAATAATATAATTTAATTCAATATAAAAATTAAGCCACGAGGTCTGTGCAGAACCGAAGTTCTTGTACAATAGAATCAGTACGCTTCCCAGATACCCGAATGAATCTACAATATAGATCAGGAATCCTACATTACCTTTGATTTCAAAAGCGGCGATCATCCTGTCAAAATAAATTCCATTAAAAGGAATATAGCAGATGTACATTCCAAAACCTGAAACAGTCATCCATAAAAACGGTGATAATGCCCCCTGCTGGAATAAATACGTTGAAAGCCCTACCGTAATAATCCCGGCAAAAAGGATGTAATGATAATAGGCAAATGCTCTCTTATTGTTTTTCACCTTTACCATAAAGCTTAAGATCACCAGCACCATTACTGCAATAGGAATTTCGGTTAAGGTAAAAATAGAACTGTCAAAACTAAAATGCAGCCCGTCCCAGATCTCACGGTTGAAGTTGTCTCTGAAATCCCTCAGAACCGTCAGACATATATAAAGAAAGATGATACAGACAATGGGAATAAAAAACTGCTGAACCAGTGCTTTTCTTTCAGGACCATTCAAAGGCTGGCGCTTGTTTTTAAGTAAAATATCTTCTTCCGTAGGCTTGGGAATTCTTTCCAGAAGAACCCCGAAAAAGATCAGTGGAACAACAAAGACCAGTCCGGCCGAAAAAGGCATCCAGAATTCAGATATATGGAACGTATCCATCAGGAATTTTCCCACAGACTTAGTAAATCCTGAAGAAACCACAAAGCTCGAACATAAGAACAGTCCGATAATCTCTGTTGTCTTCCGCCCTTCAATATAAGAAAAAACAATACCCCAGATCATTCCCAACGGAATCCCATTGATGAACATCAAAAGAATATTGTAAGGAGCAGGAACCACCGCGAATCCTAACAGAGCAAGCTCAGCAATGGCAATGAAAGAAAATAAATAAGTAATCCTTTTTTTAGGTTTCAGCTCGGAAATAAATTTGATCCCAATGAATTTTGAAATAAAATATCCGATAGCCTGAGCGATGATAATCAGGATCTTATAATCCACTCCGAAATAGGAGAGTCCTTCAAAAGAAGCTACGGTAAAAGGCTTTCTGAAACCGTACATGCAGAAGTAAACACCGAAAGCGGCAAAAGCGGCCTTCAGTGTTACTAATGTTTTTTTATTGATGGTTCTGGCCATGGTGATGATTTAGAAATTTAGTTTTATTCCAAGGTTGAATCTTACACCATAGTATTCCACCTGCTCAGGACGGTCTTCGTTTTTACCAAAGTGGTAGATCAGAGGTTTGTTCAGAATATTGTTTACATCGGCGTATAGCGTCAGGTACTTTGTAAACTGATAAGATCCTCCGAAGTCCAGATTGCTGTATTTGCCATAGTAAGAATCGTTGATGTCGTCTTCAGCATATTCCACTGCATATTTTCCTTTATAGTTGTAGGCAAGTCTTGCGTTAAATCCTTTTTTCTCAAAGAAAAGCTGAGCATTATAAAGCTCTTTAGCCTGATAAGGCAGTGCAACCTTTCTTCCGCTTGGTTTTTCCATTTCAGAGGTCATGAAAGTGGCGTTAAGCTGGACCCCGAAATACTGAAGAAAACCTGGTAAAAAGTCGAATCTCTTGTTGATTCCCAGTTCTATACCGCCTAGCCATGCTGCATTTCCGTTGTTGGGAGCCGTAAACTGTACTCCGCTGATTCCGTTATAATTTCCAATAAAAGAATCCTGGAAGATCGGATCTGTAATAGATTTATAGAAAACACCACCACTCAGAATTCCTACATTGGAAAAATAATATTCTCCCATCAGGTCAAAATTCAATGAATACGTAGGATTAAGGTTTGGGTTTCCGCCTTTGAATTCATTATCCGCTTCAATATAAGTTCCACCTGGTGTAAGATCTCCGAAATTCGGTCTTGAGAAAGTTCTTGTCGCGGCAAAACGAAGGTTGGCCTTATCATTCAGTGTATATTTTAAATGAACCATCGGAAGAACAGCTAAGTAGTTTTTCGTATTTTCAACAGGGGTAAGCACGTCGTCAATTACGCTGTATCCTCTTACTTTCGTATGGGTATTTGACAATCTGATTCCTCCGAGAATGGTCATCTTATCATTTAGTTTGTACGTTGCCATTCCATAAGCGTCTGCATGTTTTTCAAACACATCAAAATTTCGTCCCAATGCTTTATTGTATTCTAAAGCCTCGGAATCTGCTGTATTGATCTTTAAATTCCCCTGATTCTGGTACCAGAACTGATTCATGCCTGTGGTGGAAAGCACCGGTCCGAAAGTATTCCCGATGTGGGTATTCATTTCACTTAAATATTTCGGTCCGTTGGCTTGTGTCGTAATATATTGAGAATAATCTGACAAAAGGGGTGCTGTTCCGTTGCTCCAGTTGTAGAAAATATCTGAGAATCTGGCATTACGTTCTTTATCTCTGTATTTGAAACCATATTTAAAGGTCAGCTTATCAGATGCATTGATCTCATGATTGAATGCCGCCACGATTTTATCTTTCTCTTCCACAAAAACCTTATAGAATTCAAGATCTGTAAATTTCATCTGTGCAGCGTCCATTTTAAAATTCGGGTCACTATAGAAACCGAATAGGGCATCAGGATTTTTATAATCCAATTTCCCCCCGTCAGCCTTCCAGTAAGCTCTTGGCCCGTTTCCGTGATCAGAGATATAAGAAGGATTGATGCCTACACCTGATTGAGTATATTTGATAACATAATAAGAGTTGTTCTGCTGATCAGGAATATTTCCATACTTGAACCGGTTATCGTAATAAGATAAATCCCAGTCGATTTTCCCTTTGTTTAAATTGTGAATTCCACCCAAAGACACAGATGTAAGTTCCGTGATCAGTAAATTGTGAATGTTCTGAAGCTCAACTCTTGCCGTATTATTCGCTGAACTGAATTTATCAAATCTGATCCTATGTTTGTAGTGTGTTTCATCATCTGAAAGTGTTCCATACATTCCTTTCAGGTAGAAAGTTGTTTTTGGGGATAAAACATATTCAAAAGCCGTATTGATTCCGGTTGTTTTTCTCACCCCGTTATAATCACGAAGTTCCAGTCTGAAAACACCTTCATCGCCACTTCTTCTAGCCTCAAAATTATCCGTAGACCAGTTTCTGATAAAGTGGGCAAAGTTGAACAGATACCCGAATTTTTTATCTTTCGTTCTTCCGCCATACAGTAATCCAAGATTATAAACTCCTTTATCTGCCTTGGCATTGTATCCACTTCCTAAAGTGGCCTTGAACTCAGACTTCATTGGCGGAGTTTTGGTGATAAAATTGATTCCGCCACCAATTCCATCAGCTTCCATATCCGGGGTAAAAGACTTATTGACATGTACATAAGAGATCAGTTCCGTAGGAAAGAAATCGAAGGCCGTTGCTCTGGAAGTGGTCTCTTCTTCAGCGGTGGGAAGTCTGTTTCCGTTAATGGTTGTTGAGGCCCAGAACGGTGGAAGTCCTCTCAGAGAAACGAATCTTCCTTCTCCCTGGTCTCTTTCAATCGAAACACCCTGTACACGCTGTACCGTTTCAGCTGCATTTCTGTCTGGCAGCTTTCCAATTCCGTCCGAAGCGATAACATTAGTAATATTGATCGCGTTTTTCTGAAGATTTAATGCTCTTGCTTCCGTATTCTTCAAAGTTCCGGTCACTACAACTTCATCAATGTTTTTTCGCTGCTGAGAAAGTTTCACTGTTCCCAGATCAAACGTTTCTCCCGGTTTTAAGTCAATATTTATATCGGAAGATTCATAACCAATGTAGCTTATCTGAAGGCTGTATTGGCCTTCTTTGATGTCGTTGATCGTAAATTTTCCGTCAACATCAGTGGTTGTATTTCTGGACAGGCCTTTTATTTTAACTGAGGCGCCAGGAAGGGGTTGGCTGTCGTCAAGAACAGTTCCTATAATTAACTGTTTCTGTGCTGAAACAAAAATAATGAAACAGACAAAAACAAGGGTAAGTAATTTCTCTAATGTTGTTTTCATTTTTACATATATTAAATTTTTTATGCAAATCACGCTAATAATTTTAATATATATAAATATTTGATGTTAAGTATTGATTAACAAATAAGTGTTGTGTGTTACGCCTTTTTTACTTTGAAAACTAAATAAATCAATGAATGAAAACAGATGAAAACACAGTTTAAATGTGCTATATCAGCGTTTTTTTGTGAATAATGGGTAAAAATAACAGAGGGAATATTTCTCAGAAAAGTGCTTGTTTCAGTTAATATTGAGTTCATTTAAGGAAAAAACAGAAAACTAAAAGTTGCATATTTGTAAACTTTTGTATGGAAACCTCAATGAAACTAGGCGAAGAGAAGAGCAATAAATGAAGAATGGAGTGCAAAATGATCCGGGAAAGCAAGAAGAAACTTTTTATTCCACCCAAAGTTTGAAATAAGAGATCGTTTTAACGCTATGTTCGCTAAGATTATTATTGAAAAATTTAAATTTTATGCTCGCAGCGGCGTTGGCACTTAGCTATGGTAGCGTGCTTAGCTGAACGGAGTGCCTTTGCGATCAAAAAATGGGAATGATGTTGTATAGTCTCTTTGCGTATTCTTGCGTTAAAAGAAATCGGTTTGTTAAGCAGTATAAAAATAGAGAACAAGCATTACACAGCTTTCATTACTAATGCTTACCGGAACGTGAGGAAACTTTCCGTTAAAATATAAAGAATCACCTTCTTTCATGATGACTTCTTCATTGTCTATGATGTATTTTACTTCGCCTTTCAGAATATATTTGAATTCCCAGGCATCAGTAATTACTTTTTCTCTTTTAGAATTGGGTTCAAGGGTCAGCAAAACAGCTTCAAAACCTAAAGAATGAAGACTTTTGCTGAAGATATGCATGTATTTAAAGCCTTCAGCTTCAACTTCTTTTTCTATGACCTGCTGGCTTTCTTTGGGAACATAAATGAATTTGGCATTGGATTTTTTCTCTACGCCTTCAAAGAAATAACTTGCATCAATCTCAAGAGACTGAATCAGATCCAGTAAAACAGGTAATGACGGAATCGTTCTTCCGTTTTCAATCCGGGAAACAAGACCGTTGCTTACATTGGCCTTGAAAGCCAGCTCGTTAATGGTTAAATTATTCTTTTTTCTAATATCCTTTAATCGCTTACCGATCCCTATTAAAAAGTCATTCATGCTGTATTCAATGAAAAACAAAGGTAGTATTATTCTATATAGGTTGTGTGGTAAAAAGAAGAATTCACGAAAAGGTAAAATGATAAGAAGGGGGGAATTAAAAACGCAAGGTTCGCAAGTTGATAAAGTAGGTTGTTTTATTTTTCGATCGCAAAGGCACTTCGTTCAGCTGGGGGCACAATCTGCATCAGAATTGTTTCTATAAGCATCATTATGTATTTTGTAGTAAAAACATATCTGAAAAAAATAAAAGCGCAAGGTTCGCAAGTTGATGAAGTATGCTGCTTTATTTTTCGATCGCAGTGGCACTCCGTTCAGTCAAGCATGTTCCATAGCTGAGTGAAACGCCTTTGCGATCATATTTACTCCTTTTTATATTAAAAATTCTTTGCGCATTTTGTGTTAAAACCTAAGCAACAACAAACCGTCCGCAAGAGGTTCTCCTCTTTCAACTCTCCTTTTTCTCTTCCCAAAAAAGCACTTCCTTTCAATACTCCGGGTTTGTCTATCCCAATAAAAATTCCCTATTTTTGTAGAACTCCTTATTTCATTTATGAAAAAAATTATTCTTATCGAAGACGAGACCAGCGTGGTTTCTTTTATTAAAAAAGGACTTCAGGAAAATGGGTATGAAATTTCTGTGGCTTTTGACGGCCGTACAGGAGTGCAGCTCGTGCAGGCCAATGACTTCGATCTTGTAATTCTCGATATTATGCTGCCGGAAATGAATGGTTTGGATGTATGCAAAGAAATAAGAAAAACCAATCAAAGTGTTCCGATTTTATTCCTGACCGCGTTGGGAACCTCTGAGAATATTGTACTTGGGCTGGAAAGTGGTGGAGATGATTATCTGGTGAAGCCTTTTAAGTTTATTGAATTGGTTGCGCGTGTAAAATCTCTGCTGAGAAGAAGCCATAACAACGGACCGCAGGAAACTGTAGAACCGGAGCCGGATAATGAACACGTATTTCAGTTTTCCGATCTTACAGTGAATGATTATACGAAAAAAGTAACCCGTGCCGGAGAAGAAATTACCCTGACCTCTACAGAATACAAACTCCTGCTTTATTTTCTCAATAACCCTGAAAAAGTAATTTCCAGAGCCGAGATTCTGGATGCTGTATGGGGAGTGAACTATGAGCTGGGGACGAATGTAGTAGATGTGTATGTCAATTATTTAAGAAAAAAACTGGATAGTCAGGATGATAATAAACTGATTCATACGGTGATAGGAATGGGGTATGTATTGAAAAAAACGTAATGGATGTTTAATAAAGTAGTTACAAATCAGACCAAGACGATGGTACTTTTAATGTTGGTTTTTACGGCCATCATTCTGTTGTTCAGTGGTTTGGTCTACTTTTCAATTGTAAATTTTTCCCATCAGAGATTTTATGAATTGCTGAAGATCCGTACAGCGACCATTGTTCAGATCGAAAAAAGCAAAGACCATCTCGACCTTCCGGAGAATTATATCCTTAATAGTCTGAATGATGAAGAGCTTCCAATGGAGAAAGACTATGTTTTTGCCGTTCCCTCTGATTCCAATTTCAAAAAAATATCCCAGGAAGTTCATATTCCGGATTATTTCTTTAAAAATATCATCAAAACAGGAGAGTCCAATTACAATGATAAAGAGTTTTACTATATAGGACAGAGTTTCAGATATGATGATAAAGACTATATTGCTATTGCTTCTGCAAAAAACCATTATGTCGTCTATTACCTTGGATTTTTAAAGAGAACGCTGCTTACCTGTATCGTCCTTTCACTGTTCTTCAGTATGATCTTTTCTTTTTATTTGTCGAAAACATTATTCCGGCCGATCTTAAAAATTACAGGAAAGGTAAAAGAGATCAGCTCAGAAAATCTTCATTTAAGACTGGAGCCCCAGCCGGATAATAAAGAGCTGAATGAGCTGGTAGATACATTTAACGGGATGCTCAACCGTATCGAGACTTCTTTTGAAACTCAGAATCACCTGATCGGAAATGTTTCTCATGAATTAAGAACTCCTCTGACCTCTATTATGGGAGAAGCGGATGTTGCTCTGTCCATCAGCAGAACTCCGGAAGAATATAAAGAAACCCTGGAAATTATCCTGAATGAAGCTGAAAAGCTTGACAAAAAGATCAAAGCCTTATTGATGATCGCCCAAACCGGATTCGACGGTAAGATCCAGAAAATGGATAAGGTGAGAATAGATCAGCTGCTTTGGGATGTAATCGAAACCCTGAGAAGAATCGATTCCAGAAACAATATCTATCTGGATATAAGCATGCTTCCCGATAATCCGAAAAAACTGAAGGTTCAGGGGAATGAGCAGCTTCTGCATCTTGCGGTAGCCAATATCATCAGTAATGGATGTAAGTATTCTAATTTTCAACAGGTTAAAGTTTCTTTGGGAGCAACAGATAACGATGTATATATCATTGTAAAAGACAATGGTATCGGAATTCCGGAAGTGGAAATGAATAAAATCTACGACCCTTTCTTTAGGGCTTCCAATACCAATAACTACGAAGGTTACGGAATCGGGCTTCCTTTGGCCCGGAATATCGTAAGAATGCACCACGGTGAACTGATCGTAAGTTCCCATGAGAACCAGGGGACAACCGTTCAAATGCGTTTCCCGAATTTTTATAGTATGCAGAAGGGGGAAGGATAGAGGGGCTAAAAGGCGAAATGGTGAAAAGGCTAAGAAAGCAAAGGAGGCTAAGAAGGCAAAGGAAGCTGGAAGAGCAAAGAGTTGGATAAAGTAGATATAATGCTCAAAATTAAAAGGAACTGATTGATCGTAAATATTGCCGATTAATCGGTTTTTTTGTTTTTATCTTATCTACTCTTTCTTTTTATTTACTGTATAATTGTCTTATTTTAAGTTGTTTGCGTGTTTTTTTTTCTTTACCTTCTTAGCTCTCTCAGCTTCCTTTACCCCCGCCTACATTAACTCCCCTTAACAATTTTCTAATCTCATTTTAATCTCTTTAATCACATTTTAATTCCGTTCCAAAGATCTTCTAATATGGTCGTTCTAGTTTTGTATCATCAAAAAAGATAAACACAATACAAAATAATAAAGAACATGGCTAAAACAATTTTAATTGCAACAGATTACTCTCTTGAGTCATTGAACATATTGAAAAAAGTACTTAAAGAGAAGGATGCGGCAGAAGATCCGAACCAGTATAATATTCTTCTTACTTCAGGATACGATTCCGGAGATTCTATCAGAGATCTTTTGTTTAATACCAAAACAACGGTTTTTAATAAGATCAGACCCGAAGAGTTTTGTGACGCGTATGGAATTATTAAGAATAAATATCCTCACCTGGTTAATAAAATCGTCTGTGATATTTTCACCGGAAGCTTCCAGAGAACATTCAATCAGTATGTAAAGGCTGAAAATATCGAAGAAGCGTATTATTCTCCATCCATCAAAAGCAAAGGAAAAGGAAAATTTGATCTTATCCCTTACATCAAAAAAAGCAAAGAACTGAAGTCTCATGAAATCAGAATTGAGGTAAGAGAAAGCCTTCCGGAAAGAGGAAGACTGGCAGAGATCTTTGTAGAGGTCTAGAAAAACACATCATGAACAATTTAAAAAACTAAAAAATGTTAAGAAATTATAGTAACAGCAGGACACTGGGAGACAATATCAGATTGGGGACGCTGACTGCATTTACCGCAGGTACTATAAATATAGCATCCCTATTAATATTCCTCTCTTTCACATCGAACGTAACCGGGCATTATGCCATTTTAGCCGCAGAGATCAGTAAAGGAAACTGGACGCAGGTTGCAGTCGTAGGTGGATGGATTTTCTTATTCTTCTTCGGAAGTTTTCTATCCAACTTTATTGTGATCAATTTTAATAAGAAAAGCAAATATTTTGCCCATGCCATGCCGATTGTGCTGGAGATCATATGTCTACTCTTTGTAGGAGTCTACGGGCAGCTGTATTATCAGAAAACCCTGGAAGAAACAGAATATCTGGTCGCCCTGATGCTTTTTGCTACAGGTCTCCAGAATGGGTTGACAGCAAGTATTTCCAACTTCTCTGTAAAAACAACCCACCTTACGGGAACCACCACCGACCTGGGAATTCTGGTGTCTATGTTTACCCAGAAAAAATACAGGAAAAACGGGGAACTGATCGGAAGAGCAAAACTACTCATGAGCATTATGCTTGCCTATGTTTTAGGGGCCGTGTTTTCAGGAATGACTTATTATTATCTGGAATTCAGAGTGTTTTATGTGATAAGTGTATGTCTTCTGATTGTCATCGGGTATGATGCTTATAAAATTCATATACGACACTTCAATACCAAATACAGATACAACAGGATTTACAGAAAACCGAATCTGTTTGCTTATTTGTATGAAAAGATTCACGGAATTCCTAAAAGAGAAAAGAAGAGAAAACTTGTCTTTGAAGACTAAAATAGATACATCACTATTAATTTTTTGTATAAACTAGCTGTAAACACCTCTGTTTTATTATAAAATGGGGGTGTTTTTTTAGAAAAGTGACTTTTTCTTATAGTGTAGAGGGTACAAGAGATTGAAATACTATAGGAATGATTCTGATCCCGTAAAACCGGATTTCTGAATTAAAGGAAGAGCGTTGCTAAAGTCCTTCGTTACAAAGAATAAAAAAATCGGATGGGGATAAATATGGAAAAATGTTGATAATTAAATATTAAATCCCGGTTTTAGTATTTTAATTCCCGTTTTCATTGACTATTTTTGTAAGTTGATTTACGTTTTTATGTCAGATATTATTCAGCTTTTACCGGATCATGTAGCCAATCAAATTGCAGCGGGAGAGGTGGTGCAGAGGCCTGCATCCATCGTGAAGGAGCTTTTGGAAAATGCTATAGATGCAGATGCAACGAAAATTGAATTGATCATCAGGGATGCCGGAAAAAATCTTATACAGGTGGTGGATGACGGAAAAGGAATGTCTGAAACAGATGCCCGTATGGCATTTGAAAGACATGCTACTTCCAAGATCAAGGGAACGGAAGATATTTTTAAAATTGCCACTAAAGGATTCCGTGGAGAAGCTTTGGCTTCTATTGCTGCAGTTTCCCAGGTTGAGCTGAGAACAAAACAAAAAGATACTTCTATCGGGACCAATATTTATATCGAAGGAGGTGTTTTCCAGTTTCAGGATCCTGTTCAGACAGCGGAAGGTTCTAATTTTTTAGTGAAAAACCTTTTCTATAACGTTCCGGCGAGAAGAAAATTTCTGAAAAATAATAATATCGAATTCAGGCATGTAATTGATGAATTCCAGCGTGTTGCATTGGCCCATGAGAATCTTGAGTTTTCTTTGTTCCATGATGATGAAGCGGTTTTCAGGCTGAGAAAAGGAAGTCAGATGCAGCGTATCGTAGATGTTTTCGGAAGAAAGCTACAGCCGCTCCTGATTCCGATCAAAGAAGATATTATCTGGTGTAAACTTCACGGGTTTGTTGCCAAGCCTGAAGGTGCGAAAAAATCAAGAGGAGAGCAGTTCCTTTTTGTAAACGGCAGATATTTCAAGAGCCCATATTTCAATAAGGCAGTACAGGAAGCTTTCGAAGGATTGCTTCAGCCGGGATATGTACCTTCGTTCTTCCTTTTCCTGGAACTTGATCCGGAGAAAATAGACGTAAATATCCATCCGCAGAAAACGGAAGTGAAATTTGAAGACGAACATCTTATTTTTGCTTTACTGCGTTCAACAATTAAAAGGTCTTTAGGAATTTATAATGTGTCTCCAAGCCTTGACTTCGACAAAGATCCTGAATTGGATGAAATGATGAATAAACCTATTCCGAGCAAAGGAAATGGTGGCGGAGGCAGCGGGGTTATCAAAATGCCGGAAATTATTGTAGACAAAGATTATAATCCGTTCCTGGAAGAAAAAAATGTTGTGCATCCTGAAGAAATTCAGAACCTTACGGAAATGTACCATCAGAATATTACGGCAGAACCTTCAAAGATCAATTTATTTGAAGATGAAGATTTTGACGAAGATTTAATGAGACTTCCGAACGGCTACTGGCTTTTCAATAAGGGAGATGTCACCCTGATGCTGGATTTGGGTAGAATGCACAGATTATTGGTGTCAGAAAATAATAAATCTACCAGAAAATCAAGCACAAACAGCCATGCTCTTTTGTTTTCTCTGGAATATCATATGAATGAAATTGAAAAAAGTAAATACAATGCATTCAAAAAATATCTTCCGGAATTAGGGTTTGACATGAAAATTGCTCATGAAAGTGTATTGAGGATCGATTCACTTCCGGAAGGCCTGAAAGAAACCCAGGCAATGAAGTTTCTGGAGAACCTTTTTGAGATTCTGGATTATAAAACGGAAGAAGAGTTTTTGCAGTATTACCACAATCAATGGAATAAAATGCAGTCGAAATCAAGATTTGATTTTCTCTATAAAAAAGATGCGGAACAGGTCATCAAAGACTTTACAGCATTAGGATTCCCAGAGTTTTTACCGGATGGGAAAAGGTGCTTCTATGAAGTTCCGTTCAATGATTTTAAAAACAAATTTTAAAAATTATGTTTAACAATATACCGCCGATTACAAGAAATATTATCATTATAAACGTCATTGTATTCATTGTTACATCGTTAATGGGGAATCAGGTCATTGGTTATCTTGCAGGATTTTATCCCTTTTCTCCGTTTTTCCATTCGTGGCAGGTGATTACTCATATGTTCATGCACGGAAGTATCATGCATATTTTGTTTAATATGATGACGCTATTTAGTTTTGGTCCTATTTTAGAACAAACATTAGGAGATAAGAAATATCTGATTCTATATTTTTTAAGCGGTTTGGGTGCTTTTTTCCTGTTTAACTTATGGAACTTTGTTGAAGCTCAGCAATTTTCCAGTGAATTGCAGCAGCTTGGGTTTAATGTAAATGCATATTTATCCGGAGCAAGTGTTGAATTTAATGGAAATGCAGACTCTATTCTTAAACAAAAGGAATTATTAGGAAGCTTAAAGGATATTATAACAACACCAATGGTTGGAGCTTCCGGAGCTATCTTTGGAGTAGTGGCGGCATTTGCAACCTTATATCCTGATTCAAAAATTGGAATCATGTTTATCCCAGTTCCCATAAAAGTAAAATATCTGTTGCCAATTATTGTGGTCATCTCTGTATATCTCGGTGTTTCCGGAAACGGGGGCGGCATTGCTCACCTGGCTCACGTTGGAGGTGCTTTAGTAGGATGGCTGTTGGCACGGAATTGGAAAAAGCATCTCTATAGATTCAATTAAAACTATTTTGTGAAGATTTTACGGCTTATCCTCCTGATTTTCCATATTGGAATTCTGTTCCTGCTTTTAGGCACTTTGCTGAATGCTTATGTTCCACCTAAGATATTTTCGTGGTTCAACCTGCTTTCTTTAGGGTTTCCTATACTGATCATACTGTATATCATATTGACTGTATTCTGGGTATTCAGCTGGAAAAAGAGAGCTTTCGCATTTATGTTTGTGGGATTGGCTTTTTTGAATCCTGTGAAAAGATGGGTTAATTATTCTTCAAGCCCAAAAGAAAATTCAGATATAAAAGTAGTCTCCTTTAATACCAGAGCCGGTGGGAGAGGATCTGTAGAAACAGCTCCTTTTCTGAAGTCACTGAATGCAGATGTTCTGTTACTTCAGGAAGATGCTGGTGACGTATATAAATTTGAAGATTACCAGAAAGTTAATCCCAAAATCGGTCTTACTGTTTTAACAAGACATAAAGTTATAGGCTACAAGATAATAGAAAGACATGATGAGGATGTAAAGGTTCCGGGCTTACAGGTTGATATAGAGATTAAAGGTAGAATATACAGATTCATCAATGTTCATCTCCAATCCTTTCATTTTGAAAAGGATATGGTAAAGCTTAATGGCAATTCCGATACCAATGAGCAAAAAGTAAAAGATATTGTGAAAACCCTTATCCCTACTTTTAAAAAACATCAGACTCAGGTTGCTTTAGTTCGGGAAGTTATTGACAATTCCCCGTATCCGGTAATCTTAGCCGGAGACTTCAATTCTGTTCCCAATTCCTACGAATATTATCATTTGTCTGATGGACTTGAAGATGCGTTTCTAACAGCAGGAAGAGGAAGTGCAACCAGCTTCCATGATTATAAATTTCCGATCAGAATTGACTATATTTTTTCTTCGAAATCATTACGTGCCGTTTCCTATGAAGTAGACCGTTCTGTCAGTATTTCAGACCATTATCCGGTCATTGTAAAATTTTCAACAACGAATAAATAATCATAAAAATAGTTAATATTTGACTGCTTGGTAGGGTTTTTGCTTAAAATTAGCCGTACCAAGACCGTTTTTCATGAAGTCGAATCAGATATTACTATTTATACATATCGCTGTTGCTGTTTTGCTGCTATGCACATTGGGGAATGCATGGGTTTCTCCTAACCTTTTGGGAAATCTTAATCTTCTTTCTCTTGGTTTCCCCTACCTGATGGCCATACATATTCTCCTTACACTGGTCTGGATCATTAAAAAACAAAAAGTTGCCATTGCTTTTGCCCTGGGTACTCTTATTTTTTACAATCCTGTGAGAAGATGGGTCAACTATTCGCCTAAAGTAGAGAACACAAAAACAATACGGGATATAAAAGTGGTCACTTTCAATGTAAAATATGGAGAATACGGTTGGGATAAAGTGAAAAATTACATCAAAGAACAAAACGCAGATATTATTCTGGTTCAGGAAAAAGATACCAACCGTGCTATCAAACGGGATTTGGTAAAGTATCCTTCCGTCATTCTCAAAACAAAACATAAAATCGTAAGACAGGCTGAGCTGATTGATGAAAAAGCAAGAGGAAACTCATTCTACGCTGATATAGATATCAATGGTAAAATTGTGAGAATTGTGAATGTATATCTGGAGCCTTTCCGCCTTCATAAATCCATGTTTACGAAACTTGACGGATTGGGATTTGGGAATGTATCTACATTACTTTCTCATATGATACCTACCTTTCAGGCACATGAAGATCAGGTTAAAAGAATCAGGAAAATAGTGGATTTATCACCTTATCCTGTGATTCTGGCCGGGGATTTTAATTCTGTGCCCAATTCTTATGAATATTATAACCTTGGGAAAGATCTTCAGGATGCTTTTTTAGTTGCAGGTAAAGGGAGTGCAAGCAGTTTCCACGATTATAAAATTCCTTTGAGAATCGATTATATATTTACTTCAAAATCAATTATTCCTTTGAGTTATAAGGTAGATCAGTCTATAAAATTATCGGATCACTATCCTGTAATTGCAGAATTTCTGCTAAATTAGTTCCATGAAAAATATACTGTCTGCATCTTTTGTTTCTACGATTCTGTTTATAGCTTGTTCCAAGAAAGAGTCACCGGGATTCGCTAATGAACAGGACGTTAAGATCCATTATGATACCGCTGCTGTTGATTCTTTTTCAACAGGTGCTGTTTCGGTAGATATTGCGCGTAAGATAAGAATGTCTTCTCCTCAATATCTGGACTCGGTAAAGCAGGCTAAAAAGCTTCAGGAAGAAGAGAAAAAACTCAAAGCTGAGCTTGAAAAAGAAAACAAAGCAAAACTGGACGAGGAAAAGAAAAAAACAGAAACAGAAAAGAAGCAGAAAGCTTCAGAGTCTCCTGCTTCTGCAGCCAAAGAAAACAAGACCACAGAATAGACCAAAATATCCCTAAAAATATATAATATGAAAAAACAAATCTTAGCAGCTCTGGCAATTTCAGTATTTGCTGTAGCCTGCACAAAATCGACCAGTAAAACAGAACAGGTTGAAAACCCGGACGGATCGGTTACCACTACGACCACTACTGTTACAGAAACCCCTTCTGGTGTTGTTGATACTTCAAAAGTAAATAAGGCCAAAGAAGATGTTAAAGCAAAGGTAGATGAAGCTGGAAATAAAATAGACGATGCTGCCCAGAAAGCCAAAGATAAAATTGATGCCACAGCCGATAAGACAAAGCATGATCTTAACAAAGCGGGGCAGGACATAAAAAACGAGGCTAATAAAGTAGGAAAGGACATTAAAACCGGCGCTCAGGAGGCAGGAAAAGACGCAAAAGAGGCTGCCAGAAAAGGGGCTTCAAAAGTAGAGGAAGCTGCCAAAAAAGTAAAAGAAGATTTAAGCAAATAAAAAGAAGAACCGCAATTGATTTCAACTGCGGTTTTTTTTATGTTAGAAATTTCAGGGATATGATAAGCCCTTATCTACCCATTTTTACTTGTTAAGTTCCAGTAATGGTTCAATATATTCTCTGTCGTTACTCAGTCTAGGGACTTTATTCTGACCACCAAGTTTGCCTTTAGATTCCAGCCAGTGATAGAATAAGTTATCTTTAGCAATATGAACAATTGGCCTTCTGAGGGTCATATTATTATATCTTTTCGCTTCGTAATCTGAATTGATCTTCTTTAAATGCGTGTCAAATACATCAATAAAACTGTCGAGATTATCAGGATGCTGGCTGAACTCGAAGATCCATTCATGGGCACCTCCTTCATTTTCTTTCATAAAGACCGGAGCGCCTGTAAAATCTGTAATTTGAGCACCTGTTGCCTCGCAGGCTTTAGAGAGTGCAGATTCTACGTTCGTGATCATCAGTTCTTCCCCGAAGGCATTGATATAATGTTTGGTTCTTCCCGTTATTTTTATTCTGAACGGATTGGTAGATGTAAATACGACTGTATCCCCAATGAGGTATCTCCATAGGCCTCCATTGGTAGTGATGACCATCGCATAGTTTTTTCCAATTTCAACATCTTCCAGGCTTACGACTTTCGGATTGGAAAAATGAAACTGATCCATTGGAATAAACTCATAGAAAATTCCATAATCCAGCATCAGAAGCATTTCATCGCTGTTGGATCTGTCCTGTATCCCGAAGAAGCCTTCAGAAGCATTGTAAATTTCGTAGTAATTGATGTTTTTTCCGATGATCTGCCTGTATTGTTCCCTGTAGGGCTTAAAACTGATTCCGCCATGAAAAAAGACCTCCAGATTAGGCCACAGCTCGGAAATGCTGCCTATATTGGTTTCTTTCAAAACTCTTTGTAAAAGAACCATCATCCAGCTTGGTACTCCCAAGATACTTCCTACATCTTCATTCTTTACTTCAGAAGTAATGGCTCTCAGTTTGCTTTCCCATTCTCCCATCAGGGAAACTTTTTTGCTTGGGGTAGTGGTTATTTCTACCCAGAACGGAAGATTGTCAATCAGGATCGCGGATAAATCTCCGAATTTGGTGTTAAAATCAGCATACAGTTCAGAGCTACCGCCCAAACGTAAGTTTTTATAATTAAAAAGCTGATTCTCAGGATGGTTGTTGGCATATATGGAAACCATATCTTTTCCGGCTTTCATATGGCAATATTCCAGACTTTCTGCTGAGATCGGAATGAATTTGCTTTTAGCATTCGTGGTTCCGGAAGATTTTGCAAAATGTTTAATATAGCCGGGCCAGCTTACATCTTTTTGTCCCTGTCTGGCCTTTTCAATATAAGGTTCAAAATCTTCATAGGTCACAATCGGGACTTTATTCTTAAAATCCTGATAGCTTGAAATAGAGTTGAATCCGTAAAGCCTGCCATATTCCGTATCTTCTGCATGAAACAGCTGGGAAAATAATATACCTTTCTGTGTCTCAATGGGATGGTCCATGAAATTCTGAATCTGATCCATCCTTTGACGGATAAACCAGTTGACTACGGTATTGAAAAGTGCTTTGGTTGCCATTTCAACAAATATAATGA
Organism: Chryseobacterium sp. FR048; assembly: GCF_056844665.1. NCBI lineage: Bacteria > Pseudomonadati > Bacteroidota > Flavobacteriia > Flavobacteriales > Weeksellaceae > Chryseobacterium > Chryseobacterium sp. FR048. The sequence continues at coordinate 57,309 of NZ_JBXDSE010000008.1, read as the reverse complement.
TATTTGAATTTTCTGAGAATTTTTTCTGGGATTAAATAAAAAAACCGTTACAAAATTTGTAACGGCCTTGTATTTAGGGTATTGTTTATTAACAGTACTCGTCGTAAGCTGCCTGAAGGTTGGCTGCAATAGCTCCTGCAGGGTTCCCTTCGATGTGGTGTCTTTCCAGCATGTGAACCAATTCACCATCTTTGAAAAGAGCCACGCAAGGAGAGCTTGGCGGGAATGGAGCAAGGTGTTTTCTTGCTTCTACTACTGCTTCAGTATCAAATCCTGCAAAAACAGTAGTCAAATGATCAGGTTTTTTATCTCCGGTTAAAGAATATACTACACCTGGTCTTGCAGCTCCTGCAGCACATCCGCATACAGAGTTGATGACCAATAGAGTAGTTCCTGACTGCTTCAGAGCCTCTTCTACCTGAACAGGAGTTGTCAAATCCTGGAAACCTTTATCTGTAAGTTCTGCCTTCATTGGCATTACTAAATCTGTTGGATACATATATTTTGTTTTTTATCAGTACAAAGTTAAGCATTTCTTTACGTTTGGTCAATATATAATAACTATCAATAGTTTAGTCATATAAAATTAACTCAATATTAATACTGTAATAATATTCATAAAAATGTGAATTAAAATTAGGAATAATGAAATATAATTATTAAATTTGAAATGATTCTGAAAACAAACGACCATGAAAAAAACTTTTAAGGCTTTCCCTCAAGCAATCAACCTCTTAAATACTATCTGAAGACAGATAGTGAAAAACCTCTTTTTCAGGTTTAATTAAACCCGAATCACAGACTTTAATATCCAAAAGAAAACGAAGCCCGGAACTGAAGAGTTCCGGGCTTCTAATCAAATCGATATGCAAAGGTTGTATATCCTTAGTTATGGAATGAGATTCCTGTTTTGTGAGAGGATGTTTCACCACGAATCACTCACCAGAAAGCTCTTATGAAAGCAGCTTTTTAGCCATTTCGGAAATACTTTTCCCGTCTGACTTTCCAGCTAATGCTTTTGAGGCTAATCCCATTACCTTTCCTAAATCTTTGATCGATTCAGCTCCGGCTTCTGAGATAATATTTTTAATTTCTGTTTCCAATTCTTCAGCAGAAAGTTGTTTTGGTAAAAACTTTTCAATTACTTTCATCTGGGCTTCTTCTACTTCAGCCAGGTCATTTCTTCCCTGAGCAGAAAATTGCTCAAAAGAATCTTTACGTTGCTTAATCATTCTCTGAAGAATCGCAATTTCCTGTTCTGCTGAAACTTCAGCACCTCTGGCTTCTGTTTGTAAAAGAAGAATCTGGGATTTTACGGCACGAAGAGAATCTAAGGCAATTCTGTCCTTTTCTCTCATCGCAGTTTTTATAGCTTCACTGATTGTATTTTCTAAACTCATGGTTTCAAATTTAACAATGTATCAATGTAACAGTTTACTAATAAAATTATAGTAATTGTTACATTGGTACATTTTTACATTGTTATATTATTTTAGTCTACGTCTTTATTTAAGAATCTGTTTTCTCTGATCTGCATAGAACCGTTGTTGTCAGACAGGAATGTGTTGATATTCTGGTCTGAAGCATTGGTTCCGTCGATCGAAATATTTTTTCTTTTGAAAGCAGGAATAGATTCAAATTCACTTGTGCTGTCAAAGCTCTGGTAGCGAGAGTTGAATTCTTTTAATTTATTTCTTCTTTCAATGACTCTGTCCTGATCAATTGTTTTGTTCACAAAAGTGAATTCAGATTCTTCAGTCTTTGGAGTTTCAATTTCTGTTTTGGTTTCAAAAGTTGATCTCACCTCTGCTCTAGGTTCTTCCTGCTTCTGATAGAATGTTTCAATCTTCTGTGCAGGCTCTGCTACAGCACTTGTTGGTGCATTAAACTCTGCCTTAGGCTGTCCGAAATCTGATGTAGGCTCATTACCTCTGGTAGACTCGTTCACGAAAAAGCTGAATTCAACAGGCTTCTCTTCTGAAAAAGAATTATTGAACTGAGTTCCTCCGGATTGAGGCTCATCTTTTTTATTTTCAAAATCAAATGAGAAAGACTGAATTTCCAAATCGTTTGGATCTTCATTTTCATCCACAGAGAATAAACTGTAGGCATCCTGCTCATTTTCGTCTTCATTTCTCCAGCTTTGTTCAGGAGTATTCAGGGTAGTACCTTCTTTATCCGCGAATTTTATTTCTGTTTTGATCTCCTCTTCTTCAATGATCATTTTTTTTTCGATAGAAGTAACCTTGAACTGTGGGGTATCATGGTCTTCATCATCTAATCTGAAATGATTGCTTCTATTGGAATCTGCAATGGTTTCCGGAGCTGTTTCTCTTTCTTCTCTTGTTTTAAAAGGGGAAGATTTTGGAGATTCAAAGCTATCGTTAAGGCTGATTCTGATCTTTTCTGTAGGGCCTGCAAATTTCTTGTTGTCGTTGGAGAATCCGGTTGCGATAACAAGAACGCTTACTGCGTCTCCTAATTCCTCATCAGCACCTACTCCAAAGATAATATCTGCCGTATTTCCTGCTTCTTTCTGGATGTGGTCCATAATGATCCCGATTTCATCCATGGTTACTTCTTCAGCACCACTTCTGATCAACAATAGAACGTTTTTCGCTCCAGTAATCTTGTTATCGTTCAATAACGGGGAATCAAGGGCCTTTCTTACCGCTTCTTCCGCTTTATTTTCACCTGAAGCTGTTCCTGTAGACATTAGAGCGGTACCAGAGTTCTGAAGCACAGATTTAGCATCTCTAAAGTCAATGTTTACATCAAAGTAACCGGTAATAACTTCTGCCATCCCTTTTGCAGCATTGGCTAATACTTCATCGGCTTTTGAGAATCCCTGCTTGAACCCAAGGTTTCCGAATTGCTGTCTTAATTTATCATTGTTGATTACAATAAGGGAATCAACATTATTTTTTAATTTGTCAAGCCCATTTTCAGCTTGCTCCAATCTTCTTTTTCCTTCAAAACTGAAAGGAACGGTTACAATTCCTACGGTAAGGATTCCCATGTCTTTTGCTACTTTCGCAATGACAGGAGCTGCTCCGGTACCGGTACCACCACCCATTCCGGCAGTGATGAACACCATTTTAGTGTTCTGGCCCATAGCCGCTTTGATGTCTTCAATACTTTCGATTGCAGATTTCTCCCCAACCTCAGGGTCAGCACCAGCTCCAAGACCTTCTGTGATAGAAGTTCCCAACTGAACTTTATTAGCTACCGGGTTATTATCTAAAGTCTGAGCATCTGTATTACAAATCACGAAATCTACTCCGTGAATTCCTTTCTCATACATGTGCTTCAGAGCGTTGTTTCCACCGCCCCCTACACCGATTACTTTTATGATGGATGAATTTCCTTTTGGCAAATCAAATGAAAATCCCTGTGTGCCTATATTTTCCATAACTATACTTTTAATAATTGATAAGTGATAGATGATAATTGATGAATGATATTCGCTTTAAGTTAATAAATATTTAACTATTTTCAGGTATCATTGATCATTAATCTGGTATCATTTATATTTATTCTACTTCTTCAAAGAATTTTTTTACTTTTTCCATAAGCGACTGCCCGAAAGTGAGCTTCGCTTTTCTGTTCTCTTGCTGTACATTCTGAACCGGCTGTTCCTGAACAGGAGCTGCCTGCTGAACGGGTTGAACGGCTTCTGTCTGTGTAACAGCGGCTTCCTGCTTAGGCTGTTCAGCAACAGTTTCTACTGCTTCATCTGCGCTCTGCTTCTTGTCTCTGATTTTCAAACTCTCCATCAGCAACCCGATAGATGTAGCAAATTCAGGGCCTTTCAGGTACTGATTTTTATCGTTGGCGATATATTCATTCGCAAAACCGATTCTGCTGTCAAAACCTGTTGTATAATTGGCCAGCTGTCGGAGGTGTTTCAGGTTAGAACCCCCACCAGTAAGAACAATTCCGGCAATAAGCTTTTTCTTTTGCTCAAAAGCACCGTAAGCTTTAAGCTCTGTATTCACCATTTCAAGAACTTCTTCTACTCTTGCATTGATGATCTGTGCCAGTGTTTTTAAAGAAATTTCTTTGTCCGGTCTGCCGTGAAGCCCCGGAATGGTTACAAAAGTACTGTCTTTTTCCAATTCAGGAACCGCCGAACCGAATTTTACTTTCAATTGTTCTGCATGTTTCTCAATAATGGAGCATCCTTCTTTGATGTCTTCTGTGATAATTCCGCCTCCGTATGGAATGACACAGGTATGACGGATGATATTGTCTTTAAAGATTGCAATATCGGTAGTACCACCACCAATGTCTACAATAGCCACACCGGCTTCTTTTTCTTCTTTGGTAAGAACCGCTTCTGAAGATGCTAAAGGTTCCAATGTAAGGGCTTCCATTTCTAATCCTGCTTCACGGACGCATCTTGCAATGTTTCTGATGCTTCCCATCTGTCCTACTACAACGTGGAAGTTGGCCTCCAAGCGTTTTCCGTGCATCCCTACAGGTTCCTGAATTTCCCCTTCGGAATCCACTTTATATTCTTGAGGAAGTACATGGATAATTTCTTCTCCAGGAAGCATGACCAGTTTTTTTACCTGATCTTTTAGTGCTTCAATGTCATCGTCTGTAATAAATTTATCCGGATGTTCACGCATAATATAATCGGAGTGCTGCAGAGAACGTATGTGTTTTCCTGCAATACCTACCGTAACTTTGCGGATAGGAACTCCGGCACTGGATTGTGCCTCGGATACTGCAGCCTTGATTGAATTAATGGTCTGTGAAATATTATTCACAATCCCTTTATGAACACCAAGACTTTTAGCTTTTCCTACACCGAGAACTTCTATTTTCCCGTGTGCATTCCTTCTTCCGACAATCGCGACTATCTTCGTTGTCCCGATGTCCAGACCTACTGAATACTCTTGATTTTCCATTTTTATATCGATTTGATTTTTTCTACTTTTTCCTTTGATAGGACTCTGTCCTATTTTGTGTTAAAATACCCTTTCAGGCTTTGTTTTATTCTATTTTCACCTTTGGTTTCGGCTTGGGCTTGGACTGTGCCGGGGCCGATGTTTTTTTCTCTGTTTTTTTTGTTTCCTTTGTATGTGTTTTTGGTTTTGTGTTTTCTTTTGGTTTTACCGGAGTAGAAATTGCTTTCTTTGTTTCTGCAGCCTTTGGTTTAGCTTCGGTCTTTTTAGCGACAGCAGAGGGAGAAGGTGCTTTGGCCAGTTCCATTTTTCCTGCTTTCAGGAGACTGTCATTTTCTTTAAAGTAAGGGTTCAGGGTGGTTACAATCTGATTCTGATATTTTACAGAAACCATGTTGTATTTTTGAGGGTCCTGATACACCAGGTATTTTTCTACAAAGGTTTTAAATCCTTTTACTTTAAAATCAATATTATCTAAATCTCCAATTTCAACTCTGTAATTTCCTTCGCTTGTCAGAAGGCTGTAGCTGTCCTTATTTTTTGAGATTCCAATAAAATATTTTTTGCTGAAATCATCTTTGTCTATCTTTTCTACCAGCTCCGCCAGTTTTTCATATTCATCAGGCTGTACATTTCCTGTTACCAGCATACAAGGATGGGAATAGGTCCTTGAAATAGGGAACTCTACACCTTTTTCGTCCACATAAAAGTCTCTTCCGTCTTTATTGAGTCTGAAAACAGGGACTCTCTGTTTAATATCCAGATTCAGTTTCCCGTTCAGGTTTAGGTAGACATTGGCACTGTCTACTGCCGGCAGAGAATTGATCTTTTTTTCCAGAGCGGGAATATTCAGGTTTCCTACTTTTCCTGATGGGTTTTCTTTTTTTACAATTTCTCTGATGTCCTTTTCATCTACAAAGTAAACCGGAGTCTTTTCACTCATTTTTACAGAAATTTTATTGTCGGTAATGGTCTGGCTGCTGAATCTCTTCAACGAGAAACTCAGTAACAATCCCAGGATGATTACCGTAACAACAATTTTTAATATTCTGTATTTATTTTTCATATTTTTTCTTTAAACGCTATGATTGCAAAGGCGTTTATACTCAAATTTTCTCTATCCATTCACAGATTGGGTCGTATAGAGTATCTATATTTCCGGCACCTACTGTAAGGAGGATGTCAAAGTCTTTTTCTTTTATTTTTTCAAAAGCATCGGATAATGTCGATACTTCTTTTTTGTCTAATGTTACTTTTTCCAGCAGCCAGCTTGAGGTAATTCCTTCAAAGTTTTCCTGAAGTTCTCTTGCAGGATATATATCAAGCAGGATCAGTTCATCAGCTTTGCTTAAGCTTTCAGCGAATCCGTCTGCAAAATCTCTGGTTCTGCTGAACAGGTGTGGCTGGAAGGCTACCAATAATTTTTTGTCCGGGTAGAATGTCTTGATTGAACCCATTACAGCATTGATTTCTGTAGGGTGGTGGGCATAATCATCGATATAAATTTTACCGTTTTGATAAATATGTTTGGTATATCTTCTTTTAATTCCTTTAAAATTGGCAATAGCCTTTTTCAGCGTATCAAAATCTGCGCCTAAATTGTGCAGAATAGCCAGTGCTACAGTCGCATTTTCAACATTATGAATTCCCGGAATTTCCCAGACAAAATCCTTGATGGTCTCTGTCGGAGTATGGAAGTCAAAATAAATTTTATCATGATCCATACGCAGATTATTCGAATAGTAGTCTGCTGGCTCATTCACCGCATAGGTTTGATGATCTCTGCCAATTTCAATTCCTTTTCTTACAAAGAGTTGTCTGTCTTCAGGAACTAATGCAGCAAACTGTCTGAATCCTTCTTCAATATGGCTTTTATCTCCATAAATATCCAAATGGTCAGCATCGGTAGAAGTCACTACTGCCCAATCCGGAGACAGGTTTAGGAAGCTTCTGTCGTACTCATCCGCTTCCACTACAGAATAGGTAGACCCATTGTACAGGAAGTTGGATTTGAAGTTTTCCGAAATACCGCCTAAAAAACATGAGAACGGTAAGTCTGCTTCTTTGCATAAATGGGCGACAAGGGTAGATGTAGTTGTCTTCCCGTGAGTTCCGGCTATGGCGATACAGTCTGTATTTTCTGTGATCAATCCTAAAACTTTGGCTCGTTTTAAAACTTCAAACTGATTTTGGTTGAAGTAATCTAAGATTCCAAGGGTTTTAATGGCTGGAGTATAGATGACCAATGTGTTTTCCTTCTGAAGGGAAGTTATCTTTTCGTCAATCTGATCTTCAAAAACAATATCAATACCCTCATTCATCAGATTCTGAGTAAGTTTGGTATTGGTTTTATCATAGCCCAATACTTTTTTTCCGGATGCATTGAAATAGCGTGCTAATGCACTCATTCCGATACCTCCGATTCCAACGAAGTAAAAATTTTGATATGTCTCTAAATTGCTCATTTATTTTATTACTTTAAAAATCTCGTCTACAATCTCTTTTGCGGCATTAGGCTTGGCAAAATATTTCAGATTGTCAGACATTTCTTTTCTTACACTTTCATTTTCGCAGATTTCTGATAATGTATCCCAGAATTTTTCCTGCATTTCAGAGTCTTTTACCATTCTGGCCGCATTTTTTTCAACCAGGTTCATGGCGTTTTTGGTTTGGTGATCCTCCGCTGCAAAAGGGAAAGGAACTAACAAAACCGGTTTCTGTGCGACCGCCAGCTCTGAAATGGCAATAGCTCCGGCTCTTGAAACAATAACATCTGCTGCGGAATAAGCCAGTTCCATGTCTTTGATGAATTCTCTCAGATGAATGGAAGCTGGAAGCTGGAGACTGTTAGATAATTCTTTATAGTCCAGTTTTCCGGTTTGCCAGATCAACTGGTAGCCTTTTTCTTTTAGCTTTTCAAGGTTTTCTTTCCACCCGTTATTTAATGTTCTGGATCCTAAAGAACCCCCTACAGACAAAATTGTAAGAGTGTCTTTATTCAGTCCCATTTTTTCTTTTGCCTGAGCGGTTTCCTCCATTCCTGAAATAATGTTTTCACGAATTGGATTTCCCAGGAATTTTATTTTTTCAGCAGGGAAGCCTTCTACTTTTGGGTATGCTGTAAAAACAGCTTTGGCTTTCTTGCTTAAAATCTTATTGGTTACTCCTGCATGCGCATTCTGTTCCTGTATGAAAATCGGGATTCCCATTTTACTCGCCTCATAAAGAGCGGGCCCACTGGCAAAACCTCCTGTTCCTATGGCAAAATCCGGAGCAAAGTTTTTGATGATTTTCTTTGATCTGGATAAACTTTTCAGAATTTTGAAAGGCAATCCCAGGTTGGATAACAGGTTTCCTCTGTCGATTCCGGCAATATCAATTCCTTCTATTTTGTAGCCAGCCTGTGGAACTTTTTCCATTTCCATTTTTCCGTTGGCCCCAATGAACAAAAATTCAGCATCAGGAAATCTTTTTTTGATTTCATCAGCGATGGCGATGGCAGGGAAGATGTGTCCTCCTGTTCCTCCGCCTGATAGTATTACTTTTAGTTTTTTGCTCATATAAATAGGACTTTGTCCGATTTTTGTTAAATCGTCCCTTCGGGACTTTTTGGTTTATGCGATGTCGTTTATTTCTGCTATACTTTGTTTTTTGCCCATTCCTTCTTCGTCATAGATCTGAATTCTGGAGCTTATATTTAAAATAATTCCCAGCTGTAAGTAGGTTACCAACATGGAGGTTCCCCCGTAACTGATCAATGGCAGTGGCTGTCCTGTTACCGGAATCAGATTGACTGCAACAGCAATATTTACTGACAGTTGTATAAAGATCATTACCCCGAGACTGAGCACGAGCAATGATCCGAAGAACGCCGGCATTTTACTGGCGATCATTACAATCCGTATCATCATGATCAGGTATAAGCTGATCAGAAAAGCGGCTCCTATTACTCCGTATTCTTCTACAATAACCGCGAAGATAAAGTCGGAGGCGGACTGTGGAAGCATTTGTTTCAATGCACTTTTTCCTGGTCCCATTCCGGTAATTCCACCATGTACAATGGCCGCTTTCGCCTGCATTACCTGATAATTTTTGGCTTTTACGCTTTCATCATCTACATCTGCTGTTTTGGCTTTGCTGGATGTAAAGGTTTCGATACGGCTCATCCATGTATGTACACGGTTTCCTCCGATCATATTGGTATTCAGCGCGATCAATAAAAAGAATACGATGGCTACAAAAGAGGCGGAAATAAAGCCTGCAATGTACTTCCAGTGTAGCTGGCCAATAACCAGTACAATCACGGATACCATCAGGATCATCAATGCCGTGGAACCATTATCTTTTGCGACCAGTACAAAAACAAGAAGAATCGGTCCGAAAATATACATGATATTCTCTATTGGAAGCCGTTCTCTGGTTATTTTTTTGGTTAAATACCTGCAGAGATAGATGATCAGCATCAGGAATGCAAATGATGATGGCTGAAAGGAGATGGGTGTTCCCGGAATCTTTAGCCATCTGGAGGCACTGGCTCCGTCAATGGTCTGCCCGGTAAACATGGTAACGATCAATAAAACAATCATTAGCCCAAGCAATATGCTGCTGAGCTTTCCGATATATTCGTATTTGATGGTTCCTACAAGTCTCATAATTGCTAATCCCAAGACTACAAAGAACATATGCTTGATAACGTGACCTGTTGTAGTCCCGTTATTAACGATATATTCCAGATTCGAACTTGCAGAGTAAACAGGGAAAATAGAGAAAATGGAGATCACAAGAATGACCATCCAAAGTACTTTATCGCCCTTTAGAAATTCAAATCTGTTTTCTGTATTCTGTTCGTCCATATTTTTTGTATTGATGTATGATGTGCAAAGCAAAATGTACTTTTTACATCTAACATTTTACATTTTTACTTTAATACCTGCTCTTTAAACTGACGTCCTCTGTCTTCATAGCTTTTGAATAAATCAAAGCTTGCGCAACATGGGGAAAGTAGAACAGTGTCTCCTTTTTTAGCCAGTGATTTTGAAATTCTCACCGCTTCTTCCATGCTTGAAGTATCATAAATAAACTCTTTTTTATCTTTAAAGAAATCTATGATCTTCTTGTTATCTACTCCAAGACAAACAATTGCCTTTACTTTTCTTTTGACTAAATCTTCAATTTCCGTATAGTCATTTCCTTTATCTAATCCACCAACAATCCATACAGTTGGTGTTTTCATACTTTCTAAAGCATAGTAGGTTGCATTTACATTGGTTGCTTTACTGTCATTGATGTATTTTACACTGTCAATTTCAGTTACGAACTCTAATCTGTGCTCTACAGCCTGGAAGGTCATCAATGAATGTCTGATGCTTTCATTGTTGATTTTTAATATTTTACCGGCGATGGATGCTGCTAAGCTGTTGGCTACATTGTGATTTCCAAGCAGGGATAATTCTTCAATTTTCATTGAGAATTCATCTTTTACTTTCACCACAATTTTATCATCTTCCATATATCCCCCTTCTGATAATTTTTCTTTTGTGGAGAAAGGAATCATTTTAGCCTTTATTTCAAGCTTTTCAAGAAGGTTTTTGCTCATTTCATCATCTTTGTTGTAGATGAAGAAATTGTCGTTTTCCTGATTTTCAGTGATCCTGAATTTTGCCAGAGCATATTCTTCATAGTTGTAGTTGTACTGATCCAGGTGATCCTGAGAAAGGTTCAACAATAAAGAGATATAGGGTCTGAAATTCTGAATATCATCCAACTGGAAGGAGCTTACTTCCAGGACGTAATATTCATGGTTTTCATCAGCAACCTGTCTGGCAAAGCTATAGCCGATATTTCCACCCAGACCTACATTTAATCCGTCATTTTTCAGGATATAATAGATCAGGGAAGTTGTTGTTGTTTTTCCGTTGCTTCCTGTGATTGCAATGATTTTTGCATCTGTAAATTCTGAAGCAAATTCAATTTCTGAGGAAAGTCTGATTCCTTTTTCATGAATTTTATGGATGATTTCAGCCTTTTTCGGAATTCCCGGGCTTTTTACAATCCAGTCAGCATTTAAAATCCTTTCTTCGTCGTGATTTCCTTCTTCAAATTCAATTTCATGATCGGTAAGAAACTGCTTATAGTTATCCTTAATGGCTCCTTTATCTGAAAGAAATACTTCCAGACCTTTCTTTTTAGCCAAATAAGCAGCGCCGCATCCGCTTTCTCCACCTCCTAAAACAACTATTTTCATATTTATTCTTTTGTAAAATGTAAAATGTAAAACGTACAATGTATCTGGTGTCTTTTCACATTAATACTTTTTACTTTTTACAAAATTTATCTCATTTTTAAAGTGATCAGACAAATAATAGCCATTATTACCCCGATAATGATCATACGGTTCACGATTTTACTTTCGTGGAACCCTTCTTTCTGATAATGGTGGTGTAATGGTGACATTTTAAATAGTCTGTTGTTTTGGGCATATTCCAGCCCATATTTTCTTTTTCTGTATTTGAAAACGATTACCTGCAGCATTACAGATAAGTTTTCGATCAGGAAGATTCCGCATAATACCGGAATCAGCAATTCTTTTCTTAAAATAATGGCTAAAACGGCAATTACTCCGCCCAGCATTAGACTTCCGGTATCTCCCATGAAAACCTGTGCAGGATAGGTGTTGTACCAGAAGAATCCGATTACTGCTCCTACCATTGCTACGGCAAAAATGGTGGTTTCGCCCATATTCGGAAGGAACATAATATTAAGGTAATCTGCAAAGATGATGTTTCCGGAAAGATAGGCGAAGAGTGCCAGCGTGAGGAGTATAATTGTACTTGTTCCTGCTGCAAGACCATCTATTCCGTCTGTGATATTGGCTCCGTTGGAAACGGCGGTTACAATGAAAATAACGATAGGAATAAAGACAATCCATGCCCACTCATGGGCATCTTTATCATTCATCCAGAATAAAATTCCACTGTAATCGAACTCGTTGTTTTTGGCAAAAGGAACCGTGGAAACTGTAATTTTTTCTGTAGGCATAAAGTTTTGCTCTACATTGTTTCTGTTTACCACTTTAGCATCAGCATATTTTCTTTTAACGGTAATGTCAGGGTGGAAATACATTGTAACTCCGACAATTAAGCCTAATCCGACCTGGCCTACGATTTTAAACTTTCCACTTAAACCGTCTTTATTTTTCTTGATTTTCTTTAAGTAATCATCCAGAAAACCGATTGCTCCCATCCAAATCATTGACACCAACAGCAGAACAATATAAACATTGGTAATTCTTGTAAACAGCAATACAGGAATGATGGTTGCCAAAATGATGATAAGTCCTCCCATGGTAGGGGTTCCTTCTTTTTGTTTCTGGCCATCCAGTCCAAGGTCACGCACCAATTCTCCCATTTGTTTTGTTCTCAGGTAATTGATTACTCTTTTTCCGTAGACAAGAGCAATGATTAAAGAGAACAGTACGGCCATTCCGGCACGGAAGGAGATGTATTTCAACATTCCTAATCCCGGGATATGGATTCCATGGTTGGTTAGATATTCGTATAGATAGTATAGCATGTTCCTGTTTTTTTATTATTTAAAAATTTAATTTATTTAAAGATTTAAAGATTGGGTTTCTCAATATTTTCATTTAAATATTTAATAAAGTTTGAAATATTTGAAGAAATCTCTCTGGAGATGGTTATCATTTCTTCAGCTTTATTTTCGTCACCTAATTTTAATCTTTTACTTACAATCAGCATACTTCTTACTTCAGCACAGCTGCCTTTTGCAATTTTTAAATATCTTATAAATTGTCTGTTATTATTATATTCTGAGCCTTCCGCAATATTGTTGCTAATTGAAAAACTCGCTCTTTTTATTTGGTTATTAAATTCAAATTCTTTTTCAAAACTTTTACTTTGAAGAAATTGATAAACTTTTTCAATAAGATTTAAGCTTTTGATATATACAGGTAAATTTTCAAAATTCTTTGTCATAATCAAATTTTTAAATCTTTCAATGAGTTTAATCTTTCAATTTATTTAGACATTAATCTCCAGAGTTCATTAATCACTTCTTTGTCATCAAAATGATGTTTTACACCATTAATCTCCTGATAGGTTTCGTGGCCTTTTCCGGCTACCAAAACAATATCTTTGGGTTCTGCAAACTTGATCGCCATCTTGATGGCTTCTTTTCTGTCCGGAATTGAAGTGTATTTGCTGAAGTTCTGAGGCTCAACGCCTGCTTCAATTTCTTTTATAATTTGTCCCGGCTCTTCTGTTCTCGGGTTATCTGATGTGATGATTGCCAGTGTTGATTTTTTAGTGGCAATATTTCCCATTTCAGGTCTTTTGGAGTGGTCTCTATCGCCTCCACAACCGAAAACGGTGATCAGTCTTTCATTTTTTGTTCTGATGTCATTGATGCTGTCCAGAATATTTTCCAGGGCATCTGGAGTATGGGCATAATCTACAATAAAGAAAATCCCACCGTCTGATTTGAAGGTTTCAAATCTTCCGGAAACTCTTTTTAGTTTACTGATTGCCTGTAAGATCTCATCCTGCTCAAAACCAAGTTCAGCAGCAATTCCGAATACAAGCAGTAAATTGTAAACATTAAATTTCCCGGTTAATGTTGTCCAGAATTCTTTTCCGTTAAAGTTCAGCAGCATACCGTTGAAATCTACTTCTAAAAGTTTTCCGTGGTAGTCGGCCATGGTTTTCAGGGCGTAAGATTTTTTTGTAGCTTTTGTATTCTGAAGCATTACATTCCCGTTTTTGTCATCCACGTTGGTGATGGCAATGGCTGTATCTTCTAATTGATCAAAGAATCTTTTTTTCGTTTTTAAGTATTCCTCAAATGTTTTATGATAATCCAGGTGATCATGGGTAAGGTTGGTGAATCCTGCCACTTTGAAGTGTAATCCTTCGATTCTGTTTTGGGCAATTCCATGAGAACTTACTTCCATGAAAGCATATTCACATCCTTTTTCAACAGCTTCAGCCAGGATTTTATTGATGGTAATCACGTCCGGAGTGGTATGTGTTGCCGGAATGATTTCTTCACCGATTCTGATCTCAACGGTTGAAAGTAAGGCCGAAGGATAGCCAAGATTTGTGAAAACATCAAAAAGCATAGTAGAAACAGAAGTTTTCCCATTGGTTCCGGTAACTCCTATCAGCTTAAGCTGCTGAGATGGGTTTCCGTAGAAATTGGATGCAAGGTGGCCAAGAGCCTTAGATGAATCTTTTACTTTTACATAAGTAACGTTTTCGTCTAATACTTCAGGAAGTTCTTCGCAAACGATCGTTGTTGCCCCTTTTTCAATAGCGGAAGTAATGAACGAATGTCCGTCCACCACTGTACCTCTCATTGCTATGTAAAGAGAGTTCGCTGTAACCTTTCTGCTGTCGATCACCAATTCACTAACCTCACGGTTGTTGTCACCGTGGATTTCTGTTACTGGGATTCTGTTTACTAATTCTGTTATTATCATTTTTTATCAATAGGACTGCGTCCTATTTTGGTTTAAGTCGTCCCTTCGGGACTCTGTTCTTTTAATTTTGCAGAGATAAATAAATTCTCTGATTCTTACTGATCGTGGTGCCTTCTAACGGGAATTGTTCTTTGATTCTTCCCACTCCTTTATAGTCGACACGGTATCCTAAGTTTTCCAATTGTGGGATTACGTTTTTACCGATTAATCCTACTACATTGGGCATTTGCTTATCATTGACTGCTACTTTTACATTGGGCTCAACCATTTTGCTAAGGTTTACCTTTTTGTCTACGAGCATTTCTTTTTCGATATTCTGAGGTGTTTTCAGGAATGTTTTTCCTGCAATTTCCTTAAATACAGGCGCTGAAACGGGACCTCCATAAAAACCTATTGATGTATTGGGTTCGCTTATCATTACATAACAGGTGTATTTTGGTGCATCTGCGGGATAAAATCCGGCGAATGATGCTCTGTACTTCATAGGACCGGGAAGCCAGTATTCGAATCTTGCGGTTCCTGTTTTCCCTGCCATTTTAAGGTTGGGAGTAAAGATGCTTCGTCCTGTTCCTTTTTCTACTGCTTTGGTTAATGCACTGGTCATCATTTTGATGGCTTTTTCTGATGCCATTTTGTTGACCATTACTTCCGGCTTAGCATTGTACATTACTTTACCATCTTTCATGATTTTATCGATGAATAGAGGTTTCAGCATTTTTCCGCCATTTGCAACCCCGTTGTAGAATGTTGTCAGCTGCAACAGGTTGATGTTGGAAGAGTATCCGTAAGAGATTGAAGCTAATGTTGCGGCGTTCCATCTTTTATTTTCCGGTGTTACGATCTTCGGTTTTGTGATTCCCGGAAGCTCAATATCCATTTTATCAAATAGCTTCCAACGTTTCAGGTGATCAAGGAAGATCTGCGGCTTTTCAGCATAATATTTGGTGATCAGCTTAGCTGTTCCCACGTTGCTGGATTTTGCCAAAACATCACTGATGTCATAGGTTCCTCCACCGTGGCCATCTGAAATTCTTTGTTTGGCATAGGTCCAGACTCCGTTTCCTACGTTTACGGTTGTATTTTCATCAATAAAACCGTCGTCCATTGCTGCTAAAAGCGAAATGGTCTTAAAGGTGGATCCAGGTTCGATGTTGTCTTTTAAAGCATAGTTGTAAGAGTCTTCGTAATCTCCCGAGTCAGTTCTCCTTAAGTTGACCAGGGCACGAACTTTTCCTGTTTCAACTTCCATAACGATTACGGTACCATGTTTAGCTTCGAAATGGATCAGTTGTTTCTCCAGAGCGGAGTGTGCAATATCCTGAATTCTAAGGTCTAAAGTGGTATATACGTCTTCTCCGTCTACAGGTTCCTGAACTTTCCAGAAGTCGATTGGTTTCCATTGGGAAGAGTTGATTCTTTGTTCTAATCTTTTTCCGTCTGTTCCTGTTAAATATTTTGAGAAAGCTCCTTCAAGTCCGGATTTCAGTTCTCCGTTATCCATTCCGATGGTTCCGGCACCAATTTCTGAAGTAGCGAGTTCCCTCTTGTAATTTCTGTCTACAATGAAACCACCTTTGTTTTTACCTCTCTTGAATATCGGAAACTTTCTGATTCTGTCGTATTGGTCAAAATCGAGACCTTTTGCCAATGTGTAGTATTGGTTTTTCTTTTTCTTCTGTTCGTCAAACTTCTGTCTGAATTCGCTTCTTGGTTTGCCGAACATTTTGCTTAAAGAATCTGTAAGCGGACCGATATTATTGGTGTATACCGTATCTTTCATCGTTTTGAAATCCAGATAGATGTCATAACGCATTACCGTGGTGGCAAGAATAGAACCGTCAGAAGCAAAAAGGTTACCACGGGCAGCCTTTAGAGTAGCCTCACGGTAGTTTTTGTTAATGTAATCATCTTTGATCTCCTGGACATTGGTGTTTTGCAGGATTACAATCCTGGCCAAGAACATTACAAACACGCACAAAGCTACCACTGCAAAGAGGTAGCCCCATCGTAACGTTTTTTTACGTTTATTATCGTATTCATTTTGCTTTTGCATCTGTACTGTCCAGTTTTATTAGCAATTTGTGAGGGTGGTTTTCCAGGGTCATCAATGAATCCCGGGCGACCTCTTTCCCCAGCTCTGATTCCATTTTTACTTTGATCAGCTTACTCTGGGCGTAAGCGTTTCTCGATTTGTATTCTTCTGTTTCTTCCTTTAAGGCGTTTACAATTTTAATTTTTTTATTGACGAGATGGTTGGTATAGATCATGGCCATCATCAGAACAAACAGGAGGAGAAAATACTTATAATGTATTTTGATCTCATCACGATTCAGAAAGTTTCCTTTTATAATGTCTATAAAAGTGAGTCTTTTCTGAGGGCGATTTGTCGTTCTTTTTGCCAATTTATTTTTTCAATTTGCTTCGCAGTGAATTTACTTTGTGTCAATGGTCAATTTTATTCTGTGAAAGATTCACTATTGACGATTCACTCATTCACATTTTATACTTTTATTCCTGTTCTCATTTTAGCACTCCTGGCTCTTGAGTTTTCTTCAATTTCCTTATCATCCGGAATGATCGCTTTACTCTTTACCAATTCGAAAGCTTTTTTATAATTTCCGTAGATGTCTCTTTCCGGTTCTCCTTCGAACATTCCGTTTTTCAGGAATCTTTTTACCAAACGGTCTTCCAGAGAGTGGTAAGAAATTACTACTAATCTTCCTTCCGGTTTTAAAACATTGTAAGCCTGAACCAGCATTTCTTTCAATACTTCAAGTTCCTGGTTGACTTCTATTCTTACTGCCTGAAAAAGCTGGGCATAGAATTTATTCACTTTATGAGGTGGAAGGTAGCTGAAAAGTTTTTTCAGGTCCTCCGTAGTTTCTATGCTTTTCGTTTTTCTGTGGTGAACAATATCTCTCGCCAGTTTTCTTGCCTCTCTTAATTCTCCGTAGTGATAAAAAATATCTGCAAGCTCTTCTTCTCCATATTCATTGATCACTCTTTTGGCATCCAGATTCTGCATCACATTCATTCTCATATCCAGAGGCGCATTGCTTCTTGTGGAAAAGCCTCTGTCTGCTTCATCAAACTGATGAGAAGAAACACCAAGGTCAGCCAAAACACCATCAATCTGACTGATTCCGTACATCAGCAATGAGTTTTCCAGAAATCTGAAATTCTGATTCACCAATGTAAATCTGGGATCATCAATTGTATTTTTAAGTGCATCCAGATCCTGATCAAAGCTGAACAATCTTCCTTTGTCTGAAAGTCTGCTCAGAATTTCTCTTGAGTGACCTCCACCTCCAAAGGTACAGTCCACGTATATTCCGTCAGGATTCGTCACCAAATCATCAACACTCTGCTTCAACAAAACGGGGTTATGATACATGCTTAATTGTGTTTTTTATTTAATACTATTATTAATAACCGATGCAGTTATTCTTCATCGAAAGAGCCCATTACATCTTCGGCTAAACTTGCAAAATCAGTTTCGTTGGTGGAAATTACCTTTTCATAGGCGTCTTTATCCCAGATTTCGAAAAGTTCTCCTGCGCTGGTGATCACAACATCTTTCTGAAGATTTGCGAAAGTCATCAGGTCTTTGGAAATCTGTAATCTTCCTGCATTGTCCAACTCTACTGTTTTTACTCCTGCCGTAAACATTCGTATGAAATCAGCATTCTTTTTTATGAACCTGTTCAGTTTATTAATTTTGCCCATCAGTTTGTCCCATGCATTCATAGGATAGACTTCCAGACAAGGTTGGAACACAGATCTTTTGACTACAAACGCCTTATCGTCGAAGTTTTCCATCTGTTTGATCAGAGAGGAAGGAACTTTTAAGCGGCCTTTGTCGTCAATTTTACACTCATATGTCCCAATGAAATTTTTCATTTGGGACAAATTTATATAATAATTTCCAAAATTTCCCACTTTTTCCCACTTTTTGACTCAATGTTAATAAGTTTTATTAAAGATTGAGCTCCAAGAATGTAATGAATTGATATGTAGACACTTGTTAAAAGTGCTATTTAGCCCATAATAAAGCAGTTTTGAAAAAAAAAGTTAAAAAGGAGAATATTGTATTATTTTTATCTTAAATTAGGATAATCAAAATATTTTTGAGGTTTAATTTGTATTTTTGCAGGGCTTTATTAAGGCATGAGTATGATATTTAGTACAAAAAAAGAAAAGAAATATTCCTATGTAGAGGCGGGAGAAGGACATCCATTAGTGCTGTTGCACGGGTTAATGGGTGGTTTGAGTAATTTCGATAAAATGGTAGATTTTTTTTCGGATAGGGGATTCAAGGTGTTTGTTCCTCAGTTGCCCATCTATGATCTTCCGGTACTCAATACAAATCTTACCACGCTTGCAAAATATATCATCAAGTTTATAGAAAGTCATATTTCAGGACCTGTGACGATTGTAGGAAACTCAATGGGAGGCCATGTAGGGCTTATCATGACGTTGGCAAGACCTGATCTGGTGAAGAATCTTGTTCTTACAGGCAGTTCGGGATTGTATGAAAGAACTTTTGGTGATAGTTTTCCAAGAAAGAATGATAGATCTTATATCAGAAAGAAGACTGAAGAAGTTTTTTATGATCCTAAGATTGCAACTGAAGATCTGGTAGACGAAGTATTCGGAGTGGTAAATGACAGAATGAAAGGAATAAAAACAGTAATGCTGGCAAGAAGTGCCATCAAACACAATATGCTGAACGACCTTCCTAAGATTGTGACGCCTACCTGTCTGATCTGGGGAAAACAGGATAATGTGACTCCTCCAGAAGTGGCTGAAGATATGCATAAGTTTATTCCTAATTCGGACCTGTTCTGGATAGATCACTGTGGCCATGCCGCTATGATGGAAAAACCGGATGAATTCAACGAGATTCTATACAACTGGATAAAAGACAAAGTTTAAAAAACATTATAAATGACCATTAAGAGCTTTTCTTAATGGTTTATTTTTCTAAAATACATTCAAAAATGATTATTAAGACAGCAGAGTTTGTAAAGAGTAGCGGAAAATGGCAGGAGTGTCCTGAACCGAATATTCCTGAATATGCTTTTATTGGAAGATCCAATGTAGGGAAGTCGTCGTTGATCAATGCCATGATGAACCATAAGGATTTGGCTAAAACTTCACAAACGCCGGGAAAAACCCAGCTGATCAATCATTTTCTGGTGAATGAGAACTGGTATCTTACCGACTTACCGGGGTATGGATATGCAAAGGTTTCCAAAGTTCAGCGAAAAGATTTTGAAAAGCTGATCACCAACTATATTCTGAACAGAAGAAACCTGGTGAATCTTTTTGTTCTGGTAGATGTAAGACATAAACCTCAGGCAATAGATCTTGATTTTATGCAATGGTGTGGAGAGAGTGGTGTTCCGTTTTCAATTGTGTTTACAAAGGCGGATAAGCTAAAGCCTAATGCTGTGATCAAAAATGTTGAAGATTATAAGCTGGAAATGCACAAGACATGGGAAGATCTTCCTGAGTTATACATTACCTCAGCAGAAAAAAAGGAGGGTGGGGATCTGATTTTAGATTTTATTGAAAAGACGAATGATTTTCTAATTCAAAATAATGTAAGTTTCGATGAGTAATATGGTTTGGAAGATTAAAACTTTTGATGAGTTTAGTGTTCCGGAATTGTATGCCGTACTGAAAGCCCGTATTGATGTTTTCGTTATTGAGCAGAACTGCCCTTACCCTGATCTGGACAATTATGATCAGAAAGCAGTACATATCTGGGCAGAAGAAAATGGAGATGTTCTGGCTTATTGCCGTGTTTTTGATAAAGGAGTCAAATATGAGGAAACTTCTATTGGACGAGTTCTAACCACGGAAAAAGGCAGAGGTAAGAGTTTAGGAAAACAGTTAATTCAATATGCTGTTGAGACTATTGAAAACCGATTTCATACTCCTGAAATCAGAATTTCAGCACAGGATTATCTGTTGAGATTCTACGGCGGATTCGGTTTTGAAGATACCGGAAAAAAATATCTGGAAGATGATATTCCGCATACGGAAATGATCAGAAAATAAAATAAAGAAAGGTATCCTGGATGGGATACCTTTTTTGTTGATGTTATTATGGATTAACCAGTGGAGGAGGAGTCTGTCCAGAGTTGCCTCCAACCGGGCCACCTATCACGTTTTCTGTTGTGTTTATGGTGTAAATAGGTGATGCGCTGTCACCAGTGATATTATTGTTTGGAAATACTAAGTTGATTAGTAATAAGATAAGTTGGACCATTGTATTCGTTTTTAATTTTAGATTTCCGAAAATACAAAAAGCGAAGAAAATCTCTTCGCCTTTGATGGTTATATATGGAGTGTTTTTAGTTTTTTTAATTAATTACAGCCTGAACAATAAGATCTGTCTACATATTGTTTACTGCTTCCGGCGTAGTAATAGCATCCTCCTCTAGGGCCAACGAACAGTTCTTGCCCATTATATGTACATCCTCTGCTTTGTGAGTATGACCTGGAATTATAGGATCTGCTTGATTTGCCGTATTTACTTTTGCGGCTTGTTCTGCTCTTGCTTTTTCTAGGCTTTTTCGTGGAGAATTCTTTTGCAGAAGAAGTGTTTGTTGTGGATGCGGAAAAATTGGCGGGCAATAATAGTCCGAATCCTAAAAGGCTGGTAAGTAGTAGTTTTTTCATAATATTTGATTTTTAGTTATATAAAATTGTTTTCATGGTTATTTTTAAGAGAGGAATAAATTTGATGGAGTACCACTAATAATTTTCTAATGTTTTATGAAGTTGCTCTCTGAAGTTGTAGATCTCATCAAGATTATTCAGCAGCACTTTTTCTCCTGCATCTTTACCATTATGAAATGTCTCAATGTATTTGTTCGTTGTATTGAAGTGAAGCCTGCAAAGCGGCTTTCTATTATTATCATCCAGTAAGATTCCAAAATAAGACAAAGTGTCTCTGTAGGCTATGCGTGTTGAAGGAATTTTCTCTCTCATAATAGCTTTTACAATCTGGAATCCTTCAAGTTCCTCTTCAGTGGTAACAATTTTAGAATCATTATTTTCATCAATAGATTGTGATGTTTTTACCTCTTCCTCCTGTTTTTCAATCTGTTCATTAATGTTTAAAGCTGATTTAAGTCTGAAACTTATAGATTCGTTGATAGAAGTTGTTAAGGCTTTTTTGGTATATTCTTTAAAAGATACCATCCTGTTAGCTGTTATTGATTTTTCAAAAAACCTGCTTACCAAAAGTTTTACAATTTCGTCAGATGGAGATTCTATTTCCTTTTCAAATTCTTTTCTGATAGCTTTAATATATTTTAATGCTTCGGCAGAGTCTAAAATACTTTCCAAATTATAATCTTTCTTTGTAAAGCTTTCCAGAATCTTTATTGAACTGTCTTTTAAATCCTCAATATTGATCGTGAAAAATGGTTTTTCATCCATAATATTAGGCTTTTCAAGGTCTGTATAAAAATTATAAACAATACCATTTGTCAAAACTCCAAACCTCGTTTTAGAAACATGGTAGTATCTGTGAAGTTGAGAATTATGGGCGTCAGCACTTTCTTTCCAGTGTTTGCATTCGATGATGAAAATAGGTTCATCATTATTTTTGATTACATAATCTACTTTTTCTCCTTTCTTTGTTCCAATATCACAAACGTGCTCAGGAATCACTTCTGTAGGGTTGAAGATGTCATAACCTAAAATTTGTATAAAAGGCATTACAAAAGCATTCTTAGTTGCTTCTTCAGTGGCAATCTGATCTTTTAATCCGGATACTTTTTGCTGCAATTGCTCAAGTTTAATTTTAAGGTCCATTTTATTGTTTTTATTTATACTCCAAAATTATAACCCTTTGAAAGGGTATCCTTACGGAAAACCGTAACTTGAAAAGCTTTTAATGGAGCGTTTGTTTTATGATCCGGATCTGATTCTCGGATTAATTATTTGATTGGGAGGAAGAATGTCCCATGTTGGAAATTTTGCCTCCTTGTTTTTATTTTCTGTTTTTTCCTGGGCAGAAGGTCGTTGTTGCTGTGGTGGCTGAGTATTGAGAAGGTTTTCCATATTGATTGATTTTAAGATGGCTGCAAAATATTTCTTGTATCTCTGGAAGTGCTTGAGAAGTCTTCAGGAGTTATAGATGATAAAGTCTCTCGCAGAATTTCTGCTTTCGTATCTTCTGAAGCGAATTCTTTTCTGTAATCAACGACTTCGGCGATACATCCCCTTAATACTTCCTGAGATTTTATCTTTCTTTTGGTGACGTCTTTTATTATTCTTTTCTTAGATTTTTTATGGTTGTGGATTGAGTTTCCAATAATGAAAATTCCAATCAAAATACTGAGAAAACCTAAAATTCCTAATTTGAAAACCGCAAGAGCGCCAAGTGGAATTAGAATTCCCATGATGATCGAGATAGTTGGTGAGGATAATTTCTTTAATTCCTTTTCAAGAAATTCTGCCCAATACTTTTCATGTTTTACAAGCTGTTGCTGTTCATCTGTTCCATCTGTTGTTGAAGTGGTAAAGCCGTCAATAATTAGCCCCACTGTCTCTTCTATATTGCTTCTGTATTCTGCTGTAAAGGTATCATGAGCTTCTATGATCCACGGCTGGCTCACTGATACGGCAAGAGCCTGTGTGACTTTTGTAGCTCCGGATAATTCAGGATCAAAGGCCGCATTGGTCAAAAGCTGCAGAAAGTCTACTTTTTCTTCAAAAATGTGTTTTTCATTATCTATTAATGATTGTGCTGCTTTTTTATCTCCATCCATTTGAATGATAAGCTGGTTCAGTCTTACTTCATTTTGGAGCGGAAGTTCTTCATCGTCGAAGTTGGTGACTAGCAGAGAAAGAATTTCATCAAGCTGAACTTTTGTCGCTATGGAATAATCTGCCGTATTTTCGAAAATACTATTAAAGTGTTGATCCAGAATATCGTGTGATCTGGCTTGTGCCAAGGATTGTTTTAATTCAGTCCAGTTTGTTGCAAATTCTTCAAGCAGAGGATATTTTTGATCAGATAAGTTCCCCTTTGTTATAAAGAAATTGATCCACTGTATCTTTTGCTTGTTGATGTAGTCATCAGTCTTTGTAAGTTCCTCTATCCAGTTTTTCACATTTCTGGTCATCAGCTGATGAGAGGCAGGTTGAAAAACTCCTGTAGTGATGGCTTCCAGTATAACGATGAACTCCCTATCGAGATGATGAGGATTCTGATGAAGAAAATACCTGTTCATCCATTGCAGGCAGGCATCATTTCTTTCCAGTCTTCTCATGACAAGCATAAAGAACAGAGAGGTTTTGTAATCGTCTCTTTTCAGACTTTCAAGAAGCGCTTTGCTGCCTGTGTCCTGATCATTCCTGATCCAGGAAGTTAACACAACCAATGCGGGGGCGAGCCAATAATTGGGTGCTTTAATCATGATTTCTTCAGTAGAATATTGAAGAGTATCTTCGCTAACGATTCCGGTATCTACGCCTTGCAGAATACCAGTAGCCATTCTACGGACCTCAGCATAATATCCAAATCTGATCTGAAGATCCTGTTTAAGGTTACCTTGTCTTGTTTCTGCAAGCTGCAAAGCTTTATGCTTAATGTCAGCTTCAACATAATCAGCGAAGGAATCGGCTAATTTTAAGAGGTCAGTTTTAAGATGATCATGTTTATGATTTAAACTTCCCAATTCTAAATTGACCTCATGCATGTCTGATTTTATAGATCTTAAAGCATTATTTATGGTAGAAAGGTCTGCATATGAAATTACTCTTTGTGACATATTATTGGTTTTTTCATGATTATAATTTTGCGGCTACTCCATCCTCTCTGATCAGGATAAGTTTGTCTTTATAGACCTCTACAAAAGCATATGCATTATGTTTCGCCAGTATTCTGGCCTTTTCAAAATGCTCCGGAAGAGATTCTCCTATTTTATAATGTCTGATAATCTGTTCTCCGCTCAGATCCAGTGTATGTACTTCATGAGGATGACCCAGGAAGCATTTGGCTAAAATTCCCAAAGGAAGATTGGCCAATTCTGCGGTTCCGAATTCTTCCTGAATTTTTGAGATCAATTCTTCTTTTCCTCTTGTTTCTGAAAGAAGCTCCGTATCAATTCCCTTGATTAAATTCAGATATTCTTTTGAACGTTTTTTTAGTATATCTCTATCACTTAGAATTTTTGAAGAAGGATGCGAGTTTCCGAAATCGGTAGTATTGATTTCATTTTGAAAGATTATTTTTCCCATTTTCCTATTTGTTTCAATTGGTTAAAGGCAACGATATGTGAACATTACATTTACAAAAGTAGGAGAGGGATAACGATAAGCCTTACGGGAATCCATAATGCAAAAAACCTTTCAAAAAACTTGAAAGGTTTGTATCATGATATTGTAAGACGGATCAGATAATAATGGTTCGGGTAGGAGATCCCTTATCATTAGGAGAAGTACTCCAGGAAAGTCCTGAGGCGGGGACAGCTCTTTCTTTTCCCCAGTTCCTGATCGCTTCTATTCTTTCCGGACTGGTTTTGCTTAGCGGAACAATATTCTGGAAGCATTTTTCATACAGTTCATCTGTGATAAAAGAATCTCCATTGATGACAGCTTGTATTGCTACATCACGCACTGCTCCTTCGAGATCAGAACCTGCAAAACCTGAGGATAAAGCGACAAGCTTTTCAAACGTCTGAGCTGAAGGTTGAGGAAGAAGATTCTTTCTGATATACAGGCCGATAATATCTGCTCTTTCCTGATCCTGGGGTAAGTCGATGAAGAAAAGTTCATCAAACCTTCCTTTACGGAGAAGTTCAGGAGGAAGTTTGGACACATCATTGGCCGTAGCTACTACAAATACTTTCTCTGTACTTTCCTGTAGCCAGAACAAAAACTGTCCGATCATTCTTGTGGTTACCCCGGAAGAATCATTGGCATTGGCGGCAAGGCCTTTCTCAATTTCATCAATCCATAGAATGCAGGGAGCCGCGTTATCTGCCGATTCAAGAGCTTCTTTTAATCTGTTTTCAGACTGTCCAACATACATTCCCTGAATAGAGGCAAAGTCTAGTCTGTATAATGGCAGATTCCAGGTGGCTGCAATGAACTTTGCAGATAAGGATTTTCCGCATCCGGGAACTCCTACTAATAAAACCCCTCTTGGTGGGCGCAGTTTTCTGGTTTTTAAATCAGCTGTTAAGAGTTGTCTCTGGTTATCCAGCCATTGGTGTAAGCCGCTTAGCCCTCCCACAGAGATGGCTGACGGATCTACTTTTACCTTTTCAAGACCGGAAATATCACTGAACAGTTTATCTTTTTCCATACTAAGGCTCTTGATGTCGTCTTTGGTAAGAGAACCTTTGGCCATCTGGGTTGCCAGTACGTTTTCGGCTTCTATTTTGGTCATATTGGCTAAAATAGTAGCCGCCATTTTAAAATCACTGTCTTCCCAGTCAATAGGAATGGAGCCTTTGTAAGGAATTACACAGTCTTTGACAATGGAAAGCATTTCTTCTTCGTTAGGCGGATCTAAAGTAAGGGTCATCCCAAGACGCTGAAGCTGTGACCACACGCTTTTGGTGGAAATGATGCAAATACTTCCTCCTTTTTCTATGGCCTGAACGACACAGTCGTAAATGTGCCGGGAAACAATATTGTCATCTTCAATATCGCTTACCTCTGTAAAAATGAAGGTCAGATTTTGCCTCTGAGAGATATTCTGAACAGCAAAGTCAATACCTCCGGCTACGGAACGGTCATCGTTAACTGCTTTTTTAGTTTTAATATCCAGCATCCCATGAGAAAGACTATGAATGTAAATAGGAATATTGATTTCCTCTGACAATTGCTGTATGATTTCTAAAACTCTTGCTCTTTCTATGCTTCGTATCGAGATAAAAGGAATCCTTGCCCGAAACATTCTGGATAAGGAGGTTTTAAATTCTTCTTTGTTGGCCATAATTAAAAAATAATTTTTCTTCCGGCAGAGGGAGGCTGAGCTTCCCCCGCAGATTGATCCTGTGAAAATTCGCTTATACTGAAATTGTTGATCACCATCAGCATTTTTTCTCTTTCCCGGTTGTCTTTCCCGGTATTGTCTTTCAGATTTTTCTTAAATTCACTTACAAATGCTGTGAAATCTTTTTGAAAAGGATCTTTCAATTCTTTAGGAAGTCCCTTGGAATGGATAAATCTGGATAAGACAGATAATGTTTTTTTGTTATTTTGAAGAACAAATTCAAGTTCTTCGATGGTTTTAATATCCTGAAGTTTAAAGTTTCTCTGGTACTGATCCAGCCACATCTTTTTTCTGGCTTTATAGGCTTCTTCAGCTCTTGCAAAAAAGCGCTGTGCAGTGCCGGCATCCATTTCGAAATGACCGGAGTTCATTTCTTCAGATACATCTTCTCCTTTTCCGAAGCGGTCGAATACATCTACCCATTCCGCATAGGTTACAGGCGGCTTCATGAGTTGTTTTTTATTCTTGGATTAATGATTCGGTTGGGAGGAAGAATGTCCCAATCGGGAAACTTGGCATTTTCTTTCTTTTTGGAAGTATTTTCAGACGATGAAGTCTCGTTTTTTATCTCCTGTTTATTTTCAGTATTATTTTCTTGGTCGTTATTCATTTTCTTTGGTGTTGTAAGATTATAACATGGCTTTTGTATCTCTTGAATTCCCCAGAAGTTCTTCCGCAGAGACAGACCTCAGCAAGGCTCTTACTTCTTCCGCCTTTGCATCTTCTTTATTGTATTCCGCTTTGAAATCTACAAGCTCTGCAAGACAGCCTCTGATAACTTCCTGTGATTTGATACGGTCTTCTTTATTTTTATTTTTGGCTTTTTCCTTATTATAACTTGCGTTCCAATACAATATCAGAATAATGAAAGTACCAATACCCAACATCACATAACTGGTTGTTTCAAAACCCGGTCTGTACTTATAGATCAATCCTGCAAGCCCATAAAAAAATAGCCCTGTTGTTATCGCACAACCTACAGAACCTTTTTTTTTCAAAGCCTCATTCAAAAGATTATCCCAATATTCATTATGCTTTTTGAGCTGTTCCGCTTCGTTAGAGCCATCTGATGATGAAGTTTTATATTTTTCAATATCCAATTCGGTATCCACCGTATTCATCCTGTATTCTGCCGTATAAGTATCGTGAGCTTCTGAAATCCAGGGGCTGCTTATCGCAACAGCCAAAGACTGTGTGGCATGGGAAGCTCCTGTAAGCTCGGGAACAAATGCTGCATTGGTAAGCATCTGAAGGATGTCTGTTTTTTCATCAAATGCTTTCTCCTGTGATGCATATGAAGGGTCTGTGGATTTTTTATTTTCTTTTTTGTTGACAATCTGCTGATTAAGCTTTATTTGCTTCTGCAATTCCAGTTCTTCATCATCAAAATTGGTGATCAGCAATGACAGAATTTCGTCCAGCTGATTTTTTGATGTCTTTGAATAATCTACAGGAGAATTCAATATTTTTTTAAAATAGGGAAGCAAAAACTGGTGCAGTCTTACTTTCCTCATGGAAGCTTTAAGGGCTTCCCAATTGGTACAATATTTTTCCAGCAGTGGATATTGCTGGTCACTTAATTCTCCTTTATATTGAAAGAATCTAAGCCATTCATTTTTCTGCTGGTTGATGTATTGATCGGTCTGGGTAAGCTGATCAGTCCATTGAGCTACGGTAGACAAAATAAGTTCCCGCGATGCCGGAGGAAATGATCCGGTAGCCGCGGCTTCAAGCACCATTACAAATTCCCGGTCAAGATGATAGGGATCCTGATGCAGCAGATACCTTTGTACCCACTGATGACAGGCTTCATTTCTGCCGAGTCTCCGCATAAGGAGCATAAAGAATAAGGTAGTCTTGTAATCATCCCTTCTTAACGCTTCATTGAGTGCCTTTTCTGTGTCTTCCTGATCATCTCGTACCCATGCTACAAGGGCCACCAGGGCAGGAGCAAGCCAGTAATCCGGGGTTTTGACCATGAGAGTTTCCACGGCATTCTGTAAGACATCGTTGCTTACAATACCACTGTCTACGGCTTGCAAAACTCCTAAAACCATTCTGCGGATTTCTGCGTAATAGCCGAATTTGTGATGAAGATCCTGTTTTAGATTTCCTTGTCTGGTCTCTGCAAGTTGAAGTTCCTTCTTTTCATTATCTACTTTGATAAAATCATCGATGATCCCGGAAAGGGTACTCATTTTACCGTCCAGGACTTCCTGTTTATCATTGATGTCTCCTATTTCAGAATTGATATTTCCTAATCTGGAATGAAGTGTATTGACATTGTTATTGAGCTGATCAAGATTATGGTTAATCCCTCTAATATTATTATTGAGTAAAAAATCGTCCTGTGACATTCCTTCGTGTTTTTATAGATTTTCTTCTTTTTTGTCTCCGAAAAAATTAGCAATTGAATCCAGAATTTTTCCAATTAAAGTAACCGTACCATCATAGTGCACGATGATAAACTTATCTTTGTATACTTCTATAAATGCATAGGCATTGTGAAGCGCAGGCACTCTGGCTTTCTCAAAATCAGGAGGTAGAGGTTCACCTTTTACATAATGTTTAAGGATGGTTCCCCCGGTCAGATCGAGTGTATGTACATCGTGCGGGTGACCCAGAAAACATTTGGATAAAATTCCGATAGGAAGTTGTGTCACTTCGGCGGTACCAAATTCTTCCTGAAGTTTTTTTATGAATTCATCTTTTCCTTTGGTTTCCGAAAGCATATCGGTATCCAGGTTTTTGATGAGGTTCATATAGCCTTCGGAACGTTTTTTAATATAGTCGCGCTCGCTCAGGAATCCGGAAGTATTGACCGTATTTTCTTGTTTTTTCTCAAAATGTAAATGGGCATCTTCATTTTGAAAGAGTATTTTAGCCATGGTTAAAAGATATGTGTTTTTTAAGAGTACGTATGCTGTATATCTTTAAACAAAAATATACAAATATCTTTTGAAAAGGCTAAATAATCCCCAAATCTTTACAAAAAGCAATAAGCTGTTCGTTGCTGGTGATCTGAAGATCTTCTTTCATACTGTTCAGTCTCTTTTCTACACTGCTTAAACTGTTGGGTCTGATATTATTGTTTTGTAGATAGACTGGAATGTTTTTTTGAAGAACACCCTGGGCCAGAAGGGAGATCAAGGTAATATCATAGTCTGTAAATTCATAGCTATTCAACTGTTTTACATCCTGTTTCAGATCGAGAGACAGGTAGTTTTTGTTATCGTAAACTGATGCGATGGCTTTTTTCAATTCTTTGGAATCGTGTCTTGCCTTGCGTACAAAGCCATTGATTTCATATTCTTTAAAAAGAGAATCTATCACTCCGGATCTGTGCTCAGAAGAGAAAACTATGGTTTTAAGTGCAGGCTGTACTTCCTTAATAGCCTGAATCAATGTCTTCCCGTCTTTAATTTTCTGCTCATGGTGATCTTCTTCAAAAGAAAGATCGGTAATTAAAAGATCATAATGATCATTCTCACGAATGGATTTCTGAATTTTGGCTAAGGCATCATCGCAGTAATAAACATAGTCTGCATGGGATATATTGAGATCTTCTAATGTTTTTTGTACAGAAATACTGCTGCTTTCGTGGTCTTCGGCTATTAAAATTTTTTTAAACATTTTTTTTCTTTTTTAAGGAGCTGGGAATGAAATATAAACTTTCAGCCCTTTTTCGGTTTGGGTATCAAAAATAATTTGTCCGTGAATGGTTTCCATACGGGAAACCGTATTTCTTAGCCCATTGTTGTAAGATATTTCATCCTGAATACCAATTCCGTTATCGGTATACTGAATATGTATCAGATTATCCTTTCTCTCAAACTTAAAAGCTACGAGACTAGCCTGGCTATGTTTTTTCATATTTACCAAAAGCTCACGGATCACCTGATAAATTTCGTTTTGGACAGAGTCATTTACTCCGTTCCATACATTATGATCATTTCCTGCAAGATATGTTTTTATATAGTCGTTATTAAAAGAAGCAATAAGTCCGGATATTTTTTTGTCAAACTCAATACTATCTTTAGGATCAGGTTTTTCATAAGAGATGTCTCTGGATTTTTCGTAGACAAACTCCAGTTCGTCCAGCGCTTCTTCTTTATCAAAGTTCTCCTGATTTTCAATTTTGGTCATCACCTGGTAGATCCCATTGGCTACAACGTCGTGAACTTTTTTGGAGAGCTTGAGCTTATTTTCCTGTATTTTTAGCTCATTTTCTTGCTTAAGCCTTGTTTGTCTTTTTTTATACAAGGTGAGAATTACAATGATAGTCGCAATAAGGAGCCCCGTAAGTAAAGAAAGCCATAATCGTTGATTTTCACTTTCAGTGTTTTGTATTTTTAATTTTTGATTTTCCGCTTTACTTTCCTCTACTTTGTAGATGACGGACGCAAATTTATCATTGTCATTATTTCTAATGGTTTGGAGACTATCATTTAATGAAACATACTTATTAAAGTTATGAGTATAGTTTTTAGGGTCTAAAATAGCTAGTTTTTGTAATGCTTCTAATTGGTCATAAGGGTTTTTGATGGTGGAAGCAGCTTTGTACATCATTTTTGCATGAAAAAGTGATTTGTCTGGATCTTTATCTTTATAATAATCGGATAAATGGGAATAAGAAGCATTTTGTCCTTCTAAGTCGCCAATATTAGTTTCAATTTCAAGAGACTTTAATAGATCAGGCTCAGCATAATAATGAGAATTATTAAGCCATTTTATATAAGCTAAGTTAGATAAGAGTCTTGCATATAATAGCTTGTCGTTTTTGATCTTTGGGAGTATACGCTGGTAAATTTCAATGGCTTTAAGATAATTTTTTTCTGTTTTGTAAACGATGCCTTTATTTTTTAGGAATGTAAATTTTGAGAGATCGTCTGTTGCATATTTGGCTGCGGAATCATAAAACTTTCTGGCTTCATTATTTTTGTTTAGATTCTGGCTAGAGATTCCTAAACTATTATAATTGTCGCTTATATGGTAGTACTGTGCAGTATCACGAATATTAAAATATTTAATTGCCTGAAAAGATAAACTTTGGCTTTTGTAATTGTTTCCTTTTTTTTCTGCTATTTTAGCCATAGCTAAAAGGCATTTAGCTAATCCAAAGCTGTTCTTATTTTGTTTAAAAACCTCTTGTGCTTTGTCATAATATGTATAAGCGCTATCATATACCTTTAACGTATCAAATGTATAAGCCTTCTCATAATCTGGATTGAATGTTGTCGGATCTGAAATAAGCTCTTTTTTAGTACAGGAATACAGTACTAAAAATGAAAAGAAAATTGAAATTACAGTTTTCACAAAAAATCAGTTTTCATAAAAATAGGAAAGTTTTTAAAGAATAGAAAAATTTGTGTGACAATATTAAGAAAGAGAATGAAATTCTTCATCTGAAAACCATTCTTAAGAATATGGAATGGAATAAAAAAGCCATCTCAAAAATTTTGAAATGACTTTTTTTATTATGATTGATAATCAACTATCTTATTTCTTTGGAGGAAGTTGTGTTGTTTCTCCACTCGTATCCTCTTCTGATGCTCCACCCGATTCTGATGCTCCATTTTGCATTGTTATTGTTGTCGGGTTATTATCATGAGTTGTCACTGCGTTTGCGTTATTATTTGAAAATGCTAAACCGAATAGCATTAGAAAGAACTGTATCATTTCCGTAAAAATTTAAAATTTGGGCATTTCTGTAGTTGCCAGTGAAACCGATCACAGGTAGAGCTACACGATTAAAAAATTTGAAGCGCTTCTAAATTTTTGGGAAGTGAACCATCAAAAACGGAGGAGAAACATCTGCTTCCCAGTCCGGAGTTTTCCTCCGCTTTATCTGGTGATTTTTGAAATCAGTTTTGTAAATTTGTTTTTATAATGTTTTGTTTTTCACTGATTTCTGAAGCAAAGATGCGACAAAACATGACGCAGGTGTTAGACACGTTCTGGACATCGATGGACACGAAATGGACTGCGGAGATCTTATGGGAATCCGTAATGTGGAATGATTGATAATCACCTATTTTGTAATGACAGAAAAAACTATATATGTCCAAGAAAAAACTACTAATTCATGAAGTGTTCAAGAAGGCAGAGGAAGAATCTGGAAGAGACACAAAAAATGGACTTGCAACTTATTTATGGCTTTATTTTAAGGAAGACATAGGTTTTGAGATTAATGATAAGACATTTACCAGATACTATGATTCTTTTATTAAAGGAGCAGGTGATATTGATATTAAGTCTGATAAATTGGATAAAATGAGTCAATATATAGGTTACAAAGATTTTACTGACTTTTCCAGGACTTTTGTCAAACAGGAAGAGGATGCCAATAAAACTACCATTAAGATAACGGTGGATGAGGATGAAGAATCTTTATCTGAAAAGTTTTCGAAGTTAAATATCAATATTACTAACGAGCAACATTTTAAAGTACCGGATTTTATCAAACAGAATGGACTGGGTATTTTAGAAATAAGTTTTCTCTTATGTCTCGTTACAGGAAATGTTCTTTTTTCCGGAACTAAGAAGGAGAATAGTACTTATTCTCAATCTTTAGGTTTCATGTCATTTATGAAGCCGATAGTAGAGAAGAAATATATGTATTGGGATGGAGAACAGTATATAGGAACAGACAGCATTTATATAAGCCCTGGAATTAACATTGTTGCTATGGATTCTCATAAACTGAAACACTTTAGAAGGATTATGAGAAAAGATACATTGACAGATGTGAATGCTCTTGGAAAGGTTTGGTACTCAAAATATAATAATGAAGTGGAATTCTTTACGGATGATGGAGTTGATCCTGATAATGGGAAAGAATTGAGGAAAGCAACCTCACTTATTATCTATAAATATGCTGGAAAACAGAAAGACTCAGTAGAAGTGGAAGAGTAGCGGTAAAGTTTTCAATTGCTCTCAATTGAATTCACAAAAAAAGCGAAGATTTCTCTCCGCTCTATATTATTCCGCATTCAGCATTCCCAGTTCTCCGAAGTGTTTTTTAAACTTCTGGATTTTAGGGCCCACTACAGCGCTACAATAAGGCTGTGTAGGGTTCTCGTTGTAATATCCCTGATGATATTGTTCAGCGGGCCAGAACTTGTCGAATTTTGTTAATTCTGTCACATAAGTTCCTGTCCATCTTCCTGACGCCTGAGATACTCTGATCGCTTCTCCAGCTTTTGCTTTTTCAGCATCATCTTTATAGTAAATAACGGAGCGGTATTGAGTTCCGATGTCGTTGCCCTGTCTGTTCAGTTGAGTAGGGTCGTGCAGGAAGAAAAATACATCCATCAGTTGCTCATAGGAAATAATGGCCGGATCATAAGTGATCTGTACTACTTCTGCATGTCCGGTTTCTCCGGTGCAGACTTCCTGATAGGTCGGATTATCTTTGTGCCCGCCTGAATATCCTGAGATGGCAGACTGAACGCCTTTCAGCAAATTGAAACAGCTTTCTACACACCAGAAACATCCACCTCCGAAAGTAATCTGTTCTAAATTATTGTTGTCCATTTTTGGGTAATTATATTGTTGTATTGTACTTTTCTTTGTCTCGATAGCTTTAGAAAAAGTCAATCAAAAGTAAGAAAAACTTCATAGATTCCGGTACGAACTCAGTGAATTGTTTTCATAGATAATACTGATAATAAGTGCTTGTTTGGGATTCTTTTTTTTGCCACGAATGCACGAATTTATTTTTATTAATACATTCTTGGCGATGATATTTCTTCTCGTAGGTAAGGCAAATCGAACAGATTTCTCCATTGTCTAAAATCAGAAAGATAAAATAAGCTGCATTCAATTTTATCGGAGATAAAATCCTTGCGCCTTAAAACGCTTAGAAAGAAAATCAACCTTGCGCCTTAGCGTTTTCCAACAAGCATATTATTTGTTGGAAAACGCAAAGGCGCAAAGAATATCATGATGATGATGTTTTTAAGGCGCAAGAAAATCAAATGTTTTTAGCAATAATTTACATTTTTTACTGCTATATTCTATGTCGCTATGTGGTAGAAAAGTAATGACATAGCTTATTTGTAGCCAAAAGAAAAAGCTATCCCAAAATGAGATAGCTTTTATATGTTATTGTCTGTAATCAGTTATTTTTCCCAAACCAAAGCACTTGCCCCCAAAATGGCAGCATCTGCTTCGTTCAGTTCACTGAATACCAGTTTTACTTTATTTCTGAAGATGGGAAGAAGGTTTCTCTCCATATGAAGTTTAGCCGGCTTTAAGATAAAATCTCCTGCTTTGATCACGCCACCGAATAAAAGAATTGCTTCCGGTGAAGAGAACATCACGAAGTTGGCCAACGCCTCACCCAGTTTTTGTCCTGTATATCTGAAAACCTCTTTGGCAATAGGATCATCTTTCATGGCACATTCATATACGGTCTTAGAATTGATTTCGTCTTCCGGATATTGGTTCAGCATAGATTCCGGGAATTCGGCTCTCATTTTCTTGGCAGTGATCGTAATCCCTGTTGCAGAGGCATAGGCTTCAAGGCTTCCTTCAGAACCTGTGCTCCAGTGCTTTCTTCCGCCTGGTTTTACAATTGTATGGCCAAGCTCTCCGGCAAAACCGTCATGCCCATAGATTAAGTTTCCGTTGGCGATGATTCCGCTGCCTACTCCTGTTCCCAGAGTGATCATGATGAAGTCTTTCATTCCTCTTGCGGCACCGAAAAGCATTTCTCCCAAAGCTGCAGCATTCGCATCGTTGGTTACTGTACAAGGCAGATTGAATTTTGCCGTCATCAGTTCTGCAAAAGGAATTACCCCTTTCCATGGCAGGTTAGGAGCCAGTTCTATGGTTCCTTTGTAGTAGTTGGCGTTGGGAGCTCCTACTCCAATTCCGTCGAAGTGCTTTTCAGTCCCATGTTTTTCCATCAAAGGATATACATTCTCATATAAAGCATCGATAAAATCTTCTACTTTGTCATAGGCATCGGTTCTCAGATTTCCTTTATCCAGAACTTCTCCCCGGTGGTTTACGATTCCGAACTTGGTATTGGTTCCGCCGATGTCAATTCCAAGGGCAACTTGTTTTGATAAATCTATTAATGACATTCTATTATTAAATTCTAAGGTCTAAAATTATAAAAAAGATTGTATTAATAGATTATTAACTGAGTTTTATTTAAACTTTTAAGCAGTTTTTACCGGTTTTTTCTTTCTTCGTCCCCACCAGATCATAAATCCGGTTACCGGAAGAGAAGCACAGATAAGGCTTACGATGAAAGCGATGATCTTGGTTGGAAGGCCTAAAATGGCTCCTACGTGAATATCGTAATTGGCATTCACTACTTTCTCTCCGAAATTTTTGTCTTTAGGATCATGGGTATGAAGCAGTTCTCCTGAATTTTCATCAAAAATAAGGCTGCTGCTTTTGTGATACGAATAGGTAAGGTGCTTTACATAGACTTCAAAGTTGGGATGTTCATGATCATCCATATGCTCGTGTCCCAGGTCTATGGCAAAACCGTAAGAGTCCGGATATTTTTGTTTTACCGTATTGATGATTTTGTCCAGTGTTCCTTCTGTTCTCAGCTCAATAGGAGCTTTTGTTTTGATATGAGAAAAGTCCGGGTATTTGGTTTCCCCGCCTGAGAAGATCACATAGATCATTGCCTGTACCACAAAGAATGCATAGAAAAGTCCTGTGATAGAAAAAATCAAAGCAAAGATGGAAGCATAAAAGCCTAAGACGTTATGAAGATCATAGTTCTTTCTTTTCCAGCTTTTGATATTTTTCCATTTGAAGGCAAAACGCTGTTTCCTGGCTGCTTTGTTTTTCGGCCACCATAACACAATTCCTGTAATCAGCATGATCACAAAAATGATCACCGGTATTCCCACCACATAAGTTCCCCAATCCTGTTTCAGAAGGAAACTCCAGTGGATCATCTTTACAATATTGAAAAAGCCGTTCTTTTCATCATAAACTCTTAAAACCTTTCCGGTATAAGGATTTACATAGGCTTGCTTATAGATAGGAAATTCATCAAAATAATTCCAGCCTTTCGTATTATGCTCGTACCAGAAGAACATATAAGACATTTTCTTATCAATAGGAATATTGACCCAGTGGATCGGATATTTTTCCTTTACCTGTTCAGCAACGGCCTTCTCCATGACTCTGATAGGAAGTACCTGTTTCTGATCGATATTCTCCTCATGATGGTACATGACATCTTTACGGGTAACATTCTCTATTTCATCTTTAAAGACATAGAGTGCTCCGGTGATGGAAATGATGAAGATAAGGAATCCGATTCCAAGACCAAACCACAAATGCAGTTTGGCAGACCATTTTTTAAAAAATCCCGGTTTCTTTTTATGATGATGCTTTTTCGTCATGTCAAAATTGAAAGTAGCACAAAGATAGGCTTTACTTTTTATTTAGATTAATTAAAATTTATATTCCAGTATCAAGGTTCCTCTTGCTCCCAAAGCATTGATGTAATCAGCGTCTCTTGCTGACCACCAGGCAATTGATGGCTGATAAAGTCTGTTGAAAACATTTTCAACCCCCAGTGATACCTTCCAGTTATGGTTGATTTCGTAGCTCGATTTAAAGTTGAAAACCGTGTAGTCCGGAACGTATCCTTCTCCATAGGCATAGAGACCTTTTGCATTGGGCTCGAATCTGTTTTGCTGGAAAGAATGAAGCATATCCAGCCCGATTGATAAGGCCGGAATAGGTTTTCCCTGAATGTAGGCCAGTACTTTTGGAGCTGAAATTCTGCTGTTATTGATCTTGGAAGAATAATTGCCATCATCTTTTGATGAGGTAATCCCCTCCATCCAGCTATAACTTCCGCCAAACTGAATCCATTTTACAGGAGTGAAATGAAGAAACCCTTCTATACCATAGACAATTTCAGGTGCTCTCTGGATCATTAATGCTCTGTCCGGGCTCTGTACAAATGATGCTCCCAGTTTAGATGTACTTACATAAGACGTCAGTTCATAATTCAGCCAGCTTGAAAGTTGTCCGGTAGCTCCCAATTCATAATTGTTAACAATAATAGGTTTGGTTTCAAGGCTCTTTATGGTTTCGGAAGTTGAGGTTCTTAAAATTCTCCCCAGCTCATTGATAGAGTAGGCCTGTGAAAAGCTTGCAAAAAGATTAATATAGGGTTCAATGTTATAACGGATTCCGATATTTCCTACAAGGGCATTATAATTTAGCTTTCCGCCTTCTACCGGAATACTTTTCGTAAAGGTTCCGTCACTTTTCACAACAGAAAGGGTATTGAAGTCGTCTACATTTACTTTGATGTTTTCATAGCGAAGTCCTCCTTTGATGGTCAGCTTTTTGAACAGGTCAATTTTTGCCAATACAAAAGGGGCCATATTGGTCATGCTCATATTAGGTGTCCAGAATCGGCCGTCTTCCAGTTTCTGTACGGTTTTATCGTTCAGAATATCAGCTCCGTAGATGATTTCTCCCTGTGAGTTGGCTGAATTCCATAATTGGGTGTCAAAATTGAATCTGGCACCCGCTTTTTTAGAAAGAACATTGGACTGCCCGCCATTAAAAAAGGTATCACTGTATCCATAAACCGTTTTGAAATCCTGATAATAAAGATTGATATTCAAAGAAGTGCCTGCAAACAGGTTCTTATTGTCATAGCTTACCCGGATATTATGATTTTTTGGAGTTCCCTGTGGAGTGGTTTCCAGGCTTTTACCTATTCCCTCGCCAATAGTAGGCTTTATTCCATATTTTCCGGTACTTAATCCTACATTAAGGTCTGATCTTGAAGAATATCCGATATAAGAGGCTTCGACTCTCTGGTTCTCATTGATGTCATATCCCAATTTCAGCATTCCGTTGTAATTATCCATCTTGGCGGTGCTGTAGGTAGGGCTCAGCAGAATACCGTCTGCATCTTTCATATAGCCGGTTCTTTCGTAGGCCAATGAGAGGGTATAATCAAACTTTTTAATCTTTCCTGATAAAAGCTGGCTCGCTCTTACGCCTAAGGTTCCGCCATAAGGCTGACCTGTAAGACCAATCTGTGAGATTCCGGAAATCGGTTTATCGGTTTTATTTCTTTTCGTAATATAGTTGATGATTCCACCATCTGCACCATTTCCATAAATAGCAGAAGCACCTTTGATCACTTCAACTCTTTCAATGGCGGACGGGTCAATAACCCTTAGATCTCTTGCTCCGTTACGAAGTGGAGTAGACTGTGGAATTCCATCAATCAGTACAAGTACCTGACGTCCCCTCAAGGTCTGTCCCGTATTGGAAGTCTGTCCTGAATTGGTTCCTAAACTGGGAACGGTATACTGCAGGATACTGGTAATATCAGAATTGACCGTCAACTGAGACTGGATCTGCTTTTCCCCTACAATGGTAATAGAACTTGGGACCTCTTTGATACTTTCTCTTTTTCTGGAAGCAGTCATCACGACTTCCTCAACCGTTTTGGTTTGTAAAGTATCTTTCACCTGGGCAAAAACGACAGTGGTTCCCAGGCAGGCAGCTGATAAAAGCGCTTTTTTCATTATATTTTCTTTCCTTGTTTTTTTCTTTTTCCCCACCAGACCAAAAATCCGGTTACCGGGAGTGATGTACAGATGAGGCCGGCAATGAACCATATGATTTTTCCAAACAGCCCGAAGTAGGAACCTGTATGAATATCATAATTGGCATTGGCATATTTTTCAGCGTTATTCAGTTTTTGATGAGGTTTATTGGCAAGTAGTTTTCCTGAGTATTTATCAAAAGTTAAAAGATTTCTCTCGCTGAATCTTCCTTCCTGTCCGTAAATGGTTACCGGAAGGTTTTTAAGATCTTTTCCTTTTTTATTTTTTCCATTCAAAGAGATCCTGAAGCTGGAGGAGCCGGCATATAGTTTCTCAGTCTGTGCGGCAGCTATATCGAAAACAGCTTCATTCTTTACCATTAATGAATCCGGAGATTTGATCTCTTTTTCCTTTGGAAGATCCATCGAACCCGATAAGGCGAGATTAAACGTATTTTTTACATAGGGATAGGCAAAATAAATCCCGGTGATACTCAGCAATAATGCAATGAATGAAGCATAAAACCCGAGTATATTATGAAGATCGTAGTTTTTACGCTTCCAGGTTTTTACATTTTTCCAGCTGAACCAGAAACGGCCTTTTCGGGCGTTCTTATTTTTCGGCCACCATAGGATAATTCCTGTAATCAGCATGAATATGAAAAGCACTGTAGGAATTCCCACTACATATTTTCCCCAGTCAGAGTTTAACAGCAGCCCCCAATGGATGTACTTTAAAATATTGAAAAAATCATACTTCTCATTGTACACAGCCAGGATTCCTCCGGTATACTGATTGACGTAGACCTGCTTGTTGATAAGCACTTCCTGAAAATAATTCCAACCCTTTTTATTTTTTTCATAATACAGAAAACGGTAGGATTTGGTTTTGTCCAAAGGAATTTCAACCGAACTCAGCGGATATTTTTCATTCAGTTCTAAAGTGACTTTTTCACGAAGAAGATGGATGGGGAGTGGTTTTTTATTGGGATCTTCCTTTTTTACATAGATCGCTTCTTTACGGAGGCTGTTCTGAACATCATCCTTAAAAACATATAAAGTCCCTGTAAGAGAGACGATGAAAACAATAAGGCCAACGGATAAGCCAAACCACAAATGCAGTTTGGCAGACCATTTCTTCGTTGGAGAAACTTTCTTTTGATGATGATGCTTTTTTTTCATAGCAAAAAGTTAACCCCTGAAGGGCTAACCTTTATTTTTTAAAATTTATATCCGATTGAAATTCTGAAGTTTCTTGGCGCATCTGCCTGATAATAATAGTACCCGGCATATGGTGCTCCGGAATATAAATATCTGTTGAAGATATTGAATACATTAAAGTTTACTCTGAATTTTGAATTTTCCCACGAGGCTCCTGCATCAAATTTTACATAATCAGCCATCTGCTGAGTGTTTATACTTCCCCAGCCCCAGCTGCTTCTGTCTGCCATATAAGTTCCTCCAAAGCTTAGCCCGAAACCTTCAAGAACATTATTGCTGAACGTATAGTTTAGCCAACCGTTTGCAGTGTGTTTTGCATATCCGGGAACACGGTCTCCTTTTTTGCTTACAGCAGTTGTTTCAGTAAACTTATTTTCTGTAAAGGCATAATTGAAAATAGCGTTGAAGCCTTTTACAATTTCTCCTTTCAGGTCAAATTCTACTCCCTGTACTCTTGTTTTACCAAGGAGGATAGAGTATTTTCCATTAGGGTTATCGGTAAGATCCGGATCTCCGGTAATCTCATTATTCTTATTAATATTATATATTGAAAGGGTAGTGTTCCATTTTCCTGCAAACCAGTCTTTCTTAAATCCTACTTCAATATTATTTCCTGTTAGCGGTGTTGCTGTTGTCCCGTCTCTGAATAAACCTGCTTGAGGTACAAATGACTGATCATATAATGCATATGCAGACATATTTTCATCTATAGAATAGCTAAGTCCAATACGGGGCGTGATTCTATTAGCTTCAGATTTTGTTCCGTAATTGACCTCCTTTACGTTCGTATAACGTGCTGCTAATGTAAGTCTTAACGCATCGTTGAAGAAGCCTAGTTCATCCTGTAAATATAAACCTGTATATCTCTGGTCAATAGTGCTTCCTGCGCCTGCTCTTACAGAAAGAGGAGTAGATTTGTTGAATGGTTTATAAGCAGCTGTATTGTTTGGTCCAAAATAACCACCTTCTCCATTAATGTCATAATTGTTGGTGTCCGTATTATACCAATAACTATGGTCCGCTACATTATTATTGACCGCATCAAAATCTCCGTTGGCATTATATTTATCCATATTATAGCCTTGAGACCAGTCTGCCATATACTTTTTACTTCCAAGGTCAAGACCTGCCAGAATTTTGTGCGAAACAGGCCCGGTTTTTACAAGACCGTTTAAGAAGACCTGACCGAATTTCATGGTGTTGTCTGCTTCCCAATAATTTAAACGTCGGATCATATGGTTTCCTTCGAACATACTTGGCCAGATGTCGCTTCCCATAGTATACTCATTCACATAGGTCAATTGAGAGGTTAATTTCCAGTTTTCATTAAATTTATGCTGTAAATTAACATTGATGGTATTGTTATCAACTTTTGTAGGATCGAGACCGGGATCTGTAATCGTGTAGTTTACAGGTTTTGCTCTGTACCCCTGAAAACTGAATACATAGGCAGATCCTACTTCAGACATTTTTGCCTTTTGGTAAATATATTCGGCGGTCAGAGTAGTTTTGTCACTAAGGTCTACTTTGATTGACGGATTGATGATGTATCTGTCATTGAATTCGTAATCTCTGAAACTGTTTTTGTTTTGTGCCATTAAATTGAGTCTGAAAGCTACCTTATCAGTAATTTTCGTATCAATATCAGTTTCTCCTCTATACATATTGAAACTTCCGAGTGTTACCCTCGCTGTTCCGTTGAAACTGTGTCCGGTTGGCTTTTTCGTGACAATATTATAAATTC
The DNA here is from genome assembly GCF_056844665.1 of Chryseobacterium sp. FR048. NCBI lineage: Bacteria > Pseudomonadati > Bacteroidota > Flavobacteriia > Flavobacteriales > Weeksellaceae > Chryseobacterium > Chryseobacterium sp. FR048. The sequence continues at coordinate 15,339 of NZ_JBXDSE010000008.1, read as the reverse complement.
CGCTTGGTTCACCATTCGACATTAAGAATCCGGATGGCCCTTTGATGAATTCAATATGATCCACGTAGCTCATATCTTCACTTAAAGGTCCCCAGGTTGAGGTTACGTTTACTCCGTTCATGAAAGCAGCGGCTCTGGCCCCTCTCATATTAACCCTTGTGTACATATCTCCCCAGTGCTCAAGTCTTTGAGCTCCGGCAACGTTTCTTAAAACACCATCACTTAAAGTCGTTACCTGCTGATCTTCTAAAGCTTTATTGGTAATGATAGAGATGTTCTGAGGAATTTTGATAAGGGCTTCATCCAGACGAAGAGAAGATGAACCCTGCTTTTCTACATATTTCTTATAATACCTTCCGTTAACGATAACTTCTTCAATATCATTAGATTTAATCGTGTCTTTTTTCTCTTGTGCAAAAGTGAACATTGAAGTCAATAATGCAGCACCTATCGTCAGTCTTTTCATTGTTTTATAAGGGGGGAGTAATTTATTTTAACAGTTTAGAATTTATAAGTAAGTGTTCCTACAGCATTGATTAGCCTCTGTGGATTGGCTGTGGTATACCCAATCCAGTAATGCTGGTTGGTAAAGTTGTCTACTTTCACTCCAATTCTGAATTTTCTGGCATCATAATAAGCACTTGCATTCAAGACAATATAAGATGGTAATGAAAACACTCCGTCTGCGGAATTGTAAATTTTATTTTCGCTGGCATAGTTTCCGCCTACACCAAATCCCAATCCTTTAAGGCTTCCATCTAAGAACTGATAGCTTGCATATACATTAGCCAGATAAGATGATCCTGAGGTATTGGGTCTTCTATCCAGTACCGACGGATCAGCTTTAGTATATTTTGAATCATTGTAGCTGAAACCGGCAATGGCTGTAAATCCTTTTAACAGATAAGCGTTCACTTCAAGCTCCACACCTCTGCTTACAATCGTTCCATCCTGCACCTGAGCACGGGGATTATTTGCAACAAAGGCACTTCTTAATACATCTTTTACCTGAATATTGTAATAACTGAATGTGGAAGATACTTTTCCGTTGAATAAATTGGTTTTAACCCCTCCTTCCAACTGATTGGCCTGCTCTGGCAGAGGTGTTCTCGTATTTCCGGAGGCATCCACATAATAATCAAGATTTTTGAAGCTGTTCTGGTAATTTCCAAAAACCGAAACTTTATCTTTTATCAACTCATAGACTACACCTAGTTTTGGAGAAAAGAAAGTTTGGTTTAATTTTTTCTTTTCTTCAGAGTTCGCGGCACCGGTAATACCCGGTTTATTGGTGAAGTTATCTACCCTTAATGCCATTAATACATTAAGATTAGACGTTATATTTAAAACATTTGAAATATAGACGGCATAGTTTTCCTGGATTCCTTTGATCAGATATGGGTTTTCATTTCCTGCCATGGCATTGTATTGTGCCTGTAGAGAAGAGCCATTAAAATGAGTATAATCAAAACCTGGCTGATGTAAAGGAACAGGAATTGAATTTCCCTGCGCATCTCTATCAAATCCATTTACATCATAAAAATTCTGATTATTGTTTACTCTTAAATAATCAAAGCCTAAAACGACTCTGTTTCTTAAGTTTCCGATACGGAAATCTCCATTGAAATTCTGTTGAAAATTAAGAGATCTTTTTCTGCTGTCTCTCGTAGACTGATCACTTCTGTACATTCTGTCTGTGCTGTCTCCCATAAAATAGAAATAAGGCATAAATCCGTCAGAATAGCTGGATGATGTACTGAAATTGGTAGAAGAAGTAATCGAATTTGAAATCTTATAATTGACCTGTCCGAAGAAATTGATGCTTCTTCCTGTATTGGTAAGATCTTTTCCTAAATATGAATTTTTATAATCCAGGTTGAGATCCTTGATATTATTTACTTTCTGAAGATAGTCACCGGAGTAGAAGAAAAAGGTCTGATCTCCCATATTCTTCATCTGGAAAAGTTCCATATCCAGATTAATACTTAAACGGTCTGTTGGTTTGTAGCTTAAACTTGGTGCGATTGCCAGATTTCTTCTGAACCCTTCAGTCTGGAAAGTTCCTTCATTGGTATAGGCAGAATTCAGACGGAACAATAATTTTTTATCTTGGGTAAGGGGAGTGTTAATGTCCACAGCGGCTCTGTATGTATCATAACTACCGCCAGCGAAACTGACATTTCCTCCAAATGTTTCATATGGTTTTTTGGTCACTCTGTTGATCACCCCACCATAGCTTGACAGTAAACTTCCGAATAGAGTTCCTGACGGTCCTTTCAAAACTTCTATTTTTTCAAGATTCACAGCATCTATTGTTCCCGTTACTGCTCCTAAAACTCCATTTCTTAAAGAATTGGCAGAGACAAAGCCTCTCAAACTTACATAGGCCCCTCCATCTCCGGCTCTACCATTGGAGGTCCACATGGTTTGTAAACCGGTAATGTTTTTAAAGGCATCATCTACCGTATAGACTCCCTGATTTTCTAAAATGCTCTTATCTACACTTGAGTATACCTGTGGATTTTCAATAGCCTTTAGAGGCATTTTATTTGACGATTCACTGTCCTTTTTAATATAAGTGTTTATAAGTATTACTTCATCAATGTTTTTGGTGTTTACAGAATCCTTTTTCTGAGCAAAAGTTAGAAGGGACCCTAACATTGAGACACAGACCAGTACATTTTTCATGAAAGTCAAATTTTTTGCAAATATATTATTTTTAACTATTCTAAATAAATAATGAAATTGATATTTATCATAAAATTATTATACACTAGATAACAAAAAACCGCTCCGGCTAATGCCAGAGCGGTTTTTCAATAATATTGTTAAATTTTTCTTATGCCGGAATTTCTCCTTTATATAAGAAAGAAATAATCTCTTTGTTGAGTTTATCAATCATTTCACTGAATAAGTGGAAAGATTCCTGTTTGTAGATAACAAGCGGATCTTTCTGCTCGTAAACCGCACCCTGAGATGATCTTCTAAGGTCATCCATTTCACGAAGGTGAAGTTTCCAGTTTTCATCAATAATCGATAGAGTGATGTTCTTTTCAAAGTCATTCACTAAACTTTCACAATGAGTATCATATGCTTCTTTTAAGTCAGCTACGATGGTCATTGTTTTGTGACCGTCTGTGAAAGGAACCTGGATCATTTTGAACATTGAACCCTGATTCTGGTATACATTCTCAATAATCGGGAATGATTTTTCCTTCAATAGGTTCAGCTTCATTTGGTAATCCTCCTGAGCTGCTTTGAATAGGATATTGGTAAGATCCTGAACGTTTTTGTTATTAAAATCATTTTGAGAAACCGGAGATTCCATCGTAAATGTTTTAATGATTTCGTATTCAAAATCCTTATAATTTCCTGTAGCTTTTCCTTTTGCAACGATAGAGTTCGCCACATCAAAGATCATATTCGTGATGTCATACTTCAGGTGATCTCCGAACAGAGCATTCTTTCTTCTCTTATAGATAACGTCACGTTGCTTGTTCATTACGTCATCATACTCAAGAAGTCTCTTTCTTGTTCCGAAGTTATTTTCTTCCACTTTTTTCTGAGCTCTTTCAATAGACTTACTGATCATAGAGTGCTGAATAACTTCACCTTCTTTATGACCCATTCTGTCCATCATCTTAGCGATTCTTTCAGAACCGAATAAACGCATCAGGTTGTCTTCAAGAGATACATAGAACTGAGAACTTCCCGGATCTCCCTGACGTCCCGCTCTACCTCTCAACTGTCTGTCAACACGTCTTGAATCGTGTCTTTCAGTACCGATGATCGCTAATCCTCCGGCATCTTTTACCGCTTTTGAAAGCTTGATGTCGGTACCACGACCTGCCATGTTGGTTGCAATCGTTACAACTCCTGGCTGACCTGCTCCGGCAACAATCTCCGCTTCCTTCTTGTGAAGTTTCGCGTTCAATACCTGGTGTGGAATTTTTCTTAATTGAAGTGCCTTAGAAAGTAATTGAGAAATTTCAACTGAAGTTGTACCTACAAGTACAGGTCTTCCGGCAGCTGTTAATTTTTCAACCTCTTCAATTACGGCATTGTATTTTTCTCTGTTAGTTTTGTAAACTAAATCCTGTCTGTCATGTCTTAAGATCGGACGGTTGGTAGGAATTACCACAACATCTAATTTGTAGATCTCCCAAAGCTCCCCCGCTTCTGTTTCAGCAGTACCGGTCATCCCGGCAAGCTTGTTGTACATACGGAAATAGTTCTGAAGCGTAATGGTTGCAAAAGTTTGAGTGGCTGCCTCAATTTTTACATTCTCCTTCGCTTCGATCGCCTGGTGAAGACCGTCAGAATAACGTCTTCCTTCCATGATACGACCTGTCTGCTCGTCAACGATTTTTACTTCACCATCAATTACTACATACTCATCATCTTTTTCAAATAATGTATACGCTTTCAATAGCTGGCTCATCGTGTGAACTCTTTCAGATTTTTCAGCAAAATCACCGAAAAGTTTTTCTTTAGCTTCGAATTCTTCTTCTTTAGTTAAGTTCTTAGCCTCTACTTCAGCGATTTCAGTTCCGATGTCCGGAAGTACGAAGAAGTTAGGATCTGAGTTACCCTGAGACATATATTCAACCCCTTTGTCTGTAAGATCAACCTGGTTGTTTTTCTCTTCGATGACGAAATAAAGATCTTTATCTACGATCGGCATGTCACGGTTGTTGTCCTGCATGTATTGTGCTTCCACTTTCTGAAGCAATGCTCTGTTTCCGCTTTCCGATAAGAATTTGATTAATTGTCTGTTTTTAGGAAGACCTCTGTATGCCTGAAGCAATTTGAATCCTCCTTCCTTAGTGTTTCCTGCAGCGATTAATTTTTTCGCTTCATTAAAGATTGCAGAAACCGTTTTTTTCTGAACTTCAACAATTCTGTCGATAGAAGGCTTAAGAACATCAAATTCCTGTCTGTCTCCCTGAGGAACCGGACCTGAAATGATCAAAGGTGTTCTTGCATCATCTACCAATACAGAATCCACCTCATCCACGATCGCAAAGTTCAATTCTCTTTGTACCAGTTCTGAAGGTGAAGTCACCATGTTGTCTCTCAGATAATCGAAACCAAATTCGTTGTTCGTACCGTAAGTAATATCTGAGTTGTATGCTTTTCTTCTTCCGTCTGAGTTCGGCTGGTGGTTATCGATACAGTCGATAGACATTCCGTGGAACTGATAAAGAGGACCCATCCAAGCGGAGTCTCTTTTCGCAAGATAGTCATTCACGGTTACAACGTGAACCCCTCTTTCCGGAAGTGAATTTAAATAAATAGGTAATGTTCCTACCAAAGTTTTACCTTCACCGGTTGCCATCTCGGCAATTTTACCACTGTGAAGAATAATACCTCCGATAAACTGAACATCATAGTGGACCATATCCCAAACTACAGGAGTTCCGGCAGCGTCCCATGAGTTTTTCCAAACAGCCTGGTCTCCCTGGATCTCAACAAAATCTTTTCCTGCAGCAGCCAGTTCTCTATCCCAGTCACTTGCTGTTACACGAATTTCTCCGTTCTGTGCCCATCTTCTTGCTGTTTCTTTGATCAATGCAAAGGCTTCAGGAAGAACTTGTACAAGAACTTTCTCTTCGATTTCGTAGGATTCTTTCTTCAGAGACTCAATCTTTGAGAAAAGAGCTTCTTTTTCGTCAACGTTTGTTGAATTTTTTATCTGCTCTTTAATCTGTTCTATTTGAGCTGTGATCTTGCTGGTTGCAGATTTTATATTCTCTTTAAACTCAGCCGTCTTTTGTCTCAAACCATCATCAGACAATTGTCCGATGTTTGGTTCTACAGCTTTGATTTTTGTTACAACTTTTTTTACTTCTTTTAGGTCCTGCGCTTTTTTGTCTCCCAAAAACCCTTTAAGAACTTTGTTTAAAAAACTCATAAATTTTTTGCTTTATGCTTAATGCAAAATGCTTTAAGCGTTTTAAATAACACGCTTATCGTGTAAATTAATATATAAAAAAGGGCAAAAAAGCTCTAAGCACACAGCCTAAAGCTTATCGCTTTATTAATATTCGTCCTCGTTCCAAAGGAAGTCCTCATCAGTAGGGTAGTCACTCCATACTTCCTCAATAGATTCATAAATCTCTCCTTCGTCTTCGATAGCCTGAAGGTTTTCCACTACTTCCATCGGTGCACCAGTTCTGATTGCGTAGTCAATAAGCTCTGCTTTTGTCATTGGCCAAGGTGCGTCACTTAGATATGAAGCTAATTCTAATGTCCAGTACATAATTTTCTAATTTTTTGCAAAAGTATAAAAATAGGTTGTATAATAAACTTTTTTATACTTGATTTTCAATTCTTTTTATAATATTTTCTTGTAAATGTCTGTCACCAACTGCATGGCAGGCCATGTCAGCAATTTACTTAATGACGTTTTCTCAAAAACCATTCCACAAATTTTTTTATGCCATTTTGGAAGTCTGTGTCCGGTTGATAACCTATTAATGTCTTCGCTTTTGATATATCTGCATTGGTTTTTGTGACATCTCCCGGCTGCATTGGCAGAATTTTTTTCGTGGCAGATTTTCCAAGGGCATTTTCTATGCTGGCCACCATCTCAGATAAAGTGACTACCTGGTTTTCGCCCAGGTTCAGAATTTCATATACCCCGGAATGGTTCTCCAGATAAAGGATCGATTTTAGAATCCCATCAATAATATCATCAATATAAGTATAATCTCTGGCTGTATTTCCGTCGCCGTAGAAAGGAATTTCCGTTTCTTCTGAAATAAGACGGGTGAACTTGTGGATGGCAAGATCCGGGCGCTGTCTCGGGCCATAGACTGTGAAGAACCTGAGCTGTATCATATCTATATGGTATAGGTTATGATAAACATGTCCCAGAATTTCCCCGCTTTTCTTAGTGGCAGCATAAGGAGAAATAGGATTATCTACATTATCGGCTTCCGCAAAAGGGATTTTTTCGTTGTTTCCGTAAACACTTGAGGAGGAAGCACAAATAAATTTTTTAATATTGAAATCTTTGCAGAGTTCCCAAAGATTCATCGTACCCCGTACGTTCACTTCTTCATACTCTAAAGGCCTTTCAATGGAGGGGCGTACACCAGCCAGTGCGGCAAGATGAATGACCATATCAATTGGGTGATTCTTAAAGATTTTTTCGAGTCCTTTCAGATCTCTTATATCTTGATAATAAAGAGAATATTGATCAGACTGAGTGAGGGAAATCAAGTGCTGAATGTCTGTCTCTTTATCAGAGAATTCAAAATTCGGAATTTTACCGATTGACTCTAAAGTATTTTTAATTTTTACCTGATAGCTGTAGAAATTATCAAAATTGTCAATGTTTATGACAGAATGTCCATTTCTTAATAATTGCTCAACTAAATGTGAACCAATGAACCCGCTGCCTCCTGTTACAAGGTAAGTCATCTGTGATTTTTTATGTGTGCAAATATAAATTTTACTTTTTGAAAATATAATCATTAAATTTACTTAAAAAAGTAATATAAATACAATATGCAGTTTCAAGGGCAAATTTTAAAAATGACGAGCTACGATGCAAAGCCGATCCAGTACTATCTTAATCTTTCAGGGGATCTGATCCATATGAATGAGCTGTTTGGAAAAGAGCTGAGCATAAAGCATGTGGGATTTCAATGTGTAAACTGTGGTGAAAATAAGCCTATTTATAGAATGGGATTTTGTAAAAGCTGTTTCTTTGAAAGTCCATATGCCAGTGATACCATTATCCGCCCGGAGCTTTCTACAGCGCATCTGGGGGTGGCAGAACGCGACCTTGAAGTAGAAAAACAAATCCAACTTCAGCCTCACACCGTATATCTGGCATATACCGGAGATGTAAAAGTAGGGGTGACCAGAAATACCCAGATCCCCACAAGATGGATTGATCAGGGAGCTACTTTTGCGCTGCCGATTGCCAGAACAGAAAACCGTTACGAGGCAGGAATGATAGAAGTTGCTTTGAAAGAACACCTGGCAGACAAAACCAATTGGAGAAAGATGCTTCAGGATGATTTTGAAGGAGAAATAGATCTTGCAGACTTCAGACAGAAGATCAAAGAATATTTCCCTGAAGACTTTCAAAAATTTTACAGTGAAGGAGAAGAATTATGGATGTTTGATTATCCTTTTGAAAAACCTGAAAAAGTAACGTCATTCACATTAGATAAAAAACCTGAATTTACAGGAAAACTATCCGGAATCAAAGGACAGTATCTTGGGTTTGAAGGTGGAAATTTTATCAATGTAAGAGGACATGAGGGATATGTAATAGAATTAGGAATAAAGTAATAATAATGCATAAACTTTTATTTTTCTTTTTACTTTCTACCTGCCTTGGAAAATCACAAAAAATTTCTAAAAAAGACGTTGATTATATTGAAAAAGATCCAGAAACAGGTTGGTTTCGAGCTAAAAGTAAAACTGGGAAGTATGGGTTTATTGATAAAGATAGTATAATAAAGATTCCTTTCATATATGATTTTATTAATCCTTTTGATGAGAATAAATTAGCGTATGTAAAAGATAAGGGAAAGGAGTTATACATTGATGTTAAAGGGGAAATAATAATCCCTGAGAACTATACTGAATTAGGACTCTTTTCAGAGGGACTTGTTTCTGCGAAAAAGAATGGCAAGTTTGGGTTTATTGATGCATCGGGGGAAACAGCAATTTCCTTTCTTTACGATAGTGCAGGTTTTTTTTGTCAAGGATTAGCTTTAGTTTCAAAAAATAAAAAATATGGATTTATAGATAAAGAAGGTAAAGAAATAATCCCTGTTATCTATAGTTCGGCTTGGCACTCTCAAACAGATAGTATTGTTATAATATCTAATGATGAAAAGTGGGCTTTTGTTAATAACAACGGAAAGTTTTTGTCAGATTTTGTATATGATAAAGTCTTTACTGGATATAAAAATATGATACCATCCGTGGTCAACGGAGACAAAACCACTTATTTCAAAAATGGAGCAGTCTTAGTTTTAAGAAATAAGAAATATGAATTTCTCAATGAAAAAATAGAATCTGCTTTTCCTGAAAATAAATTTGATTCTGCTTCAGTATTTGATACCTATAAAAATGCAATTGTTAAAAGAAGTGGTAAATATGGAATTATCAATTCAGATGGAATAGCAAAAGCACCAATAGAATATGATTTTATAAAATACTTTGATACTAATCATAATTCATCGGAATATTATAATGCAAGAAAGGGTAAGGTATTTCATATTTATAATAAGGATCTAAAAAAGATAGGAGAGTCACATCAACCAATATATAATGACTTTTCAGTTTCAACACCAGTAATTATATTTAGAAATTTACAAGAAAAGTATGGAATGGTGAATTCAAACGGTAACATTGTAATTCCTTTTGAATATGAAGAACTTTACAAACAGGAAAGTGGCTTTATTGTTGGAAAAAGAAATGGAAAAGCGGGAGTATTCGATAAAAATGGAAAGCTGCGAATTTCTTTTGAATATAAAGACTTATATGAGTTTGACGATAAAAATGGAATATATCTCGCTGATGGCAACAAGATTGTAGACACGGATAATAAGGTGTTATTGTCAGGATACCAAAATATAGCACCTGTTTATTATAATAATGAGCGATTTATTGTTTCCAGAAATAAGAAGTACGGAATTGTTGATATTAAGAATAAGGTATTATTGCCATTGGAGTATGATGAAATCTCAAATTGGGTTGAATATGGGCCCCGTGATCGCCATTTTATTGTTAAAAATGGTAAGCATGGCTTGATAGAACACGGAACTTTTAAGGTAATTATCCCTCCAGTTTATGATCTGTTTATTCAAAGAAGAGGAATGATTTTTGCCCATAAAAATGGTAAATCAGGTATTTTAAATATTAATAATAAGGAAATCTGTCCTTTTATTTTTGATGAGATTAAGCCCGACCTTTTTTTTGGATATGGGTATAACGAAAAGAATTATAATATTTATTCTAGAAAAGGGAATAAATTCTACGAAATAACCTCAACGGGAAAGATCATAAAAGAGATTTCCAGAAAAGTTTATAAAGAAAACACCGAGCACCAAAATAGATAAATATGAAAAAATGGGTTAAAAGACTATTAATAAGTTTCGGAATCCTGGCGGGAGTTCTTCTTGCTGCGAATTTCGGACTGAACATATGGCTTAAAACCCAGCTTCCGGATTATATAAAAAAGAATACGGACTATAAAGTTTCCTACAAAACACTGGATGTAGACCTTGGAACAGGAAATATTCTGGCAACAGGAATTTCAGTTAACAGTAAAGATCCTCAAAATACCAATGTTATAGGCCTTCAGGGAACCATTGATACTTTAAAGATAGGCCGTTTTGGAATTTATGATGCAATTTTCAACAAAAGAATAAGCTCTTCTGACCTGTTGCTGGCCAGGCCTAACCTGAACGTAATTCTTGCGAAACCTGTTGACCAAAAAACCGGAAAAAAAAGAAATCCTTTCCTGTTTGAGAACATCAGGATCAATGATGGTTCTATAGCGGTTTTCAGACACACCAAACAGAAATTTCTTTCTGTACAGCAGTTGAATCTATTGGTAGAAAACCTGCAGATGTCGGAAGAATCTATAGAGAACAAATTGCCCGTTGTTTTTGATCGCTACAGTATCAAAGGAGAACGTTTTTTCTTTCGGCCGGATCAGGTATATGCAATCACGATCAGTTCCATTAATACAGAAAACGGGCAGATGTCTGTTGAGAATTTTAAGCTGACTCCGCTTTTGTCTTTTACCCAGTTTAAAAAGTTTTATCCCAAAAAGGCTCAGTTATTTGAATTCGCAATTCCTAAAATGGACTTCAAAGATGTGGCTTTCAATAAAAATAAAGTATCCCTTACCAATGCAGAATTTCAGAATCCTGTTTTTACAGTTTATAATACAGGGGTGAAATCTAAAAAAGCAGAGAAGAAATCAAACTTTGAAATCAATTTAGAGAATATAAAGCTTAGTAATGCAGCTGTTCAGATCAATAAGCCGGATGGCAACAGACTTTTATCTGCCGGAAATCTTAATCTGAAGATCAATCAATTCTTGTTTAATAAAGAAACTGCAGGGCAGATTGTCCCTGTAAAGTATAAAGACTTCACATTTTCCGGAAAAGATATTGTGTATTCTGATCATCAGAACATACATATAGGAAGTGTAGCTTTGAAACCAACCAACGGTGAAATCAGAAATGTTATATTGACACCAGGGGCTCCTGAAAGTGGCAAAACAACAATGGATTTAAAAACCAATCTCATTGCTTTTAATATCAATAAGATGGATTTTGTTGACAAAAAATTGGTGCTGGACCTTAAAGATGTTCTTATTGATCATGTAAACGGAACGATAAAAGCAGGAGAGAATAAACAAAATAAAAATCCGGAGCCTGGAGTCATTCATTCCGTTGTCGTACGGAAAGTCTCGCTGAAAAACTCAGATATTACCTATGATAAAGGAAGGCAGCCATTGTCTTTTCATGACCTGAATGCTACGGTAAACAATATTGAGATAGCCCCGAATCCTAATAAGAAAGGACTTTCTTTCCAGGTAAAAGATTATTTTCTCACCATCAGAAATTTTGCTTACAAAACACAGTTTTACAATATCAGCCTTGGTTTGCTGAAATTGAATAAAAATAAAATACAGGCCAATAATTTTGCAATGAAGCCTCTCGTTTCGAGAGCTCAGTTTATCAAAATGATACCTGTTGAAAGAGATTTATATGATTTAAAAGCAGGGCAGATCACCGCAGAAGGAAATTGGGACCTGTTTTCCCAAAATAAAATGATCAATGCTTCACACATGGTCATACAATCTGCAGATGCCAATATTTTCAGAAGTAAAATTCCGAAAGATGATCCGAAAATAAAAGCACTGTATTCAAAAATGCTGCGTTCCATTAAAATTCCAATGACGGTGGATCATCTGGATCTGAAAAATTCTGTTCTGGTATATGAAGAAGACACTCCCGAAAGTATGGGCCCGGGAAAACTGACATTTGGAAATTTTAATATGAATGTCAGAAATCTGAATTCTGCCAAAGTCAAAGGAAAGCCTACAAAAGTAGACATTAAGATCAACTGCTCATTTATGAATCAGTCTCCACTTTCCGTGAACTGGAGTTTTGATGTTGCTGATCAGAAGGATGCTTTTGCCATTTCAGGGAAAACGTCCGGTCTTCCTGCCAGTGGAATCAATCCATTTATCAGGCCTTATCTTCATGTGACCGCTACTTCAGGTACTATTCAGGAAATGCGCTTTGACTTTAAAGGAAATCCTGCCGGACTGCACGGGACATTTAATCTCAAGCATAAAGATCTGAAAATAGCGGTCTTGAATAAGCATAATCATGAGAAAAAAGGTCTCCTGACTGCAGTTGCCAATATTTTTATTAAATCAGACTCCGGGAGCTTTCCGGAATCGGTTGCGGTGGAAAATGTAGAGCGTGATCCTACAAAATCATTCTTTAATCTCTTCTGGAAAGGAATCGAACAGGGATTGAAAAAGACGCTGATTGGTAAAAATGTAGAAAAAACAGAGAAGAAAGTCAAAAATGCAGTTTCTTCCGTGAAAGAAATGAAACAGTCTGTGAAGGAAATAAAACAGGAGATTAAAAATAAAAAATCAGAATCACAACTGCAGGAAGAGAAAAAAGAGAAGAAAGGATTCCTGAATAATATCTTTAAAAAGAAAGACGGTTCACAGAAATAACTTTTTAAACCATTGAAAATAATATAAGAACCCGTAATCTGATCTTCCGATAGAGATAAAAGGTATTATTTTATATAAAACAAATCCAATGGTTTAAAAAATTAATATAGTCTTGGACTTGCTTAGAAATTGAATTCGTCACTTTCCAGAATCGGGATGTTTCTTAAAAATTCATCAAACTTCTCACCGGGATAATTGCTGTCTGCCCCATAAGAGTCTATGATCATGCCACGGTTTCCGGCAGTATCCTTTAATACATAAAGTACGGCATTGTCGTCAGGATTGCTGTCTCCTTCGAAGCGGTAGGTTTTTAAAATCGTCAATTCGGAGGGTTGATAGACTTTATCAGAATTTTCAAACTTCATCTCACAGTTTTCATTCATCCTGAATTCCCTGTGTATTCCTCTTTCAGAAAGCGTTTTCATGACTTGGCTCAAGGTTGTCATTCTGTCGAAGTTTTCTGGATTTTCCATAATAATATTTTTCTTGTTAAGTACAATAATTAAACCATTGCATTTCTAAATATAAGAAAAATAGCCCATTACAGTTTTCTTAAAAATAAAGTTTAATGTTAACAAAATTTATAATTCAGAAAAATAAAATAGGTACACTTTTTGCAATGCATATAACAATAAATCAAAGAAAATATGAAAAAAGAAGTTGGAGTTTTACTGGCAGGAGGAGTTGGTCTTTTGGCAGTATTAAGTTTAATAAGTATTAAAAAAATTTTGACTAAAAAAGATAAAAAATATAGTGATTCCTATTCGGATTATCACAGACACTTTGATGAAAAGAACCACGACGATGAAAACCACGGAGTGGAATTTTACGCGCTGAAGTAGTAAAAAAATATATTAATTATGTTTAATCCAACACTTTTTATGGTGTTGGATTTTTTTGTGGAAAACTTTAATGTTAAAACTCATGATTATATAAAAAATCCATTCTAATTTTACATCAGTATGCAAAACGAAAATTTCATAAAAGGTCAGGGTGCTCAGCGGAACGTTATCAATCGTTTCGACAGATATACCTATGAGCCTGAAGATGAAGATTTCGAAACGGTGAAAACCTCTTTTACCGAAGTTTTTCCCAAAACCATTGTCAATCAGGTCAAAAGCGAAGACCTTCCGATGGAATATTCGATGAATCCTTATCAGGGATGTGAGCACGGATGTTCCTATTGCTTCGCAAGACCTACCCATGAGTATTGGGGCTATAGTGCTGGGATTGATTTTGAAAGAAAGATCATGGTGAAGAAAAATGCACCCGAACTTCTGGAGAAATTTTTTCAGAAAAGAGGGTATAAAGCTGCTCCCATTTTACTGTCAGGAAATACAGATTGCTATCAGCCAGCCGAGAGACAGTTTGAAATTACCAGAAAATTACTGCAGGTTTGTCTTGATTACCGACATCCTGTCAATGTTCTGACAAAAAATGCCATGGTATTAAGAGATATAGATATTTTAAAACCAATGGCTGAGCAGAATTTAGTTTCCGTTTCCTTAAGTATTCCTACGATCAACGAAGAATTGAGAAGAAAGATGGAGCCAAGAACAAGTTCTGCAAAAAATAAACTGAAGGCCATAGAAATTCTCTCCGAAAATAAAATTCCAGTACATGTTATGATAGCGCCGATCATTCCTGGTTTGAACAGCGATGAACCGTTGAATATCTTAAAATGCATTTCAGAGGCAGGGGCTCTAGGATTTGGATATACCCTTGTACGGTTAAATGACACCGTGGAACCGGTTTTTGTCAATTGGATCGAAACCCATTTCCCGGACAGGGCACAGAAAGTTTTGAATCTGATCCGTTCTATGCGTGGAGGGAAACTCGGAGACAAAAGATATTTTGAAAGACAGAGAGGGGAGGGGAATATTGCAGAAATGATTCATACTACTTTTAAGATCGGCAGAAAGAAGTTTTTTGAGGGTAAAGAATTTCCGAAACTTTCCACGGCCAACTTTACCGGGACAAAAGATCAGCAACTGAGATTATTTGATTGATCATAATGCACAATATGCTTATCTATATTATATATAGTATAAAAAGTCAGCCTTTATCAGTCAGTTTTCATTTTTCACATATTATATATAGTATAGCCGGTTTTTTAGGAGCTATTTCCCGCTATCCACTCATACTCCTCGCCCCCGCGCGCTCCAACTCCTAAACCATCCAGCTTTCCAACCCATGCTGTGGGGTAACCGCTCCTATCGGGGCTAGTAAAATGCGCAATAAGCAATGAGTATTAAGTAATAAATGGTGAATCATCAATAATAGTGATCCGGATTTCTGCTAAAATCGAAAAATCAATATGGCAATGATAAATGCTATTAGGTAATATACCATTATATATAATAATATCCATTCAATAGGAACGGGCTTTAGCCCGTTCACCTAAAAAGCCCACAATCCATCGGCTTTAGCCAAAACCTAGAAACATTCATTACCCCAGGCACCCATCTCCACAGTCTTTATCATGCCGTAGGCATCTCAACAAAGCTTTCCAGATTACTATATAAATAGAAAATTCAAAAAACATACTATATAATAGGTATAATTTTCATTATGTATCCACTGCACCTACTATA
>NZ_JBXDSE010000007.1:0-389442 GCF_056844665.1 Chryseobacterium sp. FR048 | reverse complement strand
CATTATGATGGATCATCATACCTTTGGGAATGAAGTTTTTACCAATATCCCGACTGATCTGTTTGCAGGCCATAAAGAAGGAGAAAACAACAGGTTGATCTACAAAGGTGATCACGGAGACTTTACCCATAACGTGGAGCATAATGCTGAAGATAAGATATTAGTAATTTACAACACAACCTGCACTACATCGTGGCATTGCAAAAATGATAAGCCGATTGGTTATTGTGACGGATGCAGCAAATGTAAAAGTACAACATGCGGTACTACCATCACTACTATATTTATTGACGGGAACAGCGATTTTCCTACCTGGGACGGAAGCGGTAGCGAAGGTGGCGGCGATGGCAGTAGTGGAGGAACTACAGCACCACCAAAAGATCCCTGCGGGCTTGCTTCGGTTTTTTACAGACCTGCTCCGGGATGTGGTGGAGGGGGAACACTTCCCGGAATTGATGACCCTTGCCAAAAAGCATTTAAAGGCAATACCAAAGCCAAAGAATTATTAAATAAAGCTAAAATAGTCGCGGCAAAAAGCCAGATTACAAGTACTTTAAGTACAGATACTAATGAAAAATCTTTTTCCTATGGAAAGGATTCTAGTGGAAATTATGATACAACACCAATTAAAACGGCTACAGCTGGTAATCAGGTAGGGCTGCAGGCAAATAATCCTAATTTATCAATAGAAGGAGGGGCCCATACCCATACACCAGATCTGTACAATTGTTTTTCTGCCGGAGACATATATTCACTACAGGGAGCAAATGTTATTAATCCAAAATTTACAAACTTTTTCGTTTTTGCTGATGGAGGGATAAGTTATGCTTTAACAATTATTGATCCTGTAAAATATGCCAATTTTGTGGCGAATCATTCTGCAGGTAGTAACCTGGATATGTCGACTTCAAATTGGCAAACTACTTCCCCTATATATGTAAGTTTTGTTAGTGCAATTAAGCAGTTTATATATCAAGGTCTATCAGATGATAATGCTATGGCTAATGCTACTGCATTTGTTCTAAGTAAGTACGATGTGGGAGCTACTTTAAGTCAAAGTGATTCTTCGGGAAATTTTAATTCTATATTTGTAGAGGAGGATATACACAATATAAATATAAACGGAGTTACAGTATCTGTAAGTACTTATAAACAAACACCGGATTGTAACCTAAAATAACTGAGATATGAAAAATAATAAAAAAATAATAGCATTTATACTCCTGTTTGGATGTATTTTAATAAATGCTCAATTAGATACCTTGAACTATTTAAAACAGTTTGAAGCGAATAAAGTAAACTATATTAATAAACCCTTTTCAGTACTTTTAAATGATATGACAATGATACAACCTAGAACAGTCTGGTCATTTTCAATGGGAAGAGTGAAAACAGTATCTGCAGATACAAGATTTAATTTTGCTAATATTGAACAAAGCTTTCATAATTCTATTACATTATTAATCAAATGGGTAGATCCTATTCCAAGAAATGAAACAAAATATTATGAACAGAAAAATAATTTTTATTTTACTAATGATGAACGGTCTTTCTATGGGAGTAAGATTATAAAAGATATAATTGTTTACAGATGAGGTTATTAATCGTATTGCTATTAGTGATTGGTTCTTTTTTGAATGCTCAGGAAGTAATCCGGGATAAAGATGGTTACGTTACTATTATAACACATTGCAGAGTAAAGTATGTCAGAGATACATTATCTTATCTCAAAGAATTTGAATCCTCTAAAAATAAATATATAGGAAAACCTTTTTCAGTACTTTTAAATGATATGACAATGATACAACCTAAAACTGCTTGGTCATTTTCAATAGGGAGGGTTAAAACAATATCAGCTGATTCAAGGTTTAAATTTGCAAACAAAGAAATGGGATTTAATAATGCAATTACATTATTAATCAAATGGGTAGATCCTATTCCAAGAAATGAAACGAAATATTACGAACAGAAAAATAATTTTTATTTTACCAACGATGAACGGTCTTTCTATGGAAGTAAGATTATAAAAGATATAATTGTGTACAGGTAAGATTGCTTTTTCTGGTATTTCTTAGTTAATATCACTATGCTTATAAATAAACCTCTGAAATGTCAGAGGTTTTGTTGTTAAATGCAAACCATAAGTTTGAACACAAAATTATTGTCTCTCATTGATCATAAACTTAAAACAAACTTAACATAAAATAAGAGGTTGGATAAAATCTGAATGATTACTTTATTTGCTCATTGTATTGATAAACAATAGATTAGTTTTTTATTATGGTAGGAGGTATTTGTAAAAAGCTAAAATTTCTTAATAAAAACATAAGAAACTCTTAATGCTACGAGGGAAAGAGCTGTTCTAATTTTGCATCAATCAAAAAGGATGTCATGAATGTATTTAAAATCCCTGTCTCAGTAACTTATTTCACGGGTAGGGTATTACTTATTGGTGCAATATCAGCTTCACCGATGTTCCTCGCTCAGAAAAAAGACAGTTTAAAAGAAAAATCCATTGACGAGATTGTCGTTGTAGGGTACGGAACACAGAAAAAGAGTAAAGTATCCGGAGCCGTTTCCGAGGCTTCATTGGATAAGCTTACTTCGAGATCTTTATCCGGAGTAGGAGAAGTACTTCAGGGAAAAGCACCCGGAGTAACTGTTGTGAACGAAGGTGGAGATCCGAACGGTTCACCCAAAGTGAATATCCGTGGTTTGGGAGGAATTAACGGGGAGACTCCGTTGTATGTTGTAGATGGAGTCGTCTTTAATGGTACACCGTCTATCAACCCAAATGATATTCAGGATATATCGGTTCTGAAGGATGCCTCTGCAGCCATTTATGGGGCAAGATCTTCCGGAGGGGTGATCCTCATTACCACGAAAAAAGGTAAAAAAGGAAACCTTACATTGGATTTTGATGTTAAATACGGAATTAACCAGGCATGGAGATTAAAAGAATCTCTGAATGCAGCAGAATTCCAGGATGTCATGTACAAAGCTTTTGAAAATGCCGGGAAACTAGAAAGTTTACCAATCGCTTTCAATCCTAAGCTGTATCCTGACGGAAGAATTACCAGAACCGACTGGATGAAAGAGATTTTCCGTACAGGAACGATTCAGGAATATAACGTCAACCTGAGCGGAGGAAGTGACAAGTCCAAATATTTTGTGGGGATGAACCATAGAATGCTGGAAGGGATCTTATTGAATACTCAGGCGAAACGATACAATTTCAGAGTAAATTCTGAACATAAAATAAAAGACTGGTTAACGGTTGGAGAAAATATGTATTACAATTACTCTGACGGGAATACAGCAGATACGAAGAGTGGGTATACAGGAGCTGTAGTAGCTGCCATGTATTATCCGCCAAATGTTCCGGTATATACGCCATCAGGAGCTTTTTCAGGATTGCCGATTGATGTGGCAGGAGGATATGGAGATATGATCAATCCTGTAGCGTATCTTAAAAGGATCAATATCAGGAATCCTACTCACGAAATTTTAATCAATCCTTATGCGGAGATTACTTTAGCAAAAGATTTAAAATTCCGGTCCAACTTTTCACAGACCTTCAGGTTGGGGAATGTTAAAAACTTTACTTACAGAGTACTTGAAGTCGGAAAAATTTTCGATACCAATAATTTAGAATACCAGTCTAACAATTCTTCTACAGCGCTTGCAGAGCAGCTTCTTACCTATAAAATTACAGCAGGCAAACATAATTTTGATTTCCTTGGCGGTTTCACTTTCCAGAAAACAATTGATGAAGGATTTTCTGCCAAAGCATATGACTTCAGAAGTGAGGCAGAGGTTTTCCAACATCTTCAGAATGCCGCGGATACCAATAAAGAAGTTTCCAGTTACCGATATAAGCAGGCTTTGGTTTCTTACCTGGCAAGGGTAAATTATGATTATGCAGGCAAGTATATTGTGAGTTTACTGGGAAGAAGAGACGGTTCATCACTGGTTGCAAAGAAAAACAGATTTGCCAATTACTATGCCGTTTCAGGAGCATGGGTAGTGTCTAAGGAAAACTTTATGCAGGATATTTCATGGCTTTCAAGTCTGAAGTTAAGAGGAAGTTACGGTGTTCTGGGGAACCTTGGAGGAATTTCACCACAGGCTGTGAATCCTTTGATGATCAGAGATAACAATATTATCTTCGGTCAGGATCCTACTCAGAATATTGCTTACTATGCAGTTACGCGTCCGAATCCGGATCTGAAATGGGGAAAGTCTGAGCAGACCAACTTTGGGGTAGATGCTTCTTTCCTTCACAACAGCCTTTCCTTACAGTTTGATTATTTCGTGAAGAACTCCAAAGACCAGATCTTCAATGTAAGCTTACCAAGTACCTCCACTTATAATAATCAATATGTGAATGCGGGGTTATTCCAGGACAAAGGATACGAAGTAGGGATCAATTATAACAGCAGAGGATCAGGAGATTTTACCTATTCGATAGGAGCGACTTTTAGTCAACTAAAAAATACGGTGAAGCAGTTGGCGGATGTTAATGAGATCTTTATCAACGACAACGGAGTAAGAGGAGTATTGAAACCTACCCGTGTGAAAGTAGGAGATGCCCTTTATTCCTATTATGGTTACAAGACAGGAGGAATTTTCCAGACTCAGGAGGAGATCAATAATTATAAAGATGCCAACGGAAATCTTATCCAGCCGAATGCAAGACCGGGCGACATCAAATTCCTGAAGAAAGAAGGAAATACCGGAACTCTTAATAACAATGACTTTGTTAACCTTGGAAGTCCATATCCTAAGTTCTCTTACGGGTTTTCATATAATATGACCTGGAAAAACTTTGATCTGAACGTCTTCTTCCAGGGAGTATACGGCAATAAGATCTTCAACGGTCTGAAGTTTATTTCCCTGAATCCAGGAGGAACCGGCCAGAATTACAATATGGAAAGAGATATTCTGAATGCATGGACCCCTCAGAATACCAATACAGATATTCCAAGACTAGTATATGGAGACCCAAGCGGAAACTATTCCAAAGTCTCTGATTTCTACGTAGAAGACGGATCTTATCTCAGACTGAAAAACCTTACCATCGGGTATTCATTGCCAAGAGAGCTTTACAAAAAACTGGATGTGAATAAAGTAAGAATTTATGTAACAACCAACAACCTGTTCACAATAACCAAATACACAGGCTTTGACCCTGAAGTAGGAATGAATTCTTATGGAGTGGATACCGGAAGATACCCTCAGGCACGTTCATTCATCTTCGGAGTGGAAATCGGTTTATAATCTTAAATAAAAAAGTAAAAAAATGAAAATTTTC
Organism: Chryseobacterium sp. FR048; assembly: GCF_056844665.1. NCBI lineage: Bacteria > Pseudomonadati > Bacteroidota > Flavobacteriia > Flavobacteriales > Weeksellaceae > Chryseobacterium > Chryseobacterium sp. FR048. The sequence goes on along the minus strand of NZ_JBXDSE010000007.1, from coordinate 384,128 downwards.
AATAAAATATTTTTAGTATCAGGAATATCCGTAATGCTTCTATCATGTACAGGAGAACTGGATGTTCAGCCGGAAGGAACGCCTACAGAAGCCAGTTTCTGGAAAACGGAAAATGATTTGATTACCGGAGCGAATGCAATGTACAAGCCTTTGTATAACGAGGAATTCTATGGAAGAGGTTTGTTTTGGTTTATCAATGCCAGTGATGATATGGTGACAGGAAGAGGAAAAAACGAAGCTGATAATGCCAAGAACTTCAGCAGCAATTATATCGCAGCAGGAGATCTGGAAACTCAGTGGAACAAAAGATATAATGTAATAGGAGTTGCCAACCGTGTGATCCGCAATATTGATAATATCCAGACTTCACCGTCCATTAAAAATAAATACCTGGGAGAAGCTTTATTCATGAGCAGCAGAATGTATTTTGAATTGGCTTATAACTATGGAAATGAGAAAGCAGGTGTTCCTATTATTGACCGTTCCAAAGAACCGGATCCTAATCCGATCCCAAGAGCGGCGAATGTGATGGAAAACTACAATTATATTGTGAATGACCTGAAAAGAGCAGCCGAATTATTGCCTACTCAGGCAGAACTTCCGGCAAAAGATTACGGAAGACCTCATAAAGCTGCAGCCTGGGCGCTTTTGGCAAAAGTATACCTGTTTATGAAAGACTGGAAAAATGCAGAATTCTGGGCCAATGAAGTAATGACTAAAGGAAACAGAGCCCTTTTGAACAATTTTGCAGATGTTTTCAAAGCTGAAAACAACTACAGTTCAGAATATATCTGGTCCGTTCCGAGTACACCGAAATTTACAGCATGGGGAAGTATTCTTCCGGGAGTAATGCTTGAAAATAAAGGATGGGGAGAATACAACGGATGGGGGTATTTCCAGCCTACAAAAGAATTGTATGATGAATATGAAAACGGGGATTTAAGAAGAAGTGCTACCATACTGAAACTCGGAGATAAGTTTACCTTCAACGGGAAGGAGAGAACCTATGCGTCTACCAACTCTGTGACAGGATTTCAGTTCAATAAATATATGGATGCATTCAAATATCAGCTGAACAGCGGCCACGTAAGTGCCAACGGAGATTATCCATGTACAGACCTTGCGGTTCCGATTATGCGTTATTCTGAAGTGATCCTGATCAAGGCAGAAGCTTTGCTGATGCAGGGAAAACCTGCTGATCAGGAAATTAATTTGGTAAGAGTACGTGCCGGGCTGGCTCCGAAAAACGGATGCACAATGGCAGACCTGAAGCATGAAAGACGTTGTGAGCTTGCCGGAGAGTGGGCAGACAGACACAGGGATCTTGTACGTTGGGGAGATGCGCAGGCAACTTATGCAAAACCTCTGCATCATATGGATGGACAGAAAATAGTATGGGCAGCAAGAAACTTTAATCCGGCGATCCATAATGTTTGGGCAGTTCCACAGGCTGAAATCGTAAACAGTCATGGAGTCATTAAACAAAATGAAGGCTGGTAAAATTTTAGTCTTTTATAATATCACTATATCATCACAGGAGTTTCTGTGGTGATATAGTTTTTTCACAGTCAGAATGAAATGCTAGGTATCCGGAAGCATAAAGATAAAGTGTCTCAGAATGCCTATAAGAAACATTAAAAATATACGAATGAAACTATCAAAAATATTGGCTGTACTGGCCTTGGCTGTCTTTTCTCAGAATCAGGCACAAAACTATTTGAATTATAGCGTAGGAAATGCCCATTCACATAATGATTATATGCAGGAGATTCCTTTCTGGCAGGCATATTATGCAAATTTCGGTTCCATTGAAGCAGATGTCTTTCTGGTAAAAGGTAAACTTTGGGTAGCGCATACAGAAAAGGAACTTTCATCAGACAGAACCCTGGAGAATCTTTATCTGGATAATATTTCTAAGCAGATCAAGCTGAACAAGGGTAATATTTATCCTGATGCCAATAAAAAACTGCAGTTGCTGATTGACATCAAGCAGGACTATAAAACGACTCTGAGTGCTTTAGTCAATACTCTGAAAAAGTATCCGGAAATTACAGGGAATTCCGGAATTAAGATCGTTATTACCGGAGGAAGACCTCAGCCGGTAGATTTTAAAAACTATCCGAATTATCTGTATTTTGATGGTGATCTGGATAAAAACTATTCCCCCGATCAGTTGAAAAGACTAGGAATGTTCAGTGCCGATCTTCCGGGCATTGTAAAGTGGAACGGAAAAGGAATTCCAAGAGATGAAGAAACACAAAAGATAAAAGAAGCAGTAGAGAAAGCACATTCCCAACAGAAGCCGATGCGTTTCTATGGAGCGCCTGACTTTCCGAATGCATGGGTAAACCTTATGGATCTGGGCGTGGATTATATCAATACCGATCATATTCCGGATCTTAAAAAATTCATGAATACCATCCCGAAAAACTTTTATAAAAATACAAAGGAGTATGCAACTTATACTCCCACTTATAAAACAGATGGAGTCAGTAAAAAAGTAAAGAATGTCATTCTCCTGATTCCGGACGGAACTTCTCTTCCGCAGTATTATGCTGCTTTTACCGCCAACAAAGGAAAGCTGAATGTTTTCAACATGAAATCCACAGGGCTGTCTAAAACGAATTCCTCTAATGCGTATATTACAGATTCTGCTCCGGGTTCTACCGCATTTGCAACCGGAGTGAAAACCAAAAATACATTTGTAGGAGTAGATCATATGGGAAAAGCGCTGGCTCAGATTCCTGATATTATTGCTGATAAAGGTTTGGTTTCAGGATTGATTTCCACAGGAGATGTGACCGATGCTACTCCTGCCGATTTCTATGCACATTCTGATAACAGAAACAGTTCTGAACCTATCCTGAAAGATTTTGCCACCTCTAAAACCAAGATTCTGATTGGTGGACCTACAAGCGGATTGTCTCAGGAAAACCTGCAAAAATTTAAAGAAGCAAAAATAGACCTGTATCAGGATCTGAAATCTGTGAATAAAATCATAAACCGTACTTTGATCATCGATCCTCTGGCTTCCCAAAGAGTGAACCAAAGAGGAAACTGGCTGGCTGATGCATTCGATCTTACCTTAAATGATCTGAAAAATAATAAAAAAGGCTTTTTTATGATGGTGGAAGCTTCCCAGACTGACGGTGGCGGACATAGCAACAATATAGAACAGCTTGTTACTGAACTGTTGGATTTTGATCATGTAGTAGGAAAAGCCATGAAGTTTGCTGATGAAAATAAAGAAACCCTGGTGGTCGTTGTAGGAGATCATGAAACCGGAGGTCTGACCCTTCTGGATGGAAGTCTTAAAGAAGGCTGGGTATTTGGGAACTTCAGTACCAATGATCATACTTCCATTCCATCAAGTGTTTTTGCTTATGGTCCCAATTCCAAAGAGTTTACCGGACTGTTTGAAAACACGGAAATCTTCAATAAGATCATGGCGGCTTATGGTTTCCAGAAATAACTTTTAATACTTTTTTTTACTAATGTGGCTGTTTCATTTTTGAAGCAGCTTTTTTATATTTTAATGAAAACAATAAAGGCTGCCTCCCATAAGCGAAGCAGCCTTTCAATATATCTAACAAAAAAATTAGAAATTAGTCTTTACGATCAGCTCTGACAATTCGGCATTTACAAAATCGATCGGCATTACTCCATAAGATCCTTTAGTATTCGTCTGGAAGAATGTTTTAAGCTTAGGATTGATGCTGTTCGAAACCGTAGGAATACTTGGAATCCCAAAAATTCCAGGTTTGTAACCACTTGTAAAATTAACGAAGAGTTTTCCACTCGTATCATTTTTCGCTTCATTCAAAAGGTTTGAAATACCATTCCATTTATCATCGTTATTCGTTACCTTATAATAATCCTGAACTTTCAGGGATGCGCCCGGATTATTGATCTCGAATGTCGTATTATCTGCCCATGAAGTAGCATTGATCCCTTTAGCAGTTCCGGCTGAGAATCTTCTTAATAATTTGATTTTCCCTCTCACTTCTCCAAGGTTGGGAATAGTCGTTCCAAGATCCCATCTCGAAGGTTTTTTCTGAACATAAGAATCAAAAGTCTGTTCAAAACTTCTTGTCGTATTGGAAGCGTCATACTCTTCTTTTACAGACATAATGATTGTTTCAGAAGGGTGACTTTCCAGGAATGCATAGCAGGCATTAAGCACATCATCAAAATTCAGATTTTGGTAAATTGCTCCGTGATGAATGGTGAAAGAATTGTCAATATGTCTGCAACGTATATCCAGAAAACGAACTCCTGCATTCAGTTGTTCCGCAATGCTGAGGTCCTGAGTTTTAGCCGTACCTGATACAACAGGGGCATCTACACGGGCTCCGGAATCATGAGTTCCGGGAATCGAAATTTTTGAAAGGGAAATATTATCCTGTAATCCGGACATCCAGTTATTCATAACAATAGGCACCAAAGAAGCTGTTCTGGAACTGGCTTTTTCCATGGAGCTTACTCCTGTATTATCAGAATCTCTTTCAATAATGCTGTCATTGGAGCAGGAAAAGAATACTCCTGCAGTAGCAATACCCAAAGTAATGGCTGCCAGACGTCTCATGTTGTACTTGAACATAGTTTTATTTTATTTTTATTGTCACCTAAAAATAAGAATATATCAAGATAAGAGGAGTTAATTTAAGTTTAAGAGAAGATTAAGTTGCTTTTAAAAGAAGGACGTTCTTCAGAAAGTAAAATGGTTCTTCGAACCGGGAATAGGAAATTTGTGTTCTCCGATTTTGAAATCAATCATTTTAATAAGAGTTTTCAGCCGATGAGTAAAGGCTTTATAAAAATTTTCCTGAGGCGCTTTATCTCCATCGAAACAGGGATAATATTGCTCATCTACAATCACTTTTCCTGTTGAGAAATTAGCTTCATGCAGGATATTAAATTCGCAGGTGTCGTCAAAGTTTTCCTGTGAGCCGATCAGGAAAAAATCACCATCCTGAAATCTGAATGTATGTTTGTAAGCTAAGGTATGTCTTGAATTGGTATCAAATCCCTGGGTGATGACCAGAGCGTTATTTTTTATAGAAATCTGTGGCGGACCGTTGTTTTCAGGGCTGAAACCCATTCCACTGGAAAAAAGAAATCCTGAAACTTCCTTCCATATCTTCAGACCATGATCCGTATTTTTAAGAATATAAAGAACTCTTTTGTAATCTTCCTCAGGATATTCTTCTTTTGAGGCCCTTGTATTTGTATTGAATACCAAGATTACCTCATCCTTACCGTCTTTATCCAGATCTCCCTTGGCTTCGGCAATTTTTTTATATCCTCTCGGCACAGAAAGTGGCTTCAGGTTCTGAGCATAAGAAGTAAAGATAAATGAGAGAGCGATGAAAGAAAACAGTTTTTTCATATCGATGAGGTCAGAAAATTATAATCCGGTATCCTCTTTTACGATCAGATTCGAGTCATCTAAGCGGCACAGACAGCCTTTTATCGTTTTGTATATTCCGTCAATATCTGTTTCTTTCCCTTTGGCATCCGTTACTGTGACGCCTGTAGAATAAGATTCATCTTCAGCCTGATACGTTTTGAATAACTGATACTGGTAGCCATTGTTGGTAAATGTCAGATAATTGAGAGACATCCCGGCGTTTTGTTTTCCGCCGCCTCTGTAATAGGATCTGTATTTGAATTTCTGCCAGCTGTCTTTTGTTCTTTCCGAAGGAAATTCCATTTCTACATGATTCTTGCTTCCAAAACGATACTGGATATATCCATCTTTTTTATCCTTCACCAATGTCATTTTCTTTCCATTTTTTGTTTCAAAAGAGTAGATGATTTCTTCATTGGGAAGCAGGTATTGTGCCCAAAGTGACAATGGAAGAGCCAAAGCAAATAAGATAAGGTATTTTTTCATGATTGGGTGTTGTGTATAAATGATGTGGTAATCTGAAAAGATCAGGTGACCCATTTTCAAATTACCACATTTTCAGATTTTCATATTAATGTGCCATTACATCGGCAAGGTCATTCCAGAACATCGGATACGATTTTTCAACCACATCTTCATCTTCGATATTGAGTTCCCCGATCAGGCAGAACGGAGCAAAGCTCATAGCCATCCTGTGATCCTGGTAAGTTTTGATCGAAATAGAGTCTTCCGGTTCTCCAAAACTTACAGAGTCAATCGTTAGATCTGTGATTTCCGTTATCGTACCTAGTTTTTTCAATTCATTATATAAAGCAAGAAGCCTGTCGGTTTCCTTTACTCTTAAGGTTCCCAATCCTGAGATTTCAAAAGGAATCTTCAGTGCCGCTGCAGTGACACACAATGTCTGGGCAATATCCGGGCAGTTGTTCATATCCAGAACGATTTTTTCAGGAAAAGAAAAGTCCGGCTGAGGTTGCAGTGTTATTTTATGCTCATCTTCAGAGAATGTAGTCGTAATGCCGAAGAATTTTTCATAAATTTTTGCAATGGCAGAGTCTCCCTGAGTAGATTCTTTGTAAAAACTTTTCAGGTGGATGGTTTCCCTTCCCAATGCACAGATGGAGTAGAAGTAAGATGCCGAGCTCCAGTCACTTTCCACTTCATAGCTAAGTGCTGCTGCATGGTTTTCAACAAAGGGTTCTACCTTTATGATATTTCCTTCAAAACTGTTTCTGATCCCAAATCTGCTCAGAATATCAAGGGTCATTTCAATATAAGATCTCGAGGTCACTTCCCCTACAAGATGTATTTCCAATCCGTTTTCAAGTTTCCCTGCAATCAGAAGCAGAGATGTAATAAACTGGCTTGAAATATTGGCAGGAACATTCACTGATGTCTGTGTGATTTTTTTTCCTGTAATTTTTAAAGGAGGGAATCCTTCATTTTCAAGATATTCGATGTCTGCACCAAGATCTTTCAGTGCCGTTACCAGATTTTTGATCGGTCTTTCCTTCATTCTGCCAGAGCCGGTAAGCACAGTCGTTTTTCCTTCCTGGATAGAATAATAGGAGGTAAGAAAACGCATGGCTGTTCCTGCGTGGTGAATGTCTACAATCTCAGTATCTTCAGATAATGCTTTTTTCAGCAACTGGGTATCCTGAGAATTGGATAAATTCCCGATTTTTATTGTATTAAACAAACTTTCCAGAATCAATAAACGATTCGAAATACTCTTCGAACCGCTGATCTGTACTGTTTTATTTCCAATTAATGTTGATTTTTCAAGCTTCTTCATTATTTCATTTCTATTTTAAAGACATACAGTCTGTTAAAGTGGCCTTATTTTTCAATTCATCCTTAAATTTTTCAGGAAGATGAATCTGAGTCGAACAGAAGTTTTTTTCTTCGTATTTTTTTAATTCCGGATTCCAGATCAATGCTTTGCCTTCACTATAATCCGCATTTTAATAGTATAAATTCTCTTTATCATCAGCATAACATAACCAGTAATGATTGTCGCTAAAGGTTACATTTAAGGGTTGCTGATAAAGAATTTCTCCTCTTTCGTCTGTAATCGCAAATATTTTGGAAGCGTTTTCCAGATTTTTTACCATGATTTTCTTTTCCGTTCCCCAGGCATAAATTCCATTGGTTGTAATAAACCCTTCTTTCACGAATTCATATTCAGGACGTTCAGAAGTGCAACAGCTTAAAGAAATAACAGTAACGAATAACAGACCGAATTTCATGGCTATTTTAATTTTTCATTATTCTGATGCCGATCCTTATCACGGTCGGTTTTGATCTTCATTTTCCTGTCAAAAGCATCCTGAAGATTCACTCCCGTTTGATTGGCCAGGCACAATGTTACAAAAAGAACATCTGCCAGTTCCTCTCCCAGATCTTTAGTTTTGTCACTTTCCTTTTCACTCTGCTCACCATACCTTCTGGCAATGATTCTGGCGACTTCGCCTACTTCTTCCGTCAGCATGGCCATATTGGTCAGCTCATTAAAATATCTTACGCCAATGGTTTTGATCCACTCATCGACCTGCTGTTGTAATTGGGTAATTTCCATTATTGATAAGCTCCTAAAGTAGGATTAGTAGTTCTGGATACATTCACAATGTCAAAAGGTACACTTCCTGCTACGGCTGTGTTTCCTTTGCCTCTTGCCGGAGAAGTTGTTTTTACCCTTAAATTCATTTTGGCCATGAAATAATTGACAAACTGAGGATCTTCATTTTTAATGCTCTGTACCACATTTACATTATTGTCAAAAGGGAAACCAGCTTCCGATGTTCCGGAATATTTTAATAAACAGTTCTGGATAAAAAATTCAAACTGCTGTCCCGGGGTCTGTTCAAAATGTACAGAATTGTCTCTGTCTGAGTAAACAATACTGTTTCTTATATTAAGTTGCTGCAAAGCGCCCTGTTCGGTTTGTCCTGCATCATTTTTCCACTCATTCGTTGCAAAAATTCCGTTTCTTTCGAAGCTTCCCATAGTCTTAGAATAGTTAGCAATCGTAGCGTGCGTATAGCTATGTTTTCCACCTCTGAAAATTCCGATGCACGATAAGCCGCAATTGTTCATGACAAGATTGGTGGCATTCACTGTAGAACCTACGGCATAAATTCCGTATTCAAAGAACGTGTGGATAAATGAATTGTTGATAGTAGCTGTGTTCTGTCTCATTTCAAGCCCTCTCGTTCCTCCGAAAAGTCTTGCATGATTCATATTAAGGATAGAGTTGGCTTCCATTCTGATCGAGTTCCAGTTTTTAGAAATCGTATCATAATAAGGATCATTTCGGTCTCCACGGATGATCACCTGCTTATCCATTGTTCCGTTAATATTTAAAACCGCTCCGGAAGAAACCTTCATTCCACTGTTTTTATGGAAATAGACCTTAGTTCCCGGGTCAATATCCAGAGTGACACTAGGATTGATGGTAAGATCTCCATAAATAATCTTAGCTTTATTGTTGCTCCATGTTGTAGAGCTGGTAATCAGATTCGGATTCGAAGGAGTCTGAATAAAAAATTCAGCATCCTGTACTACAGAAAATAAAGTCACATGCTGTTGTCCGGCAGGACCTGTGAAAACAACTTTATCTTCCGCAATAGCCTCAGGTCCCGAAGCTTCAGGGGAAATTTCAACAAAAATATAAAGACTGTCTTTCTTTCTTAAAGGAACATTCTTAAAATCATAGCCAGGTTTTCCATCTACATTGATTCTGTATAATGAAGCGGCTCCCTTTTCAAGATTCACCCTTGGAATCAGAATGTCCTTATCTTCCTGATTATATACTTTTACAACATAGGTTTCCGAACGTACCTGGTGATAAACCGTATCACAGAATACCGTGTCTCTTGAAAAAGCCAACTGCTGTGAAGGCGCGTCAAAAGTAATATCATCCTTATTACATGATACCGCTACAAGGAGCATCCAGAAAGAAAAAGCCAGTAATAATTTGAATTTCATCGAAATTAAAGTTTAAGTAAGTTCCAAATGTAACGAAAATACTTGAAATTTCTTGTCATGGAAAAAAATATTGAATTCAGTATTTGGATATTTGAAAAAATGTCGTACTTTTGCAACCTAAAATTAGCAGAGAAATATCCATTACTATTTCGAAAGCAAACTTTAATTTTTTTAAAAATAGTATTATGAAAAACGGAATTCACCCAGAAAATTATAGACTTGTTGTTTTCAAAGATATGAGTAACGACGAGGTGTTTCTTTGCAAGTCTACTGCAGAAACAAAAGACACTATCGAGTTCGAAGGACAAGAGTACCCACTAATCAAAATGGAAATCTCTTCAACTTCTCACCCTTTCTACACTGGTAAAGTTAAGTTAGTTGACACAGCTGGTAGAGTTGATAAGTTCATGAACAAATACAAAAAATTCGCTAAGTAATTTTTGTATCACTACAATATTAAAGCCTTTCAATTTTTTGGAAGGCTTTTTTGTATCCGAAATTTACGAGTCTTTTAATAAACATAGCAGGTAAATATTTAACCTTCCATTCCTGTCTATTATCTATCCCTCTATTATCTTTTTGTCTTCCATTCCAACTTCCCACATCTTTTCGTATTTTTGTTTTGAACAGAACTTAGAAACTAAAAGTTGATGGAGAAGCAAAAAATCTCCAATTCCGACGATCGGTTTCTAATTTCCAACTTCTAATCTCTAACTTCTAAAAAATGCAATTAGTATTTTCAGACGCACAATATTGGGAAGACTTTCTTCCGCTTACATTTACCCGCCCGGTGGCTGCCATGCGATGCGGAATCCTTACATTTTCTGAGAGATGGCAGAAAATTCTGGAAAATACCGAGGTAACTTATTTTACGGAAATGTATCTTCAGGATAAATTTAAAAGTCCGGAAGATAAAGAAAGTCTTTTTCTGGTTCCCAATTTCCTGCCTACAGAAACGGTAATTCAGCAAATCAAAGACCTTAAACAGGGAGAAGCTTTGGTGTATGAAGATGAATTGGTAGCGGCAAAGATCAATATGAAAGGGTTTTCTTTGAATCAGATTGAGAAAATGACAGATATTAAGGAAGAGCTTATCTTCTTTAAAAAACCAGCAGATCTGTTTACCTATAACCATCATGCCATTGATTTCGATTTCGATTTGCTTACAAAAGGACGAACTTCACAGGAATTGTCATCTACCAACGGATTTTTAGGAGATAAAAACGATTTATTTATTGAAGAAGGTGCTCAGATTGAATTTTCTACACTGAATACCAAAACAGGAAAAATCTATATTGGTAAAAATGCAGAGGTGATGGAGGGATGTCATCTTCGTGGGCCTATAGTTTTGGGCGATGATTCCAAATTTAATCTTGGATCTAAAATTTACGGGGCAACTACGATTGGTCCGCATTGTAAAGTAGGAGGTGAAGTGAATAATATCATCATCTTCGGATATACCAGCAAAGGGCATGAAGGCTTTGTTGGAAATTCTGTGATCGGTGAGTGGTGTAACTTTGGAGCGGATACCAATTCCTCCAATCTCAAAAACAATTACAGCCACGTCAAGCTATGGAACTACAGAACCAAAGCTTTTGAAGATACAGGGTTGCAATTTGCCGGCCTTATTATGGGAGATCATTCCAAAACGGCAATCAATACTCAGCTGAATACAGGAACCGTTATCGGGGTAGCCTCCAATATTTTCAAACCGGGTTTTCCACCAAATCTTGTGGAAAACTTCTCATGGGGAGGTCTGAAGGATGATGAAAGATTTAAACTGGATAAAGTCTATGAAGTGGCAGAAAGAGCAATGGCCAGAAGGAAAGTAGCTTTAACAGAGGAAGATAAGGCGATTCTGAAGCATATATTTGATACGTATTAATCCAATTAAAATAAAAACTTCAATTTTTTTTGAAGTTTTTTTATTTTTGATGTAATAGATTAGAAACTCTGGTTGTCTTACCTATAAGAAACAAAACTCATGACCCAGGAAACCTTCAAGAATACGGTGTTTATTCTCAAAGACGAGATGTATCGTTTTGCGAAACGGTTCGTCATGAGCAGTGATGAAGCGGAAGATGTGGTACAGGATCTCATGATGAAGTTTTGGCAAAAGAGAGACGAGCTTGGGCAATTTGGAAATTTTAAGTCCTATGCGCTGAAGTCCGTCCGGAACGAATGCCTGAACCGGCTGAAGCATCACGATGTAAAGATCGGTTTTGCGGATATGCAGCTGCACCGCTCGGAGCTTTATAATATGGAAGTTGATAACCTTAAGGAACATATTGTAGGATTTATCAATCAGCTCCCGGAAAAACAAAAGATGGTGATCCATCTGAAAGATGTGGAGGAGTACGATATTTCTGAAATTTCTGAAATGCTGGAAATGGAAGAAAATGCGGTAAGGGTAAACCTTATGCGGGCAAGACAAAAAGTAAAAGAACAAATCTCACAACTGATGAGCTATGAAAAAAGATCAATTACAAGATAAATATAACGAAATCTTCAGCGACCTCAAGGAAGACAAAATGGACTGGAGCTTTGAAGATTTTCTCCAGAAGGCAGAAGGTGAAGAACCTGAGGAGAATGCTGCTCCAATTATTCCGTTGGAAGAAAAGAAAAAACCGTCTTTTCCTAAATGGTTCTGGATGGCCGCCAGCGTCATGCTGATTTTCGGGATCGGATTCTTTCTCAATAATAAAGAGACCGGGGCGGGTGTTCAGGACAGAGAAAAACTGGTGAAAGATGAAATCTTAAAACAGAAAACCGGATTTTTGGAAGAGAACAGAGATCATCAGGAACAAGTGGCCGTGAACCATACGGATTCTATTCCCGAAGCAAAAAAAGATTCTGTCTTTCAGGATAATCACGTAGCGGAAAAAGATGTTCTGGACGAGATCCTGCCAAAAAGAGGAAGACTTAAAAAAGAAGCAAGACCAAGATATGTCAGCAATACTTCTTTCCAAAATAAAAATTTAAATGATTCTACAGTATACAATGATTCTTATGTCATTGTAAACGGTAAAAGAATCAGCAGTGAAAAAGAAGCGATAGATGTTACCCGATATTCCTTCATGAAATTAGGAAGCGAGTTTAAAAAAACAGTAGCATCTTCTCAGAAAAATGAAAACCTTGACAACGAATACTAAAATCAGATCAGCCTCATGAAAAAGATATTTTTTATAATCGCCATAATTTTAAACAGTTTGGTAACTTATTCTGCACAGACTGACAAATTAAATAAACTTTTCCAGGATTTTGAAAAGAATGGCGGAGTAACGTCCATCAATATCAAAAAACCTATGTTCAAATTGTTGAATACCATTGACGTCAATGATGCCTATGTGGGAAAAATAAAACCTATTCTGAACGAGGTGGATGGGCTTAAGATTCTGATTATTCCGAAAGCTACGTTTCCGGATGATCTGAAGAATGAAAATCTGGCTAATATAGGTTTGAACGAAGAAAAGACAGAGAAAGTAAACAAAGCTTTGAAAGCTCTTAATTTCAACGAACTGATGTCTATGAACAGCGATGGCACATCCATGAAGTTTCTGGCTGAAGACGAAAAAGATAACTATCTCGAAAACCTGGTGTTTAATGTAGACTCCAAGGAAGAGAATATTATTTTTATCCTCAACGGGAAAATGAAAATGTCTGATGTGAATAAAATTGTCAATTCCAGCGAAATAAAGACAGGTTCTGCCAAAACAACATCCCTTCGAAATGATCTCACTTCAGATAATACCTCTTCTTACCTGAACGGGGATAGCAGAAATGTAGGTGAATTCTCAAAAATAGATGCAAGTGTGGGAGTTATTGTTAACTATAAGCAGGACAATAACAGAAGTGTAAAAGTAATTGCTGATGCAGATAAACTGAAGTATGTGATCACCGAGGTGGAAGACGGTGTATTGAAAATATATATAGATAATAAAGGACAGCGAAACGTTAGATTTAAAAATCTGAGCATCAATGTTTCTTCTCCTCATCTGAAAGGAATCAAAACATCATCGGGAAGTATCTTTACAGCCGTGGATACTGTGATGGATAACAGTTTGGACATTGAAGCTGAAGCAGGATCTGTGATTAAAGGAAAATTTGATATTAAGCAGGCTGCTGCCGTTAACGTTAATTCCGGATCTGTTCTGAAAGCTGAGCTTAACGCTTCAAAACTGGCATTGGATATTTCAAGCGGAGCCAATGTAAATTTATCCGGTCAGGCAGCTTCCGCAGTGATTGATGTGAATAGCGGATCTTTTTGTAAAGCAGATGACCTTAAAATCGCTACAGCAGTAGCAGAATCTACATCAGGAGCGAGTCTTTCCCTGTTTGTTACAGATAAGCTTAAAGTAAGTGTTTCCTCAGGAGCAGCAGTAAAACTGAAAGGGAATCCGGAGCTTGATGCCAGAGTAGATAAAGTTTCAGGAGGAAGCCTTAGACAAACTAAATAAAAAGCTAAAACAATGAAAACCCTTAGAAACATTTTTCTGGCTCTTCTCATGATAGGGATGTTACAGTCCTGTGTGGTTTCAGAAAAGCCGAATATGGAGTTTTTCTCCAACTCAGCGTACGATTTCAAAGGAGCTAAGTTTACGAGTATTAATGTGCCGATGGTTCTGGCTAAATCTTACATCAAAAAAGCGTTGAGAGAGGAAGGAGAAAGTGAGGAAACCGTCAATTTGGTAAAGAAGGCTTCAAAGATAAAAGTACTTACCATAGAAAACGGAAGTAAAGAAATGCTTGATGACTATGCCCAATACCTGAATGATAATCATTACGAAGACTGGGCAACGATAAAACACGATGGTGATCATATCAATATCCGGGTAAAACAAAATGGAGATACAGTGAAAAATATGCTGATTACGATAGATTCTAAAAATAAAGATATCGTGTTCGTAGATGTGAAAGGGAACTTTACGACCCAGGATATTTCAAAAATGATCAGCTCAGTTTCCACCAGATAATTTTGCCTTAAAAGCAAATTAAAATAACAATTACAAGTAGTTTCAGACTTATTCAATTTATTTTGTAATCAAACCGTTCTTCAAAAAAGAGCGGTTTTTCGATTTAAGTTATTGATTATTAAATTTTATTTAAACTATCAAAAAGGATTTTCATATCTCGTCAAAATAACCTAATTTTGCAAAGAAAGTAAAGATGTCTATTCATAACAAAATTGTAGAGACAGCCATCACTTTCGATGACGTTCTTCTAGTCCCTTCTTATTCAGAAGTTTTACCTAACCAGGTTTCATTAAAATCAAGACTTACCGACAAAATCACGCTGAATGTTCCGATAGTTTCCGCTGCGATGGACACTGTTACTGAAGCTGATCTGGCTATTGCTTTGGCAAGAGTGGGAGGTTTAGGCTTTATTCACAAAAACATGACGATTGCTGAGCAGGCAGCACAGGTAAACCGTGTGAAACGTTCCGAAAACGGAATGATTTCTGATCCGGTAACCCTATCCAAAGATCATACTTTAGGTGAAGCTAAAGAGATGATGTCAAAATACAAGATCTCCGGACTTCCTGTAGTAGATGCTGATAATGTTCTGATCGGAATCATTACCAACAGAGATGTAAAGTACCAGGAAAATCTTGGGATGAAAGTAGAAGAGATCATGACCAAAGAAAATTTGATCACTTCAGACAAAGATACCAACCTTGAAAAGGCAAAAGAAATCCTTCTTAAGAACAGAGTGGAAAAACTGCCGATCGTAGATAAAGATAACAAGCTTGTAGGTTTAATCACGATCAAGGATATTGACAATCAATTAGAATACCCGAATGCTAATAAAGATCAAAACGGTCGTCTTATTGTAGGAGCAGGAGTAGGAGTAGGTGAAGATACATTAGAAAGAATTGAAGCTTTGGTTAAGGCTGGAGTTGATATTGTAGCGATCGATTCTGCTCACGGACATTCTAAAGGAGTATTAGACAGAATTGCAGAGATCAGAAAAGCATATCCAGATCTTGATCTTGTAGGTGGAAATATTGTAACTGCTGAAGCGGCAAAAGATCTTATTGCTGCCGGAGCAAACGTTCTTAAAGTAGGAGTAGGACCAGGTTCTATCTGTACAACCAGAGTAGTGGCAGGAGTAGGTGTTCCTCAATTGTCTGCAATTTATAACGTATACGAATATGCAAAATCTCAGAACGTAACGGTTATTGCTGATGGAGGAATCAAACTTTCAGGAGATATTGTAAAAGCTATTGCAAGTGGAGCAGGAGCCGTGATGCTTGGATCTCTTTTAGCAGGAACAGACGAAGCTCCGGGTGAGGAAATTATCTTCCAGGGAAGAAAATTCAAGTCTTACCAGGGAATGGGAAGTCTTTCTGCAATGAAGAGAGGAGGAAAAGAAAGATATTTCCAGAGTGAAGCTAAGAAATTCGTTCCGGAAGGAATTGAAGGAAGAGTACCTCATAAAGGAAAATTAGAAGATGTGATCTTCCAGTTAACCGGAGGTTTAAGAGCAGGTATGGGATACTGTGGTGCTAAAGATGTTGAAGCGCTGCAAAAAGATTCCAAACTGGTGATGATTACAGGAAGCGGATTGAAAGAATCTCACCCGCATGATGTAATTATTACACAGGAAGCTCCTAACTATTCTTTATAAAATTTAAAGATTTTCAGATATAAAATCGGCTGTCACATTTGTAGACAGCCGATTTTTGTTTTAGCGACGGATGCATAAGTTCTTTCATTCAATATTTTTGATTAAAATAAAAAGCTTCCGGATACCGAAAGCTTTAAGTGAGTTTATTTCTTGTAATAGTTTTACTTTTTCAGGAATTTAAATTCATAGTGCTGAAGATCTTTCGTGGTAATTTTTAATACATAAGTTCCCGGGATAAGCTGCGAAACATCTAATTTTGGATCAAACATTTCAGAGACTACAAGACGGCCGTCTATATTATATATCTGAACCGTACGACCGTTATCCATCCCTGAAATACGGATGAAATCTGAAACAGGATTAGGAAAAATCTGTATCTTTTTTTGCGTAACCTCGGTGGTTCCTAATGTAATCGTTTGTACATCGCCGGTCATGGTAGAATTGGCCGCTGTAAGGCTGCCTCCACATTGCCCGGTAGTTGTTGTAGTGTTTTCAGTCCATGTTCCAATGCTGTTTCCCGGAGGAATGGCTAAAGAATTATTTCCTGTGGAATTATAATAAATTAGATAGGGACTGGTAAAAGTTCCATTGCCTTCATCGGCCAAAAACTCCCACCTTGTAAGAGTGTTGTTCCACTGAATTTTAAACTCACAGGTTCCCAAACCGCCACAGGGCTGTCCATCAATAGGCGTTGTCATATAAATATTTTTATTGAAAGTATCTACTCCGGTTTTATTAAAAACAAAGTTTTGATCATCAAATAAATTATGACAGCCATTAAAAGTTATGGTCTGACCAGAAGCAAGGCTTCCAATTGTAAGACCTATTAAGTAAAGGATTTTCATAGTTGCTAATTTTGAGAAGGAAATATGCCTGTTAATGAAATAATACACTTCAGAGTAATAAACGGAGGTCTGTTTTCATGAGGCTGATTTCCTCCTGTATTATTCAGCATTGTACTTTTCATAGTAGTATCAGCTGTAGTATCAGAGTATTCCTTATCCAGAACCTTGGTGTTGGCCGGAAGACTTCCGGTAGGGATATTCTGATTTCCTTCAGCCGTTACAGCATTTACAGTATGGTTGTGAGAAGGCATTTGAGTAACATTCAAAGTTACACTTTCAGCACCACCAATTTGTCCCATAGTGTAATTGGTTGGCCCTCCGGGTGCCTGCCCGTTATGAACAAGTACCCTTCCTCTCATATCCGGTAAAGCAAATGTGGTAGTGCCATTTCCCCCGTAAGTAGTTCCCAAAAGTGAAAAAAGTGCTGTATTTTGAGCTATGGATAATAGCTGCCCATTACATTCTGCCCAGTTTTTTGGAACAAAAGTATAGGGTACAAATGCAATCTGTCCCAGAAAAGGATCGGAAGCCTGAGCTTTTAATGTAGGTGTAAATGCACCGCAGATGAGCAGTGTGCATAGAAAGATAAAGTTTTTCATGATAGTAGAATTTAGCTACATAAAGTTAGAGAATATTTTGTATGATTTTTTATATTTAAGTAAAATATTTATGTTAAATGTATATTTGTTAGATATTATTAATTAAAATATTTTATTTAATAGATTTTTTCTCTAATTTATTTTCGATAAAATGCCCCCCTTTATATTAACACCATGCCCCTTTTATTAATGAGAGATGGGATTAATAATTGCTGAAAACAACAATCGATAAGAACAGATTCGTTGCAATGAAGAAGACAAATAAAAAAACCACTGCGAATGCAATGGCTTTTGATGTGAATACGAATGAGATTTTCGCATCAATATTTTTTTAGTATTATTTACTATAAAATAGAACATGAACCTGGTGGCAGGTCTGAGATTCTTCTGCATCCTCCCGGACCACAGCAGAACACATCGGCACTACCGCAGCCAAAGTTAGGCAGCTCGCTGTTGCACATTTTAAATCCTCCTTTGATGCTTTTTAGACTTTCTCTTGAGATTTTTTTTAAATTTTTCATAATAATGAAGTTTTTGATTTTAATTTGTTGCTATTCAAATGTATCTTTTTTTATTAAGACTTTCCATTTTTTATACTATTTTATGATTTTGTATTTAAAATTCTTTTTGATTCGTATTTAGCCTTCCTACTTTCCAGCTTTAATAGAAGAATCCTGTCAGGCTTCAGATCATAAAAAAACCTTCCTGAATAAACAGGAAGGTGAAATATATTGATGGTATGTGATTACTTGTATAAATTATCTTTAAAATCATCGATCCGGAAATCGGTCAGAGCATTGCCTTTTTCAATTTTTTCCTTAGAATAGAGTCTGAAGTCATTTTCTGTTTTCTCCAAAAGATGATCATAAGGACCTACATGCGAAATTAATTTTACCAAAACAGGTGAGATCTCAAGACAGATAAACAGTCCCATGATAAAAGTTGCTGCCAGCCCAATAATCGCTGAGTTTTTACCCAGTTCATCCAGTGCCTGAAGCCTTGCGGCAAAACCATTGAATTTATCTTCAAAAGTTTCCGTAGACTTTCTCTCCGTTTCCAGGTTGGTGTAGACTTTAGAAATCTCTTTGTCTAGATATTCCAGTCTGGGAGCAGCTTGTTTCTGATAATTTTCAAGATCCTGTCTGCGCTGTTCCTTAAGTTCCTGTTTACGCTTGGCGTTAGGTCCATAGCCTTCCTTACCACTGGTTAGCCCAGATTGTTTCCCTAAGATTTCTTTCTCAAGCTCTACCGAAGCAGAGTCGTAAGCTTTCTGATATTGGGCAATTTTCCCGGAGATCTGTTGTTTCTCCGTTTCAAAAGGTCCGCTTTGCTGAAGAATTCTGCCATTCATCTCTCCCTGAAGTTGCTTTTTATTTCTTTGAATAATCGTATTCAACTGCTTGTTGACTTCTTTTTCAAAAATTTTAAGCTCCAGAGGCTTAGAAATAATGATTCCTAAGAACGTGGCCAGAATCAAACGCGGAATAGACATCAGTATCTGATTCCACCATGTTCCTGTTTTTTTGATTGAAGAAACAATATAACGGTCCAGATTGAAGATCATGAGTCCCCAAAGAATCCCGAATCCTACCGCAGTCCAGATGTTGTCAAATACGGTATACATAGCATAGCCTGCAGACAGCGTAGCAAATACTGCAGTGAATAGTACGATCCCTCCAATCCCTGAAAATTTATTCCATTCACTTGGAGTCTTTCTTAAAATATGAATATTCCCACCGGAACATATCATAAGAAAATGCTGGAACCAGTTTATTTTTTGATTCCCCTGATTTATAGTTTGTTGTTTTGTTTTCATCCCTGAAAATTTATACAAATGTAATACTAAAAATCATACCAATGTAAAAGATAGTATTATGTTTTACCAAGTAATTTATTTTTATGGATGAAATTACTGTAAAATAGGACGTTATAATGTAGGGTAAAATGGATAGGGAAATAGAATAAAAACATTATTTTTTTGATAAATCGATTTTAAAATAATATTTTTGTTTTCAAATAAATAAAAAATATTTGAAATATGAAGAAAATTACTATCGTTTTGCTGGTAGCATGGTTTTCTAATGCCTTTTCTCAAAATAATGACCATTATTGTGGTTTTGATGAAGAGATGCGGAAGATGGATCTGAAGTTTCCTGAGCTGAAAAAGAGGAGAGAAGACGTAGAAACCAAACTGAGAAATATGGATAAACAATCCTATCTCAATAAAGTAGGAGGAAGTACTTCTTGGAATGGGTTGTATACCGGACAGGTATTTGAAATTCCGGTTGTAGTACACGTTATTGAATCCAGTGCTACTCAGAATGCTAATTTAAGTCTTACCGATCAGAATATCCAGGACTGGATCGACAGGGCCAATCGTATGTATGCAACTACCTATGGAAATGGTTTTTATCCGGAAGGTTCAGGGGCTACAGGAGGAAATGTCATTCCTTTTAAGCTGGTTTTAGCAAAAAGATCACCAACTTGTACTCCTACCAATGGTATTGTGAGATATAATGGAAGCTCTCTTCCTTTATACGATACAAGAGGAGTAGATTCCAATGGTGGAAGTAATGGAGCTAGTGCTTCAGCTATTAAAGCGATGGCTCCACACTGGCCGGAGACTTCTTATTTTAATATATATGTCGTTATCGGATTTGATGGACAGCAGCAGAATGCCGGAGGTCTAATGGGGTATGCAAGATTTCCGGATTCCTATGATTATTTCTATGAAAGTTTCATGAAGGTCGCAACCTTAAAGAACTTAAATGATACTACCCTTACTCACGAACTGGGACATGCTTTCGGATTATACCATACTTTTCAGGGGATCAACTATACCAACCAGACCTCTTGTCCGGCAAATACTAATTGTGCGACGGATGGAGACAGAGTTTGTGATACTTCCCCATCGAGAAGTATGTATGGAGTTGCTGTTCCGGGGAATACCAGTATAGACCCTTGTACCAGCCAAAATTATGATGGTACTCAATATAATGTAATGAATTATACTAACTCTAACCGTAAATTCACAGAAGGTCAAAGAGATAGAGCAATCATGCAGATGATGGAATACAGAAAGAACTTATTGAGCTCAACCGCAGCACAGGACCCGTCCGTTGTAATTCCGTCACCGGTTTCTGTAATCGCCGCACAGTGTACTCCTCCTGGAATTGTAAACCCTGCCAATAATAATTTTGCGATAGGCCCTACAAGAGTTCAGTTTGGTTCGTTAAGCAGTATGACTAATGGATATGATTCAGATGAACCGGCACCGAAGTTTTACGAAGATTATACGACGGCAAGTTGTATCAGACCTGCTTATTATACGGAGATTCCTCTAAATTCCAGTACACCATTGAAAGTAAGTTATGAAAATGGTTTTAACCAGGCTAATAAGTTTACAACAAAAGTTTGGATAGATTATAATAATAATGGAATATTCGATGAGTCAGAATTGGTGGTCAATAATTTATCAGCTTCTGTAGCTGCAAGCGGAGGGATTACTCTTACCAATAATATTACGCCTCCTGCCAATGCTGTTACAGATACTTACCTAAGGATGAGAGTTGCTGTAGATGCTGCAACCTTTAATGGGGCTACTTTACCAGACCTTACAGCTTGTTCTCAATTACAATATGGTCAGATGGAAGATTATGCTGTAAAGATTACAGGTACTCTGGGGACTTTAGAAGCTAAGACTAATACAGATTCAAAATTGGTATACCTCAAGGCTGAAAATAAGTTGAAACTGGCAGGCAGCAGAGATGATGTATTTGGAGATTATCAGATCTACGATCTAAGCGGTAAACTTATTCAGAAAGGAAATGCCAGAACGAACGAAATTCAGATTGACAGGATACTTCCAAAAGGAGCATTTATTATCAATTACTCGAATAAAAACAAAAAAGAATCCAAGAAATTCTTAAATAACTAAATTTGAAAAAAGGCTGTCTCACTCTTGAGGCAGCCTTTTCTATATGGTTTATCCATTACTTCAACCGATCCGGATTCTGTTTCAAAAAACTTTCCCATCCGGAGTACGACTTGGTATCTGCTATCGTTCCGGAATTAAAATGATGACATACTGCAACGGCAAGACCATCAGAGGCATCCAGATATTTTGTAGGAAATTCCTTTAAATTAAGGAGATTTTGAAGCATTCCTGCTACCTGTTCTTTACTGGCATTTCCGTTTCCGGTGATGGCCATTTTGATCTTTTTGGGCGAATATTCGGTGATGGGAATATTTCGGTAAAGGCTGGCTGCCATGGCAACACCTTGTGCACGCCCCAGTTTCAGCATACTCTGTACATTTTTTCCAAAGAAAGGGGCTTCCAGAGCTACTTCATCAGGATGGAACTCATCGATCAACGACAGGGTTCTTTCAAAAATATATTTGAGTTTGGTTTCGTGGTTGGGGTATTTCTTTAAGATCAGCTCATGGATGGAAACCATCTCCATTTTACCTTTTTTCACGGAGATAATGCCAAATCCCATTACTGTTGTTCCGGGGTCAATCCCTAAAATTATTTTCTCTGAAATCATTACGACAAAGATATGACTTTCCCGGGTTTTGTCATGAGGGAAAATTAATGATAAAATTTTTCGTGAGAGCTTAAACTTTATTAACTTTAACTTTGGGCAGGAGGTTGGGAAAAGAATAAAGAGGAGTTGCAGAATAGATCAATTTCTCACATTTCTTTTAAAAGCTGTTTTTATTGCATTTAAAATGAATCATAAAAATCAGAATAAAGAAGACTTTTTTGGGGCTTCATAACTTTCTTTTTCAGCTGCAGACTTCCTCACTTACAATAACCTTAAATACAATAAATATGAAAAATGTACTCAGTTTTTTAACCATTCCCATCTTTCTGCTTTGCAGTTTTCAGAAAGAAGACGGAGGGTTCCGGGGAGCAGAATCCCGGATAGTATCAGCTCCGGTAAAAAGTGAACGTATTATCTATCTCTTCTTTAAAGCGGATAAAGACCAGACCGGGAACGAAAAAGTAGTTCTTCAGAGCCGTAAAATTTCCGAAGGAAAACTGAAACAGATACCTTCATTTGACAGAAGTGAACTTCAGAAGGGAGACTTTATTATTACCATTGCTGAGGCAGGCGGTAAAGAAGTAGCCAAACAACTGATAAAAGATCCTTTGAATCCTGTAATGGAAGTCTACGAGAAAGAAGGAATCTCCAGACATAAAGTTTCACTTCAGACGACAGAATTCAGTACCAGATTTTCTTATTCTGAAAATGTTCAGCTGGTGAAAGTGGAAAAAGCTACAGATTCAGGAGTTCAGTTATTATTCACACAAAAACTATGATCATGAAAAAAGCTTTATTATCCCTTTTGATAAGCAGCAGCTGCTTTGCCCAGGTATTTGAGACGGTTCCGCTTTTACAGACCGGTGACAACAGCAAACGGGTGGTTATTGCCGTTTTGGGAGATGGGTTTACCAGTACTCAGCAGAACTCTTTTACTTCTTCTGCACAGGCAACCGTCAATTATCTTTTTACCAAAAGCCCATATACAGAATATAAAAATTATTTTAATGCCTATGCTGTTAAAGTGATTTCAGCAGAATCCGGTGTAAAACATCCGGGTACAGCTACAGATGTTACAGAACCTGTAATTCCGGTGACCAATCCTAATAATTATCTGGGCTCCACTTTTGATGTCAATGTTCACAGATGTATCTATAGCAATACGACCAATAAAGTAGGGCAGGTGCTGGCTGCAAATGTTCCTGACTATGACATTACCTATGTGTTGGGAAATTCTCCGGAATATGGAGGCTGTGGCGGAACTTATGCATTTGCTTCGTTAAATACAGCCGCCAATGAAATTGTGGTCCATGAAATGGGACACTCATTTGGTAACCTGGCTGATGAATATTGGTTTGCCGGAACCCTTGAGTCTGCTAATAAAACACAGAATTCAAATCCTTCTACCATAAAGTGGAAAAATTGGGTAGGATTAAACGGTGTGGGAATATATCCTCATGTTGAAAGCCCAACCTGGTTCAGACCGCACCAAAGCTGTGAGATGAGGTATCTTAACCAGCAGTTCTGTTCCGTTTGTAAAGAGGCGATTATTGAAAAGATCCATTCACTGGTATCACCCGTAGATTCTTATACCCCTGCCAGTACTTCTTCGGTAGATGCCACAGCCAATGTTACTTTCACCGTTAATGAGATTTTGCCCATTCCGAATACATTGCTGAATTCCTGGAAGCTGAACGGAACAGCTCTTAGTGAAACAGGCAGCACCCTTACCATTACTCCTTCCCAACTGAATAACGGAAGCAATACCTTACTATTTTCGGTAACGGATAATAACCCGCTTCTGAAGGTTGATAACCATAGTACAGTTCATTTTACCAACATTACCTGGACCTTGAATAAAGGAACCCTTAAAGTCGCTGAAGTAAAGGCTGAAGAAAGAAGGTACAGCATCTATCCGAATCCTACAGATGGCGAATTCTACGTAAAAGGAAAACAAGATTTCTCTAAAAATATAAAAGTGGAAGTGTATGATGTCTCAGGAAAACTGATTCCCGGAAAGTTTGAATTAAAAGATCCGGCAACAGTATGGGTTAACATCAAAAATGTTCCATCAGGGACTTATCTTTTGAATATTACAGAAGGGAAAACCCTCATAGTATCTCAGAAAATAATAAAAGACTAAAAATAAATTAAAACCGGTTATTAAAGCCGGTTTTTTTCTATAATGTTCTTAATTCTTTCTCTGCAATAGAAATCCATTGACCATCAAAACGTAATAAGGAAATTTTGTCAACTAAGAATTTAGTTTTATATTCCTTGTCTTTATATACTTCCCAGGCTCTGAGATAGTTTTCCCAGGTAAGATCCCGATAACCTACAGTCATATGAGGACTGAAAGAATATTTTATAAAATCAAAACGGTCTTTTACCCGATGATAAAGTTCGGTCAGATTAGGATTAGGTTCAGGATGTACAAAGATGACGGGGTTATTCGGATTCGGAAAACTTCCGAAACCATTCAGCTCAATTTCAAAAGGAGCCATTTCTGTATTGATCTTTTGAAAAGCCGTATGAATATCACTTTCTAATTCAAGTTCTCTTGAAAAGGGAGGGAAAAGCGTAATATGAGCATCATTTTTCAACGCTTTGGAATTACCATAGTTTGCTGCAAGATCTGTCTTAAACACTTTTATCTCCTCAATCAACTCAGAATGAGGATAAATCGCAATGAAATACATTTTTTTCATAGAGCAATATAAATTTTTTTAAATAAATTTACATGCATAAGAAAATTATGCATAAGTTTGTAATGTATAAAATGATTCTATGAAAAAGAACAGTCTTTACAAAGGTACCCTACAGAACATTATTTTGAAACTGCTTTCAAAAGAAGTGAAAATGTATGGTTACCAGATTACCCAGAGAACGAAAGAGCTTACACAAGGGGAATTGGAGATGACGGAAGGAGCGCTGTATCCGCTATTGCACAAACTGGAAAGTGAAGGCATGATCACTTCAGAGCTTCAGAAGATCAACGGGCGGGACCGAAAGTATTACCTGCTGACTGAAAAAGGGAAAAGACAACAGGCTGAGCAGGAAAGTGAAATGAAAAGCTATTTGGTAAACCTTCAAAGTATCTTTAGCATATGATAAACAAGGCACAGGAAGACAAGATTACGGACTATCTTGTTTCGCAAAACCTTTCACTGGATATTCTGGTAGAGATCAGAGATCATATGATCCAACAGACTGCAGATCTGGAATGGGATGAGAATCTTAGCTTTGAAGAGGCCTTTTCAAAAGCTAAAGAATCCTGGAAAGGAGAATTTAAAATGGTAAATTACTGGCTGTTTTTTCCAACAAAACTTCCTTTGATCGCCAGAAGAGTCATCAGTGAAAAATACAACCAGATGCTGAAATATGCTCTGCTGATCGGGATATTATCTTTAGGGATCAATATATTGCTGGCCTGTCTTTCAAAGAGTGAAGAAATGTATACGATCCTGTTCAGAATATTCAACAGCTTGTTTCTGGTAGCCATTGGTGGAGTCTTGATGTTGAATTTTAGCATCAGGAAATACATGAGATCAGATTTTAAATACAGAGGAAAGTGCTTCTATACTTTGTATCAGAAAAATACAGGGTTAATGGTAGTATGTATAATAGGAATGATGCAGGTCATCTCGAAGAGTGGGCATTATGTCTATGAATTTTTCAAAAATCAGGATCAAGGTGACCTGTCTATGGTTTTAGCCACTTTATCTTTTCCTTTTGTATTTGAAATATTTACCGTTTTTGCGATTTTCAATTTTTATGAACATAAAAGAAATCTGTCAAAAATGCAGTCATTTCTTACCTCTAAAGCTTACTAATAAAACCATTATATATTTTTAAACTAATAATTGACTATACATGATCACTATTGAACAAGAAAAAGAGATAGGGCAATACCTGTCAACCAAAAAATTGAATTCAGATCTGTTCTTTGAAATCAAAGACCATTTTCTACAGCAAATATCCACGCTGATGGATGAAAAGCAATCCAATTTTCAGGAAGCTTTTTTGCAAACAAAAATAAGCTGGAGCTGTGAATTGGAAATGGTAAGAGCAGATGCATTAACATTCAGAAAAGTGACAAGAATTGAAAAGCAAACGATTCAGAGAAGGTTCAGGAATATCACTCTTTATTCAATTGCTTTTTCATTACTTTTTACCGGACTTGTCTTTATAGACCCGGACTTGTTTGTGTATTTCCAGCTTTCATTATTTGGAATTACGCTTGTTCTTCTGGGGTACAACTTTATTTTCAGAAAAATGAGACTGTATAACTATCTTCAGCTAAGCTTTCATCCTTTGATCCTGAAAAATGCGGTTGCGGGGATGGTTCTTTTTACCGGGCTTTATTTTCTTTATGACAGCGTTGCTGTTGTAGAAGGGACCCAATGGACAAAGTTTTTCTCTTTGTACGCTGTTGCAGCCCAAATCCAGCTTCTTTATTTCAACGCCAGAAAAACTAATGTCCTGATCTGAGTTGCATCAGGGTATTTTCAAGATGATCCGTAATCTTTTTTACCTCAATATGCGGTTTGAAGGTCATTCCTTTGCCTTTTTCTTCGTCCGCAATATTAGAAAGGATAATAACCGAGGTCTTTGTATCAGGATAATAGATATTTAAAGAAGGAGATCCCTTCACATACCCACTGTGAAAATAAGAATTGGGCTTGCCGATGTTGAGCATAATTCCATAGGCATAGCCCATTTTTCCGAAAATAGCATGACGTCTTTCCGCACTTTTGGCCATAAACTGCTTCAGGGTTTCAGGTTTTAAGATCTTCCCGCCGTAGAGTGCATTGTTCCATGTATGAAGATCCTGTATCGTGGAAAGAATACCACCAGCAGGAGTTCCTATTTCTTTACCGCCTAATCTTTTGGGCATATTCGGGACTTCCTGGAAATTTCCGGCATTCCCAAGATAGGCACTGGCAAAGTTATTTCCTTTAAAAATATCTCCCGTAGAAGAATGAGTCATGCCTGCCTTTTTAAAAAGCTCCAGAGCATTTTCGTCATAGGATTTTCCTGTCACTTTCTCCACAATCTTTCCAAGCGCATTAAATCCGTCATTGGAATAGAAAAAATCTGAACCGCTCTTAAACATCAGCTTTCCACCCATCAGGTTCAATCCGGAAGTATGGTTGAGAAGTTGATGAATCGTGATGTTTTCATATTCTTTGTTCTGGAATTCCTTCAAATATTGAGAGGCTTTATCCGTCACGTTGAGCTTTCCCTGCTCCATCTGGAGTAAGATCAGTACAGAAGTAAACTGCTTGCTCACCGATCCGATGGCAAAAACAGTATTGCTGTCAATTTTTATTTTTCTTTTAAAATCAGAGTATCCGTTTTCTTTTCGGTAAAGGGGTAGAGAATCTTTAAAAACAGCAATACTACCATTGAAGTGGTATTTCTTAAAAACAGAATCAATCTGCTGTTCCAGTAAAGTCTTTTGGAAAGCGGTGATGGTAGAATCCACGATGGCTTTTTTATCAACAGGAGGCTGAGGAGTTTCAGTTTTGCAGGAAGACAAAATGAAAAGGAGGGAAAGGAATACTAAATTTCTGATCACGGGTGTTTATTTTTTAAGATTGCTACTTGTAACTTAAAGATACGAAAATCTCCAAGAAGGCATAAGGGATGCAAATTGCGTGCTAGAATGGGTCTTTGCATCGGCTTAATATCATTTTATGATTCTCTTTTAATACTTTTGAATATTATTTGTCACAAAACTATGGAAGAACACTTGAAAAGAGATTCAGTAAACATCGGTCATCTGCTGAACATCATCAAAGAACAGGGAACAGAATATCTGAACTCTATTGAAGAAAGACCTACATCGGTCATGAATATCAGCGTATCAGAAAAACAGGAATTACCGGAATTCGGATATGGAACGGAAGAGGCACTCCGGATTTTTAATGAAAAATTTGAATCGATAATGGTTGGATCCGGAGGACCGAGATATTGGGGATTTGTAACAGGAGGTGCCACTCCTGCGTCTGTTGCAGGAGATTGGCTGGCCACCGTTTATGATCAGAATACCCAGACGATGAAAGGTCAGGGCGATATTTCCGGAGTCATAGAGGTGGAAGCTATAAGACTTTTACAGGAGCTTCTTCGGCTTCCTGAAAGCTTTCTGGGAGGCTTTGTATCAGGGGCCACCATGTCGAATTTTACCTGTCTGGCTGTGGCCCGGCAATGGTTAGGAAAAAAACAGGGGCAGGATATTGCCAAAGAAGGGGTTTCCGGAACGGTAAAAGTGCTGACGGCGACTCCTCATTCATCTTCCATAAAATCTCTGTCATTATTAGGGCTGGGAAGTGCCAATATTGTTAAAATTAAAACCGAAGAAGGAAACCGGGAAGCTATTAATATCAAAGATCTGGAAGAAAATATTCTGGAGCTTAATGGAGCCCCATTTGTGCTTATTTCCAGCGGAGGAACAGTAAATACAGTGGATTTTGATGATTTTAAGGCAATCAGCAGGCTAAAAGAAAAATACAGTTTCTGGTGGCATATTGATGCTGCTTTTGGAGGTTTTGCAGCTTGTTCAGAAACGCATCATCATCTTATTGACGGCTGGGAGTATGCAGACAGTATCACCGTAGATTGTCACAAATGGCTGAATGTACCTTATGAAAGTGCTGTATTTCTGATTAAAGAGGAACATAAAATCCTGCAGATTGAAACTTTCCAGAATTCAAATGCTCCTTATCTCGGAGATCCTTTGGACAATTTTAATTATTTAAACTTCCTTCCTGAAAATTCAAGAAGGCTGAAAGCATTGCCGGCATGGTTTTCCCTGATGGCTTACGGTAAAAATGGTTATCAGAAGATTGTAGATGATAATATCTCGTGGGCAGGGCAGTTCGGAAATCTGATTGAAAACAGTAATGATTTTAAATTACTGGCTCCGGTGAGGCTGAATACGGTTTGTTTTACATTAAACGATGAAACAAAACAAGATAAGGTGGATTTATTTCTTGAAAAGGTCAATGATACAGGAAAAGTCTTTATGACGCCTACTTTTTATAACCAGCATAAAGGGATAAGAGCTGCTTTTGTCAACTGGATGACGTGTGAAAAGGATATTCATCTGGTATTTGAAATTATGAACGAAATTTTTACGTCATTAAAATAATGCATTGAAAAGCCTGTGGATCCATATTCACAGGCTTATTTTGGCAAAAGATCACAGAACCAGAAAATATACTCCTCATCTTCTTCTCCAACCTCAGTTTTCGGCTTAGGATAAGTTTTCTTTACCGTTTCTCCAATATCAAAACGAACCGGATTTTTAAAAATAGGGCCATCAAAAGTAAATGTATGGAATTCTCCATTTTCGCCACACGGATCTACATGATCAGGAAGATCATCAAGAAACTGCTGATCGATGGTTCTTCCGGCAAAACTTTTATCAAGATAAGCTCCATTGACACAGGTTACAATGGTTTTGAATCCAAGATCTAAAAACTCATGGATGAGGTCAGAAGTATTTTGTTTCCAAAGAGGGAATACAGCCTTCATGCCTATTGTATTCAATTGTTCTTCCCTGTATTTTCTGAGGTCTTCCAGAAAAATATCCCCAAAAATGGAATGGGTAATTCCTTGTGCCTGAATATCTGTCATTGTTTTATTCATGATAGCCTGATATTCCTCCATGGAAGGCGCTTGGGGAAGTTCCATCTTTACCAGGGAGATACCAAGTGCTGAGGCTTGCTGCTCCAGAAGGGACACATGTACACCATGCATGGAAATTCTCTGGAATTCCTGATTGATGCTCGTTAATAAGGTTGAGACTTCATATTGGTCTTCCTGAAAAACTTTGTAAAGAGCAAGGGAAGAATCTTTTCCACTGCTCCAGTTGAAGAGGGCTTTAGGTTTCATTTGGCAAACATAAATATTTTAAACAAAAAACCTCAAAGAACTTCTTTGAGGTTTTAATTTATACTATTTGCAGAATATACAAAAATTACATATTCCTTCTATACTTACCGCCTACTTCAAATAAAGCATTGGTGATTTGTCCTAAAGAACAGTATTTCACGGCGTCCATCATCACTTCGAATAAGTTCTGCTGGTTGATGGCAGCGTGCTGTAGTGTGCGTAGTGCTTCTTCAGACTTGTCTTCGTTCGCTTTCTGGAAGTTGTGAAGCGATTCAATCTGTGCCTGTTTTTCTTCTTCAGTAGAACGGATGACTTCACCAGGAAGTACCGTCGGAGAACCATCTTTTCCAAGGAAAGTATTCACTCCGATGATTGGATATTCTCCTGTATGTTTCAACCATTCGTAATGCATAGATTCTTCCTGGATCTTAG
Source organism: Chryseobacterium sp. FR048 (assembly GCF_056844665.1). Taxonomy (NCBI): domain Bacteria; kingdom Pseudomonadati; phylum Bacteroidota; class Flavobacteriia; order Flavobacteriales; family Weeksellaceae; genus Chryseobacterium; species Chryseobacterium sp. FR048. The sequence goes on along the minus strand of NZ_JBXDSE010000007.1, from coordinate 353,782 downwards.
AACGTTGGTACATGGTTTCCATAGCTCCAAGAACACCTCCTCTTTCAGTGATTCTGTCGAATTCAGCATATACAGCTTCTTCTACAAGATCCGTTAATTCTTCAATGATGAATGATCCTTGAAGTGGGTTCTCGTTTTTAGCCAATCCTAATTCTTTATTGATGATCAGCTGAATAGCCATTGCTCTTCTTACAGATTGCTCAGTTGGCGTGGTAATCGCTTCATCATAAGCATTCGTGTGCAGTGAGTTACAGTTGTCATAGATTGCATAAAGAGCCTGAAGGGTAGTTCTGATGTCGTTGAAATCAATTTCCTGAGCGTGTAAAGAACGTCCTGAAGTCTGGATATGGTATTTCAGCATCTGACTTCTTTCATCGGCTCCATATTTTAGTTTCATGGCTTTTGCCCAGATTCTTCTTGCTACACGTCCGATTACTGAATACTCAGGGTCGATACCATTGGAGAAGAAGAAAGATAAGTTTGGTGCAAAATCATTGATGTCCATTCCTCTTGATAAGTAATATTCCACATACGTGAAACCGTTAGCCAGAGTAAATGCCAGCTGAGATACCGGATTGGCTCCTGCTTCAGCAATATGGTATCCGGAAATAGAAACAGAGTAGAAGTTTCTTACTTTTTCTCTGATGAAATATTCCTGAACGTCACCCATTAATCGTAAAGCAAATTCAGTAGAGAAAATACAGGTATTCTGTGCCTGATCTTCTTTTAAAATATCTGCCTGAACAGTACCACGAACAGTAGCAATGGTTTTAGCTTTGATTTCGGCATATACCTCTGCAGGGATAATTTCATCTCCTGTTAATCCTAAAAGCTGTAGTCCCAAACCATTGTTGGATGGAGGAAGTTCACCATTATACTTAGGTCTTTCTAAACCTTTATCGTCAAACTTTTCTTTAAGTTTAGCTTCTATTTTTGCCTCTAAACCGTTTTCTTTAATGTATTTCTCAACATTCTGATCGATGGCAGCATTCATAAAGAAAGCCAATAGCATCGGTGCAGGACCATTGATGGTCATGGAAACGGAAGTCAATGCATTAACCAGATCAAACCCGGAATACAGTTTTTTAGCATCATCCAAAGTGGCAATAGATACTCCGGCATTTCCGATTTTACCATAAATATCTGGTGGTAGGGCTGGATCCTGTCCGTACAGTGTTACCGAGTCAAATGCTGTGGATAAACGTTTTGCAGGCATTTCTGCAGAAACATAATGGAATCTTCTGTTGGTTCTTTCAGGACCTCCTTCTCCTGCAAACATTCTTGTAGGATCTTCACCTGTTCTTTTGAAAGGATAGATTCCGGCAGTGTAAGGGAAGCTTCCCGGAAGATTTTCCTGGCCCTTCCATTTGATCAGATCACCCCAGTCATTGTATTTTGGTAATGCAATTTTGGGTATTCTCAAATGAGATAATGATTCTGTTGAGGTTTCCACCTTGATTTCTTTTCCTCTTACATAATAAGAATAAAACTCTGCGTGGAAAGCTTTTTTAGTATCATCCCAGGTCTTCAGGAAATCGATGTTTTCCTGCTGAAGCTCTTTTTCAGCTTTTTGGTATTCTGTGTCTAAAGTTTCGTTGGAAATAATATTCTTTACCCCTTCAATATGATACATTGTTCTGGCCAGTTCTGCCTGTTTGTCAATATTGGCATCATATTGCTTGTTGTTTTCAACAATTTCAGACAGGTAGCGTACTCTTTTCGGAGGGATAATGGTTACTTCTTCTGTAACTTCTTGTTCAACAAAAGTTTTTAGGTTTAAATCCGAGAATTTATCGTTAACTTTTGAAACCAGTCTGTTGTATAATTCGGTTGTTCCATGATCATTGAACTGAGATGCTTTTGTTGCATACACCGGCATATCATCTAATGGACTTTCCCATAGTAAATGGTTTCTCTGGAACTGTTTTCTTACCGCCTGAAGGGCATCAAGCGCTCCACGTTTGTCTGATTTGTTTAATGCTACCAGATCGGCATAATCCAACATGTCGATTTTTTCCAGCTGGGTAGAAGCTCCATATTCAGGAGTCATCACGTACATTGATACGTCAGCAAAGTCAGAAACCTCTGAACCGGATTGTCCGATTCCCGATGTCTCAAGAATGATTACGTCCGGATGTGCCAGTTTCAAAACGTTTAATGCAGAATGAATGAACGGAGAAACAGAAACATTGTTCTCTCTGGTGGCCATAGAACGCATATAAACTCTAGGGTCATTGATTGCATTCATACGGATTCTGTCTCCCAACAGGGCTCCTCCTGTTTTCTTTTTGGAAGGGTCAATAGAAATAATGGCAATTTTTTTATCTGTATTGGAACGTAGAAAACGTCTTACCAATTCATCGGTCAATGAAGATTTCCCGGCCCCTCCGGTACCTGTGATACCAATAATAGGGATATTCAGATCTTTGGATTGTTCATCAATTGCTTTTACCAGTTCAGGTTTTTCTTCTGAAAAGTTTTCAACCGCAGAGATGATCTGGGCAATGCTTGATGGGTTTTCAAAGCTGATGTTTTCTAAGTCTTTTGCCGTAACCTCTTTTCCTGTGGCGAAATCTGAACGGTGTACAAGATCATCAATCATTCCCTGAAGACCAAGTTCACGGCCGTCATCCGGAGAATAGATCCTGTCGATTCCGTAAGACATCAGATCTTTGATTTCTTCCGGAAGGATTACACCGCCGCCGCCGCCGAAAATTTTGATCTGTGGAGAGTTTTTCTCTCTCAATAGATCATAGATATATTTGAAATATTCATTGTGACCTCCCTGGTAAGATGTGAGTGCAATAGCATTGGCATCTTCCTGGATGGCTGTGTTCACAACTTCTTCAGCAGATTTATCATGTCCTAAGTGAATGACTTCGCATCCTGTGCCCTGAATGACACGACGCATAATATTGATCGCAGCATCATGCCCGTCAAATAACGATGCAGCTGTTACGATTCTTACCTTATTGGTTGGAGTATATTTTTGGGTTTCCATAAAAATTCTAGAAAGTTTCTAAGTTTTCAAATATAATAATAAAAAAAGAACCTTGTGTTTGATTTTATATATCTGTATTTCAGATATTTGAAATAGGTTATTTAATAAATAGTCTCCTTTTTTTGGTTTGAGAATTTCAAAGTCATACGGTTCGGTAGTTACAGAATTAAAAAGACTTGCAGGATTTTGTTTGCGAATCGGTATATCCGCGATTACTCAAATTAAAATCTTTACTTTTGCACCATATTTTACAGACATGCAAAAAGCCTTACTATATTTCGTATTGGGAACCGTAGTCAGTTTCCTTATCAATTATTTCTTTTTAAGTTCGGAGAATATAGGGTTAGAACTCTATTATGCCGTGGCCTTTGGGGCTGCCTGGAGTATTGCGTATTATCTGGATACTCCGGATTTTACATTGCCTAAGAAATTGGGGCTGTCTTTTGTCGTTATGGGAATTCTGGTTCTGGTGGGTACTTTAATTTTTAAACTTGAGCAGGCTATTCCTTCTATCCTGAAGTTTTCAATGGTCTTTGTGGCTTATTATGTAATTGCAAGTTTTAGGGCAACGAAGTCATTAAGGAAATAAAAAAAAGAGGCTGTCTCAAAAGTACCCCCTCTCTCGGACTCCTGTCTGACAAATTTTGTCATTTAGGAGATTCTCAGAGCATTAGTTTACCTTTTGAGACAGCCTCTTATTTATTAGTAGTGAATCATCAGGAAGCTTACCAGGGCAAGGCCGACAACCAGGAACATAAATGCAATGAAATTGAGGGTAAATAATATACCTCCAATAAAGAGACTCACAATTCCATGAGAACGGTAAACACGTCGGTGGGCAATAAAGAAATAAGCGATACTGTATATGGATAGTGTTATTATTGCCAAATATAACAGAAAGTTAATCGGCTTTATGCCTATCATACCTATCAGTTTGCCCAATAAGAATATAAATAAGATGGTCAGTAAAAGGAACGAAAAATAATGCAGTGTGAAAATTCCATGATCAAAATACCACCATTTTTTCTTACTGTGGAAAACCCATAAAAAGAAAGCAAAGAGAGGAAGATAAATGAATAGCGCTTTCGGTAGATTATGGAATGACTTCTCTACCATATTTTTGATAATTTCCTCTTTTGTTACCCCGCTTTCTTTGAGTTCGAAAAATTTATGGGCAACAGGAGTCTCAATAAAACCGAAAAACGAAGGATTTTTAGCCATTGCCGAATCGTAAGATTTTCTTGTTTTATAATCTTTATATCCTACATCAGGATCTATCCTTTTTTTCATCTCCAAGGCTTCTTCGAGATCATCTATTTGAACAGAATCCGGTATAGCATTCAGACTTTTAATCATTAGGGAGTCTCCGGCCGTCAATACTTCTTTATCTTTTATACTGTCAAGTTTTTTTTGAGTTTCCCGGGATCTTATTTTTTCAAAAAATGCTGTTTTGCTGGCTTCTACTTTTTCTCTTGAACCGAAGTTAAGAATGTTCATCGGGAAAAGAGCAAACATAAAGAAGGTAATAAAACTGACGAAAATATAAAGTTTTACAGGGGGTACAAATATCTGTCTCTTTCCTTGAAGGTAGACATTGGTAAGTTTGCCGGGTTTAAACAGAAGATTTTTTACGGTTCCCCAGAATTGTCCGTCATAATGGGTAAAGTCTTCAACGAAGTGGGTAAACAGAAAATAGAATGGTTGGCGCCTTTCGATATTTTCCTGGCCGCAATGTGGGCAGAATCTTTCCTCTACTTGATGCCCGCAGTTCAGGCAGGTCTTGTCTTCTCGGATTTTTCCGTGACTCATGGGTAAAACGTTTGCGACAAAGATAATTATTTCGGGAATTAAATAATACGGTCAGTAAGATTTTGAGGGAATCTTTAAAGAAAAGTTAATCAAAGAAAGAGTTGAGGGAACAAACTCTTTGCTTTTACCATTTGTGTTTTTAGAATCCTTAAACGTTTTTTTTCATCGCCACAACAATTTACAAGATTTATGCCAAAGGCATGAAAAGTGTTAAAATCTATTGTTAGAGGGCTGATTACCCGATATTATATAGATTAAATAAAATATGTTTTTGGGTTACAAAAATAATTTGTACCTTTGCACACCCTTTTAGGGGTAAATTATGTTTAATCTTTAACTAAAACGTGTGAATACATTAAGTTACAAAACTGTTTCAGCGAACAAAGCTACTGCTAATAAAGAATGGGTTGTGGTAGACGCTGAAGGACAGCCGTTAGGAAGACTAGCTTCAACGGTTGCAAAGATTTTGAGAGGTAAGCACAAAACGAACTTTACACCTCACGTAGATTGTGGTGATAACGTAATCGTTTTGAATGCTGGGAAAATTACGCTTTCCGGAAACAAGTGGGCTGATAAGACTTATATCTGGCATACAGGATACCCTGGTGGACAGAAGTCTATGACTGCGGCTGAACTTCAAAAGAAAGATTCTTTAAAGGTATTAGAGAAGTCTGTAAAAGGGATGTTACCTAAAAACAGATTAGGAGCTGCTATCCTTAAGAACCTTTATTTATATGAAGGAACTGAGCACAAACATGAAGCTCAACAGCCTAAAACAATTAATGTTAACGAATTTAAATAATTAATTATGTCTATAGTTCACAAAATCGGAAGAAGAAAAACTTCTGTAGCTAGAGTTTATGTAAAACCAGGTTCTGGTGTTATTACAGTAAACGGTAAAGATGCTAAAGAATATTTCTCTACAGACGTGATGGTTTACAAATTAAACCAACCGTTCATCCTTTCTGAGACTGTTGGTCAGTACGATGTTACCGTAAACGTATTCGGTGGTGGAAATACAGGTCAGGCAGAAGCTATCAGATTAGGTATTTCAAGAGCTTTATGCGAAATCAACGCTGAGTTCAGATTAGCATTAAAGCCTGCTGGTTTACTTACAAGAGACGCAAGAATGGTGGAAAGAAAGAAGCCAGGTCAGAAAAAAGCAAGAAAGAGATTCCAATTCTCAAAACGTTAATTTTTTTTCAGACATCAGATTGGAGATGTCAGATTTCAGACTTTTTTTGTCTGGTATCTTATATCTGAAATCTATTAATCTAAATTTAAAATTGCCCGTTACGTTTAGCATCCAAACGCTTCTCCCATCTAAAGAAGTTGTTGATTGTTTAAAAGACGGAAAGTAAACTAACAAAAACAGAAAACATGGCAAAAGCAAATGTAAAAGACCTTTTAGAGGCTGGCGTACACTTCGGTCACATGACTAGAAAGTGGAACCCAAATATGGCTCCATACATTTTTATGGAGAAAAACGGTATTCACATTGTAGACTTACATAAAACAGCAGTTAAATTGGATGAAGCTTGCAACGCTTTAGAAAAATTAACTTCTGCAGGTAAAAAAGTTCTTTTCGTAGCGACTAAGAAGCAAGCGAAAGAAGTGGTTGCAAAACACGCTTCTGAACTTAATATGCCTTATATTACAGAAAGATGGCCTGGAGGTATGTTAACGAACTTCGTTACTATCAGAAAGGCGGTAAAGAAGATGAACTCTATCGACAAAATGAAAAAAGACGGTACGTTCGAAACTTTATCTAAAAAAGAAAGATTACAAGTTGACAGACAAAGAGCTAACCTTGAGAAGAACTTAGGTTCTATCGCTGACATGGTGAGACTTCCTTCTGCTGTATTTGTAGTTGACATCTTAAGAGAGCACATCGCGGTAACTGAAGCTAAGAAACTTGGTATTCCAGTTTTCGGTATCGTTGATACAAACTCTGACCCTAGAAAAGTTGACTTCGTTATCCCAGGAAACGATGATGCTTCTAAGTCTATTGATATGATCCTTAGCGTAGTTTCTGAGTCTATCAAAGAAGGTCAGTCTCAAAGAAAAGCTGATAAAGAAAAATCTAAAGAAGAAGGAGAAAAAGTATCTGCTGATACAGATGCTGATTTCGATGCAGAATAAGTAAAGATTTACGCTTTATATATTAGAAAACCACTGAATTTTATTCAGTGGTTTTTTTATTCTTATTTATAATTTTTGTTTTTTATTGTGAAAGACTTATAGAATAAGACGTCGTTACAAATTTGGTAGACTGGTAAGAAGAATTGCATACCATGCCGGATAATCTGTAGTTCTGGTTTTTAGGAACCATGGTATAGCCTATTTTTCCTGCCCCAATGGGGATTTTTTTAAAGAAATTGTTTCCACTTATGGTAAGGACCATGTTACAGGAAGATTTATTGCTTATAGAAATGGATGTCTTAGGATTGGATGGATCATCATTATTCAAAAGATCGCTTAGAACTTCAGCTGTTTCAGGTTTATAGGTCTTTATCAGTTCTTCATATTCTCTTGCCGTATTAGCTGCACTACCGGAATTATTGGTAGGGTAGGGATTTCTTATCGGATAGCCGCCATAGTTGACATTACAACTGGCAAAAATTAATGAAACCCCGGCAAAAACTAATAGCTTTTTCATACCTATTTTATTTTTTTACTTTTCTTTTTTAGAACTTTTTTCTTCGCAACGTCTTCTTGATTGGGCTTGCGCTCCGTTCCCGGTTGCTTAGGATTATCAATCGTCACAAAGATACTTTTTTTTATATCCTTCTGAGAGGTATATTTCATATCGCAAACATTGCTGTTGATAGAATATAGACCTTTATTGAGCACAACAAAATTTTCTCCGTGAGCAGGAACTGCAAGGTTATAATAATCCTTTCCTTCAATCCGGAGTACAATGTTACAGTCTGAATTATTTTTGAATAAAAGAATGGCCTCTTTACGCGTAATATCTTCATTGAACATTGCGTTCAGTAGTTTTACCGTTTTTTCTTTATGTTCTGCAGAACTTTCCAGCAGAAGCCGCTTGAATTCTTCCGCCTCATTGGAATTAGGATTTCTCATGACACTTTTAGGAATATCAGAAATCACAGGTCTTGCTTCCATAGGTTTGGCAGTACGGGCACCCTTTGTCCACTCCGTATTTTTCAAAGCAATGAGCTTTGGCTTCAGTACACTTCTCTTCGGATCGTCAGGATGTGCATTCTTAAGATATTCTTCAATCTCCTTTATATTTGTGCTTTTTAAGATGTCTTTACTGCCTTTTTGGGCATAAGTAAAGCCTGGGAGTAGGAAGGTGAAGAATAAAACCGTCAATAGATTTTTTTTCATCAATATTATTTATATCATCAGCTTATCCGGAATTTGATGTAAGTAATCGTTTTTCCTTTCGCTGAGAACAGTTCCTCATAATACGTTTTTATATCTCTCAAATGTTCCGTATCCGGATCATATTCAGGGGCTCCGTATATATCATGGTGAGCACTGATGATTTCATATCCAGCTCCCTGTAAGTATCCCAATGTATACCCGTGTAAAAATTCTGAATCGGTTTTCAGGTGAATAATACCTCCGGGCTTCAGAAACTTTTTGTATCGTTCTAAAAAGTCAGGGTGAGTTAATCTATGTTTGGTTCTCTTGTATTTGATCTGAGGATCCGGAAAGGTAATCCAGATTTCATCTACTTCATTTTCAGCGAAGAAATAGTCAACAAGCTCAATCTGTGTTCTTAAAAAAGCCACATTATTCATATTGTTTTCTACAGCTTCTTTTGCCCCGAACCAGAATCTTGCCCCTTTGATGTCAACTCCGATAAAGTTTTTTTCAGGAAACGTTTTTGCAAGTCCTACAGAATATTCCCCTTTTCCACAGCCCAGTTCCAGAACGATAGGGTTGTCGTTTTTAAAAAAATCTTCTCTCCATTTTCCCTTCAGTTCAAAACCATTTAAAGCATCTTCTCTTGTAGGTTGGATGACGTTTGGTAATATTTTGTTTTCTGCAAATCTTGCTAATTTATTCTTGCCCATTGAGTTATAAAATGAGTGCAAAAATACTAAAATTTATATAAAATCTCTGTCTTTTGAGGCTAAAAGACAGAGTATGTAGGGTATTCGGGAAGAGATTATTGGCCTCCCAAAGCTACCATGATCGCGCTTTGTATTGTTTTTTGGGAGGCATATTGAGCCCCACATACCAGACTGGTAAAAAGATACTGTCCTTTTTCTATGACTATAGAGCCGTCAGCATGGGCCGGTACAGCCAGCCTGTATTTGGTATTGCCAACTCCCTCCATTCTTACAATAATATTACAATCCGATTTGTTTTGAATCAGCACAATACTTTCTTTGGCTTTGGGATCATTATCAAAAAGAGAATTTAAGATTTTTACCGTCCTGTTTTTGTGCTCTACAGGAGATACGGCCATAAGCATGTTGAATTCTTCAGCTTCAGCATTGGGAATTGCAGCATTGGAAGCGGTGTTGACCACAAAAGTATTCTGAGCATTGCTTGGGGTGTAAACTTCAGTAGGCTGTTTTGCTGCCAGCTCGGCCTTGTATTTTGCAATCTGTTTTTGCTTGATGATAGCATTCATTTCATCAAAAGTGATCTTTGTAGAAGGCCTTCTTCGTAATAATGCGAGCATTTCCTGCATATCCTTTACCTTCTGGTCTGCCGGATGAGCGTTTTTGATGTATTCCTTCATCATTTCCATTACCCGAGGTTTCAGAACAGATCTTCGGGGATCATCAGGATGGGCATCTCTCAGAAAAGCATTGATCTCGTAGATATTATTACTTTTCAAAATGTTAGTGTAGTCTTTCCCTCTTTTTTGGGCAGACACACTGAAAAACAGAACCAAGCCAAAAAATAAAAATATTTTTTTCATTAATTAATATTAAGTTAGAAATGGGTACTTTCCTTAATTAATTTGTGTTTGGGGCAATTAGTTTTTAATAAATAACGGAATACAAGTGTTTTTATTTTAAACACTTTATTGTGATATAAAAATAAACATATTTTTGAATATTGACGAATGATATGCGATAAAAATTGAATAATCAAAATTGGAGATAATATACATGTTGAAATTAAATCTGCTGAATTCTTCATATAGCAAAAAAAATCCATGCAATACGATACATGGATTCTGTGTAGATATGTTTAAAGGATACTATTCGCTGCTTTGATCAGTCTTTTGTTTAGGCGCAGGAGGACCGACAACTTCCTGTAGATTCGAATTCTTAAGTCTTCTTTGGTAGATAGGCAGATATTTTTCAATAGGAATTTTAACCGCCTCAAAGTTTCCTGCCAATATATAAGGTTGAATATTTTCAGAAGTATAAACGAATTGAAGGAAATTATCAATTAAGTTTTCAGGGATCTTAAACTTCAGGAAATAATCTTTTCCTAAATAATTTTTGATCTGGGTAACAGAGCTGTTCATTCTTTCATAAGCCTGATAACGCTGCTTTTTCTTTCTCTCTCCGGAAAGAATATCGTAGATGCTTTCCAGGCTGAAAGTAAGTCCTCCGTCTCTTAATCCGGCAACAGGAAGTTCCGGTGGAGTTCCGTCTCCTTTAGGCTCCGGAAGTCCGATTACTTTTTTGAGCTTGTAGGCTTTATCTTCTTTTCTTAAAGAGTTTACATCATACCGAAGATTTCCGGTAGGCTTGAATCTGCTGAGTACAATTTCCTGAATTTCATAATACGCAATCTTGAGCTCAACCAGGTTTTTCTGTTGTACCAACTGAGGAGTCAGTTTAATGTCTTTTCTTTCGGTAACGATAGACGTAAAACGGATAACATCTCCCGGATTGGCAGGAATATTAAAATTGCCGTTGAAATCCGTAAGAACGGTTTTCTGAGTGTTCAGATTGGTAACATATACCTGATTAAGATACAAAATGGAGTTGTCTCGAAGGAATACCTCTCCGGAGTATGTTTGTGCATTGATTTTTGCAAGAAATATCAATAGCAGCAGAGTAAACAGTTTCTTCATATAATGCGCAAAATTACATAGAAATACAGCAATTTGTGACTATTTAGATAGAGAATACAGGTTAAAGTTATATTAAACTTTACCAGTAAATTGTTAATGAGTGTTATAAACCTGTAATGAACTTAACAAAATCAGTATTATGCAGAAAAATCGGAAGAAAGAATGCCGGAACTCATGCGTATTCTCATTCAGTCTTTCTTCCATTTTTTATCGGTGTTTTACAAGCAGCCAGCTGGAATATTTAATAGAAAGAGCAGATCCATATTCTGTCCAGGTGATAAAATACCAGTACGTTGCCGTAGGTACATATCGGCCGCCGATTCTTCCGTCCCAGGTATATTTGTTCTCAGGAGTCCCTCTGAAAACTTCAGCACCATATCGGTCAAAAATCCGGAATACAAGATTCTCATTGGCCATCAAAGCAGAATAATTGATCATTTCATTATATCCGTCTCCGTTAGGTGTAATAGTATTGATCAGGTTAATGATTGCAAAAGGTTGCTTCACTTCTTCGCACATTTTGGAATCTCTTACAAATACATGATGTGCCCCTCTTGGTACATTGTAGAAGACATTTGAGCTCTGCCATACCACTGCATCTAAGGAATACTGATAGGGAGGTGTACCGCCGGTCACCCCTACTTTTACGGTAGTCCCGTCTATTTCAATCGAGGTGATCATTGGGCTCGGCAATTCTGTTACGTTTACATATTGCTTGTATACGCAGCCGTTGGATGTAAGTTCTACCCAATAGCTTCCGGCCGGAACGTTATTGATCGAAGGGGTAGTGGCTCCTGTGCTCCACAGGTATCTGTCAAATCCGGGACCTGCATCCAGTGTAGTGGTGGTCTTCGGACATATGGCCACATCTTTCAGCAGATCAGATTTTTTAGGAATTTTAATGGTGATCTTAATTGTACCTACCTCCGGGCAAACTCCATTTTTTTGAAAACGGATGTAATAGGTTTGAGAAGTATTAATATTGACTGATGCAGGAATTGCATTCGTATTGTTCTGTGCATCAGCTAACGTTGCATAGAAAGTATAAGTTACATTCGGATCCAGCGTAAACTGAGGAATAAACTGTGTCAGGTTGACGGTTTTGATTCCATCCAGATCATCATCGCAGACATTTTCTGTAACAGATTTTGTGATCAGCTGTATTCTTCCTCCGATGCTGAATTGTAGAGGCTTGATTACAGAGGCACATCCGTCAGGAGAATCTACTCTGATATAGATGGTTGTTGTAGTCGTATAGCTCCAGTTATTAGGCAGGGTATTATTATTTCCGGCGTTGGCATCCGCAAGATTTGCGTAGTATCTTACATTGGTAAAATAGGTTGGATTATTAAGAACAATACCGGTAACATTAGACAGAATGATATTGACTGTCCCGTCTAAGTTATCATCACAGAAAACACCATTGTAATTATCCAAAACAACTGCCTTGTTAAAGAGTGATAATGTAATCTGGGCAATGCTTTTACAGCCAATATTGTTTTTTACAACAGCATAGATAATCGTTCCGTTAGGAGCAGTATAGGAATTAGGAGCATTGATCAACGCGGCAGGATTTTCTGTCTGGGCATCCGCTAGTGTTGGGTAATAGGTGATGGTAACAGGGTTATTCGTGGTTACATTAGCGGTAGTCAGGTTGAATGTTCCCTGTCCATTAATATCGCAGGCCTGTAGTGTTGTATTGTTGACTTTAAGTGCTAAAATGTTAATGGTTACGGTTACTGTTTCACAATCCGGAAAGACAGGGTCATTTCCACAGAATGTATAGGAAAATGTGTCATTTCCTGCAACTCCGGGCGTATTGGCAGTATAAGTAATGATCCCTGTGGTAGGGTTGATCACAGCTGTTCCTAAAGTGGGAGGAGTCGTAATGGTAACACTGCCAGGAACAGGAGTCTGAGAAGAGCTGCTGAAGGTAGGTGTTATCGTTTGTGAAGTACATATGCTATAAGTGGTTGTACTCAGTTTCGTACAGTTCTGAACTTTAAATTGTTCGGTAACTAAAGGAGCACAGCTGCCCATTGTTACAGAACAGGTATAATATCCGGATTGAGTAGGGGTAATGGAGGAGGAGGTAGCTCCGTTGATAATGATCCCATTTCTGTACCATTGATAAGTATCATAAATGATAGGATCTACGGTAAGTACAATTCCAGGAGCACAGTCTCCCCCTGATTTTAAAATCACAGGCTGTGTAGGAAATCCTGCGAAGAATCCTCCGTATCCTACGGCATCACTTCCCGCGGTAATTCCTGCGGTAATAGCTTTGTCTGAAACAATAGTGATGGTTCCCGTGACATTGGGAATTCCGTAGGTAACCCAGTTAGTTGTTCCTGTCATGTTATAAGGACCGGATGTGGCAGGTGGATTTGCTCCATTGACGGTAACCACAGCTCCTCTTTCCGTAATCAGATTAAGTTTTGTAGGAATATTAAGGATCCCGGTGGGGTTTCCGTTGGAAAGAACAAAATTTTCGTTGATGAATCCGAGTTCGTTGATTTGTTTAGGAAGGTAGCAGTTCAATGCCGGAATAAAATTAAAACCTCCTGTTGCTACTTCATTTCCTGAGCCGGAATCACCCGCCAGAATCTGGTAGACATAGGCATTCTTAGTAGTTCTGATGTATAAGTTATAGTGCCCGTTACCCTGAAGAATGTATTTGGAATCAGGGATCACGAAATACTTACCTGTATTGATCGTTGCGACAGGCAATAATTCATTATTGACATAAATCTGGGTGTTATCTTCAGTCGCAATGATCACTGCGCCCTCCATATTAGCACCAATACTTCCATTTCCTTTTACCAGGGCAAATTCACTCCCCAGTCTGTTGACAGGTACAGCCTGATCCATTAAAATGTCAGAACTGGTAGGGTAATTTCCGGCATATTGTCCGTTGAAATTCCCATTAGTAATATTGACGGGTTTATCAGCAGTGATTTTTGAACCAATGAAACCATCAAAGTTTCCTGTAATATTTCCAATTCCGTCAATGATATAAGATTGTCCCTTGTTTAAAGTGAAGGTCATTGTAGGATTGGTGGCTCCTGTAGTTCCGTTTGAAAACTGGACGGTAGGGCTGTAGCCGGTAATGGTAACGGTAGTATTGTCTTCCGTGGCCAGAACACTGGTCATAAAATTCAGAATATCATTACTTACCGAAATAGGTGCTGACGCGGCATGGAAGGTTTTACCCGTGGAAGGGATTCCCTTGGAGGTAATAATCTCGGCATGATTGTATACTGAAAATCTTAGATTGGCATAAAACGGAAACTCAGCCTTCAGGTATAATCCCTTTGTAGTAGGGGTGAAAAGGTCCGTTTGTAGCGTAGTGATGATATAATTTCTTAATACATCAAATTTCTGCGGATTGTTTTTGCTGATATTCACAGTTCCAATCAGGACATTGTTATTATAAATACTGACCGGGAAAGGCGTTGTTCTGTTGGTAGATAAGTAAAGTTTCTGGTAGGGGCTGGGTGCACCGCTCCTGTCTATCATAGGGGCAAACCAATGTTCTCTGTCCAGTTGAGCAAAAGCAGAGGTGAAAAAATAAAATATAAATAAAAAAGATAGAATTTTCTTCATCTAGTATTAGTCTTTATCACAAATTTAATAATAAAAAGCATTGAATGCTTGAAAACATAATAAAAAAACCACGATTTGGGAATCGTGGTTCTAAAATTGTAAAGTAAAATGACTATTCTCTGTTTTTCACCATAATCCATCCGGTGTATTTTATGGCAGTTTGTTTATTATTAGGCTCATTCCATCCTATTTCATACCAATAATTCCCTGTAGGGACTCTTCTGCCTCCGGAAGCACCATCCCATTTGTATCCGTTGGTTTTATCTGCCTGAAAGATCTTGGTTCCATACCGATCAAAAATATTACAGACCAGGTTGTTTTTTACAGCCAGAGATGAATAATCTACAAAATCATTCTTACCATCCTCATTTGGAGTAATGACGTTGATAAGGTTAGGAACGGTGATGTCTACTTTTATCGGCTCGCAGTTGTAATTATCTTTTACATATATGCTTGCATTACCTCTTGTAATATTGGTGAAAACATTAGAATCCTGCCAGTTAATATGATCCATAGAATATTGATAAGGAGATGTGCCTCCTATAACGTTGATGGTCACAGTATTGTTTGAAATATCAATATTTGAAATGACAGGGTGCTCTGAAGGATATACTTTTACAGTCTGCAAGGTTACACAATCTCCGGTCTTCAGTTTTACCCAATAGCTGCCCACTCCTACATCTTTGATGGTCTGAGTGGTTGCTCCTGTGCTCCATTCATAGCTTTTAAAACCTGGCCCTGCATCAAGTGTCGTTTTCTCTTCCATGCAGATGATCTTATCTTTCAGAACGTCAGATTTTACAGGTGGCAGTACAACAAGAGTAACCACCGCTACGCTGTAACAACCGTTGGCATTGATCACTTTTATATAAACGACACCGCTGGGAGCCACATAATTGGCAGGGTTTAATATTTCATTAGTTCCTGCATGAGCGTCTGTAAGTGAAGGATAATATTTCTTGGTAATATTGGTGGCTGTTGTTACATTCACATTGATAAGATTAAATAATCCTGTGGCAATGTTATTTTCAAGAAAACAGGTTCTTATAGTGGCATCATTCACTTTAGGTCGTCCGGAGATGGTTAAGTTTAGCGTTATTTTTTCACAATCCGTAAAGTTGGGGTTATTTCCACAAAATTTGTAAACAATGGTTTCAGTTCCCTGAAAGTTTAAATTGGGAGCATAGCTTATGACTCCAGTCGTTGGATCTATTGTAGCTGTACCATTTGTGGGAGGTGTCAGTATTACTACAGATCCGGGAACTACAGATTGTGTAGAACTGGTGAATGCAGGGATAATCTGCTTTACGTTTTCACACATGATCTCATTGACCGTAGTGTTTGTAAGACAGGTGTATACTTTGTAGACGGGAGTTATTACGGGAGGACATGACCCTACCGTAATTTTTACGGTATAATCTCCGGATTGTGTAGGAGTATATGTATTGGAATTAGCACCAGGGATCGCAACGTTGTCTCTATACCATTGGTAAGTATCAAAACTGTCATCTACTTCCAGTATAATTCCGGGAATACAGTCACCAGTCTGTTTGGCAATAACGGGAATAGAAGAAAATCCGGCAAAATATCCTCCATATCCTACAGCGCCGCTTCCTCCGGCAATACCGGCCGTTACTGCTTTATTAGATGTTACAGTGACATTTCCGGTAATGTTGGGGATAGAATAAGAAACCCAGCTGTTGGTTCCACTTACCGGATAAGGACCCTGTATAGCTGTGGGGGGAGCTCCGTTGACCATGACAGTAGCTCCTGTTTCTGTTAAAATGTTTAATTTAACCGTGTTGACTGACGGTGGAAGAATATTGATCTTTCCGATTTCATCAATTTTTCTGGGTAAAAAGCAATTGAGGGGTGGGATATAGTTGAATCCGCCTGTAGCCGCCTGAATGTCATTGGCCACTCCTGCCAAAAGCTGATATACGTACACATTTTTTGTTGTTCTGATGTACATATTATAGTGATTGTTCCCCTGATTGATATAATTGGTATTGTTTACCTCATTTACCCTGTAGCTTTCCCCTTCGTTGAGGGTAATGATCGGAGTGGCTGCATTGTTGATAAATACCTGGGTATTATCTTCTGTAGCAATGATCAGGGCATCCTCCATTCGTTCGCTGATGTTGGCATTTCCTTTTACAACGACAAACTCGTTTCCCAGCCGATCTACCGGAACCGACTGGTCCATAATAATATCTGTACCAAAACCTATGAGAGAATTGCCCAGAGAAAACTGTCCGTTGAAATTTCCATTAGTAACAGAAACAGGCTTGTCTGCTACGATTTTGGCACCTATAAAACCTTTACGATTAACCGTCAGATCTCCATCACCTTCAATAATGTATGATTGCCCTTTATTAAGAGTGAAAGTCATTGTTGGATTGGTTGTACCTGTTGTATTATTGGCAAATCTTACATTAGGGGAATATCCGGAGACTGTAACTGTAGTATTGTCTTCTGTAGCAAGTATTCCGGTAGTAAAATTGATACCACTGGAATTAGATGCTGTTATCGGAGCAGCAGCAGCATAGAAAAGCTTCCCTATCCCTGCCTTACCCTTGGATGTTAATATTTCAGCATGGTTAACCGATGAAAATCTGAAGGTCACAAAATAAGGCTTAGTCCCTTTTGTATATAGCCCCATTTTGACGGGTTTAAATAAATCATTCACAGTAGTAGTCATCATATTCTGAAAAGGAACATTAAAGACCTGTGAATTTCCTTTGCTGATGGTAACTGTACCAATCAGAACGTTATTATTATAGATCTCTACCGGAAATGGAGTCACAGAATCTGTAGAAAAATACAATCCCTGTTGCTCTGTTGCATTGGTATTTCTTTTCATCATCGGTGCGAACCAATGGTCTGTATCTCTTTGGGCATAAGTCATACTCAGGGTGAGTATGGTCAGCAGAAAGATTAACGTTCTTCGCAGAAATACAAAGACTGCTTGTTCTTTCTTAAAAAATAGTGCTTTTAACATATTTTTGGTGTTTTTTGTAAATAATTTTCATTGATGCAGAGGGAAACGTTAGAGTTAGGAGGAAAGATATTTCGAACGAGTGCTTCCACAGATAAACTGGCTCGGGTAAAGTGGGGCACAGTCAATCTTTTTAATAAGTGAATTTCTATAAAAAGAGGCTGAATACTAAATACCAATAAGTTCATTGGAAATTTCAACAGATTAATCGTTAAGGTGACTGTTGATAAAAATATTAATGAAATTACCGGTATGTTCTTTTCCATCAAAGTATATTTATGTTTGTTACAAATATATTACAATATCTGATTGATTTTTAATAAATATGTGCCTGAATATTATTTATTTAGCTAAAAAAAACATTAAATGTAAGCATGGTTGAAAAATGGATATTAAATGATGTTTTTATGTTATATTTTTCAGTGAAATTACTTTTATTCTCCAATTTGTTTTAGCTTTTTGATGAGTTCAATAGTATTATAGTAAAAAACCACGATCATATCAATCGTGGTTTATATAGAATAGGTTTTAAATAATTATTCTCTGTTTTTTACCATAATCCATCCGGTGTATTTTATGGCAGTTTGTTTATTGTTAGGCTCATTCCATCCTATTTCATACCAATAATTCCCTGTAGGGATTCTTTTGCCTCCGGAAGTACCATCCCATTTGTATCCGTTGGTTTTATCTGCCTGGAAGACCTTGCTTCCGTATCGGTCAAAAATATTACAGACCAGGTTGTTTTTTACAGCCAGAGATGAATAATCTACAAAATCATTCTTACCATCCTCATTAGGAGTAATGACATTGATAAGGTTAGGAACGGTGATGTCTACTTTTATCGGCTCGCAGTTGTAATTGTCTTTTACATATATGCTTGCATTACCTCTTGCAATATTGGCGAAGACATTAGAATCCTGCCAGTTAATATTGTCTATGGAGTACTTGTAAGGTTGGGTTCCTCCAATAACGTTCACTGTTACGGTATTGTTCGAAATATCAATATTTGAAATGACAGGCTGCTCCGAAGCGTATACTTTTACAGTCTGCATGGTTACACAATCTCCGGTCTTCAGTTTTACCCAATAGATGCCCACGCCTACATCTTTGATGGTCTGAGTGGTTGCTCCTGTGCTCCATTCATAGCTTTTAAAACCTGGCCCTGCATCAAGCGTCGTTTTCTCTTCCATGCAGATGATCTTATCTTTCAGAACATCAGATTTTACCGGTGGCAGTACAACAAGGGTAACTACTGCTACGCTGTAGCAACCGTTGGCATTGATCACTTTTATATAAACAACACCGTTAGGAGCCACATAATTGGCTGGATTTAATATTTCATTAGTTCCTGCATGAGCGTCTGTAATTGAAGGATAATATTTCTTAGTAATATTGAGTGCTGTTGTTACATTCACATTGATAAGATTAAATAATCCTGTAGCAATGTTAGACTCAAGGAAACATGTTCTTACAGTAGCATCGTTTACTTTTGGATTTTCAGAAACGGTCAGATTGAGTGTTATCTGTTCACAATCGGTGAAATCAGGATTATTTCCGCAGAACTGATATACTATGGTATCGGTTCCGAAATAATTGGATGCAGGAGCGTAGCTTATAACTCCTGTAACAGGATCAAGGACAGCATTGCCATGAGCCGGAGGGGTAAGAATGGTAACGGTTCCCGGAACTACAGTCTGGGTAGAATTGGTGAAAGTAGGTACGATCTGTTTTACCCCATTACATACCGTATCGTTCATGGTTGTTTTCTTAAGACAGGTATATACTTTGTAGATGGGAGTAATTACCGGCGGACATGACCCCACTGTAATTTTTACAGAATAATTTCCTGATTGTGTTGGGGTATAGGTATTGGCATTAGCACCAGGGATCGCAACGTTGTCTCTATACCATTGGTAAGTATCAAAACTGTCATCCACTTCCAGTACAATTCCCGGGATACATTCTCCATTTTGTTTGGCAATAACGGGAATAGAGGAGAACCCTGAAAAATATCCGCCATAGCCTACCACACCACTTCCTCCGGAGATTCCAGCCGTTACAGCTTTGGTAGAAGCGATGGTAACATTTCCTGTGATGTCCGGAATAGAATAAGATACCCAATTCGTAGTTCCTGTCACAGGATAAGGCCCCTGTACAGCGGGCAAAGGAGCATTGTTTACCGTCACCACAGCCCCTGTTTCTGTCAGGATGTTTAGCTTTACGATATGTCCGGTAAGCGTTGTAGAATAAGGCAGGTCTTTAATTTTTCCAATCTCATCAATTTTTCTGGGCAGATAACAGTTCAAGGGGGGAATATAATTAAAACCTAATGTGGCATTACTGGCTGCCACTCCCGCCATGAGCTGATAGACATATACATTTTTGGTTGTTCTGATGTACATATTATAGTGATCGTTCCCCTGATTGATGTAATTGGTATTGTTCACCTTATTTACTCTGTAGCTTTCCCCTTCAGCCAATGTGGCAACAGGAGTAGTTCCGTTATTAATGTATACCTGGGTACCCCCTTCTGTAGCAACAATCAGGGCATCTTCCATTCTTCGGCTGATGTCTCCGTTTCCTTTTACGACTACGAATTCATTACCAAGTCGATCTACCGGTACAGACTGGTCCATGATAATATCCGAACCCTGGTAAGAGCCACCGGCAGCCATCGCAAATTGACCGTTGAAATTTCCGTTGGTTACTGAAATTGGTTTATCAGATTCAATTTTAGCGCCTATGAAACCTTCTTTGTTTACTGCCTGATTACCTATTCCTTCAATAATGTAGGATTGTCCTTTATTTAAAGTAAAAGTAAGGGTAGGATTGGTTACTCCCGTCCATCCGTTGGTAAAAATAATGTTTGGAGAATAATTCGAGACTGTCACCTTTGTGTTATCCTCCGTCGCCAGAATTCCG
Organism: Chryseobacterium sp. FR048; assembly: GCF_056844665.1. Taxonomy (NCBI): domain Bacteria; kingdom Pseudomonadati; phylum Bacteroidota; class Flavobacteriia; order Flavobacteriales; family Weeksellaceae; genus Chryseobacterium; species Chryseobacterium sp. FR048. The sequence continues at coordinate 333,424 of NZ_JBXDSE010000007.1, read as the reverse complement.
GTTGTAAAATTATACTCGGCGTTGAGTTCTTCGATAGGAGAGGTTACAGCATAGAATTTTGTACCGATTCCTGCTTTACCTTTTGAGGTTAGAATTTCACCGTGCTGGCTTACCGAGAATCTGTAGGTTACAAAATAAGGTTTAGGCCCTTTGGTATACAAACCTTTGTTTCCCACAGTAAATAATTCGCCATTGATACTGGCTACCATTCTGTTTAAGGGAATGTTGAATGTTTGTGGGGATCCTTTACTTATTGTTACTGTACCCAGCAAGGCATTATTGCTGTAAATATCTACACTAAACGGAGCGACAGAGTCCGTTGAGAAGTAGAGCGCCTGCATGGGGGTAACTATTTTGGGTGCTCTGGCTGCCATGGGGGCAAACCAATGCTCTGTATCTCTTTGGGCAAAAAGTAAGGCCGCAAATAATAACAGAAAAACAGATAAAGTTTTTTTCATAGATTATTTATTATGGTTTTTACAAAAATATAAGAATAATCGATTAGTTTGTGAAAAATATAAATTAATCTGTTGTTATATTAATAAAAAAACCACGATTATATTAATCGTGGTTTATGAATTTATAATTTATTAAAAATTATTCTCTGTTTTTTACAAGAATCCATCCTGTGTATTTTATTGGAGTTTTGTCTTTGTTAGACTCATTCCAGTTGATATGATACCAGTAAGTTCCTGTTACAATCTTTTTGTCGTAATGTTTTCCATCCCACTTGTAGTTGTTGAACTTGTTTCCTGTGAATACCATATTTCCATATCTGTCATACACTACAAAAGTAAGGTTTTCTTTATAAGCCAATTCGCTGTAGTCGATGAAGTCATTTACATTATCTCCGTTTGGTGTAATCGCATTCAATAGATTAGGAACAGTAATCTCTACTGATATAGGAGTACAGTCGTAAGAATCTTTCACATAGAAAGTATGCTGTCCTCTTGATAATCCTGTGAATATATTCGAATCCTGCCAGTTAGCCGTTCCGTCAACAGAGTATTTATAAGGAGCTTTACCGCCGCTTACCACTACTGTTGCATTATTGTTATTAAGCTCTACAGTCTGGATTACCGGATCTTCAACTTTTCTCACTCTTACAGTCTGCGTAAGGAAACATCCGTCTTTACCAAGAACTACAGTGTATTCTCCTACTCCTACGTTTCTGATTCCTGGAGTATTAGCTCCAGTGCTCCATTGGTATGAATCATATCCAGGACCTGCATCCAGATTGGTCTTAGCATCAATACAGATGTACTGATCTACCAGTATAGGTGACTTCTTGATAGGAAGTGGAATCAACTGAATCTTCGCATTAGCTGTACAGCCTTCAGCGGTAGTTACTTTTACATATACATATCCTCCGGTTGAAAGGAATTTCTCAGGAGTTGTAATTTCATTCACACCGTTAGTAAGGTCATTTAATGAACGGTAGTATTTTTTTGTGATGGCTCCATAATCAGAAAGCTTAGCTTTAGTAAGATCAAAAGAAGCATAAGGATCTATATCATACCAACATGCTTTGATCACTGCGTCATATACAATAAATGGTACTACAGTAAGGTTTAAAGTTACTTGCTCACAATCTGTAAACTCTACGTTGTTACCACAGAATTTATAAATAATCTTATCTGGACCCAGGTATCCTGTTGTAGGAGTATAGGTGATCGTTCCGTTGGCATTAACGACAGCTGTACCATGCGTAGGTTGTGTCAAAATTACTACTGTACTTGGAACCACAGTTTGGGTTGACGAAGTAAATGTTGGTGTAATAATTTTAGTAGAACAAGCATTAAGCGTTTGCGTTGTTTCTTTTAAACAAGTTTGTACTTTATAAATAGGTGTTGTAACAGGAGGACATGTTCCCATTGTTACTTTTACCGTATAATTTCCAGACTGAGTAGGAGTATAAGTGTAAGAAGTCGCTCCAGGGATTGGAACCCCATTAAGGTACCACTGGTAGCTTTCGTATCCATCATCCACTTCCAGAACGATACCTGGAACACATTCCCCGGTTTTTTTTGCAATAAGAGGGATTGATGAGAATCCGGCAAAGTAACCTCCGTATCCTGCAGAACTATATCCTCCATTGATACCTGCTGTTACTGCTTTTGTAGAAGTGATAGAAATATTTCCTGATACTCCGCTTATTGCATAGGTTACCCAGTTCGTATTTCCGGTTAACGGATAAGGTCCGTCTGCTGGTAGAGTAGGACCGTTATTTACCATTACGGTTGCACCTGCCTCAGTTAGGATGTTTAATTTTACCATGATCCCTGCAGGGGTACTGGCTCCCGCCGTACCAAGAGGCATCTCGTTAATCTTTCCGATTTCGTCGATTTTTCTTGGAAGGAAACAGTTCAAAGGTGGGATATAGTTAAATCCATTGGTTGCTGCATTAGAATCAATTCCGATAAACTGATATAAATAAACATTTTTAGTCGTCGAAATAAACATGTTGGAATGATTTCCAGCACCCGCTTGGGTAACATAGCTGGTTTCATTTATTCTATACCATTCACCAGTGTTTAGAGTAGCAACTGGAGTATTAACACCGTTTATATAAACTTCAGTATTGTCTTCCGTAGCGATGATAAGACCTCCTTCCATATTCAGTGAAGGCTGAGTAGATCTTGTTTTTACCATAGCGAAAGTATTCCCAAGTCTTTCTACAGGAACCGACTGGTCAAGAATAGGGTCTGTTCCACTTGGGCTGGCTGAGAAATTACCATTACAGCTTCCATTGGTAAGGGTAATCGGTTTGTCCGAAACTATTTTAGCTCCCATAAAACCGTTCTTGTTACCTGCCTGTGAACCTGATCCGGCATAAATAAAGGATTGTCCCTTTTGTAAAGTTACAGAATGGGTATTACCGGTAACGCTGGATCCATTGATGAATGTTACTCCAGGAGTAGCAGCATTCCATGTTACCGTTACATTGGTATTGTCTTCGGTAGCCATGATACCCGCTGTAAAGTTATAATAAGAAGTAAGGTCCGTATTAGGGCTCTGGGCAACGAAGAATTTTTTCCCTATCCCAGCTTTTCCTTTACTGGTAATAATTTCTCCGTGAATATCCTGTGCCAGTCTTAAACTACAGTAAAAAGGTTTTGTTGCTTTTAAGTAAAGCCCTTTAGTTGTAACGTTAAAGGCATCAGTGAGTGTTTGTGACGAAATAAGGTTATTCGCAACCTTATAAGTTTGTGGATTCCCTTTACTGATTGTTACTGTTGTAAGAACAATATTGTTATTGTAAATAGTTACATCAAAAGGAGTTACCGAGTCCGTGGAGAGGTATAACATATTCGTATAGCTTCCGAGGTTGTAGCTATCAAAGTATGGAGCAATCCAGTGCTCGGTATCCCTTTGTGCAAAGAGTGTATTAATTGTAAAAAAAATTAATACCAAACTGAGTAGAAATCTTTTCATGTGTATGGAATTAGGATTTCTACAAAATTAAAATAAAAAATGAAATACTTTTAATAAAATGTAAATAAATGTTAAAAAATTATTCCCGATTTTTAATTAAAAGCCATCCTGAGTATGAAACTGGTAATTGAGTATCAGGTTCTGTCCATCTTATTACATACCAGTAAGTTCCTGTTGGAAGGTTTCTACCATTGGATTTTCCGTCCCATACATAGTTTTTATCAGAGGATTTATAAACAGATGCTCCATATCGGTCTGCTACCTCTATCGATACATTTTGTTTGATTTTTAATTCTGAATAATTCAGAACATCATTGATTCCGTCTCCGTTAGGAGTGATCGTGTTGATAAGATTGATGATAAGGAACTCTTTGGTGACAGGACGACATCCGTCTGCTCCCAATACATATACTGAATGAAGTCCTCTCGATAATCCGGTGAAAACATTAGAGGTCTGATAATCAAAACCGTTTAATGAATATTTATAAGGAGGGGTTCCTCCCGTTGCAAACACTGTAGCTGTACTACCTGTCACATCTATTCTTGTGATTGTTGGGGCCTGTGCTGCCGCTACATTCACTTGCTGACGGTATACACATCCATTGAATCCAAGGTCTACATAATAGGTTCCAGGCCCTGCAGAAATCGTTTGACTTGTTGCTCCTGTATTCCATAAATAAGACGTGAATCCAGGTCCGGCATCCAGCATGATTTTATCGTTGGAACAAATAATCTGATCCTGAAGTTTAGTTGATTTCTTGGGGCTTTTCAGATTTAGGGTGAGAACAGCAGTATTAGGACATGCTGCACTACTTTGGAATCTTATATAGAATACACCACCTGCTGCCGTAAGAGTTTGTGCGGCTGAAACAGGATTAATTCCCGCCTGTGCATTAGCAAGAGAGGTATAAAAAGATAAGATGACCCCCGGATCATTCGTAAACAATCCTTTGTAATCATTAAGGTTTACCGCTTCAGAACCGTTAAGGTCATTATCACAAATCTCAACTTTTGCACTTCCTGTGATCAGAGGAATTTTATTTCCAATGGTAAAATTGATCTGTCCTAAAGCAGGAGGACATCCGCCCACATTGGCTGATACTCTTACATAAACCGTTGTGTTGGCAGTAAAGGACCAGTTGGCAGGAAGTGTATTATTGTTTCCCGCATTGGCATCAGCCTGGCTAAGATAATAGCCTATCTGGAAGTTCGCAGGGTTGGTAACAATCTGCGGAGTTACGTTAGCAAAATTAACATGTACAATCCCTTCAAAATTATTATCGCAGATATTTGCATTGAAGTTGTTGGTATTAAGATTTGGAGTAGGATAAGTAGTTAATGTGATAGTGGCTATTTTAGAACATCCATATACAGAAGTTACATTCACGTATATAGTTCCGGCCGGTCCTGAGTAGGAAGTCGGATTGGTGATCTGACCTGTCAGGTTTGCATTGGTGAAATAGGTTTTCGTAGCCGTTGGATCCGCTGTTACATTAGCTGTTGTAAGGTCAAATGTTCCGTTTCCATTAGCAGCCGCACAGGAATTCATGGAGGCATTGGTGGTTTGCAGAACGTGGGTATTGACTACAATTTTAAAATATTCAAAAGCAGCCGGATTTCCCGTTCCCTGAATATAGTAGGAGAAGGTATCGGTAATGTCTGTGGTGATACCAGGATTCGGAGTATAAGTGATCTGTCCTGTTGCCGGATTTACATTCACTGTTCCGTTGGCAGGCTGTACAATAATATTGGTATAAGCAGGATCAATAGTCTGAGTAGAATTGGTAAATACCGGATTAATTACCTTGGTATTACATGATCCTATCTCATAGATTGTTGTGGTGATCGGCGGACATACCGTATAATCGTATTCTGCGGTGAATCTGGATTCACAATTGGTTTTAGTGATATAGCAGGTATACATTCCAGATCCATACAGATCAGGGTTGATCGTAGGATTTGTTGCTCCGGAAATGGCTACTCCGTTAAGGTACCATTGATAAGCGTCTGAGCCAGCTTCTACTTCAAGCTGTACTCCATAATAACAGTCGCCGGTTTTAGTAATCACCGGGATAGAAGAGAAACCTGCAAAATAACCTCCATAGCCTACAGCTCCGTTTCCTGCAGCAATTCCTGCTGTAACAGGTTTGGTAGAAGTTACTGTAACATTTCCTGTCACATTCGTTTTGGAGTAAGTAACCCAATTGGAATTTCCGTTTACAGATACAAATCCTGTAACAACTGCTCCGTTCACGGTTACCGTTGCTCCTACCTGAGTGATGATATTAAGTTTAGTATCGTAAGAAACATTCCCTATTTTGTCGATAAATCCTATTTCATTGATCTCTTTAGGTAGAAAACAGCTTAATGGGGGGATGAAATTCATTCCTCCTGTCTGATAAACGGTATTCCCCGAAGCTCCGGCAAGAAGCTGGTATACATAGACATTCTTATTAGAAGAAATTCCCATGTTGTAATTCCCGTTACCTTTATTAATATAGTTATTCCCTTCAATCATATAATAGTCTCCCGCATTAAGGTTAACTCCATTCACAGGATTTCCGTTTACGGTAAGGGTTGTTCCGTTTTCAGTCGCAATGATCATTGCTTTTTCCATTCCTACTGCATTAGGTCCGTTTCCTTTTACCATGACAAAGTCTTTCCCAAGTCTTTCTGTAGGTACGGCCTGGTCCATCAGAATATCTACGTTAGTACTGTTTTGAGCGGTGTAGAGACCATTGAAGTTTCCGTTCGTTACGGATACAGGCTTATCTGCGACAAGTTTTGCCCCCAGTAATCCTCTTCTGTTAGGAGCTCCTCCCATATCACTATTAACGTCGAGGATGTAGGATTTCCCTTTATTGATTTTGAATGTTCTGGTCGCCATTACGCTGCCGTCTGCGAAAATAATGCTGGGATTATATCCGGATACAGTTACTGTAGTGTTGTCTTCAGTAGCAGTTACCCCTACGGTAGAGTTCACATAGTCTTTGGGAGCTGTCGTAGGTGCTGTTCCTATGAAAAATGTTTTTCCAACCCCTGCCATTCCTTTAGAAGTAATGATTTCAGCCTGTTGAGGAACCGAAAACCTGAAGTTGGCAAAGAATTTCTTACTTCCCTTGACGTGTAACCCCATTGAATTTTGGGTAAACAGGTTGTTGGGAGTAGAGGCAATCATAAAATTGCTCGGAATGGTAATTTGTACAGGATTGTTTTTGCTTACCTGTACGGTAGAATACACAACGTTATTATTAGATACCTGTACAGAAAACGGAGTCGTCTCGTTAGTAGACAGATACAGAAAACATTGTGGCGGATTATTCCCCTGAAGAGAACTTGCCGACATGGGTGCAAACCAGTGTTCATTATCTAATTGTGCATTAACAATTAAACAAATAAAAGTGCAAATAGCGAGTAGAAATTTTTTCATGCGTTATTATAAGGGCCGCAAATTTAAGCATTAATAATCAAATTTTTATATAAAAAAAACATTGAAATTGAGTTTGTGCTGTAATTGCTGAATATTTAAAATTTGCTTCATATTACGTTAATGCTCGCAAAGGTTTTCTGCACAAAAAAATCCCGGTGAATATTCACCGGGATTCTATATGATATAAAAGAGGGATTATAAGCTTACTCTTACAAATCCTGTTACTTTTAAGTCTGCGTTTACAGATTTTACGTAATCAGCAACTGAGATACTAGAATCTTTAATGAAATCCTGGTGTACCAAAGTGTTGTCTTTGTAGAATCTCTGCATTTTACCTTTAAGGATATTATCGATAATGTTTGCAGGCTTACCTTCTTCAGTAAGTTTGTGTCTTTCGATTTCTAATTCTTTATCAATCGTTTCCTGAGAAACTTTAGTTTCATCTAAAGCGATTGGGTTCATAGCAGCAGCTTGCATAGAAACAGATTTAGCAACTTCGTCAGCTCCGTCTACTTTTGCAGAAAGAGAAGTGATTGCAGCAATTTTGTTTCCAGCGTGGATGTAAGCTCCTAAGAATGGTCCTTCGATTCTTTCGAATGTACCGATTTCGATTTTTTCACCGATAACACCTGTCTGCTCGATCAATTTCTCAGCAACAGTCATTCCGTGGAAGTCTGTAGCTAATAATTCTTCTTTAGTAGCAGCAAAGATTGCCATTTCAGCTAATTCGTAAGCTAGCTCGATGAAAGCTTCGTTTTTACCAACGAAGTCAGTTTCGCAGTTTAGAGAGATAATAGCACCTAAAGTGTTATCTTCGTTTACTCTTGCGATTACAGCTCCTTCAGTAGACTCTCTGTCAGCTCTGTTAGCAGCAACTTTCTGTCCTTTTTTTCTAAGGATATCTACCGCTTTTTCGAAGTCTCCTTCAGCTTCAACTAGAGCTTTTTTGCAGTCCATCATACCTGCACCTGTTTGGTTTCTTAATTTCGCTACGTCTGCAGCAACTGGTGTATAAGACATAATATCTATTATTTTTTATTTAAGATTAGTATTAATTTTTAGCTTAAATTTAGAGCAGTGCAAAGATAATGATTTTAATGATAAACTAAAAAAGGACTTTTCACGTTATTGATATATTTAATACTATTTTAAAGATTTGATTAATGAAAAAAATCTTCCTCCTTCTATTTATATGCATTTTTTCTCTTGGTTTTAGCCAAAAAAAGAAAAAAACAAAATCTAAAGCTGTTGTAGAAAAAGAAACGGTTATTATTTATACAGAACAGGAAGCTGAGACTTCAAAGGAGACCAGAGTGATCGCTGGCTTTATCAAACAGAACCCCGGGCACGCCCGAAATGATTACTTTAAGAAAAGACTGATGGAGATTATTATGGCCGACAATTCTCCTGAAGCAAAACCTACGATTAAGCCGATCAGCAGAGAAAAAATTGAAAATATTGTTAAAAATAACGAACTGAACAGCGGTAAAGTAATCGCGGCAAATAAAAAAACTGAGGCCAATACTGCTAAGAACACAGATAAAATAGATAATGCCGTCAAAGCTTTGAAAGAAGAAAGGCTGGCAAGCTATGCTTCGGTAGGGGCAGCCAAAAGTGCAGGAACTTCTGCCAAATCGGAACCCAGTGAAGCCAATAAAAAGACAGCCGCCATGCTGACTCACCTTTTTAATAATGATATTAATAAAAATGAAGCTTATATTAATATTAAAAATAAATCAGCGTGCAATATGATTGTAAAGATCAACGGTAAAAAGTATTATAATCTGAGTGTTCCTGCCAAAGGGGAAAATTTTATTCTGGTAGACAAAGGAGAATATATACTGACAACGATGGTATGTGATGCCAAATATTCGTCACTGAAGAAAATTACTCAGGATATTGAGATCGTTCTCAATGTTGCTGATTAGATAGGAAGAAAGCTAAAGTAAAAACGGTTAAGAATTTTCTTAACCGTTTTATTTTTTTATCCTTTAAATTGCCCCATCGCAATGAATTTGTCCTGTCTCTGAGTTTCAAGCTCCTGTCCTGTAAATTTGGAAAAAGCTTTGATATTTTGTAAGATTGAACTTTTCAAGTTTAAATACGCTGTCTCAGGATCATATTGAGCGCCTCCAAGTGGTTCCTCAATAATTCCGTCGATGAATTTCTCTCTTAGGGCATCTGCTGGAGTAAGGTTCAATGCATTGGCTGCATCTTCCTTGTGATCCCAGTTTCTCCATAAGATAGAAGAGCAGCTTTCCGGTGCAATTACAGTATACCATGTGTTTTCCAACATATATACTTTGTTCCCTACACCTATTCCTAATGCTCCACCACTGGCTCCTTCTCCGATGATGTAAGTGAAGATCGGAGTTTTCAGCTGTACCATTTCAAAAATATTTCTTGCAATAGCTTCACCCTGTCCTCTCTCTTCAGCTTCCAATCCTGGATAAGCTCCCGGTGTATCTACTAAAGTTACCACAGGGATATTGAATTTTTCAGCAAGCTTCATTAGTCTTAAAGCTTTTCTGTATCCTTCAGGATTCGGCATTCCGAATCTTCTGTGCTGCCTTTCTTTAGTCGTTCTTCCTTTCTGAGTCCCTATGATCATTACTCTCTGACCGTCTAGGGTAATCAATCCTCCAATCATTGCCGGGTCATCAGCGAAATTTCTGTCTCCATGAAGTTCTAAGAAACTGCCTTTGTCTGCCATTCCGTTGATGTAGTCCAAAGTATAAGGACGATCCGGGTGACGGGACAGTTGTACTCTTTGCCAAGGTGTAAGATTTTCATAGATTTCTTTTTTCTTTTCCAAAATCTTATCCTCAATCTGGCTGCATGCTAATTTTACATCAACACCACTTTCTTCTCCTACTAAAGAACACGTCTGGTATTGGTCCATCAATTCTTTGATAGGAAGTTCGAAACTTAAATATTCCATTTCTTGAAGTAAATTAAATCTTTCAAATGTATGAAAAATTATGGTAATTCTATTTAAAATTATTTATAGCATTGCTTATTCTGGCGATACTTTCCTCTTTACCAATGATTTCCAGAATATCCGGAACGTCTGGGCCTTTCAATTCTCCTACCAAAGATAAACGAAGCGGCATCATTACTTTACCCATTCCCAAACCTTTGTTTTCTGCGAAATCATGCATGGTTTGCTTTAATGTTTCAGCAACAAATTCTGTAGATTCAAATGCAGTAGCCAATTCTCCTAAAATAGCAGAAGTCTCGTCATTCCATGCTTTTTTAGACGCTTTTTCATCGTAAGAAGTCGGAGCTTCAAAGAAGAATTTTCCGTTTTCATAGATGTCTTTCGGAAAAGTAGCTCTTTCTTTCATCAGAGGAATTACTTTTAATAGCTTATCATCAGATGCATTGGATAAATCAAGTCCTGAATTTTTAAGCATGTCAAGAAGCTCTTCGTCAGATTTCATCTGAATATACTGATGGTTGAACCATTCTGATTTCTCTTTACTAAATCTCGCTCCAGCCTTATGTACTTTATGAAGGTCAAATTCTTTAGCCATTTCATCCAAAGAAAGAACTTCCTTGTCATCTGCCGGGGACCATCCTAATAACGCTACCATATTGATGAAGGCGTCAGGAAGATACCCGTTTTCTCTGTATCCTTTAGAAACAGCACCTGTTGCAGGATCTTTGAAATCAAGTGGGAATACCGGGAATCCGAATTTATCACCATCTCTTTTGCTTAGTTTTCCTGAAAGACCTTTTTTTAAGAACTGTTTTACAGCTGCAGTCAATGGATTGTCTTTATCGTTTTCGCCCAGCATTGATTTGAATCTAGGGCTTTTTACTTCTGAAAAGAAGGATTTTATAATAGGTGCAGATTCCTCAAAAGAAAAATGACTGTTTTTAGCCACAAATTCGTCTGTAAAAGATTTTGTGATCTCGTCAATATTATCTTTATTGATTAATGTTGAAACATCAGGTTTAAGAATCAGAGAAAGATGGGCAAACTGAGGTGCTTCCCAGCCCATTGCTTCATATAATAAAGTATGTAATCCTAAAGATGGCAGCCATTCTTCACCACGGATGACGTGGGAGATTTCCATTTCGTGGTCATCAATGATATTAGCGAAGTGGTAAGTTGGCATTCCGTCATTTTTTACCAGAACTTTATCATCCAATGTATTGGTATTAACAGCAGATTTTCCACGGATGATGTCTTCAAGATTCAATACTCTGTCTACAGGCATTTTGAATCTTACCACATAAGGCGTCTTTTCCGCCAATAATTTCTGAACTTCCTCTTCAGAAAGAGCAAGACTGTTTCTCAGACTGTTTCTTGTTTTATTATCATAAGAGAAAACATCTCCTCTGGCTTCGTAGTCTGCACGTACCGCATCCAATTCTTCTGCCGTATCAAAAGCGATGTAAGCATAATCTGTTTTCAGGATCTGTTCCGTATATCTGTCATAGATATCTCTTCTTTCAGATTGTCTGTAAGGAGCAAATTTTCCCCCTTTCTTAGGACTCTCATCTGGGATGATTCCACACCATTCTAAAGCTTCTTCAATGTATTCTTCAGCTCCTTCTACGTATCTGGCAGTATCTGTATCTTCAATTCTTAATACAAATTCTCCCCCTTGATTTTTCGCAAAAAGGTAATCATATAATGCGGTTCTTACGCCTCCCAAATGTAAAGGTCCTGTAGGACTTGGAGCAAAACGTACTCTTACTTTCTCCATTTCAATTAAAATTTTTGCAAATTTACTTAAAATTATGTGTTTACGAGATGATTTATGAGTTTGTATTGGCTTTTTTGAAGTTAATCTCTACATTTGTATTCATTAAGAACACGCAGAATTATGCTAGGAATCGGCGAAAAACCCTTTGGGGAATATTTTGTATTGCTGAATGAGGAGGGCTCCGGAATTTATTTTGGTGAGACGGGTAGGGTAAGACGTGAAGATCATGACAATAGAAAACAATCTGATGAAGAATAATATTTCGCTGTTAATCGGCCTGAAAAACAACCTTGAGTATTCAAAAAGGTGTTACCACTCCATAAGAGAAAACTATCCGGATACAGAGATTGTCTTTGTAAGCTACGGAAGTTCGGACGGAACTCATGAATGGCTGGATTCTTTGCAGGACCAAAATCTGGTTTATTTTTCCAATGCAGAGGAGAAAACACTTTCAGATACTTATAATAAAGCGATAGAAATTGCGACCAAAGACTATATCTGTTTTTTACACAATGATATGGTAATAGGAAGAAATTTTCTTTCTTCTCTTGAAAAAGTATTACTGGAAAATAATCTGGTATACTATAAAGTGATTGAACCCCCTATTTTTGCTTCAGACAAAAGATTGTGGAAAGAAATTCAGGATTTCGGAAGTGATTTTGAAACCTTTCAGTTCGACGCCTTTTTTCAGTTTGAAAATAATCAGGAACCACAAAAAGGAGAGTATACCGAGGATGTAAGCTTTTTCCTTGCGGCCAAAAAAGAAGTGCTGGTAAAAATAAACGGACTTGATCCGCTTTTCAAACCAATGTTCTGTGAAGACGATGATCTTATTTTAAGATTGAGAATGTCCGGCGAAAAAACGTTTGTGTGCCCGGATGCTCTGGTGTACCATTTCGTAAGCAAAACTTCAAGGTTTTCTGAAGAGTTTCAGAACAAAACCCGTAAAATTGAAGAAAGCTCACTTCGCAATTTTATACGTAAATGGGGCTTTTCCAATCAATCGAAGACCAAAAAGAAGCTGCAGTATGGATTGGTTCTGGAAAATCCTACGGATGAGGCAGTCAGAGAACTGGAAATATTTGTGGACCATATCTATTCAGACTATAATGCCGGTCAATATATTGCAGACGAGCAAAAAAATACCCGATTTGATCTGAAGGAAAAATTCAGGACCAAAAATGCAGATGTGACTGATGATGTCATCATCAGATTTGATGCTCAGAAACTTGTTGATAAAAACAGATATACTTTCAGAAACCTTGCTGATTGTATTGAAGATAAAAAGAACTCGGAAAGAAATATTTTTGACAAGCTTTTCGGAAAACCGAATCATTTTAAAATCAATAACCTGAAGTTTGAAATACAGAAGGATCAGTCTTACGAACAACAATTAATAATCAGAAAAAATGTTTGATTTTTTTAAACCCATAACGATTACTTACGGGATCACTGTCTGTAATGAACACAAGGAACTCAAGATCCTTTTAGATATACTATTACCGTTGATTGATAAGAATGATGAAGTTCTCATCCTGAGAGATGTCACCAATCCTGATCAGAAAGTAGGAGCGCTTTTAGATTCTTATAAGTCTAAAATAAATGTTATTGAAGCAAAACTGAACGGAGACTTTGCCACTTTCAAAAACAGGCTGATTGAAAATGCAAAATCCAGATACCTGTTCCAGATCGATGCTGATGAATATCCTACAGAGCATTTTATTAAAACTTTGAAACCTTATCTGAAAAAAGAAAAGAGTGTGGAAATGTTTTTCGTGCCGAGAATCAATATTGTGGAAGGCATCACAGAAGAATATGTGAAGCAGATGGGCTGGGAAATAAATGAAGAAGGATACATCAACTTTCCGGATTATCAGGCAAGAATTATCAAAAACAATAAGAAAATCTTCTGGAAAAATAAAGTACATGAAGTGCTTTACGGGAACAAAAACTTTACGGAAGTACCCAAAAAGTACGAATTGTCTTTGATTCACAAGAAGAATATCGAAAGACAGAAGATGCAGAATGATTTTTATGAAACGCTGGAAGATTAATCCGTTGAATTATTTAGAAAAATGAGAATGGCAGATTTAGGAATTAACGTTTTTGGATTTATTAATGGTGAATTTGGCATCGCTGAAGCGACAAGGCTGAATTGTAAGGCGATACAGACGGTAGGAGTTCCGATCAGTCTGATCAATTATAATGTGAACACCAATCACAACAATAATGATCTTACTTTTACGGAGTTCTCCGATCATGCGCCGTACCCAATCAATCTGATCCAGATTTCACCGTCCGAGACCCCGAACTTTTTTGATTATTTTGATCATTCTTTCTTTAAAGATAAATACAATATTCTTTATATGGCCTGGGAGTCGGAGACCATTCCCGAAGATTATGTGATGAATATGAATCTCTTTGATGAGATCTGGACACCATCCACCTACTGCAAAAACTGTATTGAAAAATATGTGGGGCTTCCGGTACGAGTGATTCCGCATCCTATCAATATCGATCTAAAGGAAACTGATGATGAAGAAGCCCTGAACTTTTACAGTAAGGACCTTTTTAATTTTCTTTTCATCTTTGATTACAACAGTTCCGTTGACCGAAAGAATGTCATCAACCTGATCAAAGTTTTCAGAGAAACTTTTGACAAAGACGAAAATAACGCATTCCTTACAATCAAAACATCGAGATCCCAAAAGTTTCCTTCCGAAAAAGAACAGATTCTACAGGCTATCGGAGATTCAAAAAAGATAAAGATCGTTGAAAAGATTTTTGATAAAAATGCACTGAACTATGTGATCAGCAACTGTGACAGCTATATTTCTCTGCACAGATCCGAAGGTTTCGGGCTGACGATGGCGGAGGCGATGTATTTCAGCAAACCGGTTATTGCTACAGGATATTCAGGAAACCTTGAATTCATGAACGAAGAAAATAGTTTTCTGGTTTCAGCGGAAGTTATTGCTTCAGATTCTAATGTGATCAATTATGCCGCCAATACGGTTTGGTCTGAGCCTTCACTGCAGGAAGCTGCCACCTTTTTAAAAACGGTGTATGGAGGAAAAGAACCGGTACAGGAAAAAGCGGCAAAAGGACAGCAGACCATTATAAACGACCTTTCCCTGAAAAGAGTAGGAGAGCTGATTAAAAGCAGATGTGAGGAGCTTTTTGCGGAGAAAAGAATAGAGCAGAATAAATCTACACTGATCAAACTTTATGTGGAAAACATCTTATTGAAAAAAGATCTCAGGATTTATAAGAAAAGTGCCCCGATCCAGTTTATTTACAATATCAAAATGTATTTCAGAAATAGAAAAGGCAAGAAGTAGTTACTTCTTGCCTTTGATTTTTTTAAGGAAAGCATTCACTTTCTTTCTTGCTTTGTTGTAGAGCGTTCTTTCCAGATAGTTCACTTTGGTATTCAACCTTTCGATTTCGCTCAGGTAAAAGACATTATTCACATCATTTCCACCGCTGCTTTCTTTTTTGCCAAATCCATCAATAAAGTTAAGCCGTATGTTGAACAATTCTCCTATGGAAGTAAGGGAGAAGTTATCGGCGATCTGAGACTTTGCATTTTCTCTTCTGCTCTCCTGTGCATCAAAATTATTTTTAATATACAGAAGCTTGGCAATAGCATCCTGAAGACTTGGTTTGGCGAGAGTAAGACCTTCGTCAATTAACCCTTTTGTATTAGCTGTTTTGATAAATTCGTACTGTACCAGAAAGCTGTTATTCACATTCATAAAATCCAGATTCCCGGAATAGCCGGTTCCTACTACAATTTTTCCATAAGCCATAGCCTCGGCCATCGTCAGTCCGAAACCTTCTGCACCGTGAAGGGAGATCAGTACATCAGACTGTTGGATCAGAGAATGTAGCTTTTCTTTAGAAAAATGGTCATTAATGATAATGACATTGGGGATATTGTTGTAAGGTTCCAATGCTTTCTGAGCATCTTTACTTCTCTCCAGGTTATGGGTTTTTACAATAAGGATGCTGTTTTTATCCTCTTTGAAAACCGTTGTGAAAGCTTCCAGTGTTGCTTCCGGATTTTTTCTGATGGTGGTACTCAGAGAGTCAAAGATTGTAAGATAGATTTTTGAATCCGGGGAGATATTGTATTGGCTGAGATCAAAATCTTTTGATTCTGCCATTTTCTGAATAGGATGGGAAAACCTGATCACAGGAATACCTGTATATTTTGTGAAAATATTGACACAGAAATCACTAGGGACCCAAAGCTCATCAAATACATTCAGAATTTCAACCACTTTATCCGAAACTTCAGGAAATTCCCAGGCCCAATAGATGATATTATAATGGTCTTTAAGATTAAGATCCTGATTTTTGGAGAAAAAATTGTTGATAAAGTTGATGTTAATGTGGAAAACATTAATCGAAGTTTCTACTTTCTGTGCAGAACTGTTTTCAATTCTTTCGAAAGTTTCACTGGAATAATTGATGCGGTTTACATGGATGCCTACTGCTTCCAAAGCTAGAGCATTCAGACGTGTGGCTTCGGAAATTCCGAAATTTCCATCAAAAAAACCGTGGTAGTTTACACTTAATGACATGGATTATAATGTTTTAAGTTTTTCTTTTACTTCTTCAGGAGAAAATGCTCTCAGGCTGTCAATGGAGTTTTGGCTGAGTGTATTCCAGAGTTCTTCATTGGTATTCAGCTGAAGAATGGCTTCTGCAAAGCTCTTTTCATCATTGGCGATCAGTACATTTTTATGATCGGTAAGTTTCATTCCTTCAGCACCGATGTCTGTAGTGACCACCGGGAAATAATATTCAAAAGCCTGTCCGATCTTTCCTTTTACCCCTGCTCCAAATCTTAAAGGGGCAACCATGATTTTTGAATTCATGAACAGCGCTTCGATACTTTCTACAAAACCTAAAAATTTAAATTTAGGATATTGTTTTATATCAAGCTTTTCGGCCACATTACCAATGATGCTGACCTCTAGTTCAGGATTGGTTTTCCATACCAAAGGCATGATCTTTTCATATAAAAACTTTACGGCGTCAATATTCGGTTCATGGATAGAACCGATGAAGATAATTCCTTTACTTTCACTGAAGTTCTTTCGCTCAGAAATATCAATTTTAGGATAATGGATATTGGAAACGGTGATGATCTTGTTTTTATCTGCATATTGGGCCATAATCTCCTTTTCCTTATCAGATATGGCAATAATATAATCCAGTTGCGGGGCGATCACGGTTTCCAGGCGGAAAAAATGTTTATAATTTTTCTTTAGAGAAATACGGCTCGGCTCCAGTTCAATCGCTCTTTTAAATCTTAAAAAATGGATATCCACCATGTCGTAAATGAATCGGGTACGGGGGAGAATACTTTTCATCTTTTTATAGAACAGATTCAGGGCAAGAGGCCCGTTGAACCAAACATAATCTATATTTTTAAAAGAGGAAATGAAGGCGTAAATATTTTTGTACTTATGGTTTTCGGTATAAACAATGACATTGTGCTGCTGATAAAATTTCACATAAGAATTATCTTCAAAGATATGAGGAGCAAACAAAATGCAGTTGTATCCCAGTTCCCTGTAGATTAAAATAAGTTCTTTCAGCCTGTTGGCTCCGGACTCTTTATCGTGGGCAGGAAAATCTCTTGAAGCAAAAAGAATTGTTTTTTTAGCAGCGTCATACAGGTGAATGTTGACAATGTCCTGAGTTTGGAGGTCTTTGAGTTTTTCTTTTCTTTCGAAGTGTTTTTTTATTTTTTTTAAGATTCCCATTTGCTAGTTTTTAGTGTCCAGTTCAAAAACTTTATTCACCCAACTGTCCAACGTGTATCTGTAATAGATTTCATCCGGAATTTTTTCGTAGGGTTTTTCAAAAAAAGCTTTGTCAAGATTACTAATATTTTCGTTTAAAATCAAAATATTATTGGGATTGTAAAAATCGTAGGTTTTAATAGCCTCATTATCGGTAATGATTTTCTTTTCCAAAGCCATTGCCTCAAAGACTCTGAAGCTGAGACCATACTGTCCTTCACGCATCAGATCAAGCAAAACCCTTGAGTTTTTATAATATTTGGGAAGGTCATTATGAGGAATCTTTTTGATGCTGAAGATCAGGAAAAGATTTTTAGGAACCTGAATAAATATATTGGTAAGCTGATGTTTCCATGATTTTTTTCCAATCACCATGATCTGGAACTTCAGTCCCTGATCGATTAATTTTTTGGCCAGTAACTTTATCATTGAAACTCTTCGGCTGTCATAAGACGTGATATAAAAGAGATCCATCTCCGGATGCTGAGCTTCTTTAGGAGTATGAGGAAGGTATATATAGTTGGTTATTTTTTCGAAACCATGTTTCTTCACATCAATTCTGTCAAAAGAAAAGACTTTGTCAAAAAGATAGAGCTTATCTTCTACAGGTACTCTTTCAAGGTTGTCATAAAGATAAGTAATCAGTCTGTCTGTATATTTTCTGATCTTCTGAAGTGTAGACAGGTCAAAAGTATCCGGATTCAGTACCAGTATCTGATCCTGATGTCCCAATTTTTCCAAAGAGTCCAGAACGTATTTCTGTCTCTTTTCCGTTTTAAGATTTTTGTTTAAGAAAGTTTTGCTTAAGGCATTCACTGCCCTTTCGTTGAAGTTGGAATGCGTAACCGAACTGATCTTTATATGATGTGCAGCAATACCCTTTTTGCATAATGTTTGAACAATATACTTATCATAATCCCAAAAATCATAACTAATGATACAAATCTTCATCCAACTAATTTTGCTCTTTTTTTAATGATTCAAATGTTTCAAACACGCTTAAAGATTGCAGGTAGGACAGCTGATAGCCTTCCTTTCCGTCTAAAACACCAAGTCTCATTATATAGGCTTTAAAGAATTTAAAAGCAGTTTTAAGATATTGCATCACAACACTGTATTTTTTTCCTTTTGCAGCCAGTTCTTTCCCCTTTAAAACTCCATAGTGAATCATTTTCTTTTTATACGATTCATAATCTGAAACGGAGTAATGAAGTAATTTATTTTTTAATATCCCGATACTTCCATTAACCTCCAGGGTTTCATGTACTTTTTTTCCGTCCATATATCTGGCCTTCGATTTTCTGAAGAGCCTGAAATTTTTATCAGACTGCGTCCCTGAGAAATGGATCGGTTTTTCGGCGAAAAAGAATTTCCTGTAAAAATAATAGGCATCCTTTTGCTCGGGTTTGTTTAGCTCATCTATAATTTCCTGTCTCAAAGCAGGGGTAATTCTTTCATCTCCATCTAAAAATAATACCCAATCATTTTTTGCGGCATCAAGAGCTAAATTTCTTTGTTTTGTAAAGTCTTCAAATATGTTCTGAACGACCTTTACATGGGGGAATTTTTTCGCAATTTCTACAGTTTTATCCGTGCTGAATGAGTCTACTACGATGATTTCATCACAAAAATCAAAAGATTCAAGCACTTCCTGTATGTTTTTTTCTTCATTATATGTTATGATTAAACCACTTATATTCATCATAACGGTTTGTTTGACAGGGAAATAGTTTGCATTTCCTGAATGTTGTTTTAAAATAGTTTTAATCTGCCAAAGATAAGTTTTAATTTGAACTTTATAAACGAATCTTTGCCTTTTATATCTACCCTGCACAGCTCGTACGGATGCTGTGTAGGAAAATAATTGACCTTGTTACCAATTCTTACTGCAAAATCGATTCCTATTTCTTTCAATATAGAAAAAAATCTATTTTTTTCTGATTCTTTAACAGGGTACTTGCCATACGGATAGGCCAGAATTTTTGAAAATTCTATATTTTGAGCCTCCAGAATTTCCATATTCCTTTTAAGATCTTCTTTTACAAAATCAGCAGAAACATTTTTCAGGTTTTCATGGGCATGGCTGTGAAGAGCAATTTCAAAATATTTCTTATCCAGACTCCGGATCTCTTCAAAGGTCATCATTTCAAAATCTTTATATCCTTTTTCGATGAATGCCGTTGGAATAAAAATCGTTGCCTTCAGATTATATTTTTCCAGCAGTGACGGGAGATATTCAAAATTATTCCTATATCCGTCATCAAAGGTAATCATAATATTTTTTTGAGTGGGGATACTGAGTTCCGAAAAGAATTTGGAAGTATATTTTTTTTTGCTCAGATAGCTGAATTGCTGCTCAAGATTGTTTAAACTTACGGTAAGATCTTCGTTGGTTTCCTGTGCTATCTGATGATACATAAGGATGATCAGCCTGTTTTTTGGGAAAGCAAAAAGGTAGAGACGAAAATACAGGACAACAAAAGCTGTCATGGCAAGTAATACGAAATAAAAGATCATGCTGTTTTTCCGGATTTTTGTTCAATTTCGAGTAGCCTTATTTTCTCACGAAGCTTGATGTACTTCAAAAAGGTGTAGTAAGACATTGTTTTTGCAATGTAAAAACCAGGAAATCCATCCAGGAAACCTAATTTAAAAATGAAAACTTTGATAAACTCAAAAATAGGGCTCACAATGATTTTGAAACGGTTGATCTTTTTTCCCTTTTCAAACATTTTTTCTGCCATCATATCCGAATATTTGTTGATTTTCGAAACATGATGATGAATGCTTTTGTAGGTGTAATGGTCTATTTTACCCTCCAAAAGACCCGCTTTCTGATCGGTAATTAAAAACTCATGTACCTTGTCATCAGAATAAGTTGCATATTTTTTTCTGAAGAGCCTTTCGCGGCAAACATTTCCCCAACCCCCGAATCTGATCAGGTGAATCCCAAGATGGTTGTTGAATTTTGCTTTATAAATATTGAATTCCGGGTTTTCTGAGGTGGCTATTTTTCTGATAGAATTTCTCAGTTTTTCATCCGGAACTTCGTCTGCATCGAGAAACAGAACCCAGTCATGGGAGCATAAATTAAGGGCATGGTTTTTTTGTTCACCATACCCATTAAATTTTTTCTCAAAGAATTTTACCTGAGGATATTGTTGAGTGCAAATCTCTTTTGTTTTGTCTGTAGAAAAACTATCGACAATGATAATTTCATCCACAGTATCTATAAGTGAATCTAGAAGTCTTACAATATTTTCTTCTTCATTATAGGTAATGATTGCAAGGGAAAGAGCCATTTATTTGAACTCGAGAATCGTTTTTTCGATGATCTTTACGCAATCCAATAGCTGTTCTTCAGTAATCACCAACGGCGGTGCCAGTCTGATGATATTACCATGAGTAGGTTTTGCCAATAATCCGTTTTCTTTCAGCTGCAGGCAAAGGTTCCATGCCGTAGAGCTTTCCGGAGTATCGTTGATCAGGATAGCGTTCAAAAGTCCTTTTCCTCTTACTTTGGTAATCAGGTCAGACTTTTCAATGATTTTTTCAATCTCAGCTCTGAATAACTGTCCAAGCTGTTCCGCTCTTTCAGATAATTTTTCTTCAGCAACAACGTCTAAAGCTGCTACTGCTACAGCACACGCAATCGGGTTTCCGCCAAATGTAGAACCATGTTGTCCAGGTTTGATAACATTCATGATGCTGTCATTCGCTAAAACTGCAGATACAGGATACATTCCTCCGGAAAGTGCTTTTCCTAGGATCAGAATATCGGGCTGCACATCTTCGTGGTGACAAGCGATTAATCTTCCTGTTCTTGCAATACCGGTCTGTACTTCATCGGCAATGAAAAGAACGTTGTGCTTTTTACACAGTTCAGAAGCATTTTTCAGGAAGTTTTCATCCGGAACATATACTCCTGCTTCTCCCTGAATAGGTTCTACAAGGAAAGCGGCAATATTCCCGGCTTCTCTGCTCAGAACTTCTTCAAGTGCTGCAATATCGTTGTAAGGAATTTTGATAAATCCTGGCGTAAAAGGTCCGTAGTTTTGGTTGGCATCCGGATCATTAGAGAAAGAAACGATCGTTGTTGTTCTTCCGTGGAAGTTATTTTCACAAACGATGATCTTTGCTGCATTTTCTGAAATTCCTTTTACTTCGTAGCTCCATTTTCTGGCAAGCTTTACAGCAGTTTCCACCGCTTCTGCCCCGGAGTTCATCGGTAATACTTTATCAAACCCAAAAAGAGTGGTAATCTTCTGCTCGTATTCTCCCAATTTAGAGTTGTAGAATGCTCTTGACGTTAAAGCTAGCTTCTGAGCCTGCTCTACCAATGCTCCTACGATCTTCGGGTGCGAGTGTCCCTGGTTCACAGCAGAATATGCTGAAAGAAAATCATAATACCTTTTGCCCTCTACATCCCAAACGAAAACACCTTCTCCACGATCCAGAACTACTGGAAGGGGGTGGTAATTGTGTGCTCCATGCTTGTCTTCAAGGTCAATAAAATACTGTGAGTTTTTTGTTGTTTCTGCTGTTGACATATTTGTTGATTTTCGACAAATTTAAGCAATATTAATGAGATAAAGTCTTGGGGAGTCATTGAGAAAATATTGAACTGTTTTTTTGAAAATCAGAATGAATAACTACACAAATGAAAAAACTGGTATTGATTATTTTTACCCTTATTTTTATCTATAGTTAGGACTCATGATAAAAAATATCTCCGGTTTGTAAATGATAACCTTGGGTTCTATAATTATTTTTTTAAAGAATAATTAACATATAAAATTTAAAAAAACTGAAACATATACCAATGCGGGGAAGAGGTGATCATCATTTTTAAAGCCTTTGTTATTATATTCAATAATTAAATGATATACTGCTTCTAGTATGTAATATCAAATACTTTTTCCATCTGCTTTTCGTTGATGGAGCTAGGTGTTGCCTTTAGTAAAGTATTGCGGAGCCAAGCTGCCAGACTGTTTTCATAATGAGAAACTTTACCAATTGTTGAACTCGTGTTGACGATGTAATGCGCTTTTTTCATACGCAGTTCTTCGTATTGTTTGAAAACTTCATCTACATTTTTTCCTTCACCAAAAAGTTTTCCGATAACGTAGGCGTCTTCAATGGCCTGGCAGGCACCTTGTCCCATATTAGGAGTTGTTGCATGTGCAGCATCACCAATCAAACAAACGCGATCTTTTTGCCATTGATAAATAGGTTCCAAATCGATAATGTCGTTGACGAATATTTTCTCTTTAGGTGTTTCGGAAATCATTCTTGGAACTTCCGGATTAAAATCAGCGAAAAGCTCAGCAAGATGATTCGGATTTTTAACCAGATTTTCATTAATCACAGCATACCAATAGACTTTTTGGTCGTTAATCCTTACAAATCCAAAACGTTTACCCTTTCCCCAGGCTTCAACGGCTTGATGATTGTATTTTGCGGTCCAGTCAAATTCGCTGACACCGCGCCAGCATTTCTGTTTGGAGGATCTTAATTTTCCAATGTTGAAAACTTGCTGCCGCACTACCGATTTAATTCCATCTGCACCTATAACCACATCTGTATTAACGAAGCTTCCGTCTTCAAAAGTGAGTTGATAGCCGTTTCCCTGTTCGATTTTGGATAAGCGTTTGGAGAGTTTGATATTTTCAAAACCAATTTCCTCAGCCAGAATCATTTGCAAATCGGCACGATGAATCGCTGTATTGTATACTCCATATTTACGCTCAAATGTATCCAGTTGTACATCTGATAAGGTCTTGAGCTGTGGATCGGTAATTGTAATGGTTGAAATTTTGTGGCCTGCTTTTTCTATCTTCTGACGAATGCCAAGCTTGTCAAAAACCTGCATTGCATTATTGGCCATGATAATTCCGGCACCTACGGGTTTTATTTCGGTTGCACTTTCGTAAATGGTAACATCCAGATTATTTTTTAGTAAGGCCAGAGCTGTTGTCAAACCGCCAATTCCGCCACCAATAATTGCTACTTTCATTGTGATTACATTTATATTATGAGACAAAATTAAAGGTCAGAAAAACCAAAGACGTTCACTTAAGTTAACTTTTGAACGAGTAAATTCTTTTCCGGATTCTGCTCAGTGATTGTGGTGTAATTCCTAAGTAAGAGGAAATATATTTCTGTGGAATTTTGTTCAGGATTTCGGGTGACTTTTTCAATAAATTGAGATAGCGTTCTTCCGGTGTATAAAAAAACAATTCGTCCAGTCTTTGTTTCGCATCCAAAAAAGCTAAATCGGATATACGTTTTGCTAATTCAATCCAAAAAATATCTTTTTGAATTAATGCCTCAATATCTTTTTTATCAAAATATAAAACTTCCGTTTTTAGAAGAGTCTTTATAGCTGCTGTTGATTTTTTGCCGGTGATATAGCTTGCATAATCGCCAATCACATCATTATTCACTTGCAAAAGATAGCTGATGTCTTCCCCTTTTTCATTGATATAATAAATCCGTACAGCACCATTCAAAATGAATCCCAAACGATTAAAAACGCCATTTTTAGGTTCTATAACTTTGTTTTTATCATAATTTTCGATGTAACAAATCTCCAAAAATTCCTCCACACGCTCCATTGAAATTTGAAGTGTCTCTGCTAATTTCTCTTTTATTGCTGATGTCATTGCTTCTATGTCAATTTGAATTGATGCTACAATAAAATTTATCTTTTGTCATTACAAAAATAACTTTTCCTATTCGACTATGTTCAAAAATAAATCCTCGATGGGAGAGAGTAAACAGTATGATTATTGTGGCTTTGGAGGCTCCTTTTTCTTCTCCGTTGGATTCTGGAAATAATTACGATAAGAATCAATCATTGCGTTGTTTCCAAAAATAAATAATCCGTCACACATGCCGTGCGACGGATTATTAAAGGTTATATATTAAATAATCTTAGTGATTATCATATTTTCTATCCATTACAAAATCTTCCATGAATTTTGTAGTGTAGTTTCCTGCAAGATAATCTTCATTATCCATCAGTTGTCTGTGGAAAGGAATTGTTGTTTTTACTCCTTCAATATAGAATTCTTCCAGAGCACGTCTCATTTTTGCAATCGCTTCCTCACGGGTTTGAGCCGTAGTGATAAGCTTAGCAATCATAGAGTCGTAGTTAGAAGGGATTGTATATCCGGAATACACGTGAGTATCTACTCTGATTCCGTGTCCGCCAGGGATGTTTAATCCTGTGATTTTTCCCGGAGACGGTCTGAAGTCTGCATAAGGATCTTCAGCGTTGATTCTACATTCGATAGAATGTAATTTTGGATAATAGTTGATTCCTGAAATAGGTGTTCCTGCAGCTAAAAGAATCTGTTCTCTGATCAGGTCATAATCAATTACCTGCTCAGTAATAGGGTGCTCTACCTGGATTCTTGTATTCATTTCCATGAAATAGAAATTTCTGTGCTTGTCTACAAGGAATTCGATAGTTCCTACTCCTTCGTACCCGATGAATTCAGCAGCTTTTACAGCAGCGTCACCCATTTTCTCACGAAGCTCGTCTGTCATGAACGGAGAAGGTGTTTCCTCGGTCAGTTTCTGATTTCTTCTCTGTACAGAACAGTCTCTTTCAGAAAGGTGGCAAGCTTTACCGAATTGGTCACCTGCAACCTGAATTTCGATGTGTCTAGGCTCTTCGATCAGTTTTTCCATGTACATTCCTCCGTTACCAAAGGCAGCCACAGCTTCCTGAATTGCAGATTCCCAGTGATCTTTAAGGTCTTCAGCTTTCCATACAGCTCTCATTCCTTTACCACCACCACCGGCTGTTGCTTTGATCATGACAGGGTATCCTGTTTCTTCGGCAACTTTTACAGCGTGCTCGTAAGACTCGATCAAACCGTCAGAACCTGGTACACATGGTACTCCTGCTGCTTTCATGGTAGCTTTAGCGTTCGCTTTATCTCCCATTTTCTCGATCTGTTCAGGGGAAGCACCAATAAATTTGATCCCGTTCTTCTGGCAGATTCTTGAGAAATTAGCATTTTCAGATAAGAATCCGTATCCTGGGTGGATAGCGTCTGCATTGGTAATTTCTGCAGCAGCAATAATGTTAGGGATTTTAAGGTATGAGTCTTTGCTCATCGCAGGACCAATACAAACCGCTTCGTCAGCAAATCTTACGTGAAGACTGTCTTTATCTGCAGTAGAGTATACCGCAACGGTTTTGATTCCCATTTCTTTACAAGTACGTAAAATACGCATTGCAATTTCGCCACGATTGGCTATTAATATTTTTTTGAACATCTTCTTCAATTTGAAAATTAGATAATTTGAAAATCAGATAATGTTATTTTAATGTAGAATTTAATCTAACATCTAATGTCTAACATCTAACTTCTAAATTAAGATGGATCTACTAAGAATAATGGTTGGTCATATTCTACCGGAGTAGCATCGTCAACTAAGATTTTAACGATTTTTCCGCTGATTTCAGATTCAATCTGGTTGAATAATTTCATTGCTTCAATTACGCAAACTACTTTACCAACAGAAACTTCGTCACCTACGTTTACGAATACATCTTTATCCGGAGATGGCTTTCTATAGAAAGTACCGATCATTGGAGATTTGATCGTTACATATTTGCTGTCATCAGATGCAGCTTCAGCTTTTTCAGCAGGGGCAGCAGCCGGAGTGGCAACAGGTGCCGGAGCAGCTACCGCTTGTGGTGCAGTGTGGTATACTGCAGGTTGTGCATAAACAGCATCGCTTCCAGCTAATGGAGTTTTAATAGTGATTTCGAAATCTTTAGTCTTGTACTTCACCTCTGATACTTCAGCCTTAGATACAAACTTGATAAGATTTTGTATGTCTTTAATGTCCATAAATTTGATATTTGATTTGATGCCAAAGATACCAAAAAAACGTAAAAAACAACAAAAAACCGCCAAATTTTATCAAAATTGGGCGGTTTTTGTATTAAAATGAGGCTTTTTCAGCGAAAAGCGACTCTTAGTTTTCTTCAGTAGCAGCTACTTCTTTTTCCAATACTACTTTACCTCTGTAGTAAAGTTTCCCTTCATGCCAGTGAGCTCTGTGGTATAGGTGAAGCTCTCCTGTTGTTGCATCTTTAGCTAATTGAGGAACTACAGCTTTGTAGTGAGTTCTTCTCTTATCTCTTCTTGTAGACGACTGTCTTCTCTTTGGATGTGCCATTTTCTAATAACTTTTTTAATTGATGAGCGATGAGATTCATCATCTCATCATATTTAAATTATTCTATTTAATTATTGTCTCTTAATTTTCTTAAAGCATCCCATCTCGGGTCACTTTCATGTTCTTCCTCTTCCTCAATATCTTTAGGACTGAACTGGTCAAGGATTTTGATGTCTTCATCACTTACATTCGGTGAAATCTTTTTCATCGGGATAGAAAGCATTACATTTTCGTAGATCAGATGTGCTACATTGAAGGCATGCTCTCCGGTAGGAATCGTAATGACATCTTCATTGCTGTCATCATATTCTTCCCCGAAATTCACCAGAATTTTGATTTCATTCTCAATAGGATAGTCGAAGTCTTCATTTGTGATGTCACAAACCAGCTCTACCAAACCTTTTATTTTAATCTCAAACTCTAAAAAAGTAGTGTGCTTATCCAGTAAGACATTCACTTCTATCCTAGGATTTGTAAATTCCTGCTCAGTGTCAAATAATTGAAAGAACGTTTTATCTATCTCAAACTTGAACTCGTGTTTCCCGTTTTTAAGTCCGGAAAAGCTTACGTCATAGTTTCTTAACTTGTCCATAAAATGAGTGTGCAAAAATATGCATTTTTTTTATAATAACAAATAAAATTCCAAACAAATTAATTTAAAATTTGTTTCAACAATTTATGCTTCAGTTTCCTCAGGAAGATCTTCATCTATTCCATTGTCAACAGCCATTTTTCTCGGTTGCAGGCGATTACTCATCAGTTCGCTGTATTCACTTCTGTTCTTGAAAACATTGATTGCAGTGAAAATAGCTTCTGTAAAACTCTGTTCATCAGCAATATTTTTCCCCGCAATATCATAAGCGACTCCATGATCCGGAGATGTTCTGATAAAAGGAAGTCCTGCCGTATAATTTACTCCTTCTTCATAAGCCAGTGTTTTGAACGGTGCCAGCCCCTGGTCATGATACATTGCTAAAACCGCATCAAAGTTTTTATACTTACCTGGCTGGAAGAAACTGTCTGCCGGGAAGGGCCCAAATGTCAGGATCCCGTTATCAGAAAGTTCTTTGATTGCCGGTGCAATGATTTCGATTTCTTCTGTTCCGATCACACCGCCGTCACCTGCATGAGGGTTTAATCCCAAAACAGCAATCTTAGGTTTCTGAACACAAAAATCTTCTATAAGCGTTTGGTTCAGGACTCGGATCTGCTTCTTGATCTTTTCCTTGGAAATATTTTCCGCAATTTTAGCGATAGGAATATGATGGGTAGAAACCGCAACTTTCAGATCTTCAGTTACCAGGAACATCAGTCCCTTCTTGCTGAATTTTTCTTCAAAATACCCGGTGTGCCCGGCATGTTTAAAGCCCATTTTTACCATTTCATCCTTATTGATAGGAGCTGTTACAAGAACATCAATGTCTCCTTTCATCAAAGCTTCCGTAGCAGCTTCTAAAGAATCAATAGCCATTTTGGTAGATTCCTCAGTAGGAACTCCCAATTCTACGTTGACGTTTTCCTTGGTCAGGTTAACCATATTAAGCTTTCCTGCCTGAGCCTGCGAAGCTTCATTAACGTAGTTGAAATTAAGATTCAGCTTGAAAATATTTTTCTGATAAGTGAACAATTTCCCCGAACCAAAAATTACAGGAGTGAAAAAATCCGTAATGGTTTTGTCTTTCAGAGACTTCATAATGATCTCCGGGCCGATGCCGTTGAAATCACCGATTGAAATTCCTACTCGTACTTTATGGTTTTTTGGGCTCATTTTGATTATCTTTGAAGATTATAATTTACAAATTTAGCAAAAAATAATATGTTCACAGGAATTATTGAAGCAGTTGGTGTTATTGAGAAAATTGAAGAAAAAGGAAGCAACATAGATTTCACCCTGACATGCCCTTTTACAAACGAGCTTAAAATCGATCAAAGTCTTGCTCATAACGGTTGCTGCCTTACTGTAGTAGAAATCAAAGACAATCAATATGTGGTGACGGCCATCAACGAAACCCTTGAAAAAACCAACCTTGGAAAATGGGAGTTGGGAACCGTTGTAAATCTTGAACGCTGCATGAAAATGGACGGAAGATTGGATGGTCATATCGTTCAGGGACATGTTGATAAAACAGGAGAGGTTGTTGGGATTGAAAATAAGGATGGAAGTTATTTCATCACGATGAAATATGACAACGATGGAAGTTTTGTGACCGTTCCTCAGGGTTCAATCACTGTAAACGGGATCAGTCTTACTGTAGCAAAAAGTGAGGACGCACAGTTTTCTGTAGCGATCATTCCTTACACATGGGAATTTACCAATATGAAAAATTTAAAAATTGGTGATAAAGTTAACCTGGAATTTGATATTATTGGTAAGTATATTGCTAGGTTAATTAAAAAGTAAGATGTCAATTAATAAATATAAAGGATATAGCTTAAGGAACCGGGTATTTTTCGGTTTCTTACTGGTATGTTTTTTAAGTGTTGTAGCTACATCACTTGTTCCTTACTTTGTATTGAGAAATCACTCTCTGCAGCAGAGTAATATCGATATGCAGGATAAGACCAATGCCGTGATGCGGTATCTGGATTATGCGGTGAGTCAGAAAGTTATAGAGACAAAAGACCTTCCGGCAGTTTTAGGGAACAAGATTTTCGAGATAGGAGATATTAATCAACATGAAATTTTTCTTTATGATCTGAAAGGGCATTATCTGCTGTCTAATAAAGATGAGGCTTTGGTTGAGCAGAAAACTATTCCTATGGAGATCATTAATAAAGTGCTTTCAACAGATGCCAGGGTAGATATGACAAGGTATGATGCTGCCAAAGATGCAAAGCTTACCTCTTCTTATCTCTTGCTGAAAAATAATGAGCTTGAACCTATCGCGATTGTTTATATTCCTTTATATCACAACGAATCTGCTTATCTGGATGTCCTTCATCAGTATGTAAAATACATTCTTCTGGTCGATATATTTCTTATTCTTTTCAGTATCTGGATCAGCTGGGTGACCTCCAACAGTCTTGCAAAAACCATTACCAAGTTTTCTGATATGATTACCCGTATTACATTGTTTGAAAATGAAATGCGCCCTATCAGGTACTATAAAAATGATGAGCTTAATGCTTTGGCAAGAGCTTACAACAGAATGATTCTTCAGATTCAGGACCAAAAGGAAAGACTTCGTTTTAAAGCTTCCGAAGAGGCTTGGAGGGAAATGGCCAAACAGGTGGCTCATGAGGTGAAGAATCCGCTTACCCCAATGAAGCTGACGATTCAGAACTTTGAGAGAAAATTTGATCCTGAAGATCCGAATATTAAAGAAAAAGTAAAACTGATGAGCAAAACGATGGTGGATCAGATCGATCTGATTGCTACCGTTGCCTCTGCTTTCTCAGAATTTGCAAAACTTCCGGAAAAAAATAATGAGGTGATCAACCTCAATACGGAAGTAGAAGATATTCTCCGTGTGTTCAATGACGACAGCATTTTTATGCATGCCAACAAGAGCAATATCATGATCAATATGGATAGAATTTACCTGTCCAGGATTATTACCAATCTTGTTACCAATGCCAAGCAGGCAGAAAGTGATGAGAGAAAACTGATTATTAATGTTGATGTGGAACAATATCAGAGAAGAGTGATCATTTCTGTTCAGGACAACGGAATCGGGATTCCTGAAAATATGTATGAGAGAATCTTTGAACCGAATTTTACCTCCAAAAACAGCGGGATGGGGCTCGGTTTGTCTATGGTAAGAAAAATGATAGAAGATTATAAAGGAGAGATTTCTGTGAAATCTGAAGTAGGGAAGGGGTCTACATTTATCATCACATTACCTACCAATTTATAGTGAAGCCTTTTAAGTTTAAACAATTTGAAATTCAACAGTCCAGAGACGTCTTCCGTGTAGGGACGGACGGGGTTCTGCTTGGGGCATTAGCGGATGTTGGATTGGCATCCAGTGTTTTGGAAGTGGGAACCGGAACCGGGTTGATCTCATTAATGCTGGCACAAAGAAATTCGCAGGCTGATTTTTTAGGATTAGACATTAATGAAGCTGCGGTTGCACTTACAAAGCTCAATTTTGAAAATGCTCCTTTTCATGTAAGGTTGAAAAATATTCACCAGGATTTTAAAACGTTTGAGGCGAAAGAAAAGTTTGATCTGATTGTCTCCAATCCGCCCTATTTTGAAGAATCAGGATCAGAAAAGGATAAGATAGCCCGGCAGACGGTAGAATTGAATTTTACCCAGCTAATAGGTAAATCTGCCCAGATTTTATCTGAAGACGGTCTACTTTCTGTAATTATTCCGGTTGAGGCCGGCGAGATCTTTATTGCAATCGCTAAAGAATATCATCTTTTTCTCACCAAGAGAATCAATATTAAAGGCATCGAAAACTCTAAAATAAAAAGACTGGTGCTGGAGTTTTCTCCAACGGAAAAAAATCTTCTGGAATCTGAGTTTATTATAGAAAAAAGTCCGAGAATATACTCGGACCAATATCTTGAACTCACAAAAGAGTTTCATGTCTTTAAATAGAGAAGTTAGAAATTAGACTTTAGAAGTTGGTAATTTCTGACTTTTCCATCATTTTAATTCTTATTCGAATAATTCTGCTGTATCCAGTACGGATACTTTTCCATCTTCACATCTGATAGCTTCACCAGGGAAGTTTTGGATCATGTGGTAATCGTGAGTTGCCATTACTACAGCTGCGCCATTTTCAAGGGCTACCTGCTTCAATAAGGTCATAATTTCATTAGAAGTTTCCGGGTCAAGGTTTCCTGTAGGTTCGTCTGCAAGGATCAGATCCGGGTGGTTCAGAAGGGCTCTTGCGATGGCAATACGCTGTTGCTCTCCTCCGGAAAGTTCGTGCGGCATTTTGTGCTTTTTGCTCTTCATGTTCACGCTTCCCAAAACCTCATTGATACGGTCTTCTATTTTTGCTTTATCGTTCCATCCTGTTGCTTCAAGAACGAATTTCAGATTCTTTTCAACGGTTCTGTCGGACAATAACTGGAAGTCCTGGAATACAATTCCTAGTTTTCTTCTCAGGTTAGGAATATCAGAAGGTTTTAGCTTTGCCAGATCAAACCCTACCACGGCTCCGTGTCCTGATGCTAAAGGGATGTGTCCGTAAAGCGTTTTCAGAAGGGAGCTTTTTCCGGAACCTGTTTTTCCGATAAGGTAGCAGAATCTACCTTTTTTAATGTTAAGGTTTACATCAGAAAGAACAGTAAAGTTTTTTTGTGCAATTTTTGCATGTTGTAAACTTATAATATTGTCTCCGGAGATATTGGTATGTGGCATAATTTAATTTTAAAGGCTATTTTCTAACAAAAAATTTTTAAACTTTAAAAATAGAAAAAAGAAGTCTATCTGACTCTAATTTTAATAAATTTTAACAACAAAAAATGCCTGAAAAGAAACTTCTCAAGCATGTTTTGTATATGATAATAAAAAGATTATCTCTTAGCGCGTGCAGCACTTACAGTTAAACTCTTTCTGCCTTTAGCTCTTCTCGCAGCCAAAACTCTTCTTCCATTTGGCGTAGACATTCTTTCTCTGAAACCGTGTTTGTTTCTTCTTTTTCTTTCTGATGGCTGGAATGTTCTTTTACTCATTACTATATGTTTAAATCGTAATTAATCTATTAATTTTCAGGTTGCAAAGATATATAAAATTTTATAAGTTACAAACTTTAATTATCTTTTTTTAAAATTTAAATATGATGTTTTTGTATCAGGTATTTAAAAACCCCGATGGAGAAACCAATTTCCCGCTGCAAAAATAATATTTAAATGATTTATATAAAAGCTCTATCTTTGAAAACTTAAATTTTAACGAAAATAAACACCAGATGTTTACACCAGCAGAACTTTTAGAAATCAATACATTACTTAGCCCTGAAAACAAAATAGTTATCCTTACCCATTACAATCCGGATGGTGATGCTATTGGTTCCAGCCTGGGATTGAAACATTATCTGAAGGCAAAAGGAATTCATGCTGAGGTAATTGTACCCAATGATTTTCCGAAGTTTCTGAAATGGATGCCGGAATCTAAAAAAGTGATTATTGCAGAATATAAAAGAAAGCTGGCTTCAGATATGATTGCCGGAGCAGATGTTATTTTCTGCCTGGATTTTAATTCTCCGTCAAGAATAGGATTATTAGGAGATTGGCTGGTGAAAGCACAGGGTAAGAAAATTCTTATCGACCATCATCAGCAGCCGGAGCAATTTGATTTCGTATATTCTGATACCGTAATTCCGGCTACATCACAGATGATCTATCATTTTATTGAAGCAATGAATGATGAAAAACTTGTGAATCTGGATATGGCAGAATGTCTTTATACAGGGATTATGACCGATACCGGAGGTTTTCGTTTTCGTTCCACAAGTGCAGCGACTCACAGAATCATTGCTAACCTGATCGAAAAAGGAGCAGATCCTGCGATGATCACCTCCAATACTTGGGATACCAATACTGTTTCCCGACTGCATCTACTGGCTTTAGTCCTGGGAAGAATAGAGGTAGTGAATGACAATCAGGTAGCTATTTTGAGCCTCACGAGAAATGAATTGAAAGAATTTGGTTTCCAGAAAGGTGATACGGAAGGATTTGTAAACTATGGATTAAGCATTGCCGGAGTGAAAATGTCTGCATTTTTTATGGAGGATCTGTATGAAGACTTTGTGAAGATCTCGTTCCGAAGTAAAGATGATGTGGATGTGAATCAGTTCTCCAGAAAATACTTCAACGGAGGCGGGCATATTAATGCTGCAGGTGGGAAATCCAATGACTCTTTAGCAGGAACTATTGAAAATTTTAAAGCAAGATTGATCGAAGAGAATTTATAGGAATACTAAAGATGCTGATTGGTGTAAAAGAGGGCTAAAATTGAACCGTAAATTTATTCTAACTCTTTGACGTATTGAGATTCCAGTTTTTACTGTATCCTTTTTCTTCCAGCTCTATGCACGTATACTCGTACACCTGCCGGAACATTTCGTCCATATATTTTTTGTTAAAAAGACTGTATCTCGTCATCTTCGGAGGATCTAAAAAGATATTGCAGTGCTTTACCTTTGAATATACCGATTTGGCAATAGCTAAGTGAAGGATCCGGTCGAATTCTTTCAGCAGACTCATTTTTTTCAATTCATCATAGCTGATCGAGTTGACATGGGAGGCAATCAGAAAATCGCATTTGTCAATAATAGGTTCTATAGGAAGGTTATCCAGAACACCACCGTCTACATATATTTTGTCTCCAATTCTTACCGGGGGAAGAATGAAAGGAACACTGGATGACGCCAGCAAAGGCCCGAAAAGTTCTCCTTCGGAAAAGAAATCGACAATGCCGTGGGTCATTTCCGTGGCAGCTACATAAACCGGGATATTGAGTATATTGAAATTGTCTTCCGGAAAATAATCTTTGAAAAGTTTTAAAATAAAATTGGAGCTGAAAATCCCGTTTTTTGATAGTTTTAAAGCAGATCGGGAGAAAAAAGAAGTTTGACGTACAATTTCCATCATTTCATCCGGACTCTTTCCAAAAGAATAAAAAGCCCCGATAATAGAGCCTGCGCTGGTTCCTGAGATAATATGAGGCTTCAGATTGTATTCTTCCAAAGCTTTCAGAACAGCAATATGGGCAATCCCACGCATTCCTCCGCCTGAAAGTGTAAGCCCGATAACCGGATTTTTCTTTTTTTTGAACGAGAACAGACCCATTGCAGCAATTATTACCTACTAATATACAGGATTTTTTATAAATGTAGATTAAGGTTCATCACACTCAGAATCGGTCTTTAGAAACAGCGAATAGAATTCTTTGTTCATTTTTTCGTCAATATTGACCCTGCTGATTTTATCGTTGGAACAGTTCCCCCATCCAAAAGTGATCAGATCAATCGTTGCATAATCTTTTCTGTCCGGTGAATTCAAACGGTTATTGAACTCAGCAGCTTTTCCTTCCGGATCTGCATTTTTTTTATTCATTTGTTCCCTGAGTTTTCTCCATTCCTCCATCATCTGTTCATCAGTGGAATTTAAGGCTTTTGCGAAGTTCTGGCATGTGCTGCTTTTCAAAAGGATGGCGGGATCAGAGTAGGCTTCTATTCGGATCTTTTCCATTTCATATCGTTGTACAAGAGCTTCGTATTGTACTTTTTTTACATTTTGCCAATAGGGTGTATTAACGACTTTAAGATTTTGAAACAGCTTTTTTTTCTCCGCAAAATCCTTATCAAGTTTTGCCAGGATCTGGTCTTTATCACGTCTTACTTCCTCAAGGTCCCGAAGGTTAAATACAGAAGGAGTATCGAGTAAAGAATGACTCAGTTCGAACCAGAGTTTATAGGTTCCTTCAATTTCTTCTCTGGAGTATTTGCTGCTATCGAAATGCCCTTTATTGTCGCAGAGTTCAGTCACAAAGTTGAATATTTCTTCTTTAGGTGGAGTTGCACTTAAAGTATCATTCTTAGCTGTTACAGTATCGGCAGTTGTGGCAACCTTAGAAGAAGGTTGGGTTTCTTTTTTGCAGCTTAGCAATGCAAGAAGCAGCATGGAGGTTATAGCGATTCTCATAGATCTTAAAATACCAGTTTTTTAGGGAGGTGATGCAAAAGTTCGGTGTTGATGATTTCGGCGCAGATCCCTGGTTTTTCCCAATGACCATTGTGTCCGCAATCCAGGATGTAGGATTTTATATTCGTTCTGTCAGGAAGATTTTTAATCATGATGTCTGTTTTTACGGCATTGTCGTGTTTTCCTGCCAGGACCAGGATCTTGGCTTCCAGATTTTGCATGATATGTTTTTTGTCCGTTCGTTCCACCATTCCTTTTACACAGGCCAGAGCACCCATGTTGTTGGTGGAGAGAGCGGTTTCCAAAGCGGTTTCAATTTTTCCTTCCAAAACATCTCTTTCGTTGGGGTTGAACAGATTGGGAACGCCCGCTCTTGCATAATGGGCAAATGCGTCTTTAATGATTCTGTAGCTTTTGATACGTTGCTGCTTCTTTTCTTCATCATCAGCAAAATAGGTGGAGAAGAATAACGTCAGACTTTTTAGAGACTCGGGATATTTTTCAGCAAAAGCTAAGGAGGTGTATCCACCCATAGAATGTCCCAGCAAATGAATTTTCTCTACATGCTGATGATCCAAAACTTTTTTTACTTCTTCAGCCATCAGCTCCATAGTGTGTATATCACCTAGGATTTCAGATTGTCCGTGGCCGGGAAGGTCTATTTTTAATAATGAAAAATCTTTAGAAAGATGAGGTTCCATATCGCTCCATATTGATAAGTTTTCCATAAAACCGTGGAGGAGTACCAGGGTTTCTTTTCCATTTCCTTTTCTTTCAAAGTTCAGCATGATTTCAAAATTATAGAGGTTAAAATAAACAGCAAATGATCTGCTGTTGCTCAATTACATCCTCAAATGTAAACAAAAAAGAGCATTTTAAAAATGCCCTTTGTCTTTATTGGATTAATTCTTTGTATACCTTCGTTTCCCAAGGCTTTATATCTGTTACTCCATATCGTTCTTTTTTTGCAATAGCCAGATTATCCAGCATATCTACAAAATTTTTGTAGTTGGCTTCATCAGTAGGTTTGATAATGACTGTGAAAAATTCCGGTTTTGGAGCATTTTTATAAGCTTCAGAAATGATTTTTGAAATCTTTATACCACTGAAATCAGTTTCTTTAAGATTTGAAGTATTTAAATCTGTCGCATTGCTTTGATGGTAAAAAACACGATTGTCTTTCCCCAGGATAAATGTGACCTGGTTTTTTTGATTCACTACAACAGGT
Source organism: Chryseobacterium sp. FR048 (assembly GCF_056844665.1). NCBI lineage: Bacteria > Pseudomonadati > Bacteroidota > Flavobacteriia > Flavobacteriales > Weeksellaceae > Chryseobacterium > Chryseobacterium sp. FR048. The sequence goes on along the minus strand of NZ_JBXDSE010000007.1, from coordinate 296,983 downwards.
CCGGTGGGTGGAGTTCCTTTTGCGGGAAGTCCCAGATCCATTACATTAGGTTTTGTAAAATTGGTGGTGAACATAAAGAAAGTGATCAACAGGAATCCCAGGTCTACCATAGGGGTCATGTCTACTCTGATTAATTTTTTCTTTTGCTTGCCGCCTTGCTTTTCTTGTGCAATTACTTCTGCCATGATTTTAGTTTTTAAATGTTAAACGGTATTTGATGAAAACTTTAAAATCCGATCGTGATTTTGAGAAGTTATACAAAGTTTATGCCTGTAATTGTTAAAACTTTAATATTTTCGGATTTTTGTTGAGTGTTTACATTTAAATATTGTTAAAATCAAGGTGTTTGGATTGTTGTGTTGATAGACGGTTATTTACTCACCAATATTTTTTCTGATACCATAATTTCTTCTTTGTTTTTTACCTGTACCACATACATTCCATCGGTGAATCCGGAGGTGTCGATTCTTACTTTTTCTTCGTGATACTTCTGAGAGAAGAGTTTTCTTCCGGCCATATCGGTAATACTGATCGTGGATTCTTTCGGAAGATGATCCAGATAGAAGAAATCCTTTGCAGGATTGGGGTACACTTTAGGTTTGGTTTTTTGCTGGCTTTCCGATACATTCAATTGTTCCGGCGCTAATTTTACCACCCATGCATCTAATAAGCCATGATTGTCTGTCACATCTCCTGTTGTAGAGCGGGTACTTCCCGCAACGACACAGCTATAATCTTCTGTGATCATCATCGAAGTAAGATTATCCGAATCAGCTCCTCCTAAAGTCTTTTGCCATTTCAGATTTCCTAAATAATCCAATCTTGCGATCCAATAGTCCTGTCCTCCATGATTTCCTGTTACATCTCCATTGGTAGAAGTAGTGGAGCCCCCTACAATGAAATCCCAGTTATTGGTCTGTCGGATTACTTGTGCAACGTCATATCCGCTTCCTCCAAAGTACTTATCCCATTGTACTGTTCCATTGCTGCTTAGTTTTATAATCCGATAGTCATAGTTGGGAATAGGAGATTCTCCAATGGCTGGAGAGGCTCCGGCTACGATAAAGCCATTTTCATAGGATTGTTGGATAGAGTTGCAATAATCATTGCCGCTTCCGCCCAGGGATTTTTGCCATAGTAGAGAACCATCGTAACTGAGTCTTACAATCCAATAATCAACACCACCATGGTTTCCGGTGACGTCTCCATCTGTAGAACTCGATGTACCCCCGATAATGTATCCGCCGTCATATGTCTGCTGAATTGAGTTTGCAATGTCGCCATCACTTCCACCCAGTGATTTCTGCCACTGAATATTTCCTCCGGCATCCAGCTTAACAATCCAATAGTCACTATTGCCATGGTTTCCAATAACATCTCCATCTGTAGAAGTGGAAGAGCCTGCTACAATATATCCGAAATCACTCGTTTGCTGAATTGATCGGGGCGTTTCACTGCCACTTCCACCCAGCGATTTCTGCCACTCCATATTTCCATTAGAATCCAGTTTGATAATCCAATAATCTCCTTGTCCATGATTTCCGGTAACATCTCCGTCTGAAGATACGGAGGAGGCTGCAATAATATATCCGCCATCAGTAGTTGTGTGAACAGCTTGACCCTGGTCATGTCCACTTCCACCAAACGATTTTTGCCATTGAATGTTACCACTGGAATCCAGTTTTACAACCCAGCAATCATTATTCCCATGATGTTCGGTAACATCTCCGTTGACATAATTAGAAACTCCTGTCATAATATATCCTCCGTCAGGAGTTTGCTGAATAGAAGAGGCAGTCTCGTTATCTGTACCTCCTAACGCTTTTTGCCACTGGATAGAAGGAGCAGTCTGAGCAGATAATATTGAATAAATGAAGAATAAAAATGTAAAGGTTATGTGTCTCATATGTATTTGAAATGGTGTTAGTTATTCAAATATAACTAATTTTATGGGCTGACAGGTTTTTTATCATTGATTTTAATTTTAAGGAATAAAAAAACTCACACCAAGCAGTGTGAGTTTCAAATGATATGTAAAAAAATTATTTACTCTTTTTATAGTAGTTAACACCACATTCAAGGAATTTTTTGAAATCCTCTTTTGGCATATATCCTGAAACAGGAGTGTTGATCACTTTACCTTCAGGAGTTATTAAAACATAGTGAGGCTGTGAGTTGTTATTAAAGTTTACCTGCTGGAACAAGCTCCATCGGTCACCGATTGTTTTTACCTTTTTGATCTGTCCGTCTCCAAGGTCAATCTTAGTTTTCTGATCCTCAGGAAGCTCTTCTTTGTCGTCCACATATAGAGAAGCTAATATAACGTCGTTTTGAAGAATTGGCAAAATATCCGGCTCGCTCCATACAAACTCTTCCATTTTTCTACAGTTTTCACATCCATATCCTGTAAAGTCGATCAGGATAGGTTTGTTTTCCTTTTTAGCAATTTCTATAGCTTTGAAGAAGTCGTGTTCCGGGTGCATTCCCAGAATTCCATCTTTTTCATCATGGAAATAACTTACGTTCAACGGAGGCAGAATTCCGCTTAACAGATGAAGTTTCGGACGGTCAGAAGGAATTAATCCCTGCACCAGATAGATTACAAAACCAATTCCCAGAACACCTAATACTTTTCTTGTTATTGAAATTTTAGGTTTTTTATCATCATGTGGGAATCTGATCAATCCTAACAGATATAATGCCAGTCCCAGAGCAATGATGATCCATATTGCGATGAAAAGTTCTCTTTTTAAGAAGAATGTCTTCGATACAAGATCTGCTTTTGATAAGAATTTTAAAGCTAAAGCAAGCTCTACAAAACCTAATACGACCTTTACCGTATTCATCCATCCTCCGGATTTCGGAAGACTCTGTAATGCCTGCGGGAATAAAGCCAATAGTCCGAAAATGATTGCCCAAGCCAGTCCGAATCCTGCCAATGCAAATGTTAACAGCATAGGAACGTTGGATGAACCTGTTACCGCACTTCCTAATAAACTTCCTAAAATAGGTCCTGTACAAGAGAATGAAACAATAACCAGGGTCAATGCCATAAAGAAAATACCAATGATTCCTCCTGCTTCTTCTGCTTTTGAAGATTTGTTGGCAATAGAACTTGGCAATGTAATATCATAGTACCCGAAGAAACTTCCGGCAAAGAAAATAAAGATGATAAAGAAGGCAATATTCAGCCATACGCTTGTTGAAATCTCATTGAAAATATTCCCTGCAATCCCGTCGATAATGTGGAAAGGAATACTTAGTAAAACAAAGATCAACAGAATGAAGAACCCGTAAATAAGAGCATCTCTTTTCCCTTTTGCTTTGTTTTTGCTTCCTTTGGTAAAGAATGAAACCGTTAATGGAATCATTGGGAATACACAAGGAGTCAGCAGGGCAATTAAACCACCGATGAAGCCCAGGAATAAATACGTCCAATAATTTTCATCCACTTTGGTGGACGCTGTACCACAGTCTGTTAAAGGTTTTTTGAAATCTATAGTTTCAATTTTCAGTTGCTTTGGATCTAGTTTTGATCCTTCTGCAATGGTAATTTCTTGTTTTGTTGGGTTTTCAGTAACTGTTTCAGCTGTTTTTGCAGAATCTTTTGTCGCTTCAGTTTTTTCCTCTGTTGTTGCTTCTTCAGTAGCTCCTTTCGGGGTAACTTTTTGGTTGAATTCTAAAGTATTTGGAGCCAGACAAACTCTGTCGTCACAAGTCTGATAAGTGATTTCAGAGGTAACCTCAGCAGGTTTTGTCGGATCTTTTAATTTAAATTTCTGCTTAAATCCTGCGGTGTTGGAATAATATACAATCGTTCCGCCGAAGGCTTCAGAAAACTCTTCATGTTTTTTACCGACTTCGGTAAACTTTCCGATCAGTTCAATATTCTTTCCTGTCACTTTATATTCAGTAGGAATTCCGGTATCTTCCGGAAGGTCTTTTGAATAAATATGCCAGCCACTTTCCATCGTTGCATTCAAAACCGCTTCATACTGGTTGTTGCCAAGATCGTTGATGGTGAATTTAAACTTTACAGGATTTTTGATCTGTGCGTTAATTCCTGTTGCTAAAAATAGTAGAATTAATAAAAACCAATTTCTAAATTTCATTGTTCGTTTCATTAAAAATTTTGAGACTCCATTTCGTCTTCTCATTCTTTGAATATCTTCTGTCTTGTCTGAAAGGGATGATTCCAAGTACAGAATCATCGCTGTCGGTCAGTATCCAGATTTTTTGCCTCGCTAAAATAGATAATTTTTCGTCCCTAAAAAACTTAGAAACTTTCTTTTTCCCCGAAAATCCTGCCGGGTAAAATTCATCACCCTCCTTTTGCTTTCTTAAGCGCAATGGAAACTGAAGTTTTTCAGCATCAAAATCCCAGTCGAAACTTTTATTGATTCCATCAATGCTTTCAATATCATCTACGAGATTGATGCTGATTAGGTTTTCAGAAAAATCAAAATGATCGATCAGTATAATTTCATTTTCGACCTCCTTACCTTTACTATTGTCAATGAAAATTAATTCATCACGGTTAACGATCAACTGAAAGTCTTTCGAAAAAAAAGAACTGTTGTTTTCTGCTTTAAAAATTTTGGGAATTTCCTCTTCCCGGTTGAATCCGTATTTTTTTAAAATTTCAAACTTGACGAAATCACTTTCCTGATTCAGCTTTTCCTTTGATAGGATTTTATGCTCTTGGTTAAATACCGTAAGTTTATTTTCTATCTCCAGAATCTGTTTCTGAACAAAATCTTTAGTCTGCTTCAGGTAAGAAGAACTCTTTTTGAAGTTTTCCAGAAAATGATCGTTGGTCTCCATTAATGCCGGAACAATCTCATTCCTGATTTTATTCCTTAAATAATCACTTTTTTTATTCGAAAGATCTTCCCGGAATTCAATATGGTGTTGCTCGGCAAACTGATAAATTTCTTCTTTTGAAAAACTGAGCATGGGCCTGAGAATAGAATTATCATTGGCCGGAATTCCACTCAGTCCATTGATGCCGGCAGCCTTGGAAAGATTGATGATGAAAGTTTCCAGCTGGTCATTCAGATGATGTGCCGTAACGAGAAATTCCAGGTTTTCTGTTTCCTGAATTTCTTTAAAGAAACGATAGCGGAGCTCTCTTGCCCAAAGCTGGATAGAATTTTCCGGTTTATTATCCTTTTCAGATACCTGATACAAATGGAATTTTATATGATTTTTCTCACAAAAATCCTGTACCACTTTTTGGTCAAGATCAGAATCGTTGCCACGAAGTTTATAATTGATATGAGCCACCTGAAATTCATATCCGGAATTGCCCTGTCTATTTCTTAAATCCCGGAATAATGAGGCCAGAACCATAGAGTCTGCCCCACCGCTTACCGCCAAAAGATAAGTGCATTTTTCAGGCTGCTGAACGAGATTTTCTAACTGGTAGCTAAAGCTTGATTTTTTCAACATATACGTTGAGAATTTCTTTTATGCAAAGATAACTTATATAATTCAATTGAATTTTCCTAACTTTGATTGGTCTAAAAAAGATTATTTATGAAGATTTTAAAAATTGTAGCAGTTTCTGCAATGGCACTGGGGATGACATCTTGTGTGAGCAAGAAGCAATATGATGCCTTGAGTACCAATTATAAGCAGTGTATTGAAAATATTGGAGAAAGACAAAGAGAAATTCAGGATCTGAAATCTCAAAACTCTGCATTATCAAGCGAAAACAACCTGTTGAAAAGTCAGCATGATGCTTTAAAATCATCTCTTGATGCATGTCTTTCCAATACAGGGAAAAGTTCTGCTAACATTGATAAACTGGTAGGTGAGATCAACGCTTCCAATTCATATATCAAGCAGCTGATTTCAAGCAATGCTAAAAATGACAGTTTGAATCTTGCATTGTCTAACAAGCTGAAGAGATCTTTGGATAATGTATCTGATCAGGATGTACAGGTAAAAGTATTAAAAGGAGTGGTAATGATCTCCCTTTCAGATAAAATGTTATACAAAACAGGAGATTACAACATCTTGCCAGCTGCTCAGGAAGTGCTGGGTAAAGTAGCGAAAGTAATCAATGATTATGATAAATACTCAGTATTGATCGAAGGTAATACAGATAACGCTCCGTTGAATTCTCCTAATCTTCCAAGAGACAACTGGGACCTTTCTGCTTTAAGAGGTACTTCTGTAGCTAAAGTTCTTCAGACTCAGTTTGGAGTAGATCCTGCAAGAATTACAGCAGGTGGACGTTCCGAATACAACCCGAAAGCTACGAACATGAGCGTTTCAGGAAGATCTGAAAACAGAAGAACAGAAATCATCATTATGCCTAAGCTGGATGAGTTTATGAAGTTGATGGACATTGCTCCGAAAAAATAATTACTCAACAGTAAATAAAAGTATACAAGATCCCGAAAAAAAATCGGGATCTTTTTTTGTGAAATGAATTGATATTCCCAACATGTAACTTTTAAAGAAATAGCACTACCTATTCAATGTAAATCCTAGAGAGCTATAGAGTTGCAGGATTGAGGTTTATCCTCATTTATTAGTAGGCAATCAGAATGTTTACCCAAAAACAATAATCATTATGAAAAAAATAATTCTATCGGTAAGCTTATTAAGCTTCTTTTTATCCGGAAAAGCTTTTGCACAAACGGAGACATCCGGAAGAGAAAAAATATATAAAGCGGCCCATACAAAACGGACTGAACTGAAACACACCAAGCTGAAAGTAAATTTTGATTATCAGAAAGAACAGATGAACGGGGAAGAATGGCTTACGGCATCTCCTTATTTTTACCCTTCAGATTCATTGGTGCTGAATGCAAAAGGAATGCTGATCCATGAAGTAGCGATAGATAAAGGTGAAAGCCGAGTTCCGCTGAAATATAATTACAACAATAATATTCTTACCGTCAATCTTGATAAAACATATACCCGGAATCAGGATTATACGGTTTATATAAAATATACAGCCAGACCCAACGTAGTAGAGCAGGAGGGGAGCCCGGCAAAAGGCCTGTATTTTATTAATCCACAGGGCACAGATAAAGATCATCCATCTCAGATCTGGACAGATGGAGAATCCGAATATTCTTCAGCCTGGTTTCCTACCATAGACAAACCGAACCAGAAAACTACCCAGGAAATTTATATGACTGTTCCTGACAAGTATATTACCCTTTCCAACGGTGTTTTGAAAGAATCAAGAAAAGAATCCGGAGATATGCGGACAGATCATTGGGTAATGGATAAAAGACATTCGGTATATCTTTTTTTTATGGGAGTAGGGGAATATGCAGTTGTGAAAGATCAGTGGAAAAATATTCCGATAGATTATTATATGGAAAAGGAATATGAGCCTTATGCCAGACAGATCTACGGAAATACTCCTGAAATGATGGAGTTTTTCTCTAAAAAATTAAACTACGATTATCCGTGGGCAAAATATTCCCAGATTTCCGGTAGAGATTATACCAGTGTCGCTATGGAAAATACGACTGCTACCCTTCATAGCACAGAAGTGCTGCAGAAACCCGGTCAGTTGATCGATGAAAACAAATGGGAAGAATATATTGCCCATGAATTATTCCATCATTGGTTTGGGGACCTTGTGACTACAGAGAGCTGGAGTAATCTTACCCTCAATGAATCTTTCGCCAATTATTCCGAATACCTCTGGAACGAATATAAATATGGAAAGGATCAGGGAGATTATCATTTAATGGCCAATGTGAACCGGTATCTCAACAGTCCTTCGGATTTTAATAAAGATCTTGTAAGATTCAGCTATGACTCTCCGGAAGATGTTTTTGATGTGGTATCTTACCAAAAAGGAGGCGGAATTCTTCACATGTTGAGAAATTATTTAGGAGATGAAGCCTTTTTTGCAGGAATGAGTGATTTCCTGAAAACCTATGAATATAAAAATGCCGAAGCACAACAACTAAGATTGTCGTTTGAAAAAGTTTCAGGGAAAGATCTGAATTGGTTCTTCAACCAATGGTATTACGGAAGCGGCAATCCTAAATTAAATTATTCATACACTTTCGAACCTGTAAAGAAACAGGTAGAGGTCGTGATTAATCAGTCTCAGGAAAAACCATTTGAATTTCCTTTGGCCATTGATGTATATGACAATGGAAAACCGACGCGGTATAATGTATGGGTAAATGCCCAGGCAAAGAATACGTTCAGCTTTAATGCTTCAAAAAATCCTGATCTTGTTAATATCAATGCAGATGGGATATTGCTTTCTGAAATTACAGAAAAAAAATCGGCAGAGCAGAATCTGATGCAGTTTACCCAATCTAAAGAATTTTTAAGCCGTTATAAAGCATTAACCGGAATCAAAGATAACCTGCAGGATCCTGCATCGGTCAGATTACTGAATGCAGCCTTAAAAGATCCTTTCTTCAGAATCCGTATAAAAGCTTTGGATTTAATGGATCTTACTAAAACAGACCAGGCAAAAGTTTTGATTTCCGATGTGGAAAAACTGGCTGTCAGCGATCCGAAAACTTTGGTGCAGGCAGCGGCTGTTACAGCTTTGTCAAAGACAAAAAACAAAAAATATCTTCCTTTATTTGAAAAAGGAACCAATGCGGTTTCCAATTCCGTAAGAATCAATTCTCTGAAAGCAATTATAGATTTAGATCCTTCCAAAGCGGATAAGCTGATCGATAAGATTGACCTTGCAGGCGTCTCCCAGAGCCAGCTTATTAAAATGCTTCCTACCGTTGTTAAGAATAAGGTGACTTCGCAAATGCAGTATCTTGCTCCTATTGTGGCATTCTATCCATTAGTTAAACTTCAGAATCCGGCTTTGGGAAAACCTGCAGAGGATGGGTTTAACTGGATCATGACTTCTGACAATCTCATTGCCACAGAAAATATTGTCAGAGTTCTCACTCAATCGAAAGGAGGACTTGTGAAAGATCCGGAAACCAAAATGATGTTTACCCAGATGCTGAAAGAAGGACTTGCCAAAAAAACTGAGCTTCTGAAACAAAACCCACAAAAAGCAAAAAGTATTGATAAGCAAATTGCTGTTCTGAATAAAATAATAGAAGCTTTTAAGTGATAAGATACTTTTGGCGCTGGAAGATATAGAGCTTGCTTTATTGATTTCTTATCAGGTAATCTGTCCGGGAAGAATTTTCTTCCCGTGGGCATGAACTCTTTTTGAGGCAGGCTGTTCAAAATAAAAATTAGTGATGTTCCAGACGATCATAATGGCTGAGAAGTAATAAAGATTGAGAACGATAGCAATCCCTAAATGCATGGAAACAGTAAAGAAAAGCCATGCTTTCTGAGTTGGTTTGTACCAGATAAAGAACGGATAACACATCTCGACGAGAATGGTACTCCAGCCGATTATTATTAAAAGATAATGGTGTTCCGCAAGCCAGCTGAAATCAATATTCAGATCTCTGTTAGAATAAGGAAGGTGAATGGCTTTCCAGATCGATTCGCCGTTCCACCAGTTGAAGCCAAGAGCTTTATCTAAACCTGAGAAAAAATAAGCGATAGAAATATGAAGCTGGAATAATCTTTTGACAGGAGTTATATTAATATCTTTTGGTTTTTTACGGAATATGACATTTTTTAGAGAAAAACTATTGTCACAAGGAAAGAGTATCAGGTAAAACAAAGACATGCTAGTAAAGAAATCAGCTCCATAGGCAAAAAAGGAACTTCCTTTTAATAAGGCAATTTGGAGTAAAAGTAATAAGAAAGCCGAGATTCTGGAGTAAAACCCTATGATGATAAAAATACATAGCGTAATAAATAGGACTTTGAAGGCAATAACCGTTGTGGATTCTTGAATACCAAAGGAATATAAAAAGTTGATTATTTTCGGGAAGGTAATCAGCCAGTCAGGAGTGAAGACATTCATAATATCCTGAGGAATAATGCTGCTGCTTGAAAACAGAGTGTCGAAATCTGCAATTACAGCCATAAACTGCAGCAGGATGATAATTCCTATCGACAGTCTGAAGAAGCTCAGAAACTCAGTCTGATGATCTTGTTTGAAAAAGAAATTTTCAATTTTGCTGTAGATCAAATTTAGATTTTTCATCGGTTTAATGTTTGAATTCATCAATAAGAATAAAATTTTCAGTCATTTTTCCCTTTTTGAAATCTGCAATAGTAGGGTAGTCATACAAATAAAGCTTTGTGGTAACATTTGTAGCTTTAGGATTTTCCTTCATTACATTTTCAGAGATCTGTTGAATAATGAGGTCCAGGTATTTGTAATACTTTTTATCATATCTGTTCTGATCAGAAATTTTATCAAGAAACATATTGAAAACAGTGGTGTATCTTACTCTGCTTTCTTTGCTTTTGAAGGATGGCAGCATTTTTTCTTCCAGAATATTCCCTTTCTCGTCTTTTAGTTCAAAGCTCATGACAAAGTCGCTGGCAACATTCGGTGCATAAAAACCATAGCCGGTATCAAAACCTGTATATGAGGTAAACATACTGATGGGTAATGATTGGGTGATATTTTCACAGGCGGTATATGCCAAAGGTTTCTGATAGGTTTTGTTTTCATAATAAAAACCATAGTAGCCATCGAAAGTCCCTTTTAAGCCTATAATGAAGACAAGGATCAATAATGTGAAAATTCCGGATAATTGAAGTTTTCTTTTCATGGCAGCAATTTTTAAAAAAAAGACTGTTCCAAAATATTCTTCCGAATAAAAAATCAGAATCTGAAAACATTCCTTAGAATTGTTTAATGACCTATGTTTTTGTTTTCTGGAACAGTCTTTTTAATGTTATTTGTAATTCACCAATACACTGTTGAGCCTTACATTTATTTTAGGATCAATCGTCATATTGTTTTTCACAGATTTTATGATCACATTGGTGAGATTCTTTCTTCCCATCGTTGGCGGGCAGATCGTATATTCTTCAGCACCTCTTACAGTCAGTCTGTTTAAAGAGGCTATATCCTTTTGACTCAATAAAGCGGCATTCGTAGCAAACTGATTGTTTTGAATAGAGTAGTAATCAGTTCCCAGTTCTTTAGCTCCGTATTTTTTTAGGATCACATCTACTTTGGTTCTTAAGTCTCCATATTTTTTCCAGTCGATGTTTGCTTTGAGCAGGCATCCCCGGATGATATACTGTCGATTGATTTTGTATACGATAAAATTGGTTCCTAATCTGGCTTGATGAAGGTTTTGAAGCTGTACCAGAGTTTTCATGTCTTCATCTGAAATTTTTTTTACGTCTTTAATGATGTAATTGTTGTCTACGATGTAGTTGCCTTTCTCTTTATAAAAAGACATTTCCTGAGGTTTCAGTTGGGAAAAAATAATCACTAATCCCACGATTGTACCGATTAAAAATAAGGTTTTTGTTTTCATGTGGTTGTTTTTAGAATATCCCTACTCTATTTTAGGCTTTTCGGGTTCCTCCTCGATATGAGTATTTCATGGTTATAAAACTTATATCAAAGGTAGAAGCATGATAGTATTTACCAGTAAGTGTTTTTCCTGTTTTTGTGTAGGGATTTTAGCTTTTAAACTGAAACCATTAAGCGTAAAAACTGTGGGATTAATACAAAATCCAATCTGTTTTGGTAAAATAGAGCCGTTTATTTTTCCCGAGGGTAGAGGAAAGGTGATTCGGATGTTTTGCCTTACACAGTTTTGAAGTACAGGATTGTTACTCAAGAAATTTTGTGATATACATTTGTTAGATCATGCTCAAAAGCTGTAGTATAACAATTGAATATAGATCGATTATGCTAAATTTTATAAATGCCAAGAATTAGAAATTCAAATATTTTATATTAGGGGGCTAAGAGTATGTTGGCTTTGTAGTTTATGTGTACGCTTCATAAAAATCAATGAAATTGATTCCATCTTTGCTCCCTCGAAATACTACAGCATTAAAATAAAAACTTTGCGTTTAAAACCCTTCTCCACAACGATTGATTCCAATTGCAAAGAACAGAAAATCTTCTCTATTCACATTAACCCGACTTTTGCAACTGATTCCATTTGCTTAAAGAAACAAAGAAATTGATTGTACTTAAAAAAATGATACTGGTTTTATTGCTGAATTGAAAAAGGAATCTATTGGAAAATATAGAATTCTTTTGAAAAGATATAAAAAAATAAATCCCGAAGGAGTACGGGATTTATTTAGTAATCAAATTAATTCTTCTTTTTTCAAGAGCGAAATAATTCGTCGCAAAAATGAATTGGATATTTCTGTCTTAGTTTTTTTTGCAGAAGAATCTGTTCTGCCTTTCGGCATAACATTCTTTTGATTCCCATGGTTAGTTTGTGTCTCTCCTGCAATCATGTTATTTCTCTTAGTGTTTTTACCCCTTTGTTCTCTATGCAAAGCTATTATTTATACTATAGCAAAAACATCCGTGTTTTCCCGGTATTTTATATGGGGTTTTCCCCGGGATAATAACAGAACTTAGGTGTTGCAATGGAAGGAATAAGGTTGATGTTTAAGGATTTTATTTCAATTCGGATAGTGTTTTTGTTTGTAACTTGTATTCAATCAGTTGTTTATTTGGGTAAATAATGCTATATTTAAATCCCTTTAAAGGGATATTTGATAGAGTGGTCCGAAAATCTTCAAGAGTAGGAAATTAAAACCAAACCAAAATCATTATGAAAAATTCAAAAAAACTTTCAAGAGCACAGATGAAAAGCGTGCAGGGAGCTGTCAATGGGTGTAATCCACAAATAATTTGTCAGAAAAGTTCTGATTGCTGTCCGGGATGGGCATGTCCTGGGAAAAGGCAGTATTGCATCGCGATTTAATGATTTTTCTGTAGCACAACAGATCTATCAGAGAAAAGAGGGATTAATTTCTCTCTTTTTTTGTTAAACAGGATGAATAGAACCGTAGGATTCGGAAAAGAAACTTTAAAATTCCGTAAATTTGTTTAAAATAAAATGGTATGAGTTTTTTTGAAGAAAAGAATCCTGAAATGGATAGATATTTGGAAGCACACGCTTCTTCGGAAGCTGAAATTCTGAAAAAGCTGAGAAGAGAGACTTATCAAAAAACAACGCAGCCGCATATGATCTCGGGATACCAGCAGGGAAGGTTGCTTACAATCATTTCCCAGATGCTGAAACCGAAGAATGTTCTTGAGATAGGAACTTTTACCGGATATGCTACTTTATGTCTTGCATCAGGCTTGAGCAAAGATGGAAAAATTACAACCCTGGATGTGAATGAAGATCTGGCTTATCTGCCGAAAAAATATTTTGAAACCAGTGAATATGCAGATCAGATTGATTTCAGACTTCAGGATGCCAAAGAATTTTTAAAAGAAACCGATGAGGTTTATGACCTGATCTTTGTGGATGCCGATAAAGAAAACTATGCAGAATATTTCAGACTGATAAAGCCGCATACTCAATCAGGATCTGTGGTTTTGTTTGACAACGTTTTGTGGTATGGAAAAGTATTGGAAGAAGATCCTAAGCAGAAATCCACTCAGTCTATCAAAGAATTAAACGATTTAGCAGCAAAAGACGAAGATTTTGAAAATCTTATTTTACCTTTGCGGGATGGGGTCAACTTTCTTCGCAGAAAGTAATTAAAATATTCAAAGATCAAAACATTTAAAGAGGGTACAAACTGTATTTTTTTATCTTTAAATTATTCAATCTTTAAATTCAAAGTTAATGAATAAAGGAATTTGTATTGTTACAGTAGCACCAGTCCGTGCAGAGGGATCTGACAGGGCAGAGATTGTTACCGAGATATTGTTTGGAGAAAGCGCAGATATTTTGGAAGTGAATAAAAACTGGACCAAAATAAAAATGCATTATGATGGCTATGAAGGATGGATGGATACCAAACAGCTAAAGCCTGTAACAGACGAGGAGCTTGCTGGCAGAAAAACAACGGTGGTAACTGAAGATTTCTCTTCTGTACTGACGAATGACGGAAAAATGTTACTGTCAATGGGATCCGAGGTGGAATTTCCCGTAGTGGCATCAAGAAGAAGTCATGACGTGAGGGAAAGTATTGCTCTGACGGCCAAAGAATTCCTTAATATTCCTTACCTGTGGGGTGGGAAAAGTTTTTTTGCAGTAGATTGTTCCGGTTTTACCCAACTGGTCTATAAAGTTCATGGGATCAAAATTCCTAGAGATGCTTCACAGCAGGCAGAAGTGGGAGAAGCTCTTACTTTTGTGGAAGAAACACAGCCGGGAGATCTGGCTTTCTTTGAAAATGCTGAAGGGAAGATCATCCACGTAGGAATCATGCTGGATAATCAGAGAATCATCCATGCCTCAGGAAAAGTGAGAATCGATACCCTGGATTCTACAGGGATTTTCAATAAAGAAATGAATAAGCATACCCATAAACTGAGAGTGCTTAGAAGTGTTGTTTAGAACAAGATACTATGAAAACTTCCGGAATACTCTTCATTGTAAACGTTCTTTTGCTTATCGTGATCTGGGTTTTTACGGGGGTGAAGTATGCCGGGTTGCCAGATATTATTCCTACCCATTTCGATTTTCAGGGTAATGTGGACGGAGAATCCGGAAAAGGAACGATCTGGGCCCTTCCGTGTATTGCGACATTTGTTTTTTTTATTTTATGGAGCGCCTCCAGAAACCCCAACTCACCTCTTGTAAATGTACCTAAAAACTTTCGGAATAAGGAAACACTGGGATTGTTTATGTTTTCTTTACAACTTCCTGTAATGATTTTATTTCTGGATATTATTGTTGAAAGTATTCGCGTTGCAGAAGGAAAACAAACGGAGCTCAGCAATGCCATTTTCTTCATTCTGGGATTGCTTTTTGCAGTGCTGGGAGTAGGGATGGTAAAAACTATCCAGGAAGGAAATAAAGAAAACTCTGATCACTAAATCAAACCAAAATTGAACCTGCTTTACAACATATTTATAAGCCTCCTTACTTTCGGTATGAAAGTATTTTCTTTATTTAATGCCAAAACTAAAAAAGGCGTTGAGGGAAGAAAAGAATCTTTGCATAAAGTTCAGACTTCATTTTCGAAAACGGATAAAGTCATCTGGATGCATGCCGCAAGCTTAGGGGAGTATGAACAGGGACTTCCTGTATTGGAAAAACTCAAAGAAAGTCTGCCGGATCATAAAATCTTGGTTACCTTTTTTTCTCCCTCCGGCTATGAAAATGTTATTAAAAAGAAACATATTGCAGATGTGATCTGTTATCTTCCATTTGATAAAAAAGCTGTAATAAAGGAGTTTATATCGCAATTTGATACTCAACTATTTTTTACGGTGAAGTATGATTATTGGTATAATCTGTTGGCTGAGCTGAAAACTCAAAATATAAAGATCTATGTGATCTCTGCGCTGTTCTATGAAAACCAATCTTTTTTCACATCATATGGGAAATGGTTTGTAAAACAGCTTCAGCAAAATGTAGATTGGTTCTTTCATCAGACGCAGGTTTCTTTTGCCCTGGCCAAAAGTATAGGCCTTACGCAGTCTTCTGTAACAGGAGATACAAGATTCGACAGGGTAAAACAACTTCGTGAACGGGATAACCATGTTGGTCATATTACAGATTTTATAGGAGATCATAAAACGGTAGTTTTTGGAAGTTCCTGGCAGGCAGAAGAGAAAATTGCGGCAATAACCTACAGAAAAAATCCTTCTCTGAAAATTATCATTGCACCTCACGATCTGAAAAGGGTATCGCATTTAAAAAATCTGTATCCCGATGCGCTATTGTATAGTGAAATAGAAACCAGTGAACTCTTGATTTCTGAATACCAGATTTTAATCATTGACAGTATAGGGCTGCTATCAAAACTTTATTCTTATGCAGATGTAGCTGTAGTAGGAGGAGGGTTTCATGATGCCGGTCTGCACAATATTTTAGAAGCGGCCACATTTGGTGTCCCTGTTGTTTTTGGAAATCGCTACAAAAAGAATCCCGAAGCAGACGGGCTGATTTCTTCTGATGGTGGAAAAGCCTTTGCAGACGAATATGCAGCTGCAGAATTTGTCCTGTTTCTTACCAACGGAGACAATACGGAAGAACTTGATTCCATGTCTCAGAATGCTCAGAAGTTCATCGATGAAAAACCTGATTCTACCGCAATGATTCTGAAGAAAATTTTATCTTAAGAATCCCTGATTTTTAATGTCCTTCATGATCTGATCAATGTTTTCCGGAATACGGTCACATTCAAGCCAATTGAAGTCAAGTCCGTTATTGATACAGAGCTTTTGAAGATAATGGTTCTCTGTGATTTTCTTTTCGGTGTCCCGTAAATATTCATCAATCTCCATCCAGTAGTCTTCATCCAGTTTTCGGATCAGGATTAAAGATTTGAATATTTTATTGATGATGTACAGATAGAGTTTGTAGACATTGTCAAATCGCTGCCTGCTCAGATCCGTATTATAATCTAAAATAGCATTAATGAGGAGAAGGTTGAGTGAGATCTCACCAAATTTATCCGTTGTTATTTTGACATGTTCCGTAATCTCAGCACTTATTTTTCGGATAATGGTCAGGAAATACTTAGCATTTCCTGTGTATTTTGAAGCCAGAAAAACCTTTTCTTTTACCTGTTCTTCCATGGCATCCCTTTTATCATCGGTAGTTTCCGGATCAATAAGTTCAAAGTAGAGCTTTTTAGACAGCAGTTTATCCTTTCTCAGCAGTCTGAAAATAAGTTTATCCTTCTCGGTTGCTGAAAAAGCGCTCAATGCCGCTTTAAATTCTTTTGAATACTCCATTAGTTGAAAATTTTCGAATATTTCAGGAATCCGTTCAATGCCCAGTTAGCCGTATAATACAACGAAGTGAAGGTAGAGAAGCCCATGAAATCTTTATACACAAGATACTGATCTTTGATGATGTTTTTTTTATTTCTGGAAACACTGTTCTCCCGCATTCTGTATTTAGCTAATGTTTTATTGATAGGCATGCCCTGCGGAATTACTTTTAAAAGATTCAGCCACATAACGTGGTCTTCCCGCTTACTTTTTACAGGAAATAAGAACTTTCCAACCCTTTTCGTATCATACATCGTTGAGACGGGAGCCAGTCGGCAGGTTTTCAATAGATTAGAAAAAGTGACCACTTTGTCTGCCAGAAAATCTTTCAATATAGGCTGAAGCTGCTCATTACATCTCGAATAATTACAATACACAAGTTCTGCATGGTGCTCCTGCATATAATCCGTCATGGTTTCGAGGTATTCCGGATACCAGAAGTCGTCAGAGTCGAGAAAAGCAATATATCTTCCCTGGGCCCTTTCAATGCTGTGATTTCTTGCATTTCCGGCACCACCGTTTTGCTCCAGGACATGTAGTTTTATTCTTGGGTCATTATACTTTCTGATGATTTCAACAGTATTGTCCTTAGAAAGGTCATCTGTGATCAACCACTCCCAGTTTTCATAGGTCTGGCTCAGAACAGATTGTATCGTTTCCTCTATAAATTCCGCTGAATTGTAACAAGGGGTGATGATGGAGACAAGATCTTTCATTTGTGCTTTAAAATATCGGTAAAATTATAAAAATCTTTTTTCATAAAGATGCCATGAAGCAATTCCTACACCAATTACGGTAAACATACATACCAAACTCATGACGTAGGGATTATAATCCTCAAACAAACCTAATGTCTGAAATACCCTGATAATAGGGAAGTGGAAGATATAAATCCCGTAGGTAAAGTCTCCGTATTTTCCGAAATTATTCAGGAATTTGAAAGAGTAGGCAATATAAAGCACAATAATACTGATCATCATTGGGGAGAATAGTTTTATTTTAAAAATAAGATCTATCCACACCGTAATCATAGCGATGATAAAAAGTAAATTTTTATGTTTGATGAAAGTGTCAAAATTAAAATATAATAGCATTCCGCCGATGAAATAGCACAATGAACCGGGCAGCTGTCTCGAAATGGCTGCTTTTCCTGTCATTTCAAAATAATTAAGAAAGATCAGCGAAAGAAAATACAGTACAATAAGACTGGTATTTCTGTACCGGTTATTCTTTCCGAACAATAAAAACATCAGGGGAACAGCAATGTAAAAACACATTTCTATTTTAAGCGTCCACAAAGCTCCGTTCACGGCCTGATTTCCGAAAACTCCGGGAAGCCATGGCGCTTTAAAGTTCATGAACAATGAATTCCAGAACAAATATTTGTAGACCTGGGTATTGCTGAAATAGTCAGAGAAAGATAAAGTACTGACCAGGCTCAGAAGTATGGCACAAAGAAAAACAACCAACAGATAAGCGGGAACAATTCTGTTGAATCTTTTTTTGGCGTAGCTTTTAAGACTTGAAGACCTTTCATAGCTTCTTGCAATCAGGAAACCACTTACAATGAAAAATGAGAAAACGGCAACTTCTACAGGGCTGTGTTCTAAAATTTTAAGTGATGCAGATTGGCTTAGCGCTCCCAAATGTCCTACAAAGACAATGAAAGCTAGGAGAACACGGATGAAATCAAAATTATTTTTCGTTATATCCTGCATTTGCATTTTTTCTTACAAAAATAACTTTTTTAATAAAACAGAGGGGATTTCGCAGGTTCAATATTTGTTAAATAACAGGAATATTGAGTCTGAGTGTTTTAAAATATGTATAAATAATGAGCGATGAAATAATTTTTCATAAAAAATAGTAATATAAATCAAAAAAATTATAATTTTAGCGCTTGAAAAAATTGATCTATGAAGAAATTAGCATTACTATTTGCAGGTTTGTCATTGTTTGCCGCTACAGGATGTAGTAATGACAATGATACTGTCAGAGAAGCTCCTTTAGTTGGGACATGGCAACCGTTGAAAGAAGTAGTTACTACGGTGGAAACTGGTGAAGTTCCTGTTTCTAACACAATTACTTATACAGATTGTCAGAAAAAGACCAGATGGTGGTTCAGTGTTGATTCCAAAGGCGGGAAAACTACCTGGGGAGATACCGCTACACCGGGAGTGTGTGCTATTCTTTCCGATAAAAAATTCAATTATACCTATGATAAGGATTCAAAAACGGTTCAGATGAAGATTCAGGGAGTGGTAGAGCCGGAGGTGGCAAAAGTGGTTACGCTGGATGATACTACGCTTAATCTTGCTGTAAGAGAAGAGACACAGGATCCTACCGTATTCCAGACAAGAACGTATACGTTCAAAAGAGTGGTTCAATAATAGTATACTTCAGGATATAAAAACAAATCTCATCTTCGGATGGGATTTTTTTGTTGAGGATAGAATTGCAATTCATCATAAATTAAATTTCTATTTCCTTTAAAATCATTATTTTTGTGAATCTTCACTAAGAAGAAAAAAATATTCAATACTAAAGTCTAACATATAACATCTATATAAAGTGTTTTACGATCATCAGCAGATAGAAAAAAAGTGGCAGAAATACTGGGAGGAAAATCAAACCTATAAAACCTCTAACAATACAGATAAACCTAAGTTTTATGTACTCGACATGTTCCCGTACCCATCCGGAGCAGGACTTCACGTAGGTCACCCGCTGGGATATATTGCATCGGATATTTATGCGAGATACAAGAGACATCAGGGGTTTAATGTACTGCACCCGGTAGGATATGACAGCTTCGGACTTCCTGCTGAGCAGTATGCGATCCAGACTGGGCAACATCCGGCGATTACTACAGAACAAAATATCAACAGATACGAAGAGCAGCTAAGAAAAATCGGATTTTCATTCGACTGGAGCAGAGAAGTGAGAACTTCAGATGCATCGTATTATAAATGGACACAGTGGATCTTTATTCAGCTGTATCATTCATGGTATAATAAAAATACCGATAAGGCGGAATCAATCGATACCCTGA
Source organism: Chryseobacterium sp. FR048 (assembly GCF_056844665.1). Lineage (NCBI taxonomy): Bacteria > Pseudomonadati > Bacteroidota > Flavobacteriia > Flavobacteriales > Weeksellaceae > Chryseobacterium > Chryseobacterium sp. FR048. The sequence goes on along the minus strand of NZ_JBXDSE010000007.1, from coordinate 277,151 downwards.
TCAGTCATTTTGAAGAAAAAGGAACAGAAGGATTAAATGCCAATCAGAACGACGAATTAAATTTCACGGCAGAAGAATGGAAAAATGCTTCCGATCTTGATAAAGAAGATATATTATTAAACTACCGTCTTTCCTACAGAGCAGAAACTACCGTAAACTGGTGTCCTGCACTAGGTACCGTATTGGCAAATGATGAGGTAAAAGACGGAAAATCTGAAAGAGGAGGATTCCCAGTATTCCAGAAGAAAATGATGCAGTGGAGCATGAGAATTTCTGCTTACTCTGAAAGATTATTACAAGGATTAAATACATTAGACTGGCCGCAACCTTTGAAAGATTCTCAGGAATACTGGATCGGAAAATCTCAGGGAGCACAGGTTCAGTTTCAGGTAGAAGGTCATGACGAAATCGTTGAGGTATTTACAACAAGACCTGATACGATCTTTGGAGCTACTTTTATGGTATTGGCACCGGAAAATCCATTAGTAGATACTATTACTACCGATGCTCAAAAAGCTGAAGTAGATACTTATATTGAAGAGACTTCCAAAAAATCTGAAAGAGACAGAATGTCTGACGTGAAAAACGTGAGCGGAGCTTTCACCGGAAGTTATGCAGTCAATCCGTTCAGTGGAGAAAAAATGCCGATCTATATTTCAGATTATGTATTGATGGGGTATGGAACGGGAGCTGTAATGGCTGTTCCTGCACATGATGAGCGTGACCACAGATTTGCAAAGAAATTTAACCTTGACATTAAAAAGGTTGTAGAAACCGAAGAAGACGTTCAGGAAAAATCTTTTGATTCCAAAGATTCCGTTTGTGTAAACTCTGATTTCTTAAACGGATTGAGTTATAATGATGCGAAGTCAAAAATAATTGGAGAGATTGAAACGAAAGGAATCGGTCACGGAACTACAAACTACAGACAGCGTGATGCCATTTTCTCAAGACAGCGTTATTGGGGTGAACCCGTTCCTATATATTATAAGGATGGAATGCCTTACACGTTGCCAACTTCTGCTTTGCCATTGGAACTTCCTGAGGTTGAAAAATACTTGCCGACTGAAGACGGAGATCCACCATTAGGGAATGCAAAAGAATTTGCATGGGATGAAGCTAACCAGAAAGTGGTGGCTACAGATTTAATTGATGACAAAACAATTTTCCCGTTAGAATTATCTACAATGCCGGGATGGGCTGGAAGCTCATGGTATTTCCTTAGATATATGGATCCTAATGATGAAGAAACTTTTGTTAAAAAAGATTTAGCAGATTATTGGGGACAGGTAGACCTATATATAGGAGGTAGCGAACACGCAACCGGTCACTTGTTGTATTCCCGTTTCTGGAACATGTTCTTAAAAGACAGAGGATATATCAGCCATGATGAACCATTCCAGAAACTGATCAACCAGGGTATGATCTTAGGAATGAGTGCATTTGTGTATAGGATCGACGGGACTAATCAATATGTATCTAAAAACTTAGCAAGCGAATATCAGACTCAGCAGATCCACGTAGACGTATCCTTATTAAAAGGAACTTCTGACGAATTGGATACAGAAGCTTTCAAAGCCTGGAGACCTGATTATGCTGATGCAGAATTTATTTTAGAAGATGGAAAATACATCACAGACCGTGAAGTAGAAAAAATGTCCAAGTCTAAATATAACGTAGTAAATCCTGATGACATCTGTGAAGAATACGGAGCAGACGGATTAAGATTATATGAAATGTTCTTAGGTCCGCTGGAGCAATCCAAACCTTGGAATACTCAGGGATTAAGTGGAGTGTATGGTTTCCTTAAGAAATTCTGGAACCTTTATTTCAACGGTGATGTATTTGAAGTTTCTGACGAAGAACCTACAAAAGCAGAATATAAAGTTTTACATACCTTAATAAAGAAGGTAGTATATGATATTGAAAACTTCTCTTTCAATACTTCAGTATCATCTTTTATGATTGCTGTGAATGAACTTCAGAAATTAAAATGCAACAAACGCAATATTCTGGAACCTCTTGCCGTTATCATTTCTCCATATGCACCTCACATCTGCGAAGAATTGTGGAGTTTGTTAGGAAACGGTGAATCGATAGAATTTGAAAAATTCCCGGTATTAAATGAAGAATATTTAGTAGAAGATGAAATTGAATATCCGGTAAGCGTAAATGGTAAAATGAAGTTCAAAATTTCACTTTCTGCTCAATTATCTGCTAAGGAGGTGGAAGATTTGGTGATTTCAAATGAGAAAATGCAACAGATTTTGGAAGGAAAAACCCCTAAAAAAATCATTGTAGTCCCTCACCGTATTGTGAATATCGTAATTTAAAAAAAAATTAACATTGGGAAAATCAAAAAAATGGGTGTCTTATTTTTTTGATTTTTTAACCCAAATGTTAAATTTGGAAAAAATAAATAAAATAATTTAAAATAATTATTATTTCGAAATCGTATTAAAATTTCTTTATCAAAAAAAAGCAAAATGTTTAATTAAGACTCTTGCATTTTAATTAATTTTGCCTTTAATTTACACCCTGTAAAATTTTAAAACAATATAATTTAGTTAAATATGGAAATGAATGTTTCAAAAAATGATGAGCAAGTAGTTGCTAGAAAGGCAGGAGGTTTAAATCCAGCTGTTATTATTCCTATTCTATTTGCTATAGGAGTATGTATTTATTTATTCGTTCTTGGAAGCCCAGGAAACTTTAAAGATGCAGATAAACTAGGAGGTGGTTCTGTAGCTTTTTCAAGTGTTGAAGGAAAAGACATTCACCCAGAATCGTTCTTAGGTATTATCTACAAGGGAGGGGTTATCGTACCAATCTTGATTACTTTCATGATTACAGTAATCGTTTTCTCTATTGAAAGATATTTAATCTTAGGTAAAGCTGCTGGAAAAGGAAACTTAGACAATTTCGTAGTACAGGTAAGAAGCTTACTAAACCAAAACAAAATCGACGAAGCTATCGAAGAGTGTGACAGACAACAAGGTTCTGTAGGTAACGTAGTAAAAGAAGGTCTTACTACTTACAAAGCTCTTGCTCACGATACTACATTAAATAAAGAGCAGAAAATGGTAGCGCTTAACAAAGCTATCGAAGAAGCTACTACTCTTGAGATGCCAATGCTTGAGAAAAACATGATGATCCTTTCTACTTTAGGTACAGTTGCAACCCTAATCGCACTACTTGGAACGGTAATCGGGATGATCAAGGCATTCTTCGCATTAGGTTCAGGAGGTGGTACTCCGGATGCTGCTGCACTATCTACTGGTATCTCTGAAGCCTTGATCAACACGGCATTAGGTATTGGTACTTCTGCAATCGCTATTATCCTTTATAACTTCTTTACTTCTAAAATTGACGGATTAACTTATAAGATCGACGAAATCTCTATGAGTATCCAACAATCTTTCGCTGAATTCAACTAAGAATTAGCAAGAAATTTGCATTAGCAATTAAAAGAAGTTTAATTAAAAATATTTTATAATAATGGCGAGAGTCAAACCAAAAAGACATGGAGTAGTGACGGACATGACCGCAATGTGTGACGTTGCGTTCCTACTTCTTACGTTCTTTATCTTGACCACTCAGTTTAAAAAACCTGACGTGGAGCAGATCAAACCGCCATCTTCAATTTCGGAAAAATTGCTTCCTGATGCTAGTTTAATGACTATCAACGCTACTCCGGACGGAAAATTCTATTTCCAGCCAGTAGAAAATGCATCAGAAAGAGTTGCACTTTTAGATAAAATGGGACAAAAGTATGGGATTACTTTTGACAACAACCAAAAGGCAGCTTTCCAGAAAGTACAGGCAATTGGAGTTCCAATGAACCAACTAAAAGGTTATTTGGATATGCCTGCAGATGAGCAGAAAAATTATAAGAGTCCTACAGGTATTCCTATGGACAGTACAAATAAGCAATTAATTGATTGGGTAAAAGAAAGTTTGAGCGTTAACCCTGACTACAAGTTAGCTATTAAAGGTGACGTTACAACTCAATATCCTAAAGTTAAAGGTCTATTTGAGGGTTTAAGAGATATTGATTTTCTTAAATTTTGGTTGATTACATCACAAGAAGGTAAACCTAACGAATAATATCGATAGAAATGGCAGAAGTACAAGTACAAGAGAAAGGCGGCAAGGGCGGCAAGGTCCGTTCCAAAAAGCAGAGTACCAGAGTCGATATGACTCCGATGGTGGACTTGGGTTTTCTATTGATTACCTTCTTTATGTTCACAACTACATTCAGTAAACCGAATGTTATGGATTTGGGTCTTCCGGCTAAACCTAAAAAAGATCAGCCGAAACCCCCTCCAACAGAAATTAAACTTTCTAACTCAATTTCTATCCTATTAGGAAAAGACAACAGAGTTTTCTGGCACCAGCAGGATGCTACATCCTTGAATGACCAGACTCTTATGGAAACTACTCTTGATAGAACGGGAATTAGAAAAGTAATTGAGCAGGCAAAATCTAGAGCTGCAGATCAAGCGAAATTTACCGTGATCATTAAGCCAACTGACGATGCTGTATATAAGAACTTTGTTGATATTCTTGACGAAATGGCCATCACGAAAAGTGAGCAATACGGGGTTACTGACTTGAAACCTTGGGAGAAAGCCGTATATGACAAGAAAGTAGGAGGTGCTGCTGCACCAGCTGCTGCTACAAAGTAATTTAACCATAAAATTGTTATATCTAATCTATGGCAGATGAAAATGTATACGGTCAGAATCTTACTTTAGATGAGATCGTATTTGAAAATAGAAACAAGGAATATGGTGCCTATGATCTTAGACATCAGTATCCAAGACTTTTAACAAAGTCTTTTATCGTCGGAACAGCATTATTCCTTTTGGCAGCATTGTCTCCGTTCATCTATCTTACGATTAAAAATCTTACAGCTCCGCCTAAGCAAGAAGTAAAGGCAGATCTTGTAGATATTATCGAAGAAGATCCGATTATCGAGCAGCCTAAAGAAGAAGAACCACCTCCACCACCTCCACCTCCAAAAGAAGAGGAGAAAATTGAAGTGATTCAGAACGTAGTTCCTGAGCCTGTAAAAGCTCCGAAAATTGAAACTCCACCACCACCGATTTCTAAGCAGTTGGAAACTACAACTGGTTTGAATAATCAGGAGGGGGTAAAAGCTCCGGCTTATACACCACCGCCACCACCACCATCTACAGGTACTAAAGCTAGTACAGTAGAAGTGAAAGCGAATAACCCTAACGAAATCTACAAAGATGTAGACCAATCTGCAGAATATCCTGGAGGTATGGGTGCATTGAGAAAATTCTTAGGAGATAACTTCGATACTTCCCTAATGGAAGGAGGTGAAGGTACACTGAAAGCTAAGCTTAAGTTCGTTGTAGAAAAAGACGGTACTGTTTCCAACGTTACCATCGAAGAGAAATCTCCGAATGGCGACTTCAACAGTGAAGCAATGCGTGTAGTGAAGAAACTGAAAAAATGGACTCCTGCGAAGAGAAACGGGGAGAGCGTTAGATCTTACTATAGCGTACCATTTACTATGAACTTTGAATAATTAGACTTATTTATTCAAAATATAAATAAAAAGGGAGGCATATGCTTCCCTTTTTATTTTTTTTGTATTTTTGTTACATGATGTTCAATTGGTTATCCCTGGTTACGGGATTGTTTTATATCGTTTTAGGAATTGTAGTGATGATCTATAAATTCTTCTTTACCATTCTGGAACCTGCTATTGCCTATGCACTGGGAGTGGTGTTGATTATTTATGGTATTTTCAGAATCTATAGAGCAGTTTCTAAAATCAAAAGATCGAAAGATGAAGAATAGTTTCAAAGTTGCGCTTGTCTTCCTTATAGGATTCATGCTTGCAAGCTGCAAAAAAGAGGAGAAATCTCCTTCCTATCATAAAGGTAATCTTACGATTTTTACGGATGAATCCTTTCAAAGCGTTACAGAAGCATTAGCGGACGGGTATATGATGAATTATCCGGAAACCCACATCAAAGTGGAAACAAAAAAAGAAGACTTAGGTTTTCTTGATTTGCTGAACGGAAATGCCAAAATTGTGGTGATGTCTCGAAACCTTAATCCCGACGAAATAAAGACATTTGAAGCAAGAACAGATCTTAAATTTCTCCCTGCTAAATTTGCGGCGGATGCGGTCGTTTTTGTAGTCCCTAAAAACTCTCCAAAGGAAAGTATTTCAATGGAAGAAATCAGCAGTGGTCTTTTATCAGATAAAAAAGAATTTATTTTTGACGGAACCAATTCCAGTAATCTGAATTTTGTTGCTGAAAAATTTAAAAAACAGCCGAAAGACCTTCAATTTTCCATTATCCCGGGAAATAAGCAGATCATAGAGGAATTAGGGAAATATCCTGATAAAATAGGGGTTATAGGGCTTAATACTTTCAGCCGTCCTTATGATAAAACTTCTGAAGAACTTAGAAATATGGTAAAAGTTCTTCCTGTTGTAGAGAAAGGAGTTTCATATAACGCAGATCATGCTGGTCTTAGCACAATGAAATATCCTTTTACAAGGGTTCTTTATTTTCTTGCAAATGAAGGTAACTTCAATATCGCCAATGGGTTTATGAGATTTTCATGTACTCATTTAGGACAGAAAATCGTTCAGAAAGAAGGATTACAGCCTTATAATATCTACAAGAGAGAAGTGCAAATGCGTTAAAAATTATTAAACTCACAATTTCCCCCTATAGAAAATAGTATTTTGGTCTGAAAATTGTGTAGAATATAACTCAATTATTAGAAAATATAAAATGAAAGATATAATGAATATGAATGTAAAGAAGATTGCTTTTGGAGCAGCCGTGGTATTTTTTACCGGTTTTGCCTCTGCACAGACATTGCAGGATGGTATTAACAGTATAGACAGTGATAAATTTGCACAGGCAAAAACCAACTTCACTGAAATGATCGCTAAAGAGCCTACTGCTGAAAACTACTTCTATTTAGGAAATACTTTCTTAAAACAAGGAGAGCCTGATTATGCAAAGGCAACTGAAAGCTTCAACAAAGGATTGGCTGCTGACGGCAAAAGCTACCTTAACAAGATCGGTCTTGCGGCCGTTAAATTAGGTAAAGGAGATAAAAATGCGGTTGCTGAAATTCAAAAAGTAGTTGCTGATTCAAAAGAAAAAGACGCTGAAGTTTTATTCAGAGCTGCTGAAGCACTAACGTTATTCGAAAAGAACAGTTCTCCTGATATTGCTATTCAGTTCCTTACTAAAGCGATTGAAAAAGCTGAAAAGAAAGGAGTACCTGCTCATTACTATTATACCTTAGGAGATGCCTACAGATTGAAAAGAGCTCCGGGGGAGGCGATGTCTGCCTATGACAAAGCATTACCTTTAGCTAAAAATAAAGCTTCCGTTTATACAAGAATGGCTACTTTATGGATGGCTGCACAAGTATGGCAAAAAGCAAAAGAAAGCGTTGATAAAGCGATTGCTGTAGACCCTACTTATGCTCCGGCATATAAAGCATTGGCAGGTTATGACATCAGATACCAGCAAAATGCAAAAGCTACACAGGATCTTATCAACTATACAAAATATGCTGACGAAGATCCATATACTCAGTTAGAAATTGCTAAATTATATTTCACTAACGAAGATTATGCTAACTCTAAAACTGTTTTAGATAAGATTTTTGATAAAATTGAAGATCCTATCAAATTCAAATTAAGAGCTTACCAGTCTTATGCTGACAGAAATTACGCAGATGCAAAGCAGAATATGGATACTTTCGTTTCTCAGGCTGAGAAAACAAGAATTCAACCGGCTGACCAAGGTCTACAGGGGCTTATCGCTGCAGGATTAGCAAAAGATGAAAAAGATGCTGCTAAGAAAACGGCTTTAATGACTGAGGCACAGCAAAAAGTTGCGATTGCAAAAGCTGCGAAAGATGAAACCATGAAGTGGGATCTTGAATTGGCTAACATCGCAGGAGGTGGTGGTGCTTCTCAGGCAGAAGCGGATAAAGGACCTACTAACCCTACCATTGAAGGATTGAAGAAACAGGTAGCTGCTAATGCTCAGGACTCTGATGCATTATTTAAGTTAGCGACAGCTTATCAGGATGTTAAAAACTGGAACGGTGCAATTCTTACATGGCAGAAAATGTCAGCACTTCTTCCTGACTGGGCTCCGGCATATTACAGCCAGGGATATTCTTACCAACAGGCAGGAAACAACGATGCTGCAAAAATTGCTTACGAAAAATTCATCAGCACAGTAAAACCTGCTGATCAGGAAGCTAACAAGCAGACTCTTGCATACGCTTACTTTGCAGTAGCGTATATGAGCAAAGATTCTGATATGGCAAAAGCTAAAGATTATGTAGCAAAATCTTTACAGTTGGATCCTACTTACCAGGATGCTGTAAAATTGAATGCAGAAATCAACAAGTAATTTAAAATTTAAATTATAGATATTAAAACTTCCCATTCGTAATGTTTGGGGAGTTTTTATTTTAAACCTATCTTTGATTACATGAAAACTGATATACTTGCTTTTGGAGCACATCCTGACGATGTAGAGCTGGGATGTGGCGGAACTATTGCCAAAATGGTTTCTGAAGGAAAAAAATGTGTTGTGGTAGATCTTACTAGAGGAGAACTGGGGACCAGAGGTACAGATGAAACCAGAAAAGCAGAAGCGGCAGACGCTGCGAAGATCTTAGGGCTTTCTGCAAGAGAGAACCTGGGAATGAAAGATGGCTTTCTGGTGAATTCCGAAGAATACCAAATGAGGATCGTAAAAATGATTCGCAAATACAGGCCGGAAATCGTCTTAGCCAATGCAATTGATGATAGACATCCAGACCATGCAAAAGGAGCGAAATTAGTATCGGATGCGTGCTTTTTGTCCGGACTGAGAAAAATTGAGACTGTAGACGAGGGAGAAGCTCAGGAAGTGTGGAGACCGAAGCATATTTTCCATTATATTCAGTGGAAAGATATAAAACCGGAATTCGTTATTGACATTTCAGAATTCCTGGATAAGAAGATTGCTTCATGTATGGCTTATAAAACTCAATTTTATGACCCAACTTCTAAAGAACCCGAGACTCCGATTACCACAAAAGACTTTTTTGAGAGCTTAACTTACCGTGCTCAGGACTTAGGTCGATTATCGGGAGTTGCTTACGCTGAAGGCTTTACGTCAGAAAGATTAATTTCTTTGAAAAATTTTGACGGAATTGTTTGGTAGTTGAGGAAATTGTCCTATATTTGCACTCAGAAAACGGTGATTGTAGCTCAGTTGGTTAGAGCGTCGGATTGTGGTTCCGAAGGTCGGGGGTTCGAGACCCCTCATTCACCCAAAGAAAGTACATTTTTTGAAAGTGTACTTTTTTATTTTATATCTGTTTTAATTAAAAAGCTTTCTTCTTTTTTCTAATTTTCATAGTAGCTTTTTTCAACATCTCATTTCAATTCTTTGTGCCATACATGAAAAATGGTTTTCTTTACACCGTTTTAAACAAATTCCAGGGCCAGAGACCAAAAGCATTATATTTGATTAATTATCCATGAGATGATTCTCTTCAAACTATTTTGAACCCAAAACTAATAATATGAAAAATCTTTTTACAATCATCATTGTATTGTTCTCATTAAAATGCTATTCTCAATCGTATTACAAAAAACTATTTGATCAAAAGCATTATGATGTATCCATAGGTAATTCAGATAGTCCGGATCAGTTTGAGTTTGCCTGGGGAGTACCGGCCCATATGGAAGCATTGGTATTGATGTTTGAAAAAACAAAAGACCCAAAATACGCCAGAACCCTAATAAAGTGTATGGGAAACACTATTGATAGAAGGGATGATCTTAGAGATGCGGTGCCGAATTTAGATTCTATTTTTGATTATAGAGGAATTTCAGGTGCTGCATGGTCACATAATCACTACAATATACCTAAGATGGATTCAGGAGCTACTTATGCTTATGTAGTACATAGTGCTAATATACTATATCCTATGGCTAAGTTTGCAGCAATGGTAAAAGATGATTCTGCTATTCAAAATTTACAATATAATCTTGGAGGGCGTTATGATGGTAAAAATTTTAAGACTATTGCTACCGACCTTATACAAAAAATAAAAGAAACACTTATTTATCATGAAGGTCAATGGTATACAGGTCCTGGGAATATAGGATATTATAAAGAAAGGGACATCGCAAATGGTCATACTCCCCCAATAAATAATAGAGGAGTGATTCTGCCTTTTAATATGCTAAGTGCCATTGGAAGAGTCTTTGTACAAATGTATAAAGCAACAGATGATACGGTCTATCTTACAAAAGTGCGTCAACTATCTAATTTTATAAAATTAAATACCCAGCTCAACTCTAATCTGGGCTCAAATGTATGGCCATATTGGAACCATACAGATATAAAAGAAGATATTTCTCATGGTGGGCTCACTATGAGCTTTCCTTATGAGTGCAACAAATATAATATCAAAGAGGGCGGGATCCCTGTTTATACAGATTCGGATATACAGGCATATACTCATACTTTCACAAAAGATATTTATAGATCTCCTTTGTTGATCAATGGTCGAATAGGGGGGAATGCAATGTGGAATATCAAATATAATTCTAACGGCAGTTTAGCATATGATGATTATACGAGTTATATGTGGTTGTATCTGTCAAAAAAAGATAGTCCTTTATACCAGATGGTTGCAGATATACAGGCTGCCGAAAAATATTATTCCCATGTAATATCTGAATCTTCTTTAGCTTTGGCGCTTTTAGCCAGTTATGAAAATATGATTGTTCCTGTAAATACCGAACATAATTATGGAGAGGGTTCTGATTGGAGAGGAGTGGCGAAGGGAAATTTTGATGGCGGAAGCAGTGACCAATTTGTTGTCTTAAGAAACTTTGATGGCATGATGGGAACTATGAAACCTTATAATAAAGGGTTTACCTCTGTTACAAACAGTAGAGTGTGTGGTGGAGGGATCTACAATTGGAAGGGCTTGGCGGCAGGAGATTTTTTTGGTGATGGTAAAAGTGAGATCATTGCATTGAGTGATCACACTGATTTTAATAAAAACGGCTTTTATATTTTTAATATTGACAATAATCAAATTGTTGAACATTCAACGTTTACAGGATTTGGTGAAGATTCAAAATGGGCTGGAATTACTGCAGGGAACTTTATTAGCGGAGGTAAAGATGATTTTGTTGCTGTTAGAAATTATAATAAAGAGGTTAGGGTTTATAAGTTTAATGGAACAGACCCGGAACTGGTTTATTTTAACCAGCTCAATTTGCCGGTGAATTCTACAATCAAAGCAGTGGCATCAGGTAATCTTGATCAGGATACAAAAGACGAAATTGTGTTGCTTGTAGATGCAGATGATCATATGCAAAACGGAATATATGTTTATGATGTAGATGATAATGGGGTATTAACTTTGATTACTAAATCAATAGGATTTGGTTCTGCATCAAAATGGAAAGGGTTGGCTGTAGGAAATCTTGATGGGGAAGGAGTTGATGAAATTATTGCTCACAGAAATTTTGATGGAGATTATAAAGTATTTAAATCATATGGAAATTATTTGGCTGATCCTGCTACTGAAAAATTTCCCGCTGTACAGGTAAAGGACAATGTGATGTGTTTCGGGAATTTTGATCCAAGCTCCAAAAATGACGAACTGGTTACCCTTAGAAATGACGGTGGTATTGTAATGTTTTCTGCGGCAAATGTTATCAGCAGTGAGAATCATAGAAATAATATAGATAAAAATACTGATCCTTGTCAGAATGAGCTTCCTGATGAATTATTTAGTTTCCTGAAGTCAGCTTTCTCCCGTAAGGACAACCTGAGCGCTATAACTTCTATCAAAAAAGAGAATCAATAAAAAGATAGCATATTATTCAATAGAAACGGGCTTTAGTCCGTTTTTTTTATGCACCTATTCAAACGGCTTTAGCCTAAATTTTATCGGTCTGATCATTCTAAAACTTACCATTGGATGTGCTTTGTCAAACTTCTTTATTGATATTCGTCATAAAATCTCAAATTGATCCAATAGCACTGGAAAATTTCATTATCTTTAGTCCACACTAAGTTCAAATATGGAAATAAAGGTCACTGTAAAGCAGTTGGGGAAGAAACACCCTGTTCTCTCAGAACAAAAAATAGAAATCGCATACGAAGATTCCAATATCTCATTAGAAAATTTACTAAAGCTTATCGTTCAGCAGCAGGTGGATGCATTTAATGCAAAATCCTTTGAGTTGGAAGATGAAGATTATGCCAAAATTCCTCAGGATAGCTATCTGAATATTCTCACAGATACCGGTAAAGTAGATTTTGGAAGCATTTATAATCTAAAAAAAGCAGATGTCCAAAAAGCTCAGGAGAATGCAATACAGGCTTTTGAGGACGGGATGTTTGCGGTATTCTACAATGACGAACAGCTTGAAGACCTTACCCAAACCATAGATCTTAGCCTACAACACCCATTTACCTTTATCAGGCTTACTTTTCTCGCAGGAAGCTATTGGTAATTCAATGATGATACTAACAATTTAAAAACATGGAAATCACAAAAAAATTAGAATCGAAAAAACTAGTAAAGAATTTTTACGAAAAATTAAGGAAAGACCTGTTGGAACATGCAGAGCAGGGAGTACCCTCAACGCTTTTTCCGGATAGACCTATTCTTAAAAAAGAAGTAGCGGAATTAGGAAAACTACTGAAGGGCAAAGCCAACTATTTTGAAAGAACAAATTTAGGCTCTAAAGATGCTGAAAAGCTGAAAGAATATATTAAGCCTAATATCTGGGACGATCCCGACTATTATGATCTATTGATTTATTTATTTGGAGAAAATGCAGAGCTGGTAAAGTATGCATGGAATAAAATGCCTTACAAAATGTATCAGACCAGTTACTCCAGGCGGTCATTCAGAGCTCCGCATCATGAATATTATGGAGCACTCAATCAGATCAATTTTATCAGAGAATTAATGATATTCCCTTACATCTATTCTTATAACGGGAATGAGAGCTTTGACCTGACATTGGAAGAGCAGATTATTTATGATAACGAATTAACCCATAATTCAAGTCATTTTTATATTTGGTCGGCGGCGATAGATACAGGAAATACGGCCATTTATCAATTGATTGAAGATATTATATTCAACAAACACCCTGAGGGGAAAGTATCTCTAAATATTATTAAGGCTTTACTCAATAGTGAGCAGAAGAAATGTTGGGAGCTTGTGGAAAAACTTTTGCTGGCTGCTCAACGGCAGGAAGGTTTACGCCAGACCATACTGGAAGCTTTGGATGAAACAAGCATCGGGGCACTGGAGTATATGACGAAGGTCATTATTGAGCAGAAGCTTACCCGTTTTTCATCCGTAGTAAGAGCGATAGATACCTGGACAGGTCTAGGCTGGGAGGCAGAGAAAGAATCTGTAGTAAAAAATATTCTGTCATTGGCAGATCATTACTTTAAGAATCCGGAGGACATTCCGGGTGCCATAAAAAGTAAGAATAATAATGAAGTGTATATGGCACTTTGGGTGCAGGGAGTATGGGATGTTCAGAAAACAGTTCCTTATCTTCATGAGCTGTTTGATAATGGAGATGTGGAAAAGAAATGCCTGGCGATTAAATTTGCAATAGAAACGGCAGATCCTTACATTCAGATGCCACTGTATTATAAAGCAGTTTTGGAGGGTAATATTCAGGTGCTGGCCTTCGCCGGATACTCTATGTCTACCTTGTTAGGAGCTAACACAGATTCCAAATTCTATATCAATAACCCCGATTACCCGGACTTCTTTGAAAAACTGCATGCACTGACACTGAAAACAGAAGTAAAAGAGAAAAAATTTGAAGGAAAAATATTCTCCTGGCTGAATGCCACTTTTAAGAAAAGCGATCTGTATGCTTCCATGTTTTATCTGGTGGGAGAAGATCACCATAAACGGGATATAGTTCTGTCATATTTTGACCAGTTTGATCTTTCATTGCGGGAATTACTTACCCGAAATATTTTAGGAGAATTTTACTGCTATTCACTGTCCTACGGATTGGGGAAAAAGAACAAAAAAGCCACCGCTTTCCAGAAAGAATTTGCTTTTAAAATTTTAAAAGACAGGGGAGAGGCTTTAACTGCTTCGGGAATCAATGTTTTGATGCAGGATCCTTTAAATAAAGAAGAAGTAATAGCCTTCTTTGATCTCTTCAAAAGAAAAGGGGGTGTGCTTCGTAAAAAGCTCATAGAACTGGTGATCGCACAGGAAGATGGTGTTATTACTCCATTAGTTGATGAGCTGATAGGAAAAGGTGATCTGGAGCAGCGTGCCGCATCATTGGATATTATGCTTCAGCTTCAGAAGGATAAAAGAGTTTCTTCTCAGATTACCGGTTGGACACAACTGTACTCGGAAAGATCCAAAATATCAGAAAGAGAGCAAGGTTTGCTGGATCAGATTAATCCATCCGGGAACCAGGCTATACTTTCCGAAGAAAACGGATATGGCTTTTATAACCCTGCGGTCATTTCAAAATATGAACTGCCAAAAGTAGAAAAAGATTCAGTATATGCTCAGGCTACTAAAAATGATAAATATGGATTCACAAAACCTATAGAACATATCAAAGCCGAACTCAATAAACTCAATGATCTGTTTCTGCAAAATAAAGACTATGAATATGAGTCGGAAGACTGGAATAATGCTGTAACAACAGTCCTGATGGGGAATGAATTCCGCCAGATAAAGAGAAATACGGAAGGCTTCACACCTGAACAACTGGCAGAAAACTATCCGTTGCATGAGGTTTGGGAACAATGGTATACAGATTCCGGATGGCAGCCAAGAGATTTATTTCTGGTAACCTTCATTGAGAACTGTGATCGGAAAAAATTCAGAGACTTTCTGGAGGACTATGTGTTTTATCATAAAGATAGCATACCTAATCCAATAAAGGGTGGATATTATTGGAATAATCCGATCCATTCTATTCTGTACTCATTACAATATAAATTTGTATTCGAAGAAAAAACAGATTTTTTAATAGAGGCATGCAGTACATTATTTGCTAATCTTCCCGAAGATATTATCAACTATAAAGGAAAAGACAATAAAGACTATTACTATCAGAATAATAGAGGGAATGGCTGGCAGGAGCTGGGCTTTTTTGATGTGTTTTTAAGAGGAATTCCTTTAAAGAAACTTACCGATGAACAGCATCGTAAGCAATGGAACTTATACCGATGGATGCAGTACAATGGGCTGGAGGAATCTGTAGAGGTTACTGTTCCGCCTTTCTATTTATTTTGTAAAGCTTACGAACTGAATATGATTACCAAAGAAGAGCTTTACGAAGGAATCCTTACTGCCGATTCAGCGATCAGGGATCTTACAAGAGGTAAACTAATCAATGGCAATGAAAACATTCTCGAAGAATTTCCTTTTCTAAAACCTATGATTGATGAAATACGGGATAAATTCCTTGATGTAGAACTCATTCGTGGGGACGCCAATACTGCAGTTTCACATTTTGTGCAGGAATTCCAGACAATATATGGAATCCATCGTTTTGCTCAGATTCTGAAAGGTTTAGGCAAATCAGGGCTGTATGCCAATTATATTTATGCTTATGGGAATGAGAATATGACTAAGCAGAAGCTTTTCTCCAAGCTCATTTCGGACTGCTATCCTTTAGCAAGTGATACCCAGAAGGTATTTGATGAAATCATGAAGAAAGAAAAAATTTCTGAGCTTCGTTTGATTCAGGCAGCAGTATATGCACCACAGTGGCAGCCATTGGTGAGTAAGTATTTAGGTTGGAAAGGTCTGGATTCTGCAATTTGGTGGATGCATGCCCATACTAAAACCGGAGCTTATGAGGCGCAGAATGCTAAACTGGAAAGTGAGGTGGCCAAATATTCATCCGTAGATATTCAGGAGTTTAAAGATGGAGCTGTAGATAAAGACTGGTTTACAAAAGCGTATAAAGAATTGGGTAAAGCCCGTTGGGAAATGTTGTATGAATCTGCAAAATATATTTCAGACGGAAATGGACACCGAAGAGCAAGGCTGTATTCCGATACCTTATCCGGAAGTTTAAAAATCAAAGAAGTTACGGCCAAAGTAAAAGACAAGCGTGATCAGGATTATCTTCGCGTTTACGGACTTGTTCCGCTCAGCAAAGCCAATCCGGAGAAAGATGTATTGAGCCGGTATGAGTATATTCAGCAGTTCAAAAAAGAAAGCAAGGAGTTTGGTTCTATGAAGCAGGCTAGTGAAGCGCTGGCAATCCGTGTAGCATTGGAAAATTTAGCCCGTAATGCCGGCTATCCTGATCCTGTAAGGCTGACCTGGGCTATGGAAACCAAACAGATTCAAGGGCTTTTGTCAAAAGATACTCAGGTAACCATCGATGGAGTGACGGTAGGATTAATCATAGAAGATAGCGGAAAAGCTGAGCTTGTCGTGTTCAGAGATGATAAACAGTTGAAATCTATCCCTCCGAAAATTAAAAAAGATAAAGCTGTTTTGGAATTGGGGAACAACCGTAAGATCATGCGTGAACAATGGACCCGTTCAAGAAAAGGACTGGAAGAAGCCATGATCAGAGGAGATGAATTTTTCTTAAAAGAAATCAAAACCCTTTTTGAGCACCCTGTTATTGTAAAACATTTAGAGAAGCTGGTATTTATTTCTAATGATCATAAGATAGGTTTCTATCATGACGGCAGCCTTGTCAATGCCCATGGTGAGATTCAGGAATTGAATGAAGAGACTACATTGCGTATTGCCCATTGTGTCGATCTGCATGAACATTCTGTATGGAGCGATTATCAGCATTATTGCTTTAAGGAAAAGCTTATTCAGCCGTTTAAACAGATATTCAGGGAACTGTATGTGCCTACTCCCGACGAATTGAAGGAAAAATCTGTTTCCAGACGATATGCAGGACATCAGATCCAGCCTAAGAAAACACTGGCACTCCTTAAAACAAGAGGCTGGAAGGTAGACTATGAAGAAGGTTTACAAAAGGTGTATCATAAAGAAGGCTTCCAGGTGAAACTGTATGCAATGGCAGATTGGTTCTCACCGGCCGATATAGAAAGTCCAACTTTAGAAACTATAGAATTTCATTCATTAAAAGATTATAAAAATATTCCTTTTGAAGAGATCAATCCAAGATTATTCTCTGAGGTGATGCGTGATGTAGATCTGGTTGTATCTGTAGCTCATGTAGGAGCAGTAGATCCTGAAGCCAGTCATTCTTCTATCGAAATGAGAGCTGTATTGATGAAAGAAACTGCCCGTTTATTCAAGCTGGATAATGTAAAAATTGATGGTTCACATGTATTGGTGAAAGGTCAGTTGGCAGAATACAGCGTGCATTTGGGAAGTGCTGTTGTTCATCAGGTTCCGGGAAAATATTTGTCTATTCTTCCTGTTCACTCTCAGCACAGAGGAAGATTATTCCTTCCTTTTGCAGACGACGACCCGAAATCAGCTGAGGTATTATCCAAGGTACTATTACTGGCCAAAGATAACGAGATTCAGGATCCAACCATATTATCCCAGATCAAAAGGGAATATGTGTAAATAAAAATAAAAAGGTATGCTTTTCGGAAGTGTACCTTTTGTTTTTAGCCCACTTCAGGGCACAAAAAAAGCATCTTTTTCAGATGCTTGTGTTTTTAGATATTCTTTTTTTTAAACTTCGTCGTCAGAATCGATTGTGTAAGATCTGCTCTTGAAGTCTTTGTCATGTTTTTCTGAAATTACATCCTCACCCTTTTCATTAATGATGAAATCTGTGGACTCATTAAACATCTCCTGAAAACTTTTAAAATCTTCCTTGTAAAGGTAAATTTTATGCTTCTCGAATGTAGCTTCCCCATTCTCTCCGAAATTCTTCTTACTCTCAGTGATGGTAAGATAATAATCTCCTGCTTTCGTCTCGCGCACATCAAAGAAATAAGTTCTTCTCCCTGCTTTTAACACCTTAGTGAAAATCTCATTTTCATGGCGTTCCTTGTATTCACTCATTGTTAGATATTTTTTAATCTTGTTAAGAACAAATATAAAAGAATTCTTTTAATCACAAAATTTTTTTTATGATTTATTTAACAATTGAGAATGAAACAGCTAAGCGGTTACAGAATTAGCAATTTCGGTGAGGTTGATGATTTGGTCCGCTTTTTGAGCGCTAGACTCTCTGTGTGTGATGATTATGGATGTTGCATTACTGATTTTTCTGTCGATATTTTCCAGGATATTCTGTTCCGTTTCAGTATCTAAAGCAGACAGGGAATCGTCAAAAATGATGATATTAGGATCCTTAATAAGGGCTCTGGCGATACAGATTCTCTGCTTTTGCCCCCCCGAAAGCATAACCCCGCGTTCACCCACAAGTGTTTTATATTGCTCTTTAAATTCAACAATATTTTTGTGAACATCTGCAATCTGAGCGTACTCAATTACTTTTTCGTGCGACGGATGATCAATGGCAAAACCAATGTTATTTTCAATAGAATCAGAGAACAAGTAGCTTTCCTGAGGAATATATCCTATGAAGTTTCTGTAATTATCAAGATTGTGATCTTTCAGGTTTTTACCATCAATCAAAATCTCCCCCTCCGTAGGGTCTATCAGCCTGCATAATAATAAGGCAACCGTTGATTTTCCACTTCCGGTTTTTCCCATGATAGCCAAAGATTCCCCGGCTTTAATGGTAAAACTTAAATTATCCAGCGCTTTGATTCCTGTATTGGGATAAACATAAGATACATTTCGGAATTCAATATCTCCTTTAATAGGATAGGTCTCGAAGTTGGTATTGATGATCTCCGATTTTTTATCCATAAATTCATTGATCCTTTGCATGGAAGCTTCAGCCCTTTGATTGACGGATGTTACCCAGCCTACCATAGAAAACGGAAAGATCAGGGTATTGATATACATGAAGAAATCTGCAATCTTACCGATGCTTAGTTCTCCGGCAATATATTTCGTTCCTCCTATCCAGATAATAGCCACATTCAATAAACCAATAACGAACAGAATGATGGTAAAGAAATAAGCCTCCGTTTTGGCAAGATCTAAAGCCTTATTCTGATAATCCGTTACTTTGATTCCGTAGTTATTTTTAATATACTTTTCCCTTGCAAAAAATTTGACTACCCGAATTCCTGAGAAACTGTCCTGCACAAAAGTAGAAATAGCAGACTGGCTTTTCTGCATGATCTTCGACTTTTGATTGATAATAGAACTTACCTTATAAATAGCAAGAGATAAAATAGGAAGAGGTAATAAAGTCCATAACGTCATTGAAGCGTCTGTCTTTACCATATATATAGCAGTAATCAGAACAAGAACGATAAGGTTAGCCACATACATCACCCCTGGACCAAGATACATTCTTACCGCAACCACATCCTCGCTTAATCTGTTCATTAAATCTCCTATGGTGGTCTGCTTATAATCCGTTAAAGATAAATCCTGATAATGTCTGTAAATTTTATTTTTAAGTTCATATTCAATCCTTCTGGAAGCTACAATAATGGTCTGCCTCATCATAAAGGTGAAAAAGCCCGTCAGCAGAGAACAGCCAACAATAATTCCAACATAGATCAGAACCTGCTGATTGAAGCCTAAATTTCCGCTTTTGGTAAGCTCATCCACAGATTTTCCTACGAACTGAACTTTATATATATTGAAAAAATTACTGGCAATGATGAATAGTACCCCCCAAAACAAAAGTATTTTGTGTTTCCAAAAATAGGGGTTTAAGGTTTTTAGCGCTTTCATATAGTTGTACAAAATTACAAAAATGTCATCAGACTACGAATTTCATCAATTTTAAATTTTGTATCTTTGCACTCATTAAAAAGCTCTTTGAATGTTAGGAAGACGACAAATCCGTGAAAAAGTAGTACAGACAGTGTATTCATACTATCAGAATCCTGTTAAGTTTGATGTTTTAGAGAAAAACATGTTCGCTGGAATAGAGAAAATCTATTATCTCTATATCTATCAGCTTAATTTCCTGGTGAGCCTGAAAGAATTGGCAGAACACCAGATCGAAATTGGAAAGAACAAATATCTTAAAACAGATGCTGATATTAATCCTAACCAGAAATTCATCAACAACCAGGTATTGCTTAAGCTGGAAGAAAACCCGGAAAGATTATTCTTCACAGGCCAGCACAAGCAGCTGAAATGGGATATGCATGATGACTTACTGGTAAAAACTTTCCAAAGAATCACTGCCGGAAAACGTTATCAGGATTTCATGAAAGAAGAAGGCTATTCTTTTGAAGATGATCAGAAGTTTATCGGGAAATTATTTTTAAGATATATTGCTGAAAATGATGATTTCCATGACTATCTGGGAGATAAAGAACTTTCTTGGTATGATGATATTCATATTTCAAACTCCATGGTACAAAAAACAATCGGTTTCCTGAGAGAAGATGAAGAAAGCAGAACGCTGATCAAGATGATCAAAGATGAAGATGATAAAACTTTTGCCAGTAAACTGTTGAGAGATACCCTGAACAATTGGGAAAACAACGAGAAAAAGTTGGAAGAAAGATTGGAAAACTGGGATCTGGAAAGAGTTTCTCTAATGGATAAAGTCATTTTGTCGACCGCGATTGCAGAACTTGATAATTTTGCTTTCACCCCTTCAAGAGTCATTATTAATGAATATATTGAAATTGCAAAAGTATATGCTACAGACCGTTCCAATATCTTCATTAATGGTATTTTAGATAAATATTGTAAAGATCAAAATAGAATATAAAATGAAAAAGACGTTATCAATTATCGCCTTATCTATTATAGGTTTTGGGTTGGTTTCATGTAAGAAAGAAAACAAAGAAACCCAAAATGCTGAAACTGTAGCTACTGATTCTACAGCTGCAGGAACTCCAATGACTACTGACTCAGCGGTAAATCCTGTTGCTGCTCCAGCTGAAGCTGCTGCTCCGGTTTCCAACGAACCATCTACTTCCATTGCTTTGTCTGAAAGTAATTTCGATTTTGGAAAAATCAAAAAAGGAGATAAAGTAGAGCACATCTACGAAATCACCAATACTGGGAAAAACCCATTGATCATTTCTGAAGTAAAGCCTGGATGCGGATGTACAGCTCCTGACTTCACAAAAGAGCCGATCATGCCTGGTAAAAAAGGAAAAGTTACCCTTCATTTTGATTCTTCAAGCTTCGAAGGAAACGTACAGAAATATGCAGATGTTTTTGCCAACGTAGAAAAAGCTCCGATCAAATTAACTTTCACAGCGAATATTCAACCATAATTTTAAAAATATGTTGACACTATTTTTACAGGCACAGGGAGGAGGCTCTTCACCTATGATGCTGATCATGATGGGGGTGATGTTTGTAGGGTTTTATTTCCTTATGATAAGACCGCAGATGAAAAAGCAGAAGCAGGAGAAAAACTTTCAGGAGAACCTTAAAGTAGGAACCAGAGTGGTACTTACATCAGGTCTTCACGGAAGAATTGCTCAGGTTCAGGATGACGGTTTTGTTATCGAAACATTATCCGGAAAACTGAAATTCGAAAAAGCGGCAGTTTCAAGAGAAATGACTGAATCCCGTTTTGGAGATAAAGCAAAAAGTACTGAAAAAACAGAAACTGAAGAAAAAAAATAATTCAGTCTCAAAAATATTTAGCTGCGGCGGGTGAACGAAGTTCACCCGCCGCAGCTTTTTTATGTCCTATTATATATTCCATATCCAAACTATACAGCGGATAAAATTTTATGTCCATTTGTGAAAACATTAGTGAAATTAATGTTTAATAAAAAATTATCTTTGCCTTATGAGTCAAAACACAAACAAAACCGTTCTCATTTTAGGGGCCAATTCAGATGTGGCCAAGCAATGTATCATCCAATATCTTGAAAAAGGCTTGTCTGTAATAGCTGCTTCCAGAAATACAAAATCTCTGGAAGATTTTATCACCTTAAATAACCTGGATAAGAATAAGATTTCTGTTTTGTATTTTGATGCTGCTGATTTTGATTCACATCAGGAGTTTTATACCAGACTTCCTGTAAAACCACATATTGCAGTATATTCAGCAGGTTTCCTTGTAGATAATCAAAAGGCACTAAGAGATTTTAAAGGGGCCAGACAAATGATGGAGGTCAATTATATGGGGGGAGTTTCTATTCTGAACATCATTGCAATGGATGAAAGCAATAAAAACCTTGAAAGAATCATCGGGTTATCTTCCTTATCAGGAGTAAGAGGCAGAAAAAGTAATTTTGTGTACGGAAGTACGAAGGCCGCATTTACCCAATATCTGGCAGGATTAAGACAAGAGCTTGCTTCCCGGAAAATAACGGTGAATGCTTTGGTGATAGGCTATATCAGGACAAAAATAAATGAAGGACTGGAATTGAATGAGTCTTTGATCATGGAGCCGGATTATGTAGCAAAATTTATTGTCAATGCCGGAAATTCTTTTACCATTGTCCCGAATTTCAAATGGAAGATCATTTATCATATTTTAAGGCTTTTACCGGAAAGTCTGGCTGCAAAACTTCCTTAATGAAGATGAAAGACCAGTTTCTTATCATCAAAAATTATATCAACGAAATAAATCTGGATGATCCGCAGGAATATTTTGAATATGATTACTTTCCCTTTATTCAGAATGTATTAAATGATTTGACCTCAAAGGAGCAGGATGATTTTGCAGAAAAAGTTTTTACATGGCCGGAGTATGAACAGTATATTATAGCATATTTCCTAAGCTCAACAGATTTTAAATTAAAAGGTAAACATGATTCGGGATATGTTTTCTGCGAATGTTTTTCTAAAATTGATGAAGTAGAATATCTGACTGATCTTGCTCAGGATTTAGAAATACAGTTGATCATGTGTAAAAACAAAAATGAATTGTCTGTATCTTCAATCATTAATAATCTTTATGTGGTTATTAACGGCATAAAAGACGTAAGCCGGATTGATCATTATTTAAAAATAATAAACAAAATAAGCGCTCCTTCTTTTCGTCAATAAAGTCTTTTCGTAGTATTTATTTTCTTTTAAAATTCCGAAATGGGTAGATTATTTGAAAAGCGGTATCGTTTTTGTAATTCTATGCCCGAAATTATTTCTTCTCAGTAAGACCCGATTTTAAAATGATCATTGAGTAAGGCTGAACCCATCTGTTCTGCTGTCAAACTATTTTCATCTTTCATTCTCTATTCTTCACCTTTTAAGGTTTAGGGTTGGTTTCTTTTTGATTATAGATGTCTTTTATTCTTCTTCATTTTATACTTGCTACCCGGAGAGATCAATGAACAGATACAGACAAAAACATTAAATAAGTAGTAGAAAAAATGGACGATTTACAATTGAACAACATTCAAAAACATTGGGATACCTTAATATCTTCAGCCATTTCATGGGCACCGAGAATCTTTACTGCAATTGTTTCTGCATTATTGATTTATCTGATTGGATCATGGATGATCAGAATGATTAAGAAACTTGCTGAGAAAGGGTTCAAAAAACGTAATATGGAAGCTTCTTTACAGCACTTCCTTCTTAATATTATCAACTGGGGGCTCAATATTCTCCTTTTTATTGTTGTCGTTACCCAATTGGGAGTACAAACCTCAGCATTTGTTGCAATGATTGGTGCTGCAGGTTTAGCCGTAGGTTTAGCTTTGCAGGGATCACTGACGAATTTTGCCGGAGGAATTCTTATTTTATTATTAAAACCTTTTAAAATAGGAGACTTCATTTCTACCAATTCCGGAGTATCAGGAACGGTGCAGGCTATTGATATTTTTCATACCAAACTAATTACCCCGCAAAATCAGTTAATTATTATTCCCAATGGAGTCGTTTCGAATAACAGTATTACTAATTTTACTCAACTGGGTACACGCCGAACTGCTTTGGACATCGGAATTGCCTATGATGCAGATTTAAGACAGACCAAAGACGTTTTAATGGAAGTGATAAAAAATAACCAGTATGCGCTTAAAGATCCGGCACCACAGGTTGTAGTAACAGAACTTGGAGACAGTGCAGTGAATGTATCAGTAAGAGTAAGTACAGCTACAGAGAATTTCTGGAAAATGAACGAAGAATTGATCATTGGCTGTAAAGAAGCTCTTGATAAAGCCGGAATCGGAATTCCTTTCCCTCAGAGAGATGTACATGTTTATAATCAACAGTAAAAAATAGTCATACTATCATAATAAAAATTCCTGCGTTCTTTACGAATGCAGGAATTTTTTGTTTATAAGACGCTTGGGATCTTCATCCGGAAAATATCCTTATTCATTGAGGAGAGGGGAATATTTTAGTTTTCTTGAATAGTTACCTTCGGAAATTCAAGTTTAGTCATCAACAGATTATAGTGTTCCAGCAATAAAGGGTTATTTCCGCCACAGGTCAATTTTAAATTTCCTTTGGTGTCTTCCAAAGTGAAATAATTTCCTGCATTTGAAATTTCTTTATTCAGAAATTGCGTCTTCATTAAACTCTCCATATAATTCATTAAAGCCAGTTTTTGAAAGCGGGATAATTTAATATTCTTGTTGAGCTTTTCAACCTGTAGTAAACCTGATTGATCCCGGGTTCTGCAATTAACTTCATATTTTATATAAGTGAGCTTCAGTTTTTTCTCAGAGCGGTATATCTTGATCAGTTCCTCATGACCGCCCCATTCTCCACAATCTGCAAACCTGGATTTTATAAATAGAGTATCCGTGCTATAAGTAGGCAGTATATTGTCAAAAGAATATTTTGCCTGCCCTGAGCTTGTTTTATGATCAGAACAGCTGACAAATAATATGAAAATAAACAATACTGATAAATGTTTCATGCTAATAAAGATACCAAAAATTAATCAGTATTCTGTAGCTATTTCAGGATCTTCATCACATCAAATCCTTTCCTGAAATATTGCACTATATTTACACAAAAAAATATAATAAACATGATCAATAGACTCATCCTTTTTTTAGGGATTTCATTATCAGTTATTTCGATAAAAGCACAGAATCAATTTTTAGATCCTGGCTTTGGTACTAATGGAGTGTTTACCCATACTCCTAATAATGCATATGGATTTATTTATGAAACAGGAGCTATAACTTCACAACAGAAGATTATTGTGAGTGGAAGCCTTTATGCTGGACCATATCCTAATTATACTACAAATTTTATTCAAAGATTAAATGCAAATGGAACAATAGATAATAGCTTTAGTACAGTAGTTATTCCTCCTGCAAGTTCAAACCCTTATACACGTTTAATTAAAATGGGTATTCAATCTGATCAAAAAATCATTTTGGGAGATTTGATGGGTAATAAATTGATTAGACTTAATGAAAATGGTTCTTATGATACAGGGTTTGGTACTAATGGAATGGTTGACGGAACTATTTTAGATGATTTTGTGAGCAATCTTGGAATGTCGGGAATCTTTAATTTTAATAATGTGCTACTAACTAATACTAATAAAATCTTAATAAGCAGTGCTGTAGTAGAAAATCAGGTAAGGAAATTAGCAGTTTTTCGCCTTAATGAAAATGGTTCTATAGATATGAGTTTTGGAAATAATGGCATACTATTAATGGAGAGCGATTTAGGTCGTTTAGTGGTTCAGAATGATTCAAAACTTGTTTTGATTAGACAAAAATCTAATGGAGTTTTGATGAAATCCAGATATTCGGAGGATGGTATTTTAGACACAACTTATAATAATAATCCTATTCCATATACTCCTCTACCCAATTATGTAACTTACTTATGTACAGCTACAGGTAAAGATAATAATACTTATATATATGGATTTTCTTCTGCAGCAGGTATACCGACAATGCTCATTACTCTAATGAAATTAAATCAAAACGGAGAACTGGCTAATAGTTTTGGAACCAATGGGGTTGTCAATGAAGTGTATTACAACAATAATACTAGTTATTATGTAGATACCAATGTTCTTTTTCCTACTTTATTATTAGACAATACCAGTAACTTATTTTTAGTATGTACAGCAAGTCCTACAGGAAATGCAGCAGATAGCAATCAGTTTATTAAAAAATTTAAACCCGACGGCTCTGTTGATCAAGGCTTTGGTAGTAATGGTGTAGTAGACATTGATTTGAATAGTAAAGAATATATTAATTCTGCTATTATGACATCATGATCTTTGGCAATCATCAGACTCCGAGCAAAGGGATTATTACTAAGATTTTAAATAATGCAAATACATTGGCAGTTATTGATAAGCCTATTAAAAATGAGCTTGTAAGTATCTATCCTAACCCTGTTAAAGACATTCTGTATTTGAAAAACACTAAGACTAAAGATTCCAATGCGGAAGTAATAGATATAAGTGGAAAAATAATAATGAAGCTTTCAATCAATAATAACAAAGTTGATATAAGTAGTCTTGTGAAGGGGACTTACTTCCTCAAGGTTGGAGAAACTACACATAAATTTATTAAAGAATAATAGAAGAGACGGGAAACAATCCCGTCTTTTGTTTTTACAACGATTAAAAAAAGAAATATCTGTATATGAATATTTCCAAGCTTTTTGTCAAATGACAATGGTTTTTTCAGGCGACTTTTATACCTTTATCTTTCCGCAATCTGTGGATACAAAAAATGGAAGAACTTTTTAATTACATCAAAAAATTTGGAATCCTGAATGCACAGGATGAACTTTTGTTGGCTAAAGGAATGCAGGAAGTTAGGGTGAAAAAAGGAGAACCTTTTATTGAAGCCGGTAAAGTAAGTCAAAGGATTGCTTTTGTGAAAGAAGGTGTTTTCCGGGCGTTATACTACAATAAAGAAGGGGATGATTTTACCCGGTATTTTATCTATGAAGGGCGATTTATCGGAGATTTTCAGGGATTTAATGACCAGCTTCCTGCTCACGAATATATCGAAGCGATCACTGATGCCGTATTGCTTGTCATAGATCTCGATCATTTCAGAGTGCTTGAAAAAGAGATTGCCATATGGCCTGTTCTCTTTGCCAGAATTCACGCCTTCGTTGTTGAAAATAAGCTGAAAGTAGCGAGTATTATGTTGAACCAGGATGCGAAAGCCCGTTATATCCATTTTTTAAACCATTATCCCGGTCTTGCCAACAGAGTACCACAATCGATGCTGGCTTCCTATCTGGGAATCACCCCCTCATCATTGAGCCGGATCAGAAGAAATGTTAATGAATAACTTATCAGCATTCAATAGAGATGGGCTTTAGCCCATCATATCATTTAAAATTTTTCCGCTGGCTTTAGCCCAAACCTGATAAAAAGAATATAAGTTGATATACGTTTTTGTCAAATGACAATGGCCTCCCTTTCAAACCTCCCTAGCTTTGTACCATAAAATTTACAACAATATGGACATCGTTTTAGGATTGCAATGGGGAGATGAAGGAAAAGGAAAGTTTATTGACCTGATCAGTGAAAATTATGACATTACAGCCCGTTTTAATGGCGGAGCTAATGCTGGGCATAGCATAGAGAGAAAAGGACGGAAAATAACCCTTAAAATGATTCCTTCAGGGATCTTTATGAAAGAGGTGCAGAATATCATTGGCACAGGAACCGTTCTTGATCCTGTAAGCTTTAAAAAAGAGATCCTGAATCTTCAGGTATTTGACGATACCGTTCAGCCAGAAAATAATATCATTATTTCCAAAAAAGCACACCTGGTAATGCCAACACATAAGCTTCTGGATATTTTCATGGAAGAAAGTCCTGAGTATACCACGATCGGAACTACAAAAAATGGGATTGCCCAGGCGTATTCAAACAAAATATTAAGACAAAACCTGAGAGTAGGGGATATATTTTCATCAGATTTTCAAAGCAGAGCCCAGCATATTCTGGATAGAGATTACAAAATGCTGGAAGAAGAAGGAATGATTGTTTTGCCTGCTTTGGAAGAAATCAGTAAAGAATTCTTTGATGCAGTAGAATTCCTGAAAAAATTCAATTGTACAGAAACTGAAATCCATCTTAACAAGGCCTTATCTGAAGGTGAAAAAGTATTGGCCGAAGGATCTCAGGCAGCGATGCTGGATATTGATCACGGTACTTATCCATATGTGACGTCTTCTTCAACGACGGCATCAGGAGCAAGCAGCGGCTTAGGAGTTTCACCGAAAAAGATCGGTGATATTTACGGAATTGCAAAAGCGTATTGTACCCGTGTAGGAAATGGTGCTTTTCCAACGGAACTTTTAGATGAATTCGGAGATGATCTCAGAATGAAAGGAAACGAATTTGGTTCCAATACAGGTCGACCAAGAAGAATAGGCTGGCTGGATCTGCCTGCTTTGAGGTATGCGGTAATGATCAATGGAGTGACTCAGTTGGTTCTGACCAAAGCCGACGTCTTAAGTGGGTTGAAATCAGTTGCGGTTTGTACCCATTATGAGCTGAACGGTGAAATTATCCCGGTTTCCGGAACACTTCCGGAGCAGGCACAACCTGTGTTGAAATGGATGGAAGGCTGGAATGCCGATTTTTCGAAAATAAAGAGCACTTCCGAATTACCAAAAGAACTCATGAATTTCCTCACTTTCCTGGAAACAGAATTGGATGTTCCTGTAGGGTATCTTTCTATAGGCCCGGGAAGAGAAGAGATTTTGAAGATGAAATAACATCTGATATAAGTAAAGCGGGTTTTATTTCCCGCTTTCATTTTGTTTTTCCCAATGTTGCAGGAACTCCAGATCAATATAATAATCGCTGGGAATATATTTATCAAAATACACTCGGGTGGAAGGGAGTTGTTGAGCAATAATTTCCTTTAAAGTTATTTTATCAATATTGGTATAGGCTGTAAGGATTAATGGAGTATCACCATTTGTATATTCAACCGTCACTTTGGTTTTTACAAATTCAATGTCAAGTTTGTTATAGAAAATATTGACATAGTCATTCTGGGTTTTCCCCACTCCAAAAACGAAACTTTCCATTACTGCTTTACTCAAATCTACTGTGCCGGAAATATTGTATCTTTTTATATCATCAATGATAAGGTCTCTGTTGAAGTTCTCTAAAGAAAAGCCTTCCTCACTTTTATTTTTAGAAAAAATATAGAAACCCACGAAAGCCAGAAGAGAAAGACCTCCCATAAAATATTCAACTCTAAAAGGCTCTGTTCTTTTTGTTCCTTTTATCTTTCCGCCCATCCCATACATGAACATGACTAACCCTGCTAAAAGGGCAATTGTAACAGGGATTTCCCAGATTTTGAGTTTTCGTTTTTCTTTCATTTATTTAAGCTGAACTTATTTGAAAAGGTTGATTAAGGTTTTTATTGATCTGAATTATTCGTTTATCTTCTAAATCCTTTTTTCAAAAGAATTACAAGAAGAAATCAATATTGTGAGTAGGAATAATAAATAAAAAAGCGGGGCCAATACCCCGCTTTAAATTTATGCTTTTAAATCCAATTTTAATTCTAATTCATCGAGCTGTGCATCAGCAATAGAAGCCGGAGCATCGATCATTACATCCCTTCCGGAATTGTTTTTAGGGAAGGCAATATAATCTCTGATCACCTCATTTCCGTCAAGAATCGCTACCAGACGGTCGAATCCGAATGCTAAACCACCGTGTGGCGGTGCTCCGTATTTGAAGGCATTCATTAAGAATCCAAACTGAGCCTCTGCTTCTTCTTTTGAGAATCCTAAAAGATCAAACATTTTAGACTGAAGATCTCTGTCAAAGATTCTGATAGATCCACCTCCGATTTCGTTTCCGTTAAGAACCATATCGTAAGCGTTGGCTCTTGCTTTCCCAGGATCCGTTTCCAATAAGTGAATATCTTCAGGTTTTGGAGACGTGAAAGGGTGGTGCATCGCATGGTATCTTTCAGTGTCTTCGTCCCACTCCAAAAGAGGGAAGTCAACAACCCAAAGCGGTGCAAATACATTTCCTTTTCTTAATCCCAAACGGTTTCCAAGTTCCATTCTTAGTGCAGAAAGCTGAGCTCTTACCTTATTTTCGTTTCCGGAAAGAATCAACATCAGGTCTCCTTCTTTTGCTCCGAATTTCTCAATGATCTTCGCTAAATCTTCTTCGTTGTAGAATTTATTTACCGATGAGGTTTTCACACCGTCATTCTGGAATTTGGCCCAAACCATTCCTGAAGCTCCGATCTGTGGACGTTTTACCCAATCCACAAGTTCATCGATCTGCTTTCTGGTGTACTCTGCACATCCTTCTACATTGATTCCGACAACCAATTCTGCTTCATCAAATATTTTAAAGTCTTTTCCTTTTACAAGCTCGTTAAGCTCTACGAATTTCATTCCGAAACGAATATCCGGTTTGTCGTTTCCGTATTTTCTCATCGCATCAGCGAAAGTCATTCTTGGGAAATCTCCGAATTCCTGACCTGTAATATCTTTGATAAGAGTTTTAGTCATTCCCTCGAAAACATTCATCACGTCTTCCTGCTCTACAAACGCCATTTCACAGTCGATCTGTGTAAATTCCGGCTGTCTGTCTGCTCTTAAATCCTCATCACGGAAACATTTTACAATCTGAAAATATTTATCCATTCCACCTACCATCAACAATTGCTTGAAAGTCTGTGGAGATTGTGGCAATGCATAAAACTGTCCCGGGTTCATTCTGCTTGGAACCACAAAATCTCTTGCCCCTTCCGGAGTAGATTTGATCAAAACAGGAGTTTCCACTTCAATGAAACCTTCATCAGATAAGTAATTTCTTACTTTCTGCGCCATTTTGTGACGGAAGATCAATTTATCTTTTACCGGATTTCTTCTAATATCCAGGTAACGGTATTTCATTCTTAATTCTTCTCCACCGTCAGTTTCATCCTCAATAGTGAATGGAGGAAGCTGAGAGTCGTTCAGAATTGTAAGTTTTTCAACTAAAATTTCAATTTCTCCTGTAGGAATATTAGGATTTTTACTTACTCTTTCAATAACTTTTCCGGTTGCCTGAATAACAAATTCACGGCCTAATTTTTTTGCTTCTTCCATCAATTGTGCAGAAGAACGCTCCTGGTCAAAAACCAGCTGGGTAATTCCGTAACGATCTCGAAGATCTACCCAAATCATAAATCCTTTATCACGGATAGTCTGTACCCATCCAGATAGTGTAACTTCTTCATTCAGATTTTTCAGAGATAGCTCTCCGTTGGTGTGTGATCGAAACATAATTATTTGTTTAAAGTTCAATGTTTAAGGTTCTCCTTCGAACCTTGAATTTTTCGTTGGCAAAGATAAGATTTTTGCAGGTTTTATAAACAAAAAACTTCCGAAAAGGAAGTTTTTGACTTTGTTTTTATCATAAAAAGAAGCAGGAATAGGTTGTATCCTGAAATCAGCTTTTGATCCATTCAAGAGCTTTGTCCAGCACTTCATCTTTGCCGTTTTTGATGCCTTCCACAGTTGGCTTGATCTCTACATCCGGAACAATTCCTATTCTTTGGGTTTCTGTTCCGTCCGGATAATAGACTCCGATACCGCTGATCATAGTCGAAATATTTCCGGGCAGGAGAATTGTTGAAACATTTCCGTCGGCACCGGCAGTTGTAGAACCGAATACTTTTGCATTAGGAGCTGTTCTGAAGGCCATGGTATGATATTCGGCGCTGCTCTGCGTGGTTTCATTAACCAGGATAGCAATTTTTCCTTTATAATAATCAGCTCCATTTCCTTCTGTACCAATACTCGGTGTAAAGGTGAAGAGCCCTGGCATCTCATTGTTCGTTTGGGTGAATTTCACAAAATCAGAAGCATCCTTTTTTAATAATTTGCCCATAGAAAATACGACAAAGTCTGGTGGATAACTTCTGAAATCAATTACAATTCCTTTTGTATCTTTAACCTGATTAAAGAGATCGGAAAGTTTTTTGCTATCGGCACTTCCCATATAAAAGTAGCCTGTTTGGGGATTCAGCATTTTAAAGAACTCTTTCTGTTCTTTTTTGATATTAAGCTCTTTAGGTTCATAGGTCTTCAGCGTCAGGCTTTCCGGTTTTCCGTTTCTGGAAATCTTAATACTGACTGTTTCCGAATTACTTCTCAATAATTTTTTCGCAATATCTCTCAACTGAGTAGGATAGTTTGAGGCTGGACTTATTTTCAGCATTTCCTTTACAATCTTATCTACCGGTTTTCCATTGATTTCTGTGACTACATCCCCTACCTGTAGCCCGGATTCTTTACCCAATTGATCATTATTAAATCCGCTCACTACAGCTTTATTTTCTGCAAACGTAAGTTTCACAGAACTATGCCTTGCTCCGAAATACTGATTCAGGACTTTGTTGGATCCCCATATATTGGCATGGGTGTCATGTATTCTTGCAATGACCTCTAAAGTGGCAAGCGTATAATCCGTTTCGTTTTTTGCATCGACAAACTTGGGAATAAATTCAGGAAGTACATCTTTCCAGTCTTCCTGTATAAGGTTCTTGTATGGAAAACTGTATTGAATGATGTTCCAGTATTTGTACAATGAGAGCAAACGGAAGCCGGTGTCCGGATACGCGTTGTTTTCGTAAGGTTTTTCATGGCTAAAGTCAGGGTTTCCAACATTATCATAAAAATCCAGATAATAATTTACTTTAGGTCTTTTGGCATCTTTGAGCTGCAAAAGAAGATCAGAAAGTTCTTTTGAAAAACCTGAACCGGTGATCCAGCTAAGGTCCGGATTAATTTTTACATTTTTTGCATCAACAGTAAACTTCTCTGTCTGAAATGTTCCAAGACCTTTGATCCACTCCGTTAGAATCTGATCTCTCTGCTTGGATGAAGTTCCACTGATTTTAGGTAAAATTCTGAAAAGTTCATAATCCCAGTTGTATTTCCCTTCTGCTACACTTGGATGATAATATTTCAGGTAACCCCAGATCAGTCCCAGACTCTTCAGGTTATCCATGTTTTTTTTGCTGGTATCAATACTGTTGATTTCTGAACCATTGTCAAACTGATTATCAAGCTCAGCCTTTACCTTGGGTTTCTGAAACGCTATTGCTTCCTGAATATCTTTTCCGTCTATGGTTATTTTAATATCATCAAACCAGGCTTTTCCTTTACCTGTCAAAAGAGTTCCGATAACAATTTCTTTGGTTCTTTCAGGGGCGAGAGTAAGAGTTGTTTCATATTTTGTCCATGGTGTGGTTCCTTTTATGCCTTTATCCTGCATATTGTTGAAACCTACTTTCGGGTCTATACGGATCCAGATTCCGGCAAACCCTTCAGTCACATCTTCTGTTTTTATATAGCCGGAGATGGTAATCTTTTTTCCGGCATAGTTTTCGGGAAGAACATACATAAGCCCTTTCATACCAGCTGTTGAAGCTTGTGCCAGAACAGAATATTTCCCTTCTTTTTTTTCCTGGGTATCCACAGAGATGGACGATGGATCTTTGCCAATGACTGTCCATAGCTTTGGAATATTGTTTTCAATATTTTCGAAATTCAGATTGTCTGCCTTATTCTGACCATAATAGGTAGTGAAAGGAAGAAGCATCAGAAACGTAATAATATGTTTTCTCATGGTATTTATTTTTCCCAAATCTAATGAGTTAAATAGTTTATCAAGCATTTGAACAGCTTTTTTATGTAAAATTTAAGAGAAGTTTAACAGATACATGTGGTTTAAAAACTTTCCATATGCAAAGTGCTGTTCCGTTTTGAATCAATATTTTTGTCAGACAAATCACAAAGATTATGACACGGTACCTTGATTTCCTGAAGAAGGCTTTTAGCGGAGAAGAAACTGATTATACAAAGGTAAATATCAGAAGTGCAGTCTTGCTTTTGGCCATACCGATGATGCTGGAGATGGCCATGGAATCTGTATTTGCTTTGGTTGACCTGTATTTTGTAGGACATCTAAAAGAGAGCGGGTTTGCGATTCAGACCGTGGGGCTTACAGAATCTGTACTCTCAGTAATGTATTCTATTGCGATAGGAATGAGTATGGCAGCGACAGCTTTGGTAGCCAGAAGGATCGGGGAGAAAAACCCTGAACAGGCTTCCAGAAGTGCGGCACAGGTGTTATTGGTCTCATTTGTCATCACATTGATTCTAAGTATACTGGGAGTAGTTTATGCCGAAGAAATTCTGATCCTGATGGGAGCAAGACCGGAAGCGGCAGCCTATGGAAAAGATTTTACAAGAATTATGATGGGAAGCAGTACCATTATCATGCTTCTGTTTTTGATCAACGGTATTTTCAGAGGAGCTGGAAATGCGATGATTGCGATGAAAAGTTTATGGATTGCCAATATTGCTAACATCATTCTCTGTCCGGTTCTGATCAAAGGATTAGGCCCTGTTCCGGCGATGGGACTTACTGGTGCTGCACTGGCTACCACCATCGGGAGAAGTATAGGAGTGATCTATCAGCTTTATCATCTTTTAGTAGCAGATACCCAGATCCGTATCAGGTTGAATTATTTTAAACCTCATTATGACCTGATACGGTCCATTATAAAAATTGCAACCCCGGGAATTTTTCAGTTCGTCATCGCATCATGCAGCTGGATTTTTCTTGCAGAACTTGTGGCGACCACCGGAGGAGAGAATGCTTCCGCAGGGTATCAGACGGCATTGAGACTGATGATGTTCTTTATGCTTCCGGCCTGGGGATTGAGCAATGCTGCTTCTACGCTGGTAGGGCAGAATATGGGAGCTAATGAAATGCTGAGAGCTGAACAGTCTGTGATGAAAACTGTGAAATATAATGTGATCTTTATGCTGACTGTCAGTTTGATATTTATTCTTTTCAGCAACTTCCTTGTGAGTTTCTTTACTCAGGAAGCCGAGATTAAAAACTTTGCCCAAAACGCTCTTCACATTATGAGTACAGGATTCATTTTCTATGGAATCGGAATGGTAATGATCAATGCTTTCAACGGGGCAGGAGATACATGGACTCCCACATGGGTCAATCTCTTTGGGTTCTGGCTATTCCAGATTCCTTTGGCTTATTTTCTTTCCAAACATCTGGAAATGGGGCCGAAAGGAGTTTTTATTTCGATTCCGGCGGCAGAAACTTTGATTACTGTGGTTGCTTTTATTCTTTTTAAAAGAGGGAAGTGGAAGACT
Source organism: Chryseobacterium sp. FR048 (assembly GCF_056844665.1). Taxonomy (NCBI): domain Bacteria; kingdom Pseudomonadati; phylum Bacteroidota; class Flavobacteriia; order Flavobacteriales; family Weeksellaceae; genus Chryseobacterium; species Chryseobacterium sp. FR048. Next base: position 241,985 of record NZ_JBXDSE010000007.1, on the reverse strand, counting down.
ATAAAAGTGTAGAAGGGATGGATGATAGGGGATGGATGATAGGGGATGGATGATAGGAGCTGGCAGTCTGAAATATTTAAGTCAGTCTTTATCAATAATTATTAAATTATAGATTTTGATCTGTTAACAGAGGCTTGAAAATAATAACCTAATAGTAACTTCCAGCCTCAAGCTTCCATCTTCCAGTAGTATGTATTGTGAAATTTTAACAGCTTGATTTATTGGTTTTTTCATCCGTATTTCCTAAATTCGTAATAACAACAAATATCTATTACTATGGGAAAAGGAGACAAAAAATCAAGAAGAGGGAAAATCAATTCCGGAAGCTATGGGAAAAGAAGGCCTAAGAAAGCCTCAAAATCTTTTGCTGCCACAGAGAAATCTAAAAAGTAACATCCAATAAAAAGACCGAAGAAATAATCTCCGGTCTTTTTTTATACAAATTAAATTAATTATTTTCCTCCAAAAAGATTTCCAAGGATGCTGCCTAAGCCGCCGCCCTGCTGCTGTTGATTTCCACCACCACCCAGTACACTTCCAAGAATGTCGTTCAGTGGGTTTCCTGATGATTGACCTCCACCTCCTAAAACACTTCCTAAAATGTCATTCAAAGGGCTGGATTGTTGTGCTTGTGCCTGGTTGGACGCATTTCCGAGAATGCCACCCAAAAGATCTCCAAGACCTCCGGCACCTACGTTGTTTTGCTGTTTTTGCTGTCCGATATATCCCATAACAACAGGAGCAAGCATCGCAAGGATAGGACCTATTTTATCTATTGAAATTCCTGTATTTTGTGAAAGTTGATTTTCTACAGTACTTTTTTGTCCCCCGAAAATATGGTCAAGGATAGAACCTCCTTCAGCCTGTCTGGCTTCGATTTGTGAAGCATCGTTTAAGATACTGCCGTTGTGATCTTTATCCAAAGCAGTGTTCAAAGCTTCCGCTTCTTTAGCATCCTGAGACTTGTTTCTAAGGTAAGAGATGATCAGAGGGGTTGCTACAGCCAATAGGGCAAGTACCTGGTTTCTGTTGATTCCGAATTTGTTTTCAGCCTGTTCAGCAACCTGGTTGCCTGTGTTCCCTGTAAGTAGGTCAATTAAACTCATTGTTTGTGTTTGTTTAGTATTAAGTAACCCAAAGTTATCAAAAAATATGCCTTACAAAATATCCACAGTTCATAATTATTGTTAAAGTTTTCTGATCTCCTCGTCAGTATATCCTTTACTTTTCAGAACCTTTATATATTCTTCCGCACTTCTTGTCATCCACTGAATAGGTTCCGGAGCCTCTTTTTTATCGAGAGTAAAGCCTACAATACCGGCATTATTGTGCATCCATGGAAGCAAATAGTAGGTCAGACCTCCTTTGTATTTTTTGAAATCATCAAATTCTTTACCTTTTTCGGTAGATCGTACAAGGGTATAAGAAAGGAAATATCCTATAGGAATAAGAAGGCATATCCATGAAAATTTTCTGAATCCGGCATATTGCACGGAAGACAGTCCATAGCCTATGGAAAGCGCAAAAATAAGATTAAAGGGAAGAAAGAAAACATAATTATCCGAAACCGCATAGAAGGTGGAAAAACCATAAACACAGACCGCTCCGGTAAAGAAAACGTAAAACATTCTTTTATGAGATCTATACAATAAAATCACCCCTGCAATTCCGAAGAATACAAATAAGTTAAAATTGTGGATCAGGTAAGCCAGTGAGACAAAAAAATCTCTTACATATTGCAAAGGTGCTTTCTTTAAAGAGTCTTCTACCCAGGTTCCCTGAGGGGATGAATAAGGGGAGTTAAATGGCAATCCCTGTAGCGTATTCAAAATAAATAAGGATGAAAATAATACGGCGAAAAGAGAAAGCGAAGCATAAACATATTTTTTTTCCTGTCTGAAAAAGAACAGGAAAATAACAAATGCCGGAATCAGCAGAATATTCTGAATATGGACCCAAAGGCTGATTCCCAGAAAAAGACCGCTGAGAATAATGTATCTGTTCTTATTCTCTGCAAAAACCTTTATCATAGAATAGAAAAAGAAACTGATCCATAAGGTGTTGTAGGTGTATACCTCCACAATTTCTGCATTCCTCCAGAAGGAAAAACTGAAACCGAAAACAACAGCCGCAGTAAGAGCGATCCATTCTTTTTTGACCAGGCTTTTAAGGGTAAGATAAATAACGGCAACGGTTGCAGCTCCCGAAGTGACTACCAGAAACCGGCTGGCTTCTATAGCATTGAGACCTGTAAGACTTTTAATGAAAATAACCGTATTAACATAAAGAAAATGACTGGTCGCATCAGCTACAGTCACCCATTCTTCTTTTTCTGCCGATAGTATGAATCCTACACAATCTGCAAAAGGAATTCTTGTGAAACTTCCTACATAATAGATGCCCAGAAAGATGATAAACAGGAATAGTGCAGATAAATATTTATTCATTCTTAGTTCTTTACAATAGGAACATTAGAGCAGGCTTCCCCGAACATTAGAGATTTTACAAGAGGTTTAAGCTGTTCTACCAGTTCTATATATGCATTTTCAGGAATTTCTTTATCAGAGCAACCTTTTACCAGAACTCTCTTTCCTGTCATATCACTGAAATCATAAGTCTGTATCGCATTATGCATCAGGATCACTTCAAGATCTTCACGGTTTCCGAAAACGATTTTTTTAGCCACATCTGTAAGCTTGGCTGTAAGGACAAAATAAGCCCAAAGTGGGATGATTGTATCCACAGAATTATAGATGTAGATGTAAGCATCCTTGTATTCTTCAACATTGATGGCTTCTACCTTTTCACGGAAGTCTTTTTCCTTCAGGATCATTTCCTGAAACAGAAAATCTTTAAGATCGATTCCCTTTCTTTCTCCTTTTGGAAGTAAAGTGGAAAGGTCAAAATTCACAAGCCCGCTTTCGGCAACTTTATTTCGGATTTCAAATTCTTCTGACATTTTTATCATTATCTTTGAACAAATTTACGAATTAAGATCATATCTATTTTAATTTGTTCTCTATCCTTACCATAGAAATCTCGCATGATGCCGTATCAGCTGAGGTTTTGAAGGACATACAAAACAAATAATAAGATTTCGGAAGAAATGAAATATTACATTATTGCAGGAGAAGCTTCCGGTGACCTGCACGGAAGCAATTTGATGAAAGCCTTACGACAGAAAGACCCGGCTGCAGAATTCAGATTTTGGGGTGGGGATCTTATGAAAGCTCAGGGTGGAACATTGGTGAAGCATTACAGAGATTTGGCTTTTATGGGATTTCTGGAAGTGGTGATGAACCTGAGAACAATTCTGAATAACATCAAATTTTGTAAAGAAGACATTCTGAATAACAGACCGGATGTACTGATTCTGGTAGATTATCCTGGTTTTAATTTAAGGATTGCCAGATTTGCCAAAGAACTTGGAATCAAAGTGGTGTATTATATCTCTCCACAGCTTTGGGCATGGAAAGAAGGCAGGGTAGAGATCATCAAAAAATATGTAGATGAAATGATGGTTATTCTTCCGTTTGAAGAAGACTTTTACAAAAAACACGGGGTGCATTCTCATTTTGTAGGGCATCCGTTGCTTGATGCTATTTCTGACCTTCAGGACATCAGTATTCAGGATTTTAAATCTGAAAACGGACTGAACGAAAAAGAAATCATCGCTCTTTTACCCGGATCCAGAAAGCAGGAAGTGGAAAAAATGCTTGAAATCATGCTTTCCGTGAGACCGCATTTTAAGGAGTATCAGTTCGTCATTGCCGGTGCACCTAGCCTTCCGAAAGAATTTTATCAGAAATATGTAGATGATAATGTGCATTTTGTTTCCAACAGAACCTACGATTTATTACGATGTTCAAAAGCGGCTCTTGTTACTTCCGGAACGGCCACATTGGAAACCGCTCTATTGAATATTCCTGAAGTGGTTTGCTATCGCGGAAGTAAAGTTTCCTACGCCATTGCGAAAAGACTGGTTAAAAATATCAATTATATTTCCCTTGTCAATCTGATTATGGACAGAGAGGTGGTGAAGGAGCTGATCCAGAACGATCTGAATACCAAAAATCTCGTAGATGAACTTCATAAAATACTGGCGGGTACCAAAAGAGAACAAGTTCTGAGCGATTATGAGCTTTTAAGAAAAAAACTTGGCGGAAAAGGAGCAAGCGAGCATGCTGCTGATGTGATCCTGAAAGTTTAAGTTCTGTTGTAACCGGAGTTTTTGAAGCCCTGAAATACTTTTTTAAAACCATGAATTATTATAATCGTTTCCTCTTATTCATCGCATTCATATTTCTTTTTCCGTACGTGGCTGCGCAGAATAAAAATAAAGAAAATGTACAGATATTCTATTATGGCTGGTACGGAAATCCGGCTACCGATGGCAGTTACTACCATTGGAATCATGAGATTCTTCCCCATTGGAAAGATCCGAAATGGAATAATCTTGGGCATTATAAAGGAGGGGCTGATATTGGTGCCAATTTTTATCCGGAATTGGGTAACTACAGTTCCAACGATACAGAGATCATTGAAAAACATATGAAAATGATCAAAGCATCCGGAGTAGGCGTAGTGGTTATAAGCTGGTTGGGAAAAGATTCTTTTACAGATAAAAGCACGAAAAAATATCTGGATATTGCAGACCGTTTCGATTTAAAAATTGCATTTCACATAGAGCCATTCTATAAAAATATTAGGGAATTTAAAGAGCAGATTTCCTATCTCATCAAAACGTATTCATCGCACCATGCTTTTTATAAAAAAGAAGGTAAGCCATTGCTGTATGTTTATGACAGCTATAAAATTCCCAAAGAAGAATGGTCAAAATTACTTTCGAAAAATGGTTCGGAGACAGTGCGAAATACAAATCTGGATGCACTGTACATCGGATTGTGGGTAGAAAAAAATGATGAAGCTTTCTTTGAATCTTCGGGATTTGATGGGTTTTACACTTACTTTGCCAGTGAAGGCTTTGTATTCGGAAGCACAGTTTCTAACTGGAAATTTCTTGCAAATTTTGCAAAAGATCATCATCTTATTTTTATTCCTTGTGTAGGACCGGGGTATTCAGATACACGGATAAGACCATGGAACGAAGCGAATTTTAAAAGCAGAAATGGCGGAAAATATTATGAAAATATGTTTGATGCCGCAGTCAAAGTTAACCCTGACTTTATTGGAATAACTTCATTCAATGAGTGGCACGAAGGGACTCAGATAGAGCCTGCTATTCCTAAGAAAACCGGAACCTTCAAATACGAAGATTACGGAAAAGATCCATGGTTCTATATCAAAGAAACCAAACGGTTGATGGATAAGTTTCTGAAAGGGAAATAATATAAATCCAAATTTTATTTTAATAGTAAAAAATCAGGCGTTCTATTGGCCTTTTTATCTGCAGAATGTTATTTAATCAGTGATTATGGTTATGATGCTCAGTTAATTAATTTCATATTTTAGTGAAATAATTGATGAAAAATTGCAGAAACAACCCCTCTTTATTCTGACCCTATGTTTTATTCTTGGAATTGTCTTTCAGGATCAGATTGTATTGTCCGATAGATTTGTTTATTCTGTAATGTTGACTGGAGGAGTGGTTTTTAGTCTTCTTTTTTTTCGATCTTATTTTTTACATGTCATAAGAGCCTATTTGCTAGGGCTGTTGTTCTTTTGTTCAGGAATTGTTGCTCATTTTTATAATACCACTTCACCAGATATTATGCTTTTTTCCAAAGAGAAGGGGAGTGTTGTTTTCCGGATTACTCAAAAATTGAACTCAAGTGAAAAGTATAAAAAATACGAAGGAATTGCACAGATCAAAAACGAACGCCTTAATGCTGTTTTTTATCTTCCTAAAAATAGCCGGGATCTGGATTTTATCCATTATTACAAAGGGGAGGCTTTTATTACGCAGCCTTATCCTCCACAATATGATTTTCAGTTTGATTATGCCCGTTATTTGAACCGAAAAAATATTAAACATCAGATTTATCTGTCAGGAGAGCCCTTTTCTGCAGAACGAACTGACTTAAGTATAGGAGATAAGGTCCGTCAATACAGGTTTGAAGTCCTTAAAAGAATTGATGGTGCAAAAATGTCTGCAAGAACCAAAGAATTTTTAAAAGGAATTATTCTGGCAGACAGAACCGGTATGGATGCTGATACTGTGAAGGATTTCAACAGATCTGGACTTGTTCATTTTCTGGCGATTTCCGGAACTCATATCGTGGTTATTTTCGGTATGTTTTACTTGCTGATGCTGCGTTTTGCTCCCCTAAAGTTCAGAAAGTACGCTGTGATTCTCAGTTTAGGTTTTATTTGGCTATTTGCGGGATTTATTGGGTTTGGAAACTCTGTGTTACGTTCCTGCATCATGCTCAGTAGCTATTTTATATTAGTATTACTTCAGAGAAAGACGGATCTGCTGCATTCATTGTCTTTATCTGCATTTATTATTCTTATTCTGGATACCCAGCAGTTTTTTGATGTGGGATTTCAGCTCAGCTTTCTTGCGGTATTGGGAATATTCTGGTTGAATCAACCACTGTTGAACTATTTTCCTAAGCAAGATCATTATTTGAAAAAGCTATTGTTTAATACCGTTACCATATCACTTTCTGCCCAGCTGGTGACTCTTCCTTTAGTGCTGTATTATTTTCATCAGTTTTCTTTTATTTCAATCGTTGCCAATTTTATCATTGTCCCTTTTTCAGAAGTAATTATTATATTTTCCTTTCTGATGACCGCTCTTATTGCGATCAGTATTGATTTTGGACTGATCAGTAAATTTTATGACTTTGTGATCCATATTCTGCTGAAAGTGATCCATTGGTTTGCACAGGCAGATATTCTGTTTTTTGAAAACATTCCAATGAATCTTGTCGAAATAGGTTCTGTATTCATCATCATCTATCTGTTAAGGTTTGTTCTTCTGAATTTTAATTTTAGAAATATAATGAGGGGAATCATGGCAGTTTTGGCTTTTTTAATAATAAGAGTCAGTAGCAATACTTTTGAGAATCAGAAAGAAGAGATTCTTTTTTATACTTTGGGCAGAAATAAGATTTTCTCGGTCAAAAACGGGTCTAAAGTATGTTTCTGGCTTTCGGATAAAGCAGATTATGATAAAACTTTACAGTTTATTATCAAGCCCTATTGTGCTTCAAGAAGGGTGAACGTATTTGAAGTAAAAGCGTTGCCATCCACTGCTCAAAAAGTAGTTTTCCGGGATAGGATTTATGATTTGAAATGAGGGTTCTTAATTTAGTAGTTTTCCTGCATTTATAACGGGCGGAATTCTTATTTAGAAAGATTACAAACTGTCTAATTGTGAGATTTCTCACTTTTCGATATTGTTAAACTTTCTTAATTTTGTGGAAATTCAAATTTAAACTTATATGGCAGGTTTAACGAGTTCTACGATAGGTAGAAAATACGCTATGGCATTATCAGCTCTGTTTTTGCTGATTTTTCTTATACTGCATTTGACAACCAATTTGTTATCAGTCCTGAACAAAGATGCATTTAATGCAGCATCTGACTTCATGGGCTATAATCCTTTTGTGCAGTTCTTAATGCAGCCTATTCTTGGTTTTGCAGTAATTTTCCATTTTGTAATGGGATTTGTGCTTGAGATCAAGAATAATAAAGCGCGTCCGGTAAAGTATGCAGCAAACAATGCATCTGTGAATTCTTCATGGATGTCCAGAAATATGATTATTTCCGGAGCTGTTATCTTAGCTTTCTTAGCGCTTCACTTATATGATTTCTGGCTACATGAAATCACTTACAAGTATGTACAGGGAATTGCTCCGGATTCTGAGCGTTTCTGGCCGGAACTTCATGAGAAGTTTGCAGATCTTTGGAGAGTGGCTTTGTATGTGATCTCTTTTGTTTTATTGGGATTACACTTAGCTCACGGATTCCAGTCTTCGTTCCAGTCTATCGGAGCAAGACATCCAAAATATACACCGGTGATCAAAGCTTTCGGGAAATGGTATTCAATCCTTATCCCTGCAGGATTTATCATCGTAGCAGTTTATCATTTTATAACTCAATAATATCAATATACTAGTATGAGTAAATTAGATTCAAGAATTCCGGCAGGTCCTCTAAAGGACAAGTGGAAAAATCATAAAGACCATATGAACCTTGTTGCCCCAAACAACAGAGATAAGATTGATATTATTGTTGTAGGTACAGGTTTGGCAGGAGGTTCTGCTGCAGCTACTTTAGCAGAGCAAGGATACAATGTAAAAGCGTTCTGCTACCAGGATTCTCCAAGAAGAGCACACTCTATTGCAGCTCAGGGAGGGATCAATGCAGCTAAGAATTACCAGGGAGACGGTGACTCTACTTACAGATTGTTCTATGATACCATCAAAGGTGGTGACTATAGAGCAAGAGAGGCTAACGTATACAGACTAGCTGAAGTTTCTGCAAATATTATTGACCAGTGTGTTTCCCAAGGGGTTCCTTTCGGTAGAGATTACGGAGGTCAGTTAGATAACCGTTCATTTGGTGGGGTTCAGGTAAAAAGAACTTTCTACGCAAAAGGACAAACAGGTCAGCAGTTATTATTAGGTGCATACTCTTCTATGAGCCGTCAGATCGGTAAAGGAAGAATCAAAATGTACAACCGTCACGAAATGCTTGATCTTGTTATTGTAGACGGAAAAGCAAGAGGAATCATCGCAAGAAACCTTGTAACAGGTGAAATCGAGAGACATTCTGCTCACGCAGTTGTAATCGCTTCAGGAGGATACGGAAATGTATATTTCCTTTCTACCAATGCTATGGGATCAAACGTTTCTGCAGCATGGAAGATTCACAAAAAAGGAGCGTATTTCGCAAACCCTTGCTACGTACAGATTCACCCGACTTGTATTCCGGTTCACGGAACTCAGCAGTCTAAACTGACTTTGATGTCTGAATCATTAAGAAACTCAGGAAGAATCTGGGTTCCTAAAAAGATTGAAGATTCAGTAGCGATCAGAGAAGGTAAATTAAGACCTGAAAATATTAAAGAAGAAGACAGAGATTATTATTTAGAAAGAAGATACCCTGCGTTTGGTAACCTTGTACCGAGAGACGTTGCTTCAAGAGCAGCTAAGGAAAGATGCGACGCTGGATTCGGAATCGAGAATAATGATACGCAGGAAGGAGTTTACCTTGATTTCTCTACAGAGATCATCAAAAAAGGTAAAGAAGCCGCTATCGAAAAACATATTCACAATCCTACAGATCAGCAGATCTATGATCTTGGTAAGAAGTGGGTTGAGGAGAAATACGGTAACTTATTCGTAATGTACGAAAAAATTACGGCTGATGATCCTTACAAAACTCCAATGAAGATCTATCCTGCAGTTCACTACACAATGGGTGGAGTATGGGTTGATTATAACCTTCAGTCTACAATCCCTGGATGCTTCGTAATCGGTGAAGCCAACTTCTCTGATCACGGTGCCAACAGACTTGGAGCTTCTGCATTGATGCAAGGGCTTGCTGACGGATATTTCGTACTTCCTTACACCATTGCAGATTACCTTTCTGCAGATATTAGAACAGGAGCAATTCCTACAGATTCAGCAGCGTTCAACGAAGCTGAAAAAGGAATTAAAGATAAAATTGATTTCTTTATCAACAATAAAGGAACTCACTCAGTAGACCACTTCCACAAGAAACTAGGACACATTATGTGGAATAAAGTAGGGATGGGTAGAACTCCTGAAGGATTAAAAGAAGCGATCAAAGAAATCGAAGAAGTAAGAAACGACTTCTGGAAGAATGTAAAAGTACCTGGCGAAGGAGAAGGTATGAACACTGAGCTTGAAAAAGCATTCAGAGTAGCAGACTTCCTGGAGTTAGGACAATTAATGGCTATCGATGCACTCAACAGAGAAGAATCTTGTGGTGGGCATTTCCGTTGGGATCATGCGACTCCGGATGGAGAAGCGGAAAGAGACGACGTCAACTTCAAGTACGTCGGGGCTTGGGAATATCAGGGAGAAAATATCAATGCGGAAGTATTGCATAAAGAGGAACTGATATATGACAACATCGAGGTTAAAACTAGAAGTTACAAATAATCTCCAACCTATAAATATAACATTATGAGTGCAAAAAAAGGCTTACATCTTACGCTGAAAATTTGGAGACAAAAAAATAATAAATCTAAAGGTCAGTTTGAGACCTATAAAATATCAGATGTATCTACAGATTCTTCATTCCTGGAGATGTTGGATATTCTGAACGAAAACCTAATTAACGAAGGAAAAGAACCTATCGCTTTCGACCATGACTGTCGTGAAGGAATCTGCGGAATGTGTTCTCTTTACATCAACGGTAGAGCACACGGTCCAGACACAGGAATCACTACCTGTCAGCTTCACATGAGAATGTTCAAAGACGGTGAAACGATCGTTATTGAACCTTGGAGAAGTGCTGCTTTCCCTGTTATCAAAGATTTGATGGTAGACAGAAGCGCATTCGACAGAGTAATGGCTGCAGGAGGATTCATTTCTGTGAATACTTCAGGTAACACACTGGATGCTAATGCTATTCCTGTTCCTAAAGAAGATGCGGACAAAGCAATGGATGCTGCTGCCTGTATCGGATGTGGAGCTTGTGTAGCTACATGTAAAAACGGATCTGCAATGCTATTCGTTGGAGCTAAAGTATCTCAGTTCGCTTTACTTCCTCAAGGTAGAGTAGAAGCTAAGAGAAGAGTTCTGAACATGGTGAAAGCTATGGACGAAGAAGGATTCGGTAACTGTTCAAATACCGGAGCTTGCGAAATCGAGTGTCCTAAAGGTATTTCTCTTGAAAATATTGCAAGAATGAACAGAGAATACATGGCTGCTCTTGTAGATCAAGGATAGAATTGATTCAAATACATAAAAAATCGCCTTCATTTCGGAGGCGATTTTTTTGTACCGGTCATTTTCCTGTTAAAATTTGTTAACTTCTTGATAAGCTTTGGTATTCTTTATTTAATAAGTATATATTTGGAGGGTCGTTGAATTGTATTGCAAAATGTATTTCAATCGATTTTTACCCGATAAAACTGAGTGGGATAAAGCAATTGAAAACTCCCTTTTGAAGGGTTGTAATAAAATTTTTAAAAAAAATAATCAGTGTGAATTAACAAGCCCTAAAAAGCTTATTTTTGTATAATATTAAAATTGAAATGAAAAAATATCTTTTATTGTTTATCATCACAGCTTTCGTGATGTCTTGTTCAAAAAAAGTAGAGGTAAAAGGAAAAATTACTGGAGGTTCTCCATTAGAAAGAATTGAATTCGTAGAAGCTTCAGGAGTAGGAACCTTACCTTTGATTAATATAGGTGTAGATAAAGACGGCAACTTCTCAGGAAGCTTTGATGCTCCTAAAGATGGAATGTATGTCATCAACTATGCCAACAAACAAAACCTGATCTACCTTGAGGGTGGACAGAAAGTGAACATCTCAGGAAACTCAATGACTTTCCCTAACGAGTATGTTATCACGGGTGATGCTAAAAAGAATAATGATTTCCTTGCAGCTACTCAGAAATTTTTAGGAGAATACGGAGCTAAAGTGAACTTGGGGGCTTTAATGTCTGGAGACGAAGCTACATTCGTAAAAGGAATGCAGAAAGTGGAAACTGATATTAATAAAAATATCGATGACCTTGCTCAGAAAAACAATCCTAGCAAAGGACTTTTAGCATGGAAAAAGAATGATGCTAAGGTGACTATTCTTAACCTGCTTGCAAACTACGAAATGTCTCATGGTCCAATGTCAGGAAATCCATCTTACAAAGCTTCAAAAGCTCTTACAGATTATGAGACGAAACTGGATAACGATAAAGATGCAATGGTGAAGACTATTCCTCTTTACAGACAGTATCTTCTTGTGAAAATGACTCCCGATTTCCAGAAATATGCAGAAGCAAACAGCAAAGGGAAAAAAGATATTACAACTTCAGACATGTTTGCTCAGTATTTGAAAACTCAAAAAGACCTTTCTCAGACGGCAAAAGATTACCTTTTGGCATTTGTAATGGCTCAGGCAGATATTCACCCTACTACTCCGGCTAAGAATATTGACAAGATCAAAAAACTGATCGATACAGATATTAAAGATGCTACTATCAAAAGCGATCTGTTGAAAATGCAGATGGCTATTACAGGACTTAAGATCGGAGAGGCAGCTCCTGAAGCAGCTTTGGTAAAGCAGGACGGAAAAGCGTATCAGCTTTCTGAAAACAAAGGAAAACCTTATATGTTATTCTTCTACGCTTCATGGAATCCTTATATCGGTGAGGCTACAATCCCTGTATTGAAAGAAGTGGTGAACTTCTACAAGTCTAAAATGAACTTTGTATTTGTAAATGTAGACGATACTAAAGATCAGTTTGTGAAAACAAGTAACTCTTTACTGAAAGGTATTCAGGGAGTGAATGTATACGGTGAAAAAGGAATGGAATCTGATATTGCTAAAAAATATGGTGTTTACGGGTTCAAATTACCTTGCTTTGTAATTGTTGATAAAGACGGTAAAATTGCCAGCAGATCTTTCGTTAACTTAGGAGAGCAGGAACTGGTAACAATTCTGGATAAACTTACAGGACTTTCAGCACCAAAAGTAGACCCTTCTGCGCAGCAGATGTCGCCTCAGCTGCAGATTGATCCTTCTGTACAGCAAGCTGCTCCACAGCCTGCCAATCCTCAACCGGCTAAAACAAAATAATAAACTTTCATATAGTTAGAAACCTTATCTTCGGATAAGGTTTTTTTTATTGTATTTTTGCAAACCGGAACGTAATCGTTTCAATTAGGAAAATAGAAAATTTTAAAATGAGTAGGAAGAAAAAAAGAGATTTAATTCTTGAAAATATAAAGCTATTGACTGCCGGTGCAAAAGGTGTGGCAATAGGACGGACAGAAGAAGGAAAAGCTGTGATGGTTTCAGGAGCAATTCCAGGAGATATTGTGAATGTAAAAGTGAAGAAAGCTAAGTCGAAATATTTCGAAGGTGAAGCCATTGAAATACTTGAAAAATCTCCTTACAGAGTGGATGCTAAATGTGTTCATTTCGGTACCTGTGGTGGTTGTAAATGGCAGAATATGAGCTATGAAAAACAACTGGACTTCAAGCAGGAAGAAGTATACAATAATATTAAAAGAATCGGCGGAATTGAAGACTTTGAAACCGTATCAATCCTGGGTTCAAAAGAGCAGTATTTTTACAGAAATAAAATGGAGTTTTCATTCTCCAATGCAAGATGGCTTACTCAATACGAAATAAGCTCTGAAGAAAATTTCGGAAGTAAAGATGCATTAGGATTTCATATTCCGGGAATGTGGAGTAAGATTCTGGACCTTAAAGAATGTTTCCTGCAGGAAGATCCTTCCAATGCCATTCGTCTGGCAGTGAAAAACTATGCGGTAGATAACGGGTTAGATTTCTTTGATGTAAGGAATCATGAAGGATTTCTGAGAACGCTGATGATGAGACAGAACTCTAAAGGGGAATGGATGGTGCTTTTCCAGTTGTACAGAGAAGAAAAAGAAAACAGAGAGAAACTTTTTGAATTCCTGTTAGAAAAATTCCCACAGATTAAAACATTAGTATACGCAATCAATTCAAAGCAGAATGATTCCATTTATGATCTGGATATTGAAGTATACTCCGGAGAAGGATTCCTGATGGAAGAAATGGATGGGCTGAAGTTTAAAATAGGACCGAAATCTTTCTTCCAGACCAATTATAAGCAGGCTTTAGAATTATATAGAAAAACCTTGGAATTTGCTGATCTGAAAGGAGATGAAGTGGTATATGACCTTTATACAGGAACAGGTACTATTGCTCAATATGTGGCAAGAAATGCAAAACAGGTAATAGGTATAGAATCCGTTCAGGAAGCTATTGATGCAGCTATTGAGCACGCAGAATTGAACGGACTTACTAACTGTACTTTCTACTGTGGTGATATGAAAAATGTTTTCAATGATGAGTTCCTGGAAAACCATCCGAAAGCAGATGTACTGATTACAGACCCGCCAAGAGACGGAATGCACCAGAAGGTAGTAGAGCAGATTTTAAAGCTTTCTCCTGAGAAGGTGGTTTATGTAAGCTGTAATTCAGCAACGCAGGCAAGAGATCTGGCACTGATGAAAGATCATTATAATGTTGTCAAAATCTTACCTGTAGATATGTTCCCACAGACGCATCATGTTGAGAATATTGCCTTACTGGTAAAAAAATAAAATTATTTAAATTTGAATTTCAAATCTTAATATGAAGTATTTTAAATTACTCATAGCAATCTGTTTTTTAGGACTGCTTTTCTCTTGTGGAGGAGATGATGATATTTGTGAAAGCGGAGAAGGAACTCCAAGAATGAAAGTAGCTTTCAAAAGAAGTGGAAAGTTAACTACTATAGATACGCTTTATGTATCAGTAGATTATGGTTCTGGAAAAGTAGAGTTAGGAAAACTTGCAAATATTGACTCAAGACTTATTCCTTTAAGGGTAGATGATTCTCCTTATACGGATGTGTATTTTAAAACCAGACTTAAAGGACCGGAATCTCAGGTAAGAGTGAAGTACACCACCAAGTCAACGTATGTATCTCCGGGATGTGGGATCAAAAAATCTTATGAGAATTTAACTTCAGAACTAATAACACCTACTCCTGTTGTTAGCGTGGAAAACGGACAAAATCAAATAGAGAATGAAGACAAGACTAATCTTATCCTTCTTTTTTAGTTTATTAGGAATAATAAGCTGGGCACAGGATAAGCAAGAGAAAAAAGAAGACCAAAAGAAACATTGGAAATACGAGCCGAACTTTATGGTTGGTTTTGACGTGTTGAATACCGGTATGGGATTCTTCTCAGATAGAAAGTTGTATCAGGGATTTATTTCTTCAAAGGTGAAAGAAAATGTTCACGCCATTGCAGAAGCAGGTTTTGAGAAAAATATATACCAGAAGAACGGTTATGATGCTAAGGCTAACGGACCATTTGTGAAACTGGGCGCATTTTATATGCTGGCAAAAGATGCCGAGAATGAATTCAACGGGTTTTATGTAGGCGGAAAAGTTGCCGGGGCATTCTATAATCAGGAGTATATGGCTATTCCTGTGCGTGGATTTGGAGGAAGTAACTTTTCAGAAGCTTTCCCATCTTCATCTCAGTCTTCCTTTTGGTTGGAAGGTACATTGGGAGGCAGGGTTCAGTTATTCAGCTCCAATTTCTATATAGATGTAAATCTTCAGCCAAGATATATGGTATACACCTCCAAACAAGATGATATATATCCTATGATTGTTCCGGGATTCGGAAGAAGCTCTTCAAAATTCAATATGGGCTTTGCATGGAATTTGGCATATAAGTTTTAGAAATATATATTCTTTGCTTTTAAGATATGTAAAATACAAACTTCAGGATATTCTGGAGTTTGTATTTTTTTTAATGAATAGTATTATTATGTGTAATGTATTAAAAATATTAAGTTATTTTATTTATTTGATTTATAAAATGGTTATATTTGGCGGAAATTATAATTGTGTTTTAATTTATGAAAAGAGTATTTACTGCCTTAGTGTGTACTTTTATAGGTGGAGCAGTGTTCGGACAATGGACGCCAACTTCATTTAACAAAGTAGACAGCAAAAAAAGAGGGACATTTACAGTAGAGAGATCTGGTGTAAGAGATAATGGGTATTATAAATTGGACTTAGCTTTACTAAGATCTCAATTGAAAAATGCTCAGGAGATGGGACCTAATGCTGCTCCGGTTATTATTTCTCTTCCTAATCTGGATGGGAAAATAGAACAATTTAAAGTATTTAGCTTTCCGGTATTGGCAAAAGATATTGCTGATCAATATCAGCTGGGTTCTTATGTGGGAACAAGTGTTGAAGATCCAAGCAAATATTTAAGATTTAGTGTTTCGCCAACAGAAATTCAGACAATGGTCATGAATGGAGGGAAATACGAATTTATTGAGCCTGCTACTACAGATAAGTCTGTATATTCAGTACATCCTAAAACGATGAAAAATCCTAACGGATTCGTATGTTCTACCGAAGAAAGTCCGGGTGCCAAAAAGCAGATCGATCATCTATTGAAAAAAGGACAGGCTGTTACCAACCAGCCAACCAACTTTGCTAAAAATTCTGACAAGAAGTACAGAACTATCAGAGTAGCGATGTCTGTAACTGGTGAATATACAACGTTCTTCGGAGGTGTTTCCGGAGCATGGACGCAAATCAACAATACATTAACAAGAGTAAGCGGAGTGTTTGAAAAAGATTTCGCATTACACTTAAATGTATTAAGTTATCCGAGTCTTATTTTTACGAATGCTGCTACAGATCCGTATGCTACGGTATCTAACGCTAATCAGCCGCCAGCTAGCTGGAATACAGCATTGCAAACACAATTAACAAATATTGTAGGAAATACTAACTACGATCTTGGGCATTTATTCGGTGCTTCAGGAGGTGGAGGTAACGCTGGATGTATTGGTTGCGTATGTATAGATCCTACTACACAGGTTCCAAAAGGAAAAGGATCAGGAATTACTTCTCCTGCTACAGGATCTGTGAACGCTTCTGCAACATATCCACCATCAGGAGATAACTTTGATATCGATTATGTAGCTCACGAAATGGGACACCAGCTAGGAGCTAACCATACATTCTCATTTGATGTTGAAGGATCAGGGGTAAATATGGAACCAGGTTCAGGTTCTACTATTATGGCATATGCGGGAATTACAGGACCATTGACTGATGTTCAGCAACATTCTGATCCGTATTTCCATATTGCAAGTATTGATCAGATTCAGGAGAATCTAATTGAAAAAACTTGTGATGTTGAAACTCCGATTGCCAATAATCCTCCTGTAATTGCAGCTTTACCAACGTATAATATTCCAAGAGGAACTGCATTTGTATTAACAGCTTCTGCTACGGATGCTGAAAATGATCCACTTAGTTATGTTTGGGAGGAAGTAGATGATGCTGCGGCACCTATTGATAAAAATAATATAGGAACTACTGCTACAGGTGCATCATTCAGATCTAAATTTATGGGATCTAATCCAACAAGATATTTCCCTGACTTTACATCTGTAATGAGTGGTATACTGAACAATGCGAATAATAAATGGGAATCGGTATCATTAATACCAAGAACTACCAACTTTGCAGTAACAGTAAGAGATAATAGTCCAAACGTTCAGCAGCAACAGACTGCTTTTGGAGTGCAGACAATTGTTGTAGGAGATCAAGGGCCTTTCAAATTAGCAAGTCAATATGCTGATGTGAATACACCTACACCAATCCAGTGGCTTGTTTCGAATACCAATGCTGCTCCTTACAACGTATCCAATGTTAAAATTGACTATACTACCGATAATGGAACAACATGGACTGTATTAGCTGCTTCAACACCTAATGACGGGTCTGAAAACTTTACATTCCCTTCTTCATTGAGCGGACAAACAATTAAAGTAAGAATCTCAGCAATCGGAAATGTTTTCTACACAGTAGGAGCAGTTACGTTAACGCCTCTTTCTCCATGTAACAGTTCAGCACCTACAAACGTAGTGGTAAGCAATATCAGTACTTCAGCAGCAAGTATTTCATGGATGGCTTACACAGGAGCTACTTATAAAGTACGTTACAGAAAAGTAGGTTCTGCTGTATGGACAGAAATAAATTCACCATATTCAGCTGTTAACATCTATGGTTTGGTAGATGGAACAACTTATGAAGTACAGGTAGCCTTAGTTTGTGAAAATACTGTTGGAGCATATTCTGCATCAGTTAACTTTAGTACAGTTGTTGTTACGTATTGTGATGCTGAAACAGTTCTTACAGATGGAGAGTATATTTCAAATATTACGGTAGCGAATGTTAACAATACTTCAACAGAATCTACATATACAAACTTTACTACAAACCCTTCTCTTCAGATCAACCTGACAAAAGGAGTATCGTATCCTCTTAGCTTATCTGTAGGAAGCGCAGATGCTAATGACGTAGTTGCTGTTTATATAGATTATAATAAAAACGGAATTTTTGAAAACGAAGAAGCTGTATTGAATGTTCCTGTTACAACTGCGGGAACGCCTCTGTTCTCATCAACATTTACTGTTCCTGCTAGTGCTGTGGAAAATCAGGCATTAAGAATGAGAGCAGTAGTATTCTATACAGGTCCTGGTAGTGCAGGTATGCTTCCAAACAGTTACCTGTGTGGTACTAATTTCTATTACGGAGAAATTGAAGACTACAATGTTGTGATTTCACCAGCATCTCTTTCTACTTCAGAAACAGACCTTAAAAATAATGGTATTCAGATTTATCCAAACCCTGCGGCTGATGTTTTAAATGTAACAAAAGTTTCAGATAAAGCAGCTTACAAAATTTATAACGCTGCCGGACAATTGGTAAATAGTGGAAATATCAATAATGGAAAAGTTAATGTTTCAACTTTAGTTAAAGGCGGATATATAATTACAATAGAGGATAAGGGCAACGAGCAATTCAAGTCCAAATTCATCAAAAAATAAAGATAATCTTTAAATTTTACTAAATCCCCGGCATTGTCGGGGATTTATTTATTTAATGCATAAAGTGATATATTGTTTAATTTTTACAAAAAAAATGGTTTAATGAATATGTTATAATGAAAAAATGATTAGATTTGTGTAATTGTTAAAATAATAGCGTATGGAATAAAAATTACTTTTTAATACAGATTTGTCTGTAAATAGGGATGTTTCAAAAGTATATTCGAAATCCCGTAGATAGAACTCTATCATTACTTTTACTAGTATTTCATTATTAAATTTTAAAAAATATGAGTGTATTTTTACTCGGTAAAATGAGTCGGCCATTTAAGCCGCTCATAACAATGCTCTGTATAGTTTTCGGACTACTCATGCAGGCACAAACAGTTACGATTGGTACAGGGACCTCTACTCAAAGATATCCTGTGGGTGGGTATTACGGATTTGAAAGATCCGCATCTCTTTATACCGCTTCGGAAATCAATCTTCCCGCAGGAGGAAGCGTTCTTTCTGTGGCATGGAACGCTACAGCAGCTACAAGTTTTAGCCTTCCGGTAAAGGTTTATCTGAAAGCTGTGCCAAGTACCGCAAATACCATTTCTTCACAAAACTGGGCCAGTATAACTTCTGGTGCCTCTTTAGTGTATGATGGAACTTTAAATAATATGCCGGTAGGATGGAATACCATTACACTGCAAAATCCCTTTTACTATAACGGGTCAGATAACCTGATGGTATTAGTGGAGACCAGTTTTGGAGGTTATGGAACAGGACCATTGGCAGGAAATGCCTTTACCTATTCCAGTGCTACTTCTATGCATATGTATATTCAGGGGGATAGTAACCCTCCTACGGATGTTGGTACAGTAACCAATAACAGACCGAATGTTCGACTGACGTTTGGACCGCCACCAGCATGCGTCCCTCTTGGGGCATTGACCTTAAACTCTGCTACACCAACGAGTGCGGGGATCAGCTGGACTGCACCTAACCCAGCTCCTGCAGGTGGATATGAAATCTATTACAGTACTTCAAGTACTGCTCCGACAGCAGGTACTCCGCCATCACAAACAGTGACGACGGGAACAAGTGCGACAATTTCTCCATTAAACCCAAGTACAACCTATTATATCTGGGTAAGAGCAAAATGTGATGCTACAACCAAAAGCTGGTGGGTAGGTCCTATATCTGTATTTACAGCATACTGTACACCAACAGCAGGGTCTACTTCAACTCAGTATTATCTGAACAATGTGACGACTACAGGAGGTATTGCAAACTTAGGTTATACTGCAAATTCCTATACAGCATACGTTAATTCTAATGCTCCTTTTTCGGCTATACCTTCAGCTACACTAACGATGAATCTTGCGAGCTCTATGCCTAGCAGCTTTAGCTCTTTCTATTATTATGTGTGGATTGACTGGAATAATAACATGAGCTTTAATGATCCGGGGGAGACAATTCTTGCAACTACAAGTTATGCTGCTACAGCTACTGCAACAATTCCGATCCCATCAACAACGCCACCAGGAAATTATAGAGTAAGAACTGCAACATCTTATTCAGGAAATATTACGGCCTGCGGTCCTGCACCTTATGGGAATTATGTAGATTATACATTAAATGTTATTGCATTACAACCATGTAGTACAGCACCTCCAACTAATATTGCAGTGTCAAACGTTACAGCAGGTACAGCTCTTGTAAGCTGGGTTCCTGCGATAGGAGCTACATATGTAGTAAGGTACAAAACGGTAGCGGGAACTACATGGACAACAATTCCTGTGAATACAACATTAGCGAGCAGCCTATTGCTTTCAAACTTAATAGATGGAACAGCTTACGAAGTACAGGTCGCTACGGTATGTGGCGGCGTTACAGGAGCATTCTCTGCTAGTGTGAACTTTACTACTCCTACTCTTAGTTATTGTACATCAAGTCCTACAGGGAATACCTCTACAAGTGGATATATCAGCAATGTAACAGTAACTCC
Organism: Chryseobacterium sp. FR048; assembly: GCF_056844665.1. NCBI lineage: Bacteria > Pseudomonadati > Bacteroidota > Flavobacteriia > Flavobacteriales > Weeksellaceae > Chryseobacterium > Chryseobacterium sp. FR048. Next base: position 221,406 of record NZ_JBXDSE010000007.1, on the reverse strand, counting down.
AACCAATGCTCCAATTATGGTAAGTAATTCAGGATCGGATGGGTACAAAGATTATAGTACAGATGCTACAAGATTGGTTATCCTTGAAAGAGGTACACCTAATACCAATAAAATTTCGGTTACCAAATACTGGCCAGGTTCTACTTCTTCTTATGGGGTTGCTGCATGGATCGATTTCAACAGAAACGGAATTTTTGAAATAGGCGAAAGAATCCTGAATACGACTTATAATAATACAACTCCGGTAACTGCTAATTTTGCTGTACCTGCCAATGCTTATACAGGAAACCTTACCACCCGTATGCGTGTAGCGATGAGATATTATAGTGATGCTGATGCCTGCGGATCTTTCTCTGAAGGAGAGGTAGAGGATTATGCAGTAAGATTTGTAGATCCTCAGAACTGTACAACAGCGGCTCCAACCAATATCACGGTTAACAGCCTTACAGCTACTACTGCTACAGTATCATGGGTATCATCAGCAGGAGCTACTTATACAATAAGATGGAGAACAGGAACTGGCGCTTGGCAGTCTATTACTTTGCCTGCAGGTCAGAACTATTATACAATTCCTGGTCTTACAGAGCAGACGACTTATGAGGTTCAGGTTTCTACGAAGTGTGGAACTTCTACAGGTAGCTACTCAACATCCGTGACATTTACAACACCACCGTTGTCTTATTGTCCGATGATCGGTTCCGGAACTAACGATCACATTTCAAATGTAACTGTTACTTCTTCAAACCTTGGGGTACCGCCAATGAATAATACTTCAGTACAGACTAATTATATCAGTTATACAACGCCTGAGACTCTTATTACTTTAGATGTTAACTCTCAAAATAATAAAATCTCTGTAGCGAAAGGTTGGAATGCTTCAACAGGAAACGATGCTGTTACTGCTTGGATCGATTTCAACAGAGATGGAGTATTTGATAATACTACAGAGAGAATTCTGTTTTCTGCAGCCAGTACAGCTACGCCTGTTAACGCTACATTCGCAGTTCCTTCTACAGCTTATACAGGACCATTAACTACTACCATGAGAGTGGTACTGAAGCGTTCAAGTTCTCCTGTTTTATGTGCTAACGCAGTAGACGGTGAGGTAGAAGATTATAGAGTAAGAATCAGACCTTGTAGTAATGCCATTCCAAATACACCTGTTTTCACGCCTACCCATAATTCTGTAACGATTAATATTACAGGAGCAGGAGTAAGCTATGTAGTAAGATACAGAGTAGCGGGAACTTCAGCATGGACAGTGGTATATGCTTCAGCATTATTAAATAACCTGCCGAATCTTACGATCAACGGACTTACTCCGGCTACGACGTATGAAGTTGAAATCGCTGCAATCTGTGGAGATGTTGTAGGTACAGCTACTCCTATCAAGACATTCACAACAAGATGTGATCCTACTCCTCCGAATGTAACGGTAACTAATATTACACCAACAACTGCATTGGTTACATGGTCTCCACTTGTTGCAAGTGCGACTTATACAATGCAATGGAGAAAAGTAGGTACATCAACATGGACTACTGTTAGTTTACCTAACCCTCCTACCAATACTTACGTATTAGGAAGTGTAACTCCTTTAGAGCCATATACTACTTATGAAGTACAGATTGCTAACAAATGTAACGGAGAAAGTACAACCAATACCTATTCTAACCCTAAAGTATTTACTACAGAAAGAATATGTACAATTCCGCCTCCGGGATTAACGATTACTCAATTGTTACCAACATCAGCAGAGATCAAATGGGATCCTTTCCCAGGAGCAACCTATCTGCTTAGATATAGAAAAGTAGGTATTCCTAGCTGGACAGAAGTTCCTACATTGGTTAACAATATTGTCCTGACAGGTCTTTCAGAATTAACGAAATATGAAATGCAGGTTGTAAATATCTGTAATGGTACACCAGGAAATTATACTCCTCCATACTACTTTACAACACCTACTGTAATCTATTGTAAAATGAATTCAGGAAGTTCGATAGGAGAACATATCTCTAAAGTAACTGTGAAGCCAAACGGTAAGAAAGTGATGGAAAATGAATCAGGACCTTCTACTTATACAGATTACACAGGAGTTCCTAAAACATTCATCGAACTGATCCAGGGATCTACCGATAATGAAATCATTATTGAGAAGAAGTGGACAGGAAATACTTACAATGAAGGAATTGCGGTATGGATTGACTTCAACAGAAACGGAGAATTTGACGTTAACGAAAGAGTCTTTACTTCACCTCCAAATACAACAAGCCCGGTATCAGGTAAATTCAATGTGCCAGTGGATGCCTTTGTAAGTATGACAGACTACAAATATGTAGTAATGAGAGTGGCAATGGAAAGAGACGGAGTTCCTGTGAACTGTCTGAGCTTTAAGAATGGAGAGGTAGAAGACTATACCGTTAGAATTTCTAAGAAAGTAGTCGCTAACCCTCTTGACCAGACTGAAGTGATGATCTATCCTAACCCGGTAAGTTCAGTATTGTTTGTTAAAAATATCAGCAAAAGAGCGAAATATAAAATTTACAATGCTGCCGGACAGGTAATCGCAGACGGTATCCTATTGAATAGCCAAATCAACGTAAGCAAATTGATTAATGGTGTTTATGTAATCGATATCGATGATAACGGCAAAACTGTTCAAAAGAAATTTATCAAAGAATAATAAGCTAAATTTCAGATAGAATAAGCCTCCAGGAATGGAGGCTTATTTTTTTGTCTTATTTGTCCATTTATCATCATATTTCGAATTTATTCATTGATTTCATATGAAACAATTAATATTTTTAATTGTTTTGTTGTTTTTATTGCGAAGTTTGTAATCAAATCATGAAATGTATTGTTTATTGATATGTAAATGTTTATTTTCGTGAAATTAATACAAATCTTTAAGAAAAATTATGAAGAAAACTTTTATTTCTTTCTTTTTCCTTTATTTGTTCGCAATAGTACATGCACAATGGACTCCCATAGTACCTGACGGAAAAACAATTAAAGATGGCTCACAAACTAACAGCTATTATTCTTTAGACATTTCACTGCTAAGATCTCAATTGGAGAATGCGCAGGAAACAGGGAAAAATGCAAAACCTGTTATTATATCTTTACCAACTCTGGACGGGAGAGTAGAAAAATTTTCCGTGTATAGTTTTCCGGTTGTAGTGAAAGAACTGGCAGATCAATACAAGTTGGGTTCTTATGTTGGAATAGGAATCGACGATCCTGGAAAATACCTTAGATTCAGTTTAGCTCCTAATGACTTTCAGTCAATGATTATGAAAGAAGGAGGGTCTGAGTTTATTGAGCCGGCTAATGGAGGAAAAACAATTTACCGTGTTTATCCTAAAACAGGAAATGGTAAAGCAGGATTTGTTTGCTCAACTGAAGAAAAGGAAATTGACAAACATGAAATAGAAAAGCTTTACAAAGAAGGGCAATCTTTTAAAAACCAGCCTGCGAATTTTGCTAAATCTTCTGACAAAAAATATAGAACATTAAGACTGGCCATGTCTGTGACTGGAGAATATACTCAATTTTTTGGCGGAACAGTTGCCGGAGCATTAACGGCAATCAATGCAACACTTACCAGAGTGAATGGGGTTTTTGAAAAAGATTTTGCATTGCATATGAATCTGCAGAATTATCCCAATGTAATCTACACAAACGCTGCTTCAGATCCCTACACTTCAGTAACACCGGGAGGCGGAGTACCCAACTCATGGAATTTAGAATTGCAGCAAACCTTAACAGCAAATGTAGGAAATACAAATTATGATATAGGGCATTTATTCGGAGCTTCAGGAGGAGGAGGAAATGCAGGATGTTTAGGGTGTATATGCCGGGACCCTTCAACAGCTCAGCCACAAGGTAAAGGATCTGGGATTACTTCTCCATCCAATGGAATTCCACAGGGAGATTCATTTGATATTGATTTTGTCGCTCATGAGATGGGGCATCAATTGGGAGGGTATCATACATTTTCCTATCAGAACCAAGGAGGTCCGGTACAAATGGAACCTGCTTCAGGAACCACAATTATGGCTTATGCCGGTGTAGCAGACGCACAGGGAGTTACTCCTCCTGCAGGTACAACCTTTAATGTGCAGCAAAAATCTGATGCTTATTTCTTTAAAGGAACCATAGATCAGGTGCAGGCTGTCTTAGTGTCGGCTACTTGTGATGTAGAGCTTCCGACCACCAATAATCCTCCGGTAATTGCGGCATTACCTACCTATACTATTCCTAAAGGAACAGCTTTTGTTTTGACAGCCTCAGCTACAGATCCTGAAAATGATCCTATGACCTACACCTGGGAACAAGTTGATAATATGAACGTTTCCATCAATGCGGTTAATTTAGGGAATACAGATGCAGGACCTTCATTCAGGTCTATGTTTCCATCTGCAAATCCCACACGTTATTTTCCAAGATTATCTTCAGTGCTGGCGGGAGTTTTAAATAATTCCAATAATCTCTGGGAAGCTGTTTCCACTGTACCAAGATCGACCAATTTTGCGGTTACAGTAAGGGATAATAGCCCTATTGCCACTCAACAGCAGACGAAGTTCGCAGTTCAGACCATTACTGTAGGAAATGAAGGGCCGTTCAAGGTGAATCCGACTACTGTTTATAACAACGGGCCTACCAATGTAGTCTGGGATGTGGTGAATACCAATACGGCACCTTATAATGCTCCCAATGTGAAGATAGATTTTACAACAGATAATGGCGTAACCTGGAATGTAGTATCAGCCTCAACACCTAATGACGGATCTGAATCCCTGGATTTCAGCCCTTTTCCTCTTACTGTGGGGGGAACTGCTAAGATTAGGGTAAGTGCTGTTAATAATGTATTTTATGCCATTGGAAATGCTCCGATAAATACTTTACCGATCTGTAGTACCAATGCTCCTGGAGGAGTTTCTGTTACAACTGTTACACAGGCAACCGCAACGATTGCATGGAATGCTTCTTATAATGCAACCTATATTGTGCGTTATCGCATAGCAGGAACTACTGTATGGACTACCGTTACCCCTAATCCGACGGTTAATACAGTAACCATTAACGGGCTCACGGCCGGTACGCATTATGAAATCCAGATCGCCAATATCTGTGCAGGAGTAACTGGAAATTTCTCTGCCATTACGGTTTTCATGACCCCTTATTGTACTGCCACTTCAAGTAACGCCAATGACGGTTATATTTCCAATGTAACAGTAGCTGCAACAAGTTCCTATACAATGAGTAATAATTCGGGAGCTAATAATTATACAGATTATTCGGGCGATGCGGCAAAATTAATAACATTGGTTCGCGGGACTAACAATAATAATATATCAGTTTCCAAATCATGGCCGGCTGCTCTGAGCAGCAAAGCCGTAAGTGTCTGGATCGATTTTAATAAAAACGGAGTCTTCGAAACGACTGAAAGAGTTCTTAATGGAACCAACAGTCAGATAACCCCCATAACAGCTCAGTTTCAGGTACCTGCTACAGCTTATACAGGACCTCTTACTACAAGAATGCGTGTTCTAATGCGGGATATAAGCAGTCCTGCTGCATGTGGTTCTTTCTCGAATGGCGAAGTAGAAGACTATGCCATTAAACTCATAGATCTTGCAGCATGTACAAATGTAGCACCTACCAACATTACGATTACCAATCTGACACCAAATTCTGCCAATGTATCTTGGGCAACCACCACAGGAGCAACCTATGCATTAAGATATAGAAAAGTAGGAACTACAGCATGGACGACCGTAAACCCTGTGTTGGCACCGGGAAATAACTATACAATTCCGGGCCTTACAGAGGATACTAAGTATGAAGTTCAGGTTGCCACAATATGCAATAATAGTCAGGGTGGATTTTCTGCATCACAACAATTTACTACGCCAATATTATCATACTGTCCAATGACAGGTACAGGTACCAATGAACATATTTCAAATGTAACGGTGACTTCTGTCAATCCTGGGCTGCCGGTAATGAATAATACTTCCGTACAGAATAATTATACCAACTATACAACTCCTGATACAAGAATCACATTGGAAATAGGCTCCGTCAATAATAAGATCTCAGTAGCGAAAGGCTGGAATGGAGTGACCACTAATACTGCTGTGACTGCCTGGATTGATTTTAACAGGGATGGACAATTTGATAATTCAGAAAGAATTCTTATTTCCGCAGCGAATCCTACTACCCCTGTTACCGCAACTTTTGCTGTTCCTGCCAATGCCTATTCTGGACCACTAACAACGACTATGAGAGTGGCTTTACGCAAGACAAGTGCTCCTGTTATGTGTCAGAATATCGTTGATGGAGAAGTGGAAGATTATGTTGTGAAATTAAGACCCTGCAGTACAGCTACTCCAACTGGGCTTGCATTTAATACGGTTACACACAATTCAGCTATTATAAGCTGGACTGCTGCAACCGATAACCTTAGCTATCTTTTACAATACAGGGTATTAGGGACAACAGCATGGACGGATATTTACCTTATTGATACCCCTTATACACTGAATAATTTATTGCCATCTACCACCTATGAGGTTCAGATTGCTGCCAATTGTGGTGCTTCTGTAGGAACATTTACTCCTATTAAAACATTCACGACAAGATGTGATCCTACTCCTCCAAATGTAACGGTTGGAAGCATTACAGTAAATTCTGCATTAATTACCTGGACACCAAGTGTAGCAGGAGTAGCCTATAAAATGCGTTGGAGAAAGGTAGGAAGTACAGGATGGCCAAATCCGGAAATTAATCTGCCTGCAGCACCTCTCAATACCTATACCCTTGGAAATCTTGATCCATATACTACTTATGAAGTACAGATTGCCAACAGATGTTTTGGAGAAAACATCTGGAATTCATATTCGAATCCTGTGGTGTTTACAACAGAGAGAATTTGTGAACTTCCTCCACCAGGGTTGACTATTACCCAGCTGTTTCCAACATCTGCAGAGATTAAGTGGGATCCTTTTCCTGGGGCTACTTATATTCTGAGATATAGAAAAGTAGGAATTCCAAGTTGGACGAATATTCAGGTCCCTACCAATACTTATATATTGACAGGATTATCGGAACTTACTAAATATGAAATGCAGGTTGCCAATATCTGTAACAGTATCCCTGGAACTTTCACTCCACCTTATTACTTTACCACTCCTACAGTAACGTATTGTAAAATGAATTCAGGAAGTTCTATAGGAGAGCATATTTCTAAAGTAACCGTGAAACCAAACGGTAAGAATGTGATGGAAAATGAATCAGGAGCTTCTACTTATACAGATTACACAGGAGTTCCTAAAACATTCATCGAGCTGATCCAGGGATCTACCGATAATGAAATCATTATTGAGAAGAAATGGACAGGAAATACTTATAATGAAGGAATTGCAGTATGGATTGACTTCAACAGAAACGGAGAATTTGACGTTAACGAAAGAGTGTTTACTTCACCTCCCAATACAACAAGCCCGGTATCAGGTAAATTCAATGTACCAGTAGATGCCTTTGTAAGTATGACAGACTACAAATATGTAGTAATGAGAGTGGCCATGGAAAGAGATGGAGTTCCTGTGAACTGTCTGAGCTTTAAGAATGGAGAAGTAGAAGATTATTCAGTAAGGATTTCTAAAAAGGTTGGCGCTAATCCTATCAATCAGGACGAGGTTCTGATCTATCCTAACCCTGTAAGTTCAGTATTGTTTGTGAAAAATATTAGCAAAAGAGCGAAATATAAGATTTACAATGCCGTAGGTCAGGTGATTGCTGATGGAATTCTCCTAAATAATCAGATTAATGTTGGTAAGCTGATTAATGGAGTATATGTAATTGATATTGACGATAACGGTAAGACTACACAGAAGAAATTCATAAAAGAATAAGATGAATCTGACTATCATTTTCTGATAGAGAAAAATGTGCATAAAAAAACTCGTTAGAAATACTTCTAACGAGTTTTTTATTTATTCAATAGCAAAGATGACTTTTTCTGTCTGTTCTTTTAATTCTTCCAGATTGGTATTGTTGTAGATGATGCAATCTGCTATTTTGATTTTATCCTTCTCAGACATTTGTTTCTCCATTACAGCTTCCACCTCACGGTAAGTTTTATGGTCTCTGTCCATCACTCTTTTGATTCTGATGTTGTCCTCAGCGGTTACCAATAGAGATTTGTAACATTGTCTGTTGAGTTTTAATTCAAACAATAATGCCGTTTCCTTAAAGACCAGATACTTGGTTTGTTTCTTTACCCAATCTTCAAAATCTATTCGCACAGCCGGATGGATGATTTCATTTAACTGCTGAAGAAGATCTTTATTGCTGAAAACCTTTCCTGCGACAAATTTTCTGTCATAAAGGCCGTTTTCATCATAAGACTCTTCTCCCAGTAATGCTTTGATTTTTATTTTAAGATCTTCACTTTCATTGACAATAGCCTTTGCTCTGTCATCCGAATAATAAACAGGAAAACCAAATTCTTCAATAAAATGGGCTACTGTCGTTTTGCCTGAACCAATTCCTCCTGTTAAACCAATGATCTTGGGTGCGGGCGGCTCTGTCTGTTGCGCTTCTGAATGTAATTCTTCCATATTCCAAAATTAATATCCAAAAACATCATTAAAACTAAACGTCTCATCAAGTCTTACCCCTTTCTCGGTCATTTTAAGACTTGCCAGCTCGTGGTGAGCATCATGTTCAAAGAACAATAGATATTCATTATCAATACATTGTTTAAGAAATTTACCTTTCTCCTCCAATGTTAAAAGAGGTCTTGTATCATAGCCCATTACATACACCTGATTGATGTGTCCTGCAGTAGGAATAAGATCTGCAGCAAAAACAACCGTTTTCTCCTGATATTGGATGACAGGAAGCATTTGCTTTTCAGTATGTCCGTCTACAAAGATAACATCCATCTTCAGATCAGGAGCAAAACCATAATTTCCTGTTGTAGGAAGAGGTAAGTAGTTCAATTGGCCGCTTTCCTGCATAGGCATAATATTCTCTTTAAGAAAACTTGCCTTTTCTCTTGCATTAGGCTCTGTTGCCCATTTCCAATGATTTTCGTTGGTCCAGAAATGAGCATTTTTGAATGCCGGTCTGTATCCGGTTCGGTCATCATTCCATTCAATGGCACCACCGCAGTGGTCAAAATGAAGGTGGGTAAGGAATACATCGGTAATATCTTCCTTTACAAAACCATATTTCTTTAAATTTTTATCAAGATTATCATCTCCCCAAAGAGAGTAGTGCCCGAAAAACTTATCATCCTGTTTATTGCCCAGTCCGCAATCTACCAGGATCAGTTTTTTTCCGTCTTCAATAAGCAGAGAACGGGTTCCTAATTCGATCAGATTTTTTTCGTCTGCCGGGTTTGTTTTTTCCCACAGACTCTTTGGGACGACTCCGAACATGGCACCGCCGTCCAGTTTAAATTTTCCACATTGTATTGGATATAGCTTCATATGTATATTTTGATTATTTCTTTATTAATTTCATTTTCTCAGCCACCTTTTTAGCATTATCATCAGTTGATTTCTCAAGATGTGAGATGATGTTATGAAAATCATGTTCTTTTCTGTTCTGAGAAAGCTTCTGTTTGATAAATATTTCAGAAGGTATTATTTTAATTCCGAAAGCTCCTTTCATTTCTTTTTCCACAAACTCCTTTCCCATATCTTTCACCATCATCGGACACTGCTGAAACTTTTCATATTTTGAGGTTAAAGTCTCCAAGTGGGCATACAGTTCATCATGATTCATCAGTTCTACTTTACCATAGATCTGTACCGCCTCATAGTTCCATGTAGAAACATTGATGTGATCGTACCAGCTGCTTGAAATATAGGCATGAGCGCCTAAAAAATCACACAATACCTCATCACCGTTTTTTAATGTTTTTGCCTGAGGATTTACTTTCGAAATATGAGTTTCAAGATAAACATTTTCCGGATCATTTTCATTCAGCATAAACATGGCATGAGTTGCACGGATTTTATCCACAGAAGAAATGAGTAAAGCAAAAGAATTTTCACTGATGATGGTTTTCATCAGATTCAGATCTTCACTTCGATATAATTTAGGAACAAACATCAGTTAATTATCTATCATTAAATTTTTATACTAAAAAAGTTCTCCCGGGTTTTTAGGTCTTGAAATACTTAAATGCTGATAGGCCTTATCGGTAACTTCTCTTCCTCTTGGAGTTCTGATGATAAATCCTTCCTGAATCAGAAACGGTTCATACACTTCCTCCAATGTTTCAGGGTTTTCACCAATGGAAGTTGCTAATGCAGAAATACCGACAGGCTTTCCCTTAAAGTTTTCGATCATTACCCGCATGATCTTATTGTCCATTTCATCAAGCCCGAATTCATCTACATTCAGGGAGTCTAATGCATATTTAGTGATCTTGATTTCAATTTCGCCATTCCCTTTGATCTCAGCAAAATCTCTTACCCTTCTCAATAGTGCATTGGCAATTCTCGGAGTTCCCCGGCTTCTTCTTGCAATTTCTATGGCAGCATCTTCATAAATAGCAACGCCCAATACTCTGGCACTTCTCTGAATGATCATTGATAGAAGCTCAATAGAGTAATACTCCAGTCTGCTTTGAATTCCGAACCTGGCAAGCATTGGCTTGGTAAGCATACCGCTTCTGGTAGTGGCTCCAACCAGTGTGAAAGGGTTCAGCCCGATCTGTACACTTCTTGCATTGGGACCTGTTTCCAGCATAATATCAATTTTGTAATCTTCCATTGCAGAATACAAATATTCTTCTACAACAGGAGAAAGACGATGAATCTCATCAATAAAAAGAACATCATTTTCTTCCAGATTGGTCAATAATCCTGCTAAACTTCCAGGTTTATCCAATACAGGGCCGGAAGTGATCTTACAGTTTACTCCAAGTTCATTGGCAATGATATTGGCTAAAGTTGTCTTTCCAAGTCCGGGAGGACCATGTAACAGGACATGATCCAATGCACCGCCACGCCTTTTGGCAGCAGTAACAAAAACCTCAAGATTTTCCAGCGTTTTTCTTTGGCCCGCAAAATCTTTAAAACTTTGGGGACGGATCTGTTCTTCCTGCATCAGCTCCTCTCGTGAGTAGTTTTCTTTATCTGGATGTAAAAAATCTGGCATTAATTCATTTCATTTACCTCAAAGATAGGAAATTTAGACTAAGGTTAAAAGGTAGATTGAGAAAAGGACTGAAACTACAGAAAAGATATAGGCAGATAGGATCACGAGGCACTTAGGATTTAATATATTGAGATATTTTAAGTATTTTTGAGAAGAATAATTATGGATGAATTGTAAACTTCATCCCGTTTGGATTTTAAAACAGGATATGGAAATAAACAGTTCATTTTTTAACCTTTAACCTAAATAAATGAAATTAATAGGGCCATTTAAGCAGGTTGTAACGCTTGCCAACTTACCATTAAGAGGAAAACTTTCTGATGAACAACTGGAAATTATTGTTGATGGAGGAATTGTAGTAGACCAGAATGTCATTCAGAAAATTGGAAATTTTGATGCATTAAGATCAGAAAATCCAGGTATAGAAATCGAAAAAATTGAAGGAGAGCAGGTAGTGATTCCCGCTTTCGTAGACTCCCATACTCATATCTGTTTCGGGGGAAACAGAGCGAATGATTTTGCGATGCGTAATGCAGGGAAAACCTATCTGGAAATTGCTGAAAGTGGCGGTGGTATCTGGAGTTCCGTACAGCATACAAGAAATGCTTCAGAAGAAGAATTGTTGAAAACCTTGTTGGAAAGAATCAAGTTTCTTGTGGATCTGGGGATTACAACCATTGAAGTAAAAAGCGGTTATGGGCTGGATGTGGAAAACGAACTGAAAATGCTTCGTATCATCAAAAAAGCACAGGAGTCTGCAAAAGCTACTTTAGTGCCTACTTGCCTTTCTGCTCATTTGAAGCCAAGAGACTTTGAAGGAAGCAATCCTGAATATTTGGAATATATTCTTACCGAGATCTTACCTAAAGTAAAAGAAGAAGATTTAGCCAAGCGTGTAGATATATTTATTGAGAAATCGGCCTTCCAGCCTGAAGAGAGCAAAGATTTCTTAATTAAAACTAAAGATTTAGGTTTTGAAATTACGGTCCATGCTGACCAGTTTACACCCGGAAGTTCAAGAATAGCAGTAGAAGTGGGAGCCAAATCGGCAGACCATTTAGAGGCAACTATTGACGAAGATATTGACTTCCTGGCCCAATCTGATACGGTAGCTACAGCACTTCCGGGAGCAAGTTTAGGTTTAGGGGAAAAATTTACTCCGGCAAGAAAATTATTGGATGCTGGAGCAATCGTAGCCATAGCAAGTGACTGGAATCCGGGATCTGCGCCTATGGGGAACTTAATTACCCAAGCTTCTATTTTAGCCACATTCCAAAAGCTGACAACTGCTGAGGTATTGGCCGGGATGACATTCCGTGCAGCCTATGCGCTTAATCTGGAAGACAGAGGAATCCTGGAAGCAGGTAAAAAAGCAGACTTTGTGACCTTTAAAACCAATAATTTCCAGAATATTCTTTATAATCAGGGAAGCCTTAAAGCTGAACATGTTTATATTGATGGACAACAGGCTAATTAAAATATAAAAGCTTTATCAAAATGGAAGGGTATCAGTTTGACTATAATGGTTTTTGGGATTGGTTTTTAACAAAGGAGAAAGATTTCTATTCCATTGTTCAAAAAGGTGGTCAGGAATCGATAGAAAAAGATTTTTTCGATAGCATTGCGCCTAAACTTAATGAGATTAATGAAGGGTATTATTTTCTAACCGGGATGAGTGATGATTCCACGGCAGAATTAATTCTTACCGCAGATGGAGAGGTCAGGAATGTAGTTTTCATTGAAGAACTTATTGCAGCAGCTCCTCAATTGGATCATTGGAAATTTACCGCTTTGAAACCGGCCCAGGATATAGAAAATGTAAATGTTACCATGGGTGAATACCAATTTACAAAAGAGAATATTTTTTTCTATTCCAACGAACAGGAAGAGTATCCTGATGAGATTGATCTGGTGTTTGTATACGATGGTAATGTTGACAATAAAGATGCTGTCACTACAGGAATCTGTATTTTCTTAGATAGCTTTTTAGGAGAATTGAATTTTGCCACACAGATTGATACCTTTATTGTTGTAGGAAGAGAGCAGACTCAAAAAGAACTTGTTCCTATTGAGAAGTTGAAAGATTTCCTTTCGTGGCGGGAAAGAGAATTTACAGAAAAATATAAAAGTGTAAAGAGAGAAGAGGTGGACGAACAGTTTTCTATTCTCAGAGCAACTCTGGGTGATGAAAAACCTCTTATCGCCTGTATGAACCTTCCGCTGCTGAATTATGATGCAAAGGCTTCCTATCCATGGATTTCAGTACTGAAATTTCATTATAACGGAGACAATAATGATGGACTTCCTGAAAAAGAAGATTTTGAAAAACTAGGCGAGATTGAAGATAAAGCTATTGAAGATCTGAAAGAAAAAGGCTATTTGTATATAGGCCGTGAAACAGCAGATAATATCAAGGAAAGTTACTTTGCAGGTAAAGACTTCAGAGAGATCTCTAAAGTTTTTAAAACCATAAAAGATAATACGCCTGAATACAACACTTCGTTCAGAATCTTTAAAGATAAATACTGGCAATATTTTAAATATTATAATAACGCAGTTTAAAAATAGAAAATGTGGATAAGTTTGTTCTTATCCACATTTTTATTAATGACTAATATCCATGTAATCTGCAGGAAACCTACTTCCTTTTTTGAAGTAAAATATTTCCAAAAATACACGTGAATAGAAGAGTGGCAAAATCATAAAGTCTCTCATTTTTTTCATTTTCTCTATAAGTTTTCTTATCTTGCGGTGCAATTAGCGTTGATTTTTAGATAAATAGCGCATTTTCAATAGTTCTTAAGTGCACCGGAGATCCCGGAAAACCTGGATATTTTCTTATTTCTCAGTACTTTTTTTACAGCTATATCCCGTACCAGGAAGACTTGTCAATACTATAAATTCGAAAATATAAAAAATGAATTTTCAAAATGTTAGATCTACTTTTAACAAAGGGGTCACTATTCCGAGTTTGATATTTATTATAGGTACCTGTTTTCTTTCAGCGGTGTATCCAAAACCGACGGAGAATATCCTAAACGAAATCAAACAATTCATATTTGTCAACTTAAACTGGGTATATGTATGGTCCGTAACCTTATTTGTTATTTTCCTGGTATACCTGCTTTTCAGTAAATATGCCAATATTAAGCTGGGAGCTAATGACAGTAAACCGGAATATTCATTCTTTTCATGGATTTCAATGTTGTTTGCTGCAGGAATGGGAATCGGGCTTATCTATTTCAGTGTAGCAGAGCCCATGCAGCACTATTCTTCCGAAGTTTTTGCAGATAATCATTATGTAAGCAGAGCAAAACAGGCACAGCTATATACCTTTTTTCACTGGGGTATCCATGCATGGGCTATTTATGGAGTTGTAGGACTCTCATTATCCTATTTTGCTTACCGTTACAGATTACCGCTTTCATTACGCAGCTGTTTTTATCCATTATTAAAAAATAAAATAAACGGCCGATGGGGGAATGCTATTGATGTTTTTGCACTTTGCTGTACATTCTTCGGGATCACTACCACACTGGGATTTGGAGTGGTACAGATCAGTTCCGGATTGAATATTTTACACATTACTCCTGAAAACAGCTTTATCTACCAGATCATCATTGTAGTATGTCTTGTTTCCATATCGGTTATTTCCGCAATTTCCGGAGTAGGGAAGGGTGTTAAAATATTAAGCAATATCAATGTAGTAAGTGTGATAGTGCTTCTTCTTTTTGTATTGGTATTGGGGCCAACAGTTTATCTGATCGGAAGCTTTACGGAAGGACTGGGAAATTATATCAATAATTTTTTCAATCTTACGTTCAATACCCATGTTTATGAGAAAAATGCATTGCCATGGTTCTATGACTGGACGATTCTGTATTGGGCATGGTGGATTTCCTGGTCACCTTATGTAGGCTTATTCATTGCAAAAATTTCCAAAGGACGTACAATCAGGGAATTTATTCTTGCGGTTTTAATCTTACCTACACTTTTCAATTTCATTTGGATGTCCGTATTTGGAAACAGTGCCATATGGTTTGATCTGAATATTGCGGATGGGCAACTAAGTAAATTTGCTTCAGATCCCGATGCTTTGATGTTCAGGTTTTTAGAATATATGCCTTTTTCATCTTTTACCGGTTTCTTTGTTATTCTTATCATCATTATCTTTTTTGTGACGTCAGCAGATTCAGGAATATTTGTAATGAACAGTATTGCAACCAAGAATGCCAATAAATCTCCGAAATGGCAGATTGTATTCTGGGGTGTTTTACTGGCTGTTTTATCCCTTCTTCTTTTGAATGCAGGAGGATTAAAAGCACTTCAGAGCATGACCCTGATCACAGCTTTACCGTTTTCGGTCATCATTATTTTATTTATGGTAAGTCTGATGAAAGGGCTGAGTATTGATCAGAAATACTACGAAAGAAACTTCTCTGCTTCCACAGTCCCATGGTCCGGTGAATTCTGGAAGGAACGTTTAAAAAATATTGTTTCCTTTAAAGATAATTCTTCGGTAGATCATTTTATTCAGATAAAAGCCAAAGAAGCATTTACAGACCTTCAGCAGGAATTTGCAGCCAATGGAATAGAAGCAAAAATAAATCAGCATGAAAATCCTGTCAGAATAGAAATAGAAATTCATCAGGGAGTTGTCAACAATTTTGTTTACGGTATCAGAAATCAGGCAAAAACGGTTTCCGAATACATCATTAATGAAGAGAACCTTCCGGATCTGGATGATAATAAAACCCATTATCCAAGATCTTATTTCGGTGATGGGAGAGAAGGGTATGATGTGCAGTATTTTACAAAAAATGAGCTGATCTCTGATGTACTGAAACATTACGAACGGTTTCTGGAAATTATTTCTGAAGAACGGAATGAGATGTTTATCAGCAGCAATGCCAACGAGAATAAAGAATAAGAACAGAGCCGTTGTTCTTATCATGAATTCTTTGCATAATGTGTGAAAGGAGCTTTTTTATCTAAACAATATTAGTTAGCTTTACATGGATATAATGATGTGACTAAAATTGAATTTTAAAGAATTATGTTTCAAAATATTTGGCAGGGTAGATTGGATGGAGAAGAGCTCCTTTTCCACAGACTATTTCAGAGAGTAAAAGAAGAACACAATTACGACAATATTTCAACGAACGACTTCGTATTGCATGGTTTTGCCGTGGACGAAGGCGTAAGAAGAAACAGAGGCCGTCAGGGAGCAAAAGATGCTCCGGACATCATCAGGAAGAATATGTCTAATTTTCCGGTAATCATTCCCGATTTTTCAATGCTGGATTTTGGAAATATTACCTGTGAAGACGGTAATCTGGAAAATACACAGAATAATCTGGCCAAGAATGTTTCAAAAGTTCTTTTAAAAGGTGGGAAATCTCTTGTTTTAGGCGGTGGTCATGAAGTAACCTATGCTCATTATTTAGGCGTTAAGACAGCCTTTCCGGAACAGAAAATCGGGATTATCAATATCGATGCCCATTTTGATAACAGACAGCCGGAAAAAGGAGTAGGGCCAAGCTCAGGAACAGGATTCTGGCAGATTGCACAGGAAGGTCCCATCCATTCTCTGCACATCGGGATTCAAAGAAACTCCAATACTTTAAAACTTTTTGATACCGCCCATCAATATGGGATGAAATATATCCTGGCTGACGAACTGTTTTTTGAAAATCTTCCTTCCATATATCAACGTATTGATGACCTGCTGGAGACTGTAGATTTCGTCTATCTTACCATTTGTATGGATGTTTTTAATGCTTCTATCGCTCCGGGGGTTTCCGCTTCCGCATATAATGGTATCTTTGCAGATTCAACCTTTATGCATTTTTACAGGCATATTTTGAAAAACAAAAAAACGGTTGCACTGGATGTAGCTGAGGTTAACCCGTCTTTCGATATTCAGGACAGGACGGCAAGACTCGCAGCATGTCTGGTGAATGAATGGCTAATGATTTAAGATAAAGTTATATTCTTCCGATAGAGAAAATCATTATTTTATTGATCCTTAAGGAATGAAATTTGCTGATTTCACCGTGCTTTTAAAACAAAAGCGCTCATAAATTCATTAGCTGAATTTAAAACAGAAATTATATTATGGAACAATTAATTGAAAGCAAGCTTATAAAAGCAGATAAAGCGTTTTCAGTGTGGAGAAAAGTGCCGTTTGAGGAAAGGCAGAAGTTAATTGCAAAAGCAGCAGAAATTTTAAAAAATAATTCAGAGAAGTTTGGAAGGATCATTACTACAGAAATGAATAAACCCATTTCAGAATCCATTGCTGAGGTAGAGAAATGTGCTCTGATGATGAATTATTATGCTGATGCTGAGAATATTTTACAACCTGAAAAAGTGGAATCTGAATTTGCATATTCTGAAGTTCATTACGCTCCCAAAGGAGTCATTCTTGGAGTAATGCCCTGGAATTTTCCTTTCTGGCAGGTATTAAGATTTGCTGTTCCTGCAATATTAGCGGGAAATACAGTGGTTCTGAAGCATGCTTCAATTTGTTTCGGAAGTGGAAATGCGATAGAAGAAGTTCTTCTGGAAGCAGGTTTCCCTGAAGGGATTTTCCAAAACCTTGAAGTAGGGCATAAAGCCGTAAAAGAAATTCTTGAACATGATGCGGTAAAAGGAGTAAGTCTTACAGGAAGTGGAAAAGCAGGTGGAGAAGTGGCTTCAATCGCTGGTTTAAATATCAAAAAATCTTTACTTGAATTAGGAGGAAGTGATGCTTTTATCATTTTTGAGGATGGAGACCTGGAAGCTGCTGCCAAAGCGGGAGCAAAATCAAGGCTTCAAAACTGCGGACAAACTTGCACGGCGGCCAAAAGATTTATCCTTGATGAAAAAATTGAATACCAATTTTTACCTCTATTCATCGAAGAATACAAGAAATACGAAATTGGAGACCCTTTCAATAAAGAAACCAAGTTGGCAGGAATGGCAAGACCGGATCTGGCCGACGAATTGGAAGCTCAATTCAAAAGAGCATTAGAAAATGGGGCTGAGATCATCATTCCTTTAGAAAGAATTTCAGAAAATGAATTTAAGCCCGGCTTAATCAGGGTTCAGGAAGGTAACCCTATTTTAAAAGAAGAACTTTTCGGGCCTCTTGGTATGGTGATGATTGCAAAAGATGCTGAAGAAGCATTGCAGATTGCCAATGATATTCCTTTCGGACTTTCCAATTCAGTTTGGACTAAAGATAAGGACCGCCAGCTATTCTTTATCGAAAACCTTGAGTCAGGTACGGTTAATATCAACAGAATGACCAGTTCTGACCCACGTTTCCCATTTGGAGGATCAAAGGCTTCAGGATATGGGACAGAGCTCTCATTATTGGCTTTAAAAGAGTTTGTAACAGCAAAGACCATTGTAGGTAATTAAAAGCTGTCATTACAATATAAATAAAAACTCCCGGAAATTAATTTCCGGGAGTTTTTTATGTTTTGAAAAACGTAATCAGCTTTTTTGCAATTTCACGATTCCACGATTTTACAATTTTACGATTTTACATTTTTGCCTTTTCGCCTCTTAAACAGTAGTCAATCTCAACGTATTGGTCTTACCACCTTCATATGACGGCGTAGCATTGATGTTGATAACGAAATCTCCTGTTTCGATATAACCGTAGTTATGCGTTAACATATTTACCTGGATGATCGTTTCGTCAGTAGATTTCTTCATATCATAGTAGTAAGCGTGAACACCCCAAAGAAGGTTCAGCATGGTAATTACTCTTCTGTTGCCACTGTATACGATGATGTGAGAATTTGGTCTGTGTGCTGCAAGCTGGAAAGCCGTATATCCTGAATGCGTAAGGGTAACGATCGCAGAAACGTTGGTTGTTTTAGCAATTCTTACTGCTGCAAGACATACCCTGTTCGTGATGAATCGCTCATCGATGCAGTTATAGTCCTTTTCAATCGGTTCGTTCTTGTGTTGGTAGAAATGAGTGGTTTCAATGTTTTTCACAATTTTAGCCATGTTTTCTACTACCTGTACCGGGTATCTACCTACAGAAGTTTCTCCTGAAAGCATTACCGCGTCAGCTCCATCCAATACAGAGTTTGCAACGTCATTTACTTCAGCTCTTGTAGGCGTTAAGCTGTTGATCATCGTTTCCATCATTTGAGTCGCGATAATTACAGGCTTAGAGTAGAACCTTGCTTTTTCTACCAGGTTTTTCTGGATCGCAGGAACTTCTTCCATCGGAACTTCTACACCAAGGTCACCACGGGCAACCATCAGTCCGTCACATTCCAATAGGATTTCTTCAATATTTTTAACCCCTTCAGGTTTTTCAATCTTCGCAATGATCGGAGTTTTGAATTTACCGTTCGGATGTTTTGCAATTAATTCTTTCAGGTCAATGATGTCTTGAGCATGACGTACAAAAGAAAGAGCAATCCAGTCTACCTCCATGTCAAGCATGAAATTAGCATCCTGAATATCCTTTTCTGTCAATGCAGGAAGAGATACCTGTGTATTAGGTAGGTTTACACCTTTTTTAGAGCTCAGAGGTCCCCCTTGAATCGTTTTAGCCTTTACTGTATCTACCTCATTGGTTTCAGTAACTTCTAATACCAGTTTACCGTCATCAATAAGGATTCTTTCCCCTACTTTTACGTCTTGTGGAAACTGTTGGTACGTCATATAAACCTTGGTAGAGTCACCTTCCATCTTTTCATTGGTGAAAGTAAGAACATCTCCCGGGTTCAGATAAGAACCTTCTTTTACAACACCTACCCTTAGTTTAGGTCCCTGAAGGTCCCCTAAAATACCCACTGAATAACCGTACTCACTGTTGAGTTCTCTAATTATTTCAATATTTTTTCGAACTAAGTCGTAATCTGCATGGGAAAAATTTATTCTGAAAATATCAACACCCGCTTTCATCAGATCTAACATTACCTCCTTCGACGATGAAGCAGGCCCTAGTGTTGCGATAATTTTTGTCTTCTTTAAATACTTATTCATAATACTGGATAATTTGATAAAGTTCTTCATCAGAACTCAGTGTGTAATCTTGAATTGGAAACACAAGATTTTCAGGGAGCAAAATTACGGAAAAATCAGGAAACTGTTCCGAACTATGCAAAATATATTCTACATCTACCTGATTATTTAATAAAAACTTAATATTTTCTTCTTCTGTAAAAAGTTCGGTCTGAACTTTTTTTTGCTTACTTTCAGAAGATTTGTTGGAAATAAAGGTAAAACAGGTCTTGGAATACTTGTGGTAGGCCTCAAATCTTGGAAAAAAATAATCATAATACGCCCCATGAAAGACCAGATCTTTCTTTCTTGAAAAGCTGAGGTTGTTTGTTTGATTGATTTTGTAGAAAAACTCATGAGCGGGTATATCTTTTGCTAATCTTACCAATCCTATGGCAATATCTTCAAATTCTATATCATCCAGATCATAAAGTTTTTGAATTTCCAAGTATATTTTCTTTTTTATTTAAAATATAAAATGCCCTCTGTGCTGCCTTTTCCTCTGCTTTCTTCTTGGAAGTCTCTGTTGCGTTGGCAATCTTTTCTTCTCCCAGCCATACATGGCATCTGAATACTACAGATTTGTTGACCTGTATCTCTTCGCAGGTTTCATACTTGATATTGACCTTCTTCTTTTGGCTCCATTCTAGAAGGAGACCTTTATAGCTTACAATTTTGTTTTCAAGCTTATTGATTTCAGAAGGCGTCAGCAATTTTTCTAGAATGATCTTTTTACAGGCATCATAATGGAAGTCTAAATAAACGGCACCGATCAAGGCTTCAAATAAATTTCCGGAGATATTCTCCCCCAAAGCTGATGAATTGTTTTGCTTTTGCAAAAGGCTGGTAAGCTTGAGGTCTTCTCCTAATTTATTAAGGTTTTTCCTATTAACAATCTTAGATTTCATCTGGGTCAGATAGCCCTCATTAGCCTGAGGATACGTCTGAAACAAATGACAAGAAATAATTGTACCCAAAACAGAATCTCCCAAAAATTCAAGTCTTTCGTAATTGCTGTCTTGATTTTTAGAAGAATTTTTCAAAGAAAAAGCTTCGCGGTAAAGAGCAATATTTTGCACCTCGGTACCTAGCACTTTACTGAGCTCGGTACTGAGAAAATAATCTCTCTCCGTTAGTTGTCTTTTTCTTTTTTTGAGAAGGAATTTAGAAAAGTATTTCTGTAACTCCATTCATTGAATTTAGATTTTCTTAAATAGAACGCAAGCGTTATGCCCGCCAAATCCAAAAGTATTGCTCATGGCTACTTTTACATCTTTCTTCACAGCGGTATTAAACGTAAAGTTTAGTCTGCTGTCAATCTTTTCATCATCAGTAAAATGGTTGATGGTAGGAGGAACAGTACCATGAATAATAGTTCCCAACGCAGCGATAGCTTCAATAACACCTGCCGCTCCTAAAAGGTGACCCGTCATTGATTTTGTAGAATTGATCTGAATATCATAAGCGTGCTCGCCCAATAACTTCGAAATTGCGTTGGATTCTGCAATGTCTCCTAATGGAGTAGAGGTACCATGCATGTTGATATGGTCTACTTCATCAGCAGTTAAGCCTGCATCGTCCAAACAGTTTTTCATTACCAGATAAGCCCCAAGACCTTCAGGATGCGGAGCCGTCATATGATATGCATCTGCACTCATACCACCTCCTAATAATTCTGCATAAATTGTAGCACCACGTTTTACGGCGTGCTCGTATTCTTCAAGGATGATACATCCTGCACCTTCACCTAGTACAAATCCGTCTCTGTCTTTGTCAAAAGGTCTTGAAGCTGTTTTCGGATCATCATTTCTTGTAGAAAGTGCCATCATTGCATTGAATCCACCGACACCACTTGCTGTAACGGCTGCTTCAGAGCCTCCGCACACAATCACGTCAGCTTTTCCTAGTTGGATCAGCATCTTGGAATCAATTATTGCATTGGCTGAAGAAGCACATGCAGATACAGTTGTATAATTCGGTCCGTGGAAACCATATTCAATTGAGATCTGACCAGGAGTCATATCTGCAATCATTTTAGGAATAAAGAAAGGGTTGAATCTAGGAATTTCCGTGTTGGCCCATCCTAATACTTCCGTTTCAAATGTTTCCAGACCTCCGATTCCGGAGCCCCAAATTACACCTACTCTGTTTTTATCTACATTATCTTCAATAATGCCGGAATGTGTTACTGCCTCTCTGGCTGCAACAAGTCCCAATTGAGTATTTCGGTCCATTTTTTTAGCCTCTTTCTTATCGAAATGCTGTAACGGATCGAAATTTTTCACTTCACAAGCGAACTTTGTTTTAAAGTTTGTGGCATCAAAAAGAGTAATCGGAGCGGCTCCGCTCTCACCTTTCACAAGATTTTCCCAGTATTCTTTTGCATTATTTCCTATTGGCGTTATTGCTCCAAATCCGGTTACAACTACTCTTTTTAATTCCATAAACTTTGTTTAATTTCTTTTTTTGTTGAAGAATATTATTTATTTACTACTTCTTCGATGTAAGCGATAGCGTGTCCTACAGTAGTAATTTTTTCAGCTTGATCATCAGGGATTTGAATGTTAAATTCTTTTTCAAATTCCATGATTAACTCAACTGTATCTAGTGAGTCAGCTCCTAAATCGTTAGTGAAGCTAGCTTCAGGAGTTACTTCTGTTTCTTCAACGTCAAGCTTATCAGCGATGATAGCTTTTACTCTTGATGCAATGTCTGACATAGTAAATTATTTTTTTAATTGTTAGATGGTGCAAATATATAAAATTCTTTACGATAAAACATTTTTTTAGTCTTTTTTGTGGATGGGAAGCTCTCATTTTAGAACTTGATACTTTAGTGTTTTAGTTTTCAGGTGTTTATATTTATAAGGATATAAGAGATTGAATTTCAATTTCTGATAAGTTGATCAGTTTTGTTCCCCGAATATTTTGAAATCAGGTCGTATTTTATCTTATTTGAGTAGAAATGAACTGAAAAACAATGTGATTTTAACTATATTTGTTTGTCATGAAATTAACACGTTAGCTTTTTTGAATTAACAAATCTTTTTTTTCTTAAGAATAGCTTATAGCTGTTCCCTTATCTCTATTGTTATATTTTAAAAGCTAAAAAATGAAAAATTTCTTTGAAAGTCCTTTTAAAGGCAAAATCATAAAAGACCATATTCAGAATCCTAATATTATTGCAGGTAAATATTCCTATTATTCCGGATATTACCATGGGCATTCCTTTGATGACTGTGCCCGTTATCTGATCCCTGACAGGAACGATGTCGACAGGTTGGTGATCGGCTCTTACTGTTCTATAGGTACCGGAGCGAGTTTTATCATGTGTGGCAATCAGGGTCATCGACATGACTGGATTTCATGTTTCCCCTTTTTCTATATGTCTGAGGTAGAATGTTTCCAGAATAGCATTGATGCTTTCCAGCCGGCGGGTGACACCATCATAGGAAATGATGTATGGATTGGCACTGAAGCGATGATCATGCCTGGGATCCAAATAGGAGATGGAGCGGTCATCGGAAGCCGGGCTCTGATTACCAGAGATGTTGAGCCCTACACAATTGTTGGCGGAAATCCTGCAAAAACAATTAAAAAAAGATTCAGTGATCATCATATAGAACTTTTGCTCGAAATGAAATGGTGGGAGTGGGATGAAAGTATCCTGAAAGATGCCGTTTCCATACTGTGCTCTGCAGATATTGAGGCATTATATGAATATTACCAAAAGATACGCTAATTGAGAAAGTCTCGTTTTGGGACTTTTTTATTTTTTATCAATAAATTTCTTTTCCAACTTTTTTGAGCTTTTTAACAAAGTTAGATTGAGCTTTTCAGCAAAGTAATAAGTAGGGGATTATCGGAACTTTGTCATGTAAAATTAAAATAATTACATATGAAAAGTATAGACAAGGCCTACATTAATGGAGAATTTGCCCCATTGGCAGGAACAGAAGTTTTTGATCTTATTAATCCTTCAAATCATCAGAAAATTGGAGAAGTGGTATTGGGAAATGAGGCAGATACCCAAAAAGCAATTGCTGCTGCCAAAGAAGCGTTTAAAACATTTTCAAAAACAACAATAGAAGAACGAATCGCTATTCTTAAGAAAGTGAAAAAAGCTGTCGAAAGTCGGGAAAAAGATCTTATTGAAACCATGATCCTGGAATATGGAGGAACAAGACAGTTTTGTACAATGAGTTTTCAAAATATGGTGAGTGGTTTCGATAGCATGATAGAGGTCCTGCATCATTTTGAATTTAACAGGAAAGTGGGAAATACTCAGGTACAAATGACTCCTGTAGGAGTGGTAGGAATTATTACCCCCTGGAATTCCAGTAATAGTTTTATCTGTAGCAAATTTGCGACTGCCGTTGCTGCAGGGTGTACAGTTGTAGTGAAGCCTAGTGAGATGAGTGCATTGCAGACACAGGTTATTATGGAGTGTTTCCATAGTGCAGAACTTCCGAAGGGGATTTTTAATGTATTAAATGGATTGGGAAGCGTTGTAGGAAATGAAATTGTTAATAATCCTGATGTTGCTAAAATATCATTTACAGGTTCCACACAGACCGGGAAAATGATAGCAAAAGGAGCGGTAGATTCCATGAAGAGAGTGACATTGGAGCTGGGTGGTAAATCTCCTAATATCATTCTTGATGATGCCGATTTGAATCAGGTGATTCCTCAGGCTGTGTTTGGAGCTTATATGAATAGTGGCCAGGCTTGCATTGCTCCCACACGTTTATTGGTTCCCCATTCAAAACTGGAGGAAGTGAATGCTATTGCAAAAGAGGTCGCTCAACAGGTCAGGGTAGGGAATCCTGAAGATGAAAATACGAATGTGGGACCAATGGTTTCAGAAAAACAATATGAGCGGGTACAAAGCTATATCCAGATCGGAGTAGAAGAAGGCGCTGAATTGTTGGCAGGCGGTATCGGAAAGCCGGAAGGTCTGGAAAATGGAAACTTCGTTAAAGCGACTATTTTTACCAATGTACAGAATGAGATGAGAATTGCACAGGAAGAGATTTTCGGTCCCGTTCTTTCGATCATTCCTTATGAAAATGAAGAAGAGGCGATTGCTATTGCCAATGATACAACTTATGGATTAGCCGCCTATGTTTCTTCTTCAAATGAAAAACGTGCGTTGAATGTTGCTTCACAGATAGAAGCCGGAAGAGTTTGTGTCAATGGTTTTAAGCATGATCCGTTAGCTCCTTTTGGAGGCTTTAAACAATCGGGAATAGGAAGAGAATTTGGAGTGTATGGCTTAGAGGAATATCTGGAACCAAAATCCATTTTAGTATAAAAATCATTATATTTAACAGTCAGGTAGAAATTATTTTTTACCTGACTGTATTAATAGTATCATAAAGATGTCAGAAAATTTAGACTATATCAATTATTCATGCTACTTTACGGTGTTCCGTGAAGGGGAACAGTTTGTTTCTTATAATGCATTGTCTATGGTAATTTCGGGAGAAATGGAGCTTAATGACGGAGAGTTGAGGAAAGTATTCCGCAGTGGGGATGTGTATCTTGTCAGAAAAAATCAACTATTAAAATACCTGAAAAAACCGGGAGAAGAAACCGAATTTAAATCTTTATCGATCAGGTTTGATGATGAAATGCTTAAACAGATGAGTGAAGAAGAGTATTTTGTTGTTCCTGAAAAAGTAAAATCTCCTGTTTTTACCGATTTGTCACAGGTTCCGCATTTAAAATATTTTATGGAATCTTTACTGCAATACAAGGATCTCCTTGAGAATAAATCTCCTGAGTTGGCTTTATTAAAACAAAAGGAAGCTTTATTGCTTTTGTTTGGATATGATGAATCATTAAAAAACATTTTATACGATAGTGCTGATCCTTATAAAATCAATCTTGAGGAGTTTATGCAGAAGAACTATCATTTTAATGTAAAACTTGACAGGTTTGCTTATCTTACAGGAAGGAGTTTAGCTTCATTTAAAAGAGATTTTGAGAAAATATTCGGAATAGCACCGGGGAAGTGGCTGCTTCAAAGGAGACTTCAGGAAGCCCGCTATCTTTTGGAAAAAGGGAAGAAGGCTTCAGACATTTATCTTGATCTCGGATTTGAAGATTTATCCCATTTCTCTTTTACCTTTAAAAAACAATTTGGATTGTCACCTAGTAAATTGTCATTGTAAAGAGTGAATTTCAACGACTATTTCTGAAATCTTATCATAGTTTGTAGAGTAGAAATAAAAAAAGAGAATCTGTAAATAATAGATTCTCTTTTTTAGTGGAGTTGGAGGCTTAGAGTTGTATTCAGTAGTTTACCTTGTGATTTATTAAGTTTTTAGCATATTATCATTTATTAAAAAGTCTTGTTTTTTTTCAATGTTTCAACCATGCAGTAGTCGTAAATTTATCTGTTGCATATTGATATAGATAAGTATGAGATGAAAAGGAAGTTTAAAGGATGAGGATATAAGAGGTTTCCTTTAAATAGTATTAGCCGTTTATATTAATAACTGGTTAAGCATTAAAACATCTTTGTAGGATGATGTTAAAAAAAAGGAGGTTACCTTAGTGGTAGCCTCATTTTTTTGATAACATATGATAGATATTAATTCTTAAAGTGGTCTATTCTTTTGTGTAATAAATAGCAGGAGAGAAATCCGGGTATCTTACCATTAGTGTGTCATTTATTTTTTTGACTCTAAATTCTTCAGCGCTATACATAGTTCCAGTAGTTGGTCTGCGGGTTTCCGTATAATAATACATAGTGCTTGAGGATCCTTCTTTTTCAATTGCTATTACCAAAGTTGTAGTTTTTGATTGGTTTATTAAGTTGTTGTAACTTACGTTGTTAGGTAGGATAATGTCATTTTGTGTGAATTCTATACGTTGAACAGGGGCGCTGCTGGTTTGTTTCCAGTGCCATACGCCTTGTATCCAGGCTGGTGGATTAAAATGAGTAGCTGGTGGTGGTGGTAGAGTTTCTTTTTCTTGATTATTAGGAGGTAAATTGTCATCGTTTCCTGAACAATTTAATGTTAAAAATGATAATGCCAGAATGGGGATTAATAAAATGTTTTTTGTTGTTTTCATAAAATATAGTATTAGTTTTATTTATTAAAATGATTTAATGTTCACTTTGTCAATAAATATTGATGTAAATATATGAATTTACTGATAAACGTATTTTGAATCTTAGATGATGACAGTGAGTGATTTCTTAGAAATCAAAAAACCACTTAAAAAATAAGTGGTTTTTTTGTGGAGTTGGAGGGATTCGAACCCTCGTCCAAACAAGCAATACATAAGCTTTCTACATGCTTATTCTACCATTGGTTTTCGACTGGAGGCAGAGGATAGACACCCAACTTCCAGCTTATCTTCTGAGTTTTTCGAATTTCAGCCGAAGCTTCTGAAACCTTATTTCCGCATTCCTATATCCCAGGATCAAACGCCGCAGAACAGAGCATTTGTGGAATATCTTGCTTCCCTACTGAAATCTTCGGGAAAACGCTTGATCTACTATACTTCGATATTAAGCTGCAAGAGCGAACTCTTCGTTGCCAGTTAAAATTTTGTAGCAAGGGATTATAGAGATCGCGCTACGGTTCTCTGCATGCTTACTTACCCATTGACCTTGCTGTCGAAACCAGTCAACCCCATGAGTAAAGTGAATGCAAAGATAGTGCTTTTTGTTTACATTTCATTAATACAGGTGGTTTTAATAGAAATTGATGTTGAAATAATAAAACTTTAAGCTGTAAGTATGGAATATTCAGTCATTGTGGATAAAAATATTATTACCTGTTAACTGCCTTAAATACGTGGTTTTCCAAGTGGCTTAAGATGCAGTAGTGATTGTTTATTGCAATATATTTTGTGTTGTCATAAAAAATGTCTAGTTTTGCAATCCAAAATGAGATGTAAAATATGTTAATAATTCCAGTAAAAGATGGTGAATCCATCGACAGAGCTTTAAAAAAATACAAGAGAAAATTTGATAAAACAGGTACTGTTCGTCAATTAAGAGCTAGACAAGCTTTTATCAAGCCTTCTGTAACTTTGAGACAATCTAAGTTAAAAGCTGCTTACAAACAAAGAGCACTTAGCAAGGAAGAGCAGGCTTAAGATTTTTCTTAACCATATATTAATTCACTTCTTAAATTCTTATATTTGAGGAGTGAATTTTTATTTTTATACCCATGATGCTGGAAAAGTTTTTAGAATATCTGCAGTTCGAAAAAAGATATTCTCCTCATACCATTACAAGCTACAAAAAAGACCTTGAAGACTTTCTCCATTTCTATCTCAGAACAGAATCTTCTGAAGACGTAACCAAGGCTGACAAGAAAATAATCCGAAATTTCATCGTTGAACTAAGCGAAAATAATATTTCAAAAAGAAGTATCAACAGGAAATTATCCTCCCTTAGAAGTTTTTATCTATTTCTTTTAAAAATTGGCGAAATAAAAGTTTCTCCTACAGAAGGTATTTCGTCCCTGAAGTTTTATGCTGAAAAACAGATCCCTATGTCTAAAGAGGAAATGACAGATCTTAGTGACCGGGTTCTTGAGCATACCTATGATCTATTGGAGAAATCTATTATAGAAGTGCTTTATCAAACCGGCATGCGTAAAGCAGAACTTTGTGGCCTGGTATTTGAACATGTTGATCTAAATGGAAACGAATTAAAAATCATGGGAAAAGGGAATAAACAAAGAGTAGTTCCCATTTCCGAAGATTTGTCTGAACTCCTTAAGAGTTATCTGGAAATAAGAAATCCACAGACAGAATATCAATCCCATTTTTTTGTCAATAAGAAAGGGAAAAAACTCAACGAAAAATTTGTTTATGTGGTAGTTAATAAGTACCTTAGTCTTATAACAACAAAAGAAAAAAAAAGTCCTCATATCCTACGGCACAGCTTTGCTACTCACGTATTGGATAATGGGGCGGAGATCTCCAAAGTAAAAAAAATATTAGGGCATTCCAGTCTTGCCAGTACTCAAGTCTATACGAATGCTAATATTGAACAATTGAAAAAAGTGTTTAATCAGGCTCATCCTCGAGCATCAAAAAAAGAAGAATTATGAAGATCACAGTTCAATCAATTGGTTTAACTCCACACGAACCACTAGAATCACACATCGACAAAAAAGTAAGCAAATTAGATACCTTCTATGACAAAATTCAGGAGTGTAAGGTATTCTTGAAAGTAGAAAATAATGCTGATAAAGCTAATAAAACAGCCGAGATTATTTTGGCGGTTCCGGGAGACGATATCGTAGTAAAGAAGACTTCAGCCAGTTTTGAAGAAAGTCTGGACCTTTGTGTTGATACTGCTAAAAAGCTATTAATCAAGAAAAAAGAAATGGCATAGAAAAAAAAGTTAAAAAAAGTTCATAAAAAATTTGAGAATTCAAAAAATCCGTTCTATATTTGCACTCGCAAAAAAGGAACAGCGATCTTTTGAATTCTTTTTTATATTTGCCTCCATAGCTCAGTTGGCCAGAGCACGTGATTTGTAATCTCGGGGTCGTGGGTTCGAATCCCTCTGGAGGCTCATAAAATATAAACTTTTGGGGAGATTCCAGAGTGGCTAAATGGGACTGACTGTAACTCAGTTGCTTCGGCTTCGTAGGTTCGAATCCTGCTCTCCCCACTTTATATTTTTATAAAAAAAACTTGCAGGATTAAATAAGTTTTCTTAGTTTTGCACAGCGTTTACCAATGGTTTTGTAAACAAAATCGCGGAAGTAGCTCAGTTGGTAGAGCGTCAGCCTTCCAAGCTGAATGTCGCGGGTTCGACCCCCGTCTTCCGCTCCATAAAATTACCGTCAAAAAGTAATTTTTTTAACACTGAAATGTGTAGAGTAGAGTTTCTCGATCAGTTTCAGGCTAAAATATTAAATGCCTCCATAGCTCAGTTGGCCAGAGCACGTGATTTGTAATCTCGGGGTCGTGGGTTCGAATCCCTCTGGAGGCTCAATTTAATATAAAATATCTGGGGAGATTCCAGAGTGGCTAAATGGGACTGACTGTAACTCAGTTGCTTCGGCTTCGTAGGTTCGAATCCTGCTCTCCCCACATTTTATATTAGAAAAAAAAACTTGCAGGATTAAAGAAAATTTCTTAGTTTTGCACAGCGTTTACCAATAGTTTTGGAAACAAAATTGCGGAAGTAGCTCAGTTGGTAGAGCGTCAGCCTTCCAAGCTGAATGTCGCGGGTTCGACCCCCGTCTTCCGCTCAAAGAAAATCACGCTCCTTAGTGTGATTTTTTTAGTTAGTGCCGACTTAGCTCAGCGGTAGAGTGCTTCCTTGGTAAGGAAGAGGTCACGGGTTCAAGTCCCGTAGTTGGCTCTCGATTTTCCCGAATTTCCTTCGGGATTTTTTTTTGCTCAAATTCTAATATTTCATTTCTGTTTTACTTTTAAAATTTTTCCGATAATCATTATCTTTGCGAGGCTTTTTAAAGCTTATAAAATCTATTAATCATTGAACTAAAAAAGATGAAAAAAATTATTTTACTATTGGGAATCGCTGCTTCCTCTGTAACATTCGCTCAGATTACTGATGTAAGCGATGTAGCTAAAAGTCTTAAATGTGAAACTATAGGAAAAGTGAGCCCATTAGGAGTATTTATGGGTGAAATGAAAAAATGCCCCGGAGATGTGTATGAGTTTGCCTACAGGGATTATAAATTCACAAAAATTACTGACATTAAACAATTTTCCTTTGCTGATAAAGACGGAGCCTATGAGTTTTTATATAAAACAATAGCGAAAGGATTAGAGAACCCGCCAAAAGAGGATGTTGTTCTTAAGCTTCCTGAAGATCTTCTTAGTATAAAGTTTGAAAAAGCATTGGGAATTACTACAGCAACTATTTATCATACGAATAAAGCTGGAGTAACCGGAATGACTCAATCTTTTACAAAAAAGCAACTGGATAAACTTTTTGGTAAAAAATAAGAATCTGATTTTGATTCCTTGCTTCCCGAAGAAATTCGGGAATTTTTTTTGTTCAAATTTTAAGCAAGATATACAACGGACAACATATAAATAAAAATAGGGCGCATATCAATATTCAATAGAAACGGACTTTAGTCCGTTTAAAAAAAATAAAAACCTTCCATTGGCTTTAGCCAAAACTTATAGAATCTATTTCCGGTTTTATCCCTTTTACTTTAAAAATGTTTTTACTTGACCTTTAGAATCACAATCCTAAAAATTTTCGTTAAATTCGTGTAAAATAAATTTTTGATGAATATTCTTTTATTAGAAGACGATCTTATTCTTTCAGCAGAGCTTTGCAGGTTTTTAGAATCCAATCACTTTACCTGTGATAAAATATATGATGGAGAAACTTTTCTCCGTCAGATTAAAAATAATACCTACGATCTGTATTTGCTGGATATTAATGTTCCCAAAATAAACGGACTGGATGTTTGCCAGACCATCCGTTCTTTTGATAAAAATACCCCGATCATCATGATCTCTGCCTACGGAGATATTTCCGACAAAAAAGACGCCTTTACCCGTCTTGCGGATGATTACCTGGTAAAACCTTTTCAGTTTGAAGAGCTTCTTTTGAGAATCAACTCTCTTTTAAGAAGAAAAACATCTTCCGATACCTCTGATCAGGACATTATCAGAATAGATGACCTTATTATCAACAAAACCGAGCAGAAGGTATACCGTGGGGGAAATGAAATAACCCTTACCTTAAAGGAATTTCAGTTGTTGGTATATCTTGCCGAAGCACAGGGAAGAACCGTATCCAAGCAGCAGATTACAGAACATGTATGGGAACATAATTTTAATACCAATACCAATACGGTGGAAGTTTACATCAACTTTCTGAGAAAAAAGATTGATAAGGATTTTAAAATAAAGCTGATCCATACCCGTTCCGGTTTCGGATATTACTTAAGCCCATTATAAATGTCTTTAAAAAGAAAGATAGCTTTAACGATCAGTATCGCCTTTTCATTACTTTTTGGAATGGTGATGGCGGTTATTTATTTATCTTTTAATGATTTCAGAAGGGACGAGTTCAAAGAAAGATTCAGACAAAGACTTGAATTTACGACTCACTTCATCTCCAAATCCAAAGACTTTGAAGAAGAAGCTCCGGTTTTTTTCAATGAAAATTCAGATAATATCTTATTGAATGAGAAAATCCTGATCTTCAACGAGCAGAAGGAGCTTATCTATAGTACCATAAAAGATCGAAATGTGACCTGGGATAGTGCGATGCTGAAAGAACTGGATAAGAAGAAGATTATTTATACAGAGAAAACAGTTCCGGAAATTTATGCAGCACTCAGAAATATCAATGGGGAGAACTATTATATCCTTACCAGTGCTTTTGATACCAATGGAAAATCAAAACTGGGCTACCTTAAATATCTTTTGATTACCGCTTATGCGATGAGTACACTTCTTATCGGATTTTTCAGTTATTATTTTGTGGAAAAATTCCTGCGGCCTTTAGAAGATCTGAATCAGGAAATATCGGAAGTTACAGCCCATAAGCTTACCACACAGATTCCGGTTCAGCAGTCCAATGATGAAGTCAGTGTACTGGCTAAATCTTTTAATACGATGATTGCAAGGCTGAATGATGTTTTCCAGTCACAAAAAGATTTTACAGCCAGTGCTTCACATGAGATCAGAACGCCCATTACAAGAATGGCATTTCAGCTGGAGAATCTTATTAAGTTTGAAGAACATTCCCCGAAGACCCTTTCATCTCTGCAGCAGATACAGCGGGATATTTATCAGTTGTCTGACCTTACCAATTCATTGCTGCTGCTTACCAAATTCGACAAAGAGAATATTCAGAGTATTTATGAGGAAGTAAGAATTGATGAAGCTATTTTTGAAGCCTTTGAAGCGGTTGAAAAAAGTTACCCTGATCTTAAGCTTGACTTTCTGATTACAGAAGAAACCTCTGAAAATGCTTTCCTGACTATAAAAGGAATTCCATCCCTACTAATTATTGTTTTCATTAACCTTTTTAAGAATGCTGCCATTTACTCAGATATTACCGAAGTAAAAGTATTGATCACAGAAACGAATGATAACCTCAGTGTTGAAGTGATTTCCCATGGAGATACCATTTCTGAAGAAGAGCAGGCCAGGCTGTTCGAAGCGTTTACGAGAGGAAATAATGCCCAGAATATATCAGGTTCCGGACTTGGACTCAGAATTGCCAAACGGATTCTTGAATATCATGATGCTCAGATCATCTACTCATCTCCTGCCGATTACATGAATAAATTTACCGTTATTTTTAAAAAATAAATTTCCGCTACAAGTTATTCTCAAAAAATAATGACCATTTTCAGTTAAACTTTTGATTAAATTTTGACGAAGAATTCAAAAGATGGAGAATAATTTTAATGTATTTTTTAAAAAAAAGCATATTGAAATAGCCTGTTTAAGGAGATTTTAATATTTTTTTAAGGATCATTTAAGTTTCTTTTAATCGCATCCAAGCAATTTTGTAATTTAAAAAGAAAAAATAATGAACAGAATTGCAGTGCTGTGTCTTGCCTTTTCCTCACTTTTGGCGGCACAACAGCAAATGTCTCTTGTGGAATGTGAAGAAGCATTTCAGAAGAACAATCTCCAGCTGCTCGCCGAACAATACAACATCAATATGGCTGATGCGGATATTCTGCAGGCCAAAATCTGGGAACTGCCGCAACTCAGCGGTCAATTCAATGCTTACAATCCTCAGGATAAAAAATTCTTTGATGTAGGACATTCAAAAGGAGCAGGAATTACCCAATTAATTTATATGGGCGGCAAAAAGAAAAATGAAATTGCCTTTGCCAAATCGAATAAAGAATTGGCCCAGCTTCAGTTTACCCAACTCCTGGTTGATCTGAGATCCCAGCTTCGTACCACCTATTTCAATCTTTATTACGAAAAACTGAAGCTGGAAAATACCAATAAGCAGTTGGGATACATGAATGATCTTTTAAATGCTTACCGGGTACAGTCAGCAAAAGGAAACGTCTCATTGAAAGACGCGGTAAGACTGCAGAGTATTGTTATTCAGCTGAACCACGATAAACTGGAAATCAATAAAAATATCCTTGAGTTTGAACAGAACTTAAAAGTATTAACCGGTATTTCTGAAGATATAGAGCCACAAATGTCAGAATCCGAAGCCAAAGATGCACTGGCAGCACAGCCTTTTGGAGATGAAGAAGAACTGAAAAGCAAAGCTCTGGAAAACAATGCTGACTATCGTTACAACTTAAAGTTAATAGACAACAGTAAGCTCTATGCCCAATGGCAAAAATCAATGAATGTACCGGATCTGAATGTAGGCGCTGCATGGGATCAGGCAGGAGGAACCTTTAATAATGAAGCCAATCTTACCCTGGGAATTCCATTGCCTTTATGGAGAGTGAATCAGGGAAATGTGGTAAAAGCCAATTATGCCATCCAGCAGAATCAAAAGAATGCAGACTTTCAGAAGCTGACCCTTGAAACCAAGGTACAATCTGCCTATAAAACCTGGAAGGCTCAATATGACCAGCTACTGGATATAAAAACTGCCGATTTACAGAATATGGAGTTAGTATACAACGGAATGCTGACCAATTTCAGAAAAGGAAATGTGAATCTTATTGAATTTACAGACTTTATGGATAGTTACCGGGAAACTGCTCTCCAGATCTATGATATGAAAAACGAGATCATGCAGTCTGCAGAACAGCTTAATCAACTAGTACAAACGAAAATCTTCTATTAAAACAATGAAAACATATATTATCCCCGTATTGATGGTCTTATCATTATTGGCCTGTTCAAAAAAAGAGGAAGTAAAAAATAATCCGGCTAAAAAAGGTTTTGAACTTAGTAATACCATGTTAAGTTCCATTTCTTTGGCAAAAGTTGAAAAAAAGAATATAGAAGATGAATACAGCTTTTACGGAAAGATTTCTGCGGATAAAAACAGTTATATAGATGTTTATCCGCTGGTAGGAGGAAATGTGATGAGTGTCAACGTGGAGTTGGGAGACTATGTAAAGAAAGGACAGGTGTTGGCTACTATCAGAAGTACCGAGTTGGCTGAGATCCAAAAAGATGTAAGTGATGCCAAAACAGATTTGGTAGTTGCCAAAAATAATCTTCGGGTAGCCAAAGAACTATATGAAGGAAAGCTGAATACGGAAAGAGATGTTCTGGAAGCCAAAAGCCAGTTGCAGAAAGCGCAGGATCAGTTGCAGAGAGCCAGTGCTGTAAGTACGGTTTATAATGTGAAATCCGGAAATATCTATAGTGTCGTGGCTCCTATTAACGGATACATTGTTCAGAAGAGCATCAATAAAGATATGCAGCTGAGAAGCGATAGAAGTGATAATATTTTTGACGTAGCCAATACAACCAATGTATGGGCGATCATGAACGTTAACGAATCAGATATTGATAAGATCAGTCTTGGAATGAAAGCTCAGGTTTCTACACTTTCATATCCGGATAAGTTTTTCGACGGAAAGATTGATAAAATATTTAAAATTATTGATCCGCAAACCAATGCAATGCAGGCAAGAGTGGTACTGGATAATGCCAATGGTTTACTGATCCCGGATAGTAAAGCAACCATAAAAGTTTCCAGCTTAGAGAACAATGCGATGCTTACCGTACCTTCTAAAGCGGTGATCTTTGATGACAATAAAAGCTTTGTAGTAGTTTTTAAATCAAGAACCGATGTAAAGATCAGAGAAGTGAAGGTCCTGAAACAGGTAGGAGATGTGACTTATATTGCTGATGGTCTTAAAGAAGGAGAAGAAGTGATTACCAACAATCAGCTATTGATATATCGCTCACTGAATAGCTAATCTATTAAACCATTTAGAAAAATTTCTTTCAACGGCTTTTTTAGGTCATCAATTTATCTATCATGAATAAATTCATTAAAAATATAATCGCTTTTTCGTTAAAAAATAAAGCCTTTACCTTTATCTGGGTGGCTATTTTAGCGATTTCCGGTTTTATAAGTTTCAAGAACATGCCCATTGAAGCTTTTCCGGATGTTACAAATACCCAGATTGTCATTATTACCCAATGGAATGGACGTAGTGCAGAAGAAGTAGAACGTTTTGTAACAACCCCCATCGAATTGGCCATGAGCCCGGTTCAGAAGAAAACCAGTGTGAGAAGTACTACGATGTTTGGACTTTCCATTGTTAAAATTCTGTTTGACGACGGGGTGGATGATACTTTTGCCAGAAATCAGGTCAACAACCAATTAAGAACCATTAGCCTTCCTGACGAGGTAGACCCTGAAGTGCAGCCACCCTACGGGCCAACCGGAGAAATTTTCAGATACACGCTGGAAAGTAAAACAAAAGACTCCCGAAAACTGCTTACCCTGCAAAACTGGGTTATTGACCGTGCTTTAAGAGGCGTACCCGGTGTAGCAGACATCAACGTTTTCGGAGGACAGGACAAAGTTTTCGAATTAAGTATCGATCCGAGAGCTTTGGATAAATATAACCTGACCCCGCTTCAGGTATACGATGCCGTTACGAAAAGTAACCTGAATGTGGGTGGTGACGTTATCGAAAAGAACGGACAAGCCTATGTGGTAAGAGGGATTGGTTTGGTAAAATCTGTTGCTGATATAGGAAATATTACCATTCAGAACGACAGTGGAAACCCAGTCCTGGTAAAAAATGTTGCTGAAGTTCATGAAAGTTCGATGCCTAGAGTAGGACAGGCAGCATTAAATCATCATGATGATACCGTAGAAGGAATTGTTGTGATGAGAAAAGGGGAAAATCCAAGAGAAGTTCTGATCGGAGTGAAAGCTAAAATCAAAGAACTTAATGAAAAGATCCTTCCCAAAGATGTAAAAATGGTGACCTTCTATGATAGAGACAACCTGATGGACTTTACTACGCATACTGTAATGCATAACCTTATTGAGGGGATTGTGTTGGTAACGGTTATCGTTTTAATTTTCATGGCAGACTGGAGAACGACCCTAATTGTTTCTATTATCATTCCTTTATCCTTATTATTTGCATTCTTATGTTTAAAGCTTGCGGGAATGAGTGCCAATCTCCTTTCACTAGGAGCAGTAGACTTCGGGATTATCATTGACGGTGCCGTCGTCATGGTGGAAGGGCTCTTCGTAATGCTCGACCACAAAGCTCATAAATATGGAATGGAGAAATTCAATAAACTGGCAAAAGGAGGCTGGATCAAGCAGACCGGAACCGGTTTAGGAAAAGCGATCTTCTTTTCGAAGCTGATTATCATTACCTCTTTGATTCCGATCTTCTCATTCCAGAAAGTAGAAGGGAAGATGTTCTCACCATTAGCATTTACCTTAGGATTTGCATTGATGGGAGCTCTGATATTCACATTGACACTGGTACCCGTTCTTTCACATATCCTTTTAAATAAAAATGTAAAAGAAAAAAATAACCCGTTTGTGAACTTTTGGGACAGAATTGTTCTGAAGGGTTTTAATCTTACTTTCAAACATAAAAGAACGAGTATGATCGTAGCCATCTCATTCCTGGCGGTGACTCTGTTCTCAGGTAAATTTTTAGGAACAGAATTCTTACCGCAATTGAACGAAGGATCTCTTTGGATTACTGCAGAAATGCCGATGAGTTCTTCACTAAAAGAATCATTGAAAACCGCTGATCTTTTGAAGAAAGACATTCTGAGCTTCTCCGAAGTAACAGATGTTCTTGCACAGACGGGGCGAAGTAACGACGGAACTGATCCGAACGGATTCGGATTTGTACAGTTCGCGGTAAACCTTAAGCCAAGAGAAGAATGGAAGCGAAAGATCACCTATGATGAACTGATTAATGAAATTGATCAGAAATTACGAAGCTACCAGGGAATTACCTTCAACTATTCCCAGCCGATCTCTGATAACGTAGCAGAGGCTGTAGCGGGTTTCAAAGCAGAAAACGGAATCAAGATTTATGGAGATAATCTGGAAACCCTTGATAAATTAGCCCATGAGGTTTTACTTAAAATTAAAGATGTAGACGGGGTAAAAGATCCCGGAATCATTAAAAATATCGGTCAGCCTGAAGTAAGTGTAGTCCTTGACAGGGATAAAATGGCTGCATATGGAGTAATGCCGGCAGATGCACAGGCTGTTCTTGAAATGGCTTTCGGTGGGAAGACAGCTTCAGAAATGTTTGATGGAGAAAGAAAATTCCCGATTCGTCTCCGTTATTCCCAGGAATACAGAACCAATGAAAACGATATTGCTTCTCTGATGGTGCCTACCCAGGATGGCGCAAAAATACCTTTAAAAGAGATCAGTACAATTGTAAAAGACAACGGTGCGGCATTTATTTACAGAGATAATATCAAAAGATATATCGGGGTGAAGTTTTCGATTCGTGACAGAGACCTTGGAGGGACCATTGCTGATGCACAGAAAAAAGTGGCTACCATTGACCTTCCGGACGGGTATTCTGTAGGATGGACCGGGCAGTTTGAAAACCAGCAGCGTGCTTCACACAGATTGGCACAGGTAGTACCGGTGAGTATCCTGATGATTTTCTTCCTGTTATTTATTCTGTTTGGAAACATGAAAGATTCACTTCTCGTGCTGGCCAACGTACCTTTTGCATTGATAGGGGGGATCATTGCCCTGCATGTTACCGGAATCAATTTCGGGATCTCTGCCGGAGTAGGAATGATTGCTCTATTGGGGATCTGTATACAGAACGGGGTCATCCTTATTACAGAATTCCATCAGAATGTTAAAAATGGTCTTGATATAGATACTGCCATATTAAATGGGGTGAAATCCAGAACCAGACCGGTGATTATGACCGCATTGATGGCATCCATCGGACTGATGCCGGCTGCATTATCTACAGGAATTGGTTCAGAATCACAAAAACCTTTAGCAATTGTTATTATCGGAGGATTAATTACGGCAACGATTCTTACATTGCTGATATTTCCGATCATTTTCTGGATCTTCAACAGGACCAGAAGGCCCCATCAAGCCTGATTATTCTTTTATTTTATATATTAATTGAGCCTGGAATATTCTGTATTTCAGGCTTTTTCGTAAAAGGTACTATAAAAGGTATTATAAAGATTTTTTCTATTCGGAAAAATGTGTAAATTTGCAGTCTCAATACGTTTAAATATAAGGTTTGTCCTTCATTGGATGATAATATTGAAAGTTTTTTAAAGAAAAAGTTTTTGGTATTTAAAAATTCATTATATTTGCACACCGAAAATTTGAAAAACAATAAATAAATAATTTTAAATCATGGCAAAGGAAACGTTTAATCGTAACAAACCACACTTGAACATTGGTACTATTGGTCACGTTGACCATGGTAAAACTACTCTTACAGCTGCTATTTCTGCTGTATTAGCTAGCAAAGGTCTTGCTGAGAAAAAAGACTTCTCTGCAATTGACTCTGCTCCAGAAGAAAAAGAAAGAGGGATCACTATCAATACTGCTCACATCGAGTACGAAACTGAAAAAAGACACTATGCTCACGTTGACTGTCCAGGTCACGCCGACTATGTTAAGAACATGGTAACTGGTGCTGCTCAAATGGATGGAGCTATCGTAGTATGTGCTGCAACTGATGGTCCAATGCCTCAAACTAGAGAACATATCCTACTTTGCCGTCAGGTAAACGTACCTAGAATCGTTGTTTTCATGAACAAAGTTGACATGGTGGATGATCCAGAATTGTTAGAACTTGTTGAAATGGAACTTAGAGACCTATTGTCTACTTACGAATTTGACGGAGATAACTCTCCAGTAATTCAAGGTTCTGCACTAGGAGCTCTTACTGCAGCTACTGCATCTCCTGCTAACACAGAAGATAAGTGGTTCAAGAGCGTTGAAGAATTAATGAACGCTGTTGATGAGTGGATCGAGCAACCACCAAGAGATACTGATAAGCCTTTCTTGATGCCAATCGAAGACGTATTCTCTATTACAGGTAGAGGTACTGTAGCAACTGGTAGAATCGAGGCTGGTGTTATCAACACTGGAGATCCAGTTGATATCGTAGGTATGGGTGACGAGAAATTAACTTCTACTATTACAGGAGTTGAGATGTTCAGAAAGATCCTAGATAGAGGTGAAGCTGGAGATAACGTAGGTCTATTGTTGAGAGGTATTGAAAAAACTGACATCAAGAGAGGTATGGTTATCGCTAAGAAAGATTCAGTTAAGCCACACAAAAAATTCAAGGCTTCTGTTTATATCCTTTCTAAAGAAGAAGGTGGACGTCACACTCCATTCCACAACAAGTACCGTCCTCAGTTCTACGTAAGAACTACTGACGTTACAGGTGAGATCTTCTTACCAGAAGGTGTAGAAA
Organism: Chryseobacterium sp. FR048; assembly: GCF_056844665.1. Lineage (NCBI taxonomy): Bacteria > Pseudomonadati > Bacteroidota > Flavobacteriia > Flavobacteriales > Weeksellaceae > Chryseobacterium > Chryseobacterium sp. FR048. The sequence goes on along the minus strand of NZ_JBXDSE010000007.1, from coordinate 180,845 downwards.
TGGTAATGCCTGGTGATAACTTAGAGATCACTGTAGAATTGTTACAACCAATCGCTCTTAACGTAGGTCTTAGATTTGCGATCAGAGAAGGTGGTAGAACAGTTGGTTCAGGTCAGGTTACTGAAATCGTAGACTAATCATCTTAAAATAAATAAAGCTTCCGAAAGGAAACTTCTCGGAAGCTTTAATCTACGGGCATCGTCCAATGGTAGGATACCGGTCTCCAAAACCGTTGATCAGGGTTCGAATCCTTGTGCCCGTGCAAATATAAATTATGAGTTCATTTGTCGATTTTTTAAAAGGTTCTTATAACGAATTCAGACATAAAGTTGAATGGCCAAAGTGGGCTGACCTTCAGTCATCTACTATTGTAGTGACTATTGCGACAGTGATTCTGGCATTATTTACCTTTGGAGTTGATGAATTGTTTTCAAAAGCAATCAGCAACATCATCGGAATGCTAATCAACTTGTTCAATTAATTAAAAGTATTTTCCCATAATGAGCGAATTGAAATGGTATGTGCTGAAAGCTATCAGCGGACAGGAAAATAAAGTGAAAAACTATATTGAGACAGAAATCAAACGTTTAGGGTTTGAGCAGTATGTTACTCAAGTGGTTATTCCTATGGAAAAGGTAATTCAGATTAGAAACGGTAAAAAAGTTCCTAAAGAGAGACCTTACTATCCTGGTTACCTGATGATCGAAGCTGATCTGATGGGAGAAATTCCTCACGTTATCAAAAACATCCCTGGAGTTATATCTTTCTTAAGCTTAACAAAAGGTGGGGATCCTGTTCCAATGAGAAAATCAGAAGTGAACAGAATGCTTGGAAGAATGGATGAACTTTCAGAATTCGCAAGCGATGTTGAGATTCCATATGTAGTAGGTGAAAACGTGAAAGTAATCGACGGACCTTTCAACGGATTCAACGGTACAGTTGAGAAGATTCTTGAAGACAAAAAGAAAATTGAAGTTTCTGTATTGATCTTCGGTAGAAAAACTCCAATGGAGCTTAGCTACATGCAAGTAGAAAAAGTATAACAATTACTTATATAAAATTAAAAGACTGCTATTTTAGCGGTCTTTTTTGTTTTAAGACTATGGTAATTGTTGAATTGAAAATTTGGAATATATAATGGATCAAGCGCAAAAGTTGGAGAGAATTTGAATTTCAGATACAAAGAAAAACGAGGATAAAAAAACGACTGGACTTGAAAAGGGTAATCTTTAATTGACCTAGGAAGCAGGAGCGTTAAAAAAATTAAGATTGAATCCGTTAAAAAATTTCCACTGTCTGAGCATGGCTGGGATTTTGAATCGAAGAAGAAAGATTTGATTCCATGCGAGTTTGGAAATTTTAGGAGTCAATCTCAATTTTTAGCGGATGATTCCAGTCTTGAATTTTTGTATACTTTTGTTTTAAGACAAAAGTATAAATGAAAAATAATTTTAAATTTACATTCATATATTTTTATGTTGCCGCCAACTTTTGCGCTTGACTCTATATAATATAAACCTAACAGGTTTCAAAAACCTGTTAGGTTTGGTGTTTTAAATATGCCCAGACATTATCAGTTCATAGCAATCTCAATAAAGTTATTTTATCACCAGATATTCTTCCAGTCCGTTTATACGATACAGTCCTCTTATGCTTTGCTTTAACAGGAACCGGGTATATTAACCAGATAATACACTCATTGATATGCTATTCGTTATGGCTTTATCGTCAATAATTAATTATTGAAAATAAATAGTCTTATTTTATCTTTTATTTTTAAGTTTTAGTAATTTTTTAAGATTTTTTTTATTGAAAATATAAAATATTCACATGGTTGGTATCTGCTTCTATAGAGTACTTTGCCGGGATTGAATATTCACATTTTCGGGATAACTCGTGGTTTTCCTTTTATTGATGAGGGTTTCTCACAATAGATTCACTTTTGATGGCATGCTTATTGTAAGTTTATTGTCTGTTAATCCATAAAATTTATATTTTTCTTATTTTATGCATAGTATAGATATGTATAGAACCTCTGTGTTTTCTAATGACATTGAAATGGAATTTGAAGCATAAGGAAAGAAAAGTAGTAAAATAAACACATATCCCATGACAAAAATTATTTCGACTATCCTTTTGATAGGGTTAGCCGGTGTGGCTAATGCTCAAGTTGGTATTAATACATCGAAACCTGAAAAGGAACTCACTGTAAACGGCACCATGAAGACATCCGGAATTGTTTTCAAACAACCTATGGAAAAGCTGGGGGCTAATGAAAACTATACCTTTATTATCAAATCCCCTGCGCCGGAAAATAAAATTACGGCATACAACGATACTTTTGTACCGAATTCACCAGCGCCTATTAATCTTATCCAGTATAAAATTACTTGTGATCCCACAGACAAAGACTGGGTAAATCAGTTTGATACTAAGATCAATTCTCAGAAATTCCTTGTCGTTATTTCTTCTTTCGGATTTACACAGCCCATCAGATCATCTACTGACTGGGTAACGCCGGTACCTCAGATATTCGCATACTCTTCAGGCGGTACATGGAAGCTTAAAGCAGATTATCAGGGATTCTCTCCGGCTTCAACTTTACCTACCGGTGAATGGACACTTAATTTATTGGTCTTCGACAGGTCTTATGCAAAAGATAACGCTCCTACACAAGATCTTGGAGGAACTACAACAGGTGCTGCTTCTGCACCATTAATTCAATAAAAATACACATATGAAAAAAATAACGGCATTACTCATCGTTGCTTTTGCTTCTCTTGGAATGAAAGCTCAGGTAGGAATCAATACTGCAAATCCGAAAGGTACCCTTGATGTGGAGGGAGAAACATTGGTAGAATCTTATTTGGTGGATACTGAAAATACAACGGCAAGAGGAAGCTACCTGCTTCTTACCCGTTCCAAAGACAGTTCACCAGTAGGAAAAGTAAAAATGCTGGACATTTCGCTTCGGAATGTAGCTCCTGTTAATATATACACCATCATCCTTAAAAATGTGAATCAGGATGAAGTAGTGAATCTGAACACCGGTCTTGAGGCAGACAAATATGTAGTGGCTGTTACCGGAGCAACCTTCAGCGGAGCAGTATTGGCAGCTAATACTTCTACAAATCCAAAATCATACGGAGCTTATTCTACAGAAATTACGAAAATAGCAAGTGGAGGAAAGAATTACCATGCAATCAATTTAAGTTTTAAAGGAGCAGGGACTGTTTCTTCACAAAACGGGACATGGACGCTTACGCTGAATGTATTTGAAAAATCACTGGTAAAAGACTGGGGGACTTTCACAGGATCAGTTTCAGCATCAGCTTCACCAGCCTATTCCGGAGTTTCAACCAATACGCCACTAGGGCTTCAATAAAACAATATGAGAGAAAAAATTTTTATAACAATAATGATGGGTCTGGGAATCTTTTTTAATGCCCAAACCGGTAAAGTAGGAATCAAAACCGATAAACCTACAGAAACACTTGACGTCAACGGAAAAACATATACGAACGCATTATATCTCAGAAATCCGGGAGAACCTACAATGACAGGAGGTAGTTTTTTAGCTACATCTGAGAATGCCCTGCAGGTGTATGATCCGAAATTGGAAAGCAGTGGATTGTTCAACTATATTAAGCTTACCCTTACCGGAGTATCAGGATTGGGAATTACAGATTATGACACGAAGATTGATGCCAATAATTTTCTGGTGGTTCTTCACAATTATTCTTTCAAACTTAATGATAATTCCACGAATGTGATGCTTGATTACGGAGACAACGGAATCAATGACAACAAACAGGGATCACCTGATGCTGTTGCTTTCAAAAGTAACGGAACATGGCATATCAAAGCAAGGTTTACAGATAGTAGACTTGTGGCTACCAACAGTAATCCGCCATCAAGAAACTATAACAATTTTACAGTAGAACTCTATCTGATGGCCTATAAAAGATTGATCACCAAACAAAACATCAATGATGTAAATGCTGATCTCGGGGGAACAGATGGTTCTACAAAAACGATTAGCAAACCTTCAGGTTTTTAAAAGCTGAAATTTATTATTTAAAATACAAAGGTCATTTATTCTAAATGGCCTTTTTTCGTTTAATACCTTTTTCATTATAAATGGAATGTTTTGTCAATTTCTAAGGTAGAATGAGAGATTACCTATTGTTTTATCAAATGATTTTATAATTTTATATGGAATTATATTGATTATGGGGAAACGTCTACTTTTTATAGGGCTGTTACTTTCAGTGATATTCTGTTGGGGGCAGGAAAGAAAAGAGTATGAGCAATATATGAATACAGCCAATGAGCTGAAATTTAAAGATTGGCCAAAAGCAGAACTTTATATACAGAAAGCGAGGAAAAGTGTTCAGGATAAGGATTTAGGTGACTTTTATATAGAAGCGGCCAAAATCTACAGTGATATGAACTATTTCGACATAGCATTGGATTATTCTAACAAAGCTTATCATTTATTTCTGGATAAAGATGAAGAAAAAACGGCTAAAATAGATGGTATTTTTGCCTATACCTATTCTCAGCTTAATGATACCAGGCGGGCGGTCACTTACTACAAAAAACTTTTAACCTTTTATCAGAAACAGAAAAAACAGGTAGAAACCGTTAAAGCATTCAATAACCTGGGAAACGCATATCTGGTACTGTCTAAATTGGACTCTTCAAGATATTATTTTGAAAAAGGACTGTCAACTTTTGAAAATTATGATAATCCTGTTCTGAAAGCATTTGTCTTTTCAAACTTTGGGAAGCTGAATTTTCTGGAAGGAAATCATGTGAAAGCAGAAAGCTATCTGCTGGAAGCCAATGATATTTTGAAAAAAAATAATATTGACGATAAAAAATCAAACTATCAGGTCAATTACAACCTTGCCAATTTTTATATCGAAACAGGAAACCCTGAAAAAGCACTGCTGTATGCCAGAAATGTTGGAAATTATGTAGTTCCGAATGCTGTAAGTTTTGATGATACAAACTATCTGCGAACTTTATACAAAGCATATCAGCTGAATAAAGATTATAAGCATTCAACTGAAACCTTTAAGAAATATGACTCCATCAGAGATTTGCTGAATGTAGAAGAAAAAGCCGTGAACGTTGAAAGGCTGAAAGTGAAACATGATTACGAATTACAGAAGAGGCTGGATACAATAGAACAGGACAGAAAGAATATGCAGTATGCGGTAATGGTTATTATTCTTTTGCTGGTGTTGGTGATTTGCATTCTGCTTCTTATCAACTTCAGAAACAAAGCGGAAAAGCTTCGTCTTGAAAAAAAACTCATTGAAAACCGTGAAAAAGAACTGGAGATAGATAATCAGATGAAAGAGAAAATGCTGGTCTACAAATCGATGGAGCAGTCTAAAATTGAAGAAATTTTCAAGTCTCTTTTAGAACAGGTAAACGTATTGAAATCTAAACTGAAAGATAGTGAAATCGACGAAGTTTCAAGAATTATCAACGAAATAAAACTGAATACCAAACAGGATTCCTGGGGAGATTTTGAATATCATTTTCTGAATATCCATGAATCGTTTTACGAAAATCTGGACCGTAAACATCCGGGACTGACCAATTATGACAAAAGGTTGGCGGCTATGCTGAAACTTAAACTATCTACAAAAGAAATTTCGAACCTTCTGAATGTTACCCCAAAAACAATCGAAAATTCAAGGACAAGATTGAGAAAAAAAATGAACCTTACCAATACAAAAGAAGATCTTGCTCAATATCTGAATGAATTGTAAGGTGTTGATTACTAGTATTTATTTTAATGGTGTGTGGTAATAGTGTGGTGCTTTTTATCCTTTAAGTGGTAATTGTGTGGCCAATTTTAAAGACTGTCAGCAGAGATTGTATTCCTTTGCTTCATATTTAAAACAATACCACTATGAAAAAATTACTTACCCTTTTTGCGGCCTTATCCTTATGCTTTTCAGGAAAAGCGCAATGGAATCCTTTACTTGATCAGAATCTTTTAATATCAAAACCTGGCGGATCTTCTTTTGCGGCAACGACCAGTGATGGAAAAACCTATATCGGCTACTGGAAAAGTGTACCGGCACCTATAAACTTTGAATTGAGACTGCAGATTTTAGACAAACTCGGAAATAAACAATTAGGTGCAGACGGAATCAAAATTACAGACCAGATCCCAATGAGTACTTATACCGTGGTAGAAAATACAGCAGTAGATTCTTCGGATAATCTTTATATAGGAGTGACGGGAACCGGGTCTGGTAATCCTGGATATGTTTTTAAAATTACTCCACAAGGCGTATCAGAATGGCCTAATGGAATCAGTCTTGGAGAAGCTTATCTGCCAACTATCCTGCCTTTGTCTACAGGAGAAATTGTAGTGGCGTATTTCCCACCCAGTCAGAAATATACAAAAGTTCAGAAATTTGATGCTGCGGGGCAGGCAATGTGGTCAGCTCCAACTCAGATTCAATCCAATGACGCTGCCAAAAATACAATTCCTGCCAACCTTTTTGAATTACCTAATGACGAATGTGAGCTGATTTTCCATAAGCAGGTATCTTTCGGTACTACAAGTTATCTGTTTGCTCAAAAGCTTAGTCTGAAAACAGGAACAATTCTCTGGGATGGCTCTAAGCAGATCACCACAAAATCTACGGCATACAATACAAAGTATTCGGGAGCTGTAGATGGCAACGTGGTTTATTACGGATTTAGCAGTGGCGAAAATATGAGGTTTGATGCTTACCTTCAGAGAATTGATGCGAACAGTAATCTTCCGTGGGGAAATGTAGGAGTAGACTTTGATACCAATCAGACTTATTTCGAAAAAGATATGAAAATGGCATTTGCCCCGGGATCACCTTATATCTGGGCCATGTCGAATTATAGCTCTTCATCGCAGGGACAGAATGGGGAATTCATCCAAAAGTTTGATAAAGGTACGGGAGCAAGACTTTTCACCGATAATGCCAAGCAGGTTTTCCCTATTGATAATATATCGATGTTTCATTATGGCGACTTGCAGCTGGTGAATGATAAACCTTATTTTGTAGTCCAGAAAAAAGAAGGAACTGCACTCAATGTTTCTCTGAATGCTGTTTTGCTTGATGGTAACGGAGAATTTGCGTGGCAGGAGCATTATCTTCCTGTGGCAACCTTTGCAGCCTCTAAAGCATATCCTTCCGTATTAAGACCTGTAAGCGGTCAGGGAGTTGTTGTATTTCAGGAACAGAAAGCCGGTGATAATGTACAGGCGGTATACGCACAGAATTTAATTTTTCCTGAAGGAACAATGTCTACCCACGAGATTTCTAAAAATTCAGGATTCAGAATATATCCTAACCCTGCTACAGACTTTATTCATATAGAGGGTGTGAAAGATCAGGATTTCAGTATTTATAATGCTGCAGGGCAACTGGTGAAAAACGGATCAATAAAACAGGGGATAATAGAGGTTAAAGATCTTGTAAAAGGAATGTATATTCTTAAAATAAAAGAAAAAGAGGAGAGCCTGAAATTTCTTAAAAAATAATTTTTCATAATAATCATAATAGAATTAGGGTGAAGGAGGCAGTGATCTGTTCTCCTTTTCTTTGTTTAGACCGGTGAAAATATTTTGAAGGGATAGAAATCGGAAATATGAAATTCTGAATATCAATTATTTTTTTAAAACTTTTTAAAAATCAACAGTATCCGTTTGTAGTTTCAAAAATATTTTATACTTTTGCAGTCCAAAAAGCAGACTTATCATAAGTGAGTGCGATAATCTGCTGAATAATAAATGCTTCCAAACTCATTAATTATTCAAATTTAAAAAACAAACAATGGCTAAGAAAGTCTTTAAAATGGTAAAGCTTCAGGTGAAAGGTGGCGCAGCTAACCCTTCTCCACCAGTAGGTCCAGCATTAGGTTCTGCAGGTGTGAACATCATGGAGTTTTGTAAGCAATTTAACGGAAGAACCCAAGATAAGCCAGGGCAAGTTTTACCTGTAGTAATTACAGTATACGAAGACAAATCTTTTGAATTCGTTATTAAAACTCCACCTGCAGCAATCCAGTTGATGGATGCAGCTAAAATCAAGGGAGGTTCTGGTGAACCAAACAGAAACAAAGTAGGTTCTGTAACTTGGGAACAGGTAAAGAAAATCGCTGAAGATAAAATGGCGGATCTTAACTGTTTTACAATGGATTCTGCTGTTTCTATGGTAGCAGGTACTGCTAGATCTATGGGATTAAGAGTAACAGGAGCTAAACCAACTTTTAACGCTTAATACTTAAAGAAGAAATGGCAAAATTAACAAAAAAGCAAAAGGAAGCTTTAAGCAAAGTAGAAAAAGGAAGAATCTATAACCTTGAAGAAGGTTCAGCTCTTGTAAAAGAAGTGAACACTACAAAGTTTGATGCTTCAGTAGATATCGCTGTAAGATTAGGAGTAGACCCTAGAAAAGCAAACCAAATGGTAAGAGGTGTTGTATCTCTTCCTCACGGTACTGGTAAAGATGTTAAAGTTTTGGCTTTAGTAACTCCAGATAAAGAAGCAGAAGCTAAAGCTGCTGGTGCTGACTATGTAGGTCTTGACGAATATTTACAAAAAATCAAAGAAGGTTGGACAGACGTTGACGTTATCGTTACGATGCCAGCTGTAATGGGTAAATTAGGTCCATTAGGTAGAGTATTAGGTCCAAGAGGTTTAATGCCAAACCCTAAATCAGGAACTGTAACTATGGAAATTGGTAAAGCAGTAACTGAAGTAAAAGCTGGTAAAATTGATTTCAAAGTAGATAAATACGGTATTATCCACGCTGGTATTGGTAAAGTGTCTTTCGATGCTGCTAAAATCAAGGAAAATGCTCAGGAATTGATCTCTACATTGATCAAAATGAAGCCAACTGCTGCTAAAGGAACTTATGTGAAGTCGATCTATTTGTCTTCTACAATGAGCCCAGGTATTGCAATTGATACTAAATCTGTTAACTAATAATAATCCTTAAGACAATGACAAAAGACCAAAAAGTTGTAGCAATACAAGAGATCAAAGATTTGCTTCAGGATGCAAAAGTAGTATACGTAGCAGATTTAGACGGTTTGAACGCTGGTAAATCTTCTGACTTCAGAAGACAGGCTTTCAAGCAAAACATTAAAGTAAAAGTTGTAAAAAATACACTTTTACAGAAAGCAATGGAACAAATTGAAGGAGTAGATTACTCTGAAATGTTCCCTACTTTCAAAGGGAACTCAGCGTTGATGATTGCTGATACAGCAAACGCTCCTGCTAAGTTAATCCAAGGATTCAGAAAGAAAGATGAAAAGCCAGCTTTAAAGTCTGCTTTTGTTCAGGAAACTTTCTACTTAGGTGACAACAACCTAGACATGTTGGCTAACATCAAGTCTAGAGAAGAAATGATCGGTGAAATCATCGGATTACTTCAGTCTCCAATCCAGAGAGTTGTTTCTGCTCTTCAAAACAAACCTGAAACTGTAGAAGCTAAAGCTGAAGAAGCTGCTCCTGCGGTAGAAGAAACCCCTGCTGCTGAAGCTCCAGAAGCTGCTGCAGAAAGCACTGAAGAAACAAGTGCTGAATAATTATACTCAAAAAATTAAATAAATAATCAACAAAAACATTACAACAATGTCAGATTTAAAAAATTTAGCTGAAACGCTAGTAAACCTAACTGTAAAAGACGTAAACGAATTAGCTGCTATCCTTAAGGATGAGTACGGAATTGAGCCAGCTGCTGCTGCTGTAGTAGTTGCTGCAGGTGGTGCAGGTGAAGCTGCTGAAGAAAAGACTGAATTCGACGTAATTCTTAAGTCTGCAGGTGCTTCTAAATTAGCTATCGTTAAATTAGTAAAAGATTTAACTGGTGCTGGTCTTAAAGAAGCTAAAGATATCGTAGACGGTGCTCCTGCTCCAATCAAAGAAGGAGTTTCTAAAGACGAAGCTGAAGCTCTTAAGAAGCAATTAGAAGAAGCTGGTGCTGAAGTAGAATTGAAATAATTTCAGTTTTATTATAAATATAAGAGCCCGGGCATATTTGCCCGGGCTTTTTTGTGCTGGAAAGTTCTGAATGTCGTGGAAGATATCCTTCTGCTTTTGTCTGATCATATTATTAGAATTTATTCTTAAAGTATTTCCAAGTAAATGACCCTTCAATTACAAAAATTTAATAGAATTTCTACATTTTTTTGTGTTTTTTGTCAACAATTAAACATCGTCTCTGAGAGAATTATTATTTTTTTAAACAATAAATTTAAAGGTATTGCAATATTTGTTTTTTATTTGTCGTTATATTTGTTTATAATTGAATATATTTTAATTTTTAACATAATATATTGTTTTTGTGTATTGTTTTATGTTGTTTTTTATGTATTTTTGATACTTAAATGTTGTTTTTATTAAAAAAATAGTATATTTGTATTGAAAAAACACAATACAAGTGGAACGAAATTATTTTCTTTCCTACAGTCTTATATATGCTTTTATCTTGCTGCTATATGATGTAGGAAAACCAAACACAAGATTTATATCTGCAACAGTAAACCACTCAGGATTGCTGAACTGTAGAAATAAGACTATCGAGCAGCGGTTACTGGCTGGCTTTCCCGTGAATGATACATTTAAGGATAATAGCACCCTTAAATGCCTAGAATCTATTTTGTTTTTAAATAGATTACCACGCTTACTATCAAAATTTCATCAATTTTTTGTCACCAATTTTAAGAAGGTCAGGAGAGTTTTCTTTAATTCTTTTATAGAAGTTGACAAGTCAAGATTACTTTTGAATTTCTTTCATCTTGACCTGTCTGCCTCAAATCAGTAGCATTTGGGGTTCTGGCTTCCTATGGCCATGTTTTAAGATTATCTGCTTTCATTTATTATTAAATGAACTGATATTATCATGTAAAAACTGAATCTACTAATAACAAATATTTAACAAATGAAAAAGAAATTATGCATTCTCGCATTCGTATCAGCGGGGTTTATGTCAATAGCACAGGTTGGGATTAATACAGGGTCTCCTCAGGCTACTCTGGATGTAACAGGAGTTCCGGGAACGAAAACTAAATTGGATGGTATTATTGCCCCGAGACTTACCGGAAATCAATTGAGAGACAAGAATTATACAGCTGCACAAACAGGAGCAATTGTTTATGTTACGGTTGCAGATTCTGCACCTGCAGGACAGACAATAAATGTTAACTCATCAGGATATTATTATTTTGATGGCGCAGAATGGTCAGGTTTAGGAACAAACTGGCATACAGAAGGTAATCACAGTACAGTAACACCTGTTGCAACTTTGGGAAATGATATTGCTAAAGGAAATTACTTAGGCACATCAGATGATCGGAATCTTGTTATTGCCACAAAGAAAAATGTAAAAGCAATTCTGGATCTTGAAGGTAATTTGACGGGAGGAAATGCTAATACAGCAGGACCCTATGCTTCATTTAGCTGGGGCTCCAATAATAAACTTAATGACAATATCTCCTCAAATGTTGCAATTGGAAGAGATAATACAGTGTCAGCATTGGCCGCTAATTTTCCTAGTGTAGCTGTAGGAGCTAAAAATACTGTTAGTGATGGAGGTAAAGCATTTGGTAATAGTAATACTCTTAGTGGAGGAACCAGTTTTGTCGTTGGAAATAATAATACCTCTACTGGTATAACAGGTGTTACGGTTGGAAACGGTAATACAAATACGGGGGGGGTAATTGTGGGAAGTGGAAGTGCTGCTTCAGCGAATAATTTTGCATTTGGATTTAACAACACAGCAAGTTCTGCAGCTTCGACTTCTGGAGCTTTAGTGTTAGGGTTTAATGGAACATCAACTGGTGGAAATCAATCTTTATATACAAATACTATCCATGCTTTTTTAGGACAAGGAAACAGTATAAGTTCAATAGTAGGAATAAATATGATACCAACGGCCACCTCTTCTAATGGTGCAGCTATTCAGTTAAAAGGATTTACTCCTAATGCAACAAATGCAACGACATGTTTGTCATCAGAGGAAGGAGCTATACGTTATAATAGTACTTTAAAAAGACATGAAGGATGTAATGGAACAAACTGGAATGCTCTATATTAAGATAAAAACACAAACCTTATAAAAACAATAAAAAAATGACAAAAAAACTATTCGGAAAATTTGCTGCAATGCTTATGACATTAGTGATGTCAGCAGTATTATTTGCGCAGAAAGGGTATGAGCCTATCCGTGGGATGGGAGTTGAGGCATACCCTGTCAACAACTTTGGAATCTGTTTAGGATGCTACAATGGCAGTATGAGTGCGGTAGTAGATGCCGATCCTGATAACAAAGTAAGTATGGGAAGCTTTGCTACCCTTGTAAGTGGAAACGGTATTGCTGTGAAGAATACAAACACCATGTATCCTGCAGGATATATTACCGGATTCAATGTAGATTTGGGAACAAGTCCTATCACGGTAGACTTGTTAAGCTCTTTGAGAATCAGTACGTATAAAAACGGTGTTCTTCAGGAGACTTCTGCTACAGGATCTTTGCTTTCGATACCTTTATTTGGAGGAACGAAGAACAGAATCTTTCTTAATTTAAGAACAACAAAAGAATTTAATGAAGTGAGATTGTATCAGACCAATGTATTGGCAATATTCAGTGCGCTGAATGTGTATTATGCATTTGCGTTTGATCCGACTAAGGTTCCTGTAGATAATAATGCAGCTTGTGATGATATTATTGCAGGAAGTGGTGTAGACGGAAATGTATCAGGAAGCAGCAGTTTCCTTGCTCCACTTTCTTTTGTACATAATAAAGAAAATATCGGAGACGGAAACAAGAATACTTATGGTTCAGTTGTTCTTCCGGTAGGGGTATTAGGATCTTATTCTGTTGGGGTTTTAGATAAAAATCAGGTTTATCCTGCAGGAAACAGAGCTGGCTTTGTTGTAGATCCTGATGATCAGGGGAAATTCTTAAGTGTAGAGATTCTTAAAAATATTACTATTGAAACTTATTTATTTGGCCAGCTACAGGATTCCAGAGCATTATCTGATGGTGGAGGATTGATCAATATTAAAATTCTGAGCTATGGTACAGGAAGACAGAAGCTTTCATTAACAACAACCAAACCTTTTAATGAAGTTAGATTAAGACTTACGCAGACTGTAGGAGTTAATTTGGGCGCTCTTAAAGTATATTATGCTTTCGAGGAGCCTGTAGGATGTGAATGTGATGATAAAATTCAGGCAACCGGTTCTTCAATTCCGGGAAATATTGTCAACGGATTTGGATGGACACAGTCTGGTTTAGGGCTTCTTACTCCAAGTTTGACTAATCCGGGTTCTGTTGTAGATAATGATCCTGCCAGCTATGCAAGACTTACTTTCCCGTTGCTAGGAACTTTCCTTTTTTCAGGAAGCTTAACAGTGGGGACTAACAGTATGCTTCCTGCGAATACCGTTGCGGGATATACTGTTGAAAAAACAGGAGGATTAATTGGAGTGAGTGTACTGGATGCAGTTACTGTTCAGTTTTATAACGGAAATAAACTGACAGATACTTTTACATCTGGAAGTCTTGTTACAGGAAATCTTTTTACATCCGGATCTAACAGATTCTATATAGGAGGGAAATCTACAAAGCCTTTCAATCGTATTAAGGTTACTTTTAGTTCATTATTATCAGTTAACCTTCTTCAAGGGTATAATATCTATAATGCATTTGCAAGTAAGGATGATGATAATGATGGTGTTCCAAACTGCTTTGATAAATGTCCGAACGGAGATGATAGTGTAGACCTTAATGGTAACGGTATTCCGGATTGTGCAGAAACAGGCGGCGGAAGTTGTACTACGGTAAATGACAAGTCTCCTGTTCTGGATACAGATGGCGATGGCATTATAGATGCTTGTGATATGGATTCAGATAATGATGGTATTCCTGACGGTATAGAAGATTTTAACAATAACGGGGTGTTTGAAGATGACGACAGTGAAGGTAATATCTTAATTGTTCCAGTATTGGGAGATGGTATATCTAACTATCTTGATTTGGATTCTGATAACGACGGTGTTTTAGATTTATTTGAATCTGGTATTCCAACATCAATTATTGATCAGGTTGATAAAGACCGTAACGGTGTAATTGATAGTAATGTACCTGGAGGATTTGGTAAAAATGGTATTGCAGACATTCTGGAAACTTTCCCAGATTCTGGTAAAATGAAATATCCTCTTAAAAATACATCAGGTGGTAATATTCCTGATTTCTTAAATACAAAATCAAATAATTTAACATTCGATTTATATGCTATAGGAAAAGCAAATCTTGATACCTTAGGAGGTGGATTCATTTCTATAATCAATGATAGTGATAAAGATGGTATTCAGTCTGTTGTAGATACAGATCTAGTGAAGAGAGGAGCTCCAAATTCTCCGCTTTCACCTTATGCTACGTTCCTGAAAAACGGTTCAGCTACAACGGCAAAAGTTATTGCATCAGATGTTACAGAAGTAGCTAATGACGTTAAAGTATATCCAAACCCGGTAAAAGCTGGAGAAAATCTTATGATTACATCCGCTGAAGAGGGAGTTTATACACTATTCTCTACAGAAGGAAAAGTTGTGAAATCTGATAAATTCTCTGCACGTACTGGTATTGATACTTCTTCATTGCCTACAGGAGTTTATATCATTAAGATTGAGACTAAATCAACTGTAAAATCTTATAAGGTTATTGTAAAATAATTTGGTAACTTCATAATAGAAGGCTGCTCGTTTCGGGCAGCCTTTTTATTTTAACACCTTAAAAATGAGGTGATTTATTTGTTATTGTGATTAACTTTTTGTATCTTTGCCCCTCTTTTGGCGCTAAAAATTGTTTGTAAATTTATAAAATACTGAAAATCAACTCTTTCATTGTGTTATGCAGGAAAGGGATTTTGTGTTTGTAGGTATTACGGGTAATATAGCCTCAAAAGTAGTAAAAATATTTTGCATTACGCTGTGAAAAGATATACCAGTGTTGCAGTTAGGAATCAGACTGTAAGAATAAAGAAAAAAGAATAAAAACTATTTCTAATAGCGCCAAACATTTGAAGTCTTTTATCTTTTCTCTATTTTCTTTCTTCTACTCCTGATATTTTTTAATGAATCAAAATATTTTTTAACCCTTTCTTAAAAGTTTTATGAGTAAAACAAAATCAACAACTCAAGGAAATCCGAGAATTAATTTCTCATCAGCGAAAGGAAAAATCATCACTCCAGACTTCTTGGACATCCAAATTGAGTCTTTCAGAGAATTTTTCCAGCTTGATACACTTCCTGAAGCCAGAAAGACAGAAGCTCTTTACAAGACTTTCCAGGAGAATTTTCCAATTACGGATTCAAGAAACCAATTCGTATTAGAATTCTTAGACTATCTGGTAGATTCTCCACGTTATTCAATCGATGAGTGTGTGGAAAGAGGACTTACTTATTCAGTTCCTCTAAAAGCAAGACTTAAACTGTACTGTACTGACCCGGAACACGAAGATTTCCAAACTGTGGTTCAGGATGTATATTTAGGTCCGGTTCCTTATATGACTCCTTCTGGTTCATTCATTATCAATGGAGCAGAGCGTGTAATCGTAACTCAGTTACACAGATCTCCGGGGGTATTCTTCGGACAGACTTACCACGCTAACGGAACCAAACTTTACTATTCAAGAATTATCCCTTTCAAAGGATCTTGGATGGAATTTACAACCGATATCAACAGCGTAATGTACGCATATATCGACCGTAAGAAAAAGTTACCATTAACAACTTTATTAAGAGCTATCGGGTACGAGTCTGATAAGGACATCCTTCAGATCTTCGACCTTGCTGAAGAAGTGAAAGTTTCTAAAGCTGCCCTTAAAAAAGTGGAAGGGAGAACATTGGCTGCGAGAGTATTGAACACTTGGTTCGAAGATTTCGTAGACGAAGATACAGGTGAAGTAGTTTCTATCGAAAGAAACGAAATCATCTTAGATAGAGAGACGATCCTTGAAAAAGAACACTTAGATCTTATCCTGGATGCTGGTGTGAAATCAATTTTGATCCACAAAGAAAACAGCAATGAATTCTCTATCATCCAGAATACATTACAAAAAGACCCTACGAACTCTGAGAAAGAAGCAGTAGAGTACATCTATCGTCAGTTAAGAAACGCAGATCCACCAGATGAGGAAACTGCAAGAGGAATCATTGAAAAATTATTCTTCTCTGAGCAGAGATACTCTTTAGGTGAAGTAGGACGTTACAGACTAAACAAAAAGTTAGGTCTAAACATCCCAACTACAACTGAGGTTCTTACAAAAGAAGATATTATTGCAATCGTAAGACACTTAATCGAGCTTGTAAACTCTAAAGCAGAGGTTGATGATATCGACCACTTATCAAACAGAAGAATTAAAACTGTTGGTGAGCAATTAGCAGGACAGTTCGGTGTAGGTCTTTCAAGAATTGCAAGAACAATCAAGGAGAGAATGAACGTTAGAGATAACGAAATCTTTACTCCACTTGATCTTGTTAACGCTAAGACTTTAACATCGGTAATCAACTCATTCTTCGGTACCAACCAGCTATCTCAGTTCATGGACCAGACCAACCCTCTATCAGAGATCACGCACAAGCGTAGACTTTCTGCACTAGGGCCTGGTGGTTTATCAAGAGAAAGAGCAGGTTTCGAGGTTCGAGACGTTCACCATACTCACTACGGAAGAATTTGTCCGATTGAAACTCCGGAAGGACCAAACATCGGTTTGATTTCATCTTTAGGTATTTATGCAAAAATCAACAACCTAGGTTTCATCGAAACTCCATATAGAAAAGTAGAAGATGGTAAGATTAATCTTAACGCAGATCCTATTTACCTAAATGCAGAAGACGAAGAAGATAAGGTAATTGCTCAGGCAAACGTTGAATTGAGTGATGATGGAGATTTCTTAACAGACAGAATTATTGCAAGATTAGATGGTGACTACCCGGTAGTTGAACCAGCTCAGGTAAACCTTATCGACGTTGCACCTAACCAGATTTCCGGTATTTCCGCTTCTCTAATTCCATTCTTGGAGCATGATGATGCGAACCGTGCATTGATGGGATCTAACATGATGCGTCAGGCCGTTCCTCTATTGAAGCCACAGGCTCCAGTTGTTGGTACAGGGCTTGAGCAACAAGTTGCAAGAGATTCAAGAATCTTAATTAACGCTGAAGGTACAGGTACTGTAGAGTACGTAGATGCCGACAGAATCGTTATCAAATATGAAAGAAGCGAAGACGAAGATTTAGTACAATTCGAGTCTGCTACTAAAACATACAAACTTACTAAGTTCAGAAAAACGAACCAGAGTACAACCATTACCCTAAGACCAAACGTAAGAGTAGGGGATGTAGTGGAAAAAGGACAGGTACTTTGCGACGGTTATGCTACTGAAAAAGGAGAATTAGCTCTTGGTAGAAACTTAGTGGTAGCGTTCATGCCTTGGAAAGGGTACAACTTCGAGGATGCGATCGTAATCAACGAAAAAGTTGTACGTGAAGACTGGTTTACTTCAATCCACGTAGATGAATATTCACTAGAAGTTCGTGATACTAAATTAGGTATGGAAGAACTTACGGCAGATATTCCTAACGTTTCTGAAGAAGCTACGAAAGATCTTGACGAGAACGGTATGATCAGAATCGGTGCTGAAGTGAAGCCTGGAGATATCATGATTGGTAAAATTACTCCAAAAGGTGAATCTGACCCGACTCCAGAAGAAAAACTTCTTAGAGCAATCTTCGGTGATAAAGCTGGTGATGTAAAAGATGCATCATTGAAAGCTGACTCTTCATTAAGAGGGGTGGTTATCAACAAGAAATTGTTCTCTAGAAACATTAAAGACAAAAAGAAAAGAACTGAAGAAAAACTTAAACTTGAAGAGATTGAAAACACTTACAAGGCTAAGTTTGACGAGTTGAGAAACACTTTAATTGAAAAATTAAATACACTGGTAAGCGGTAAAACTTCTCAAGGGGTACAAAATGACCTTGATGAAGAAATCATCGGTAAAGGTGTGAAGTTCACTCACAAGTTATTAACTTCAGTTGAAGATTATGTAAACGTTAGTGGTGCAGACTGGACAGTAGACGCTGACAAGAATGAATTGATCAAACAATTGATTCACAATTACAAAATCAAATATAACGACATCCAGGGAGTTAAAAACCGTGAGAAATTTGCTATTTCAATCGGAGATGAGCTTCCGGCAGGTATCATGAAGTTGGCTAAAGTTTACATCGCTAAGAAACGTAAACTGAATGTAGGGGATAAAATGGCAGGACGTCACGGTAATAAAGGTATCGTATCAAGAATCGTTCGTGAAGAAGATATGCCATTCCTTGAAGACGGAACACCGGTAGATATCGTATTGAATCCACTAGGGGTACCTTCTCGTATGAACATCGGACAGATTTATGAAACAGTTCTTGGATGGGCTGGTCAGAAGTTAGGAATGAAGTTCGCTACGCCAATCTTCGATGGAGCTAGCCTTGATCAGATTACTGAGTACACTGAGAAAGCAGGTCTTCCTAAATTCGGTCACACTCACCTTTATGATGGTGGTACCGGAGAAAGATTTACGCAGGCAGCTACAGTGGGTGTTATCTACATGCTGAAACTGGGACACATGGTTGATGATAAGATGCACGCACGTTCTATTGGTCCTTACTCATTGATTACTCAGCAGCCGTTAGGAGGTAAAGCTCAGTTCGGAGGTCAGAGATTTGGAGAGATGGAGGTTTGGGCACTTGAAGCATTCGGTGCATCTAACATCCTTAGAGAGATCCTTACTGTGAAGTCGGATGACGTGATTGGTAGAGCAAAAACTTATGAAGCAATTGCAAAAGGTGAATCTATGCCTGAACCAGGTATTCCGGAATCATTCAACGTATTACTTCACGAGTTACAAGGGCTTGGACTTGATGTAAGACTTGAGGAATAATTTTAAATTTTGAATGCTGAGTTTTGAATCATTTTCGAAATTCTTAAATCCAAAATTTATAATCCAAAATCTAAAATCTAAAAAATGTCAAATAAAAATAAAACAAGTAGATTTAATAAAATAACCATCGGTTTAGCTTCACCGGAGTCTATTTTACAGGACTCAAGAGGGGAGGTTTTGAAACCGGAAACTATTAACTACAGAACTCACAAGCCTGAAAGAGACGGGCTATTCTGTGAGAAAATCTTTGGTCCTGTAAAGGATTACGAATGTGCTTGTGGTAAATACAAGAGAATTCGTTACAAAGGAATCGTTTGTGACCGTTGTGGAGTAGAAGTTACTGAGAAAAAAGTAAGAAGAGAGAGAATCGGGCACATTAATCTTGTAGTTCCAATTGCACACATCTGGTATTTCCGTTCATTACCAAACAAAATCGGATACCTTCTTGGAATTCCTTCCAAGAAATTAGATATGATCATCTACTACGAAAGATATGTAGTGATCCAGCAAGGTATTGCTAAGAAATTGGATGGTTCTGATTTCGAAAATATGGAATTCCTTACAGAAGAAGAGTACCTGGACATCATGGAAACTCTTCCTGTAGAAAACCAGTATCTTGATGATTCTGATCCAAACAAATTCATCGCCAGAATGGGTGCTGAAGCTGTAGAAGATCTATTAAAGAGAATCGATCTTGATGCATTGTCTTTCGACTTGAGACACAAAGCTCACAACGAAG
The DNA here is from genome assembly GCF_056844665.1 of Chryseobacterium sp. FR048. Classification (NCBI taxonomy): domain Bacteria; kingdom Pseudomonadati; phylum Bacteroidota; class Flavobacteriia; order Flavobacteriales; family Weeksellaceae; genus Chryseobacterium; species Chryseobacterium sp. FR048. The sequence goes on along the minus strand of NZ_JBXDSE010000007.1, from coordinate 161,089 downwards.
GTTCAAAACAAAGAAGAACTGAAGCTCTTAAGAGATTGAACGTTGTAGAAGCATTAAGAGGTGCTAATACAAGAATGATCAACAGACCAGAGTGGATGATCATGCGTGTACTTCCTGTTATCCCACCAGAATTGAGACCATTGGTTCCATTGGATGGAGGACGTTTCGCAACTTCTGACTTGAATGACCTTTATAGAAGAGTGATCATCAGAAACAACCGTTTGAAGAGATTATTGGAGATCAAAGCTCCTGAAGTAATCTTGAGAAACGAGAAGCGTATGCTTCAGGAATCAGTAGATTCATTATTTGATAACACAAGAAAATCTTCTGCAGTAAAATCTGAATCAAACAGACCATTGAAATCACTTTCTGATTCATTGAAAGGTAAGCAAGGTCGTTTCCGTCAGAACCTACTAGGAAAAAGGGTTGACTACTCTGCGCGTTCGGTAATTGTTGTAGGTCCAAACTTACAGCTTCACGAGTGTGGTATTCCTAAAGATATGGCAGCTGAACTTTACAAACCATTCATCATTAGAAAACTAATCGAGAGAGGTATTGTAAAAACAGTAAAATCTGCAAAGAGAATTATCGATAGAAAAGAACCAGTAGTTTATGATATCCTAGAAAACGTGATGAAAGGTCACCCGGTACTATTGAACAGGGCACCTACGCTTCACAGACTGGGTATTCAGGCTTTCCAACCTAAGATGATCGAAGGTAAGGCAATCCAGCTACACCCGTTAGTAACTACGGCCTTCAACGCCGATTTCGATGGTGACCAGATGGCGGTACACTTACCGTTAGGACCAGAAGCGATCCTTGAAGCTCAGTTATTGATGTTAGGTTCTCAAAACATCTTGAACCCTGCAAACGGTTCTCCAATTACGGTACCATCTCAGGACATGGTTCTTGGTCTTTATTTCATGACTAAAGAATTAAGCTCTACGGAGACCATGAAAGTAAAAGGAGAAGGTCTTGCATTCTATTCTCCTGAAGAAGCGGAAATCGCTTATGCTGAAGGAAGAGTATCTTTAAATGCTAAAGTAAGATGTAGACTACCTATCAAAGAAGATGGAGAAATCGTTACAAGATTGATCGAAACTTCTGTAGGTAGAATCTTATTCAACCAGATTGTACCTAAGCAGGTAGGATATATCAATGAGCTTCTTACTAAGAAATCATTGAGAAACGTTATCGGTAAGATCCTTGCTGATACAGATTTCCCTACCACTGTGAAGTTCCTTGATGCAATGAAAGACTTAGGATATTCAAACGCATTCAAAGGAGGTCTTTCTTTCTCACTTGGGGATATTGTAGTTCCTGTTGAGAAAAAGCAGATGATTGCTACTTCAATTGAAACTGTAGACGAAATTAGAGCTAACTATAACATGGGTCTAATTACCGATACAGAACGTTATAACCAGGTAATCGACGTTTGGACAAACACGAACGCAGGATTAACTGAAATGATCATGAGCAGAATGAAAACTGACCAAGGTGGTTTCAACTCTGTATACATGATGCTTGACTCTGGAGCGAGGGGTTCTAAAGAACAGATCCGTCAGTTATCAGGGATGAGAGGTTTGATGGCGAAACCGCAAAAAGCTGGTTCTACCGGTGCGGAGATCATCGAAAACCCGATCCTTGCAAACTTTAAAGAAGGTCTTTCGATTCTAGAGTACTTTATCTCTACCCACGGTGCTCGTAAGGGTCTTGCGGATACCGCTCTTAAAACTGCCGATGCTGGTTACCTAACCAGAAGATTGGTAGATGTTGCTCAGGACGTTATCGTTACAGAAGACGACTGTGGAACTCTAAGAGGTACAGAAGTTACTGCACTTAAGAAAAATGACGAGATCGTTGAAAGAATCTCTGAAAGAATCTTAGGTAGAGTATCTCTTCATAATATCTATGATCCTGAAACTGATGAATTAATTGCTGAGGCTGATCAGGTAATCATTGAAGAATTAGCGAAGAAAATTGAACAGGCAGGATTAGAAGCGGTTGAAGTACGTTCTCCATTAACATGTGAAGCTAAGAAAGGTATCTGTGCGAAATGTTATGGTAGAAACTTAGCTACTGGTAAAGTAATCCACATGGGTGAAGCAGTAGGGGTAATTGCAGCACAATCAATTGGGGAACCAGGTACTCAGCTTACGTTGAGAACTTTCCACCAGGGGGGTACTGCAGGAAACGTATCAGAAAACCCATCTATCGTTGCAAGAAGAGATGGTATCGTTGAAATGGATGAGGTAAGAACCATTACTTCTGAAGATGAAAACGGTAATACAACTGAGGTAGTAGTTTCCCGTTCAACGGAATTCAGATTAGTAGCTGATAATGAGTCTAGAACTCCATTAATGGTTGCTAACGTACCTTACGGATCTATATTATCTGTAAAACCAGGTGATAAAGTGAAGAAAGGAGATACGATCTGTAAGTGGGATGCCTATAACGCTGTAATTATTGCAGAAACTTCAGGTAAAGTAGAATACGAAGACATCATCCAGGGTATTTCATTCCAGTTGGAAATTGACGAAGCTACAGGTTTCGAAGAGAAAGTAATCTCTGAATCAAGAAACAAGAAAGCAGTACCTACATTAAAAGTGGTAGATTCTAAAGGAGTTGAACAGAAAGGTTACAACTTACCGGTAGGAGCCCACTTGATGGTTAACGACGGTGAAAAAATTAAGGCTGGTAAAGTCTTAATCAAGATCCCAAGAAAATCTGCGAAAGCAGGGGATATTACCGGAGGTCTTCCGAGAGTTACCGAATTATTCGAAGCAAGAAACCCTTCAAACCCAGCGGTGGTTACTGAAATCGACGGGGTAGTTTCTTACGGAAAAATTAAGAGAGGTAACCGTGAACTTATTGTTGAGGCTAAAACTGGAGAAAGAAAAATTTACTTAGTTAAATTATCAAACCAGATCTTAGTACAGGAGAATGACTTCGTAAGAGCAGGTTCTCCACTTTCTGACGGTTCTATTACACCGGAAGATATCCTAAGAATCAAAGGTCCAACAGCGGTTCAGGAATACTTAGTAAACGAGATCCAGGAAGTTTACCGTCTACAGGGGGTAAAAATCGACGACAAGCACTTCGAAATCATCGTAAGACAGATGATGACAAAAGTATCTATCGTAGATGGAGGTGATACTCAATTCCTTGAAGGAGCTCTTGAGCATAAATATGACTTCTTAGAAGAAAACAACAGAGTATTCGGTCTTAAAGTAGTTGTTGATGCTGGTGATTCTAAAGAATTCAAGCCAGGTCAGATGATTACCGCAAGAGAATTAAGAGATGAAAACTCTAAATTGAGACGTGAAGATCAAAGCTTAGTAGAAGTAAGAGAAGCTCTTCCTGCTACTGCAACTCCAGTACTACAAGGTATTACAAGAGCGGCTCTTCAAACGAAATCGTTCATGTCTGCAGCATCGTTCCAGGAAACAACTAAAGTTCTGAACGAAGCAGCAGTTGCCGGTAAAGTGGATGATCTTAACGGTCTTAAAGAAAATGTAATTGTAGGACACAGAATTCCTGCAGGTACAGGTCTGAAAGAGTATCAGAATGTTATCGTAGGTTCTAAGAAAGAATTCGAAGACCTTAACTAAAATTAATGATTTGAAATTTGGGATTTGAAATTATTTTTATATTTTCACAATCTCAAATTTCGAATTTTAAAAACATAATTTATAACAATGGACAACAATCAAAATCCACAAGACGGAAACATCAACATCGAATTAAACGAAATGGTAGCTGCTGGTATCTATGCTAACTTAGCATTGGTAAACCACTCTCCATCTGAATTTGTAGTAGACTTTATTCAGTTGATGCCAGGTGTTCAGCAGGCTAAAGTAAGATCAAGAGTTATTCTTGCTCCACTTCACGCTAAAAGAGTATTAAACGCTCTTCAGCAGAACATCGCTAACTACGAGCAGCAGTTCGGAGAAATCAAAGAAGTTGAGCCTTTCGTATTAGGAGGAAACAACGTACAAGCTTAAGATTTCTTTTACAATAAAATAGAATGCCCCGGTTTTTACCGGGGCATTTTTATTGATATAAAGATTTCAGTATTTGCTGATTCTTTTTTTTAGTTAGCGTACGCTTAGCCACAGCGTTCATCAGAGGTGACGATGCTGCCATCTCTTTAATTTCCCCAAATAAACGCCTCGAATCACTTATATAAAATTTAGAATAGCCAATCTGTATCCAATTATTCCCCTCAACTTTTGAGACTGCCACTGATAAGATGTATAATCCATGGACATATTCTGATCTTCATGTAGAATTAATTCACACCTCTGTTTCTTTTTATTAATTTTATGTTTTTCGCAATTTCACATTCAATATGAGGATATAAAATGATTTTAACGTAATTTAAGATTTTTTTATTGATTTTAAATACAAATTAGTGCTGATAATTTGGGAATAATAAAAAAATATCATACAACTTATCTACATTTGCGGAAAATTGAATGGAAATGAAACTCTACCCTATTGCAGCCGTTCTTCTCTTTATGAGTGTACATGCACAGACGCAAAATACACCTCAGGCGAACCAAAAGCATTTACAGCAACTCTATGCAAAATATGACAAAGACCTTAAAAAGGTACATAAAAATGCAAAGAAAGAAGGAATTCCTCCTAATCTTTATAACGAAGAAGATTATAAGAGAACAATGGACCCTGTCACAGGGAGAACCAATTTTGAAGAATTAGCAAAAGTAAATAAAGATATTGTAGCCGGAAATTATAAAGCGGGCAAACCAATGTCTTTCATTAACAAAGGCGGTTCCGCTACTGGAAAAATAATCAATGAACCCTGGATTGAAAGAGGGCCATACAGTATTGGAGGACGAACAAGAGCCATTATGTATGATCCGAACGATGCAACAGGTAAAAGAGTTTTCGCAGGAGGAGTTTCCGGCGGACTTTGGGTAAACCAGGACCCTTCCGTAAGTACAAATGAATGGACTCCATTGAGTACATTCTGGGCCAATACTTCCATCGCATGTATTGCTTATGATCCGAACAATTCACAAATCTTTTACGTAGGAACAGGAGAAGCACCTACCGCTGATGCCGTAGGATCCGGAATATGGAAAACTACAGATGGCGGAGCAACGTGGACACAAATCTTTACTATCCCGGTAACCTATTCTTCTTCAGGAGTAAGAAACGGAAACTTTTATATTAATGACATCAAAGTAAGAAACAATAACGGAGTTTCTGAAGTCTATGCAGGAGTAAGCGGTGCTTATGTAGGAATTTCGTTTAATGACGGATGGCAGGGGCTAAGCCAGGCTGGATTGTATAAATCTACAGATGGTGGAGCTACCTTTACCAAGAACACGAGTTTGCTGGCATTAAATACAACAACAGGGGTAACCAGCACAACCGGATATTCTATTCAACAGATAGAAATAGGAGCTGATAATGCAGTATGGGTTTCTACCAGATCTTCCAGATTTTCGAATATAGACTCAGGAGGACGAATTTTTAAATCTGCTGATGGAAATACTTTCAGTCAGGTATATGCTGTAGGGAACTCAGGTTCAAGGGTGAACTTCTGCCTTTCCAGAACCGATGCAAACAAAGCGTACGCCTTTATGCAGGGAGCATCTACATCTACTGAGCCTATCAGAATAATCAAAACTTCAGATGGTGGAACCACATGGCAGGCTACCAATGACACTACACCGGTTATCACATTACCTAAGGCTACAGATACGGGAATTCCGACAAATGATTTTACAAGAGGACAATCTTTTTATGATCTTGTAATCAAGGCAGATCCTCAGGATGACAATACCCTTTATATAGGAGGTATTGATCTGTTTAAATCAACGAATGGCGGGGCAAACTGGACCCAGATTTCAAAATGGTCCAACAATAATAATATGGCTGCCCTGCAGGTATCTACAGTACATGCCGATCAGCATGCTATTGTCTTCAATCCATACAACAATTATGGTACAGGACAGATGCTTTTTGGTAATGATGGAGGGATCTATTATGCGGCCAATAAAGCAACTATCGGAGCTACGAATGGCTTTGCTGCAAGAAATACAAGATACAATGTAACACAGTTCTACAGTGCAACACTTAGCCCTGTCGTTACCCCTGCTAATGAAGAAATCCTGGCAGGAGCACAGGATAATGGTTCATGGTGGATGTATGGTGCGCCACTGGCTAACAATTTCCTTCCAAGTATCACCAATGCCAGCAGTGGAGACGGTATGATGACTGAGTATGATGATCTGGATACCTATGAAATTGCAAGTTATTACAACAATAACCACTATATATTGACCAATACCCGTCGTAACCTGATAACATTAGCGGCGGATAGAGAAAACTATGGACACTTTGTGAACGAGATCGCATTAGATAGAGTCAATGATGTGTTCTTTTCTTATCGTTCAGGACTTTCGCTCTTCAAAACAGCAGGTCTTTCCGCTACTGCGACCACATTTACCAATGAGGTTCTTACCGTAGGAACGGCACTGAATGGTGAGCAGATTTCATGGATGAAAGTTTCTCCTTATACAACAGCTTCTACAACCCTTTTTGTAGGAACCAATTTGGGAAGAATCTTTAAAGTAACAAATGCCAATACGGCAACTCCTACCTATGCCATGCTGCCGTCCCCAATTACAGGAACCATTTCTGATATAGAATTCGGAGCCAGTGAAAGTGAGATTATTGTAACGTTATCCAATTATAATCTGACCAGTATTTTCTATTCTACGAACGGAGGTTCCACGTGGCAGAGCAAAGAAGGAAATCTTCCTGATATGCCGGTACGAACAGTTCTCAGAAATCCAGACGACTCCAATGAAGTATTGGTAGGAACGGAAATGGGAGTTTGGGGAACAACCAATTTCCTTTCATCAACACCGGAGTGGGCATCAGTGACAGGAAATATCGGGAATATAAGAATTACCAATTTAGATTACAGACCTTCTACCAAAACGGTGTTGGTATGTACTTACGGAAGAGGAGTATGGACTACCCAGAATACCAATGCTACTTTGTCAACGATAGAGACCAAGTCTAAAAAGGATATGATGATGGTATACCCTAATCCGTCAAAAGGAATTTCACATTTGAGATTCGATACAGCTAAATACAATAGTGTAGACATAAGCATTATTGACGGAGCGGGAAGACTTATCTATACCAAGAAAAATGTAAAATCTGATGAAGAATTCGGCCAAAGGCTTACCCCTGGTAATTATATCCTGAAAGCGGAATCTAAAGGACAGATGGTATATAGCGGTAATTATCTGGTGATAGGAAAACCTCCGGTAGGGGAAGATGATTAAGATGAATAATCAGTTATATTTAATAATATTCTGGATGCTGGCTTCCTGTGGGATGCCGGTATCCTCTTTATATCAGGATAATACAGTATCTGTGATCTCTGCTGAAAAAACAGTATGGGCAGGGGGTAGAGCAGGAGTAAAAGGGATCATGTATCGTATTAAACTTAAAAAAAAGAATAATAAAACTGTTATTATAAAAACATTACGGGCAGAAGGTAATACAATTCCTTTCTCTCAGAATGATTCGGGAAATATCATTACAGTAAAAGGCAATTTCCAGTATAAAAATGAAGAAGAAAGTAAGGTTGCTGATATGCCGGAAGGAGTATCCACGAGTGCTCCTAATGTTCAAAATTCAAATCCAAAAGACAGTTGGATAGAATATACCATAAAAGGATCTGCTGCTTCCCATAGGATCAATATTCCAAAATTTACTTCCGTACAACCAACGGGAGATCCTATTCCTTAAAATATCTTTCATTCTTTGAATAAAAAATTATTTCTTATTTTTTTGTGTATCCCGGTGATGATGTTATTCAGTAACATGATATATTCTGTGATGTCTCATGTAAAAAAAGAATACTATGAAAAAACACAATATGCCATCACACGAAATAGCATAGGAAGAGGAAAAACGATATGTTTCTCAGAAAAAGACCTGGCAGGAGCAGAATGGAGAGAAGAAAAAGAATTTATCCTTGATGGGTTTTCTTATGATGTTATTACCACCAGCATTGTGGATGGAGAAAAAACATATTTCTGTTATATCGACAAAAAAGATATTATCATCAACTCATTGCTGGACTTTTCAAAAAAACTTGCCGTAAAAAAGACCTGCTTACAACGGCAGATCAACCTTCCCATACACGAGAAAGGAATATTTAAAACATCGGGCTTTTCTGTCATCTTTGACAATAAAGAATTCAGATTCTTTTCTTTTTTTTATCTGAAAATAATATACAACACCCCCCCTTCGTCAGAAGACAATCATTATGTATCCATTATTATACCTCCTCCGGAGATCGCTTAGTCACAAAGCGAATATAATATTAATGGTAAACAAATAAATAATGAAAAAATATATATGCATAGCAGCGATGTTAGGCTGCACTATTGCACATGCTCAGCAGACACAGGAAGGTTCAATTGACGAAATCAACATCCTGGGAAGAAAAAAAATAAAACAGGAACGTGCAGAATTCAAAAGACATGCACAGTCAGTAGAAACCCTTTCAGAGGAAGACCTTAACAGAAACAATCCGGCAGCAATCGATCAGACTTTATCTACTATGCCCGGACTTCAGGTGGATAAACGAACCAATTTCGGAGGTCAGAGACTTGTTCTGAGAGGATATGGAAACGACCAGAAATTCAATAACTGGGGGATAAAAGCTTACTGGAATAATATGCCACTCACCACCGCAGAAGGGACTACTACTCTCGATGATGTGGATTTTGCATATGTGACCAATGTGGAAGTGATCAAAGGACCCGCTGCCACCATGTACGGAGGTGGAGTAGGTGGAGCCGTACGTTTCTATACCCGTCCGGATTTTACCAAAGGAGTATCCATATCAGAAAATGCAATGTTTGGAGCATTCAAAACCTTCCAGTCGAGAACACAACTGAATGTGGCTGATGATAATTATTCCGTAAGTGCGGCTTATGGACACCTTGAAACAGACGGATACAGACCAAACGGAAGCGGATTAAAAAACTTTTTCAACGTAAACGGAACTGTTAAACTGGGCAAAAAAGACCAGCTAAGCTTCTTTGCAAGTCAGTCATATTCTTACGAACATACTTCCGGGCAGATTTCTTATGATGATTATTATGCGGGCATTGACAACGGAAATGATGCTTATATCCGTAAGAATGCGGGAACGAAAATAAAATCGACCAGAGTAGGGTTGAGCAATATGGTAAGCCTTACCTCCAATTTAAGGAACTATACCACTTTATTCTATTATAACGGAAATACAGAAAGTGTTTCTGCCGGAGCATATGGATTGACCAGTTCTCCCAATGTAGGCCTTCGTTCCACATTTACCTTGAAAAATGAATTTAAAAATTTTGAGAACCGTTTGGATTTCGGTCTGGAGATACAGAATTCTGTTTCCACTACCTCAAGTTACCGCTTTACAGGTTCATTGACGAATCCTTTACAGACAACAGGGATGGCTGGAGCTTCATATTTTAAATACAATAATAACCAGTCGACTTATTTTGCCATCGATTATCTTACCTATAAACCATGGGGACTTACTTTGTTGGCTGGAGTAAGTGCCAATAGAACCAATTATGACAGAAAAGACCTTTATGCATTTCCTGATTTAGTTCCGGGGCACAAAGATCAGTCATTTGAAAAAAAGTTTGATGTAGCCTATACCCCTCATTTTGCCTTACAGAAAGAATGGAAACATCAGATCTTTAATCTGAGCTATAGCGAAGGATACAATTCGCCAACAGCCGCATCATCATTTACTACAGGTACCAATACTGTAAACGATGATTTAAAGCCGGAAAGAGCGAGAATGGTAGATTTTAGTATTCAGGGGCTTTTACTCAATACAAAATTGGACTACCGCATTTCGGCATTCAGAATAGATTATTCCAATAAACTTACTCAGCTGCTGATTCCGGGGAATACAGCTAATCAGACATACTGGGCAAATACCGGAAGTCAGAAAAATACCGGATTAGAATTCAGTGTAGGGTATCAGTACAGAACAGACAATTCTTTTATTGAACGAATTGTTCCGTTTGTAAACCTGTCCTATTATGATACAAAATATAAAGACTTTTCTGTTTTCGATCCCAAATATCAGGATCCTGATACCAAAAAAATGGGAATGCTAAGAGTATACGATCATAAAACCGTTGTAGGTGTTCCAAGAAATAAATACGCCGTAGGTTTGGATATTTTTACAAAACCTGGATTCTACCTGGTTAATACTTATAATTATATGGGTAATGTATATACCGATTTTAATAATACTAATCTCGTAAAAGGTTTTGGATTGCTGAATTCGAAACTGGGCTTTAAGAAATCCTTTAATAAACTGGATGTAGATGTTTATGTAATGGGGAATAACCTTACCAACCAGATCAATTATACATTCCTGTTCTTAGGAAACAGTATTGGTGATTGGGATCAGGGAAGTAATTACCCAAAAGGAACAGCTACCGATCTTAACCCCGGACCAAGCAAAGCTTACTTCTTTTATGGCCTGAATCTGAAATACAGGTTCTAAAACTTAAAAACTGCTTCATTTCTATGGAGCAGTTTTTTGTTAGGGAGAAGATCCGGAGAAAATTCAGATTCTTTTTCCAAAACAGTTTTGAAAAACATAGTTCTATACTACCGGATAGCTTGAATTTTACAATTATATTTTTAATGCTAATATCTTTTTATTGTTGAAAAATATAGTGAAATCATCTGAATATTGCCGTTTTAATTCTTATAATGAAAGAGTATTATTTATCTGATATATTGTTTGTCTGATTTTATATATTTGTTCAAAATACTTGACAAGAAAATATGGTAAGCAATAAGTTAATTCATCAGAAATTTGGTTTTTTAGGCAGCGCTTTTTTAGCAGAACTTGAAGAGCATGCCATCATAACCAATATAAAAGCGAAGACGGAAATTATCAGAGAAGGACAAAAAAATAAATATGTTCCCTTTTTAGTAAAAGGCTCCATTAAAGTTTTTACCCTTAATGACGGGCGGGAACTTATATACTATTACATTAAGCCCAGTGACAGCTGCCTGATGACCTTTTCTTCAATTTTTACAGATCATATAAGCAGGATATATGCTGTAGCAGAAGAAGATTCGGAAGCACTGCTGATCCCTATCTCCGTGATGCACAGTTGGCTGATTCAGTTTCCGGAAATCAATAAACTCTTCTATCGTGAGTATGACAGAAGGTTTTCAGAAATCATGAATATGGTTAACGATGCTGTTTTCCACAGACTGGATAAGAGAGTCCTGAACCATATCAAGCAGCAGATTGCCCTTACAGGAAATAATCCTATTAAAATTACACATCGGGAGATTGCCAATAGCCTGGGGTCTTCCAGAGAAGTAGTAAGCAGAGTGCTGAAAAAAATTGAAAGCGATGGAGACATTGTACAGACCAAAGAAGGAATAAAAGTGGCTGTAAATGAAAATGTTAGACTTGTCTAATTTGTAATGTTTTAAAAGTTTTTGTTTTACGATTGATAAAAACAATTTCTTCGGTGACTTTTATCACACATTTTTGAATTGAGAACTCTATAAGTTTGTCATATAACTAAATTTAAAGTATATATGACAAAAGCTCTCTTATTTTTGTCTGTATTTTCTTCAGTTTTTGCCTTTGCACAGGAAGATCTGCTGAAAGATATAGACACCATTCAAACCAATTCAGAAATCTCACAGCCTGCTTTCAAAGCCCTTCAGATTGTTACAGGACAATCCACCAAACTGGCGGCCAAAAAAGAATGGTATATGATCGTTGCCCATAGGTTTGGCGACATAAGCGCAGGATTTAAAGATTTTTTTGGTTTGGATAATGCTTCCACCAAATTAGGCGCCATCTATGGAATTTCAGATGCTGTCTCTGTAAGTCTGTCCAGAGAGACCAATATGAAAACCTTTGAAGGAGGGGTGAAATATAGGCTGATCAGACAGAACGAAAAATTTCCGGTAGATATTGTCGGCTACAATGTGATGGCTGTCAATACTGATCTGAAAAAAGACAATTATCCTTATCTTAAATTCAATGACAGGCTTTCTTACCTTACTCAGGCACTGATTTCCAGAAGGTTTACAGATAAACTTTCCTTACAGCTTACCCCTTCATTTGTTCACAAAAATCTCTATGAACCGAGAAATGAAGACAAAAATCAGTTTCTGACAGGTTTGGGCGGTCGTTATAAAATTTCAAAAAGAGTATCTGTAAATGCAGAATACTTTGTGAATTTTGACAATCACAGTTTTTATAAAAATCCGCTCTCATTGGGAGTAGATATAGAAACCGGGGGACACGTTTTCCAGCTTTTATTCACCAATTCCCAGATCAATTCAGATATTGGATACCTTACCAATGCATCCGGAAATTGGGGAAAAGGACATATTTTCTTTGGGTTTAATCTTTATAGAGTTTTTTAATATGAAAAAATTAACATTCCTTTTGAGCTTATCCTCAATGATCATCCTTTGCAGCTGTGATAGCAGAACCTATGAAGAAATTTCAGACAATAAACCTATCGAACTGCCTGTAAAATATACAGCAGACATCAAACCTATCATTGATAACAATTGTATCGGTTGTCATTCAGAAGGTTCTTTTATTAAACCCCTCGCAACCTATGAGCAGGTAAAAAACAACATCAATAGTATTCTGGATCGTATCCAAAGACCCGATGGAGATCCCGGGAAGATGCCCAAAGGAGGTTCACTGTCTCCAGCGCAGATCAATACCTTCATCAAATGGAAAGCTGACGGGCTTACTGAAAATTAAAAATATTTGATATGAAAAAATTAATAGTATTCAGCGTATTCCTGGTTTTTGCCGGCTACGCTTCAGCACAGAAATACAGTTCTAAAACCGGAAAGGTGACTTTCGAAGCATCAGTGCCATTATTTGATGATATTTACGCTCAGGATGATAACAATCTGGTGGTGATGAATGCAGATAATGGAGAAATAGCTTCCGTTTCAGTTGTGAAAAACTTTCATTTCAAAACCAAGCTAATGGAAGAGCATTTCAATGAAAGCTATGCAGAAACGGCAAAATACCCTAAGACAACATTTAAAGGGAAAATTGTCAATTTTGATAAAACGAAACTTACAGCAAGCCCTCAAAAGTATACGGTGCAGGGGACGCTTAATTTTCATGGAGTAGATAAAGCGGTCTCTTCCGCAGCTACATTGTATGCAAAAGACGGTAAGATCTATATGCAGGGCGGTTTTGTAGCCAGACCTGCAGATTATAAAGTGACCATTCCGAAGATGGTGACCAAGAAAATTGCTGAGAATGTGAATATTGACTACAACTATGTATTGATCAAACAATGAGAAACATCATCGTAGTACTGGGGATATTTCTGACTAGTCTTTTATCTGCTCAGGAAAAAACAAAGTCAATATTTGATATTGCGAGAACCGGAACCGTAGCTGAAGTAACGGAACTGATGAAACAGAACCCGGATATTATCAACCAGGTGAATGAAAACGGATTTTCTCCTCTGATATTGGCCTGCTATAGAGGAAATACCGAAGTTGCCAGATACCTGATTGATCATGTAAAGGATTTGAACTATAAAAGCAAGGAAGGGACAGCTTTGGCCGGGCTTGCCGTAAAGTATAACAAAGATCTGGTGGAACGCCTGCTAAAGAAAAAAGCGGATCCCAATATTGCAGATGCTACAGGATATACTCCTTTATTCTGGGCCGTGAAATTCGGAAATAAAGAACTGGTAGAATTGCTGCTTCAATATAAAGCGGATAAAACAAAAAAAGATTCAATGGGAATGACTCCCTTTGAATATGCCTTAAAAACAGACCATAAGGAAATTATTAATCTTTTAAAAAATTGATATGAAAAAACTTTTACTCACCTTTAGTATGGTCCTTGCAAATTTTGCCTGGGCCCAGTTTTCGTCAGGAACGGTAAGTTTACCCACTACCGGTATGACGGTGAAATTAGACACTACACCTACCGGAGCAACCATTACAGTAACCGGCGACAGCAATTCTATGCTGGGAATCGGATTTGGAGGAAATGGGGTAGATGGCGGCGGTATGGCAGCAGGAGCAGATGGATTTATTTATAATTCTTCTGCCAATAGAGATTATTCGTTTAGTGGCTCAGGAATCGCACCTACAGCTGATCCTTCACAAGATTGGACCGAAACATCCAATACCGTAGCTGGAAGCACCAGAACAATTGTTGCTACGAGATCACTCTCAGGAGGGGCAGGAGATTTCGCCATTGCCAATGCTGCAGGAACAATCAATATATTTTATGCCCGCAGAGGGGGAGGTACAACTTTGGGCTACCATACTGCAGGAAGAGATTATGCCAAGCTAACAATGGTGTCCAGTACTTTGTCTGTCAATGAAATAGCAGCAGAAGCTAAAAAAACAATGCTCTATCCTAATCCTGCCAAAATATCTGTAAGTCTTAAGAATGTTGACAAGATAAAAACCATAGATATTTACGAAGCTACAGGAAGAAAAGTAAGAACAGTAAAACCGGATCAGGAAAAAATAAATGTTGAAGATTTGAAATCAGGAATTTATTATTTTGAAATTCTGCTGAAAGATGGAAGTACCTCTTATGAAAAACTCATTAAAGAATAAAAGTAAAAAACACACCTAAATATTTCAAATGAATACCTCTGATTCTTCAGAGGTGTTTTTTTATATACATATTTAAAATTATCGAAACGCTTTATTCTAAAGGCTTTGGTTGAAATTTCCTATATTTGTGTACAGCCGGATCCTCATGAAAATTACCTTTGAAAAATACAATCCTTCCTGGAAAAAACAGTTTGAATCCATTAAAAATGAATTGGAGGAAAACATTGGTTTCTTGAACCTGCACATTGAACATATCGGGAGTACGTCAGTGGAAGGTTTATCAGCAAAACCTGTTATCGACATTATGATTGGTGTACAGAGTGAGGATGACCTGGATAAAATTCCGCCTTTGATGACAGGAAAAGACTATGTATACTACGAAAAGTACAATGAGGAGATGCCGTATCGCCGTTTCTTTATTAAACTTACAGACCAGACGCAGAATTTAGGATTTCCGGAAATCATTCATTCAGGGGACGTGATTCCTGACAAAATGCATGATCACAAACTTCGTATCGCTCATATTCATACCATTCCTGTTTCTTCAGAACATTGGCTTCGTCATATTGCATTCAGGGATTATCTGCGTACCCATGTTGAGGTAAGAGACGAATATCAGCGGTTAAAAGAACATCTCAGCTTACAGGAATGGCACGACGGGAATGACTATAATGACGGAAAAGATCCATTTATCAAGAGAGAAGAGCGAAATGCAGTTCAGTGGTATCTGGATCGTCAGCAATAAAACACCAAAAACTTAGTATATCATATGAGAAAGGATTTAAAAGAAATAGCCGCCCGGTTTGCCGGTTCAAAAACATTGAATGACTTTATAGAATATGGAGGAGTAGCTGCGGCCATTGAAACAGAAGCGGGAAATGTATATACAGGAATCAGTATAGATACAGCCTGCTCCATGGGATTTTGTGCAGAACACAGTGCTGTGGCAGAAATGCTGAAAAACGGAGAATATCAGATCAGGGCTGTAGTCGCTGTAGGAGAAGATGGGAATGCGGTACCTCCTTGTGGGCGCTGCAGAGAACTGATGAGTCAGCTGTCAAAAGAAAACCTCAAGGCAATTGTAGAAGTGAAAAATGGAGTGTTTATGACTTTAAAAGAACTTTTGCCTTACGACTGGAAAGAAGATCTCGGCCGTGAATGGTAATTTTTTAATCTGATTTTTTTTAAACAATATATAACAATGGAATTCAAAACCCTTTCAAATACAAGTACAGAAGATATTTTATCTGTATTCAATCTTTCTTTTTCAGACTATATCGTTCCCTTTCATTTATCATTAGAGCAGCTGACAACAAAAATTGCAGCGGAGAAAATAAACCCGGATCTATCGGTAGGCGCATTTGAAAATGGCAGACTGGTTGGATTTATCCTTCAGGCTGAAAAAACTGGAAGTGGAGAAAAAATTATTTACAACGGCGGAACAGGAGTAATACCAGAGGCAAGAGGTAAAGGTCTGGTAAGGAAGATGTATGATTTTATTATTCCTATTTTGAAAGAGAGAAATGCAGATACACTCCTTCTTGAAGTTATTGAAGGAAATGCTGCTGCAATCAGGGCTTATGAAAATTTAGGTTTTAATAAGGTGCGGAGATTGCTTTGCTTTAACGGAAATATCAATGCAGAAAAAGAAAGCGCTGAGGTATCTGTTCAGGAACTGAAAGATTTTCAATGGGAAAAATTATCGGCTTTCTGGGATATTGAACCTTCATGGCAGGGATCTGTTTTTGTGCTGAATCCTATGCCTGAAAATTATATCACTTTAGGAGCTTATGTAGGGGAAAAACTCGTTGGATATATCATCTATGGCCCTGCTGCAAAAAAAGTATATCAGATTGCAGTAGATAAAGATCATAGAAAACAAGGAGTTGGTACAAAGCTTTTCAATGCAATAAGAGAAAGAAATAACGGAGAAGCTATTTCCCTGAATAATGTAGAAGATACTGCCGAAGATACCCATCTATTTTTGACCCAGACCATCGGGCTTAAAAATCCGGTCTCTCAATTTGAAATGAAGCGTAGCATTTGATCCAATATGCTCTTAAAAATAAAATGAGTGGTTTTTAATATACTTTTAACCTCTTAAACTTTTCAGGCAGCAGGAGAGGATGTACCTTTGTCAAAATTTAAATAATGAAGCGAGGAATACATCTTTTGCTGCTGCTTATCTCCTTTACGGGTTTTGCACAGCAGGCAAACATTGATACAGCTCAGGTTGTGATACCCGGCCGTCAGAACAGTACAGAAGCTCAGTCGAAGCCTTATGTGATCATGATCTCCACCGACGGATTCCGTTATGATTACGCCAAAAAATATAACGCTGAAAATCTTCTGAAGCTTTCCAGTAACGGAGTACAGGCAAAAGCAATGATTCCCAGCTATCCGAGTATTACTTTTCCTAACCACTGGAGCCTGATCACAGGCCTTTATCCTTCTCATCACGGATTGATCGATAATTTTTTCTACGACTATAAGCGTAAGGAATCCTATGCGCTGAGCAATAAGAAAAATGCTGAAGACGGAAGTTGGTACGGAGGAACTCCACTTTGGGGATTGGCTGAAAAACAAGGCGTGGTAACAGCATCACTGATGTGGGTAGGCTCTGCCAGTGACGCAGGAGGAACAAGACCTTCTTACTACTACCCTTACCACGAGAAATTTACCCCTGCAGAAAAAGTGGAAAAAGTGGTCAACTGGCTGAAGTTACCGGAAGACAAAAGACCTCATTTTATTTCATTATACTTCCCGGAAGTGGATGGAAGCGGGCATCACTATGGCCCGGATACCAAAGAAACGGAAGCAGCTGTTCATCTGATCGACCAGGCTGTTGGTGATTTGGTACAAAAAGTAAATGCATTAGGATTAAAAAATGTCAACTTTATATTTGTTTCGGACCATGGAATGATCAAGGTGGATGGAGGCGCTCCACTGGAAATTCCGGAGCTTCTTCTGGATAAGAACCGTTTTGATTTTTATAATTCCCAGACGTTATTGAGAGTATATGTAAAAAATCCTGATGAGGTAAAAACGGTTTATAAAGAACTGAAAGCTAAAAAAACAGCTGATTATGAAGTTTATCTAGATAAAAAGCTTCCCAGATACCTTCATTTTGCAACAAGAGATGACCGCTACAACAGGATAGGACAGATTCTCCTGATCCCGAAAGCCCCGAAAATATTCTTAGAAAAAGGAAAAAAATCTTCAGTAGGAAAACATGGCTATAATCCTTGCATTGTTCCGGAAATGAAGGCTACATTCTATGCTTGGGGCCCTGAATTTAAAAATAATAAGGTCATCGATGAATTTACCAACGTTAATGTTTATCCTTTAGTGGCTGAAGTGTTAGGATTAAAGATCGACCAGCCGATTGACGGAAAACTAAAAGTACTGTATGGTATTTTGCAGGAGAAGAAATAAAGATAAAGTGAGAACATCTGTTTATCATTAAACTTACTTACTCATATAAAATCGCAGTGTAGCATGAATTGTTACATTGCGATTTTGCTTTGTATAGCCTTGTTATCAATAAAAAGCAGTACTTTTAATAAAAAATTAAACATGAAGTATAGGTTACTATTCGTATTTTTATTGCTGTTGAGCGGTCAGGTATTTTCTCAGAATCAGGATGCTGTTCCGACACATGATCATTTTACAATGGAGTCGAAAGAAGTGGGTGAGACCAGAACAATTAATGTATGGAAACCTTTAGGCTATGATAAAAGTTCTGCAAAATTTCCGGTTTTATATATGGCAGACGGTGGAGTTCAGGAAGATTTTCCCCATGTTGCCAATACTCTGGCAAAGCTTATCAAATCAAAAACAATACCTCCTATGATCCTTGTTGGGATTGAAAATACCCAGCGCAGAAGAGATCTTACAGGACCTACAGAAAATGAAGAGGATAAAAAAATTGCTCCCGTTGTAGGAGGTTCTGAAAAATTCAGAGCATTTATCAACAATGAACTTTTTGCCGAAATCAACAAACGATACAGAACCGGAAATGAAAAAGGAATCATAGGAGAATCCCTGGCCGGACTTTTTGTGATCGAAACTTTTTTGCACCATTCCGATATGTTTGATTTCTATATTGCTATGGATCCTTCATTATGGTGGAACGATGAATACGAAGTGAAAACGGCAAAAGAGAGCCTTGCTAATATTACCAACAGCTCTAAAAGACTATGGTTTACTTCATCCGGAGAAAAAGGGATCTTTGAACCTGTGAATAGGCTATCTGAGGTATTTAAATCTGCGGATATGAAGAATGTAAAATGGAAATACGAAAATGCGCCGAAAGAAACTCACGCTACCATTTTCAAAGCCAGCAAAGACAAAGCTTTGATCTGGACTTTTACCACTAAATAATCGGACAGTTTTTTGTTATTAAAATAATAAGATTCGGCGCACCTCTGGTGCGCCGAATCTTGTTTACCTATATTCTTATCTTTTAAAATTTAGAAGAAAATTCTTTAGCAAAATCTTCCAGCTTAATGTTACCCGTAACCGGAGAACCATGCTCAATAAAATCTTTCTGTACCGTACCTGTTCTCATTCCCTTTCCCATTTCAACATACAATTCTGCCATATCCTGGGGAAGACATGCCTGAAGCATTCCGTTCAATGCATCCTCATCAGAGAACTCTATCCACGGAAGTTCCGGTTTCTGTACAGATGCTCCTAAAACGCTTGCAAAGTCAGAGGCTTTTCGATTGTCGCTTACAATATATCGGATATTTTTACCTGCCTGATCTTTTACCAACTCTTCGGCGGCTGCTTTTGCAATATCATGGGGATGTACCACAGGAATTTCTATATTTTCCGGATAATTTCCCCCAATGATTCCTGCATTTTGAATTAAAGGAATATCATTGAAAAAGTTGGTATAGAAATATCCTGCTCTTAAAAAGGTGAAAGAAGTATTTTCTATATTCTGATATAGATTTTCGATATGATGAAGCCCTTTTATCGGGCCGTTTTCCACGGGAGATGCAGCGCCTACACTGCTGAGCATTACAGCTCTTTTTACATGGGCATTTTTGATAGCTTCTGCATAGTTTTTTCCAGCATTAATGGTGTTTTCCACAATATGGGCAGCACTGATGGCTGGGGGAGTCATCACAAAAACAGCATCTGCTCCCTGAAATGTTTGTGTTAAAAAATCTACATCCGTAATAGATCCTATAGCCGGGGTTGCACCCAAAGATTCAATATTCTGTTTTCGGTCTTCGTTACTGCTTATTACAGTAATATCGTGTCCTTCTGCAACCAGTTGTTGCGTTAGAGGTTTTGCTACGTTTCCTAATGATCCGGTGATTACAATTTTCATAAGTAAATTTTTTTATGGTTTTTAATGTTCATATGCAATGGCTGAATATGAATTGATTTTTTGTCAATGGATTAATTATCAGTGATTTTTATGAGAAAAATGTTTTTTTATTTCTGAGAACAAAGTTATATTTGTACTTACTTTTATACAAGTACTTACCCTAAAGTATGTATCTATGACAGCAATCAAAGAAAGTTCAACCATTCAGGAAAATAAAAAAATAGTGCAGGACTGTCCTGTAATGTATGTGATGGAAAGAATCGGGGGATTCTGGAAACCTATTATCCTGTTCAATCTTTCCACAGGAGAAAAAAGATACAGCGAATTGAAAAAAGCTATTCCTGCTGTTACGGAGAAAATGCTGATTCAGCATCTCAAACAATTGGAAGCAGATGGGTTGATCATCAGGACCGCAAAACCTGTAGTTCCGCCTCATGTTACCTATAAACTGAGTAAGGCAGGAAATGAACTGTCTCCGGTAATTGATGCTATGGCAGAATGGGCCTTTCAGGATATGGAAAGAAAGGTGCAGACACAGAAATAAAATATCTGATTATTCTTAAAGTAGGGTTTTCACTGATGACACTGTCACTTAGAAAAATCAGCGAAATCATTTTAATTGCCACAAATGCACGAATTTATTTATTTATTTATTTATTTATTTATTCGTGCATTCGTAGCAAAACAAAAACGGCAGCCTCACCGAGGCTGCCGTGTTATTTTAAAGTAAAAAGCGGATTACAACGATTTCATATCAATCACAAAACGATATTTGACATCACTTTTAAGCATTCTTTCATAGGCATGATTAATATCCTGCATCTTGATCAGTTCAATA
Organism: Chryseobacterium sp. FR048; assembly: GCF_056844665.1. Lineage (NCBI taxonomy): Bacteria > Pseudomonadati > Bacteroidota > Flavobacteriia > Flavobacteriales > Weeksellaceae > Chryseobacterium > Chryseobacterium sp. FR048. The sequence goes on along the minus strand of NZ_JBXDSE010000007.1, from coordinate 140,222 downwards.
TCAGAAACAATATTGTGTTTTCCACAGAAATCCAACAATTCCTGAGTTTCTGCAATTCCTCCGATCACGGAACCTGCTACAGACTTTCTTCCAAGAATTAAAGGAACCGTATTTAAGATCGGTTCAAGCCCACCCAGATAACCGACAAGAACGTGAGTTCCGTTGATATTTAAAGTCGAAACATAAGGATTTACATCATGTACATAAGGAACCGTATCAATGATCACATCAAACTTTCCTTTTACAGATTTCATCTGCTCTTCATCCGTAGAAATGATGACATGATCAGCACCTAGCTGTTTTGCATCTTCCGTTTTTCCAGGAGTTCTGGAAAATAAAGTAACTTCAGCGCCTAATCCTTTTGCCAGTTTGATCGCCATATGTCCTAATCCGCCCAATCCTACAACCGCTACTTTTGATCCGGGACCTACATTCCAATGTCTCAGAGGAGACCATGTGGTAATACCTGCACACAAAATTGGTGCTACGGCAGCAGGGTCAAGATTTTCAGGAACTTTTAAAACATGGTGAGAATCTACCACTACCTTCTGAGAATATCCCCCGAAAGTATGACCTCCGGAATGTTTATCATGACCGTTATAAGTTCCGGTAAATCCATTCAAACAATATTGTTCAAGATCATGTTGGCAGCTTTCACAATGTCCGCATGAATCTACGATACAGCCTACCCCTGCAAGGTCACCCACTTTAAATTTAGAAACCTCGTTTCCTACTTTTGTAATTCTTCCTATAATTTCATGTCCGGGAACCGCAGGGTAGAGGCTTCCGCCCCAGTCATTTCTTGCTGTGTGAAGATCAGAGTGGCATACGCCGCAGTATAGAATTTCGATTTCTACATCTTTAGCGGTGACTTCTCTTCTCTCAATATTCATTTCTTTCAGATCAGCTGTTTTGGATTCTGCTCCGTAAGCTTTTACTGTAAATGTACTCATTGGTTTATTTAATTTAAGTTAATAAGTTTGGTTTATAAATTATGGTATTCATCATCCGTTACAGGGGCCAGCCATTCCACAATTCCGTTCTGTGTATTGGTATTGATGGCTATATGAACCAGCTCACTGTCGGGGGCAGCACCATGCCAGTGGATCACATTCGGAAGAATATTGACAACATCTCCCGGGTGCAAAGCCTGTGCAGGTTTACCTTTTTCCTGATAAAATCCTGATCCTGAAGTTACGATTAAAATCTGTCCACCACCATGAGAGTGCCAGTTATTTCTGCATCCCGGTTCAAAAATAACTTTCCCGATCTGGCAGTTCAGTTCATTGTCATTGGGTTTCAAAAGATGTACCCAGGCTGTTCCTCCGGAGAAATACTCGGAAGGTGCTTTTTCTCCTTTTGGAAAAATGGTTGAATTAAAATTTTCCATAACGGTACAAAAGTCGAAACTTTCACTTAAACCGAACTTATACAGATTACCGAATTACTTACCAATTTTACAGACACCGGATCCGTTACCCGGGAAAGTAGTAATTTTGAATAAGAATTAAAATCAATTCAATGGAAAATCAGGAATTTGAAAGAATCAGCAGCATTTCAGATTACAATAAAATGACCAATCATGAAACCCTGCACCCGTTGGTAAGTGTGGTAGATTTTTCGAAATCCGCTCCCATTTGCAGTTACAGAAGAACCTATGCCTTTTATACCGTTTTCCTGAAAGATGTGGTGTGCGGTGATATGTATTATGGTAAACACAGCTACGATTACCAGGAAGGGACATTGGTTTTCATTGCTCCCGGACAGATCAGCGGGGTGAAAAATGACGGAGTACCCATTCAGCCCGGTGGATATGCCTTACTGTTTCATCCTGATTTGATTAAAGGAACCAATCTGGGGAAACATATCAAAGATTATTCTTTCTTTTCCTATGATGTACATGAAGCATTACATCTTTCTGAAAAAGAAAGAGAAATTATATTGGAATGCTTCAAAAATATCAGACTGGAACTTGAGCAGCCGATCGATAAACACAGCAAATCCTTAGTGGTAAATAATATTGAATTGTTTTTAAATTACTGCATGCGGTTTTATGACCGGCAGTTCATTACAAGAGATCATGTCAATCAGGGAGTCATTGGTAAGTTTGAAAACCTTGTAGATGATTATTTAAAATCTGAAAACCCTAAAAATATCGGTTTTCCTATGGTGAATTACTTTGCCGAAAAGCTGAATCTATCTGCCAACTACTTTGGAGATCTGATCAAAAAAGAGCTGGGTATTTCTCCTCAGGAACTGATTCACAATAAACTGATTGATGTGGCTAAAGAACAGATTCTGGACCAGGGAAAATCGATCAGCGAAATTTCTTACGATCTGGGATTCAAATACCCGCAGCACTTCACCAGATTATTCAAAACCAAAGTGGGAGTTTCCCCGAGTGAATACAAATCCTTGAATTGAGTTGAAACACAAATACCACAAATGTTTTTCACAAATCCCACGAATTTATTTGTGAAAATTAGTGCATTCATTAGTGCTATTAGTGTTTATTAACCACACAGACTTAACCATAAATACCACAAATGTTTTTCACAAATCCCACGAATTTATTTGTGAAAATTAGTGTATTCATTAGTGCTATTAGTGTTTATTAACCGCATAAATTTTTTATATTCAAAAAACAGAATTATCTTTATTGTAAAGTTTTCACAGTTTTAAAAATGAGTTCACAACATATAGAAACGGTGGTTTTCGATACCAAATTTGGAAAAATTACAGCATTCAGAGAAAATGGAATTATCAGAGCAAAAAGTATTCGTTATGCCCGTTCTGAGAGATTTCAAAGACCCATTCCGGTTGAATATTTTGTATTTGATGACAGGCTAGAAAATAAAACTCCGGTTTGTCCGCAGAAACTCAGCCCGCTTGTAGAAAAAATGATTGGGACAACACCTGTTGAAGAGTTTGAACCTGAAGAATCTACTCAATACCTTTCTATAACCCGTCCGGACCCCATTGATGATAATGAAAAACTTTCCGTTATTGTCTGGATTCATGGCGGTTCCCACGAAATAGGATGTGGAGATCTTCCAACTGCCGATCCTGCAGAATGGGTAAAAGAGCAGAATATCATTGTTGTTACGGTTTCCTATCGCCTGGGACTCTTTGGATTTTTAGGTGGTGATGAAAAAAGACCTCCAAATTTAGGACTGTTGGATATGATTGAAGCATTGAAGTGGATCAAAACCAATATAGCAGACTTTGGTGGGGATCCGGAAAATGTAACCCTGCTTGGTCAGTCTTCTGGTGGCGATGCAATTGCTCATTTAATGATATCAGAAGGCGTTGATGGGCTATTTCGACGGGTAATTATTCAAAGTGCGCCTTTGGGGTTACGTTATAAAAGACAGGGAATGTCTGCTGAGTTTTTGAAAAAAACAGAAGAAATCAAAGATGAGGTTGATGTTTATAAGATGATGGAGGACTATGGAAAGTTCGTTCCATCTGTGATGAAATATGGTTTGAAGGCTGCTATGCCTTTTGGAACTCAATACGGATTTCCTCCTTTATGTAAAGAAGAAGAATCTGTTGAAAAATGGAGACAAAATGCAAAAGAATATGATGTGTTAATTGGCCTGAATAATGACGAAACTGCTTTTTATCTCAAAACTTCCGAAGCTTTGAACAAATATTTTGGAAAAGGTCTCGGACTGAAAATTATGGATAAAACAGTTGAAAAAACTACAGAATTTATCTATGGATCACCTGCCAGACAATTTGCGGAAAACCAAGCAAAAGGAGGAGGTAATGTCTATTTATTCAGAATACATTCCAAATTAAAAGACAATCATATTGGAGCTTCGCATTGTATTGACCTTCCTTTAATTTTTGGCAATGAATCTGCATGGAGATCTTCGGAAATGCTTAAAGATATACCCTGGGAACGTATTCATAAGCAGGGAACAAAACTCAGGGCATTATGGGCCGAGTTTGCCAGAACTGGAAAAATTTCTGATCAATCAGAGCGGCCTGAAATTTTAACAATAGAAAAAATTAAATTGTAGATAGATAGTAATGAAAGTTGATCATAATTTTCATTTTAATACTCTTGGGTTATTTTCTAATTTGTTATGATGTTTTTTTATTATATTTATGAAACAAATTTTTAAAATATAACCTTATGAAAACAAAAATTTTTCAGAACATGAAAAAACTGGATCGAAAACAATTAAGAAAAGTAGATGGTGGAGTCATTGTTGATAAAGTATGCTGCACAATGACAGAAGAAGGAGATTGCTGTGAATGGGCAAGAGACTTCAAAAGCTGTAAATTCATTTATTGCTAGATAAAATTATAGAATTAAAAGAATGTCTTGGGCATACATCAAAAGAAAAATCTTTCTGCTGTATGCCTTTTTTATTCTAAAATCCAAACACTCACATTTCCTGCAGGAACAGGAAAATTTCCCCAGCCGTTTTCATCGATTGTTACTTTTTCCTTGAATCTCTTCAACAGATCTTTATATTTTTTTCCAGCATAGCGTTTGCCCATTTCCATAGGTTTATTATATGCATCTTTATTGCTTAAAACAACAGCACATCCTGTATGTTGGTCATCACCTTCACGTACCCAGGCAAGACAATTAGCATCTTCAAAATAATCCCTTTGTTCTCCATAGGCATACTCTTTTCTCGCTTTAAGAAGCTCCTCAATACCGTTTGTTTTTTCCATGAATATTTCCTGATCGTTGCCTTCCCGGTCTTTATCCACATAATGAGCACCATACAGATCAGGGTAAAAAATACATGGATAGCCGTCTTTTCTCAATAAGATCAGCGCATAGGCAATAGGCTTGAACCAGGGTTCAACAGGGGCTTCAAGGGCTTGTAAAGGCTGAGTGTCATGGTTGGCTACCAAGCTTACAGAATGCATGGGATCTGCCTGGGTAAGAGTTTCATCAAAAATCTTCCGAAGGTCATAAGAACTTCCTTCTTTAGATGCATTATGGAAATTATTCTGAAGAGAACTGTCGAAAAGACTCATACAGCCTTCTGTCACCTCAATATATTTTTGAAGCAGATGAAGATAGCCCGGAGCCCAATATTCGCCCACAGCAAAAATATTTTTCCCTGTATTGGAACGGAGAAGGCTTAGCCATTCCTTATAAAAATCAAATGAAATATGCTTTAAGGCATCCAGCCTTACCCCATCAAAATCGGTCTGGTCAAAATACCATTTCGCCCATGTATTGAGCTCTTCCCGTACAAAAGGATTGCGGTGTTCGATGTCATTATACATCAGATAGTCGTAGTTGCCTTTTTCATCGTCAATCATTTCCTCCCAGTCATCCCCATATTCGGACTGTATTTTATAAATATGGGAATCCATTCCTTCTGCATAGTCTACACCGCTGAAGCAGGTGAAATTCCATTCAAAATCAGAATATTTTTTTCCTCTTCCGGGAAACGTAAATTTAGTATAGGATTCTATTTCAATCACATCGGAAATGACTTTTTCCCTGTTATCTTCATCTACTTTTACAGCCCTGAATTTTTCCAGCTCATCACCTCCTGCTTTATGTCCCAGAACAATGTCTATGATCACTTCGATATTCTGTTTTTTTAAGGCTTTGATGGCTTTCAGGTAATCGTTTTTAGAGCCATATTTTGTAGGAATCGTTCCTTTTTGATCAAACTCTCCAAGATCATAAAGGTCATAGGCATCATAGCCGGTAGAATAGCCGCCGTTAGCTCCTTTGTAGGCAGGGGGAAACCACACCGAGGTAATTCCCAGCTTTGCTAAATATCTGGCCTGTTTTTCGGCTTCTTTCCACAATTTTCCGTCTCCTTCAGAATACCAGTGAAAAAACTGAATTATTGTTGGGTTCATAATTTGCTGATTTGATTGATACAAGTTAGCAAAAAAAGACTGTTAATTTTGGAATTCCTCAAACGGGATTTTTAGTTGAACGGAAACCTGCTTTTTTTCTTCCGTATTCAGGTGTGATAAAGACAAGCCCAGCAGACGTACTGCTTTGTCGTAAGGGCGAAGTTCCCAAAGCTGTTTCCCGGTATTGAAATACTGTTCCGGCGAGGTGAAATAATCTTCTCTTGTAATGCTTCTTGTGAAAAGTGAAAAATCTTTATATTTAATTTTTAAGGTTAAAGTTCTTCCGAGGATACTGTTTTTCTGCAGCCGTTGATGAAGTTCCTGGCTCAGACTTTCCAGCTTTTCATTGATCTGCTGTTCATCAGAAAGATCTTCAAAAAAGGTTCTTTCTACCGCTACACTTTTCTGGATACGGTGAGGTTTTACTTCGGAAGTATGAATCCCCCGTACCACATTGTAATAATGTTTGCCGGATTTTCCAAAAAGCCGTACCAGGTCTTCCAGAGATCTTTTCTTTAAATCTTTTCCTTTATAAATTCCTAAACTAAACATTTTGTTAGCCGTAACCTTTCCAACACCGTAAAATTTCTCAACAGGAAGCTCTTCCAGAAAGCTTTCTACTTTATCCGGATGAATCGTTTTCTGGCCGTTGGGTTTATTGATGTCTGAAGCTACTTTGGCCAGAAATTTATTCACAGAAATTCCGGCAGAAGCAGTAAGGCCGGTCTCTTCAAATATTTTCTGACGAATCTCCCTGGCGATCAGATTGGCAGAATCCATTCCTTTCTTGTTTTCAGTTACATCAAGGTAAGCTTCATCCAGGGATAAAGGTTCTACAAGATCGGTGTATTCATGAAAAATTTCACGGATTTTCTTTGAAATTTCTTTATACCGGGGAAAACGGGGCGGAACAAATATAAGGTGAGGACATTTTTCTTTAGCTGTTTTACTGGGCATTGCAGAACGTACCCCATATTTTCTCGCTTCATAGCTGGCCGCTGCCACCACACCCCGGTGCTGACCGCCTACCGCAATAGGTTTGCCTTTAAGCGCAGGATTATCATGCTGCTCCACAGAAGCATAGAATGCATCCATATCTACGTGAATAATTTTACGAAGCGGCAAAGAAAAATCCATATAGCAAAGATATGGATTCCTGTATTGACGGTAAATTTTTTATATGATGGAAGTTTGAAGCTGGAGGATGGAAGTTAAAGAAGACGATCTGGAAATTGATGATCTATTGATTGAAAATCAATTAAAAACATTACAGATTATTCTTGGTACATCAACGACTTCCATCTTCCATTTTTTCATCCTTACTGCTTCAGTCTCATCGTAAGAAGATGTGGTTCAAATCCTGCCTTTTCATACGCTTTTACAGCAGATTCGTTTTCGGCATAAACATCGAGCCTTACTTCTGATATACCTTTGGATTTTGCCCAGCTGATCAGTTCGTCGGTAATCACTTTATTGACTCCTTTTCCTCTGTACTCAGGTTTCACATACATAAAGCCCAGATAAGCGTATTTTTCAAACTTATAATAATATTTTTCAGCTTTTTTGATCAGGGCATATCCGGATCCTATGATTTCATTGTTCTCTTCTGCAATAATTAAGGTGGCATCGGGAGATTGTATAAAGTGATTCAAGTCATAATAATGAATCTCTCCATCAATAAGGGTAACGTTGAATGGTCTTTCTGCCGAAACAATTCCCTGTTCAAATTCTAAAAGCGTTTCTAAATCCTGTTCTGTAGCTTCTCTTGTGGTCATGGTGTTGATTTAATAAATAATAAACACTTAAGTTTTGAAGGAATGCTTAAAACTTAAGTGCTGATATGTTGGTGATAAAAAATTATTTTAAAAGACTATCAATCGTCTGCTGAATCTCAGGGTCTTCCGGAGAAATTGCATAATACTTGGCAATAGAAGATTTCTGATCGATAACCATATATCTTGGAATCCAGTTCAGGTCAACATAATTGTTGAAATCATTTTTCCAGCCTGAAGCAAACCAATAATTGTCTTTATCTTTCATATTGAATCTTGCAAGGCTTTTATCAAAACCTTCTTTTGATCTTTCCAGCGACAGGAATACAAAGTCTATATTAGGATTGTTTTTTTCCAACTGTTCGGCTTTTGGAAGGGCCTGAAGACAGTCTCTGCACCATCCGGCCCAGAAATCAATCACTAAAACTTTTCCTTTATGCTGGTCAAGAATCTGTTGGATCGTTATGCTTTTTCCGTCTTCATCTTCGAGTTTCTGCTGTAAGGCTTCTTTGGAAAACCCTTTTTTCAGCACAGTAGGTGCCTTCTGGGCGTAGCTTGCTCCAAATATCCCTATCATAAAAATTAATAACAACTTTTTCATTTCGTACAATTTCATTTACACAAAACTAAGCAATGGATTGCAATCTGAGATTGATTTTTGATGAATTGGGAAAAATTTATATTATTGAAAATTTCTATGAATCCTGTATTAAAGGAAGAAGACTCTAAAGTAGAAAATTTTAAAAACGTTTCTATCTCTCGTGGGTTAGGCAGATGATGCTGATACTCATGAAAAAATATAATTGCCACGAATGCACTAATAAAAAGAATTTGTGCATTCGTGGCAAAAAAAAATTATTTAAAAAGATTTTTGGTTACTCTTAAATATTTTAAAAATATCTTTTTGTGAATTAAGAAGGGTCTACTGATAGTTTTTAATCAGTCCTTTTACCACAGTAATCACATTTGGCATGGCTTTATTGGCAGCATTCAGAACTTCTTCATGAGAAACGGCAAATGCAATATCCGGTCCGCCAAGATCTGTGATCACAGACATGCAGAATACATCCATTCCCATATGGATGGCGACAATTACTTCAGGAACGGTGCTCATGCCCACCATATCTCCACCGATGGCTTTTATCATTCCATATTCGGCCGGAGTTTCAAAGGTAGGCCCCTGCAATGCAACGTAAACGCCCTGGTGAATTTTAATTGTATTTTCGGTAGCAGCCTGTTCAGCTACAGCAATCATTTTTTTGTTGTAAGGCTCACTCATATCCACAAAACGTGGCCCGAGTTCATCAATATTTTTTCCACGAAGCGGATGTTCAGGCATCATATTGATATGATCTTTTAATATAACGATGTCCGCAACGCTGTAGTCCGGATTTACTCCGCCACACGCATTGGAAAGAATAAGATTTTTAATGCCCAGCAAATGAAAAACTCTCACGGGGAAAGTTACGGTTTCCATAGAATGACCTTCGTAGTAATGGAAGCGGCCACTCATCATCAGTACTTTTTTACCTTCCAGTATTCCGTAGATGAGCTTTCCGGTATGTCCGGCAACAGTAGTCTGAGGAAAGTTAGGAATATCTTTGTACTCTAAAACATGGATCTGATCTACTTCATTCTGCAGCTTTCCCAGTCCTGATCCTAAAACAACAGCAAAATCAGGCGTTTCCTGAATGATATTTTTGATAAAATCAGCTGTCTCTTTAATTTTTTCTAACATAATCTAAGATGATTTGATTGAATTCTTCTTTCTTATCAATAAGTACATTGATAGGCCAGTAGTAAACAATTTCTCTAAGATAGTCAAAAGTTTTCAGACGAACGTAATCTTTCTCTGTGGTTAATATCAGCTTATATTCTCCTAATTTTTTATACTCTGCAAGGATTTTTTTAATATCATCATCCGTGAAATTATGATGGTCTCTGAATTTTAAATGTTTCACCCTTTTCGAGAATTTAGCCAGATGCTCCAGAAGCGGTTTAGGATTGGCAATTCCTGTGATCAGTAAAATATCGTAATAATTCAGGTTGTTATCCGGAAGTATTTTATCTTTTCCGTATACATTTTCATCATAGCCGATGGACGAAAAGAATACTTTTTGGGTATGAGAAGGTCTGATCCTTGAAATATAGTATCTTTTGGTTTCCTCCGTCAGTTCATCAGGACATTTGCTGACCATAATGATGTCTGCTCTTTTGTAACCGGATCTCGATTCTCTGAGGTCTCCGGCAGGAAGAAGGTAATCTTTGAAAAACGGATCATGAAAATCGGTCATCAGAATATTGAATCCTGCTTTGATCGCTCTGTGCTGCATGGCATCATCCAATACCAGTACACCAAGATCCATATCTTCAATCACTTTTTTGGCTCCGGGAACACGTTCTTCTGAAACGGCAATTACAAAGCGGTTTTTGAAACGCTCAAAAAGCTGCATCGCTTCATCACCCACGATTTTGTAGTTGCTGTCATAATTGGTGACTTCATAGCCTTTGGTGAGCCTTCCGTAGCCTCGTGAAAGGACTCCGGTTCTGTAATGTTTGGATAAAAACTGGGCAAGATACATCACCATGGGGGACTTTCCACTTCCGCCCACAGAGAGATTTCCGACATTGATTATCGGTGTCTTGAATTTTGTCGACTTAAAAATTCCCAGATCATATAGGGTGTTCCGGATACCCGTTACCAAATGATAACCGAGGGAAAAAGGATAAAGGTACCATCTTTTCATACGATTGCAAAAATAGGAATTTTCATAAGCATTTGGTGTAATATTCTCAAAGACTTTTCAACAAATATTTCGTCAAATTAAAGTATTTTTGTGGAGTTATTACAATACATTGAGATACTTTATTGAATTTTCTTACAACGGAAAGAATTATTTTGGCTACCAGATACAGCCGGATGCTATTTCTGTGCAAGAAGAACTGGAAAAAGCACTTTCCACCATTTTAAGAGAAGAAATTAAAACTACCGGTGCCGGAAGAACGGATACCGGTGTTCATGCTAAAAAAATATTTGCCCATTTCGATACGGAACAGGAGCTGAACGACGAACTTCCACGAAGGCTGAACAGCTTTCTGCCACCGGATATTTCTATCAAAAGAATATTTCCGGTAAAGGATGATTTTCATGCCCGTTTTGATGCCACTTACAGAATGTATGAATATTATATTTCTTTGGAAAAAAATCCGTTCACACAGGAATCAGCTTGGCAGCACTGGAAAAGGCCTCTGGATATTGATAAAATGAATGAAGCCTGCAAGATTTTATTTGAATACGAAGATTTTACAAGTTTTGCAAAACTGAAGACCGACAATAAGACCAATATCTGCAAAATGTATAAAGCAGAATGGGAACAGAACGGATCTGAGCTGAAGTTTACGGTTTCTGCCAACCGTTTTCTTAGAAATATGGTGCGGGCCATTGTAGGGACAATGGTAGAGATCGGTACGGGGAAACTGAAACCTGAAGATCTGCGTAAAGTCATTGAAGATAAAAACCGTAATGCTGCCGGAACCTCAGCACCTGCCCATGGACTGTATCTGGTAGATGTAGGCTACGAATTTTAAAAACTCAAAAACGATACTCACCAGTACTTCCAGCATTATGTCCAGGTAGTCAAAAGGCCTGTGAAATCAAAATAACATTATGGACCTTTGGAAGTATAATCAGTCGGCTGATTTCACTGCTGCGGTTTGGAGTACCCATCTGCGGAGAAAGGAATGGACCACTTATATTTCGGGTTGGCTGCAAAAAAATGTCTAATATATTCATATTGTAAATCATAGGTATCTGAAATTTTCTATGACGATTTGTTGAAGTTGTAAAGGCTGTCAATTTATAAAGTCTTATTTTTGCATAGAATTTTATTTTAATTCTTTCTTCGATTCGTACAATGAAAAAACAAGATACCTGGGGGATTGTAAAGAGGCTGTTTTTTATCGGGATGAAATTTCGATCCTGGTTCATCCTTACCTTAATCATCTCCGTTATACTTTCCATCGTTTCTACTTATAGGCCATATCTTACCATGGAAGTAGTGGATAATGATATTACAAAGCTTCAGGATAAGGCTTTGATGATGAAGCATATCTATATTCTGGTAGGGTTGGTATTTGCAGAAACCATTTTAAATTTTTTCCTGGTTTATTTTTCCAACTTCATTTCACAGAATGTTATCCGTGACATTAGAGAAAGATTGTATGCCAAGCTGATTTATTTTAAAACTTCATTTTTTGATAAAACTCCTATCGGGCAGCTGGTTACCCGTGCCGTAGGAGATGTTGAGACCATAGCAACCGTTTATACAGACGGATTTCTGATGGTTTTCGGGGATATTTTGAGAATTGTGTTTGTACTGATTATGATGTTCAGCACCAATGTACATCTGAGTTATATTACGCTGGCTATTCTTCCTTTAATGGTAGTCATTACAAGATTTTTCCAGAAAAGGCTTAAAAAAGCTTTCGGCGATGAAAGAAACTGGACGTCTACTCAAAACTCTTTTGTACAGGAAAGATTGGCAGGAATGTCTATTATCCAGGTATTCAACAGACAGGAATCTGAGTTTAAAAAATTTGATGATATTAACATTACGCTGAAAGGAGCATTGCTGAGAACCGTATTTATATTCTCATTGTTCTTTCCGGTAGTAGAACTTATTTCTTCATTGTTTATCGGGTTTATCCTGTTCTATGGCGGGTATATTACGATCAGTGCCGGGGTGGTGATCGCTTTCATCCAATATATTTCCATGCTGATCCGTCCGCTGAGACAGATTGCTGACCGTTTCAACAATATTCAGAGAGGAATTGTAGGAGCAGAAAGAGTCTTGGGGCTGATGGATGAAGAAAATTCAATGCCGAATACCGGAACGGTGAAGAAAGATCATTTTGCCGGAAAAATCGAATTTCAGAAAGTACATTTTGCCTATGACGAAAAGCAGGAAGTACTGAAAGGAATTGATTTTAAAGTAAATCCGGGAGAAACTGTAGCTATTGTAGGAGCAACAGGTGCCGGGAAATCTACGATTATCAGTCTGATCACAAGACTTTACGATATTAATTCCGGAAATATCCTGATCGATGATGTGGATTTGAAAGATTATGAACTTTACAATCTGAGAAGCCATATCGGAGTCGTATTACAGGATGTTTTCCTTTTCCATGGAAGTATCTTTGAGAATCTTTCCTTTGGTGACGAAAGCATTACTCTGGAGCAGATCAAAGCAGGAGCCAGAGAAATTGAGGTCGATCAGTTTATTGAGCAGCTTCCAGGAGGTTACGATTATGTTGTGAGTGAAAGAGGTTCTTCAATTTCTTTAGGACAGAGACAGCTATTGTCTTTCTTAAGAGCATACCTATCTGATCCTAAAATTCTAATTCTGGATGAGGCTACTTCTTCTATTGACCACGAAAGTGAGAAACTGATTCAGAGAGCCACAGAAAAAATTACCAAAAACAGAACGTCTATCATTATCGCCCACAGATTGTCTACCATCGAAAAGGCAGATAAGATCATTGTGATGGAACATGGTAAAATTGTGGAAGAAGGGAAACACCTGGAGCTTTTAGATAAGAACGGCTACTATGCTACTCTGTACAAAGCTCAGCTGCGTCACGAAGTGGAAATGGAAGAAGAGGAAAAATCATAATCCATAAGGAATCATACCAAGATCTTTTTTCCAGGCCTCACCATATTTTTCAGTTAAAACTTTTGCAACAGCAAGATTATTTTCTTTAGCTTGCTTTGATATGGCTGAACTGATCACACAGTTTTGGTAGGTAATGCCTGTGTGGTATTTTTTCCTGAAATCATCATGGTTTTTTGACATGATTCCGAACTGAATAAAATGCGGGATATTTTCCTGTTTTAACGCTGTTTTTTTACCTTTCTGAATCATGTGTACTTTAATTTCATCTGATTTTTGAGCCAAGGCAAATCCCGGAAATGAAAGAATGATCAGGAAAAGAAATAATTGGCAGTTTTTCATAGGTATTGGTTTGCTGATATAGATGGAAATACAAAGCGGAAGTTAAATTGATCTGAAATGTGCGAGGGCACAAAACTTTTACTTGCATTGTATATATCTTTAAGACGAAAAAATATCAAAGATCTTTAGTAGGTGTTTCGATGATTTTATTGCCACGAATGAACGAATAATTTTCTTTATGCATAAATTAAACGCATACCATTTATTCGGCATTCGTGGCAATATTCAGCGGTATACAATTTTATCGCAGATAATCTTGCGTTATACAACAAAATTCCATCTTTAGCCATTTTTCAACAGCAAAATATATACACTTTCTAACGCTTCTTAAAGCTGCAGAAAACAAAATTCTGAGTAGTCCCAAAAGGAGTAGTATGATCCTCAGTAATGCATTTTATTCTTTCAAAACCGGATTCAAATTTTTCAGATAAAGATTCATCATCATATTGCTGAATATCCAGGCCACTGCATTTCGTAGGTCCGTTTTTAGAAAAAGTTCCAAGAATCATGAAACCGGTTATAGATTTCTCTGTAATATCAATATATTTTGAAACCTGTTCCGGAGTGGTCAGAAAATGAAAAGCGGCTCTGTCATGCCAGATGTCATAGGTTTCTGTAGGTTCAAATTCCGTAATATCAGTGGCGATCCATTGTACTTTTGAGGCGGCCTCTCCAAGTCTTTCCTTTGCTTTTTCCAGGGCTTTGGCGGAAATATCAAGTACTGTAATGTTTTCGTAACCTTCCTGAAGGAGAAAGTCGACAAGATTGCTGTCTCCACCACCAATATCAATGATTTTGGCCTCTTTTCCCAATCCCAGGGAGGCGATAAAATCAAGTGAGGTTTGGGGTTTTGTCTGTGTCCAGCTTACCTGATCGGGATTTTTGGTTTCGTATACGTTTTCCCAATGGTTTTTATGTTCCGAAGAATTCATGATCCTTTTAATTGATTGTTGAGTTCTTCAAATTTATTGATTAATCCGTTAATTTTGGCCTGTTGTTTCTTTATTGTTTTTGGTCTCAGATAAAACCAGTTGATACCCACCCATGTCAGAACAGCGACGTAAGCAATGACTGAGGAAGTGGCTGTCATTTTTGAAGTATATTCATACATATAAAGAATAAGACCTGTAAATAACATAATGAAGTAGATGTTGAGCATTGTTGTCTGCATAAACTTCTGTTTATTTTTCACCAGATACAGGTTGTGCAGGTATTCACTGTTAGATTGGGTACTGTCGATTTTATAAAAGATCATAAACATTTTGTTGTAAGCCAGCAAAAAGACAACCATTGCCAGAATCACCAATACAATCCCGATTTTTGTAGTAGCCAGTTCAGGCTGATAGCGATACCAGACAAAAGCAATTCCTATACACGTTGCAATCAGAAGAAGATTAGTCGTGATCAGCCTGCGCAGGTTTTCATTTTTAAACTTTTTCAGTTTACCCAAAAGCTCTTCTATATTGGGCTTGTTGGAAGTTTGCTGTTTCCATATATTTTTGAAATCGATGTTAGTATCCATTTTCTTTAAACTTTTGCGTTAATTTTTCTTTTATCCTGTGAATTTTCACCCTTATGTTGGATTCTGAAAGTCCTACGATATGGGCTATTTCCGCCTGTTTTACTTCTTCCAGTTCCAAAGAAATGATAATTCTGTCGGTTTCCGGTAATTCAGAAATAAACTGATAGAGCAGCTGAATCTGCGGTTCCAGAGATTCCTGTTTCTTTTCTTCCAGATTGACCGGAAGATCAGCTTTAGCGAATTTTTTTTCCTTTTCTATTTGCCGAAGGCAGTTGTTGGAAGCAATTCTGAAGATCCATGTCCCCACACTGGATTCATTTCGGAATTTCGGAAGCTGCTGCCATACGATGATAAAGGTTTCCTGGGCCAGATCCTGTGCCAGTTCGGGATCATTCACATATCCCATACACAAACGGAATATTTTCTGCCAGTAGAGTTCGTAGATCTCTTCAAAAACCATTATTTCGCAGATAAAAAGTTATTAAGCTGGCTAAAGTACCATTCTTTGTCATCATACATGATGAAGTGTAAGCCTTTTGAAGCATATTGCATATTGGCATTTTTCAGATTTTTGTACTGCTCTTCGATCATTGGTTTCATGTTGATAAAAAAAGATTCCAGCAGAATAAGAGAAGGACATTGGATGTTTTTTATTTTCTCTCTGAGATCAGTATTCGAGAAATCACAGTACATTTTGGCGAATATCTTTCGGTCAGATTTCATGCTCCAGCCAATCACAGTCTCCTGCATGGAAGTATCTGCCAACAAACGTGGAATGGACTGATTCTGCATCTGGCGGAACTGTTCATCTGTCATTGACGTTAATTTAGCGATTGTTGATGAGCAGTCATTATTTTCTTTAGAAGTGAAAGCAGGGTTGGATAGTGCTGCAAGACATGGAAGAGTGTCTACAATTACAATTTTACCAACCAGCTCCGGGTAATCTGCTGCAATGGCCAGAGCGAGGCCTCCTCCCATACTGTGGCCGATGATAACAGGCTTTTCGATTTTGTTGTCCTTGATATAAGAAGCAATTGCCTTTTCCCAGTCTGTAAAGCTGGCATCTGCTTCCGGTTTTACCCCTGCGAATCCTGCCATTGTTAAAGTATAACAGGTAAAGTTTTTTTCAAATTTGGCTGTCGTCTCATTCCATACCTCACCGGAAGAAGCAAATCCGGGAATGAATATTAAAGACTGGCTTCCTTTTCCGGTTTTCTTTACTTCAAAAGGATAAGTTTTGGTCTGGCCAAATATATTACATGCTGCTGCTAAAAATAATAGGATGATAAGAAGGAATGTTGATTTTTTCATGATTTCTAAAGTTTTAAGGTTTATTTGTCTTTTAGAGACGAGCCCTGAAAAAATGTTACATTAAATTTTGATTTTTTTTGAAAAAAATATTTTTCCTTCTCTGAAACCCTTACTACAAAAGGAAAATCATCAGCTATTAATTTTATAAAATAATTTTGAAAATCTTTTCCTGAGATTGGATGAATAAAAAAGCCGGTTGTTTTCTGATGGGTAAAAACTTCCGGTCTCCTTCGGCTACTTGCATCAATCCATGATCTTTCCGTAGAATCTGCTTATATTGAAATATAACCCCGGGATTTTATATTTGTCTTTTTCAAACTCCATATAATCACATTTCTCGATGGTCAGGCTTTGAGATTTTACCTCCATTTGAAATCTATTCATAAGAACATATTCATCTGTGACGGAAATTACATGGAAACCCGTACTACATTTCATTCCATCTCCGGAAGTGAGGATCGCTCCCAGCAATCCATGGAAATTATTTGATATTTTCTTTGCGGTGTTCTCATCCTGTGCCAGATGATACATATAAGCAATATAGTTCATGGCACGAAGATCCAATGGGTTTTCTTCCAAAGCTTCACGGAAAAGTTTGATTCCAGCTGGTATATCTTTTTCAGTAATCCCTTCTCCACGATAATATTTGGCCATCTCTTCCGCTTTCTTACCGGTTTTATAAGGTTTGTAGTTTTTTTGAAAGGTATACCCGAAATAAAGATGGCGATATTGCTCACCGGTAAGAAGGGTATCATTCTGCTTTAACCTTTTTAAAAGTTCAGGATAATAAAATTCTGAATTTTTATTCTCGATATTCTTTTGAATCAAAGAGTAATCAGGAGCTTTGAATTCAGGTTTCTGGGCCTGTACAAGACTCATCAGAATCAGTAAGAACAAAGAGAAAAAGGCTTTAATATTCATGTTTTTTATAGTTTTTATCGGGGGTAAAAATACGGAATCTGTATAGAATTTTAAAAATGAATCTTCTATTTGTAAAAAAAATGATAAAATGTTGCTAAAGTGTATGTGTGTATTGATAAATTTACTAACTTTAATCAGAAATTGAGACTTACCCCCTGACTATCATAAGGGTATTGGATCATAAAAGTAGTTTTTTAATTAAAATCCAAAAAATATTAATGAGCAGTAGTATCCAAGATGAATTTAAAGTCTTTAAAGACGAATTAAGAAAGTTGAATATCGAAGTACAGAAAGTGGTAAAAGTGGGGAACGGCAGTATGGATTTCCACGAAGTTTTCTACAAATCACCGAGGTATAATGAGGTAAAAAGTATATATGTCCAGCGCCATACACTGGATAGTATGATTGAAAAATTTAAACAAGCTTATCATTAAAAAATAGACCGTGCGCCGCAGAGAATCTGCGGCGCACGATTTTTATAGAAATTTAATCTTTATCGAGCGTGGAAATGTCTTTAGTATCTTTCATCCCGATATATACAACCAGCGAAAACAATATACAGCCGGTGATATACCAGTAAAAGTACTCTTCTGAGCCAATCTTTTTGAACCAAAGGGCTATATACTCTGCCGTTCCTCCAAAAACTGCTACAGTGACCGCATAGGGAAGTCCTACACCAAGAGCCCTGATCTCAGAAGGGAAAAGTTCTGCCTTTACAACAGCGTTGATAGAAGTGTAGCCACTCACAATAATCAGAGCAGCCATGATCAGTAAGAAGGCACCCCACATTGAAGTAGTTGTGCTCAGCGCTGTAAGAAGCGGAACAGTACACAAAGTTCCCAAAATCCCAAAGCCTAAAAGAAGCGGTCTTCTCCCGATTTTATCAGATAAACCACCGAAGACAGGCTGAAGACAGGCAAATATAAACAGAGAAATAAATGAAACCAGTGTAGACTCTTCTTTGGTAAGATGTACCGTATTGACCAGGAATTTCTGCATATAAGTCGTATAGGTATAAAACGCCAGTGTTCCGCCTAAAGTTAATCCTACAACAGTAAGTAAGGCCTTAGGATGCTTAAGGAGTTCTTTTACCGTCCCTTTTTTCTTTTCACTGACTTCTTTTTTATTCTCAAAAGCTTCTGTTTCATGAAGGTTGGCCCGCAGGTATAATGCAATGATGGAAAGCAAAGCACCGATCACAAAAGGAATTCTCCAGCCCCAATCTTCAAGCTGAGCCTCTGTAAGCAGTAATTTCTGTAAGATAAGCTGAATTCCCAAGGCAATCAGCTGCCCACCGATCAGTGTCACATACTGAAAACTGGAATAAAATCCCCTCCTGTCCTGGGTTGCCATTTCGCTGAGATAAGTTGCCGACACTCCATATTCTCCGCCAACGCTCAATCCCTGAAGCAGTCTTGCCAGCAAAAGAAGGAGAGGAGCAAGAATTCCTATAGACTTATAGGTGGGGGTAAGGGCAATAAGCAATGAACCGAAAGACATCAGCAATACAGAAAGTGTCATCGCCTTTTTTCTTCCGACCTTATCCGCAATACTGCCAAACATCCATCCACCGATAGGCCGCATCAGAAAACCTACTGCAAAAATTCCGGCAGTATTCATCAACTGGGCATTGAGATCAGAATCCGGAAAAAAAGAATGAGAAAAATAAATGGCAAAGGCAGCATACGCATACCAGTCGTACCATTCTACAAGATTTCCGATAGAGCCGCCTATGATGGCTTTGATTCTCTGAGTAGTGCTGATAGGCTGTTGATCCATATATTGACTGTTATTCTTTAATTTTTGTTTTAATTGAGCATCGTACGGACCTGATCACTTAATATAAGACTGATAAAACTGATCTGATCAGCATCAGGATTATTTTTTACCTGCTCAAACCACACCGGTTGTACAGATTCCGGATCTTTATCAAAATTGTTATTCTCAATTTCTTTTTTTAAGCTTTCTGCGAATGTGGCAAATACCTTAAGGAAATTATCTCTGTATTTTTCTGACTTCTGCATGGTAGGGAAGTGAAAATTAATTCCTGATGTTTTAGAAAGAGTCATGAGTATTTCTGCATCTTCAGGACCGCTGATCAGAACTTCATCATAATCAGGCAATGCAATACGGGAATCATCTTTGTTGAGCCCAAGTGCAAATCCCAGTTTCCCGAGAATATAGGAATAGCAGTCTGCACAACTGTTGTAATAGCTGGAAATAGAATTAAAAGCATAAGAATCCATAAAAGAAGCGTCAGAATTACCGCTCCACCACATCGCATAGGTTTCATAGCTGCGGTCTGTGCTCTTCTGTTTCTCAGGATTCATTCTAAAGCAGCTGTCATTAAGCCCTTCAAAAGGAAGAACAATTTCTCCCGTCTGCTCCACAGTTTCCGGATCGGTCTGAGAATAATAGATAACATCTTTAAATCCATCTTCTGCAAACAGGTTTCTCAGTTCCTGATGATAAGCTGCGGAAGTGGGTTTTTCAAATAGAAAAACGGCATATTTTTCAAAATTATCAATTACAATTCCATTGGTCTTAATAATTCCTTTCGATGAAAGCTTTTCTACACAGAAGGTTGTTGCATATTGCTCTTTAGAATCAAAAAATCCTCCGGAATAGGAAGAAAGTACTTTTGTGCCGATATTATCTGTAAGTCCTTTATTAACAGCTCCTAATAAAGCCATGGAATTTACCATATATAACCTTTTGTTAAATACAGCTTCCTCTTTATTATGATCAAATTTATGGGTGAAGGTGACATTACTGGATAAAAATTCATCTGTAATGATGGGCCAGTGTGATGGAGCGTTAGTGAAAAAAGGATTCCCTTTTGCAGGTTCTTCTGCAGCTTTTTGCTGATGACTCCTGTCGTGTGATGTCTGTTGATTCTGTTTTTTTGAACCAAACAATTTTGAAAAAAAACTCATGTTGTTAGTTTTAATAAATAAGCAACCTAAGATACAAATTTAGCAATACTCTGTTTTCTGTTTTGAAAAAGATTGTTTTCTGTTTTTCGAGGTATCAAATGGATAGCATTTTAAAAGAAGAGTCTGAACATATGAATTTCAGGTAATAATAAAACCGCTCTGAGAAGAACGGTTTCCTGTTATATTGTTGAATTGTTTTAAAATCTATAGCCTAAAGAAAGCCCGCTCCTGAACCCGGCCCATGGTCCGTCCACTTTTATTCTTGCACCATTAGCATCGGTTTCCACCGTATATTTTACAAACGGAATATCCAGGTTTTCTATTTCTTTTTTAAGCTGTGCCTGCATATCCGAAGTAAGAACATAATCTGAAGTCATCGTAAAATCACCTCTTCCGCTTCCGTAATGAGCCCCTGCAATCCAGAAATCAAGGACCAGATTCTGGCTTCTGGTCAGAAAGAATTGTACCCCTACCATTAAACCTCCACTGTCTCCTTTGGTACTTCCTTGTCCTTTGAGTGGGATCTGATAGGTTTTTCCATCTGGTCCGTTATAATCATAATAAAAATCAAATGTATTGGATGAAACATCAGAATGACGGTAATAAGGAGCAATGTAGAATCCTTTTCCGTATCCATGACCAATATAAAATCTGGGTTCAATTGTAAAATTGGTGGCTTTTACTCTAAGGTTTTCAAATCTTTTTTCATCCTTATCTTTCAAAAAGGCGTTAATGAAAGGAACTTTTCCCTCAGGCATCGTACCAAAACCAATATTCACGGAGAACCATTGATTGATCGCTCTTTCGTAGGACAGATTAATATTTCTGAAAGCATAGGCGGTCACATTGGTTTTGATGATATTCATCTTTTCTGTAGTACTGTTCTGGGTTTCCTGTGCCTGCATTGCCGAAAACAGGAAGCATGAAATGAATAAGACTGACTTTTTCATGACTTAATATTTTGTGGTGTGTGAAAATGACAGCAAAAAACGGGCAAAAAATCAATATTATTTTTATATGTTTTCATTTATGATCTTTAAAAATAATTATTAATGTTAAATTTTTAATAGTGTTTGCCTTGTATGTCGATAAAAATAAAGGCCGGCAAAGGTAATGGTATAAAAAATAATACTTCGGTCTTTACAGGCATTTTACGGTTAAAACTGATAAAAAAGAAATACAGGAAATGTAACAAATGGCAGAACCAGATTGTCATACCAGTATAATCCTATTTCTGATATGAAAAAAACGATATATAGCCTGTTCTTTCTTTGTGGAACCTTCATGTTTGCTCAGGAAGCAAAAAAAGATACTGCAGAAGTTTCAGCAGCCAAAGAAATTCAGGAGGTCATTTTGAAAGCACAACGTAAAAAGCAATTTGCAGATAAAGCTGTTTATACTTTTGATAAAGAAGCTCTGGAAAAGGCGCGCTATGCAAAAGATCTGTTGAGAACCCTGCCGGAATTGCAGCTTGACCCTATCGGTAATACGATTACCAGTACAAAAGGAGGATCTATACTTTTCCTGATCAATGGAATTGAGGCTACAGATTTGCAAATCCGAAGTGTTGCTCCCAATGAGGTGGTAAAAGTGGAGTATTATGATATTCCGCCGGCAAGATGGGCTACCAGAGCAGAGACGGTGGTCAATATTCTGACAAGGTCTACTGAAACGGGATATATATTCGGAACTGAAGTTTTTTCTGCTTTGAATACAGGATTTGTGAACGGTTCTGCATATGCCAATTACACAAAAGGGAAAAACGATTTCGGGCTGGAATATTCAATCAACTTAAGAGATTATAATAACAGAAAAGTCAACAGTATCTATGATTATAATCTGGGAGGCACGCACTACCGTTCGGATGAGAACAGAAAAGATCATTTCGGATATACTTTCCAAAACATTGCGCTGCGCTATACAAGGCTGGTTCCTGATAACTATTCTTTTCAGGCAAAACTGAATATGGATATTTTCAGCAGGTTCTCAAAAGCAGTGGGGGGAAGTATTTTTTCGGAAGATGCTTCCAGTGAAGTACATTCGATGTTTAAAAATAACGGTTCGAACTATGTGATTCCTAAACTGGATCTTTATTATTCTAAAAAAATCGGAGAAAAAGATGAATTGAGCATCAATGTGGTGGGGTCTCATTATACAACCAATACCTCAGAAACGGCTAAGGAATGGATTACAGCTTCCGGGCTTTCTGTGTATGATAATGACATGGTTCTGAAAGCAAAACAGACCAGTATTGTAGGAGAACTTGCGCATACTCATGATTTCAGGTCAGGAAAACTTTCATCCGGGTATAGGATCTCGAGGTCTTCCATTTCCAATGATCTGAATAACCTTGCCGGATATTCCCAGTACAGTGTCAATTATCTGGAGCAGTATTTTTACACAGAGTTTTCCGGCAAAATAGATAAATTCAGTTACAGGCTTGGAGCAGGGCTTACCAATATTCACAATAAGAGTGCTGAAAATACTTTTGATGAATGGACCTTTACCCCGAAAGTCGTTTTAGGTTACCAATTGAAGAATAATCAGAATCTCCGTTATACAGGAAGTTATACACCGGTTAGCCCACAAAGTAATGCACTGAGCAGTAATGTGGTGCAGCTGGCTCCCAACATCGTTCAGCGAGGAAATCCTTTTCTGGAGTCACAGCAAGTCTTTTCCAATAATCTGACCTATTCTTTCAATAATAAATATTTTGATTTTAATGCGGCTTTGTTTTATCGTTATACAGATCGTGTAATCAATCAGTATTACGTTCAGGATGATGTTTTGGGAGGATATGCGTTAACCTATGAGAACGGAAAAAGCGGTCAGAGGTACGGAGCGCAGCTTACGGGTTCTTATAAGCCTTTTGGAAGCAGTTTGCTGGTGATAAAGGCTGTGATTGTTCCTACTTCTGAAACGGTAAAAACCAGTAAAGGAGCATTGATTAAAAATAATTATTTAGGCAATTATTTTGTGCTGTCTTCGGAATATAAATCTTTTTCAATGCAGTATCAGTTTAATATCCCAACCTATAGTCTCAGCGGAGCATTCCTGAATACCAATGAAAACCAGAACAATATTTTTGTAAGCTATAAACATAAAAACTGGACGTTTTCTACAGGAATGTATTGGATAGGGATGCCTTCCGAATATAAGACAAAAAGTTTACCGGAGAGTTTGGTCGATTATCAGGTACATACCCAGATCATGAACAATAAATCGATGTTTATACTGGGACTCAGCTATGATTTCTCGAAAGGAAAAAAGACTGAGATTCAACGAAAACTTAACAATGAGACGGCGCCGGCTGCTACTTTTTAAGAATAATACTGCGAGAATAGGGGCGAAGGTTGATTCTATTTTCCCAGCTCTGGTTTCCTGGTAAAAAAAATCCCGTTCAATAAGTTGAACGGGATTTTTGTATTATTTTTTGATGAATTTTGTATTCTGTTTTTCAGAATTCTTTCCACTGACTTCAATAAAGTAAGATGAAGGGGGAAGGTCTGAGATCTGTATGTTTCCTGATTTTATCTCTGAAGTTTTAATCAGTTTTCCGTCAAGACTGTAGATTTTTGCTGTGGAAAAGTTTTCCGCATCTCCTTTAAAGCCTATGAAATCTTGTGCTGGATTAGGATAAACCATCAGATTTTGCTTTTTTACAGCATTGTTGACTGCCAAAAATGCCCCTGCTAAAGCCTGTGCACTTGAAGTAGACTGATTGATACCCAAAAGAGGGACACTGATGTTTCCATTTGTGGAGCTCAGTAGTGCATACCTGTGAGAAGCATCATAATAAGCATATGCCGTATTGGTGGCAGTTCCTATCGGATTAGCGTAGGTAATGTCAAAAGAAGCGTATAAATTAAAGTTCTGGGTATATTTTACCCTAAGGACATTGCTGTAGGTCTGGCTTCCTATGATCAGAGTTCCGTAAGCATCAGCCTGTGTAGCCAGCGTTCCGCTAAATAGTCCGTTGGCAACAGATGAGGTAAATGTTCCTTTGGCATTGTCATTTTGGGCAGGTCCATAAGTGGTAGGATAGTTATTATACGTACCGTTATCTACATTGAAATTTAAAGTAGCCTGTGGATTTACGATTCCTGTAATTTCCAGTTTTGTAGTGGAAGCTTTGTAATAAATCGTTGTAGTACCATCTGCCATTTTAATATTAGAACCGGGGAATGTTGTTATTTCCGTGGAAGTAGGTGCAGAATAAGTAGTTTGTGATGCAGCGCCCATCGTAAGGCTCCCGTTTGAAAATGTTACATTAGCTCCTGTTGCAGAGTTATCTACAGTTCCCGTTACCAGATTGTTATTGACAATATCACCAACGATAGGATCGTGAGAAGCTTTGGTAAGGGTGATCTGTGCTGAAAGAACCGCTGAGGTTCCCAATAAAATAAGTAGTGATTTTTTCATAGTCAATTTTTTGTTAAAGTTAAATAAAAACAGAATTCAATTTTCATTTAACTTATTTTTAATTAAATATTTAAATAAAACAGCCACCTGATCAAATCGAGCGGCTGTTTTGTGCGTTAAATAGATGATGTTTAGTTGCTAAGAATCATTTTGCGGTAAGCGTAAATATCTTCAATCGTAACAACGCTCATTCCTTTTTTGATGGCAAAGTCTACGATTTCCGGAAGTCTTGCCATTGAACCGTCTTCATTGGTCAGTTCACAAAGTACGGCATCATCGCCCAGATTGGCCATTTTGACAAGATCTACACTTCCTTCCGTATGGCCACGTCTTTCGAAGACGCCTCCCTTTTTAGCGATCAGAGGAAAAACATGTCCCGGACTGGCAATATGCTCTGCCTGGGCATCTGCTGCCACAGCGGTTCTGATTGTTGTTACCCTGTCTTTTGCTGAAACACCGGATTCTACGCCTTCTTTGGCTTCTATAGAAATGGTAAATGCAGTTTGGTTTTTTGAATTGTTGTTTTCCACCATTGGACGGAGGTTGAGGTGCTGGCTTTTTTCTTCAGAAATACACAGGCAGACAATGCCGCTGCATTCACGGATCAAAAGGGCCATATCCTGTTCTGTAATAGTGGAAGCGGGATAGATGATGTCACCTTCGTTTTCGCGGTTCTCGTCATCTACCAGAAGAATGCCTTTCCCTTTTTGTAATGTTGAAAGTGCTTTTTCTACACGTTCTTTGGAGGTTGCTCCGAATTGTTCTAATAATTTTTCCATGTTATTTTACTTTTAAAAGTTAAAATAGTCTTCGGTACATGGAAATGAAATACGACACGATAAGAGTCCATAAGGAATCTTACCGATCATCTCATTTTCTTCTCCCATCCAGACTTTAACTGTCGGTTCCGGAATTTCACCAGATCAGTCCCTTCATAAGAAAGGAGTCGCGGACTGTAACCGCCGGTAGGGAATTGCACCCTGCCCCGAAGAAAACTTATACTAAGTTTTGCTGTATGTTGTAATTTAAATTTTTATTTCATTGAATCATATTTAACGCACAGACCGCTAATTTCGGGAAGTTTTTTGAAATGAGAAAGTGCTTTTGATAGGATTTATCAATAGGAAAACAGGTGAGTCGGTGAAAGTTTCATTTTTACAGGATGAAGTATGGTTTTAGGGTTGATTTTTGAAGAGATTTTTATCCACTGAAGCATTTAGCGGTTAGAGAGAAATATTGTATTCAGGATTTCAGACCATCTTTCCAGTAGCAGATCGGTGTAGATTTCCTGGTCAAGGCCATAAGATCCCAAAGCGTAGCCGTCATTCCATTCCACAAGAGCTGTATCTCCGGTAGATAAAACTCCAAAATCAATCCCATAAGCGCTGGTGCCTTCTTTTGATTTCTCCAGATCCTGTATGGCATTTTGTACAGTCGTCATATCCAGGTTATATTTTTCTTCACCACTGTATCTTTTGACCGCTACAATTTTTGAATTGTTTACAAATACTCTGTATTCTGCCAGCCAGTCTACAATAGAGGAGCAGTAAAGTTCCGTGCTCTTGGGAAATTCCATCAGACGATAGAAATCAAGAGATGATTCTATTGTAAATCCTGTAAAAAGTTTAGTCTTTGATTTTGGTTTTACAAAAATAGATGGAATACCTTCATCATAGCTGTTCGAAAGTTCCTGTATCGTTGTTTCTCTGATATTTCTTTTGAGATAATTGCGAAGGCTCTTCGGATAGGAGTCTGAAGGGGGCTGAATATTGTACTTTTTAAAAATATGGGAAAAAACAAAATGATCTCCGACAATAAATGTTGTATGGTCGATGGGCAATTGATTCCGGAGAATCTTTTTATCGGTAAAAAGTTCGTACTCAATATTTCTTTTTTCCAGTACATTGACCACGTCCTGATGTTCCGGCTCTAATTTTTTATTACCATATGTGTGAATATAAGCTTTTTTAATCATGGTTATGTTTCTTTGCTGGGCAGCGTCTTTTCCGCTTTCTGAACATAATGTGGATAAACACTGGCAAAGACTGTGGTAAATATTTTTGTGTTCTGCATCAATACTTTTATTTAAGCCAATTTCTCAAGAACTTCATCCAAAATTTTGTTGAACTCCTCCGGTCTTTCAAGCATTGGGTAGTGACCGACATCGGTGATGGTTACATAATCATAATCTTTCAGGTAGTGGCGGTTGTTTTCCTTATACGTAGGAGAAGCGTCGGAATTAATGGCAATCACAGGAACATGAACCTGTTCTGCTATTTTTCTGAAATCTGTTCTGTATAAAGGTCTGAGAAGATTAATGGCAGTTTCCGGTTCGTTTTGGAGAAACTCATGTTGAATTCTTTTCTTTACTTCAGCAGGTGTCTTTTCTACAAAAAGGAATTGAGGAAGAAAGTTTTCCACAGCGTTTTTAAAATCACTTTGGTATTGTGTAAACATGACTTCTTCAGCCTGAGCTTCTGTAAAAGATTCACTAAGATTCTTTAAAGTATCCACCAATACAATAGCTTTTACTTTTGGAATTTTTAAAGCAGCTTCAAGCACATAAGCGCCGGACATAGAATGCCCCACAAGTATAATTTCTGAAGTCTCAATATCATCAGCTACTGCTTTTATATCGTCTGCGTAAAGTTCACTGGTCCAGTTTTTCCGGGTAGTATCGGATTTTCCATGTCCGGCAAGATCCAGTGAAACAACATGAAAGCGATCTTCAAGGTGTTTTTGCTGATCGATCCACCATTCTGTATTTCCAAGCCATCCGTGGATTAGTATAAGCGCTGTGTTCCCATTTCCGGATTCTTTATAATGAATTTCCTGACCGTCTGATGATATTGCGTATTTTTCCATTTGAAATTCTTGGTATTAGTTAATGCCTGTATTATTAATCATTTAAAATTACAAAAAGACCACTAAAGATTGATTGCTTTTAATGGCCACGAATGCACCATTTTTTCTTCTCGTGGCGGAGTGACCATTCTGATTTATTTTTCAACTACCGTTACGTCTTTCAGTTCAAAAGGAATTTTTCTGACAGACTTTTCATTTTCAATCATGAATTCCACGTTGATCTGGTCTCTTTCCGAAGGTGACATATTTTGTTTTAATTTGACCAGTTTGTAGATGATGCCTGTCTTTTTGTCCCTTAATATCAGGTTGTTATACCCTGGAAGTGGGCTGTCATTGATGAAGTAGATGAGTTTCTGTTGATTGCTGTCTTTGTAAGCGTACATAATGTCATAACTTTTGAAGTCAGGGTTCTGATAATCTTTGCCGTTATCGGATTTGTATCGGAAATTAGGAAAAACCTTATTGAATGCCGTAGAATCGATCACACTGAAATAAAGATCAGGATTTTTGTCTGTAATCGCTTTATCCACAAGATTAACATTCCTCTTTATATTTTTGAGTTTTCCCAGATTAAAATAGGAACCTTTCTCTTCTGAAGGGGTAAAATATTTCATGACTCCTTTGATGGTGAGTGTTTTGAATTTTTTCTCAGGAATGGAGTAGTGTACTGTTTTTGATCTGCCATTATTGTAGCCGTAGTTCAAAAAATCATCTTTATTCTCTTTTAACACATTCATTTTGTTGTCAGTAACAGTAAGGGTATCCAGGCGAATCAGGTCAAATTTACTCGTAGGTTTATCCATTTCTAATCCCAATTCAATAAAGTCATCATATTGAGAGGCGTGAGACAGTTTTATCTTTTCCTGTGAAAAACACTGGATGTAAAGGAATGTAAAGATGAAAAGATATTTTTTCATTATTTCTGGATTGTTATTTTGGAGAGGGAAAATTACGAAAAATGGATTGACGTTCCAGATGAAAATTAGGTTGTTATTTTATATGATTTATAAACTCATCAAAAATTCCTTCGTTTCTTGGCTGGAAAAATTAGTTTGAAAAGCGGGTGATAAAAAATAAACACTGTATTGCTACAGTGCTTATTTCATAAATTTAATTTTTTGATTTTATATTAAAAATAATGACGCCATATGAATTTCCGGAAGTGTCTTTGATTTCACATTTGAAATACACCAGATTTTTTAAAAACTTTTGATGGTAAACTTCGGTAATGAAAACAATACCTGTTGGAAGTGCTTTGGAAGCATAGCCTTCCAGACTGTCTATTTCGTATGCTTCCTGCTCATTTAAAAAATTGAAAATCTCTTTTAAAAGGCAATTGGCTAAAAATGCGAAAGGCACTATAGGATAGTTTTCAAAATGACCTTTGCATTGATTTGGAGTAAAAGGAGCTGTTGAAATGGTAAAATGATTGGGAATTTCTGTCCGGATTATTGTGCTTTCTGGAAAACTGCTGTCGTGATATTCCACAGGAACAGGAGTGAAAAAATCTTTATAAAAAAGTTCAAATGCGTCCTGTGTTATGATGTAGTAGTCTATCTCCGAGCTGTATAATACTTCTCCCGAGTGCTTATCTTTTACCTGAATATAAGACTTCCCTTTTCTTTTTGATTCCAGAATACTTTCACTGGTGATGCATACAGTGTCAGGTTCTCTATAGGAGAGTTTTCTGATTCTGATCTTTTCACCCAGAAAATAAATTTTTTCTTTGCTGGTATCATTTAAAAGCTTGTACAGACTGAAGCTTCCCCATGAGGACAATATTTTTATCAGATTGGAGAAGTTTTCCTTTTCAAAATTCCAATCTTCGATTTCGGCCTCTATGATATGTTCATTGAAAATAATATTTTCAGGAACAGAGATGTACGGTAATGTTTCCCCGATATAAGGGATGATGTTTTCTTTGATGTCGGTTGTTGTCATTTGAATGAGGGTATTGGGTTACTAAATTTGTTTTCATTTGTTTGTAGATATTATAAGTAGGGACTTATTTTTGTAGATTGTTTTTCATGATATATCTTCATTTGGTGATTTGTTTGATGCAATTTAAGAAAAAAACTTATAAATAATTATAATTTAAAATTTACTGTAAAATGCTTTTCAACCAGCACCAATCATATAGCCTTGAAAAGCTTTAAAAAAAGTTATCCACATTACACTTATCCACATTTGATTTTTTTTGTGGAAAACAGATGTGGATATTAATTTTTATGTAAAAATCTGAATACTATAATTTTAAACATATTTTTTATGTCTTTGAAAAAGTTATCCACATTTTATTCGCTTGTTTGAATCATCTGTGGAAAACTTATCCACATTTTATTGAAACATAATGGATAGCTTATTCATTAAACGATCCGCGGCCTCTCCTTTCGGAGAGGCCGCGGATAAAAATTTTTGTTTACGGGAAATATTACAAATTACGGCAGACTGTTGATGTATTTTTCATAACCACTTTTTTCCAAAACTTCCTGTGCAGAAAGTTGGTAGACATCTTTCCAGGAATCAGGTCCGTTTTTCTCTACATACTTTTCGATTATTCTGAAGCCCAGCCAGTAATTTAGTGACTTGGGAGCATCTGGAAATAATTTGAACTTCTCATTCCGGAGCAAAGGATTTTTTCCTGAAGTATCCTGAAAGTAAGGCTTCAGTTTTGTGAAAAGTTCTTTTTCATTTTTGAAGTACCAGTCCCAATCCTCTTTTGCCATATTTTCCACTGCTTCATATTTCTGCATTTTGCGGTCAAAGAATACATAAGTAAAGTAACAGGCAAAACCTTCATCAATGGTTTTGCTCAGAGCTGTTGCTCCATCAGAATCAGCTTTTTTGAAATGCTCATACACCATATGATTGAGTTCATGGGGGAGTCCCTTTTCAAGAGAATAGAGAATGTCAACTCCTTTATTATTAAGTTCCAGTGCAAACTGTTCAGCATTACAGCCACCGAATGAAACCCCGGTCATTGGGGTGAAAATCAGACTTATTTTGGCTTTAGGCTGATAAGGGACCAGCTTATTGAATTGTGTCAACGTTTTCTTAAACAGTTTTTGGGTATCAATACTCAAAAGAATATTGGCTCTGTCTTCAAACTCCCGTTTATTTTTTTCATACAGAGATTTATTCCAGGCAATCATGCCTTTCGGATTGTTGAAGAGATGGGCATTTTCATCACCAAAGATCATTGCGTAGCAGCTGTCCCATAGTTTTTTATGAGGCAGATAAACGTTTTTTACGATTCTGGCAGAGTCATACTGTTGGTTTTTATGGGCAAGTAACTGGTGCTTGAACAGGTTTTTGATTACTATATTCTCAACTTTTACACTGTCAGGAACCGCTTCCAGTCTGTTATAATCAAATTTTTTATCCGCAAAGTTTGAAGGTGTCCTTGTAGAACAGGAAAAGACAATCAATACAGATAAAAACGGAATAATTTTTTTCATTGAAAAGATTTGAATTGATACCAAAATTATTGGATAGGGGTCAGAGCTTTTGAATTTTTTAAAAGTATGATATACTGGAAATAGTCTAAAGTATTGGTATGTTCCTGTGGGTTAAAGTTTTCCCCAAACATTCTGGATTTGATCGAAATAAGCTTATCCGAATTTTGATACGGCGAATTTTTAGAATTTAAACGGAATAAAGTCATAGAATTAGGCTTTACCAGTTCCTTAAAATCATTGATCCCTTTTACCAGCATGAACGGGCCGTCTGCATTGATCCAGTCTATTTTCTGATCTTCCGGGGTTGGGAATTGAGGATTTTTTGGGAGATACATTTCACTGTCAAGCGTGTAGCTTACCATGCTGGATGTTTTAAAACCGGAATTTTTAAGACGTTCAGCAAAAGGTTTCCCTTCTTTCATGGTACCGTGCTGAAGTACATGATAAAATCCGAAAAGCCCATAAAACTTTTCATTTTCAATATTCAGTTTTTTCAATGAATTTTTGAAGTTGACAATCATGGCAGAATCTCTTGAAATCTTACGGGAGTTATCATTAAAGTCCGTATCAATACCGATCACTGATATTTTTAAAGAATCCGGCAAAGTTTGATTGTAATCATAGATGTCACTCCATTTTTCCAGAAGTTCTTTACTGGATTGTTGTGGAATTCTTTTTTGAATGGCTACCACAACTTCCTTAAGCAAATTCTGATCCTTTGTACTTCCTCTTAAGAAATGGTTGAGCTTATTAGAATTGAGGCTGTCCATCTCAGCAATATAATATTTTACACCCGCTTTTTGATTTAAAAATTTCAGAAAGTATTGATCCAGTTTCTGATTATCCGCATATCCGTGAACTTCCCCCAAAAGGATAACCTGGGAACTGAAGAAGCTGTCATCGAAGAGTCGACCGTCTATTTTGTCCTGGATTTGTATATGGTTGTTTTTCAGGTAATCTGTAAACTTTTCATCCTGACCTCCGATAAAGATTTTGTTGCTTATAAAAATGTATAAAACGGAAATTAAAATGATAGCCAATACGGTCAACAGAACGTATTTAACGAATTTGATAATCTTTTTCATGGTTATTTTTAAACGAAAATATCATAAAAAAAACAGGTACGGAAATTTTTTGTAGCTAAATGGTTAAATTTTCTATGCCTATAATTGTATTTGATTTTTCATTAATCTCATTGAAAGAACTAGGTAAACTGAAACGTAAAATATTTTCTGTCACAATGCGGACATTTGAAAGTTGCTATTTCCGTTAAACTTTCAGGACTTCCATAGGTTTTAAAATCATCATATTCACTTCTTTCTTTGGGCCCTTCTTCCCAATACATTAACTGTTCACTGACTTCATACAATTCTTTGTCATTTTGCGGATACCCTGTAAATTCTGTAATATCTTCACAACAAAGCGGAATATCCGGTCGCTGCATAAACAATGGAATATCCGGTGTCCGGTTGTATTTTTCCATTAATGTTATTCTAAGTTCCGCTTTGTGGTCTTGTGCTAAATTCAGTGAGCTGAGGTATTTTTCAACAACTTCTTCATACAGAAAACTACAGACACGGGTCATTGGTCTGGTTTGGAGGCAATCATGACAGGCAGCGTAAATATCATCGTCAATTTCTCCATTGTCCAGAATAACCTGTCCCTGATATGGGTACAGATCAACCTCCGTTTTTCCACAGATATGGCATTCCGTATAATATGAGTCCAGTTTCTTTATGGCATTATCAGAAATTAATTCGAAAAGTTCTCCCATTTTTCCGGAATTATTGGTCCTTGTAGATATTCCAGAAATTAAAATCCGTCATAGGAGCATCTGTAATTCCGATATTTCTTCCCATAGTCACAATCTGGCCTCTGTGATAGGTTCCGTGCAGAATCGCATGTTGAATATATTCATACTTTGAGAAATCACATTGAAACCATTGGGATTCAATCTTTATATTTTTAGAAAGCTCTTCCTCGGATAAACTTTCTACATAATCTACCAGTTTTTGAGAATTGCTTTTAATGGCATTGAAAACATCTTCTTTGCTGCTTACTGTCAGGGTTTTCTCAAAATCGAAGTCATTACCTTCTGAAATATGGCTCCACCAGTATTCCTGGGTCTGCCAGATGTGGTGCAGGGTCTTTAAAATGGTGGGGAAACTTGAAATGGTTTCCTGGTTAAGCTGTTCGTCAGATTTTGTAGATAACCAGTCGATGTATTTATTGACTACCCAATTGTTGTACTGAACAGTTTTGGTAACTAATGCTTTTAAGCTCATATTATTTATATTTTAGGGTGAAGTGGAGTGTTTATAGCCCGAAATGACGATTGCGATCAGTGTTTTGAGGGTTGATAAGGGCTTTATTGCTGTAAGTAGCCATTTCAAACTCACAGATGTTGACAGACAGAAAAGATATTTCCGGGAGTAATTCTGTAAGTTTTATACTGATCCGTTTGGAAAGATTTGCTTTTTGTTCTGTCGTTCGCCCCTCCATAATGTAGCCGAAGACATGCAGAAAGTTTTTCTTACCGTTTCCCAATCTGAAATACTGATAAGGCTGAAGTCTTACCTTGATGTCATTGGGAGCAAATAAACCGGTGGCATCTGCTGTTTCATATATGGCATCCATGATTTCATCAGGTGTTTTCTGAAGGAGGATGTCTTGTGAACATTCTACAATGAAATGTGGCATAGGTAATATTTTATGAGGTCATTCGGTTCTATAAAAATAAATAAAATATCAATTCGTTTTGAAATAAAATAGGCTGAAAATGAAGTTTTTAAATAGCTTATACTTTACAGAAGGTATTGCGTGAAAAAATATAACGAGAGTTATTTTTCTAAAAGGTGAAGACAAAAAAAGAACCGGATACCAATATGCTATGGTTCTCCGGTTCCGGTTGTAATATATGAATGTTAATTTTTTATTGACCAACCTTTTTGATGCTGTACTGAGGTTTTACTGTATTGCGCATATCAAGTACAATGTCATAAATACCCTCTTCTTTTACATGGAAATCATAAGCATCCCGAGCGATGCTCATACCATCATCATTCAGTCCTAAGCAGGTACCCCAGTCATTGTCCATTCGGAATTTAAACTTCCCTTTATTGAGCTTATAATTTTTAAGAGAATAGATCCCCGGATGTTTTGGGTCTGTCTGCAGCAGAATATCTTTTCCATCCCATCCGGAAGGGGTAGCATCTCCAATAATAGCCCAGGGATTCGGAAGATTATCTGTTTTCCTTTTTGCTGTTTTCACAGTACCATCCCGGAATTGAACAACAAATGATTCTATTTGGCCGCTTTCATTCGGTTTGAATGTAAGAGAAAACTTTTCATCCAATTGAAAACGAGTACTGCTAAGGGGAAGTAATGCCCCTCTTCCATAGTTTTTTCCATTGAAAATAAGATAACCGTCTGCGATGGTAATATAGAAATTGGTGTCACCGGAAGTGTAAATTCCTTCCAGCTTTTTAAGATCCTTTTCTGGTACTTTGGCTATAGACGGAATATTGAAAGGCTGATTGTATAATATACTTTCGATTTTAGGTATGAAGAATTCAGCGTGTGACAGTTCAGAATTGGTCATCAGAATAAAGCAGAGATCATCTTTTAAAATTCTGTAATATCTGCTTCGGTAACCCGGTCCGCCGCCATCATGTCCGGTAGCCTTTTTTCCTAAAATATTGGAAACCTGAGCGCCAAGCCCATAATGATCATTAAGGTAAGGCGTAAACATTTTTTCAAGAGTCTCTTTCTTTAATATTTTATAGTTTTTAAGAGCTTCGTTGAATTTGAACAGATCACCGACAGTAGAATACATCGCTCCTGCAGCAAAAGGATGATCAGTTTTAAAACGAAAAGCTTCGTTGGACATATTCTCTGATACAAACTCATAGCCTAAAGCCTTGTTTTCATCAGTAACAGCATTAAAATGAAATCCGCTATGGGTCATTTGAACGGGTTTCAGAATGTAATTTTCTATCGCTTTGTCATAGTCTAATCCCGTCACTTTTTTGATGATATACCCTAAAATATAATATCCGGAATTGGAATAGTTCCATTGTTTTCCTGGTGAAAAATCTAGCGGTTTTGCTGAAATATATTGTATGAAGGTCCCTTCGTCAACGGTATAGTTCGTGTTTTCTTCACTTGGGATTCCGGATGTATGTGAAAGTATGTTGGCAATGGTGATGCTGTCTCCCTTTGGATAAGCCGGATAATATTTTGAAAGTTTATCATTGATGGATAACTTCCCTTCTTCTTCCAGTTTGAGGATGACGGCGGCAGTAAACATTTTGGTGGTAGAAAAAATACGGTAAAGGCTGTTGTTGGTATTTTTTTCTTTTTTGGGCGCGTTTCTGTAGCCATAGCTCTTTTCAAAAATAATTTTCCCTTTTTCAGCAATCAGAACAGAACCGCTGAATAGCCCGGCTTTCTCATAAGCATTTAATAGTTGTTCTATTTGTTGGGTTCTCTGCGAAAAAAAAGGATTGGCTGCCAGGAGTACCATCAGGCAGGTTAAAATAACTCTCATGTATTGTTTTTAGATAAGACAACTGCAAACACTAAAGTATTACATCCTTTCTTAAAATAAAAACATCATCAAGTCTATTTTTTGTCTGCCTGGCTTAATAATTTAAAACATAAACGATCAACAGAATCATTAATTCCCGAAACATTCGACAGGATGATTACTGCTGTTTTGCTTTCCATATCCATCGTCATTGAAGATGAATAACCACCGGTTCCTCCATTGTGGAAAAATATTTCTTTATTGTTTTTTGTGGAAATAATGTGCCAGCCCAGCCCGATCTTTGTCGTTTTATCTACGGTAAAGGTTGGTTTTCTAGTCAAAGCAAGCTCTTTGTTGGCAGGATCAAACTGAGCATTGGCAAACTTTACCAGATCTTCAGTAGTAGATACAATGCCACCCCCTCCGAAAAGAACATCCCAATCCCAGTTGGATACGGTTTCTCCTCCGGCATTATGTCCTTTCACAAGACTATTCCCCAGATTTTCAGTGCTGGTGAAAGAATGGGTCATTCCGTATTGATCAAAAACCGTTTTCTGTAATAATTTCTGGAAGGTTGTTTTTTGGGATAAGCCAAGTGTATAGCCTAGTAACCCTGCACCCAGATTGGAGTATGAAAAGCTTTTTGAAGCTGTAGACGCCGATGTCATCAGGTTTTTAAGATAATCTTCGAGTTCCTTTGTATGATAATTTTTATAAGGATTGATCTCATTTGATACATCCAGATTCTCAGGCAGACGCGGAAGACCGGAGGTATGATTGGCCAGCTCTTCAAAATTTATATTCTTATGATTTTTAAAGCTAAACGAGTAGTAGGGGTTGATCCGGTCTGTAAGTTTTATTTTCTTAGATTCCACAAGAGAAGCTAAAACCGTTGAAGTAAATACCTTCGTAATAGAACCGATCTCAAAAGCTTTGTTTTGATTCTGAACAGATTTTACAGAATCATTATGCTTGAGTACTCCATAATACTGGGTTTTCCCATTTTGAGTAACTGCAATAGACAATTGGGTCTCTTCAGGAAATTGTCTGGTGGTTGAATAGATCAGTTCTGCAATTTCTTTTGGATAGGAAGCCAGTGCATTCACTACTTTGCTGGGATCTTTATAAGGATTTATGAGAAGACCATTGATCTTATTCTGGGCATCCAGTGAAATATTGACTGCCAGAATTCCTTTTTCAAATTGTGCTTTATAAATCGCATAAGTAGACTGTTGGTACTCTATAAATTCTACACTTTTTATAGCTCCCATCTGGGATTTCAGATCAGTCAGAAATTCTTTGTTTTCATTAATAGGGAGTGCCTGTTTCATCTCCGGTGAAAAACTCTCAAAAATCTTATTATAATCCGCAGTATTGAATTGCTTTTGAAAATCATTCATGGTACGGGTATAATTTTCAGTTTGAGCGAAAGAATAATTGAGTGCGAAGATGAAGATCAGGAAACATAGCAGCCTTTTCATATTTAGTTTTTTTTTGAGGTTTAAAATACAAAATATTTCTTCTGGAAGGATTATACATTATCGAATAGGAAGATTGTAATAAAAAGATCCTAGATCAAATATATTCTTTTTCAAAATGTGTATTTACATTTCTAGCGCCATAATTTTTTTAATGTACCGGTTATTTCATCTGCTTTTTCTTCAGTAATCCAGTCCACGATTCTGATTTCTTTATTTTCTTTAATGATAACAACAGAATAGGTGGCGGAGCTCAGTGAAAAGTGGAAACGGAAGCCCAGTTTATTAAGTTTTTCTAGGGTAAGATCTTTTGTCTCAATATGATCAATTTCTTTTTTAAGATAAGTGATTGGATGGGTGAACAATTTATTCTTATACCGGACTGTCATTGCATCTGGCTCAATACTGAGAATTGTTTTCCCAAAAGTATTCCATATCCAGATCCGAAGTAAGAATATAAAAAATGTGGCAAAAGGAACTGCGGAACAAATATAACTTAGCGCTGATAGAAAATAAGTGTTTTGGGCTGAGGTTAAAGGAAGAATGATTAAAATAATAAAAAGTAAAATGATCAGAGCAATACCACCAACAAAAGTAAATGCCCAGCTAAGAGAGCTTTTTATTTTAAGGATAACGGGCATTTTGAATATTTTGTTTGGAATATCGGTTGCATTTAATCAGATGTTTGAAATATGGTTTCGTTGGAACAACATTGTTTTTTCAGCTCCGGAGTTATCTCTGATCGTAGAAGAATCAAGTTTCCAATCGGGAAGATGACTGATCAGTTGATCTGTCAGTTTTTCTATTCCGGGGGTATTTTCATAGATGAATTCATAACTGTTTTCATCAGTGATGATCTCCAGTCCTGTTTGTCTTGTACGGTGTAAGATGGGAATACTGAAGGAATATACAGAAATAATCTGATCCCATTTGATCCATTCTGTTGTCTTTTTCCGGTTTACATAAAAGCCGTCATCGGTATATTGGAAAATACCATCATCTGCATATTTCTTATCCATTTCTTTTTCGACGGATTCATAATTTTCCTGATCACTCGGAGCATACATTTTTGCTATTGAAAAACAAAGAACAACAAAACATAAAAAAATAATGAAATAGGAAATACTTTCACTGCCAAATACCGGATAATAAAGGTAAATTAAGACGATGATAAGAATGTCTGCAGCAATTACTTTTTTCAATATTAATGAGTTTATGATTAATTAGATTCTTAGAATATTAAAAGTTAGTTCAGATCTTTTCAAAATACTTACCCTTAAACTGATAGCGGATCTTTTTTGAAGTGATTTTATAATCATCAAGAATTAAGGGGATGCTGATGATCTTATTTTTTTTATCATATTCAATATT
Organism: Chryseobacterium sp. FR048; assembly: GCF_056844665.1. NCBI lineage: Bacteria > Pseudomonadati > Bacteroidota > Flavobacteriia > Flavobacteriales > Weeksellaceae > Chryseobacterium > Chryseobacterium sp. FR048. Next base: position 101,774 of record NZ_JBXDSE010000007.1, on the reverse strand, counting down.
ATAATTCCTGATCTCATTGTCTCTATTGGCGGATGCGGTAAGGTCTACCTCATATTGAAGCTGGTTTCTGATTCCTGTCTGAGTTTTGATCAATTGGGCAGCATCGTTCAGTTGGCCGTTTTCAATAGAGAAGATTTTTACATAATGAGCAGAAAGTCCTGTACTGAATATAGAAGTACTTTGGGTAAGATAATATTTTTTATTTTGAGAAACGATGTCATTAATCTGATAATAAAAAGATTTCGGATCACCTTCCGAATCACTGTCTATGATTTTTGAATGTACTTTATCTCCGGTTTTATACTGGTATACATTTTTAAAAAAATGCATGGTTCCGCCTGTCCAGGTGTCCCATGAATAGATCCGGAATTTTCCGTCTTCTGAAGTGGCAATTGTGAGCCTGTTTTTTTTGAGGCTGTTGAAATCATGGCTGAGTGTCTGGGGATTTGAAGAAGTATATTTTAGCAATAGCTTTTCAAACTTTGTATTGGCAGCGTATAGGGAATCAGAAGAAGATTCAAGACTTCTGCCCTCCGAAGACCAGTAGTCAATTTTTTGAAAGGCAGTGTTGAGCTGTTTTTCAATGGTTGCTATATGTTGTCCGAATAGAGAATGGGTGGCTATCAAAAATAAAATTCCGGATATTTTTTTCATGGTATTGTTTTTTGAATGATTAATAAAAGGCCTGTCCGAGTTCGATAGGTCTGCTTCAAAAAATTGACTTAGATATTAAGGATAACATTTGAATTACTTTTTACATTTCAACTGGAATACATTTCCCTCGGGATCAACGCCATCACAAAGCCAGAAGTTATAATTTTCAAAGGTTTTGATTTCCCGCATCTGAATGCCATTTGACAAAAGTTCGTTTCTGGCAGTTTCAATATCTGTATCTACCTCAAAAACGAGTTTGGTATTGTTGTCAAACTGATACCCAGCCGCTATTTTGTCCAGATACTGATCCCCGATCTTGTGAAGCCCGATATTGACCGCCCCGGCATTCATGAGAATCCAGATGTGATCTTCCTCAGTGACTTTCAGATTAAAGTTTTCAACATAAAAGTTCCTGATCAGCTGTATATCTTTTACATAGAAGATGATTGTATCCAATTTTATATTCATGCGAATAATTTTTTTAGGGAAATAAGTATAAAATTATTACTCTGTTTCATCTCTTTCCGGTTGATAGATCAGTTGTACCACACCAGATTTGAAAACATTGGTTGTAATGAGTTTTAAATTTAATCTTTTCTTCAGATCTTCAAAAAGAGGTTTTCCACTTCCTAAAGCTACCGGATGAACGGATATTCTGTAAATATCGATCAGGTTGTACTCAATAAAAGTTTTGATAAGACTTGCTCCGCCATACAGCCAGATGTCTTTTCCGTCCTGTTTTTTTATTTCCGAAACTTTTTCTGCCAGATTAGAATGAATAAACGTTGCATTTTCATCGGTTCTATCCTGACTTGAAAACACAAATTTTGTTTTTGCATGAATGGTTTTCCAGAATTCCTGTTCTTCTGGAGCAGCATTTTCATCAGGCTGGTAATTTCCCCAAGCATCATAGCTCACCCGTCCATAAAAAATGGTGTCAATACCCGAAATAAAGCCCTCAAAATTCATATCATCATCCATAATGCACCAATCGATTTCTCCGTTGGGCCCTTCAATAAATCCGTCTAAAGTGGTGGCCAAATCTAATATTACTTTTCTCATATTTTTCGTAATGGGTAATGAATGGTTTATGATTTTCTAAGGGAAAGATAAGGATATTTTATTTTTTAAACCAGACAGGCCAGATGATTCCTCAACTTTATTTTACTTCTGTAATTCCTATCATCACTCCGAAATTCCCGTCATCCTGAATCCAGTTTTTTTCAGGAAGATAAGCTCTGGATACATAGCCGTCAAGATATAATGCATTTTTACATCCTGCTTCTTTGAAAAGCTGAGCCAGTTTGTAGAAACTGACTTCTTTTTTAGACATCGCAAAGATTAAATCTCCATTGCTTAAAATACCGACCCCATTTCTTATATTCAGATTTTTGGAGTCTTTTTGAAAAACCGGATTTATTTTCCCATCCAATAGCAGCATTGGACCGGATTGAGTGGCATATTTTATTTCCGGAATTTGTATATATTTTTTAGTCTCAACGATGCCTGCCTGATTATTTTGAGTCAGATAAAAAATTCCATTGGGAGGAAGGTAGAAGTTTCCGGAGCCCTGAAGGGTGTCTATGGGCTTCAGTATTTTAAAATTTTCGATATAAAGTCCTTTTGGAGAATTGTCGGGTTCAAACATCCCTCCATTCATGGCAAACTGTAGTTTTTCATGTTGAGCTTCAACCTCTTTTTTCAGCTGGCCGATGCTTTTCAGAATTTGATGCCGGTCGTTTTTCCAGTACAGTTTTATATTTCCCTTTCCGGGACTGGCCTGAAAGAGAATAAACTGATCTTCATTTCTGATCTTTTCTTTACAACCCAAGGTGAAGAAGACCAGGAGAGAAAGGCAAAATAGAATCGTTGTTTTCATCTGTCGGAAGTTGATTGTAGTTTTCGTTTTTAATACTGATCAAATGCTGATTATACATTTTGCTTATTTTTCTTCCTACATACCAGACCTAAGGTCATCAGCAGCATGGCGATGGCAAAAGTAGCAACATAAATGATTATTTTGTACCGGTCATTTTGCTGACTGAGATCTGAAATTTCTGTCTTCAGATCATTTATTTTCCTGTTGGATGGGGTTGGTTCATCAATAATAACATCCATCGGATTTTCATTAGCTAAGATTTCTGAATTTCTGAGTGTGTTTTTATATTCGGTACTTAATGCTTCCAGTTCTTTTAAATCTTCCGGGGAAAGCTGATCTGCTCTTTTCTGCAGCAGACAGTGTTCCGAATAAAGAAACCCGGTATCTTCTTCAAAATAGGCGAAAATCAGAAACTTTCCTTTTTCTGTAAAAGGAACATCACAGGAACGGATGGGAGAAGCGAATAGCGTAGCGAAATCCTTATAGAACTGATCATTGTATTCATATTTGTAAACCTTATCAATCCTGACCCTGCTTAAAATGTTCTGAGATGTTTTAAATCCTGATGGAGCTTCTGTATAGCCTTCAATTTCTCCTATGAAAACAAAATCTGCCTTTTTAAAAGAAGACTGTAAGGTAGGAGTATATGCACATTTACAGGCTGATATTTTAATAAAAACCAATAGGGAAAGTAAGACAATTCTGAATGTCATCATGCTGCATTTTTACTTGTTAAATATATAAATAATACCTGATTTGGGCATTTATACAGCTAAATCTGATCCCTGAAATCTTTAGTTTAACCTTATGATATTCTAAGGGAATTTATCCATATTATTTTTTACCAATTCGTAAAGCCTGTCTATAAGAACTGGCCTTTGAGCAATAAAATACGCTTCACATTGTAGATAATCCCGGTTGTTTTGTAATTCGTTGTTCGCGGTGATATAATTCTGAATCCCTTCATTAGTTTTATGCTGATCATCAATCATTTTCTGAATATCCTTTGCATGTCGTAGAGAAACGGAAAGGTCATGAAGTCCCAATGTTTTTTCAAACTGTTCACAGACTGTTTCCAAATTGAATGACAAAGCCGTTCCATAGCTTTCCCAGCTTTCATAATTAAGCCATTCCATAGAAGTTAGAAAGCAGTATATTGCCGGATCCAGTTCTTTTAAGTCATCAAAAATGAGCCAGAATTTTCTTTTGAGGTGGTATTTTTCTTCAACGACAATCATGATTTTGTCTAAGGCCTCTTCCTTTTTGTCTTTGAATTTTCTCAGAATAAGTTCGGTTAGCGTGTAGCGATCTTCATCGATGCTTTTCAGCGTCCGGGGAATATCAAAATCATTTTGCTTTAAATATCTGACTGCGGTTTCCTTTGTTACTTCTGTTTTATGGATGATCTGAGCGGTCATTTCTTCCTGAAACAGTATTTCAGCTTTCTCCAGATCTCCACCAGTTCTTTCCAGCAGGATCAATCCGTGCCGGATCCCGACAGGAATTCGCTGGCGTAGTATGTCGAGTTGATCTTTATAGGTATTGTTCACTTTAGCTGTTGTTTTACTCTTTTCTATTAATAATGCTATCCCCATCATCTTCTTATAAAAGTCTTCAAACTTATCTTTTTTAATGTTTTTCTCATGACCATTATAATAGTTTTGGTAAGTGAAAGATTAATGTTTTTGCTCGCTTCCATACCGCATAGCAGTTTCAAGAATGTCTATATTTATATCTTTAAGAGCTTTGAACTTAATGCAGTATCCGGTCACATTTGCTTTTCCAATTTTTTCTCCAAATGTTCTGTTCAGATAAGTTTTGTCATCTATTCCCATAATATAGACCGATATACCTGTTGTATTGGCACTCATGCCGATCTGATAAAAATCTTTGGTTTTTCCATCTGCATAGGTCATTGTATAAAGTCCATAACCGATATTCGGATTGGAAACAATTTTACCTTCATTGTTTTTGCCATCCAAAAACCACAGTCGACATCCTGGCATGAGCTCCATGATGATACGGTGAAGTTGCTCCATATCGCTGCGTTTGGGTTCAGACTGGATGGTGATGTATTCTTCGATCTGGTGTTGAATGGTCATATGGCTATATTTCTTTTTGTATAATAATCCCTTTAGTCTGCAGATACTGGTCAATATCATCGTCATCAAGCGCATTACCATTGTTCAGGTCATAGATTCTGCCAGCTCCGTCTGAAGACTCTAAAAAGGCATGCAGTGTAGACTGAGTTTCTTTTTTCGCATTTTTCCAGCAATGAAGAAGGAAATCTTTCTCCAGTTGAAACTGATTTTCCCAATAGTTGGCAGGATCCAAATCGTCAAATTCATCAAGGTGTTCAGAATAATCAATATTGTTTTCATCCAAAACATCTCTGCATAATTCATGCACCTGAATATAATCATAGTCTTCTAATCCGTGGTCTTTCAAATGAAGTTCAGGAGTCTGAATCGTTTTACCCTGATCATAATAATCGTAGCTGGGGGAAACAAAAATAAAACTTAAAGGACTTGAAGCATAATAACATACACTAAGCACTTCAATGTTGGTATTATCTTCTCTGAATTTATATTCTGAATCTAAAATGTTTGTAAAAAAATCAGTGATTGGTTTTTCCCGGGGGAATAGAAATGTTTTTTTGAAAGCTTCATCAATTTCCAGTTCTATGTTTTCCATGTCTATATTAAGTTTTTTGTGAAGGTAAAAATAAAAAAAGCAACGGACTCAAATATTTGATTAATGTTGACTTTTAACCGGAAATTTTCCACCTACATAGAAGGGAAGAAATTTCTTTGAATGATCTAATAGTTCGTTTTGTGCACAAAATCGGAAATAGCTTTCACAAATTTTTTATTTTCTTCATAATAGAGTATGTGTCCACCATCGATATTGATTAGGGAATAAAAAAAGAGGTGAAATATTTCCAAAGCACTCTGATTTTGTACTGCAAATATTGATAAATAATTTAATCCCTTGTCCGAAATAACAACAGTTCAGTTTCTGATAGTATTTTGTATTCGAAATTGATTTCTTTCCAGATATTGATCAGTTTTTCTTTGGCGACCTGATCATCAGATACAACAACGCAGTGGTCTGTAGAATTCCACTCCGGTTTGCGTATTAGATCAAATTTGTTATTCACTTCCTTGTCCATTCTTCTCACTCCGGTTAAAATTGACAAACAATCAACATCATCTGTATTGATATAATTTCGACGCAGAATATTCTTTTTTATCTTTTCGGTCAATAGATGCGAGTGGCTAGGATTTTCTTCATTACTTTCAAATAAATCCATCAGATACTCATGATCCTTTATCTTTTCTTTTGTTTCATCGGTTTCAAAAAGCTGACAGATGTCTTCATCAAACCATTCTCTGGAGCCTAAAACTCTGTATTCTTTTGTAGCTTTATCATAAACTACAGGGCCGGAGCCGATAATACGTCCTCTTTCATCATCCATATCATATATTTTATGTTTCCAGAAGACGATCACCATATCTTGGGTATCGAAGTATTCCCGGATTTCGTAATCAGGGCTGATTTCTTTTTCAATAAGTTCCTGAACGTACTTTAAATCGATCATGATATTGAATATTAACGTTAATGAATTGAAGTATTCTGTTGTAAATTTAAATACTAATATGAAAAACCTGCCACTTCCTTGAAATAACGATGATTAAAAACTCAAAAAAAATTGAATAACTTTTATGGAAAATCAAGTCTGACTTTTTGTATCTCTTTTGAATGGTGCGGATTGGTTTTATCGGGCAGAACCCAGTCTACATAAAGTTCTTTATTTTCGATACGGATGCTGTCAATACAATAATGAGGAAATAGGCTTGAACAGTTTTTCCAGTTTTCTCCTATGAACTGTTTTTTCTTACCATCCATACTTTCTGCGACCAGTTTATAAGGCAAAGAATCGGTTTCGTAGACTACAATACCTTTTACAGGTTCATAGGATAATGGATTTTCGTACAATTTTACTTCATTATTGGTAAATGGTAAAATCAAATCGGTCCAGGTATCACTTCCATTTGAATGCCTGAGGCACATATATTTTTCATTGCTCCATTGTAAATGAGTTTTATCATCAAGATAATGGTTGCTGATGGGTTTTGATGAACGGAGAGATGTTTTTCCATTCGTCCATTGTAAAAAGGAGGTGGAATCTGTTGCTTTAATTATTTTAAATGCATGATCCCGATTTAATGTTTCTATTTTGTTATTTGAATGGCAGCTCCATAGTATACTACCTCCCAGGAAAATTGAAAGCAGGTTTTTCATGATAGTGTATTTATTCAAATTGATAGATTGTATCTTAATCCAATAGGTTATTACGATGTAAGTCATCAAAAATTAACTGATCAACTTCCGATATTTTGTCTTTGTCTGAATAGGTTAGCCATCTCATTTCTTCAATTTCAGCACTGGCTTTTAATTCCCCTGAATACTCCCCGGAATAACAGGTCATTTTTACGATGATCCCTTCTTCATGGCTATGTGCCTGAGCTTCATAAGTTCCCATGTATTGAAGCGTTACAGGATCAATTGTGACACTTAATTCTTCACTGATCTCACGGATCAGAGCTTCTTCGTCAGTTTCTCCCATTTCCCTTTTACCGCCCGGAATATAGTATTTGTCTTTTCCGTAGCTTTTGGTTGAGAGAATTGATTTGTTTTTTAGTTCGATCCAGGCGAGTTTGTCTATTAGTTTTTTTGACATTTTGTAAATATATTGTTTTGTTAGTATTTGTTATTGAAACTTTTGAGGGTTTTTATACAGCATAAAACTCAGAATTCCAGCTTTCCAGTAGAAAGTCATAGCCTGTTAATTCCGGAATTTCTTCAGAATGAACAAGCCTTACCCTTGCATATTGCATTTCCATTGTCTTTTCAGTGGTCCAATCGAAAAAAGAGATCAGTCTGAAATCATTTTCCTTTGTTTTCAACTGTAAGAGTTTCCATTCAGTAAACTGTTGATGGGCCGGAGCGAACATGGTTCCAAAACCTAAAGGTCCATAATTAGGAATGATTTTTATATTTTCATAAAAATCATGATCATTTTTCAAGATCGGGATTTCAGAATTAATCTGATTAAGCACGGTTTTTTGAAAAAGAATTTCATCGATCTCCTCAAAATATTCGTGAGAATAATATTCGGAATCTTTCCAGTCTACATTAAGAAAATAATTGTTGTAGAGCTGCCTGGAGGAATCCCGGTATTTAAAGATTCTATGGGTAATATTGGTCATAAATTTAGGGTAATAAAGTCTTTTTTATGGAGATATTGAAGTAAAATAATAGTCGTTTGTTTTCCAAATCTTTCTAATTTCAGAGTATATTTATAGGTAGGTTCTGTGGAGAAAGAGTTTTTTTTATCCCTTTTTCTATACGATCATAAGCTAAACGCAAAATTTCTTCGTTGGTAGAAAAACCTGATTCTTCCAGGAATTGTATTTTCAACCTGACGTCGTTAAGGAATTCCAGATCCGGATTTTTAACATTTTCAATATAAAACATGTCAAAGAGTAAGCAATCACAATCTTCGTAATCTTTTAGCAGAATAAATTCTTTAAAGAACAAGTGATAATTGTCAATGTTTATCTTTCTGTCTTCGTCATAATGTAATATTGCTCTTGCAAAAATAGAATGTTCATGATCTTTAAAATTGACCAGATCACGATCAAGTTCTTTCCAATCTGCGTCATTAAATGTATCAAGAATTTCGTAGATCCTTTCATTCCCACCGTTTACCCAATAATCGCCATCTGTCTTTTTATCTTTTTCAATGATCTGTTTAATCGTTAGAATTTTATCTGTTGTCATTCCTGATGCTGTGTTTTTTCTATTTTTAGTTTTATTAGGATTGTTTTGGATCTTTTGTAAGATGATGATTAACGTCCTTCAGATAATTTTTGTTTCAGGTTTCCCGATACCAATTCGTTTTCGATCAGATAGGCGCTCATCATTTTTAAGAATTTTCTTGCTTCCTTTAGGTAATCTTTGTCAAGAAAAGAATTGTCCGTTGTTGCTAGATATACGTTTGCTCTGCTGATAAATACACCGGCACTTTCAAATGCTTTACTTATAAAGGATGTCCCAATTAAAGAAATATAGGCTACAAACTCATATTGAAAGTGATTCCTTCTCAAATATTGACCAGGCATTTTCTCATTCATGTATTTAAAGTATGAAGTGATTCCAATATCTTTCAAATATTTTTCCTGTTCGATGACAAAACAATCGTCTACAATTTCACCATTCAGATCAGACTCAAGCTCATAATAACCGATAGGCTCTAGGTTGTCGAGATAAATTTCATTTTCAACATAAATGCCTATTCTGGCCTTAATAACAGGAGCGATATAGCGATCATCAATCCTGTATTGATAGCCGTCAAAGATCGTTTTGATTTCATGGCGTTCAAAGCCACCTATCAGATCATCAGGCTTTTCTGAAAGTATAGAATTTAAGGTGTCAAAAGCCCGTTTTTTCAAGCCAAAAGAGTTCGCTCTTTCGGTTAATAATGCTTCAAGTTCTTCGGCTGTCATATCATGATTATTAGTATTCGAATTTACTAATAAATTTTGGTCTGAGAATTATTCAGGAATGTGATATAAGCTACAATTATTATATTTTTCGGACATTGCGAATGATATTTTGAAAAATATATTCATCGATTTTTGTTGCTGTAATTTCTGGATTATTATTTTTCCACAGAAGGAATAGTTTTTCATATTCCTTTGTTGTTTTATAATCTGTGAAGATTATTTTTTTGAAGTCATTAAAATCCACAAAATTTAATTTCCAATGGCGGATAAAGTTTCCATCCCGTATCTCGAGCAATTCATAAATACCTTCTTCGTCATCTTCATCGTCATATTTCCCTCTAAAATCATCAATCCTGATTAATCCTGAGAACCAATTATATTTGTCATCAGGGAATATATTTTTTAGAGTACGATGATGATCCTCAGATTCTTTACTGAACATCCAACGCATTTTTTTTATAATTAACTCGTTGTTCTTTATTTCAAAATCTGCGACATAACCTCTCCAGCAAGCTGAAAATGATCCTATATTTTTAGGCTTCTTTTCAGGGAATTCTTTGAAGAAATAGTCTAAAATTTCATTATTCAAAGAATATTTTTTCCCTTTGTAATGTAATGAATCCCGTATTTGCTGTGTCATTTTGATGTAATGGTGTTTATTGACTGAAATCAGAATGTCAAATAAATTTTAAACGGTTTCCTGGCTAATTAGATTAGTCAATCATTATATCTCCATTTCCAGAAACCCAGTAATGATGAATATTTAATTCTTTCAGTTGTGGGGTTAGATTTCCTATTGCTTTCCTGATGTTTTCATCATCCGGATGAGCTATTGCTAAAGTTACCGTGGGATTTTTGAATCTTTCTTCTAACATTTTTACGATGGCTTTACCAAAATGTGTTTTTACCTGGCCACTATCAAAATGACTTCTTTTTTTGGTAGGAGAGCTGTCGTCAGCTTTTGCGCCTTTTACTTCCATAAACATCACCTCTCCATTTTTTGCAGCTACAATATCATGCCCTCTTGTCTGGCCCAGACAATAACTCTCTATTTTCCATCCATTGTTCTCAAGATGGTTCATCAGGATTTCTATCGTTTGATTTTCGGTTAATTTTGTTTGATATAGCATACTTGTTTTTTTGTTTCCTTGATGTTATTTTTTGTTTTTAAGTCAGGAGATTTATGATGATTTTCTAAGTGTTTATAGCATTTTTACCAAAACAATCTATATATAGCCATATATGATGGATGTTATCGTATGAAGAACTGCTGATATTAATGAGATGCCTACTAACAGAAGTGAAGGCAGGTTTATTTTATTTTCTTTAATAAATACAAATAGGGCCAGTAATAACGGAAACGAAAACCCTAATAACAGTCTGGGACCTAAGACATCAATTCTTGTGAAATAAGCAGAAACTAATGTTAAGCATATAAATGTTAAACTGTTGACGATCAAAAAAACGTTATATTTTGATACATAATATTTACTTTTCTTAAGCACAGAAAATATGGCTATACCCAGTATTCCCACGATTCCTAGTGAAAGCAGGTAGGGAAGTTGCCATATACGGGGCAGGCTTTGTAATTCTACTATCTTACTGATAGGGCGCCCGAATGGCTCTATGGTTGTTGTTATTTCATATTTGGATAAACTGATATATTTTATGAAATTCAACTTTGTGAGTTCTGAGCGATTACCGGTGAAATATCCTGTGAATTGGTAATTTAAAAAAAGATAGAACACTAAGATCAGAACGCTTATAAAACAAGAAGCAAGAGCATAAAAATACTTTTTGCTTAATCGCAGATACAGTAAACTTAATATTGCTGTAGGAAAGACAAAGAATATTGAATTGTATTTAGTTAAAATTAGCAATACCAGAGTTATTGTGTTTTTTAACAGATATTTTTTAGAGTCAATTTTGTCTGTGTAGAACAGATAATTTAAATGAAGAAATATAATAAGAAGTGGTAATATTATATTTTCACTCCATGCAAAAATATAATTATACTGAAACGATGAAAATGCCAGAATGGCCCAGATTTCTTTCCAATAAAATTTAAATTTATAAGTGTAAATAAAGCAAAACAGGATCGATATAATATTAATGATCTTGTAGGTGATCAAATAATCGTTGATGATGATATTGATTATTTTTAACAGACTAGGATAAAATATCGGAAACAGTGAATCTTTAATGATTGGCAGATGATCAGCAATTTCTATATAATCATATGAATCAGGGGTTAAATAGTCACCTATATACCAGGCTATAATTAAGTTGATAAAAATGACAATCGGTAAAATAATAAAATATGAATCTTTCTGTTTACAAATCATTTTTGAAAGTTACTATTAATATAAATATGGGTTAGTGTCACGAACTTACAAATTTCCTGATGATTGTGAAACTCAGCTGACCACAAAAAGATAACAAGTTTCCGGGACTTCTCTATAAAAACAGATTCATTTAGATTTTTCTGCTAAGGATCTCTTAGAAACTATAACCATTCCCCTGAGTACCGAATAGTTTTATTTTAATGGCTTCAAAGTCAGACTACTTATTGCGAAAGTGTATTTTTGTAGGCAAAATTTTATTGCGATTTCCAATTGTATTTTGTCATTTTATTGGTCAGTTTCTGATCAACAATTTCAAGGTCTAATTTTCCGTTTTCTTTTGTCAGTATAATCATGCAGCCTTTTTCTAAAATTCCACTTTCATTAAATTCCAGCTCTTTTACCTTGATGGATTGCGTGATGCCATTTTCATCTGTTTCCTGTTTGAAGGGTTCTCCAGTATGTCCATAAAAATGGTAATGAAAAATAACATGATCTAATACCGCTCTGATTTCAGCCATTCCATAGCCTCTTTGGGAGCTGTCATCTTTATCATGGGTGATTAAGACATCAAAAAGATCTTTTGTTTTAAGCAGTTTTTTTATTTCTTTTCTTTCGTAGTCCTGAATAAACCGCTTTTCTGATCTTCCTTTACGGTCACCAATTCTGCCAATCCCTACAAAAGACAAAACTTCATTATCAGTTCTTAATTCCTGTTTTAGGCCAGATTTACATACGAAGACTTTTCCATAAGCATCAATAGGAAACAGGCTTTCCTGAAAATTTTCTTTTTCCAGGTGGTCTAAGAAATCATGGTCTTCATGATTTCCCCGTACACAGATCATATCAATATTAAGTTCATCTAAAAATGACTTAATGGCTGGATTTATCGTTGTAAAGTCGTCATGAAATCCCAATTCGTCCCTATCATATTGGGCATGTTTTATCGTTGCTTTGTCCAGATTTTCAATATTGGGATAGGCTCCCATATCTCCACATTGCAGAATAAAATCAATGGTGTTGCCTGTTTCCTTTTGGTACAGATCAACCAATTTGAATGGTAATAATATTTTTCCGTGGATGTCAGAAAAAATGGCTATTCTCATAGATTAATTTCGTTTTTTATGGTCATCTGTTTTTTAGACTTCATCTCTTTTTTATTTTCTAAAGTCCTCATCTTTGGGAATGTCTTGTGGTAAAGATTTAACTTTCTTACTGTGTCAAAGCTGGAAAATAAGTCTTGCCTTCATTTATTTGAAGAACCCGAACTGCCTTTACATAGGCTTTTTTAAGGCATTCGGTCGATTATTTCTCCTAATTTTTCAGCAATATTATCTTTCGACATATTGATTATTTTCCATGGTCCTCCATCAAACTTTGAAATGGTAATGAAATGATCTTTGTCAAATTTAAAAGTATAATAATAAGCTCCATCTATTTTGTCCACGTTTCCTATAATCTCAATATTATATTCCGTATTGTTGAAGCTTAAATTAATTATATCCGGTTTTTCCATTTGGTTTTTCGGGTTTAATATTGTAAAAATCTTTGAGGCTTTGTTTCTCATCTACTGAGAAAGCGGTATATTCAGATTGATCGTTAATTCATTAATATCTGCAACCTCTGTGCTGTTAATAGATGAGGAGAGGCTAGTGGTTGTATTTCCACCAATGATATATAATCTGTTGTTATATACTTCTGCTGCTGAGTGCCTTCGGGGAATCATATTGGATGATACCTGATGGAGTTGGTTGGTGGCAGTATCAAAATAGGCCAGATAATTTTGATTCACATAATCGCCTACGATAAAAATCTTATTGTCGGCTACTGCTAAAGAATGTCCGGTTACCCCATCAGGCATTGTATATCGATGGGTCCAGAGATTGGTTTTAAGGTCATAAACGTCTATCAGATTAGAGGCCATCCCGTTGAAACCACCAATCACATAAAGCTTATCATTCACAATTTTGCCTTTTGTTTCTTTGGCTGAAGGCATATCCGGTAATGAATGCCAGGTATCTGAAGCAATGTCGTAATACTGAAATTTATTAGAAAATACATTGCTCCCGGCTCCGTTTAATCCGCTGCCCCCAAACACATATATTTTACCATGATAGATTGCAGAACCGGCTCCTGCGGCATAAAAAGGATTAACGGCTCCATTGGTTATCGTATTGGTGGTAAGATCTAAAATTTCAAGATTAAAATTTTCCAAACCGTTGAAAATATAAATTTTGTTATTGTAAACCTCGGAATTGGCAAATCTTTTGGGAATCAGACTGGAGTTAATAATAGTCCAGCGGCCATCAGTAATATTATATTTTTCAATATAATTGGCATTTTTAATGGCTGTATAGCCATTGGCTACATAAATGTTGTCATTTAGAATTACACTGCTTACAGCGCCTCTGGCTGTAGGCATCCCTGGAAGTTTTTTAAAATGTAGTGTTTGTGAATGAGCTAAGAATGAGCCGAAAAATGAAAGGATCAATAATTTTGTTTTCACGGGTGTTTAAGTTTTGTTTTTACTGATTTTCTGCAAACAATTCAGAGATTACTTTTGATATTGAATTGTAATGAAAACCGAAGTTTAAAGATAAGGAAAATACTAAGAGAATTTTTTTCGTTTTGGCTTTATTTTATTAAGAGGAATGGGTAATGGTATTTTTTCGAAAAATGCGATCAGTTTTAAAACAAAGGTTCTCCATTGAGATCAGTGGTCAGTACTTCACTCATATAATCGAAAAAGGGACGCATTGCCAATAAAGTTAAAATAACTTCCTTCTGGAAATTATCAGACAGAACTTCTTTATCCGTAAATTTTCTCATGACCACAAATTGTTTTTTTCTGATCAGATCTATGGCAGGATGATTTTTATCAAAACCCCGGGGTGCTGTTTTTACTGAGTCCCCCTGAAGCGATCCGAAATAGGTTACGAAAGTTTCGTCAGAGGTAATTTTTTCAATTTCTGTGGTACTGATTTCAAATTCTTTGCGGATGCGAAGTAAATCTTTGGCTTCAGGTCCCCAAAAACCACCACCCACAAAACTGTTTCCCGGCTCCAGCTGAATATAATATCCACCTCTCAACATAGGTTTTGAGCGGGAATATCCCACCCCGAAATTGTCTTTGTAAGGGGTTTGATCTTTGGAAAACCGAACATCTCTGTAAATTCTGAAAATATGGATACCTTTTAGATGATCATGCTCCTGAAGTTCAGCATAGATCTTATTAAAAAAAACTTTGTTTTCTTTTACGATAGAATCATATTCAGATTTGTGATCGGCAAACCATTCCCGGTTGTTGTTTTTTCTTAATTGCTTGAGGAACTCAAATGCTTTTTTCATAGAGGAAAGGTATATCTAAAGTTATGTGGTTTTGGTAAAGATTAGGGTAAAGATAAAATATCTGTATCCAAATGTATAAGAAATATTGCTTCAGAAAAAATATTTGCAATCTATTCCCTCTATAAACATAATGATGCTTTTTTTATTTAAAGGCTTATAGAAAAAATACCAATTCCAAATAGCTTTAATTAGCTTACGATAGTTTTGTTAAAGGTTATCATCAATATCGGCTACTTGTATGCTTTTAATTGATGATTTGGTTGAAGAGGTTGTACTTCCACCGATGATGTATAGTTTATTATTATGTATTTCCGCTGCAGCATGTCTTCTGGGAATCATATTGGATGATAGCTGATGTAATTTATTGGTTGCCGTATCAAAATAGGCCAGAAAACTTTGATTATTAACCCCACCTACAATAAAAATCTTATTACCGGATACTGCTAATGAGTGTCCGGCTATCCCAATAGGCATCGTATATTGCTTGATCCAAAGATTAGTGCTGAGATCGTAAACATTGATCAGACGGGATGGAGTACCGTTGAAACCACCAATCACATAAAGTTTATCATTCACAATTTTGCCGCTTGTTTCTCTTGCTGTGGGCATATCTGGTAATGGATTCCAGGTATTGGAAGCAATATCATAATACTGGAATCTTTTAGAAAATACAGTAGTGGCGGCTCCATTTAATCCGCTGCCTCCAAATACATATATTTTGCCATTGTAGATTGCAGACCCTGAATTTCCTGTATAGGAATGATTAATAGCTCCCTTCGTTATTTTATAGGTTGCAAGGTCTACAATTTCAAGATGGCTGTTTCCCCAACCATTAAAAATATAAATTTTATTATTGTAAGTCTCCGAATTGGCAAATCTTTTGGGAACCAGACTAGAATTGATAACACTCCACTTATTATCAGTAATATTATATTTTTCAATATAATTGGCGTTACCTCCGTTTTCCTGGTAGCCATTGCTCACATATAGATCATTATTCACCATTACACTGCTTGTAGCCCCTCTGCCTATAGACATATTGGCAAGGCTTTTAAAATGAAGTGTTTGTGCATGGGCCAGCAATGAGCCGAAAAATGAAAGAAATAATAACTTTGTTTTCACGGGTGTTTAAGTTTTGTTTTTACTGATTTCCTGTAAACAATCCGGGAATTGTTTTTAATAGCGAAATTTCCTATAAAAATTGGGTCTTTTCTATATTTATTAGCGTAAAGTCCATAATTCCCATTTTCCATATATTTTGCTTAGAGTTACAGCTTTATAGAGATACATTGTTATGCGTTCGTACTTTATTCATGTGACATTATTGCTTCTTTTATTTTTTGTGCTATGAGTGTGCATGCTATTGGTGACCAGTGAGTATCATCAAAATAGTACATGTCTTTTTTGCTGTTCAATTCTTTTGTTAATATTTCTTTTGAGTTGATGTAGATGTACTCTTTATTGAGCTTATCAAAGTTATCAAAAAATACAGGTTTGGTGAAATTTTGTTTATCAGCGATATAGTCGTAATATATGTCGTATTTGTCTGGTGAAGGCAAAAAGATAAGTCTTATGTTTTTTTCTTTAAGCTTTTCAGAAAATTGGTTTAAGATTCCGTTGAGTTTGATGGCATTTTCGGGTACATTATTTTGTTGGGAATTATTCAGATCATCAATATAAAAAAGCAGCTTATTGGAATGATTGCTAAATAATGATGCCGTCTTTAATTCAACATTATAAACTTGTCCGTTAGCTAGATAATTCTTGTCTGTACGATATTTAAAAGTCAAATAAGGAAATCTCAGTGTGGTACGCGAAAAAAAATTGTATCCTTCATTAATTTGTTGAGGTTTATGATGCATGATTATTGAATCAATCTTATCAATATCAATTTTGGATTTATTATCTATATTTTGTATATCCTTAATTAGATTTCGCTCTACACCTTGTAAGATCACATATTGAACTTTATAGGTGTCAAAAAAATTACCATTGCACAATTCAATGAATTTTTGAATTTGATTACCAGAAATAAAGCGGTCAATATGCAAAATATTAAAATCTCCGGCCAGCATATTTTGATACCCGGACTTACCTTGTTCTGAAAATGAATCTCCGATAGTAAGGATTTTATACGTTTTCTTTTTCGATTCGGATAACTTCGTAAACTTTATTTCATGCTCAAACGCAGTGAATTTTTCCCTGTATTTCTTGTCTATATATGGAAGAGATCCTATACGCAATAAATCTCCTGAATTGTCATTATCTGCATAAAATAAATAGGTAATGAGATACAAAATCAGGAATGGCACAACGAAGAATGCTGTTTTTGAAATAAATCTTTTCATAGATTAAAACTGAAAGTAAATAAACTGTTGATCTTCTCCTGCAAACCAGAATATGGCAATAATGATTGCATAATACATGGCGTATCTAAACGGGCTTTTCCATCTCATTCCCAACTTTGCAATAGCGTATTGCTGTTCTCTGCCTAACCATTCGATAATAACAAAAATAATAAGAAGAAGAGTAAGAAAACGGGGTATAATAGTTGGAACGGAAAAAAGAGATTTAGAAAATATCCCTGAAACATATGAAAACGCATGAGTTATATTTTCTGCCCGGAAAAATATCCACGCAAATACAGCCAAAGCAAAAGTTGTGATCATTTGAAAAAATTCTTTTACCGTAGGAAAAGAATTGCCCTGGGCTACTGTTTCCAGATGATTGCGGTGGGTCTTCATGATAATGGATGGCATAATGAAAAGAGCATTTAAGGCTCCCCAAACAATAAAGGTCCAGTTGGCTCCGTGCCAGAAACCACTGACAATAAAGATGATGAATGTATTACGTATCCGCGTCCAGTTTCCCCCTTTGCTGCCCCCTAAAGGAATGTATAAATAATCTTTGAACCAGGAAGAAAGCGAAATGTGCCAGCGTCTCCAAAATTCAGCAATGTCTCTTGAGAAATAAGGAAATGCAAAATTTCTTAATAAATCTATTCCGAACAATCTTGCCGTTCCTATAGCAATATCAGAATATCCGGAGAAGTCTCCATAAATCTGAAAGGCAAAAAATACAGCGCCTAATACTAAAGTACTTCCGGATTGATCCGCAGAGTTATTGAAAATCTGGTTGGCAATTTCGGCACAGTTATCAGCAATAACGATTTTCTTAAAAAGACCCCAAAGTATCTGCCGCAAGCCGTCCACAGCTTGTGAATAATCAAAATTTCGTCTTTTTTTTATTTGAGGTAACAAATGGGTTGCCCTTTCAATGGGGCCGGCAACAAGTAAAGGAAAGAAACTCACAAAAACCGCATAATCTACAAAATTACTTTCCGCTTTGATTCTGCCTTTGTATATATCGATTACATATGAAAGTCCGTGGAATGTATAAAACGAAATACCTACCGGAAGAATTATTTTCAATGTCCAGGGGTTTACCTGCAGACCCATGTGAGAAACTGCTTCGGCAAAAGATTCTGCAAAGAAGTTGTAATATTTGAATACACCAAGAAATCCAAGATTTATGCTTATGCTTAGCCAAAACCAAAACCGTTTTCTTTTTTGATTTTCTGCATCCTGCATTTTCAGGCCAGTAAAATAATCTAAAAGCGTAGAAAACATCAGCAAAAATAGAAAACGCCAGTCCCAACACGCGTAAAAAAAGTAGCTTGCTAATAGTAATAATACATTTTGAAGCTTAAGATTTTTATTGGTTACAAACCAATACAGCAGGAATACTATTGGTAAAAATATTGCAAAGCTTATAGAGTTAAAGAGCATCTTTTATTTGATCAGTTTTGAGTTTTATTTACATGGTCGCTGTATAATGTACAAAGGAAAGAAAGCTAGGTGAAGCAAGAGAAAAACTGCTCTTTGCTTGTAGGTAAAACTGCTTTGATTATGGTCGAAATAACCAAGTTTTTGCTTTCCATTTGTATACGTTATGGAGACAAATATAAATAAAATTTGAGGGATAGGGGTATTTTATCTGGACAAGAGTAGGGCGTGTAGGTGTTTGTTATCTGAAGTAGGAAAACTTCAGATTGTTTATTTTATAGGTGCAACAAAGTAAGGAGCTTTTGTGGAATATAGTGGTAGTTTTATCCCTGCCACTGCACGAATCTTTTCGTATGGTGTATGTAGTATAGATTAAATATTAATTTAAAAGCCAAAGCCTCACGATACAACCCTATAGCAAACATAGGATGTAATGAGGCCGATTTTTATATCTCTAATATTTTCGTTTCGGTATTTTCATATTTTGTTTTTAAACTTTTAATTCTCTCCTCAAATTCGTTATAGATGTCCTCTATTTCTCCCGGATAAAAATCAAGCCAGCGACTATGATCTCTGTACGCTTTCTGTCCTTCAGCCAATTTTTTGTTTCTTTTGGATAGATTGGGTACTAAAACCTGGTTGATAATTAATCCGTGCTGCTTCAGCATTTCGGAGAGGGTATCAAAGTCTTCAATATTTAATTCGCTATTGCAGAATAAAATATTGTCTTCAGAACTCATGATCTCGTCAGAAATGTATTCAAGTTTCCTGAGGTAATATTCTTTTGATGAATGATATTCATATTTTTCAGGCATATCAAAACAGTTTATCATTTTAAAACCTGCATATTCAGAAGTGGGTAAATCTGATTCAGGAACCTGTAAGGTTAAAATAATGGATATTTTCTTTTTTGATTCTGATAAGATGTTTTTTATGAAATTCATGATTGTTTTTTTATATTTTATTACATTGAAGTCTAATATCTTTTTACTGATCAGCCGTTTGCATTCCGGATTATTTCCAAAATTCCCACCATTTCTTTTGAGCTTCGAATGCAGAGTTTAGCCCGGCTATACTTTCAGTTTCTTTTAGGGTTGAAATTTCTTCTGCTTTCAAATAAATATTTTCATATTCTTCATCTGTTAATTCGTCAACAAGATACTGTACTTCATCTACTAAATGAAACTTTTCAGAAGCTAATAGTTTTATTTTTTCGTACGGGATTTCAATTCTGGATTCTTCATGAGATACAACAACTACATCTGCCTTACTTAGAAATTGTTTTCCATTTTGATATAAAATAATAATATTTTTCTTTTCGCCTGTTTCCCTATTGGTAGTTTGTATGATATTGGGAATCTGATATTTTTCTCTGTCCCAGAATTGTGTTCTGCTGATATGGCTAACGAGTCCGTCATAGTAAGATTTCTCTGTACGGGTATCCAGTTTTTTGTGAATATTGGGTCCTACCTTATAATTCATATAGCAACATCCAATTTCTAATGTTTCCCCATCATTGCCAATTTTGTCTATGAAAATACTTATTCCTCCATATTTTTCCTGCTCTATCCATTTACTGTCATAATTATTTTTAAAGGTAATGAGGTCAATAGGATTTTCTTCATCCTCGGGTAATATTGGGGACTGTGTCAATTCAGATATTACTTCAGTAATATTTAATGCGATTTCAAAATCTGTTTCACTGGAAACGATATTCAATCCGATTGAATACTCCTGTTCCCGATAATTTAAATTGACTCCACGAGTGGATTTATCTTTAATGAAAGCTTTGCAGTTATATTCATCAATAAATTCATCAATATTTTCTACATAGCTAAATTCTATGTTGTCTGATTTTAATTTATCGGATAATTGTCTGTACGTGATTTTTTTTTCGGATCCTATCGTAAAATAAAAGCTCATGAAATTGTATTAGTTTTTTATGGTATTAATGGTTTTGAAATCGTTTTGCAATTTTAAAAATCCTTAGCTGCCGCACGAATCTTTTCGTATGGTTGCAGTAAAGCCTGGTCATCATTTCATCTTTTATTTCAAATAAATCTTTTCAAGAAGTTCCACGGATTCTGCTTCAGTTAATGGTATCTTTTTATCTGTATTGTTGGTTAGATTGAATGAAATCAGATTGTTATTTCTAACGGCATATAGTAAATATGAAGTCTGGTCCTTATGATCATTCTGAGGCATGTTTCGTACAATAATTTTCCAGATGATATAATTTTTGTCTTCGTTTCGCTTCACTTCAGAAACTTCGGCTTTCACTCCGGTTGAAGATGCCCAGTAATCATATTCCCATTTGTAAAATGCATTCAGCAATTCTTTTTCCGTTAAACCTGCTTTATAAAATTCAAATTTTTCAGGTTTTCTTACAGAGACTAACAAGTTTATTTTTTCTTCTTTATTGCTTAAGCGAAACTGTCCGGATTGTTTAAGTTGATCCTTATATTCCCATTTTCCGGGAAACTCAAATAGCTCTCCATTGATTTGAAAAGGAGTCTTTTTTTGGGCAAAAGAAAAGGTTGAAATTAGAAAAATAGCTAAGATTGAAAAATATTTAACGTTTAGTTTCATTTTGAGTATAGAGTTTTCCTGAACGGTTGGTTATTAGTTTTGTTTTGCGTATTTGGGTAAGTTACAGAAACAAATATAGGTAAAAGTTGAGGTATTTTTAGATAGAATAAGATATGATGTGCAGGTATAAGAAGTCACGAGCATGATGCTCGCGCTAGCGAAGGGATTATCTGGTTAATTGTTTTAATTGATAATTTCTGCACCCGGATTTTTGCGTAACTGGGCTATTCTGTCCCGCCAGTTTTGGAGTTCTTCATCTGTTAATCTGATCCAGTCTTTTACTTCCCCAACAATTTTTAAAGGTTCCTGGCTTCGGAAAGATCTTGTAGGATTTCCCGGAAATTTTTTATCCGTTACATTCGGGTCATTTTCGAATTTTCCCGTGGGTTCCACAATATACACGCGTTCCGATTCGTCTCCTTTGGCCAGTGCAGCGGCAAGCCCGGCCCCGTTTACCAGAGCGGTAAAATAGATGTGGTTCATGATTATTTCTGGATAATAATTGGATTTAAACCCGGCAGTAAGCAAGTCTCCGATTTTCAGATCAGCCTTTGTTCCGTGATAAAATGGCCCATTGTCTAAAATATCATCTGTAAAAGAGGTTCCTTTATTATTTTCCATTTTGTGAAATGTATTTGAGTTTTTCAGAACCTGTAAACTTATGTATTTGTTTTTAGATAAAAAAACGCTCTACAAAAAATAGAGCGGTTAGTATATTAATTTGCCTTGATCGCTGTCCGTTTATTTTTCCTTTCAATAATGAGGTAGGCTGCATCCAGCATTTTGGTTAGATGAATGTATGGATTTATCATGTTCCTTTCCGGTAGATTATCATAGATTCCCATTGAGAAATAAACCATCCCGGAAATAAAATAATCAAATTCTTTGATGCTGTATTCTTTGAATGCTTTTTTAAATACCAGCAGAGGATTTTGATATTCTTTTTCAGAAAGCAAGCCAAGAACCAATGGAGAAACATCTTCCAACTGAGTATTGACCGCCAATTTCTTTTCCTTCAGCATGATGAAGTAGCCCGCACGGATGAATGAACGCATCGCCTGATGAAAATGATAAATAACAGACGGTTCTTCTTTTATCCAGCTATCTCTTTTAAAGGCATAGCTCATAATGTTGTTTAAAAGCTCTTTGGTAGCTGTCACATCATTGAGCTGAAAAAATGTTTCCATTTGCTGTAAGCCGTAATGTTTCTTCCTGTCTTTTTCAAGACGGGATTGAAAGTCTGTTCTGTTTTTTTTCATGAGTGTGTATTTTTTTGTACGATTTTACCCGGCAGTAAAGAAGTAAGCCCTGCAATGCCTTAACTTCCTGTTTATACTAGCCGAATGAATATAATAGAATTTGTGTTTTTCTAAAAGCCCGAAAGCCGCAATGGATTGTACACCCCATTGTACCGTATCATGATACTTTATATTGTAAAGCAAGCTTAGAAAAAGATGATTGTAGAAAAGCAGAACAGCATGAAAATAAAAACGGCATGAGACTCTACAATATCCGCTTTTGAGGCACTGGTATACCATTGGAACAGATAAGGAGAGCCCACGCCTAGGTCGTGAGCTTCCTGCTTATCGTCTTGTTCCTATTAAAAATTACCAGTTTTCAAAAGCAAGATTCTAAGCAATAGCTTCTATATTTCTTTGAAGTATCGCAAAATTACTCTAATGAGTAATCTTTTCCAAATATAATAATATTTTCAATATACAGGACTATAGTCCTTAGTTTTTTATTTTGTTTTTGGCTCACTTTGTCATTATGCATGATTCTTTAGACGAAATAGAGCGATATATAATTTCAAAAGTGAAAGAAATAAGAGAACAGAGAGGTATTAGCCAAACTTCACTTTCTTTGGCTATTGGTAAAAGCACTAGTTATATTTCAGATATTGAAGCGCATTCTAAAACTGCAAAATACAATATTAAAAGCCTAAACTTAATATCTAAAGCCTTGGGGTGTTCTCCAAAAGATTTCTGGCCGGAACAGCCAATTTTGGAAGAGAAATATGAATTTGTAAAGGAGATAGAAATAAAGAAAAAATCCTAGTGAGAGCTGGGATTTGTTTTTATTAACCTATATTACATAATAAAAAAAGTATTGGTGAAAAAGAAGAGTGTTTATAATTTGGAGTTTAGCTCTGCATTTTGCCAATACAATGTTATCTGCAGTTTTTCTATTTAATAAATGGAAATTTTTTTTGAAGATTTTTGTACTCGGTCATAACCTGATATTTATTTTCATATATTTTCATATCCTTTGTAAATATTAAATCTGTCACACCCTTTTCAGTAATCATATTTTTATTTGTTATTTGATAAAAATATTCAACTTCATACATACATAAATTTAAACTATCTTTTTTGACTAATAATTGTTCATAATGTTTTATTTGTTTTTTAATAATGTCAATAGAATCCCTCAGAACATTAAATTTTGCTTCTTTTTCTTTTACAGACTTATATTCTAACTTATTTACGTAGTCTTCATACATTTGCGAACCAAAATCATCAGTTCCATATTTTAATTCGTACAAATCTTTCGGCGATTTTGATTGTGATAATAAATGGTTTTTATATCTATATAATTGACATATATATACATATAATTCATCTTTATCAGACAATGTGTCAATTCTTAATATTCTCAAAGAGTCTAAGGATTTATAATCTGCATTCTTTTTTAACTCTTCGCTAAAATAAATTTTTGCAATTTTTAGAAATTCTTTTCTTTGTATTTTTTTTTCGTCTTTACATCCAAATAAAATTGGTAAAATAAACACTAAAATTAGCTTGCAAATATTTTTCATGGATGCAGTTTTTTTAAATTGCAGATAACGTCCAAATATACGCATTGCCCTGTTACCGCACGAATCCTTTCGTGTGATATTTCTAATACTATAATTTAAAAGCCAAAGCCACACAATACAATCATGCGGCCACGAGGGTTTACATGCTCCATATTAGTCCGGATAAATTCTGTAGATTCCAGAGGTCAGGTCTTACGGTCTTATGGTCGGGCAGTGATTGTAAGATCTCATCTCTCATATCGACTCCCATAATAAAGCCAAGTTCGTAGGTGTGTGCTATTTCAAGAAGAGTAAGAAAGGCTTTTGCTATTTCATTGCCATCATGTTTCAGATTATCCTTGTCGAGATAAAGGTATTGAAGATCATCATGAGACATCCAGTTGGTAATTCCCATTCCATGGAAACAAAAAAAATTGTTCCAATCATCAAGTTCTTCAATGATTGCACCGGAAAGTTTTTTTTCAGATATTTTGAAATTCCGGAAGACTCCGCCTTTTCCGAGGCCTATATGAGGGAAAAAATCGGCACAGGTGTTAAAGATATAATATTCAAAAAACCTTGTAAAATCATAATATCCTTCTAAATTATTAAAAAATGCCATCTCATCATTCGTGTTTGCTACTTTCTGATGGAGGTTGTTTACTTTGAAAGTTTTGTCTAATGAGTTTGATATTGAAATAATCTTTTCAACAGTTTTATTTACGAGCTTTTCCAGTTTCTCTTCAGACAGATGTAATGTGCCTCCTACAACGTGAGTCTTTAAAAATTCCCGGCAATCGTCAGTCAGGTCTCCTTTTTCTCCTTTCAATGCAGGAACCGTTTCTGTATAAAATTTTCTGTCATCAAATAAATGTAGTGTGCGCCAATATCCCATATTGTGTTGTTATTAATTTGTCCCATCCAATATTACCAGTCTCTGCTACCGCACGAATCCTTTCGTGTGATATTATAAATTAAACGTTATGATGGTGATCATCCGGGATATATAATTTTTGTAAAGCTATTTTTTTACTACGCAATCTATTAACATATCTGAATACTTTTTCGTTAATCATCGATAAAACAACCGAGTTTAATTTTTACTCATATATTCTGCCCATTTCTAGCAAGTCACCCAAAGTTTGCCAACTTACTTCAAACTCCTGTTCATCATCTTCACAATAGTCTAAATAACATCGCATACCACATTCTAAAATAGAGTGGGGATCAAAATTATACCATCTGTTTCCTGTTTCAGAATCAATTCCAAAAGATCGGCCTTCATCATTGAGCTGTTTCCCTTTCATTTTATGTAATTCGGCAATCTGAAATTGTAAAACAGCAATGGTATAATAAATTCCAATATCTTCTAAAGAACTATTGGCTTTATTGTTCATTTTTTTATAAACATCTTCCTCATCAGGTGCGGTTACAATTTTAAGCCATTCTTTATCAAATTTTTTTGGCTCAGAATTACATGCGTCATGTAAGAGTTTTAATAATAAATCAGTAGTTAAGGTTTGCTCTCTTTCCTGTTCCACCAGTTTTAATAAAGCTAAGAGATAAGTTTCTAGATCTCTGTTTTCTGGAAGCTGTCTAAGATTAATACTATAATAAAATTTGTTGTATGTCATATTTTGGTATTAGATAATGTAATTATTTTAAAAGGCAAAATCCAGAAGATTAGCCCATAAAATCATCTAAATAATATTGTAGAGTAGTATCCATTGCCTGTTACTTCGTTTACGAGCTTTTTAATATTTTGCAAGAGTTCAGATTCATTTGTATTTTCATCAATATCTATCAGCTGCAATGCAATTTGTGATCCCTCATCATTTAAATTTATTTTTATTAATGTTCCATCAAGGATCGTTATTTTGGTAGGTACAGATGGTTTTCTGTAACATTCTTTTATAAGACTTATTATTTCAAAAAGCTTTTCTGTTCTCATTATTTTACCGTTCCAGACTTTACCCTTTTCTTTAAAATAGTGGGATGTGGATAAAATAACTAAAAGAAAATAACCGTTTTCATTTCTTTTGATTTCAATATCAAGTTGTCCTGCAAGAGAATGTATTTCAATCTTAATCATTTGAATATAATTATTAATTTTTCCCGGTCCCCGAAGTCTTCAGTCTTC
This sequence comes from Chryseobacterium sp. FR048, assembly GCF_056844665.1. Lineage (NCBI taxonomy): Bacteria > Pseudomonadati > Bacteroidota > Flavobacteriia > Flavobacteriales > Weeksellaceae > Chryseobacterium > Chryseobacterium sp. FR048. The sequence goes on along the minus strand of NZ_JBXDSE010000007.1, from coordinate 75,668 downwards.
AGATTTCGGAGATTGGTTTTAAATATATTTATTTTACTGGCTCAAAGCCAGGGGACTTTGCTCCTCCGCTACCGCACGAATCCTTTTGTGTGGTATTATAAATTAAATGTTCTGATACTATGATCTAAAAGCTAAAGCTATACGATACAATCGTGCGGTAGCGAGGATAGAGGCACTTTATTGTCCGAAATCTGTGGCCATCATTTCATCCTTTTCAAATCCATTTCTGAATATAACCTATACTGTATATTTCCTGTGTTTTTATACATTTTGTCGTATAAAACTTTTGCTTCCGGGTATTTTTTCAGCTCATCATAAAGTAACCCTAACATATAAGTTGCGTCCATTTGATCAGGTTCATTTTTTAGAATTTCTTTATACATCCTCTCAGCTTCTTCAGTGTTGTTATTGGCAAAATTCCAATTCGCCATTTCTAAATAATCAGCTAAAAGCTTTGTGTCCGTAAATTTATTTTTTAGAGAATCAATACTTATTTCTTTATAATCATTTCTAAACTTATCTATTCCTGTTTTCTTTAAATCAGTCATATGAATAAAGAAAGGATCACAATTATTTATTAATCTGACCATAAGATCTTTCATGAAATCATCTCTATTTTTGTTAGCTGTGCTGCTATGGAAGTTTTCAAAATCTTTCTTAAGTTTTGTCATTACTTCATATGAACAAGTTTTAAATGTTTCGTCAGTATAATTTGTTTTACCGGATAAACAAGTGCAAAATTCCTTTTCAAATTTTTGTGGAAAATCCTGAGCTTTGATGTTAAAAGATATGGAAATGGAGAACAATATTCCTAACAGTAATTTTTTTTTCATGAATAGTTTTTATTTTGTTAATACTTTCCGTTCCGCACAGTAACAGTATGTTGTGATAAATTTTAGTAAGACCCAAATTTACATATTGTACTATTATAAATTATATACTATTATGATAATGTTGTTTGAGCCATTTTTCTTTCTTTCTTTCTTTCTTTCAATAATAAGATATGCTGCATCCAGCCCCACTACCGCACGAATCCTTTCGTGTGGTATTATAAATTAAACGTTCTAATACTATAATTTAAAAGCCAAAGCCACACGATCTAATCTCCGGTAGCGAGGCAACTTAGTCATACTGTCCAAATATTAATAACTTTTCAATATTGTCAATATGGAGTTGGTTGTCTGTATTTATTTTGTTGAGTTTAACTGAAAATTCTTGCAGTTCTTTCTGTACTTCTTTCACTGCGATCACTAACTCTTCTCTGTTTACTTTTACTATTGTTTGAAGGGGAGTAGGGACGAACTTTTCATAATCTGTTTCCTTTATTGTTAAGTCGAAAATTATAAAATTGTCTATAAATGAGACCACTGGTGTAGGATGTCCCTGATAATAAGTACGTACTTGATCTGTCACCAGATCCTGCCAACTTTCTATACAGCCCAGGTCGCTGCAGCATTGAGGGAATATTTTGTCTTCGTTATCTATTCTTAATACATAACCACCTGAAAAGGCGGAACAAAATTCCCTGTCATTATCATGCTCCCTCATTTCTTGCGTTTGTTCCAATACAAGTTTGAGTAAGTCATCATGGGAAATGTCAGATATTCTGTATAATGAGGAGCCTTTCAGGTAGGGAGTAAGATCTTCTTTAAAGCCTGCTTTTTTATTCGAAAGCTGCCTGTAAAGTTCCCAGTCATCCTGATATTCCCAATAGGGGCCATTGTCTGGTATATTTAAATCCTCATCATAGTTTATAATTTCAATGACGGGTATGAGTTCTATTTTCATGGTTTGTTTTAGTTGTCGCTTAATGCGAATAAAATTCTTTTGTAAGAGTTATGGATTATAAATTAAACATTCTAATAATAGTCTAAAAGCCAAAGCTATATGATACAATCGTGCGGTAGCGAGGTTTTATATAGTTAATATGATTCCAATTTTCCCATAAAATATATTATATTTTTCATTAAATTCTTCCTCCCAAAATAGTCCTTTACAAGCTTATTATCATTTTTACAAAAAGTTATTTCATGATAAATAGTATAAAAAATAAGATATTTTTGCAATTTTCTAAATATTGGCATTGCGAAAAAATTATCTTCATAGGTTAAATGGTTATTTTTTGTATTTGTTGTTAGAGTGAAAGGAGCACCATCAACCACTGAGCTTATTAGATCTGTAATACTTTTTTCTGAAACTGAATGTATACTATTAAAATCAATAATGATTTCTTTCTCATTAAGTAATTTTAAAAAAGCTGATTCCGAAATTTTGTAAATTTTATTTCCTTCAAAATCATTTTGCTCATAGAGTTCCTTTATCATTTTAATATCATTATCACTAAGATTAATTTTATAGGATTTAAGATGAATTAAACTGTCTATTTTCTTTGCTTGTTCTTTTGATATTTTAGTTGATGTATTCTCATATCTAATAGTAGGTAAGTAAGTGATTTTACAACTTATCGTATTTTTATTTTGACCTAAAACAAAAATAGGTGAAACAATTATGAAAATTATGGCTAATAAGGTTTTCATGTTTTTTTTACGAATATAAAAAAACCGCCCTACAAGTAGAGCGGTTTATATATTAATTTGCTGCGGTCGTTGACCGTTACATCATTCCTGGCATTCCACCACCCATTGGCATAGCTGGTTCAGCGCTCTTTACTTCAGTGATCACACATTCAGTTGTTAAAAGCATTCCAGATACAGAAGCTGCGTTTTCAAGGGCAACTCTTGTTACTTTAGTTGGGTCGATGATTCCTGCTTCAAGCATTTGAACATACTCGTCAGTTTTCGCATTGTATCCGAAGTCACCTGTTCCTTCTGCTACTTTAGCAACAATTACAGAACCTTCACCACCTGCGTTAGCAACGATTTGTCTTAATGGCTCTTCGATAGCTCTCTTAACGATTTTGATACCTGTGTTTTCGTCAGCGTTAGCACCAGAAAGGTTGTCTAGAGATTTGATAGCTCTTACTAAAGCAACACCACCACCTGCAACAATACCTTCTTCAACAGCTGCTCTTGTAGCGTGAAGGGCATCATCAACTCTGTCTTTTTTCTCTTTCATTTCTACTTCAGAAGCAGCACCTACGTAAAGTACAGCAACACCACCAGCTAACTTAGCTAATCTTTCCTGAAGTTTCTCTCTGTCGTAGTCAGAAGTTGTAGTTTCCATCTGAGCTTTGATCTGAGCTACTCTTCCTTTGATTTTCGCTTCGTCACCACCACCGTTTACAACAGTTGTGTTGTCTTTGTCAATCGTTACTTTCTCAGCAGTTCCAAGCATATCTAAAGAGATGTTTTCCATTGTGAAACCTTGCTCTTCAGAGATCACTTGTCCACCTGTAAGGATCGCGATATCTTCTAACATTGCTTTTCTTCTGTCTCCGAATCCTGGAGCTTTTACAGCAGCAATCTTAAGAGAACCTCTTAATTTGTTTACTACCAAAGTAGCTAAAGCTTCACCTTCAACTTCTTCAGAGATAATTAATAGAGACTTACCACCTTGTGCAATTGGCTCAAGAACTGGAAGTAATTCTTTCATTGAAGAAATTTTCTTCTCTACTAAAAGGATATATGGGTTTTCTAGTTCAGCTAACATTTTCTCAGGGTTAGTCACGAAGTAAGGTGACTGGTACCCTCTGTCAAACTGCATACCTTCTACAACATCTACTGTTGTATCGATACCTTTAGCTTCTTCTACAGTGATTACACCTTCTTTTCCAACTTTTCCGAAAGCTTCAGCGATCAAAGCACCGATCGTTTCGTCATTGTTAGCAGATACAGAAGCAACTTGCTTTACTTTATCTGTAGAATCTCCAACAGCCTGAGACTGAGTTTTAAGGTTTTCAACAACAGCAGTTACCGCTTTGTCGATACCTCTTTTAAGATCCATTGGGTTAGCACCAGCAGCTACATTCTTAAGACCTTCTCTTACGATAGCTTGTGCCAAAACAGTAGCGGTAGTAGTACCGTCTCCTGCAATATCATTAGTTTTGGAAGCAACTTCTTTTACCATTTGCGCTCCCATATTTTCTACTCTATCTTCAAGTTCGATTTCTTTTGCAACAGAAACACCATCCTTAGTTACATGTGGAGCACCGAAAGATTTTTCGATTACTACATTTCTTCCTTTAGGACCTAAAGTTACTTTTACTGCATTAGCCAATGCATCAACTCCTCTCTTTAGAGCGTCTCTTGATTCAATATCGAATTTTATTTCTTTTGCCATTTTGATTAGATATTAGATGTTAGATGTCAGATATTAGACAACTAACGATAGTTTTTTAATTTGATTTTTAATCTGAAATCTGATGTCTGTGATCTTAGCCAATAATTCCTAATAAATCAGCTTCTCTTACGATCAAATAATCTTTACCTTCCAACTTCAATTCAGCCCCTGAATATTTTCCATAAAGAACTTTGTCACCTACCTGAACTGTTGTAGGCTCGTCTTTTTTTCCAGGGCCTACTGCCACTACAGTACCTTCTTGCGGCTTTTCCTTTGCAGTGTCCGGGATGATAATACCTGAAGCTGTTTTAGTTTCTGCTGCGATTGGCTCTACCAGAACTCTGTCTGCCAATGGTTTAAAGTTTACTGACATAATATATTTATTTTTTAATTATTTCTGTGTTGTAATTCTCTAAATGTATGCCATGGGGCAACGGTGGCTGAAATGGCAGACTTTTATTCCCGAATGTGAAAATTTGGCAGAAAAATGAAAAGTGAAAGCCGGAAAAACTTCCGGCTTCTATTCTTACTTGCTACGAGACTACTGTTTTGCTCTCTGTTTATTGAATGGGTTCCAGATACATTTTTCTACCCTTTATATCCATTTCCTGGTTCACAATTTTTCTGGTCTGCTGGTCGATATAATAGGTTGTTGTAGAGGATTTATCCGAGATGTCATCAGTAGTTTTTACCATCCATACCGGTTTCCCTTTATATTCGGATTTTTTTGTTTCCAGAATGTAGGCTTTCATCATTCCTTTATGGGCCGCATTGGGATTGTAATCAAAAATGGAAATTTCTGTCGTATAATTTTCTTTTAAAGGAAGAAACCTTATCAGCATTGCATAGCTGCTGCTGTCGAAATAACGGGCTGCAGGAAGATCTACAAGGTCTTTCTTTCCGGATTTTTTATCCAGATAATATCCGGTCACTTTATCTTTTTCAGACTTCAGGACCATATCCCGCATCATATTGTAAGAAGAATGATAGGCAGGCAGAAAATTAGCCGTTTTCACCAGGGTGCTATCTGTCCAGTTTGAATCCGGTGCCTGTTTTAATTTTACAGTGGTTCTGATGAGAAGATCTGTTTTATTTAATTTTTTAAGCTCGGTGGTAATGCTTCCCATTTCTATTTTGGAACCTGCATTTTCAGCATACCATATTGCTTCGGAGGTTTCGTCTTTTATCAATTTAGAATCTATACCGGAGTTCTCAGGAGTCAGTAGCTTTTGTGAAAAAAGCTGAGCACTACTTATTATGAATAGGAAAAGAATTGTTTTCATGATTTTTTTTCTAATAAGTAGAAGGGGAGTGTTGAAAAGTTACAACATTTTGATTTTTAACTCTTTTCTGTTTCTGGATTGATTTTTTACAAAAGAAAAAGTTCACCGGGTGGGTGAACTTTAGATTTAATCTTATTTACAGGATTGTTTATAATCATCAATAAGCTTTTTATACATCTTGGTGTACAGCTCCGTTTTGTAGTGCATATTGATCTTTGCCGCCTCTGCACCTTTTTTTCCTTTAATCTGCTCTTTTCTTTCTGCATCAGATTCTCTTTTATTTTCCTTAAAGGTTTTGTTGGAAAAATAATCGTTCTTTCTGGCTTCATCTACCTTTTTCAGGAATTCAGGACAATCGGCTCCTACAATTTCGTAAGCTTTATAAAACTTTTTATAGAGCGTTTTCATATTGAACAGGGCCAAAGGACTTAATGAGCTATAGTCTACCGGAGCAACGGCAACGGTTTCGTCCGGCTTACTAAGGTAAATCATGACATAGGTCAGCTGACAACTGTCTTCATTTCCGTCAAACCCTGCAGAAAAATTATTTCCATAGCTGGCTTTGCACATCATACTTCTGTAACCATAGAGATTGATCGGGCCTTTCTCCATCAAAGGAAGCATTAATACTCTTCCTTTCGATTCCATTTCCAGATCGTTATTGATTTCCTTTACAATTCGTTTATCCAGTTGGAAAACTTCATGGGTATCCTCATTGGTATACATAAGGCTTTTAATATCAGATACCGGAATCAGCTGTACATTTGTATCTTCTTTTGAAGATTTGAATCTGACTTCTTTTCTGTCTAAATGAGCACTTTTCTCGCTGTTACCTCCAATAAACTGGAAAGTAGCAACATCAGGGAGCATAAAATCCTGAGCAAATCCTTTTTTTGTACTTCCATCTTCCATAAGGATTTCAATAGGAAGAAAGTCTCTTTTGCCCGTATAAAATTGCAGGGATTGGGCATGTAGAGTAGTGGCTGTTGCAATGAACAGCAATAATGCAGTGAGTTTTTTCATGGTTATTATTAAAAAATGGTATTAGCTTTTTCCTGCCGCCTGCATTGGGTTTACTTTTCCGTTGGCGCCTCCTCTTACAGAGCCAGCCTCTTGTTTTTGTTTAAAGAGCTGGAATTTTGAAGTTTCCGAACCGGACCCTGCACTGCTCCAGAAATTATTAGTAGTATCAATATCCGCAGTCTCTCTCATAGGATCCAACTGGATAGATTTCAGCTTTTTATCAAAATAATACGTCTTGGAAACTTTTTGTTCGTTTAATCTCCAGATTTGTGCAGCCGATTTATCATACAGTTTAGAACCATCTTCAAAGGTAAACTCAAGGATAATAGGCATCACCAATCCGCCTTTGTTTACAAAATCAATCTGATACGCTGTAATATTTTTGAATTTCTCTTTATCCTTAGCATCTAAAGGAAGACCTGCTTCCGTTTTCGAGGTATATTCTTTGGTATTTATTTTTTCCTGACCTCTGTCATATCTGTAGTAGAAATCCTGAGCCTCTTTATCAGTATCAACATAGAATTTAATATTCTTGTCTTCTCTGTTTCTTATTTTTGAAAGATCTTCAAAACTGCTTACCAATGGCTTTTCAACCTGATATTTTACTTCAGCCGCTGCTTTTGGATTTGTTTCCAGATCGGGTGTTGCTACCGTCACTTTGTCAATAGCAATATCTACAGGATCCGTTCCGTAGAACCAGCCTCTCCAGAACCAGTCAAGATCTTCACCGCTGGCATCCTCCATGGTACGGAAAAGGTCTGCAGGTTCAGGATGCTTGAATGCCCATCTTTTTGCATAGGTTTTGAATGCTTTGTCGAAAAGTTCTCTTCCCATGATGGTCTCACGAAGAATATTCAGACCGGTAGCAGGCTTTGAGTATGCGTTGGGACCATACTGAACAATATTTTCAGAATTACTCATGATAGGTTCCAACTGATCTTTTGGAAGTTTCATATAATCTACGATCGTCCATGCCGGACCTCTTTTCGATGGAAACTTATTGTCCCATTTTTCTTCCGTAAGATATTCCGTGAAGGTGTTCAATCCTTCATCCATCCAGGCCCACTGTCTTTCATCCGAATTGATGATCATAGGGAAGAAGTTGTGGCCCACTTCATGGATGATCACACCGATCATTCCGTTTTTCGTCCCTTCAGAATAAGTTCCGTCTTTTTCGGTTCTCCCGAAATTGAAACAGATCATAGGATACTCCATTCCGTTGGCTGCTTCTACAGACTGAGCTACAGGATATGGATATGGAATGGTAAATTCTGAATAGGTTTTAATGGTATGGGCAACAGCTTTTGTGGAAAACTTTCTGTAAAGACCATAAGATTCCTTTGGATAGAAGCTCATTGCCATTACTTTGTTGTTGTTTTCAGGAATCGTTACGCGCATTCCGTCCCAGACAAACTTTCTGGAAGAGGTCCATGCAAAATCTCTCACATCTTTGGCCTCAAAAATCCATGTTTTTCTTTGTTTGGAATGATTTTTTTCAGCCTTTTTAGCTTCATCCAACGTAACGATTTCTATAGGTTCAGAAGCATTTTCTGCTTTTCTGTATCTTGAAAGCTGATCAGACGTTAATACCTGATCATAGTTTTTACATTCTCCGGTTCCGCCTACAATATGATCGGCAGGAACGTTCATAGATACCTTAAAGTCTCCGAAAACCAAAGCAAATTCACCTCTTCCGGTAAACTGATGATTTTGCCAGCCCTGGAAGTCGCTGTAAACGCACATTCTCGGATACCATTGTGCCATGGTATAAAGATCATTGCCATCTTCCGGGAAGTTTTCGTAACCTCCGCGGCCGCCCATTTTCATCCTGTTGGAGATATTATAGTTCCAGTCTACTTTGAAAACGAATTTCTCCCCCTTCTTCAAAACTTTTGGAAGGTCAATACGCATCATGGTCTTATTGACCGTATACTTCAAAGGATTGCCTGAGGCATCCGTTACTTTTTCAAGAATTACTCCATAGCCGTTGTCTTTCACAGGAAGTTCCGTTACCTTCAGTTGCTGATCGGTAGTGGAAGGGCGAAGGACAGATGACGTGTCATAGCCTGCATTTCTGATGCTGGAATGCTCGTTTTCATCAAGCTGAAGCCAGATATAATCCAGGTCATCCGGAGAATTATTGTAATAAGTAACCGTTTCCGAACCTTTCAGATTTCTTTTATCCTCATCAAGGTAGGCGGTAATGTTGTAATCGGCTCTGTTTTGCCAGTATCCGTGTCCCGGAGCTCCTGAAGCCGTTCTGTAGATGTTGGGTGTTGGTAGAATAGTTCCCAGTTGTTCAAACTTGTTTCCATGGTTGCTGCCAGGGTTATTCTGAATATTTTGTGCGGTGAAACCTGTATAAGCAAATACAGAAAGTGAAAGTATAACAACTTTTAGCTTCATAACCGAAATGATTTAATAATTATCAAAGATAGTAATAAGCAGTTGAAAAAATCAAAACATTTCAAGCTTAAAAAGGAATTCTTTCTAAAGTCATTTTTAATGATAAAGCCAATACGCCGGAAGATACAAACAAGATCCAGTCTTTCTTATTGACTTTAAAAAGATTGAGCAGGATAAAAAGAATGATTAAAATGGCGAAGACAATCACAATTTGTCCCAATTCCAACCCGATATTGAATCCAAGTAATGGGAGTGCTAAACTCTGACTTTTGGAGATCATCACCCTTGCTGTATTGGCGAATCCCATCCCGTGAACAAGACCAAAGATCAGTGCCAGGTAATAATTGGCCCGCTTTAAAGTTTGTTTCTTGTTTTTCATGATAATGTTATCCAGAGAAGTCAGAACGATGGTAAGCGGGATTAAAAATTCAACCCAGTCAGAAGGAACCCGGAAAACATCCAGAATACTTAAAGCTAATGTAATGGAATGCCCGATCGTAAATGCCGTTACCAGAATCAGAATTTTTTTCCAGTCACTGTAAGAATAAACAGCAATAAGCGCCAGAACAAACAGCTGATGGTCTAAAGCATCCAGCGAGATAATATGTTCCCATCCAAGGTTTAAATAAAATAGAAAATCCTGCATTGTGATAGTAGATTATTAGGTTTTGAATATTTTGTTAAAATAAGTGAATTATTGAGTTTTTGTTTGTTTTTATTTGTAATGATTGTCGATGTTTTGAATGATTTCTGTATCAGATAAAAATTGTATAATTGTATTGTTAAAAAAATGAAAATGGATATTAAAAAATTATTTTTTACAAAAGTAAACATTTCGCATGGAGGAGCGAAGCTTCTTAGAAATGCTGCAGCAGCCTTTTTAGGATTGTATTCTTATGGTTTTTATGGACAGGTCCAGAAATTGGATTCCCGTTTTGACTTATTATTAAAAAATAAGGAGAATATTGCCAAAGGAAAAACGGTAATGGATCTGGAGCGTGCCGATATGAAACTGGATCAGCATCTGGTGGTAACTTCCAAGGGGGCACAAACGATGTACTCGTGTATTATCTACACTAAAGAACCGGAAAAGCTGAAATCTGACGGATTCCTGGTTCAGAGCCAGCTGCCGACTTTTTCTACAGCTTTGGTAACCATTGAAGATATTGAGAAACTGACAAAACTTCCCTATGTAACCTCTGTAATGGGACCTACATTTGATGAGCTTCATAATGATGTAAGCAGAGCGCAATCAGGAGCAAGCCTTTTACAGGATGGTGCTTTCAACAATACGGCTTATAACGGAACAGGAGTATTGGTGGGAATCTATGACTCCGGGATAGACTGGAAGCATCCGGATTTCAGAAAAGCTGATGATCAGACCAAAAGTAGAATCGTTTCTATCTGGGATCAGACTTTAACCGCACAGGGAGCAGAAACCACTCCTACAGGATTTTCTACAGGGGTAGAATATACCAGAGCACAGATTGAAGATGAACTGGATGGTACACCTGCAGGATTTGTCAGAGAAAATGACACCAATGGGCACGGAACTCACGTATCAGGAACTGCTGCCGGTAATGGGGCCGGTTTTGCAGATAAAAGACATAAAGGTTTTTCCTCAGATGCTGATATTGTTTTTGTAAAAGGTGGAAACGGATCTTTCCCAACGACCAATACCATTAATGCTTTAACGTACTTCAAAAATGTAGCGACAGCGCTGAACAAACCTATTGTTGTCAATATGAGTATCGGTGGACAGGGAACTGCCCACGACGGAACAGCATCTCATGAAGTTGCCGTTAATAACTTTACAGCTTCAGGACCGGGAAGAGTGGTGGTGATTTCTGCCGGAAACGATTATGGAGCCAATCTTCACCGAAAAGTTGATATAGAGCCTAATACTTCACAGAACTATTCTTTTACTGTAGGAAGCAATACTTCTGCAGCAACCGTATTTTCTTTTATCATGTATGCTAATGATAATACTCCGGTTACTGCAAAACTAACTACTCCTGATGGTCTGCAGTATACCCAGAATATAAGTACTACAACAGCTCATAGTATATTGGGAGGTGGTTTTACAGCGACCATGTACAATTATTGGAGTACAGATAACAATAAACGCTATGTTCAGTTGGTGATAAGCAGAGTATCTGCTTCTACAGCCAATTGCCAGGGGAATTATACATTGGAAATAACCAATGACGGAACTCAGCCCATAACAACTCATAGCTGGCTTTACAGTCAGGGAGTGGCTACCACTCTTCAAAACGGAGATAATGAATATGTAGTGGGAAGCCCTGGAAATGCTTCCAGTGCCATCACTGTAGCTTCCTATATGGGAAGAGCAAGCTGGTATAGCGGAACCAGCGGACGTTATACACTTACTCCACAGGAATCTATATCAACATTTAGTGCTCAGGGGCCTAGGGTTGATGGTTTCCAAAAACCTGATATAGCAGGATCAGGGCAGAATGTGATTTCATCAAGATCAGCAGATTCTGTTCCGGCAGCAACGGATATTATTGCCGGAACTAATTATTATGTGAAAAACCAGGGAACAAGTATGTCTTCGCCGGGAGTGACGGGCGCTGTGGGATTACTCCTTCAGGCAAACTCAGCGTTAACGGCTGCACAGGTGAAGTCACGTCTTACATCCAATGCAAGAATAGATGGAGCAACAGGAACTGTTCCTAATATGAGATGGGGATATGGTAAATTAGATATTTATAAGGCTGTTACTGATGAACTGGGATGTGTAAAATCTAATTTTGAAATTGTAACATATGATGAACCCTATATCATTGCCAATACGGAATCTAATTTTTATTTCGATAATATGGCGCTTGCCGTTCGGTATAACCCAACGCTGACCGGGAAACTGGGTGGTTTCTCATTTTTAACAGGAACTACGATTCCTTCAGATATTCCGATAGATATTCAAATCAGAAAAGTAAATGCCAACGGAGATCCGGGAGACATTATTGCGACTAAGACTGTGACTTCATGGCTTAATGATACTCAGAAATTTACCTGGAACTATATTAACCTTTCTGATCTGAACATACAAACGGTAACCGGAAAAGAATTTTATATAGTGGTAAACGGATTAAGCGGAAAAATTGCCATGAAAGCGGAAAATAGTGTAGTGAATAACAGATCTAAAACTTCTACAGATGGTACAACGTGGAATCCAAGAACGTTTGATCTTAAAATGAGGGCAATGATTTATGAGAATATTGCTGAAGTCAAAAATCTGGCTATATCCAATCAGACTAAAGCAAGTACGCTAGCTGCCGGATATAATTATTTTACTAATAACTGCCAGTTGATTTCAAGAGTGGAAAAAGAAACGGTAAGTACAGTATCTGGAAGTGTAACATCAAAAGTATGGGTAGATAATGTACAACCGGGTTATGTGTCCAGAAGATTTGAGATGAATCCAGCTGTCAATGCAACTGCGGCAACCGGAAAATTGACTTTGTATTTTAAACAGAGCGAGTTCGATGCCTATAACCTGACAAGCAGTATCAAATTGCCTTCGTCGCCAGGTGATATAGCTAATAAGGCCAATCTTCTTGTTGAGAAATATGAAGGAACGAGCAGTACCGGGACAATAGCATCTTTTGGAAGTCCGGCAACCGTTATTACTCCGGATATTAACGATATTGTATGGAATGATACTTATAAATATTGGGAAGTAAGCTTCCAGACTTCAGGTTTTGGAGGGTATTTTGTGAAAACAAGTTCAACGTTGGGTACAGCAGATATTAAGTTGACTTCCGACGTAAATATTACCCCGAATCCTACTAAAGATTTTGTGAATGTGACATTGGGCAAATATTCTAAAGCTTCCGTAACCATCTATGATGCTTCAGGAAAATTGGTGAAAACCGTAAATGTGAATACAAACTCAGGTAGAATTGATGTTTCAGAATTGGTAAAAGGAACTTATATGTTTACCATTACCGCAGATGATAATCAAAAGATTACCAAGAAAATAATCAAGCAATAGATTTTTATAAATCAGATCATGCAAGCAGCGGTTTTATAACTGCTGCTTTTTTTATATTTGTCACAAAAATAGAATCAATGTCTGGCAGACTTTTTTTTGGATTTCTTTTGTCTTTAATGCTTGTATTTCAAAGTTTTATAAGCGTTGAAGCGGTTCATCCTTATCATGTAGGCTCTGTAGAAATCAATTATAATTCAAAATCTACCACTTTTGAAGTAACCGGGAGATTCTTTTTAGATGATTTGGAGGATGGTTTGAGCAAAAAATATGGTGGGTCTTTTCACTTCAATGATGATAAATACAAAGTGAGGCTTAATGAGGCTTTACAAAAGTATTGTGCAGAATATCTGAAGCTGAAGGCAGACAATAAATTTTTAAAAATAAATTATGTGGGTTACGAGGAAGATCATGAATCTGTAAATATTTTTCTGGAATCAGAAGCTGTAGCAAAACCTAAAAAAGTAGAAGCTGCAGTAAGCTTTCTGTATAATCTGTTTGATGATCAGATCAATATTGTCCATATCATTGTCAATGGAGAAAGAAAGAGCGAAAAATTATCCTATCCCAATAGATACACTTATAAAATATTTTAAAAACAAAACATTATACTGTTTACGAGTACAAAAAAGCAAAAACTATTAGTTTTTGCTTTTTTTATTGTTGTGTTCAAAAAGGTAGAAATTATATAACTGTAAATCACTTTATATTGATTAATTTTGATTTGTTAAGATATTGATAAGAGATTAAATTTAAATTATTAACATTTTTTTTAATTTTATTTTAAATGTTTTAATTATATTTATTGAATATTTTGCATTATTTTGATGTTTTTGTTTGATATATTTTTTGTTTTGCTTCTGAAAATTAATTAATGAGTAATTGATATATTTTTAAATTTTAATAACTAAATTATTGATAATATAATGTATGATAAATTTATTCTGTATTCTATTTACCAATCACCATTTTTCTAAGGTTGAAACCGATCCGGTTCAATCTTCTGAAAATTTGATATAATTTCATGGTCTTTTTGCTTGATAAAAGCATTGAGTTACTATATGTTTTGTCAAAGGAAACTAAAAATCATCCCAAATTTTAAATAACTTAATATGAAAATGAAAAAAAAGAACTTTACATTAGTACTGCTCGCTTTTAGTGGGCTTACTTTCGCTCAGGTAGGGATTAATACATCCAACCCAACGGCAACATTGGATATCACTGCCAAAGACCCAACAGGTACCTCTAATGCGGTAGATGGTCTTTTAATAACCCGTGTAGATAGGCTGAGAGCACAAAGTATGACAGGAATTCCCACTTCCACCTTGATTTATGTGAATGGAGTGGGTAATGGATCACAAGCGGGAAATGCAGTTAATATTGATGCCGTAGGTTATTACTATTATAACGGATCCGTATGGGTCAAACTTCATAACCCCAATAATATTACCGAGACCAATATTTATAATGCCAATGGTACACTTACAGGAAACAGAACGGTAACGCAGGGAAGCAATACTCTGGCATTTACAGCGAATGCCGTTAATGCTTTTTCTGTGAATGGTAATAATTTTTCAGTAGATGCCCTTAACAGAAGGGTGGGGATAGGTACCGCTGCTCCTGCAAGCTTTTTATCCATATTAAATCCTGTAGCAGGAACTGTAACGGATGTTTTATCTGCCGGAATTGATAACTGTGGCGCACCCTGTGCCCAGGGAACTCCAAGAAATATTACCTTGTATAATAATAATGTGACAAACCCTTTGTTTGGGGGAATTGAGTTTATCCCTTCTACCAACCCTGCAGGGGTTACAGGAGCATCCATTATAGGAATAGACCGGGATGTGACCAATAACTATGCAGGATTACAGGTCTTCACAAGAAATGCAACAGACTATGCGGCAAGAATGACCATAAAGTCTTCAGGAAATGTAGGAATAGGGACCGTTCTTCCCACCACAAAATTAGATGTACATTCAACAGGAACTCCTGCTACTCCAGTGCCTGCTGTAAAGATTGTAGATGGAAATCAGGCCAACGGATATGTACTTACTTCTGATGCTGCCGGAGTAGGAACCTGGAAAGCCATTCCAGCTGCAAGTTCTGTTAATATTTATAATAATGATGGAACTTTAACAGGAAATCGTACTGTGACCCAAGGCGCAAATACTCTTGCTTTTGATGGATCAGTGGTTAATGCTTTTTCTGTAGATGGAACTACACTTTCTGTAGATGCGGCTAATGACAGGGTAGGGTTGGGAACTGCAGCACCTACAAACAGACTTCACGTAAACGGAACAGATCCTCTACGTTTACAGGGGACTACTGTAGGAAATACCACTACAGATCCTCTTATGGTTTTGGATGCTAATGGTGTGGTGAAAACCATTGGTACGCTTGGAGCATTATCCATTCCAAACCCTGCTCTTTTCAGATTGGATGTAGCTCAGGCGGATTTCCTTAATGGAGTAGCGGCGGGAAGTTCATCAGTTGTTCCAATGTCTGTCATAAAAAATTCAATCTCAGGGATGAGTTATAATGCGGGAACCAGTACCATTACATTTCCAGCCGGAACCTATCAGATAACTTTTGTATATGAAGCAATACATAACAATGATAATGGAACTACGGTAGAGGCTGATAAATGTAGAAACAGTTCATATATTGTTGATTTTCCAACAGGAGTTTCGGGTACTCAAAGAATTCATAGTACAGCATACCATAATTCAGGAATTTTATCAAATCATGGGGGAACTATTACATATTCTACTACAGTTCCTGCCGGAAGAACCTGGCCGATTCGTCTGGGAAGAGGTCAATCCGGAAACTGTACAGGTACAGGGATGACTCTGACTGCGACTTCAACGCAGCTTTTGGTATTCAGGATCGGTGATTAATACGATTTTATAAAAACATCAATAGGAAGGTGTTCCCCAAAGACTTTTCTATAGTATATTCAGGTATAAAAAATTCTAATAACACAATTTTATAGTACACTTATCTTTTACCGGATAAGTGTTTTTTTTTGATTTGACACTAGTCTTCCAATTGTAAAGTAGTGTTGATACCTTGGGCATGTGCAATCAGATCCGGGAAAAAGTCATTGTAACATTGCTGTAAAAGATCCTTATTATTCAGGAAAGCTTCAAAAACAGGAATGTCTTTATCCAGATATTTTGCCTTATTGAGTACATTTTGAATGCTGAATTTAATGCCCCAGTCTTCACGGTAATTGTAAAGCCAGTCGTCATGTTCCATTTTTACCAGCATTTTTTTGAAATGTTCAGGCAGCCATTTTTCGTTGGCATTCAAAACACTGTAGACTTTGAGAGAATGAGCTTTCCATTCTGTAAGGGAGTGTAAAGAAAGATCATTAGCAACAAAATAATCCATAGCAACATCTACAAATGCCCCGGCATAGAGTCTTACCAATGGAGCAAATGCTTTTTTTGCTTCATGAATGGCGGGGTGGGAGTCTGTGAACGTATCGATAGCCCTGTGCAGCGTAATACCGTCCTGAATATCTTTGGGAAAAGAAAAGCGGTCTTTGTTTCGGATAAAATCTTCCAAAAACTGGCCGACAATTTGTCCGTCAGTAAACGTGAGGTAAGAATGGGCCAGATAATTCATAAACGAATATAAAAATTTTTATACAAAGTTTGATCATTACTCAATGTTTCTACCCAGACTCCTTTTTCTGCTTTAAAAAAGTCTTTCATGGAAATCTTCAATCTTGCTCACTTCTTCAATCTTGATTCCGAATTTTCTCTTTGGGATTTTATTAAGATTGGAGACAAATATCTTTTCGTATCCAAGTTTTTCAGCCTCGGTAATTCTCTGTTCGATCTGGGCAACGGGGCGGATCTCTCCACTCAGACCAATCTCTCCGGCAAAACAATAGTGCTCCGAAATGGCAATGTCTTCATTGGAGGAAAGAACAGAGGCTATGACCGCCAGATCCAGAGCCGGGTCATCTGTCTTTATCCCTCCGGTGATATTGAGGAAGACATCTTTAGCTCCCAATTGAAAACCAGCTCTTTTTTCCAATACAGCTAGTAGCATATTCAGTCTTTTAGAATCAAAACCGGTGCAGCTTCTCTGAGGTGTACCGTAAACCGCTGTACTTACCAATGCCTGAATTTCCAGAAGCATCGGACGGTTTCCTTCCAGTGTTACCGCTACAGAATTTCCGGAAAGTTCTTCAAATTTCTTGGTGATCAGAATTTCAGAAGGGTTTTTAATTTCCTTCAAACCCTGGGAGATCATTTCATAAATTCCAATTTCAGAAGTAGAACCGAAACGGTTTTTATTGGCTCTCAGCAATCTGAAAAGGTGATTGCGGTCCCCATCAAAATTTAAAACGACATCCACCATGTGTTCCAATACCTTAGGACCTGCAATTTGCCCGTCTTTGGTAATGTGTCCCACCAGAAATACCGGAGTGTTGTTCTCTTTAGCATACTTGATGATCTCATTGGAGCATTCTCTGATCTGAGAAACCGTTCCCGGAGAACTTTCTATAAGTTGGGATTGAAGCGTCTGGATAGAGTCGATAATCACAAAATCCGGTTCCAGTTTTTTAGCTTCGTGAAGAATTTTTTCCAGTGAAGTTTCAGTAAAGAGAAAACAGTTCGGGTTCTGAATATCCGTCAGTCTGTCGGCTCTCATTTTGATCTGAGAAGCACTTTCCTCTCCGGAAACATAAAAGATTTTTTTCTTCATCTTCAATGCAAGTTGAAGGAGAAGGGTAGATTTTCCAATTCCAGGTTCCCCACCGATCAGGGTGACAGATCCCAGAACAATACCGCCTCCCAGAACACGGTTCAGTTCCTCGGAAGGTGTTTTTATTCTCGGTTCCTCACTGGTTTCCACTTCAACAATATTGATGACGTGTTGCTTGCTTTTTGAAAATGGAGGGGTTTTATGAGAGGGTTTTTCCACTACTTCTTCTACGAGAGTATTCCACTCGCCGCAGTTTTTGCATTGTCCCAGCCATTGAGGGTATTGAGTTCCGCAGTTTTGACAGAAATATGCTGTTTTCAGTTTTGCCATACCGCGAAGTTATAAAAAAAAAGCATTTTTCTTCCGGGACTTAAATGAATTTAAATATCAAAAACCCGTCTTATTTTTTTGCCACGAATGCACGAATTTTTTTATTCGCGTATTTTAAGACATATGTAAATTATATCTTATTAAATGTACAAAAGGCTCTTCTCTTTTTACGGTAATAAATTTTTTACACACTATTTTATTCGTGGCAATTAGCTTTAATTAGATTTCAATATTTATTTTCCCCGAAGAAACTGTGAAAATTCCGAAATCATCGATCAGCATGTTTTCTTTCTGCACAGAATTGAAAGCCATGATCCTATCCAGCTCTTTCTGGGAACGTCGTCTCATGATCCAGTCTTTATTCTGATGGTTATTCAGAACATAGGCGATCATCTGGAGTTGTGGGTGCCACGGCTGTCCGGTGTAGACAAGATGTGCATTCTTTTCAGAGACTGATGCAATACCACGAATTGCTCTGCTGGCCATTTCATTATCTCCAAACAATTCCAGGATTCCGGATACAATGGTAATATTAGGCTCAAAATTCAATTTTTTATAAGTTTCAGGATCAAAGCAATCGAAATTGGTGAAGCGGATGTGCTGGTATCCTTTTTTCTGAATCACTTTTTCTCCGATTTCAATATTTGACTTGACAAACTCATTGATCACAATTTCAGCATCAGGATATTTTTCTTTGATGTCAAATAAATAATTTCCGGTTCCGCCGGCAATATCCAGGATCTTGATTTTTCTGCCTTGCTCTTTCAATACCTGAATATTATGTTCCAGAAGCTGAAGCAGATGTTGTTTTCTGATACGGATTCCCTTCCAGCCAATGGCATTGAGGTAATTTTTATCCATCATTTTTCCAAAGCCTAGCTTTCCTTTTGGCTGGTTTTGGTAAACGTAATCCAATGAGGCACCGGAGTCAAATCCATATTTTAATCCGATGGCCATCCCATTACTTAGTTTTCCAATTTTCCCGAGCGAGAATTTCTGTAACTTAAAGTTTAGGTTGTTCCCTACATTGTTCTGTAGATCTTCATATTCTTTTACTGAAAAACGGTCAGGAGAAAGAGTGGGCTGCTTGGCTGCTTTATTGAAACATTCTTCTGCAAATTCCACAATTTTATCATAAACTTTTTCTTTTCCGGTATCAAATAAGATTCCATGAAAAAAGCCTGGTAGAACTTCATACTTTTTCAGATCCGTATCAAGTTTATCATGGAAGATTTTCTGTTCTTTATTGAAAACCACATGATCTTTTTCTGCAGCCAGAATCAGTGTTGGTGTATCTACAGCTTCTGCATCTTCTACAAGGCGTTTTCCTGCTTTTGCGAGATCAATAAGAAGTTCTGCATCTATAGAACGAGAGATCAGCGGATCTGTATCATAAGCTTTTTGTTGTTCCGGATCATGAGTCAGCATTTTAGATTTCACATAGCTCTTGATGATCAGCCCTTTTTTAAGTTTGGTTCCGAGGGTAATCATCTCATTGGCCAGAGGAACGATGAGGTTGATTTTAAAGGCTGGTGCCAGTAATGCCATTCCGGCAATCCGGGGAGCAAAATCATGAGCCCAGGCAGAAGCCACCACACCGCCGATACTGTTAGCCACCACGAAAATGTCTGAAATATTCACATCGTATTGTGAAGAAAGAAACCTGGAAAATGCATCAAGATCTCTTACATAATCCATGAAGACAGATGAGGTAGGAGTTTTGGTATAACCGTGCCCTCTAAGATCAAAGGCGAAGATATTATATTTTGAAAACTGTGAAGATTGGGCAATATCATTCAGTCTCTCAGAATGCTCATGTCCCCGATGGATCATGATGATGCTTTTCTGATGGGGCTGGTAGTTCCATTCTCGATAGAAAATCTCATTATTGTCAAAACTCTTAAAATGTCCGCTGTTCATAAATTAAAATTTTTTCAGAAAATCCTGTAGATAAGAATGGATGACCATATTCTTATTGATGGTTTTCATGGTGTTTATTGCTTCGTCTAAAGGTAAAGATAGAATATTTTTCATCACCAAAATCCCGATGACTGAACTTCTTGTAAATCCCATGGTGCAATGGATCAGGATTTTTCCTTCTTCAGGAAGCGCTTTGTAGCTTTCACTAATATCAGCAACCAGTTTTTTTGTGGTGTCAGTTTCAAAAGAACCTATGTCCAGAAAAGAGACAGAATGATAATTCAACTTTTCTTTTATCATGGAGATTTCTTCCATTTCTGCAGACAGATCATACACTTTTAGGGAATCAATATTTCCAAAATTTTTCATATCTTCAGCATCAGGCCTGGATGAAATATAAAGACCGGGGAGAATTTCTACAGGGATTTTGTTTTTTCTGAAGAATTTCCAGAATACCCAATATATTAGCAGATAAGGTGCGTACAATACTTTTTTGAACCATGGAATATTTCCGTTTTGGTCTTTTAAAAAATAGATATTGTTCCTTTGATAATGAAGCCCGATAAAGAGATTCATCAGAGCTGGCCACCATAAAAACAGCCCGGCATTTCCCGAAAATTCATTCAGTAATAATGCTGCCAGAATCAGAATCCATCCGGAGAGAAAATAGATATTGGCCACCTGAAAGTTTCTGTACAGAAAATCATTTTTTCTATAAGGGAAGATGACAAAACTGAGGTGAGCAAGAATACTTCCGGTTATTATATCAATACAATGATGTTGATAAGTTGTCAGTGTAGAAATACCTAAAAGAATGAGCCAGACCATTAAAAGATTTCTGCCTTTTTTTAAATTTCTGAAAACTGACCAGAAAATAAAAGCATAGGCAATATGGAGTGATGGAGCCTGGTTGAAAGGGGAGTCAAATGTTTTTAAAAACTGAAAAGAATATCCGAAAAAAATATTTCCAGTTTCGGGTTTGGGCAGAGAGAATTTTAAAGGAAATAAAACAAACCCTATCCCGGCAATGATCGTTACAAAAAGCATTCTCTGTGTTAAAACTTTAAGTTGTTCTTTATGTGTACAACAAAAAAATACAAGACAGAAAAATAGTCCGCTTGTCATATACGGAATGATGGTCCACGGAATGAAAGGAATGTACTTTTCAAAGCAAAAAACAAATGAAGGAACTTCTGCCAGAGTTGAAAGATATAGGGCAGAACCATTGTAAACCACTGCAAATACAATGGTACAAAGAAGAAATGCGTAGATCTTTTGTTGTATTGTCAGTCGTTTTTCATCCATTTGGCCTTTCTGAACATGATCCTGTTTAATAATGAAGAGGGAAGGAGGGCTAAAGATTTCATCATCCACTTCATTTTTACAGGGAAAATAATTATTTTTTCTTCTTTTTCAATAGCTTCGGAAATAAGACTGGTGGCGGTCTCCACGTCTGTAAGGAAAGGTTTTTTGCTTAAATCATTTCCGTTGAGTACTCTCAGCTTTTCAGTATCTATATAGCCCGGAGCAATAGTCGTTACAGAAATTCCGAAAGGTTTCAATGCTCTTCGATAAGCATCTGCAATCTGAATCACAGAACGTTTTGTTTTGGTATAAAGACTTGAGTTTTCATATTCCAGTATTCCTGAAACGGAAGCAATGACGGCTATATTTCCTTTTCGCTGACTTTTCATTGCTCTTCTGGCCACTTCAAAGCAATTGGCAGTACCCAGAATATTGGTTTGCAGCATTTCTTCGGCTTCATCATATGAAATTCTTCCTGCTACATCTTCAGCATAACTTCCTGCACAGTTGATGAAAATATCAAGCTCTTTTTTATCCACAAGAAAGGCTTCCAAAACAGATCCTATTGAGTTCATATCACAGACATCAGCCTGAAAAATTTCCAGATTTTTGAAACTATTGTTTGGAACTTTTTTCGGGGCTCTTCCGCAGATTCCTACATGGTATCCTTTTTCAAGATAATGTGTGGCCAAAGAATAGCCAATCCCTGAAGTGCCGCCTGCAATAAAAACATTCATGAAGATGTGATGATTTTCAATTGGATGTAAAAATAAATTTTAAAAGTGAAGATAAGGGTATTTTTGCTACGGATGTCTTCTATTTTTATTTTCTCACAGATTGTACAGGTTTCTAAAGATGTTTGTATCTAAAAAAATTACAACTTTCCCTTCACGCATTTCACCGTCTGATCAAAACCATACTGCCACTGCATTTCCATATCCTGTACAAACTGCTGGTAGGTTTTTGGAAAAGAAAAATCAAGTTCAAGCTTTTTCCAGTTGATCCCCTTTTCTAAATAATGTCCCTTCAGTTTCTTTTTGATGCTGGTAGTATCAATCTGAAAATCTGACAGTATATTTTCGGTTTCCAACAGTCTTTCATTGGCACTGAACCCAAATACAGAACGGATAAGGGCTTCTTCCACGAGGGTATAAGGCTGTTTTTTTTCTGAAATCACTTTTTCGGAAAGGAGCCTGGCCAGTTCAATCGGGACAAGGTCGATCACTCCACCCATATAATATTGATTGTGGAGAAGCATCGGCTGTACATAAAACATATCTGAAATAGAGGCCCGTGTACTTTCGAGCATAGAAAATGCTGTTATGATTTTTGATGCTTTTTCGACAGCACTGTTTTTAAAGCTGTCAGAAGAAGTAGCGAGGTATTCATAACTTATTCGTTGAGCCGTTTCCGGATCAGTGAAAATCGTTTTGCGGAATAATTTTTTTTCATTTCTGCTCTGTCCGGATTCCTGAGGTTCAAATAAAAGCTCAGAGCCTATGATCATAGTGGGAATTTCTTTGGAAAATTCTGTATTTTTCAGAGAAGGAAAGCAGTCAGAGAGATCCTGAGGCATTTCAACAATATACCGATTGAAAATATCTTCAATAACAGGAGCTTTTCTTTTTTCAAATATTTTTTTTAGGGAGAAAAGTCCTATTTCAGACAATTTTTTATGCCTGGTCAATTTTGTGTGAGTGACAAACTGATAATATTCTTCAGATTTCATGTATTCTTTCCGGGAAAGGTGATCTGGGAAAGCATTGATCAATGTTGCAGCAAATGAACCACCACAGGAAGCGATGAGAATATCAGGTTTTAAATTCAGTTTTTCTAAAGCTGCAAAAATACCGAGGTAAATCATTAATCTTGTTCCGCCTCCTGAGAAAATAACAGCCCTTTTAAATTGTTCATTCATGGTGTTAATTTTTTATCAGAAGGGTTAAAATCCAGAAAAACAAAGGCGCATTGAAAACCAGACTATCCACTCTGTCCAATAACCCGCCATGTCCAGGAAGAAGATTTCCGGTATCTTTTACATTCGTTTTCCTTTTGAGATAAGACATGAAAATATCTCCAAAAAAACCAGAGATGCCCAAACCTATTCCCAGGATACTATTGATTAGAAAGTCTGTCTTAAGCAGGAAAAATCCTAAGATATTACTTAAAATAACCGTCAGGAAAACTCCACCAATGAGGCCTTCCAATGTTTTATTGGGACTTATCTGAGGTGTGATTTTACGTTTGCCAAAGAATTTGCCCATCAGATACTGAAATACATCGTTCAGCTCTGTCACCACCACAACAAATATAATAGCATTAAGGCCATTAACGGAAGTTCTTATCCAATACAAATGGGGAAAAGAAAAAAGACAGACGAGTAGGGCTATGAAAATTCTAAACAATTGTTTTGATGATGATTTTAATAATAAAAAGTAACCTAAGACCAATACCCCAAGAAGAGAACTGTATAAAAAGTAGTTTTCAATATTTAAATAGTATAGCAGATAAAATTGTGAAATACCAATGAATATGGATGGGAAAACAAGATTGGAAGGAAGTTGAAACATTTTTGAAAATTCAAAAAACGACTGTAGTCCAATCCAAGAAACAAAAATGGCCATGGCAAACGGATGTGAAATGCCGAGAGCAAAAACGATAATGATATAGATCCATGTTTTTACCCTTAAAGGAACGTCTGCAAATTTATTTTCTTTAGGCTTCATTCAGTGATTTCTTAAGTCGGGTATAGGTACTGATCAGCAATAAAATAATGATGATTCCGAAAATATATTCTGAAACGGAAGTGATATTAACTCCAAAAAAAATTAATAATCCATACAGACCCAAAATAAGTGCACGATCACTTTTTCCCATAGGACCGTCATAACGTCGCTCTTTTCCGACAACTTTTCCCATCAGTCCCGCAAATTCGTTGATCACACTTAGAACGATCAGGATAACGATCAGATATAGACTTTCCGGCTGAAACTTCAACAAAGGAAAAAATATAATGACGTCAGAAATAATATCACCTACTTCATTCAGTACTTCTCCAAGTTTACTGGTTTGGTTGAATCTTCGGGCCATCATTCCGTCCAGTGCATTTAAAGCCATTCGTATCAATAGTCCGATAGGAAGGCTTAAAAAGAACCATTTCGAAATATCAGCATTCCAGAATAATACGCCAATGGCAACAGATAATAGGATTGAGCCGACCGTAATCTGATTGGCCGTAATATTATTCTTATTAAAAAATAATAAGACAGGAGTGAGCAGCTGCTGAAATTTTGGCTTTAGTTTATATACCGAAATCATGATGGTTATTGCTTTGTTTCATTTGTCTATACCAAATATAGATAAAATTTTTAATCAGGTTTTATAATTGTTTGAAGGGTGTTTTTGTATTTTCAAAATGTAAAAAATTGCTTTGTGTTTCTTTTTCCCATAACTTTGCACAAACCTAATCTAATGAGTAAAAAGAATACAAAATACATCTTTGTGACAGGAGGTGTAACTTCATCTTTGGGAAAAGGAATCGTTTCTGCTTCTCTGGGACTATTGCTAAAATCACGCGGTTTTAACGTAACGATCCAAAAACTTGATCCTTATATCAATATCGACCCGGGAACTTTGAATCCTTATGAACACGGAGAGTGTTATGTGACTGAAGATGGTGCGGAGACGGATCTGGATTTAGGTCACTACGAGCGTTACCTTGATGCTCCTACATCCCAAAACAACAACGTTACGACAGGGAAAATCTACCAGACTGTTATCGAAAAAGAAAGAAAAGGAGACTTCCTTGGAAAAACAGTGCAGGTAATTCCTCATATTACTAACGAAATCAAACGTAGAATTAAGATCCTTTCAAAACAGAACTACGACATCATTATTACTGAGATCGGAGGAACTGTTGGGGATATTGAATCTTTACCTTACATTGAAACTGTACGTCAGTTGAAGTGGGAGTTAGGAGAGAGCAATTCTATGGTAATTCACCTGACACTATTGCCTTACCTGGCTTCAAGTGGAGAATTAAAAACAAAACCATCTCAGCATTCTGTTCGCCAGCTTATGGAAAGCGGAATTATGGCTGATGTATTGGTTTGCAGAACAGAGCATAAAATTCCAAAAGATCAGAGAGCAAAACTGGCTCAATTCTGTAACGTTCCTTTAGATAATGTTATCGAATGTAAAGATTTGGAAACAATCTATGAGGTTCCGATGTATCTCCAGAAGCAGAATTTTGACGATGTAGTATTGAAGGAACTGGATCTGAAGAGCGATAAAGATGCTGATCTTAAAGACTGGAAAAGTTTCCTTAAGAAATTCCAGAACCCTAAGAAAACAGTTGAGATTGCACTGGTAGGAAAATATGTTTCCCTTCAGGATTCCTATATTTCAATTGCTGAAGCTTTCAAACATGCAGGTGCTGACCTTGAAACTGAAGTAAAAGTAAGATGGGTATACAGCGGTGATATTACCGAAGAAAACATTAAAGATACGCTGAAAGGAGTGAATGGTATCCTTGTAGCTCCAGGTTTCGGAGACAGAGGGATTGAAGGAAAAGTTCTTACTGCAAAATATGCAAGAGAAAATAAAATTCCGATGTTGGGAATCTGTTTAGGAATGCAGATTATGACGATTGAATTTGCAAGAAATGTTTTAGGACATACAAAGGCCAATTCAATGGAATTTGATACAGCGACTCCGGATCCTGTAATTTCTTTAATGGAAGAGCAAAAAAATGTAATCGATAAAGGAGGAACGATGCGTCTTGGAGCATGGAAATGTGCTTTGAAGAACGGTTCTAAGCTTTATGACATCTACGGAAGCAAAAATATTTCTGAAAGACACCGTCACCGTTATGAATTCAACAGTGAGTACCTTCAGGAATTTGAAAAGAACGGTTTCCTTGCTACAGGAACTAATCCTGAAACAGGATTGGTAGAAGCTCTTGAGCTTCCTGATCACCCGTTCTATGTAGGGGTTCAGTATCACCCGGAATATAAGAGTACGGTAGCCACACCACATCCTCTATTCAGAGCTTTCATTAAAGCTTGCGAAAAGAAATAAGGTAAATTTTTATCATAAACGTTTATATATAAACTCAGGTTGATTTTTCTCAGCCTGAGTTTATTATATACTAATGCATTATAGTATAGAGTTTTGATAAAAAAACAGTATTTTTGTCAGCTCAAAATTGCTACAGATCTATCAGTTTTCTTATAGCCCTGTAGAAATGAAAAAATAGGAAATTTTAATTATAATAAAAATAAAATGCAACAAAACAACGGAATCGATAAGAGGCAAATGATTAGTTTTGCGGTTTTATGTCTGGTTCTCTTTGGTTTTATGTTCTATTTCCAGAACAAACAGGCGAAAGAAGAGGAGCTGAAAGCTCAGCAGCAGAAAACTGAACAGGTAAAAAATGCTGTAAAACAAACTCAGGCAAGCAATATCAATCCAAATGTAACTCCTGGTGCGATTCAGACAGCAAGTCTTGGAAATAATGAATTGAAACTGGAATTTTCAAGCTTAGGAGGACAGGTTTCCAAAGTAGAACTTTTAAAGTATAAAGCATATAACCACACAACGGATAATGCAGATCAGCCCCTTTACCTGATCAATAAAAACAATTCAAAATACGGATTCCAGTTTAAGGATAAAACAGGAAAGGTAATCAATACTAAAGATTTAGTTTTCTCACCAAGCGTGAATGGGAACGCAGTGACATTAACTGCTGACTATAACGGAGCTGTGATTCAGTTTATCTATACTTTACTTCCAAAATATACCCTTGATTTTAAAGTAAGAACTCAGGGACTTTCTAAAATAACTTCTGACAACAAAGCAGATTTCATCTGGGATTATAATGTGAGAAACCTTGAAAAAGGAAGAGCTCAGGAGCAGTCTCACTCAGAATTCTCTTATGCGTTCAATAATTATAAAGATTATGATTATGATGGAAGAACGACCATGGAGGAAGAAAAAGAAACCCTTAACTGGATTGGTGTGAAGCAACAGTTTTTCACTTCAGTAATCGAGGCTAAGAATGGGTTTACTCAAAGCAAAGGAAATCAGGAGAATGTAGAAGAAGGAGAATATCTGAAAAAATTAAACTATGAAGGTTTTGTTCAGATGACAGGTAGCGAGCTGAATCAGGATTTTACATGGTATTTCATGCCATTGGATTTACCATTGCTGAAGTCATACGATAAAAACTTTGATGAAATTCTTCCATTAGGATGGTCGTTTATCGGAGCGATGAACCGTTATTTCTTCATGTGGTTGTATAGTATTATTGCAAGCTGGGGATTATCTGCAGGATGGGTGATCTTTGTAATGACAATCATTGTAAAGCTGATCCTTTCACCAATTATGTATAAGCAGCATAAGCTGAGTGCGATGATGAAGGTGATCCGTCCGGAAATTGATGAGGTTAATGCTAAATTTAAGGATGCAGATCCGATGAAGAAGCAGCAGGCTACCATGGAAGTATACAGAAAGGCCGGAGTGAATCAGATGGCCGGATGTTTACCTGCATTGGTTCAGATCCCGATCTTCTATGCACTATTCCGTTTCTTCCCGAACTTTATTGATCTGAGAGGGCAAGGGTTCTGGTTTGCAAAAGATCTGACTGCGTATGATGATCTGATCAAATTACCATTCAAAGTTCCTTTCTTAGGAGATCACTTAAGTATTTTTGCATTGGCTTGTACTGTGGTAATCCTTATATATACTGTAATGACTTCAGGAAATATGCAGCAGCCACAGCAGGAGGGAATGCCAAATATGAAAGTATTAATGTATATCTTCCCGATTACATTCTTATTCTTCCTGAATACTTCCGCATCAGGTCTTTCTTGGTACTATTTCGTATCCAATGCAATTAACATTCTGATCATTCTTGTGATTAAATACTGGATTTTGGATGAAAAGAAAATTCATGCTCAGATTCAGTCTAATAAGGAGAAACCAAAAACAGAAGGTAAGTTCCAGAAGAGAATGAGAGAGATGATGGAGAAAGCTCAGGAGCAACAACAATCTCAGGAGCAGCAAAGAAATAAAAAGAAATAATTCATTTCATTGATAATAAAAAAGAGAAGCATTGGTTGCTTCTCTTTTTTTATTGATGATAGGACTTAAAGGTTGAATAGAGAGGTATAAATCGAATGATTGATTATATTTCTTTAGTCATATTTCAGTCTGAACGATTGTCTGTGATGTTTGGTAGGTCCGTATTTTATAAGGGCTTCCTGATGTTTTTTTGTAGCATAGCCGAAATTCGTATTCCAGCCATATTCAGGATGTTCTTCGTGCAGCTCGATCATAAGCTTATCCCGGTAATTTTTCGCAAGAATAGAGGCTGCTGCAATCGATAATACTTTGGAGTCTCCTTTGATGATACATTGGTGTGGAATATAATTATAGGGATGAAATTTATTACCATCCACTAAAATAAGTTCCGGCGTTATTGTTAATTGATCCAGTGCACGATGCATAGCATGAATACTTGCATTGAGAATATTGTGCTCATCAATGAATGAAGGGGGAAGTTCTGCAATAGCGTAATTCTTTACATTATCCTTGATGTAGCTGTCCAGTTCCATTCTGGTCTTAAATGTTAATTTTTTTGAATCATTGACCAGGTTTTGTTTAAACTCGTCATCCAAAATAACCGCTGCAGCTACCACAGGCCCACTTAAACAGCCTCTTCCTACCTCATCACATCCTGCTTCAATGTAAAGATTTGACCAATTTTTTATTAACTCCATGAAGTTTTTTAAGAATACAAAAGTATGAAATTTTAAAAGAAATGGTTTTGCGGGATTTTGATTATTTTGTGTTTTTATTAGATTTATTAGGCTTTTTGTTCTATTTATGTTGTGTTTTTGTAAATTTTACCGTGTTTTTTGATTTTTAATATTTGCATCTTTTTGTTGTTTTGTAAGGCTTTATAGTTGGTTTTCTTTGATACTTTTTGTATTAATTATGAGAAATTAACATTTTTATTTGCTGATTTTAAGAAAGTTTCACATATTTGTAGGCAATAAAAAAAATAATCAAATTAAACATGAAGAAATTAACTACAAGTGTTTTAATTGTTGTTCTGTCATCTTCCCTAGGTATGGTTGGTGCTCAGACGAAGCCAAAAAAGGATACTTTAAAAGAAACCGCAATTGGCGAGGTTGTGATAACAGGAGCAATGGGGATTAAGAAAAAGTTGGATCAACAAACTTCGTCCGCTGCTGTTGTTAATAATGCTGAGTTGACTCAGGCTAATAACCAGAATGCAGCAGCTGCACTTACTGGTAAAGTTGCCGGATTAACAATTAGCCAGTCAAATTCAGGGGTTAATGGTAACTTAGATATTAGAATTAGAACTTCTAAAACGCTTACTGGTTCAACTACTCCTTTGATTGTTATTGATGGTGTAAAATCATCTGTGAGTGTTTATACGCAGCTTCCTTCAGATATGATTGAGTCCCAAACAATTCTGAAAGGGATGCAGGGTGCGGCTTTATACGGATCTGATGGGGTAAATGGAGCTATCATTGTAACCACTAAGAAAGGTAATTCTGGAAGTAAAAGAGTTAAAGTTACTTTAAATAGTGGGGTTGAGTTTGAGAATGCTTTATTTGTTCCGGATAGACAAAAAAAATATGGACAAGGATGGGATGGGCAAAGAATTCATGTTGAAAATGGAGGTTGGGGACCTGCTTATGACGATCCGAAGTATGCAGGGCAAATGTTGCCTTCTGGTATCCCATTGTATGATGTTAATGGAGATGGTGTAATTACGATTAACGGAGATAATGGAAATACACCACAACAAGATATTTCTTCTTCGTTATTTTTTAAATATGCACCTCTTGCGAAAGATAATGTAAAACAATTCTTTCAGACAGGATATTTATTGAATAACAGTTTAACAGTTTCTACAGGTGATTCTGATGCATATGCATCATTGACGATCAATAATCAGCAGAAAGAATTTATTGTAAGAGATGATATCAATAAAAGAACCAGTGTCTTATTTAAAGGTGGCTTCAAAAAAGATAAATGGATTGTAGATGGAATGGCTTCAATAACCAACAATTCTACAAATGTTACAAATGGTGATATTTATCCGAATCTCCTACATGCTCCATCTGAAATTGATATCCGTCAATTTGATGGGGTATTGAATAATGATAGAGCTTATGCATGGACTAAGTATATGGTTAACCCTTATTGGGATATTAAACATAACCGTGGAACAAGTAAGACAACAACCTTTAATGGAACTCTTAACCTAACCTATAAAATAAATGAACATATTAGAATTGTAAACAATGGTTCAGGTCAATATGTTGTAGGAGACGGCCTATCATGGAGAGATGCCTATTCTGGTACTGGACAAAGACCTACAATTGCTGGATTAGTTGCTATCGGAGCTTCATATGCTCAATCAAATTCTATTAATAGATTCTTATATAATGATTTGATGGCAGATTTTAATTATGAACTGACTAATGATCTGCAAATGAATTTCCTTGCCGGATTCAACGTTCAGGAGTCATATTCTAAAATTACTTCTGCGGGAGGAACCGGGTTAAATATCCCAGGTAAATATACTGTCTGGAATGTAGTTACTCCTACACAACCTTATAACCTGAACAACGCAAGAACTCTTGCAAGAAAATATGCATTTTTTGGTAATTTAGATTTAAATTATAAGGATTATCTATCATTAAATGCAACCATTAGATCTGAATGGAGTTCCAAATTCATCAACTCAGAAAATGTAGCAAATAGTAACTCTGGATATGTTTATCCTTCTGTTGGGGTTTCATTTAACGCGAAAAATGCATTTAGCGGGCTAAAAGCTTCGAATGACTTAAGCAGATTTGTTGTAAAAGGATCTTGGACAAGAGTAGGACAAGACGATCCTGTTGGTGTTTTTGGAATTGAAGATACTGCAGTCTTAGGAAGTGGTTTCCCATTTGCTGGAGGACCATTGAGCTTTATTGGAAATTCACAACCTACAGCATTTAATGTAAAACCTCAATTTATTACGTCGACTGAATTTAATTTAGGATTAGGCTTTTTGAAAGACAGAATTTTGTTGGATGTTAATGCCTTCCAGACAGATACTAAGGATCTTATTACGTGGCAAAGTACCTCCAGTACATCGGGGATAAGCCGTAAATTGATTAATATCGGTAAGATTCAATCGAAAGGTATTGAAATCGAACTAGGACTTGTTCCAATAAAAACACAAGATTTTAAATGGGATATCAGAGCTTCTTATTATACCCAAAGACAAAAAGTGTTAGAATTACCAGATGGTCAGGATGAGGTAGCTATCTATAGCTCTGGAAATGTTGGTATTTATGCTGTTAAAGGAGAAACTTTCCCTATTATTAAAGGAACAGGATATTTGAGAGACGATCAGGGAAGAATTATTATTGATGAGAAGACAGGTAATCCTCTTGCTACAAATAAATTCGTAAATCTTGGGCAGACAGATCCAAAATATATTTTAACTCTTAATACGAACTTAAAATATAAAAACTGGAGTGTATATGCAACCATGGATTATAGAGCTGGTAACAAA
Organism: Chryseobacterium sp. FR048; assembly: GCF_056844665.1. NCBI lineage: Bacteria > Pseudomonadati > Bacteroidota > Flavobacteriia > Flavobacteriales > Weeksellaceae > Chryseobacterium > Chryseobacterium sp. FR048. Next base: position 43,819 of record NZ_JBXDSE010000007.1, on the reverse strand, counting down.
ATCTATTCAGATACCATGTATCGTTTAGCGTGGGGAGGTTATTTAGTTGATTCTGCAGAATATGACAGATCTCAGGGAGGATATGTAATTCCTAATTCAGTTTATATGAACTCTGCAGGACAGTATGTTGCTAATACAAGTATTAAATCCGGAGGAAATGCTTATGCGGGTCTGGCTAGTTATTATGGAGGTACTTATTCTAGTATTGCTGAAAATTTTGTTATTGATGCAAGATCGTTTAAAGTTAGAGAATTAGGAATTAATTATACATTAAATAGAGATACTGCAAGAAGTTTTGGAATAGAAGGACTACAGTTTGGTCTTTATGCAAGAAATCCTTTCTATTCATTCTCTAAAGAAAACAGAGGATATACTGATCCTGAGGCGAGTCTTTCTAATGGTAGTAACATAAGAGGGATCTCTTCACAAACCCAGTATCCTTCAACGAGAGTAATTGGTTTTAATACAATTATTAACTTTTAATTTTAATCTGAAATGAAAAAAATACTTTATACATCTGCTATAGCAGCATTATTATTGAGTTCTGCTTCTTGCTCGAATGATTTTATTGATGTCAACCATAATGACAATGAAGCGTATAACAGTGAGTTGTCTCCTAAAGAAAGGTTAGCTGCTGCCGAAACAACCTTACATGCAACACATTCAGTTACATTAAACCGATTTGGAAATTTGATGATGAATGCATGGGTGGGTAATATATATCAATATACCGCACCGTTTGACGATGAAATGAAAATGAACGTTAATAGTACTTTTTACAATGGAATATGGGATAATTACTATATTGGAATTGGAAATTTACAAAGAATTATAGATACTCCAAATGCTAATGCAGCGTATCCTGGTTATGTTGCAGCAGCAAAAATTATGAAAGCTTATTACATGCAAACTATTGTGGATTTGTATAATGATGTACCATATTCTGAGGCTTTTAAATTTCAAGGTAACGTTACTCCTAAGTATGATAAAGGACAGGAAGTATATAGAGCTTTGTTAAAAGAGTTAGATGAAGCTTTAGCTTTATTGAATACTACAACTCCTCCTACAATTCTTGCTTCTTCCGATGTTATGTTTAAAGGTGTTGCAGCTGATTGGATTAAATTTGGTAATACTGTTAAGCTTAAAATGTTAGTAAGGCTATCAGGTGCAACAGATTCATCGGTAACTGCTTATAGAGATTCTGCAATGAATACATGGCCGACGTTATCTAAAGGTTTTATTACTGAATCAGCGATTATAAATCCTGGATATAGTTCAGCTTCTGTAGCGCAACAGAATCCATTATATAGAGGCTATGGAGCTATTAATATAACTAGTGGTGAAATTAGTGCGAACTATAGGTTAGTATTAGCAAGTGCTAATATTGTTGATAATATGATGGGAAGAACGCCTCTTACCTCTGGAGTAGTAGATTCTAGAATACAAAGAATGTTCTATGCTAATGCATGGGCTAATTTAGAAGATGCTGAGATTACGGATGGCTTTGAAGGTTTTTATGGTCTACAACAAGGGGTAACATCTAATCCAAGTAACGCGGGAGGTGACTATGCTGGGTTAGGTATAAAACAGTTTCTAGTACTTAATTCAAGTGGTCAAATTAGTTCCAGCGAAGGTTCCAAACAAGATGGTATAGTAATGTCTTTGGCTGAGGCAGAATTATTGCAGTCTGAAGCAGCTGTATTATATCCTGCAAAATTCAGCGGTGGACAAGCTCATTTTGAAGCAGGGATCAGAGCTTCGTTTACTTTCTATGGGATTTCAGCTACTTCTGCAAATAATTATATTGCAAATAGTAATACCAAAGCTAATGTTGGATGGAATGCTTCTACCAATAAGATCGCTGCTATTCAATATCAAAGATGGATTGCTTTAACTAACATTAATCCGACAGAGACATTTATCAGTTATACTAAAACAGGATTCCCTGTTACTCCTATGCCTGTTGGTGCAACTACTGCTACAAGACCTGTAAGATTGATTTATCCACAGTCTGAATATGTTGCAAACTCTGCAAATGTTCCGAACATGATGAAGAATGATGCGTTTTCAAAAACAAATCAATATGCACCATTCTGGTTGAAGTAACCAATACAAATTTTTAATATATTTTACTACCGCCTTCGGGCGGTTTTTTCGTTTTTGTAGGGCCTTAAACAAAAATTTTTGATGAATAAAAAAAATATGCATAGCATTGTATTTCTACACTAAGTGAAACATTTTCTTTAATAAAATTAGTTCACTGTATTGAGATTCAGTATGTTATATAGCTAAATACGCTGTAAAAGTATAGATAATATCAATTTAAATGATTGTTATTATTTCCTAAAAAAATATAATGTTTAAATATTTGATTTTCGTTAAATGTATTGGTTTTAACTAATTTTATTATTTTTTAATCATTATTTTTTCTTAAATATTGAATAAATGATATTTTTTTCAAATTTTGCTTTGTGGTATTAAGAAAGTTTTACAAATTTGTACAGTCACAAAAATTAATTTGATATGAAGAAACTAACAGCAAGTCTTCTTGTTTTAGTACTGTCTTCTTCCATAGCTGTTGCCAATGCCCAGCAAAAGAATGATACTATTAAAACAAAAGAGATTGAGGGCGTAGTAGTAACTGCTCTCGGGATTAAAAGAGAAAAAAAATCACTGGGTTATGCTTCTGAAGAAGTAAAAGCCGCAGAACTAACCGGCGGAACGACCAATACAGGAAACGTAGCGTCACTTCTTTCTGGGAAGGTTGCCGGATTACAGGTAAATACAAACAACAACTTTGGCGGATCTGCAAACCTTTTGATCAGAGGATATAAATCTCTGTCAGGAGGATCTCCCCTTATTGTAATTGATGGATCTCCTGTTAATAATACAACCGTTTCAACAGGTGCTTCATTCGATTATGGTAACTTTTTATCAGATATTAATCAGGAAGATATTGAATCAATCAACGTTTTGAAAGGTGCAGCAGCATCAGCTCTTTATGGGGAACGAGGAAGCGACGGGGTAATCCTGATTGTTACTAAAAGTGGTAGAGGAACTAATGACGGAAGTTGGGGAGTTACTTTAAACTCCGGAATTACGGCTGGTTTTATTGATAAATCTACTTTCCCTACCTATCAGTCAAAATACGGTGCAGGATATACAAGTAAGTTTAATAGTAAACTTTCTCCCGATGGATATAACTATGCCAACTTTGGAGATGATGCATCTTATGGACCTGCATTTAACCCTAGCCTGTTAGTATACCAGTGGGATTCATATGATCCACATTCTCCTAATTACGGAAAACCAACGCCTTGGGTTGCAGCTAAAAACGGACCTATCAAATTTTTTGAAACACCAGTCACATACGTTAATACAATTACCATTGAAAAAGGAAACAAGACTTCTAATCTTTCCTTATCCTATTCCAATATGCTTTCCAATGGTTTGATGCCAAATTCTGAATTGAGAAAAAATACAATTTCAGCTAAATTCAACCATGACTTTACAGATAAATTGCATGCTTCTGTTTTCACGACTTTAACTTTACAAGATACAAAAGGGCGTAATGAAACGGGGTATTCAGATAATATTCTCTCAGGATTCAGACAATGGTGGCAAACAAACGTTGATGTACTTGCATTGAGAGATGCCTATGCTAATAATGGTAATTCTAACGTTTCATGGAACAGAACTTCGCCATCAAACGGAACTCCTCAATTCTGGAACAACCCTTATTTCCAGAGGTATCAAAACTATCAGTCTGATGACAGAACCAGGGTGTTCAGTTATGCACAGTTGAAGTATGATATTTCTAAAAATTTCGGAATTACAGGTAAATTATCTTACGATGATTTACAAATGGTGGTAGAAGAAAGATTAATGAACGGATCACTGCCACAGGTATTTGGTGCTTCAGGGTTAAACGTTACCTCAGGTTATGCAAGAACAAACGTAAAGAATACCGAATTGAATTTTGATTTATTTGCAAATTATAAATTTGATATTACTTCTGATCTGAATGTAAGCGGTATTGTTGGAGGGAACGTTAGAAGAAACCTGATCGATAATGTGTATATGAGTACAGAAGGAGGTTTATCAAAGCCTGGTTTATTTGCAATATCCAACTCAGTGAGAACAATACTTCCTCCTGATGAAAACTATGCAAGATTCCTAACTTCAAGTTTATATGCTACTGCATCTTTTGGATATAAAAACTTCTTATTCATAGATGGTACTTATCGTGTCGATCAATCGTCTAATTTACCAAAAGGAAATAACAGCTATGGTTATCCATCAGTAACAGGTGCTGTAATTTTATCAGAACTTGTAAAACAACCTTGGTTAAGTTTCTGGAAAGTAAGAGCAAATTATGCTGAAGTAGGTTCCTCTACCACTAACTACAGATTGGTAAACACATTTAAAGCAAGAGGAGAAGGTTTATTCGATCAACCTTATTTCCTTGCCAATCCAAACTTAAAACCTCAAAGATCAAAAGAAACTGAATTTGGTATGGAAGCTCAGTTCTTCAAAAACAGATTAGGTTTTGACATTGCTATTTATAAAACAAGAACATTTGACCAGATTATTAATCTTCCGGTTTCTTCTGCAACAGGATACAGAACTTTCCTTGTAAATGCAGGACAGATTAATAATAAAGGGATAGAAGTTCAATTGAATGGTACACCATTTAAAACCAATAACTTTACTTGGGATGTAAATGTAAACTGGTCTAAAAATGATAATGAGGTAATTTCATTAAACGGAAATTCACAGAATTATTTGTTAGCAAGTTATCAAAATAATGTCTCTATGAATGCCCGTGTAGGTGAAGCTTTTGGAGCTTTAGTTGGGTCTGATTATGTATATGATGCTAACGGAGAAAAAGTTATTAATGCAACAACAGGAAGATACCTGAAAAATAATAACCAGATTATTGGAAATATTACCCCAGATTGGGTAGGAGGTGTAAGAAACAGTTTCCGTTATAAAGAGTTTTCAGTAAGTTTCCTTATTGATGTGAAAAAAGGAGGAGATGTATTTTCTCCGGATATGGGATACGGAATCTCAACTGGTCTATACGCAGAAACTGCTGACTATAGAGAAAGTGGAATTGTATATCCAGGGGTAAATCCGAATGGAAATGTAAACACCACTCCAACTTCTCAGCCGGGAATTAGTGGACGTGTTGATGGATATAACGCCATGCCAAATAAAAGATTTGTATATGATGCTTCTTATGTGAAGCTGAGAGAAGCAAGTATCGGATACAATTTACCAAAATCAGTTTTAGCGAATACTGGGATCAGAGATGCAAAAATCTCTATAGTAGGTAGAAACCTTTGGATTATTCACAAGAACCTGCCTTATGCAGATCCTGAAACAGGAACAGGTAATGGTTTAGCTGCTAAAGGGCAGTCGATAGGATCGCTTCCTACAACTCGTGATATTGGTATTGATGTAACTTTAAAATTCTAAAAAATGAAAAAATTATTTTTAATCATAGGTTTGGCTTCATTAACATTAACGTCTACTTCATGTGAAAGAGATATAACGTCACTGAATGAAGATCCGAAACACCCCACAGAAGTTCCTTCGGGAGTACTTTTTGCCAGTGCAGAACAGGCATTACTTAATCAGGTTTTGAATGTAAATGTTAACCGTAATATAACTCGTTTTTTTACTCAGCAATGGGCGGAAACAACATACGTAGATGAGAGTAATTACAATATGACAGCAAGACCAATTCCAAGGAATCATTACAATCGTATGATGTCTTCAGCTTTAGCTACAGCTAATTCTCCCGGAGTTTTATCCGCATTGAGAGATGCCAGAAGATTTCTTGAAACAGAAGGCGTAGAAACGGTTAAGAAAAATAATAATATAGCCATGATAGAGTTGACCAATGTTTATGCATGGGCTAACTTAGTAGATACTTATGGAGATGTTCCTTACTTTGGAGCCTTAAAGGCTACTGCAGAAAACCCAGGGAATGCAGAAATTCCTTATGATGATGCCAAAACCATTTATTTGGATCTTATTAAAAGGATTGATGCCGCAATTGCGATGATGAATACTTCTACAACAGGATATTCCAATGATCTTATCTATAAAGGAGACATGTCCAAATGGAAGAAAATGGGAAATTCATTGAAGTTTAAACTAGCTGTTACTTTAGCGGATGTAGAACCTGCACTTTCTAAAACGTATGCGGAAGCAGCATACAATGCCGGATTGTTTACTGATAAACAGGATAATTTCGGTCTGCAGACTTTCCCTTCAGGGTTATTGTCTAATCCTGTTTATCAGGATGTCATCCAGTCTGGTAGAAATGACTTTATTCCGTCAGATGTTTTGATTAATTTTATGAACTCTAAAAATGATCCAAGAAGAGATATTTGGTTTACAAAAGTAGCGGGTGCTTTCGTAGGTGGAGAATACGGTTCAGAAAATGAATTTGATGATTTCTCACATTTTACTGATGCTATTTCAGGAGAAAATGCTCAAGGATTCTTGTTAGATTATACTGAAATTTCTTTCTTGAGAGCAGAAGCTGCACAGAGAGGATTTAGTGTTGGTGGTACTGCTGCTGGTATATATTCAGAGGCAATTATGGCTTCAATGGTAGAGTATGGAGTGAGTAATGCAAATGCTATGGCTTATGTTGCTGCTAATCCGTATGATGCTGCAAACTGGAAAAAATCATTGGGAGAACAATCATGGGTAGCTATGTTTAATAAAGGTTTCCAAGCCTGGAATTTTACAAGAAAGTATGATTACCCGGTATTTGTGAATCCTGCAGGTTCATTAGTGGAGGGAGTTCCTGTTAGAATGTTTTATTCAGATCAGGAATATCTTCTAAATGCAACATATGTTAAAGCTGCTGCTGCAAAAATAGGCGGAGACAAAGTGACCACGAAGATCTTCTGGGATAAATTTTAATTAATAACCTGTTGTTTAGACAACGATTCTGTTTAAATAACTTAAATACTTTATATGAGACTTTTTATAGGAATTCTTCTTTTGTTAGGAGTAGCATCATGTTCCAGTGATGATGATAGAAATGTAACCGTTGAAAATCAAAATGTAAATGGAAGCTGGAAACCATATAAATATGAATTTAGAGGAAAAGATGTTATGTTGAGTGACTGCGAACGTAAAGGACAGTTGCTGATTAACGCTGATTTCTCTGGAGTATATGAAAGGTATGCTGTTGCAGAGTCAACCGGCAATTGTAATAAAGTTGAATCTTTTCCTGGTAAATGGAATTTTGATAAACTGTATAGTACCCTTACCCTTACCTATACAGAAGCTGGAATTTCTAAAACGTTGAAAAAAGAAATAGACGGATTTTCTGATACTGAACTCAGAATACTAGATAACAGTAAGAATTTAGACAGTGAACCTGGAAATGATGAAGCCATTCTCGTTTTCAGAAAAGAATAAATTCTTAAAGATAAAACCGCCTTCGGGCGGTTTTTTTATAGACATATTTAAGGAGAAGAGAGCTTATATGAGCTCTTTTTTATCCTCCACAATTTTCGGATTTAGGTACACACGCGCCCCATGCCTGACATTGTTTGTAGCCAGTAGGGCATTTCCCCCATGGCTCGCAGCATGGTGCATTTCCGGCAGTAATTTTTTTAAGATCTGTTTTCGTGAATTTTTTTAGATTTTTCATAATAAAGTTTTGTTTAATGAGTATAATAAATATAGAGAAAATATGTGCATGATGTTGGTTTTCAATGTAAATATTTAAAAAATCTGTCAAATGATTGAATGTCTGGCTTTGTATTATGGGCTTGTCTTTTTTATTTCACTAAATTTGTACTTTAAATTTTGAGATGAATATTAAAGATATTATAGAACAGAAACTTTCAGAAGTCATTTTGAATGTCTATCAGTTGAAAGACATCAAACTGGAAGTTCAGGAAAATAAAACGGAATTTGAAGGCGATTTTACGATCGTTACCTTTCCATTGGTGAAGCAATTGAAAAAAAATCCTGAAAGCATTGGGGTTGAGTTAGGGGAAGCTTTAACAGAGCAGACCGAACTTTTCGAAAGCTTTAATGTAGTAAAAGGTTTCCTTAACGTTAAAGTTAAAAACCAGTTTTTCGTAGATAACTTCAGATCGGTAAGCGACGGTTTTTCAACAATAGAAAAGAAGAATGCTACAGTAATGGTAGAATATTCTTCACCCAATACCAATAAGCCTTTGCACTTAGGACACATCAGAAATAACCTGTTAGGATTTTCTGTTGCTCAGATCCTGAAAGAGGCTGGCTATGATGTGATAAAAACTCAGATCATCAACGACAGAGGGATTCATATCTGTAAATCGATGTTGGCATGGGAGAAATTCGGAAACGGAGAAACTCCTGAAACTACCCATACAAAAGGAGATAAATTTGTAGGGAACTATTACGTTGAGTTTGACAAAAATTATAAAAAAGAGATTTCAGAACTTGTAGGTCAGGGAGTAGAAGAGGAGCAGGCTAAAAAAGATGCCCCAATGATAAAAGAAGCTCAGAAAATGCTTCTTGATTGGGAAAATGGTGACGAAACAGTAAGAAATCTTTGGGCTGAAATGAATTCCTGGGTATACAAAGGATTCAATGAAACCTATAAAAGACTAGGCGTTGACTTTGACCAGGTTCAATATGAAAGCAATACTTATATCTTAGGAAAAGATCTTATTCAGGAAGGATTGGAGAAAGGAGTACTGTATCAGAAAGAAGACGGTTCTGTTTGGTGTGACCTGACAGATGAAGGTCTTGATCAAAAACTACTTTTACGTTCAGACGGTACCTCTGTTTATATGACTCAGGATTTGGGTACGGCAGTGGAGCGTTTTAAACAAAACGATATTCAGAAGCTGATCTATACCGTAGGAAATGAGCAGGATTATCACTTCCAGGTCTTATTTAAAATCCTTAAAAAATTAGGATACCAGTGGGCAGATCAGCTATTCCACCTTTCTTATGGAATGGTAGAATTACCGGAAGGTAAAATGAAGTCCCGTGAAGGAACTGTGGTAGATGCCGATGATCTGATGCAGGAAATGTATGAAACCGCAAAATCAAAAGCTCAGGAACTAGGAAAACTTGAAACCCTTTCAGAAGAAGATAAAGAAGCATCTTATGAAACGGTAGGATTGGGAGCATTAAAATATTTCATGCTGAAAGTGGATCCTAAGAAAAAAATGCTTTTCAACCCGGCTGAAAGTATTGACTTCAACGGAAATACAGGGCCATTTATCCAATATACCTATGCACGTATTCAGTCGTTGTTAGCCAAAGCGGGTACTTTGCAGACAGAAACGGCTGATATTGAATTAAACCAATCTGAGAAGGAATTGATCATGCAGCTGGCTAACTTTAAAACAGTAGTGGCAAAATCTGCAGAAACATTAAGTCCTGCTTTAGTGGCCAATTATGTATATGACCTTGTAAAAACATACAACTCGTTCTATCAGAATAATCCGATCCTGAATCAGGAAGATGAAAATGTAAAACAATTCCGTTTAAATATTTCGGACCTGACAGCGAAAACGATCAAAAAAGCGTTAGAACTGCTGGGAATAGGAACCGTAAACAGAATGTAAAAAATAGAAGCCTTTTGAATTTTCAAAAGGCTTTTTTATTCTAACTATATCAGATATTTTACAATTGTTTTGAGTCCGGCACATTCGGGATTTCATGGTCTTTTTTGCCAGCCATTTGTTTCAGGCTATCGGCATAGAGTTTGGCAGGAGTCCATCGTGCATGTTTGGAGAGAACCACTTCATAGCCTTTTTTATACGTATATACTTTCGTGAATTTAGCTCCGAAAAAGATCAACATGCAGGAGTAGTTGATCCACATCATAATCAGAATCACTGTTCCGGCAGCTCCAAATGCTGAAGTAGGTTTTACCTGGTTGAAATAAAGACTTAATAAAAATTTTCCCAGTGTAAATAATACCGTTGTTAAAAAAGCACCCCGCCAAACGGACTTCCAGCTAATCTGTATATCAGGTAATACTTTAAACATCAAGGCAAATAGAAGCATAACAAGTCCGAATCCGATTGAGAAATTGACGAATTCAACGAGCATATACGTCTCAAATCCAAAGTATTGGGTGATGATCTTATTAAAAAGACTGATAAGGGAGGACAAAACCATTGTGATCATCAGTAAGAAACCCAAAATGAGAATCATCCCGAGAGAATTGGCCCTGTCCAATAAAAATTTAAGTAAAGCTTTTTTGGGAGCAGCTTCTACATCCCAAAGTGCATTCAACGTATGTTGCAGCTGAAAGAACAGGGTAGTGGAACCAAAAACCAAAGCTCCTACTCCCACAGCTTTCATGAAAATATTTTTTTTGTCAATCAGGGCACCTGCCAGCATTCCTTCAATACTTTTGGCAACATCAGGTCCCATAATGCCGCTGATCTGTGTACTGATCTGCCCCCGGATTGCTTCTTCACCGAAAAAGTTTCCGAGTACCCAAATGATAATGATCAATAATCCCGGGATAGAAAAAATAGCATAATAGGCCAGACTCGCCGAATCTTTTGATGCAGAAGAGTTGTTCCATTCTGTAAACGTATCTTTCAGAACCTCCCAGAAAAATTTAGCATTATTAATCATATCAAACTATATTAAAATGGATAGCCAATAGCAATATTAAAAACAAGATTATCTTTTCTCCAGCCCGGATCACCGAAGTTGATCTTATCAAATGTCCAGCGGTCTCCCTTGGCATAATAAGGAACTCTCAATGGCATCGCCAGGTCTAATCTTAAAATCAGGATAGAAAAATCCAGTCTCAGCCCCACTCCGGCGCCTACAGCAATTTCATTTAAAAAATCTTTGGTGAATTTTCCGCCAGGTCGGCTGGTATCATTGTTGATAAGCCATATATTTCCGGCATCCACAAAAACGGCAGCATTCAGAAATTTATAAAGATTAGCACGGTATTCGGCATTTAGTTCAAGCTTTATATCTCCGGACTGATCGAAGTAAATACCCTGACCTATGGTTCTGGGGTCAAAACTTCCCGGACCTAAAGTTCTTGCACGGAATGCTCTGATACTGTTACTCCCTCCGGAGAAAAACTGCTTAGAGAAAGGAACGAATTCTGAATTTCCGTATGGATAGGCAATTCCGCCAATAAACCTCGTGGCCAAAGAAGATTTTTCCGTAAACTTATGATAGAATCTGAAATCGTTTTCAATCTTGGCATATTGACTGAAAGGAATTCCGAAGATTTCTTTTTGTTTATCGTTTTTGGCATCAGCACCGGTTACCAGACCTGTAATATTTCCTGCCAGATCCAATGTCCCTTTATAATAAAAAGTATTGGTTTTAGGGAGCATGGTATTGGTGTAGGTGTAGGAATAGGTAGGTCCAAAGATCAGCTGTTTCGCTACAACCCGTTGCATGGCAGGATTATTTGCAGACTCTGTTGTGTACAGATCTGTAACTTTTTGTGGAGAAACTAGGGTGATGTCAATCACTTTCAGTTCATGTTCCTTTCTTGCATTTTCTTTCCATAAGTACCCAAATGAAGCTGTGAAGTTATTAAGGGTATAATACTTTGTTCTGTTTTGGAATTCATATCCCAATGTAATATTCGTTCTTGGAACAAATTCACTGGAAGAATGAAAACGGAAAGGAGCAACAATCCTTGGGATGGAAAGCTGTACATTAGTTCCTGCACGGAAGATGTTGTTGGCATCCTGAGCACCTCCCATCTGGAAATCAAAAGCTCCGTAGATGGCGGCTTTGAATTGTTCAGCACCTCGGAAGAAATTTCTGTGCGTCCAGTTCAGGTTCAGCTCACTCCCTGCATAGTTGGCAGAATTGGTCCTTCCTAAAGCTTCAAGACGGAGGGACTGGATTTTTTTTGGTGTCAATAAATAATAGGCATCAAACTTATGCTGTAAAGAATCTGAAGTAATAAATTCATTTTTCACAAACTTGAATACTCCTAAGCTGATCAATCGGTTCAGCGTAAGATTATGATTCGATCGGTTATAAAGATCTCCTTGTTTAAAATACAGTGCTCTGTCGAAAATTTTCGGTTTGAATTTGTGCTGTGGGTCAATCACATAAATATCATCAAAAGCATATTTAGAAAGAGAATCCTGATTCATAGGAATACTGTATTTCCCGTCTTTTACATCCTGAATATTGTAATTGGGAAACACCACCACCTTATCAATACTGAATTGTTGAGTAGCCAGATCAGGAGTGTTCTCCTTTAGCTTTACATTCAGCTCTACTTTATGATTTTTGCTTACCGTACTGTCTGCCTGTACAATGATATTATCCGGATGGAAATAATAAAAACCTCTTTCTTTTAAACCGTTATCAATTCTTTCCCTTTCCGCCTTGATGACGTCCAGATCAAAAGGCTGACCATTTTTAAGAAGTGTTTTATTCGTTAAACTCTGAATTTCCTGATTGACGAGTGTAGAATCTTTCTGAAATTTCACCCCGTCCACAAGATACCTGGCACCGGGTCTTACCGTATAAATGACCTGCGCTTTTTTATTCTTTGAAACCGTATCATAAGTAGCCCGCGCATTGAAATACCCTTTGTTTTCAGAATAATTCTCAATAATATCCTTATTGAATTCACGATCTACGTCTCCCAATAATACAGGCTTTTCACCCATTTTATACTTAAGCCAGTAATTAAAACCTTTATCCTTCTTAGGCTCTTTGGCAATATTATAGAAATACAGCTTAGGACGCATTCCTAGAAATGTAGAATTAGGCTTGGGAGTAAGATTCGCTTCCAGGGCAGACTGAAGGTTCTGCTTTTCTTTTTTCGGGATAGTATCGTTTTCGATCTTTACCTTAGCTCCGGTATAGAGCATCTGGCCTTCTTTCAGAAATCTTGTATTGCTGCAGGAGATTACTGTTGATGCCAATCCGGAAACCAACAGAGATTTACAATATATAGGGAATGTTTTACTCATTACTTAAATTCTACCACTTGATTGTTTTGATTCTTTTTAGGTTTCTTCTCTTTGGACTTCTGGAATATCTCCCTGAATTTGTCATAATCCAGAGTAATGATAAACCCGACTCCGGTTTCAATGATCTGCCCCTGAAGAGCTACCTGATATTCGTCCTTACGATATGCCCGCAGCATATACCTTCCATCTTTGGAAAGGCTGTAATCTACAGAAACATTACCGGCAATATTGGTCATATTTTCATTCTGACGGGCTTGTCCTTCCAGTCCGAAATTACTTCCTACAGTCACTTTCAGCCTATCATTCAACAGTTTTTTACTGATGTCTACGTTCAGGTCGGTTCTGGTATTTTTCTCTCCGGTAGAATAATCCTCCGAAGAATCAAGACCGAAATTCAGATCCACGCCTTTTATAAGTCCTGAGGCAAGATTGTTCAGCTGTTGAGAAAGAATTTTACTTACACTCTGTCTTGCCATCGTTTCTGCGGACATTCCGGCACCACTCTCAAACGGGTTTTCTCCGATGAATCGGTTCAGAAGGAGTAAAGCAAATACCTGTTTATTCATTTCAGACTCCTGCGTTCTGAGCTGAGCCAGTTTTTGATCGATAACCTCCTTTACATTGGTCGATATAGAATTATTCTTTTCCTCTGTAGTAATGTCAAAACTAAGCTGAGGTTTCAAAAGTTCACCTTTCATCTTCAATAAAGTGTTGAAAGGTATTCTCTGTTTATACTGATTCATTACGGAAGCGCTCTGTCCGCTGACCTGCTGTTCCACAAGATCAATAGGAGGGGCTTCGGTTTTATATACGGCAGTAATATTCATGATCGCCATGGTAGGTTCCCCGGTCCAGGTAATGGTACTTCCTTTCTGAATATCGAATTTACGTTTCAGGAAACTTACCGAAAGATCATAGCTTCCTTTGTTGACTTCATACACCCCAACAAGAGTTGTTTTTCCTGAAGGATCAATTCCTCCGGTCAGTTCCGCTTCCCCCTGAAGCTGTACAAAATCTCCATTTGCTTTATCAATGATCAGAGAAAGTTTAGCTTCTTTGCTTATTTCAATATTAACACTTACATCCATCCCTTTGATACGGCTTTGTGCATTAAGAGAATCCGTTTTTACTGTTTTGTTTAAGACAACCTGATCCTGATCAATAAATTCTACAATACCGTCTCTTTCCTGTAACGATGGTGTAGACTGAGGCAATACAAAAGTGAAATCCGTATTGTCTGAAACACTCAGTCTTCCGTCTACTTTTGGCAAATCCAGATTTCCACGGATACGAAGTCCGGCATCAATCGCAAGAATTCCGTACATCATCGCATCATTTGTTTTTTCTGAGTTTACGACTTTGAAATCTTTTGCATTCACATTCAGGTTAAATGCGAAGTCCCTGTAAGTCTGGGTAAGAACCTGTCCGTCTACCACAAGAGCATTTCCGTCTTTATCGTTAATTTTAAACTTATTAAATTCGATACCACGGCTGGTAAAATCAATCTCATCGTTCAGTTTTCTGAAGTCACTTCCTGTTTTGGCAATCTCCAGGCCGGCATCATTGAATTTTACTTTTCCTAAAATATTCGGTTTGTCAGAAGTTCCGGTGATCTTTAAGTTCCCGGAGAGATAGCCTTCCGTATTGGTAATCGCATTCATTGAGAAACCTTGAATACTCTTCATCTGAAGCTGGTTGATCGCCATATTCAGGTCGAATGTACTCGAGGAAGTATTGTAATCTCCAAGAATTTTCACATCATTATTGTTTCCGGAAAGAGCAATATCAGCATTTAAGATTTTAGGTGAAGCATTGTTGACCTTTACTGCCAGATTTCCTACCGGACTTCCATATACGATCAGATCGGTAATGTTTAAATCCGAAGTGAAAGTCATATCTTTCATCACATCCCTCAGCTGAGCCTTCCCGTTGATTGTTCCTCTTGCCAGAACAGTATCTTTTTTAATAAGTTCTGTAATGGTTTCGATCTTAAAATCTTTCAGTGAAATATTCAAAGGGCTGCTTGGGCTTGGGCTTTCAGACTGGATAGAAATCTCACTACCCGCATTGGAAAGAATAAAATTGTCTGCAAGAATTCCTTTGTTGCTGATCTGAATTTTGTTGTTTTCAGCAACATTCCAGTCGGTGTAGTTGAGTTTTAAACCATTTGGATTTAAAGAGACTTCCGTAATATCATTCAATGATTTGGCACTTCCCGCAATAAGGAATCGGGTCGCATCTTTTTCATCTTTTGTGGTGATATTATACCTGATGGTGTTGTCAGCAACATCCCCATCGATATTGATTTTATTTAAAGAAAAACTGGAACTTTTCAAAGCTGCTACATTCAGGCTGTATTGCAGTGCCTGGTTTTCATTGGTTACTTTTAAAACTCCGTTTTCAATCGTATTTTCACCATAAAGCAGCTGCGGAACCTGTCCGTCGATTTCAATTTTCTGAGAATCGGCATCATAGTTTCCTGTTAAATTAATGGTTTCAAAACTTTTCAGATCAGGAACAAATTTTCTGATAATATCATCATTTTTAATTTTTGCGGTGAAAGCAAAATGCTGTCCCGGATCAATTTTCTGGCTTTTATCAGGTTTCTGAAACTGATAATATTGGTTGACTGTCTGCGTTAAAGCTCCAAAAATCTGGGTAAGCTTATATTTTCCTTTCAACTCTACGTCTGCAACCTGAGAATTGAAAATGATCTGAGTAGAGTCTGCAGTAGAGGAGGCTTTCAGATTCAGTTCCTGTACAGGATAAACTTCTTTGGTATCAGAAAATGCAAAATCTTTCAGGTTCAAATAGCCGTTCAGATTATTCGGATCAAGACTTGTAAAATCCCCATCAATTTTTCCGGCAATGATCATTGGCTTTTCATAAAAACCAAGTTTGTTGACATCCAGTTTGATCACCTCACCATTCACTTTTACCGTAGGATTTTTTTCATCATAAACTCCGGAAGCAGTAAGCAGTAAGCTGGCATTCGGGTCTTTTGAATCTAAAATTACATGGTAAGCCCCTTTGTTGATCTTGCCTGTCAAATTCATGTTCTGGTAACGGTATCCTTTGTAGACTGCTGAAGCAACATGCCCTTTTAAGTATGCATTGGCATTTTTGAAATCAAAGCTTTCTCCTTTTGCCGCAATCTGTGCCGTAACCGGGCCTATATCTTTGTTTTGGATGATTTTTCCTACCTGTACGCCCTGAAGATTGGCTTTCACATCATACAATTCATGATTTTTCCTGCGCATATCAACATTGGCAATAACTGCCGCATTCCCAAGAGTGGAGTAGAGGTTGAGGTCTGCATTTACCACTTTGGTGGTTCCTTTTGCATTTCCTTTAATGCTGAAATGAGAAGGAAGTGAAATATTGGATGGAATTGTATTTTTAGGAACAAGATTAAAGATGGTTCTGGCCTCAGAAGAAAATTCCCCGATGTTCAGATCATAAGACAGCTGATCAGGATTCATCGCGTTTTTAACCTTTCCTGAAGCAACGACTCTCAGCTGATCCAGACCTGATACTTTAAGATCCCGGATCAAAAGGTCATTTACACTGCCTTTTACATTGGCATTGACATTAAGAATGGCATTCGGGTATTTATTAAATGGAACTGTATTTCTTAAAGTAGGCACCAGATTCAGAATATCTGAAAAACCGATTTTTGAATCTTTAATATTGGCTGAAATTTTTACTGCTCCAAGGTTTGAACTCAGCTGATCGATAGAGTTGTAATTTAAAATAACCTCATTACGCACTAAAGTTTTCGGAGTCTGAAGATAAAGATCCTTGAGATAAGCCTCTTTTTCTGCATAGACGAAATCTGTGTTGAATTTTTGAATATCCAAGCCTCGTGACTCCTGGATTTCTGCGGAATTAACAGTTCCTGCAAAAGTATTGTTCTCCATTTTGAAACTTCTCACTTCCACATTCATTTTTGAAAAATTCAGGTGGTTGAAGTCCATTCCTTGTTTGGTGGGAGCAATGGCTGTATTGTTGTAAGTTGCTTTTACATCATTAAGAACCAGCTTGCCTAAAAGCAATTTCATCGCTTTATCCTGATCCGAAGCTTTTGAAACTTCAGGTTCTTTGGTATTTTTAGGCTGAGCATTCTGGGCAGGAAGATAAAGGTTGGCATTAATATCTGCCCCGGAAAGGAAGACATTGGCAACGTTGTAGGAATTGTTTTCAAGATCAAGTTTATTAACCTTTGTGCTTAATTCCTTAAATAAAACCTTGGCAAATGTTTTGGTATTGTCATCTCCATAATCAATATCAAAATTGGTAAGCTTGATGCCTCTAAGCCCGATATTCATTGGTTTTTTCTCATTAAGAGAATCTACTTTTTTCTCAACTTTTTTAGAAACTTCCTCTACAATCCCCTGCTTTAACTTTAATTTTAATCCATCCAGATTAATATCATTGACAGCGTAGGTATTTTTATTGAGATCGAATTTTTTTACTCTTGTATCAAAAGATTTGAAGTAGAGCTTAATGTCATTCTTCGACTGCTGGTCGTTGAAAGTGACCCCAATATCTTTTAGATTAATTTTATCAAGGGAAATAATGAAGGGCTTGGACGAACTTTCTTCCTTATCACTGGTTGCAAAAGCATCAATGATATAATCGAAATTGAATTTGCCGTCGGGCTTTCGTACCACATTGGCACGGGCACCTTCCAGATCTACAGAAGTAATGTCAGCCGTTGAATTGAGCAGCTTCAGCATATGTAAACCTACATCCAGCTTTTTAACCGCCAAAAGAGTATCTACATCCTGTCCTTTGAGGTAAAGGTTTTCCATCACAAGGCTGTTGGGAAATCCGATATAAACTCTTTCAAGGCTTACCGGAGTTTTGATCTTTTTCTCAAGGTAAACAATAAGCCGGTCTTTGATGAAATTCTGAACGGCGGGAAGTCTTAAGCTTAGTATCAACAGGGTAAGAAATACCAATACTGAAATAAAGGTTATTGCAATACGCCTTAGAAGTTTTCTTTTGTTGATTTTTAGTTTCAAATGAAATGGGTTTGTAACAAAGATAATAATACTAATTTATTCACTCTTTGTTGTGGTACCCTTTTGCGAATGCAAAAATCCTGCCTTGGCTGGCCTATTATGGAATTTTTAGTCTGTAGTTGTCAAGTGAATAGTTGAGTAAGACGAGCCAAGGTGCGGATTTTTATGCTTTAAAATGCCCCCTTTATATCATTTTTTAATGTTGAAAAGGTTAGTTAGCAAAAATGAAAATTCAAATGTTAGTGTAGTTCTAAAGGGGGCATGGCATGGTTTGTATAAAAAGATAATAAATTTTTATTCGTTTCCGTTTTCCCATTTTACCTCTTCTCCCTGTGGTGTGGCACCACCTTGAGCCGGGCTAATAGGAGCAGTTTCCTGATTAATATGATAAATATAGGCTGCAATTTTTTCAGCATCTCTTCCCGTGATGGTTCCTTCTTTGATGAAAGGTCTCATGGTAGGATTGTTGGGAGAACCGTTTTCAAGCATCCAGAATACATTTTTAAATAAACTTTTTTCTTTGATGTTGATCCAGTGAGTGTCGGTAAGGTTAGGACCAATACCTCCTTTCCCTCCGTCTCCGTGGCAGGTTACACAATTGGTCTTGAAAAGTTCCTGACCTTCTGCGATATTATCAGCACTGTATTTGGCAGATTCCAGATCGATCTGAGGAGCACTTTTTTCATATTCCTCAATGGAAGCCAGCATCGTTTTCGCTTCTTTGGTGTACTCAGCTTCCGGATGGGCATAATCTGTAAAGGTAAAGGCCGTAAGATATACCACACAGAATATACATCCGAACCAGAACAGACCGATCCACCATTTAGGAAGAGAATTATCAAGCTCTGTGATCCCATCGAAACCATGGTCGATCAGAATATCTTTTTCCTCTGTCACAGACTGCTTTTTGAAAGCAGAGTTCCATAGTTTCTGGTAATAAGGAACATTTTTTTCTGCCAGATATTTTTGTTTTTCTTCTTCCGGTAAGCGGGCGAAGTTTTCATTTTCGATCAGATCTCCTATGGAATTCATGATGAGAAGAAGGATGATAGCAATCAGTATCAACGCCCAGAAAAAAGGTGATGAAAAGTAGCCTGAATCGCTGGCGAACATTTCAAAGGCCATTATCGTTAAGCCTATCGTGGTTGCGATATATATTGAAATAGGGGTTCTCGTTTTCATGACAATACAATTTTAATGATTAGTCTACGCTTGCAGTTTGGATCTGTGTCGTCTTGATGTCGGTACCTAATCTTTGAAGATAAGCGATCATCGCTACAATTTCTCTTTGTTCCAATGGGATATAAGCTGATCCTTTTGCTGTTTTTTCCTTGGTCATCTGATCTTTTACATCAGCAGCTTCTGCATATATTCTTTTTACAATCGCTTTTGACTGGTTGTCTGCCCACTGATTAGCTGAGTCGATCTGAGCTTTTGTGTACGGTACATCAAAAGAGTTTTTCATCAGTTTCATTTTATCCACCATCTGCGTACGATCCAGTTGGTTGGTAATTAACCATGGGAAACGTGGCATGATAGAACCTGCGGAAGTAATCCTTGGGTTATACATATGTTTGAAGTGCCATGAATCCGGGTTTCTGCCTCCTTCTCTGTGAAGATCCGGTCCGGTTCTTTTAGATCCCCAAAGGAATGGTCTGTCATACACAAATTCTCCAGCTTTTGAATATTGTCCGTTTTTTCCTTCAAATCTTAAAACCTCATCACGGAACGGTCTGATCATCTGCGAGTGGCAGGCGTTACAACCTTCACGGATATAAAGATCTCTACCTTCAAGCTCCAGTGGAGTGTATGGTTTTACTGCGGTAATGGTAGGAACACTTTGTTTCAGTGATAGGGTAGGAATGATTTCCACAAGTCCACCGATGGCTACCGTAATGAAAGCTAAGATAGCAAGCAGGGTAGGCGTTCTTTCCAGCCATAAGTGTACCCCTTCTCCTTCTTTTCTTGCTCCACCGATGTTGGCTAATGCAGGAGCTTCAGCAGGTACTTCTTTCTGGAATGAACCGGCTTTAACCGTTTTGATGACGTTGATCACCATTAAAATTGCTCCGGACAGATAAAGCACACCTCCTAAGAATCTCATTTTAAAGTAAGGAATAATTGCGGTTACTGTATCTAACCAGTTTTTCCATAATAGAGTTCCGTCCGGGTTGAACTGTTTCCACATCAATCCCTGTGTGAATCCTGAGATATACATCGGAACTGCATAGAAAATGATTCCTAATGTTCCCAGCCAGAAGTGCCAGTTGGCTAATTTTTTAGACCAAAGGGGTGTTCTCCACATGATTGGTACCAGGTAATAAACTACTCCGAATGCCATGAAACCATTCCATCCAAGAGCTCCCAAGTGTACGTGACCAATCACCCAGTCGGTATAGTGCCCGATTTTATTTAATGATTTTGTTGCTAATAAAGGTCCTTCGAAAGTTGCCATACCATAGCAGGTAACAGCCACCACAAAGAATTTCAGGATAGGATTTTCCCTTACTTTATCCCATGCTCCTCTCAAGGTAAGAAGACCATTCAGCATCCCTCCCCATGATGGGGCAATCAGCATAATAGAGAATCCTGTTCCCACAGCCTGAGCCCATGCCGGTAATGCAGTATATTGCAGGTGGTGAGGCCCGGCCCATAAGTATACAAAGATCAGCGACCAGAAGTGAATAATGGATAATTTGTATGAGAATACCGGTCGCTGAGCAGCTTTTGGCATAAAGTAATACATCAGACCCAATACAGGGGTGGTTAATACGAATGCTACCGCATTGTGCCCATACCACCATTGTACCAATGCATCTTTTACACCTGCATATACAGAATAAGATTTCCAGCTTGTGAAAGATAAAGGAACTTCCAGGTTATTGAAGATGTGAAGCATGGCTACGGCAATCCATGTGGCCATATAGAACCAGATCGCTACATATAAATGTCTTACCCTTCTTTTGGCAATCGTTCCGAACATATTGATTCCGAAGATGACCCATGAGAACGTAATTAAAATATCAATAGGCCACTCATGTTCAGCATATTCTTTAGACGTATTGATTCCCATCAGGAATGTAATCACTACAGAGATAATCATCAACTGCCATGACCAGAAGTGAATCCATGAAAGCGCATCACTATACATTCTTGTTTTCAGGAGTCGCTGCATACTGTAGTAAGCACCGCAGAAGAAGGAATTACAGACAAAAGCAAAAATTACAGCACTCGTGTGAAGCATTCTGATTCTTCCGAAGCCCATAGCACCCTGAGTATTGATCAGTCCCTGAATATTACCCGATGCCAGACTTTTAATTGTTGTATCATCCGTCCCGAATAAAAATTCAGGCAATTCAGGATAAAAAAGCATCAGTGCGGCCGTAAGCCCGAGCAGAAATCCTACAAGTCCGAATGCGATAGTAGCATAGAGGAATGCTCTGACAATATTATTGTCATAATTAAATTTTTGCGTCTCCATAAATTCCAATAGTGTTTACCGAAGTGATATTTTCTCTGAAAAGAGGCTTATTTTCCAGCTTTTTCTATGATGAAAATAAATATCATGTAACGTGTATAATGTTTTGCCAAAGGTATTTATTAACTTTGTTAGAGGCTAATAGATAATCTTCTAAAATATACCGAAAACTACTAAAACAAAAAGGATGAAAGTGTGTGGACAAAATATCAGAAAAATTCGTAGGAGCAAAGATCTTACGCAGGAGTATATGGCTTTTGAAATGGGGATTTCCCAGAAAGCATATTCAGATATTGAGAATTCTAAGGTGAAGATCAACCTGGAAATCCTTACTAAAATATCAGCTATTTTAGACATTAAGCCTTCCGATATATGCAGCATTTCGCACCAGTGCAGTACAGACGGATATGAAGATAAATACCAGGGACTTCTGGAATACATGAAAAAAAATAATATTTCGGTTCCGAAAGAGTTTCTTTAATTTTTTCAGTTTTATCTCTGCTAAAACTATATGTAATGACCTCCCAAGAATGATCAGGGGAGGTCATTATTTTGTTGTGTTAGAATTGTGTTTTGAGCCATGAACCTGATGATAAAGATGGCGATGAAGAAGTAATTTTTTAAATCTCTTAAAAAAAATCTATATTTGGTGATATAAAATGAGAACACAGTATTTATGATGATTTATTCTTCCAAGCAGAGATAATAGCCTGTTGAGCTATGTGATGGTTTGTAAACTGAAAATGCAGAGTATTTAATATAAACTATCACAACACAAAATTCTTCATTCTTTTTGTATTATTAAAGAACAAAGTGGGGTTCATAATATATTTATGTTCTTAATTAGGGAATGCTTAAAATGACAGATATCTGTCATTTTACTAGTATAAAATACAGAGTATATTTAAAATTGAGTTGACTTTTTACTTAAATTTTTATATTCTGTAATGAGAAATAAAATCACTCCTATAAATATTGAAGAATTTTCAAAGAAAATGAAAGTTTCAAATACTGAATTTGGAATAAGTGATTATTATAAAATATTTGAAAATACAATCAGAATGGCAAAAAGATTTGCCATGAGTTCTTTTTATTGGTTTATACATAATAATACAGAAATGAAACTAAAGTGGGTAAGCGAAAATATTCATCAACTGACCCCATATACGAAAGAAGATTGGCTAAATCAAAGTCTCCAATTTATTATAGAACAATTTCATGTAGAGGACAGATCTTATGTATTGGCAGCAATCAAATTTGCTTCTGAAACTTATCAGGATATGAACAACAATAAAAGAAAAGATTTTAAATTCAATATATATGCAAGGGCACTTAATGCACATAATGAATATACATGGGTAATGATACAAATACCTGATATTTATATTAATAAAAGAGGAAAAATTGAAAGTATTCTCTATATTGTTTATGATTTATCTCACTTCAGGATCATCAATAAGCCATTGATTTCAGTTATTGATTATATGAGCGGAAAGATGATGTATTACTATAAGTACTTTGAGCAGGGCATCAAAGAAATAGAGACGAAATTTCCGGTAATTACCGATAGAGAAAAACAAATATTAAAATTAATGGGGCAGGGTCTCAATTCTCCTGAAATTGCCAAGGAGCTATTCATATCTTATCATACGGTAGAAAATCATAAACGAAACCTCAGAAAGAAAACAA
Organism: Chryseobacterium sp. FR048; assembly: GCF_056844665.1. Taxonomy (NCBI): domain Bacteria; kingdom Pseudomonadati; phylum Bacteroidota; class Flavobacteriia; order Flavobacteriales; family Weeksellaceae; genus Chryseobacterium; species Chryseobacterium sp. FR048. Next base: position 20,651 of record NZ_JBXDSE010000007.1, on the reverse strand, counting down.
ATACTAAAACCTCAGCTGAATTAATGGTTTATATAATAACTTATAATCCCGCTTTTTTTAATGATTAAATATTTTGATCCTTTATTTTTTCAATGCAATCTATCTGATAAAAACATAATTGTTTCTATTTATAAAAAAAATCTTTTCCACTTCGTAACAGAATTACGGCTAATATTGAAATGAATTGCCAATTGCTTGTTGTTCAGATTATATCTCTTTTGATAATCCAAAATTTGTAATATATCAGATTTATTGTAAGAACGGTATTTTTGATTAATCTTCTCTAATTTTCCAAATATTCTTTGGTTTAAATCCAGAATTTCCATCGCAGAAAGAGGACTTTTCATAAGAAGCTCCCTGCATTGTGCCATTTTTTCAGGATATTGCTTTTGAATAATATCCGAATAGATCTGATTATAGTTAGGGTCATTATATTTTTCCATATTTTAAAAAGGTATACTATACCGAGCAATTACAGTGTTGTTTTCTAAATTCTATGATCAATATTCTTTTTCTTCCGAAGCAATATCTTTTTAAAATATAATACCACTCGCTCTCGAAATAGAAAATAAATCCTTCCTCTATTTTTGACAGAAGTTCTTCCTTAGACTGGCTAAAAAATCTTTCATTCAGCGAAATTATTTTCTTCATTTAGGGTTGGATAAAGGGGCATCGGGCTTTGAATTTAGATGTTTATTGATCCATTTATAAAGTGTAGTTTTTGGAATCCTATATTTTTCTATTACCTCATTTCTTGACATTTCTTTTGATTCGATTTGAGAAATTATAAAATCAATAACCTCCTTCGTGTAAAGCTTTTTTCGAAACTGTGGCAAACTGATTTTATGGTCTTCCTGTTCTTTCATTATTTTGATAGTTGTAGGAGGAGCATACAGAATAAGATGTTGTGAATAAATCCTAAAGAAATCATATTCCAATAGTTTGCTCCACTTTAAAAGCACCAATGTAGAAAAATCTTCCTGCAAATACATTTCCTTTATCTCCTTTTCACTACACTTCATAAAATTGCATATTCGCGACATTTCTATCCCGCATTCTTTCAGCCTTCTTTCCACGATACTTCCTATATGTATTTTTTTAAAATTCATGACTGTTTTGTCTTTTGTTATACCCCGCAATGATGCTGCGGTCTATTTAGATTTTATTTCCGGCGTCTCAAAAATCACCAGTCGATCTTGTATCCCTAGTATTGTTACCTATATAATTCTATTGGAAACAAAGGGACCATTTTTTATAATCCAGAGCAATCCAACGTTGTCGTCCTTCCATTCATATTCACAGTAACGATGTATGATTTTGAAAATTAGCTTTTAATGTCCCATTCTCATAAGACTTCCCCTTTCTGCTACATGGAAAAGGCTGCTCAGTATAAAACATTTTTAATTTTTACCTGGGCAGCCTCATCACAAAACATATAGTTTTAGTAGATATTCCAATTATGCATCTTTATATAGAAAGACTAATATTCTGCATAATCAGTAATTAGCATTCGGTTTATTTAGCCCACCATTGCAATACATATCCATCTGTACCATTTACTCCGGGATGTTTACCTAGGTTTGTGTCATTCGGTATACAAACATCAGTCATTGTCTTACTAGGATAGCCACCTTGTGCTGGACCACTGATGCCTACGGATTGAATTCCGGCTACACAATATCCAAAAGGCATTACATTTACATATTCTCCCACAACCCATAATGGCCAATTGGAAATAATTGCATTATTAGTTCCGTTACTCATGATAGTAGGTGCATAATAGTAGCCTCCCTGATCCCAATGATTGTTATAAGTTGTATTATAAAACATGTTATAATTACTAATAAGGATTCCATCAATACTTACCTTGGCAGTTCCGTTAGTATTTCCTACGACATTGAATGTTTTTCCAAGATACTTACCTGTCACCGTCAAAGCACTTGCTCCACGGAACTCCGATTGACTTCCTGTAATTATGTTTGATACTGGATATTTAAAATAAGATGCAAGTGTAACATTGGCATTGGTTGGCTGATCGGTGAATATTTCTCTTGTTGCCTTACCTGCCCATCTTGTTTTCTCAGCTGTGGTAATTCTGAATTCGTTATAATTCATAGTACCTGTTTGTGTGGTCACAACATTCGTATTATCCAGAGTTGTTCCTCCCCAATTAAATACACCATTGGTTCCAAATCTATTCTTAGTATCTGCAACCCCTTCAGAATAAGACATTAATAAAGTATATCCTCCCACTTCCTTATCCAGTGCAGTTGCTTCTACGGCGTCTACCATATCACATTTAGTTTTATACCGATTAGAAGTTGAGGTTCCGATCCAGTATTCTCCATCATTGGCTACTAAAGTACCTGAAGAATTAAATTCATCATAAATAGCCTGGCAGCTTGGTGCAGGATTATTAAATGTACCTATCGTAGATCCTACGGTGACTCCAAAACTACACGGACTGCTACCAGGTGCGGTAAATGTATAGGTATACAGGGTACCATTGTCTGTATTGCTAGGTGTGCCTTGGGCATACAGTCTTATACTGGAAGTACTTGTAGTAATATTAACCGGTCCGGAAGAAAACGTTAGTCCATTAGTCGTATTGGTAGTAATGGTAGCTGTACCCGGCGTTGTAACGGAAGTTATTGGTACATCAATATAGTTTGCTGAAGTAGCTGTAGTTCCTTTTGTATAGACTCCATTCTTTGAAAGCCCACTACAGTTTACTTTGAATGATGTTGTATTGCCAGCTACACTGATTGTAGCACAAGAAGAAGCCACTGAAATTCCATTGAATATAAGAGATACAGTGTCTGTACTAGGCCCTGTACTAGGTGTTCCTTGGCCGTCCAGAACTATAGTCTGAATGCCTGTTTGAGTAAATGTACCAGATTTAGTAAAACTATATCCATTCGTAGTATTAGCTGTTATCGTGTAGGTTCCAGGTTCAGATACGTTCACGCTTATTGTATAAGTATTTGCTGATGTAACAGCTGTACCTGCTTTATAAGTACCAGATGGGCCAGATGGGGAAGAAGTGCAATCCTGTAAGGTGAATTTTGCAGGTGCTTGCGTACCACAGAGACTTAACCATTTGGCAACATTGTCGTCATAGTAGTTGAAACAGTTCTGCGTTGTATTATAAATCAGTAATCCGTTGGCCAGGGCTGCTGGGATCTGATCTCTCTGTGCGGTGCTTAGACGTGGTAACAATACTCCTTTATTAGATGAAGTTACATCAAGCATCGCATTTGAATCTGGTTCTGCTTTGCCTATACCAACATTTCCATTATCAGTTGCTACAAATTCGGTTCCTGTAGTTCTTGAAGAGCCATCAGATTTTACAGCTAGTTCCACTCTTTGTCCGGAAGGGTTTCTTACCCAAACCGCAAGCGGTTGTCCTCCCGCATAGGACCCCACTGCTACCCATACAGATTGTATACTATCATAAAAATAGAATCCTTTTTCTAGAATATTTACTGTTTTTGCCGTAGTACCAGCTGTTTCACTGGTAATAAATACCAATGTGCCATTTTGATCATTTCCGTATTGACTATCTTTAGTACCAAGATCATAAACATCAAATCGTGGAACGATTACACCATCAGGATTACCTGTTACTTTACCTTTCTCTATATGTAGAGTAGATTTTGGAGTATCGGTGTTAATACCTACCTGTCCAAAAGCATGAACTATGGAGAATATGGTCATGATTGATAATAATTTTTTTTTCATCTTAGATTTTATTTTTTTTAAATTAGTTACTTTAATATTTTGCAAGTATTATTGAGGGTATTTATAAATAGTTAAGGTAGATGCTAATATCGTATTCATTTTTACTTTGTTACGAAATTAATTGATCAGAAAGATTTGTGAAATGACAGATATATGTCATTTTAGTATAGGTAGAGAATTGGACTGAATTATTTCAATAAAGCTAAGCTGGGCTTAAAAAAAACAGGTAAAAGATCAGATTTAATTTAAAATAATAGAATTTAAATATTGGAAAATAGGTAAGAATCAATTCGCCTTTTTCTTTAAACTCAATTGTAGTAATCATACATAATGACCTTCTCAAATTACTTGGGAAGGTCATATTGATTTTGTGTTTAAGTAGCTTGTGTTTCTAATCCGTATTTTTTGATAATGCAAACCTAGGAAGTAAGACTCTTTTTAGTTGCAATAAACTTCAGTTAAACTTTTATTTTGATAAATCCTGCGGGCAGTTGAACTGAAACTATTATGTATGCATACCTACCAACTGATTCATTACGCTAAAATTATCATAAAGATATTTATCAATTCCGGCCTAAAACGAAGACGGGCATTGTGGGATGAATTGCCAATTTACCCCATAGAATGCGAATTTCTCTGAAAAGTTTTTATATATTTAGCGACCGAATAATTCATTCAATGAGCAACGAAAATAAAACAGGACAAAACGAGACTTTAGTTAGAGGATTAACAAATCGACACATACAATTAATAGCCCTTGGAGGTGCCATAGGAACAGGATTATTCCTGGGAATAGGACCTGCAGCCGTATTAGCCGGACCATCGGTTATTTTAGGGTATGCTTTAGCCGGAATCATTGCCTTTTTTATCATGCGTCAGCTGGGGGAGATGGTTGTTCAGGAACCGGTATCGGGAAGTTTTAGTCACTTTGCCTATAAATATTGGGGAAATTTTCCAGGTTTTGCCTCAGGGTGGAACTACTGGATTCTTTATATCCTCGTAAGTATGGCCGAGCTTACAGCCATTGGACATTATATTCATTTCTGGTGGCCGGAAATCCCACTCTGGGTTTCCAGTTTATTCTTTTTTGTCGTCATCACTGCCCTTAATCTTGCTTCTGTAAAGGTCTATGGAGAAACAGAATTCTGGTTTTCCATCATCAAAGTGATTGCGATTATTGCAATGATTGTTTTCGGTGTATATCTGTTGATCAGTGGGACCGGAGGAGAAAAAGCTACTATTACAAACTTATGGAACGACGGTGGATTTTTCCCGAAAGGATTATTCAATAAAACGGATAGCGGATATTCAGGGTTGTTTGCAGCAATGGCCATGATCATGTTCTCTTTCGGAGGATTGGAACTGATCGGAATTACCGCAGCAGAAGCTAAAAACCCGGAGAAAACCATTCCTCAGGCAACTAATCAGGTGATCTATAGAATTTTAATTTTCTATGTAGGAGCTTTAGTAATCCTGTTCTCATTAAGCCCGTGGAGACAGATTACAGAAGGATCAAGTCCGTTTGTAATGGTATTTGAGAATTTGAATGGAATGGAATTCAGTCTTTTTGGTAAAGTGATTCAATTCAATGTATTGATAGCGAATGTTCTTAATCTTATTGTACTTACTGCTGCTTTATCCGTATATAATAGTAGCGTGTACAGTAACAGCCGTATGCTTTTCGGATTGGCTCAGCAGGGGAATGCACCTAAGTTTTTGAAAAAGCTTAATAAAAATTCAGTACCTACCAATGCGATCATTATCTCTTCATGCTTTGCAGGAATCTGTATTATTATCAATAAACTGGTACCGGAAAAAGCGTTTCAATACCTGATGGCTTTAGTGGTATCTACATTGATTATTAACTGGCTGATGATCTGCTATACACATTTGAAATTCAAAAAGGCCATTACCCGTGAGGGAATTCAGTCGAAGTTCCCGTCTATATTTTATCCGATTTCCAATTACATTTGTATTGCATTTTTAGTTCTTATTTTAGGATTAATGAGCATTACGGGAATGGAAATTCAGGTAATTCTGATTCCGATATGGATAGGATTCCTGTTTGTCATGTATAAATTATATAAACCTAGCTAACAATATAAGAAGCCTAAAGAGGTTTGGAAAGATGGAAGTCGTTTGATTTCCATCTTTTTTTTGTTTTAAATTTCTGTAAATTAGTAATGGATCTGTTTTGAAAATAGATCCTTCTTTCCATCGTTTTGGGCTTGCTGAACAATTTGCTTTACCAGATCATTCAGAAGCTTTTGAAGAATATTTACAATGGGAAGCAGGAGATATGATTTCCTGTATTTATTTTTTTCGCTGTATGAATAGAATGTCAATTTAGGACAAGATTTGTTTTTTTGAGAGACCTAATTTTGCACCTGTAAATCATCACAATGATGAATTTGCAATGTAAAACTTCAAAAAACAGATAGAATGAAAAATATATTTCTCTTCCTCGTATTACTGCCTTTTTGTGCCCAATCACAAATTTCTGTGCAGGCATATGGGGGAAATAAAGAAACTGAACTGCTGGGAATTTATAATAAAGATTTCAGTGGAAAATGGAATTATTTCGCTTCGGCAACCCTCGCTTATGATTATAAATCACAAAAAATAAATCCTGAAGTCTATCAGAATCTCAATTACGGAATCGGAAGAAATCTTGGTGTTTCTGCTGGAGTCCATATTTCAAAAGAAGATATTATGCCATCTGTAGGGCTGGCTTATGGAAAAGAAAATGAAGTTTGGAATATCAGTATTTTCCCTGCAGTAACCTATTCTACAAAAGCAAAAGAATTGGGGCTTGGATTGTATACTTTACTGGAATATACTCCGAAAATCAATGAGAAACTCAACTTTTACAGCATGCTGATTGTAGAATCAGACTTCAGTTTTAAAGAACATCAGGCCAGCAGCCAGGTTGTTCGTTTAGGGATAGAAAATCAGAAAAAAATGCAGTTCGGGATAGGAAGTAATATTTCTCAGACCGGAAAGGATTTTGAAACCGATGTCAATTTCGGTGTTTTTATAGGAAAGAAATTTTAAAACATATGAAAAAATTATTCACACTCATTTTAGCATTGAGTTTTATCGTAAATAGGGCACAGACTACTTATCATTTTCCGGAAGAATCTTCACGTCACGAAGGAACCTGGTTACAATGGCCGCATCATTATCAGCATGGCGATACTTACCGTAAAAGAGTAGAGCAGACCTGGATTGATATGACCAAAGCATTACAGGAAGGAGAGAAAGTTCACATTATTGCTTATAATACCGAAGAAAAAAACAGAATCGTAAACCTTCTGGAACAGAATAAAATTCCGCTGAAAAATATTGATTTCAGAATTTATCCTACAGATGATGTTTGGATCAGGGATAACGGACCTATTTTCGTGAAAGATCAAAAAGGAAATGTTTTAATAGAAGATTGGGGCTTCAATGGCTGGGGTGAAAAATTTGACTTTGAAAACTGTGATGAAATTCCGCAACGTATAGGAAAAGATCTGGGCGTAAAAGTGATTGATCTGAATGAAGAAATGGTGAATGAAGGCGGGTCTGTGGAAACAGATGGAAACGGAGTGCTGATGGCTTGTAAAAGCTCAGTGATCAGTCAGAAAAAAGGAGCGACAAGAAACAAAGGAATCACTCAGGAAGAAGCCGAAGAAATGTTTGAAACCTATTACGGAGTATCAAAAGTGATCTGGCTGGACGGGGTGACAGGATTAGATGTTACCGATATGCACATTGATGGTTTTATGAAATTCGTTGACGGTCGTACTATGATCACGATGAAAGAAGATGACCTTCTGGAGCTTGGGCTTTCCGAAAAAGATGTCAACACATTGTATACTGCTTCCAATGTCAATGGAAAAGAATATAAGAAAGTCTATCTGCCGGCTACCAAAAATAAAGTGAAAACGGCGTATGGAAAACAGCTGGATGAAAAAGGCTCTTATGTCAATTATTACGTTGCCAATACAGTGGTGCTGGTTCCTAATTACGGAGATCCTAATGATGCTGTGGCCAATAAGATCATTCAGGAGCAGTATCCGGGTAGAAAAGTTATAGGAATAGATGTACGGAACCTGTACGAAAACGGGGGAATGGTACATTGCGTTACCCAGCAGCAGCCTGCAGGAAACCTTTTGAAATAGGCAATTAATAAAGATCAGTAATTTCTTAAAAACATCTCATAGAAAACGGCTCATACCCACTATTTCCTTGAGATGTTTTTGTATGATGGGCCCTTAAATCCTATCCTTTAAATACTGATTCATGGATGATTTTGATGCTTTGATCCATTATTTTTCGTACCTTAGTAAAGGTTGTATTTCAAATTCGGGTGAAAATTATAGCCTGTTTGGAATTCCTGCGGACAAGCCGAACACCGCTCTCCAAAGTAGGCAAGACTAAAAAAGACACCTATGGCTAATTTATTTCAGACGCTTACCAACACGGTAAAACATTGGTACATCCCTTTGATTTTCGGAATCCTTTTTCTGATCTGCGGTTTTTATGTATTCAGCGTACCCCTTGCTACGTATGTGACGCTTTCTGTTTTCTTTAGTGTCTCCTTTTTATTTTCCGGAATCACGGAAATATTCTTTTCCCTCCAAAACAGCAAATCATTACAGGGCTGGGGCTGGTTCCTTGTCAGTGGACTATTGACTACGGCAATCGGGGTTTATCTTATCGCCAATCCTCAGATTTCAATGACCGTACTTCCGTTTGTGATCGGATTTACGCTGTTATTCCGTTCCTTTCAGCTGCTGGGTTTTGCCTTTGACCTGAAAAGTATGAAAATAATGAGCTGGGGAAATGTTGCTCTTGCCAGTGTAGGAGGCATCATTTTTTCTTTATTACTGATATTCAATCCTATATTTACAGGGATTTCTTTAGTGACACTCACTGGGGTTTCCTTTATTTTTATGGGAGTGGCTTCCATTATGCTGGCTCTTGATCTTAGAAAAGTGAAAAAGATTCCCGGAAGAGTAAGCCAGGAACTGAGAGACAGAATCAAATCGATTCAGGATGAAATTGATGATCTTAAGAAATAATGAATGTCATTTGAAAAATAAATACCCCTGATAAGTTTTACTTTTTAGGGGTTTTTTTATTGAGACTTGATTAGTTTTTTTGCTAATTTAGGATGGTTGGTAAAAGATATTCACTATCAGATAGAAAGGAGTATGATTTACCCATATTTTAACCCACTTATACATCTTATAATCATGAAAAAAATAATACTCATCATCTGTGTTGTTTCGTCAACGGTTGCATTTTCACAGAATACAAAAGGAAAACCAGATCCAAAACTGGTTAATAAATATGAATCAAAACAGCCACAGGATTTTTCAGTTCCGCCGCCGCCTGTAAATCCCTTCCCGGCACAGTTCCCTGATGGTAATAAAGCTTTTGTAAAAAAAGTGGAAACCAATTTGAATAAAACTGCATTGGCCTCCCTTCCCAAGAACCTGAATACAGAAATTATACTAAAGATTGATGACGAAGGAGATGTGATCAATATTTCTACTTATGGAAAAAGCGGACCATTCAATGATGAGGTAAAGGCGGCAGCTGTAAAATCAACCGATAAAATAAAATGGGTGGCAGGAAAGAATAACCGTGGCGAAAAGGTAGTGGATATTGTGAGAATACCGTTTCGTATAAAAAATGATAAGTGATATTGAATGAGACTGTTGGGTTGTATGGTTTAAAAGAAATGCTGTGGTAAGTATATTACTTTAATGCATAAAATAAAAATCAGGAATTAAACAAACGTATTTTGATCAAAATATATCACTAATTTTATCCCATCATCAATAGGAAACCACCAGTAGGTTTCAAAATAAAAAATAATCGATTATGGAGGGCGAAATTAGTTTAAAGAATATTTTGAAAAATTTAAATCCGGCACTTAATGAAGGGAAATATGTGTATTGTACAGTCAATGACATCGATACAATTCCTATGTCAAAAATTTTGTTTCTGTTTAAAGAGACGGAAAGTGTAACGATTGTAATCAAAAAAGAAGATGCGGAAGCGTTAAACTTAGACTTCAGCTATGTCGCTTCATGGATCACTCTGGAGGTTCACTCTTCTTTATCAGCTGTTGGTTTGACGGCAAAGTTTTCACAAGCTTTAAGTGATGCAGGAATTAGTTGCAATGTCGTGGCGGCCTATTTTCATGATCATATATTTGTGGATGAGAAGGATGCTGCAAAAGCTATAGAGGTGTTGAATGCGCTTAAAGAGTAAATAAAAAAATACAATCATGGAAAATAATAATCCGGTCCTGAAAGTTTCGGATGTAAAAAATCTTATCGTACATCTATCAGATGAATTGAGTAAACTAGGCGATGCAGAAGTCATAGTACTTGATGATGACCTGTACTGGAATATTTTAGATGAAGACTTGTATGACCCGTATGAAAAACCTGAAAATTTTACAATGGGAAGCCTTACTGAAGATTGGGCGTTCTTACAAAAAGTGGTAATGGGTGAACGCCAGATGATCGATTATGATCTGTATAAGCTAGCATCTATTTTAAAATTTTTAGGAAAGAGGAATATTATTCAAAAAAGATAAAAAACAAAAACCACCCTTAAAAAAGAGTGGTTTGTAGTCAAAAGCGAACAAATGTCGAACCAAATAGTTGAAGACCTTATAGTTCTATCAAAGCTTACATCATAAAAACACATTCGTATTTATATTATTCTAACTGATTTGCCATTATATTCGATCGTATTTTGAGATTTTTAAACATGTAAATTTTATAATTATTTATTTTTGCCCTAAGATCTTTATCATATTGTCAGGACTCGTTATAAATTTCCGTTCGGGAAATAAGTAATAAATTTATCATCTTTTAATCAATTTCTTCTGTTTGAACCTCGATATCAATTTCTTCAAAATCATCAGGAGTTTCCTGAATTGGAGTTTCGAGCCGTATACCGTCGAGATAGTAAGTTGTTCCTAAATAGATTTCATCGCCAAAAACAACCCCATCTATTTTTCTTTTAAAGCATTTCCCTGGCTCTGCTTTTATTATATTGTCTGTCTGTGTCATATTTTATTATTATGTTATCGGATAAATTTTTGCGGCGAAATAGCTCCAATTGGTTGCCGTTTTATAAGCAGAAACGCTTGCTGCAGGTACATGAATTTCTACTTTATCAATAATAACCCCATCAGAAACTATGTTTGTTCCTACTAAAATAGGAGGTGTCGTTGCCAAAATTTTTATTATTACTTTTGTAACGCTTGATTGACCTGCAGATGGATTCATAGGCATGCAGTAGTTTTCCAGGTAGTTAATGGAAGCCGGAAGAATAATAGTAACTTCATTATCTCCCTTAAGAGGTCTTAAATTCAAACCGAACGAATCCATTCTTTCTAAGCTCGTACACCCGGATAAATCAACAAGATTGGAAACAGGCTCTTCAACAGTTTCATAACCTACATTATTAGTAAGCATGCCACTGAAAATTCTTGTGATATAAGGAAGAGAATATTTCCCCGCTCTCGGATACATGTACGTAAATGAATTTGCTGTATAAGTTTTAACATTCTTAAATAAATTAATATCTAAGTATTTTCCAAAAAATGGAGCATCACCAAGTTCCTCTAGCTTATCAAAATTTCCGACTATAACAGCATTATACTGAAAGTAAAATGCATTAGAACCTATCTTCTTTATATTGGGAGGAAAAATAATGCTTTCCAATTTATTTGAATTGAATGCTCTATCTCCAATTGTCTCCACATTCGTGAAAAATCTAAACTCATCAAAACTGTAAGAAAGGTCTCTCGAGGCATTAACAGATTTGTTGAAAGTGTCAGCAGGAATATTGATAACAGCTCTTGCTTCCGCAAAACTGAGTTCTCCATCACCGTTGGTATCAAAGACATTTAATAATGTAGCTTTCCTGATCGCACTCGAAATTTGAATGAAAGTGGCAACATTTGAAAATGTAAATTTAAAGTCTGGCCAATTGGCTTCCATGAAATCTTTATCTTCTTGATATATGGTAGTAAAGTTCCAAATTCCTTCAACTACAGAATGAGGCGTTGTGTTACCCGAATCATCAATACCTTTAGCATTAATGATAGGAAAAAAAATCTCACTAGAAGCACTACTTCCATTCAGATTATTAACCCTTAATCGACTTACATTTTTTAGATAAGAAACAATATTATTTACATTAATTAAAGGGCAGTCTTTGATAACAAGTGTTTTAATTGAACTTGCTGTAAAAGTTAAGTTAGAATTGGTAATAAATTTTTGATTATCTAATATTAAAGTACTTGCTGTACTTGGCAAAATTAAGGAAGTAAGCAAGCCACCTTTCGGCAATAATACCGAAGATATTCCTGTTCCTGCAGCAGAAACTCTTTTAATACTTGTACAAGCAGTAAGATCTATTGACTGTTTTAGATTTGGACAATTCGTTACATCCAACTCCTCCAGAATTGTATTATTACCAATAAACAAGTTTCTCAAATTTTGATTTGAATAACCGGAAATTTGACTTCCAATTTGAAGTCTCGATAAATTCGTCGCTTTTGAAACATCTAAAGTACCTAGATACTTTCCTGACAAATCTCCAAGGTCTTTAATTGCAGAGGCACCATAGATAATGGTTTCTGTATCGTTAAAAGTAATAGCCGGAGCTTGAACTAAAGATGAAACATTTTTTCTAAGCCTCGCACGGTTGATATAGGAACCAAACTTAATTTTAGTGTAGCCGTCTTTCTGAGCCGTTAATAAAAAATTAGCATTGGGAGCAACTACAGGCGTGCCCGAAGGGGTATAAAGTCGCATCGTGATATAATCAGATGAGAAAGTAGAGGTGTCATACTTTCCGTCCATATATCTGAATCTATTTAATAACCAATAATTCCTGTGCGATTTTCTTGAACCTTGTGCAGTGTATAAGTAACTTCCGTTCCCTGCAACAACCAAAGGATCTATATATTTATATTTCGCATCTTCATTAAAAATACTTTCCGCCCATTTGTCAGATTCTAATGTGTTAAAATAAGTATTGCACTTATCATAAGTCAGAATTCCTGAAGTTCTCATTTTCTGATACAAAGCCGTAATCTCAGTATCAAAAGCAACTTCAACCAATTTCCAAAGCTCTGAAAGCGCGCCATTCCAGACAAAACCACTTCCTACCTGGTCGTGAGCTTCCACCCAATAATCATACACATTGTGGCCTTCGTTATTAAGACCCAAAACCGTATCATTATCATAAAATATAAGATACCAACGGTTGTTTCCTTGCGCATCCGGATACATCGCAAACATTTGATTTTTAGCGCGCTGATCGACCATTGCAAAAAACTCAGTAAATACATAATAAAACAGTAAAAACTGAATGTTAAAATGGTCTGGAGCCTCAGTTTTGAATTTTGCAGGATTATTTTTGCAACTCACAATCCATTTATGCAAAGCTTCAAGATTCGATGTATCTTCATTATTTTCCGGATATCGTCCCTCAAAATCATTTTTCCATAAATGCTTACCATTTCCGTCTACACTTTGAAAATCTGTAGCAATAAATAAGGTATTATCTGACGTATTATTTAAAAATTCCCAGCATTCCTGACCACCTGTAAAACCTGTCGTTGCTTCATTCGACTTATCATTGTTAAAATTATATTTTCCTAAGAAAATACGCTCCGAATCTGGTGTCGCTCTGTGAAATATAAGCATTGGAAAACCATCCATCGTTGTTCTGATATTTGGATTTACCAATTGTGGTGGAACCAAATAACCCAATTGATTTAAAGAATCTTGTGCAAGCCTCGCCAAACCAATGTTGTGAGAACCTGAAGATTCCATGAAGTCAGCTTTAAAAGTAAATGTCTTTTCCGCCAATGAATTGTCACGAAGCTTGTATTTTGAAGAATTTATTTCACCATTTTTAAAACCTCCATTAAATTTGATTTTAAAGTTTTTTCGGGGATAATATTGTGATGATGTACCCTGAACATCAATACTCGCATTTACATAAGAAAACGATTTTGTAGGATCTTGAGCATTTTCATACTCACCCACAATTGTTTTTTTATCGCCTTTATAAGTTGGCAGATCTCCAACAATGGTTAAACATGGAATTGATTGTAAACATTTATCGTAGGACAAATTTCCGAATGCATCGTACAATTTATTTCTCTCGTAAATGTTGACTTTTTCAACCAGGTTATCCATATCAGCAATAAAATTCGACAACATCTGGTCGGCGTTTAGATTATTATTATAAACCCTGATATTATATAGATTAATAGTACAATCACTGCTTCCAATGGTAATGTTTTGAGGAGCTTGTTGTAAAAAGCTGTCTAATGAATTATACTGATATAATGAAGATATAATTCCATTGATATACACAAATACCAATCTTTGATCTGCAACCTTTGTAACAACTACACTTACACGAATCCTTTCCTCTTCTTTAAAAAATATGGACGTACTGTCCTGCTCAGAACTGAACGAAAACGAATTTGAAGTAGCAACAAATCCAACATTTCCATTTTTACAAGAAAAAATAGTACTGTCACTGTTTTTTATATCTGAAGTTGAAAATTCAAATTCTAATGTTTTACCACCTGTTTTAAAATCGTTATCAAAAATCTTGAAAGGAATCTCAACCCTTGCATTTCCGCTCACTTTAAGCGCCACAGAACCCTTTGAATCCTGAATCCATCCATTGGTGCTGAAATCAAAATCTGTAAGAGTACATGACAGGTTTTTGTATTTCCACTCGTTTTTGTTAATCTCTGAATTGCTTCTGTTTCGACTGCTTAAAAATAATTCCAGGCCTAACGTTTCGGCTTCAACTTGAATATCAAATGCTGCTACAACTACTGAAGTATTTTTCGTGACATTGCCACATTTAAAAGTCACAGTGTGTGCCCCTGAGTCCGTAAATGTATAGGTGAACTTCTGCAAACTTCTATTTACAAGTAATTCAGAAACCTTCACTCCATCGACCAAAATCTCAACATCGCTATAATTTGACGATGGTGAATACACCAGATATTCAATCGAAGCTGGAGCATATTGATTAGCAACAACATTATTGGCTGAAGAAACCAGAGGCGTTAAATTACCGGCAACAACACTGATAATATCTGTAAATAAATGATTGCTCTCAATGATTTCTCCTGACAAATCAGCGGTCATATACACCTCTAAAATATGAACTCCGTGCGACTGTGCAGGAATTTCATAAAGAAGCTCTTTGTTATTAATTGAAGTAACTACTGGCGGAAGATCTGATCCATTTAATTTGAAATGAATCGTCTTCTCAACATTTCCGGTTGGAATATATCGGAAAATGATGGGTCCCGAATTAATAGTGGTCTTGTCGTATGTAGTACTTAAAGCAAGTGCTATTGTTTGAATATCATATTTTAATTTCCTATTATTTCCATAACTATCGGTGATACTAAGCGTTATTGTATTATCTCCCGCCAAAATATATGGGGTTATATCTATATCATTGGCTCCCTGATTAATGTTTTTATTAAATAGGATTGTGTTTCCTTTTAAAATACTCGCAGTTCCTCCGCCAGTCTCACTACCATCAACGCTGTCGATGGATGACCATGAAAAAACTAATCTAACCTCACTTCCAAATGATTTTACGAACGATGCAGGTATTTCAGATTTTGCGCGGAAAACAATTCCATTGCCTCCTCCGGGTCCCCCACCAGTTCCGTATTCACTTTCTGACTTTTCTCCTAAAGCTGAATAGGCAATCTGTTTAATGATTTTTCCTTCTTCATTTTTAATGAAGAACATCACGGGATAAATGAAGTTATCTGCAACTTCTTTATCCGATCTTTCATAATTTGTAAAATAAATTCTTCCTGTATATCTCATTTTAATCTTCTTGTGTTAAATCAATAAAACCATCTGTTCCACCTCCAGGCATATTAACCTCCAGAACAGACCAAACAGAACCGTCAAAGGAAATGATTCCGAAATTTTCAATCTTAACTCCTGAAGCATTTTCGTAAACTCCACTCCCTGCCCAAAACCATTTTGCTGATCCAGGTTTAACAATAATATGATCAGTAGGCCTTAAAATTCCTCCAAAAGAAGAATTTGCTCCCGAACCTTTAAGCAATTCTATCTGCTCCTGAAGTATATTTACAAGTTCCTCGATTTGCTTCTTTGTAAAGACATTTCCGGTCTCTTCACCATCGTCTATAGTGGCTGCTAGTTTGATCTTTAATTTTTCTTTCCATTCTTCTACATTTCTAGCAGTAAGATTGGATGCATTAAGTTTTGCGAGCACTAAATCGTGTGCGCTTTCATCTTGCAGATGATTTGTAAAAGTGGTGCTGGATACTGTTTTTTGAAAAGTTTCATTTAAACCCGTTACCTCTTCCATTTTGATGTTCTCATCTAAATGTCGGAATGAAGAAAAGGTCTGCTGAAACTGATTTTCTGTGGGCATATCACCCTTTTCGAACCAGCTAAATATTGTTTTTAATGGTACTTTCATTATTATTGGAAATTAGTTTTTATAAAATTGATGATTTGAGGGAAAGACTATTCTGGATAGGCTTTTTGTAGTAAAATAGAATTCTATTTCTTTTGAGTAATTATTGATGTTCCCTCTCTTTTATCGTACTATTAATTAGTGAATTATTAATAGGGTTACAACTTAGAAAACATATATTTTCGCAATGTTTTTTTGTAGTTTATTCTAAAATCAACTACATTTTTCTATAATGTTTTCTTGGTGTATTTTTTTTGACTCCAATTGATTATTCACATTCTTAAGACTGCAAATTTCATTGTTTTTTGGTCCTTATAAAAGTTTTTTGACCTCGCTATTCTGTAATTGCAGTAACAAGTATTTTTAACCGAAATAAGACGGGTGAATTAATAATCAATTCATCAGTATTTTATATGAGTACCATAAATGGACTGGCGAATATTGTAATTGCAGCTAGATATTTTTATGAGGAAGTGATTGGAAATAAGGAACCAGATTTGAGTTTGATTTTTTTTTATAAAGCCATCTATCCTTATCTGGCGCTAAGTTTTTATAATTTAATATCTGGTTGCCATATATGGAATTCAAATCTATTTAACCTGGATGAACATTCGTCCATTGATAGAAGGATTTTCAGAAGACATACTTTTTTCTATGGCTCTAAAAAATATTGATTTCGTGAACGGTAAAAATAGGATCATTCTTAAAAGTTGTGGCAAAACAATTGAATACCGATTGATTATTCTAAATTTTATAGGCACAAAGAATTAGTGATTCGAATACTTTATTTTAGGAGGCTATGTAATGCAACTTCGTCGCTGATGAAGCTTTGTGACTATTCGCTCGCTTCTTCAGATCGATTGAAAATCGATCCCTTCTTAGTTCACTTAAAATAAAGCATACACAAACTTAAAACCTTGCGTCAAACCCTATCTCCACAACTGTTGATTCTAATTGGTAAAGAACATGACCTTTTTTCTATTCAGATGAACTCAACTTTTTGCTGGGGTCCACAACTTTTGTGACGAATTCAGTTTTATTTTTCAAAAGAGAATAAAAAACAAAAACCACCCTTAAAAAAGAGTGGTTTGTAGACTCACAGGGATTCGAACCCCAGATGACTGAACCAAAATCAGTAGTGTTACCGCTACACCATGAGTCTGTTTGTTTTAGTGGTGCAAATTTACAGCTTTTTTCTTTATATACAAGAACTTTTTAAAATTTTTTTTAAATTTACTGTAGATTTTATTTACGGAAAACATGCTGATAGACTTCAATAATCTCAATATTAATCAATTATCCTTCCATACGGGATTTGAAAAAAAAGTAGAAACTTTTCTGAAAGAATGGCTTTCTGATAGTGCAATGGTAAACGTTCAGACTTCAGGTTCTACCGGAGTTCCTAAAATTTTTGAAATTGAAAAAAAGAAAATGATCAATTCTGCAGTGATGACCTGCAACTTTTTAGGGTTAAAAGAAGGTGATACCGCATTATTATGCCTGCCGGTAGAGTATATCTCAGGAAAAATGATGATTGTACGTTCTATGGAAAGACATTTAAAACTCTTTGTCACAGAACCCTCTTTAAAGCCTCTGGAAAATGTAGAAGAAGAAATCAGCTTTTGTGCGATGACCCCACTTCAGGTAGAAAACTCGTTAGATAAGCTTCATTTGATCAAAAATCTGATTATTGGCGGAGCAGCCGTTTCAGAAAGTTTGAAAAATAAGATCCTCCATATGAATCTCAGCAGCTCAAACCGTATTTTTGAAACCTATGGAATGTCGGAAACTTTATCTCATATTGGGTTGAAACAGCTGATGCCGTTACAGGAAGATTATTTTACGGTTTTTGAAAATGTAAACATCTCTCTGGATGAAAGAGCCTGTCTGAAGATCTATGCTCCCAATGTGAATGATGAAATGCTGCAAACGAATGATTTAGTTGAAATTAAAAATGATAAACAGTTTAAATTTCTGGGACGAATAGATAACGTGATCAACTCCGGTGGAGCAAAAATTTTCCCGGAAGCCCTTGAAGCTCTGGTGAAAAAAGAGATTCCCAATGAAGCCGTATTTATAGGCTTTCCGGACGAAAGTTTGGGCCAGAAATTGATGTTAATTATAGAAGGAAATGAATCTGAAGAGGTAATCAGGAAAATTTCAGTAACCCCTTTTGAGAAAAATTTTCATCATCCTAAAGAAATTATTTTCATTAAAGAAATTCCGAGGACTCCCAACGGAAAAGTAAACAGGTTAGAATTATATCAAAACATAACAGCAAAACTATAACGCCTTATTCTACATTTTAAAACAATGAAAAACTTTTCAAAAGAACTCAGCTTCAAAACTTCCCGCAGCAGTGGGGCAGGAGGGCAAAACGTCAACAAAGTGGAGACGGCTGTTACCGTACTTTGGAAAGTGGATGCCTCTGAATTTTTCAATGAAGATGAAAAAGCATTGATTCAGAATAAACTGAAAAACAGAATCAACGTTGAAGGTTTTCTATTCCTTACGGTTTCTGAAAGCAGAACCCAGCTGATGAATAAAAACAAGGCCATTGAAAAAATAATAGAAATCGTAAGCAAAGCGCTGATTATTCCAAAAAAAAGAACAGCTACAAAACCTTCAAAAGCTCAGAAACAGAAAAGATTAGACAGTAAGAAAAAACTTTCCGACAAAAAAGAGAACAGACGTTTCAGGCTTTAGGCTATTTCTTGCCGTGAAAACCTTATTTTTGCAGGAAATTTTTAAACCATGATAAAAAAACTGATCCTATTAGGAGTTATTTCGAGTTCTTTATTTTCATTTGCCCAAAAAGTAACCATCAGCCCTGCTGTAGGATATGCGTGGAGAGTCGCTGAAACAGCATCCGGACTTTCAATGGAAGAAAGAAATTATGTAAAAGGATTGAAAAGCGGAGTTAATTTCGAAATCGCAGCATATTACAATGTGAAGAATATCGGGATTGGAGCTAAGTTTTCCAATTATAGTGCTTCTAGCAGCGGAACATTGAGAGGATATGCAAATGGGCAAACCGTTTCTGTACCTGTAAATACGAAAGATAATATTACTTTCTTCGGTCCTTCAGTGATGTTTTCCAATTATACCAAGCCTACAAAACACAAGTTTGCCGCTGATGTATCTATTGGGGTGATCTCTTATACCACCAAGACCGGATTTGTAAAAGGAACAGGTTCCAATTTAGGTCTTGAAGCAGGTATCGGATACCAGTATGAAGTTTCTAAGAACTTCCTGATTGGGCCAAAATTCGGGTTTACTGCAGGAACACTAAACAAAATGAAAGTAAACGGCCAGACATTGGATCTTGGAAATGATCAGAAAGAAGGTCTTACAAGAGTTTCTTTAAGTGCAGCCGCTGGATTCCGTTTTTAAGTTCTATATTTGTAGAAATTAAAAACATCTCATATAATGACAGCAACAATCTTTTTATCAGCAGGATGCCGACGATCAGGATTGTTGCTGTCATTACTTTATCTACATAGAGATTCTTTTCTGAAAAGTTCTAAGGACTTTATCAATTAAGCCCTGTCAGGATCCAAGACAGGGGATTTTCCAGATTTTTATTTATTGTTTTTTGCGGTTTTCCTATGGAAGGCAGAGGTATCTGTAGTCTACATTGGATCATCGGGAATAGCTGCACTTTAATTTTAAAATCGAAAAAAATGTCAGAACGTATTATTGTCACTACCGGAATTTATGATGCCATAAAAGAAACTCTCAGAAGGAAAAAAGTAAGCATCGGAGAAGAAAAAAGACTGGCCGAAGAACTCAGAAAAGCAAAACAGGTTTTGAGAAGAGATTTGCCGGCAGATATTGTAACAGTAGACAGAAAAGTGACCTTAAAGGATCATACATTGAATTTTGAACACGAGTATATTTTTGTGCCGTCTACCAAAGAAAAGCTTAAAAAGAATAAACATTCCATTCTTTCCGATATTGCCCTTGCAGTAGTGGGATATAAAGTTGGGGATATTATCGACTGGCCTTTCAGAGAAGGGGACAGGAAAATTGAAATATTGAAAGTAGAAGCCTGGGAAGAATAAAACTTTTGCTGAATATTATATAGGGTTGAATTTACGAAGAAAGCGTAGTCCATTTTTGGGCTGCGCTTTCTGTTTTTAATGAAAGATGTAAATGCTTGAAATCGCAAGGGCACAAAGATTTTTAAATGCATGATGCTTTAAGGTGTAAAAATTTTATCTCTGATAAAATTGTACACCGCTGGATATTGCCACGAATGCCTTTAGATTTGCAAAAGGATTTAGTAATAAATTAGATACTAATTAAATTCTGAAGAACCAGAGAAAATAAAGTGAACTAAACGAATGCATAGAAACGAACTATTTCGTGTATCA
>NZ_JBXDSE010000006.1:261032-430490 GCF_056844665.1 Chryseobacterium sp. FR048 | reverse complement strand
CTAACGCGGGAGAGTAGGCCGCCGCCAGTTTTTATTTTATTTTTAAAAAATCCTTTATCGAAAGATAGAGGATTTTTTTTGCTTTATACTTAAGCCTACTCTCAGGATTTACCCCTCTTTACTCTTTATTCTTTGTTCTTTGTTCTGAATCGATTGTTCTCTTGTTTTCTTTTCTTTGGATAATAATCTTCCCTGTAAGACCAGTATGTCTATTCCCCTGCACTTTTTCATCCCGGAGGGATCCCACTACTTATCCACAATTCATTCTTTTAACCTGTTAGGTTTGGAAATTCAATTCGCTCCCTCTTAGTATTCATCATAAAAAAACGCCTCAATTACCCATTGAGACGTCTTTTATGATCGTTTGTATGATTATTTATACCTGAATCACTCCCAGATTAAATTTCTCAGTAATAGGGGCATGATTAGCCGCTTCAATTCCCATGGAGATCCATTTTCTGGTATCCGCAGGATTGATGATCGCATCTGTCCATAATCTTGCTGCAGCATACGTGGATTCGGTTTGTTTCTGATATTTCTTTGAAATGGTATCCAGAATCTCATTATGTTCTTCTTCAGAGATCTCTTTACCTTGTTTCTTCAGGGTAGATTCCTGGATCTGAGCCAATACTTTTGCTGCCTGAGCTCCACCCATTACTGCTAGATCTGCCCATGGCCATGCTACGATAAGTCTTGGATCATAAGCTTTACCACACATTGCATAATTTCCTGCTCCGTATGAATTTCCAGTAATAATGGTAAATTTAGGAACAACAGAATTAGAAACAGCATTCACCATCTTTGCTCCGTCTTTGATAATACCTCCGTGTTCTGATTTTGAACCTACCATGAAGCCGGTAACATCCTGTAAGAAGATCAACGGAATTTTTCTCTGGTTGCAGTTTGCAATGAAACGGGTTGCTTTATCTGCGGAATCAGAATAGATCACTCCACCGAACTGCATTTCTCCTTTTCCACTTTTAACCAGTTTTCTCTGATTGGCTACAATTCCTACAGACCAGCCATCAACTCTTGCTGTTGCGCAGATAATACTTTTACCGTAATCTGGTTTGTATTCTTCATATTCAGAGTTATCTACAATACATTTGATGATTTCGTAAGTATCATATTGCTCAGCTCTGGAAACCGGCATGATTCCAAAGATATTTTCCGGGTTTTCTTTTGGTGGGAAACTTTCAATTCTGTCGAAGCCTGCTTTTTCAGTACTTCCGATAGATTTCATGATGGTTTTGATTCTATTCAGAGCATCTTTATCATCTTTCGCTTTATAATCTGTTACTCCTGAAATAGAGCAGTGTGTAGTAGCTCCACCTAATGTTTCATTATCTATGCTTTCTCCGATCGCTGCCTTTACCAAATAACTTCCGGCAAGGAAAATAGAACCTGTTTTATCCACAATCATAGCTTCATCGCTCATGATAGGCAGGTAGGCTCCTCCAGCTACACAGCTGCCCATAACGGCAGAAATCTGGATGATTCCCATTGAGCTCATTTTAGCATTATTTCTGAAAATTCTTCCAAAATGCTCTTTATCCGGGAAAATCTCGTCCTGCATAGGAAGATAAACGCCAGCAGAATCTACCAGATATATAATAGGTAGTTTGTTTTCCATGGCTATTTCCTGTGCTCTCAGGTTTTTCTTTCCTGTGATGGGAAACCATGCACCCGCTTTTACAGACGCATCATTTGCAACAACGATACACTGTCTTCCGGAAACGTAGCCAATAACCACTACAACTCCCCCACTAGGGCAGCCTCCATGTTCGGGGTACATTTCATATCCTGCAAATGCTCCTACTTCTATGGAATCTGAATCTTTATCGAGAAGATAATCTATTCTTTCTCTTGCTGTCATTTTTCCTTCATCACGGAGCTTTTGAAGCCTCTTCTCACCACCTCCTTTTTTGATCTCAGTGAGTAAGCGATTTATTTCAGATAATTTTAATCTGTTCTGATCTTCTCGTTTATTGAATTCGATGTCCATAAAATTTTCAATTTTTTACGCTTAAAGATACTATTTTTATGAGGAATATGAATTGGAAGTAAAACAGATGTTTAATTATTTGGTTTTTAGTAAATTGTGAAATTTTTAACTAAAAAATATTTTTAAATAATTGAGATTTTTTCTAACTTTACATAAGAGTAATGGAGGGTGATAACCTCTGAAAATTACTCTGTTCCTAGTTTATTTTTTTAATAGTTTATTATTTGAAGGCCCTGAAAGTTTAACACATTTTCAGGGTTTTTTTAGTAATGCGTGTGGTTGTGAGTAATATTTTCTATATTCTATAATATTCAGGTCGGTAAGATGATTCTTATGCTTTTTATATTTTTTAGCAGGAGTAAAGCCAAGTTTTTCCGGAATTTTTCTGCTGGCTATATTGTCTTCATCTACAGGATATAAAATATACTCAAAAGTAAAATTCTTTTCCAGAAATTCTATGAGGGTCGTTATGATCTCAGTTCCTAATCCTTTTCCCTGAGAACCTTTTTTTAGCCATAAGCCAAGTTCAGCAGATTCTTCTGTAATATTATGGATACCGCAGCATCCTGTAAAATCCCCATTAGAGTCAAGAGCCACCATTACAAGATCTGTGTTTTGTAATAAAGTTCTTTTTGACTCATTCACAAAAGTGATTATATCCTGTCTATTCCCTTGTGGGTTAAAAGGCATGTATCTGGTCACCTCATTTGTAAAATGTTCCAAAATATCATCAATGTGTAAGTCTTCAACAGGACTTAAAGTCAGGTGTTTTGTTTTGATTTTAATGCTCGGGCTTAATATCATAGTTAGTTGATTGGTCTTTTTATTAAATTAATAAAAAACGTTCTGAATTAAGAGTAAAGCTATTAAAAACTTTATTTATTATCTTTTTACGAATGTAAATTTATGTTTTTTTGCAAGATTTATAAAAGCGTATTTGTAAATTTGCACGTTAAAATAAAAAGGAGATAGGTTATGCATAAATTGGCGCTTTTCAGGTTGCACTTAATAGTATTTTTGTGGGGGTTCACTGCAATTTTGGGAAAATTGATTCAGGCCAATGCACAGATTCTGGTATTTTACAGAATGTTGTTTGCTTCCATTTTTCTTTTTGTATTCATCCGAGTTTTTAAAAAAGAAAGTATAAAGGTTTCAAAAAAGATATTCTTTCAGTTGGCGGCTATCGGTTTTACAATGGCACTTCATTGGTATTGCTTCTTTTATTCTATAAAGGTTTCCAATGTTTCGATTGCTTTAAGCTGTCTTTCCCTGTCAACACTTTTTGCTTCAATTTTAGAACCTATTATTTTCAAAAGAAAGGTTGATATTTCGGAGGTGGTAATGGGGACAGTAATTGTAGCCTGTATTTTATTGATCTTTAAAACAGAATTCCATTTTAAAGAAGGGATTATCTACGGAATTTTATGTGCGGTTTTCGGAACTATTTTCTCGGTATTTAATGGTAAAATGTTTGGTAAAACAAGCTCCGGAAACATTATTTTTTACGAAATTTTCTGTGGATGGTTCATTTTAATGATTTTCTATCTGCTTTCAGGTCAAATTTTTCAGATGAATGAAATAAACTACAGAGATTTGGCGTTAATATGCTTGTTAGCCAGTGTTTTCACCGCTTTTCCAATGCTGGAATCGGTGAATTTAATGAAGTATATCTCACCTTTTACTTTAATTTTAACAGTTAATTTGGAACCTGTCTACGGAATTATACTAGCTTTTTTTATCTTTGGGGAATCAGAACATATGAGCCCTATATTTTATATTGCCTCGGGTGTTATGATACTGGCAATCATTGCGAACGGATTAATTAAAGCCAGAAAAACTAAAAACTTAAACTAAGCATCAAATTTATATGATGAAAAAATATTTTTTACTTGCATTTTCACTACTGTTTGGGTTGTCCCAGTCTCAGATTGTCAGGAAATATTCCAATGAATTCTTAAACATTGGAGCCGGAGCCAGAGGACTGGCAATGGGTGGGGCTGTAATCACAAACCAGGATGACGTCTATGCCCCTATGTGGAACCCTGCAGGTTTGATGTCTATCGAAAGAGATTGGCAGGGAGCAGCTATGCACGCTGAATACTTTGAATCGATAGCAAAATACGATTATTTGGCTTATGCTAAAGTAATGGAAGAAGGGGTTTTTGGAGTTTCAGTCGTGAGACTTGGGGTAGATAATATCCTGAATACGACTCAGATGATCGACTCTGAAGGGAATATTGATTATGATAAAATTACAAAATTCTCCCAATCTGATTATGCGGCTATCCTTTCATATGCATTCCGTCCAGGAGGAAATCCGAAGCTGGATGTAGGGGTGAATGCTAAGATTGTCTATAGAAATGTAGGTAAGTTTGCCAATGGATATGGTTTCGGTTTTGATGTAGGGGCTATCTATAAAGCTGACAACGGATGGAAGTTCGGGGGGATGATTCGTGATATTACTACTACGGTCAATTTCTGGAGTATCAACCAGAAAGAACTTTCTACAGTGGTAAACGGTGAGGAATTCAACCCGGCACCAAAAGATAAAATGGAACTTACGATGCCTAAGCTGAACGTGGGAGCCAGTAAATTATTTGAAATCAACAGCAGTGTATACGTATTGCCGGAAGCCGGAATCAATGTTGATTTCGCGAAAACTGCTTCTTTGATTTCAACAGATTTTGCCAGTATCAGTCCTTATGCAGGGGCAGAACTAGGCTATCAGAAAATGATCTTTGTGAGATTGGGGATCAACAGGTTCCAATCGATTACAGATATAGAAGACCTTAAAAGAAAAGTTTCTTTCCAGCCTAGTGCAGGGATCGGAATCAGATATAGAGGACTTACACTGGATTATGCAATTACGAATTCAGGGATAGGTGGTTCTAATTTCTATTCTAATTTCTTCTCGCTGAAGCTGGATATGGGAGCATTCAGAAATGATTAAATCGGTAAAAATGAAAAAGATTTCAATGTTTGTGTTGGCAGTTTGCTCAACAATAGCTTTTGCACAAAAAGTTTCAGATTATAAATATGTAATGATCCCGGAGAAGTTTCAGACCTTTAAAAATAGCTATGGACTGGAAGCTTCTTTAGCGAAAGCATTACAAGGTAAAAAATATGAAATTTTACCGGAAGCTATGGACAAATGGCCTACAGTAGCAAGAAACAATTCATGTAATGTTGTCACTGCAGAAGTAGTGAATGACAAAAACCTGTTTACCAATAAAGTGATCTTACAGTTTAAAGATTGTAACAAGAAAGTCATTTTTGAATCAAAAGGACGTTCGGATATAAAAGAATTTGAGGAAGGGTTCGCTGATGCTTTGAAGGAGGCATTAACGAAAGTTGGGGTTTCCAGCCCGGTGGAAATGTTGCCATCCAGAACTCCAGATGCTGCTCAGACTGTGGTTCACAATACGACCGCAGAGTCTTCAACTTCTTCAGCGGCTCCGGCAGCCAATGCTTATTCGAATGGAAAATCAGATCTGCAGAAGATACAGGTTGATGCCAATCAGTTTATTTTAGCAAAATCAGGAAGCTCTGTTCCATTTGCTGTTTTTAAAACCACTTCTAAAAAAGATGTTTTCCTAGTAAAATTAGCAGATGGAAATACAACCATCGGTTACTTTGAAAATGGAAATATTGTTATCGATATGCCACTTGGGGATGGAAGATATTCTAAAGAAGTTTTTGCAGGAAAATAAACTGCAATATCCATCATACAATATAAAAGGCTCTTGAAAAAAGAGCCTTTTATGGTATATATGCTGATGTGTTTTTCATTTCGGGTATTTTGAAAATATATTTTGATGATACAGTTGTGATGGAGGGATAGATCCATTTATATAAGAAAAAATGGATAGAGAAGGTTATGTAAATAGAAAAAAATTCATAGTATTATTGGTATTAGTTAATAATACTAATTTATGAAAAAAATATAAATAATAATATTATTTTTTAAAATATTTATTTATTAATGTATTTTATTGTGATTTTTTCTTTTAATCCCTTGCCTTATTGATTTTTTATCTCTTTTGTTTGAATTAAAATAATATCCGAAGTTCCTATAAAACCTTTGTTTTATTGGTGAATACCCAATAGGATGAAACAGATGATTATTGAGCGTTGAAAAACTCCCAAATTACTTTAGCCTTACTCTTACCCAGAATTTCTTCCAGCGTTTCCAGATTCGACTCTTTAATGCGTTTAACGGATTTTAGCTTGGAAAGCAGCAGTTCGATCGTTTTTTCTCCCACCCCTGGAATTTCCTCCAATTCCGATTTTATCGTAGAATTCTTTCTTCTGGTTCTGTGATGCTTTACCCCAAAGCGGTGAGCTTCATCCCGCACACGCTGTAAGATTTTTAGCGTTTCAGATTTTTTATCCAGATATAAAGGAATAGGGTCCTCCGGGAAGAAGATCTCTTCAAGTCTTTTCGCAATCCCTACAATAGTAATTTTCCCGTAAAGTCCTAATAGTCTTAAGCTCTTTACAGCTGATGATAATTGTCCTTTTCCTCCATCGATAAGGATCAGTTGAGGAAGACTTTCCCCTTCGTCCAGCATTCTTTTGTAACGGCGGTAGATGACCTCTTCCATCGTGGCGAAGTCATTGGGACCTTCCACGGTTTTAGGATGGAAGATTCTGTAATCTGCTTTGCTGGGCTTTCCATCTTTAAAAACCACACAGGCAGAAACAGGATTTGTCCCCTGGATATTCGAGTTATCAAAACCTTCAATATGTCTTGGTTCTACAGGCATTCTGAGTAATTTCTGCATTTCAGCCATAATCCTGTTTGTATGTCTTTCAGGGTCTATGATCTGAACCTGTTTCAGCTTTTCCAAACGATATTCCTTGGCATTTTTTTCAGAAAGCTCTACAATTCTTTTCTTGTCGCCTACTTTAGGAACAATCAGCTTTACATTCGGGATTTCTACAGACAAATGGAAAGGAAGGAGTACTTCTTTGGAATCGGAAGAAAACTTCTGCCGGATTTCGATCAGCGCTTCTTCCAGAATATCTTCATCGGTTTCCTCCAGTATTTTTTTGATTTCCGTAGTGAAACTCTGGATGATATTTCCATTTCTGATCTTAAAGAAATTGACATACGCAGCAGTTTCATCACTGGTCATACCGAAGACATCTACATCATCGATATTAGGATTTACAACGGTATTTTTCGCCTGATAATCTTCGAGAATATCAAGTCTTTCCTTAATAATCTGGGCTTCTTCAAACTGAAGATTAGAGGCCAGTTTCATCATCTGATTCACCAGATAATCTTTAGCTTTCCGGAAGTCCCCTTTGATGATTCCGCGGATAGCATCTATTTTTTCGTCATATTCCTCTTTCGATTCCAGATCTTCACAAGGGCCCTCACAGTTTTTGATGTGATATTCCAGACATACCTTATACTTTCCTTCTGCTATTTTAGCCGGATCAAGATTCAGGTTGCAGGTTCTGAGCTTATAAATATGCTTGATGGTATCCAGTAAGATCTTTGCAGGACGAACTTTTGCATAGGGACCGTAATATTCCGAACCATCCTTGATCACATTTCTGGTCAGGAAAATTCTTGGAAAATCTTCGTTTTTAATGCAGATCCACGGATAGGTCTTGTCATCTTTCAGCATGACATTATAAAACGGCTGATGTTCTTTGATCAGGTTATTTTCTAACAAAAGCGCATCATATTCGCTGTTTACAATGGTGGTTTCCAGACGCTGGATCTTGCTCACCATGATTTTGATCCTGTATCCTGAAAGGTTTTTGTTGAAGTAGGAGAGTACCCTCTTTTTTAAATTTTTAGCTTTGCCTACATACAAAAGTTGTTCGTTTTTATCATAATAACGATAAACGCCGGGTTCCGATGGTAAGGTTTTGAGCTGTAATTCTAAAGAAGGATTCATAAAACAAAATTACGGAATTTTGCTTGCATTCTTACGAACACAATACTGTTAAAAAAATAGATTTATATTTTAGCAATTAACGTTTTGTATTGATTCAGGAATTCAACCTGATTTTTAAAAGCCATTTCTATAAAAAGGACCTTTTTCCCTTTCTTTAAAACTTTTACACAGCCGAAGAGCTGATCTTTTCTGTCCGATACTGAAAATGTAATAAGATTTTCCTGTTCTGCAAAAATATTGAGATACTTATGATCCTCCGCCTTGGCCTGTTTCCATTCTTCAAGCGATTTCTGATAATTATTTTTAAACGAATATATCATTATCGCCGCCTTATCATTGATCCAAAGGTCACTGATCAGCGGGTGGGTCAGAGAAGTTACCTTATAAAAGTGATCAGGAATGGGTACGGTAAAACCGTTTTGATTGATAGTAACATTCTGAGTGAGCTCCTTAAATGGGCTATTATTCATATTTCCATCGAGTTCATAAAAATCTTTGACTGTGGAAGCAAAATCAAGAGTCTCGAATAGGCTTTTATAACTTTCGAAATTGATGTTCTTTCCGTATTTATCAATCATGTCGCCGTATTCCTTCATCTTTTCAGAAGGAAGAAGATTTTCGTCGATGCTTTTAAGTTGGGCCTTCACCTCGCTATTACTTATTGCCAGATCCTCAAGAACCCTTCTGTCTACGGCTTCTGTAATGTCCAGGTGTCTTCGTAAGGCTGCAGGATTTCTAAGTACAGAGGCTTCTGCGCTGATGTAGCGGCTGAGACTTTTGGAACTTAGCTGATAGGGAGTATGTTCAATGGTTTTCACCAGACTTCCCGCATGAGCCAGATCATCAGCTTTTGAACAGCCTCTGAAAATCTTTCCCAAAGCTCCCCAAAATAATAAACAAAAAACGAGTAGGGTGTTGAAATGAAGCTTCATAGATTCTTAGTTTAATACAAAAATAAGATTTTATAATACAAAAGCCCGTAGAATCTCTACAGGCCTATAATATATTATGGAATCATATTATCCGTTGGTCATTGAAGTATATTCATTCACAAGGAAACTGAAATAATCCCACTCCACGGAGTTTTTAGGATACTTTTTCATGAATTCCTTGTTGTCTCCGAAAAGAAAGTCATAATTGTCTTCAAAGTCATCTTTATGAAGCCACATTACTTTATCCCCCTTCTTTACATAATAAGATTTGATAACACCACCGCCCAGCTGAGGAGAACCCATCACAGAAAATCCTGTAGTCTCTTTAGCTCTCGGGTCATGGTATACTGCAATAATATCATCAAATCCAGGGTTGATCACCTGCATCAGGAATTCCTTTTCATCCTTTTTATTCTTTAAAGAAACCGTCTGATTGACAAAATAAATTCTGTCATTATTGGTCGTCTTTGTCAGTTTTTTGGTTCCATAGTTTCTGATGTTTCCCATATACTTGGCAACTTTTGCAAATTTTTCAGCATTGCTTGGGTATACATACATTTCATCGATCTGGTCAGCATTGAAGGTCGCATTCTTTTTGGTTACACTGTCTTTGATAGCGACCTCATAGATCTGTCCTTTTTTCGTTTCGATTTTATTACAAAACCCTTTGTAAGTGGTTCCATCCTTTAAAATGATCGTAGATGTTTTCTTGGGTGATGGAGTGTTAAAGCCCTCATTGAAAAGGTAGGTCTCCATTTTTTTGATGTCTTCCTTAGAATATTTTACTTTCTGTGCGAAAGTGGTAGTACCGGCAATGCATAGCGCAAGCAGTAAAGATTTCAGTCTCATGTTTATGGTTTTTAATTTTCGGGGGTAAAAATAATAAATTAATTCACTTCTTTTGATAAAAATATAGAAGGGTGAAATTTAGTTTCTCCAATTATTGTTAAATGCGTAATTTTAAGGAAATTTTTTAGAAATGATATACGGAGTAGACGTTTTTACTTTCCATGATGTTCTGGAAATATGTAAAAAACCTAATAAAGCCAAGCTGAATAAAGCAGCAAAAGAACAGATCTTAAAATCTCAGAAAAACGTACAGAAAATAGTAGAGTCCGATAGATGTGTATACGGAATCAATACCGGATTCGGACCCCTTTGTGATACCAAAATATCAGCTGACGAAACAGCACAGCTACAGTATAATCTGATTATTTCCCATGCAGTAGGAGTAGGAAAGCCAATTGATAAAGAACTTTCCAAGATCATGATGATTGCTAAAGTTCATGCTTTGTCAAAAGGATTTTCAGGAGTTTCTCTGGAGGTGATCGAGAGAATGATCCTGATGCTGGAGAAAGATATTATACCTGTAGTGCCTGAACAGGGATCTGTAGGAGCTTCAGGTGACCTTGCTCCATTGGCACATCTTGTATTGCCTTTACTGGGATTGGGACAGGTATGGGAAGGAGATAAAGTATCCGATACTCTGGAAGTTCTGGAGAAACACAGTCTTGAGCCTTTAGCTTTAGGGCCTAAAGAAGGATTGGGGCTGATCAACGGAACACAGTTTATTCTGGCACATGCCATCAAAGGGTTAGAGAAATTTGAGTACCTGCTTGATCTTGCAGACATGACAGCTGCAATGAGTATTGAAGCATACAGAGGTTCTGCAAGCCCATTCAAAAAGGAACTGCATGAGATCAGACCTTTTGAAGGAAGCAAAAAAGTAGCGGCCAGAATGCTTAAATTCTTAAAAGGTTCAGAAAACATGAAAGCTCATGAAGACTGTGAGAGAGTTCAGGACCCTTATTCTATGAGATGCGTGCCACAAGTTCACGGAGCGAGCAGAAATGCTTTTGAGCACCTTAGAAGTATGGCAGAAACAGAATTGAATTCTGTGACAGATAACCCTATTGTATTAAGCGCTGAAGAATCTATTTCAGGAGGAAACTTCCACGGACAGCTGATGGCATTACCTTTAGACTATGCTACACTGGCTGCTGCAGAATTAGGTAATATTTCCGACAGAAGAAGTTATTTACTGTTAGAAGGAAAATACGGACTTCCAAGATTGCTTACTGAAAGCTCAGGGCTGAATTCAGGGTTTATGATTCCACAATATACTTCTGCAGCTTTGGTTACAGAAAATAAAACCTTATGTTTCCCGGCATCGGCTGACTCTATTCCTACAAGTTTAGGACAGGAAGATCATGTTTCTATGGGAAGTATCTCAGGAAGAAAATTCAATCAGGTTCTTGGAAACCTTGTGAATATCCTATCTGTAGAGCTTATGTTTGCTGCTCAGGGACTGGAATTCAGAAGACCTTCCAAATGTTCCAAAGTCATTGAAGAAAACTTTACGATCCTTCGTTCAAAAGTAGCTAAACTTGAAGACGACAGACTGATCGGTAAAGATATGCTGGCGATTGCAGAACTGATCAACGAAAGAAAGTTCGTTGTCAACTAAAATATACAACAAAAGCTTCCGAAAAGGGAGCTTTTTTATTTTTCACTATCTTTTAACCGTTAAGTTTATAAACCCAATAAATATGCATTTACTCAGAACAGATTCTGCTCATCCTGATTTCCGTAATCTTGTAAAATCCCTTGATGCCACACTGGCAGAACATAATGGGGATGCAGATGATTTCTTTGCTCAGTTCAATACTATTGATGCTATTAAAAACTGTATTGTAGCCTATGTTGATGATATGCCGGCAGCATGTGGGGCGTTCAAACCATTTTCAGAAGATACGGTAGAGATTAAAAGAATGTTTACAGATCCTGAATTCAGAAAAAAAGGATTAGGATCAGCCATTGTAACAGAACTTGAAAATTGGGCAAAAGAACTGGGGTTTAAAAAGGCGGTTTTGGAAACTTCTCAGGACCTTACTCAGGCGATTTCTGTTTATGAGAAAAACGGATTTTATAAGATTCCCAATTACGGACAATATATCGGCGTAGATACTAGTGTTTGCTTCGAAAAAGTTTTATAAGCCAAGCAGACACACTAAAGTCTGTGAGGTGACAGATATTTTCACCTCTTATTTTCTTTTTTGCCACTAATGCACGATTTTTTTACTTGTGCATATGTAAGAGTTGTACAAAATAAGTGGTATGAATGTCCAGAAGATTTCATCTTTTTATTACAACAAAAACCCCATGGAGTATTGTATTCGTGCATTAGTGGCTAAGAAAAATATTCTCAATATCCTGCAAAGAAATTGTGGATAACACTCGGGTTCTCATTTCAAATTAATATTCATGTGACACTAAGCTTTTTGCCACTAATGCACGAATTTTTTCTTTGTGCATATATAAAAGTTGTACAAAAATAAGTGGTATGAACGTCCAGAAGATTTCATCTTTTTATTACAACAAGAATCCATGGAGTATTGTATTCGTGCATTAGTGGCTAAGAAAAATATTCTCAATATCCTGCAAAGAAATTGTGGATAACATTCAGTTTTTCATTTTAAATTAATATTCATGCAATGCTAAATTCACTTCCTTAAAGTTTGTAATTCCCGATAAAGTGTTATATTGTGCTACCAATCAAAATAATAACATATGAAAAAAACTGTATTCCTCTTAGCAATATTCTTTGCTTTAAACTCGTGTACCAGAGATGAACTTCAGACTGAAAACGCAAAAACAGAAATAGCCCAGAAAGATCCTCTGACAGCAAAGCAGATCAATGAAAGGATCAATCAGGCTATCAAAACAGACGGAACATTCAATTGGAAAAACGAATCGGATCATTTTCTGTGGAGTGCCATTTTCCGTGGAAACAGACAGGTATCTATCGGGTTCGGTTCTTCAAAGGATGATTTTGACCGAAGCAAATCTCCGAACAGTAGTGAGATGGAAAGAGAGCTTTTGGCCTTGATCAAAAAATATGAAGGGAAAGACGAAAGAAATTTTGTTTTGCTTTCTGATCAGTATCTCAACCAGATGGATGTCGTTATTGAAAAAGAAGAAACCATTGCTGCTCTTAGGCAGATGAAAACGATCCGATATGTAGAACCGGCAGATTATCATTATTTTGAAAACGAAGCACAATACAATACCGCAGCAAAATCTTCAGGAAGTGGTTCTTCAGGATGTGGGTTTTCAACAGCGACATTAAATGCGGCAGATTATACTTTAACCACTCCAAGTGCAAAAGTTCCGTGGGCGTTTACCAAGCACAGCATTCCTGATGCCTGGAATTACAGTACAGGAGCTGGAGTTACTGTTGGATTGATCGATACAGGAGTTTCTCCGGAACAATCTTTACTGGGAGCGAGCTTTAATAACGGAGCGTCTTCGGGAAGAACGATCAGCAAATTTGGAGTGTACAATTCAGATGGCTCAGGCGATCAGTGTGGGCACGGAACCAAAATGGCTTCAGTACTTGCTGCACCAAGAAACAATGCTGGATTACCTGTAGGAGTAGCTTATAATGCCAATCTTATTGCTTACAGGGCTGCGGAGAATGTGGTATTGGAAACTTCCAGTGAGCAGACGGCTGTGAAAACTGCTTTTACTGAACTGGGGAATAATACGGCTGTGAAGATCATTTCTATGTCAATGGGGCATATCTTTTCAGTAGGAAAAATTGAAGATGGAGTAAAATATGCTTATGCCAGAGGAAAACTGATCTTCTGTGCAGGCGGAACTTCTACCAGCTTTACCAATTTTGTAGGTGTGATTTTCCCTGCATCAATGCCGGAGACACAGGCGATCACGGGCGTAAAAGAAGGAACTTCCAACCAGAAATGCGACGTTTGCCATTCCGGAAGTCAGATCGATTTTACGTTCCAGATGGAAAGAGCTTCAGGAAATACGGTTCCGGTTCTAAGCTATTACAACGGACAGGCTGATTACGTAGGTGGATCTTCAGTAGCTACAGCGGCTACAGCGGGGATTGCAGCTTTAGTATGGGCTAAAAATCCATCGTGGACCAGAGATCAGGTGTTGAATAAAATGAGACAGTCTGCGACTTACTATCCAACGGCCAATTCAAGTTATGGCTACGGAAATATTAATGTTTTAAAAGCTGTACAATAACAATAGATACATTCATTCCATTATAAAAAAAGGAAATAGCTCAGTTGGGCTGTTTCCTTTTTATTTCAGATCTCAAAATAGTTTCTTAATTGGCTGATCGTTTTGCAATATCTATTCAAAAAATTCTGAAATAAAGCCAACAGTCAGTACTCAATAGACGAACAATAACTTCCAGCTTCCTTCCTTCCTTCCTTTACCTCTTCTTACCCAATCCTCACACTGGTCATACTCAAAGATCCGCCAATCAGCTCGTCATTGAATAAAGACAGTTCTTCAGACTGATCTTTCAATCCTAAAGTATAGAGGAGGGGAAGATAATGATCGGGAGTAGGCACAGCATATTGCAGAGATGTTCCCTGTCTCTGATAATCGATAATATTCTGGAAATTTCCATCCAGAAGCCAGTTGTTGGTTTTTTCTCTGGCTTCCACAGCCCAGTCCCATCCGGCACCTACCGTATTGATGTTTTTCCAGTCGATCATGCGGAGGTTATGCACAATATTTCCGCTTCCGATGATCAGAATTCCTTTTTCACGAAGCTTATTCAGCCTTTTGGCAAGATCATAATGATACTGTGGAGGTTTCGTATAGTCAATGCTCAGTTGTATTACCGGAATATCTGCATCAGGATACATATGTCTGATTACAGACCACGCCCCATGATCTAATCCCCAGCTGTGGTCTTCTTCCACCTCAACGGGAAGTAGAAGCTCGGCGGTTTCTTTTGCCAGTTCCGGACTTCCCGGGGCAGGATATTGCACTTCAAAAAGCTCTTTGGGGAAGCCGTAAAAATCGTGAATCGTTTTAGGCATTTCCATGGCGGTTACAAAAGTTCCCGGAGTATACCAATGGGCAGAGATACAAAGGACCGCATTAGGTTTGGGGATTTCTCTGGCTGCCTTTCGGAAACCCTGTACAAACTGATTTTCTTCAATAGCATTCATTGGAGAGCCGTGTCCTAGAAACAGAACAGGCATTCTTTGAGTGTTTTTGAAGCCTTCACTTATGTGTTGAAGATCGTTAAGGTTCATAAAATATTGAAGATTAAAATATATAGGTCGAAAAAACAAAAAGGTTCAAGGTTTTTAGTAAAAATCCCTGAACCTTTTATTATGTATGCTAAAAAATTATACTTGCTTTACAAACTGTAGTTCACCGGCAATTTTTACATCATCACTTACCATTACCCCTCCAGCTTCAAGAGCGGCATTCCAGTTAAGTCCAAAATCTTTTCTGCTGATTTTCCCTTCGAAAGAGAAACCTGCTTTTGTATTTCCCCATGGGTCTACATTGATTCCTCCGAAGTCTACATCAAGAGTTACAGGCTTGGTAATTCCGTTGATGGTAAGATTTCCAACCACCTGATCGTTCATTTTTTGAGATTCGAAAGTAATAGTAGGGTGTACTTCAGCATTGAAGAACTCGGCAGACTTTAGGTGGTTATCTCTGTCAGTGTTATTCGTGAATACAGAATCTGTCTGGATGGTAGCTGTAGTTTTTGCATTCGCAAAAAATTCATCTTCAGATTCAATTTCAGCAGTGAAGTTTCTGAAACTTCCTTTTACATTAGAGATCATCATGTGTTTTACTTTGAAAGTAATTTCACTATGCGTTGGGTCTAGGTTCCATTTTGTTGCCATTGTATTTTGTATTTGTTATGATTAATGATGCAAATTTAGACCAGAGGACCTATACAAATCATTGATATAGGATAAGAAATGCATGATACTGTAAATAATGAATCTTTTACCGTACAATCAGTTCTTATTTTTCACCTTTCATTTTCTCTTTTTAAAGGAGCTTTTTCCTGCTATCCACTCATACTCCTCGCTCCACACATTCCATCATCCGATCCCCATACATTCCATTTCAAGCTGCGGGGTAACCGTTACTATCAGGGCTAGGGTCTTTTTACTCCTCTTGAATCACAGTTTTTTAAAATAATTCTAGGTTTCTGTAATTTTCCAACATCCCTTACCAAATTCTACCATTAAGTTAAGAAATAATTTTCTTCAATTCATTAATTGTGTTTTATCAATGTTTTAATTTAACACTTCTTAACGGATGATTTTTATTTCTTATTTTTGATGGATTCAATTTTATACAATGAAATTACATAGATTTTCTTTATTGATGCTGGTTTTGGGAGGTTCAGCATGGGCCCAGACTCAGAAGTTCACCATGGCGGAGGCTGTAAATGGGATGAGAACAAACCTGGCTGTGAAAAATATCTCACAGTTTTCATGGGCTGCAGACGGAAAATCATATATCCAGTCCGTAAAAGGTGGATATCTGATCACAGATCTGAAAACCAATAAGCAGGATACATTGGTATCTCTGACTCAACTGAACAGACAGTCTTCAGGGGATAAGCTGAAAGCTGTTCCACCTATTAAATTTACCCGTGCATCACAAGGGTATTTCAATACAGGCGGTAAAATGTCCTGGATCGAAAAATCAGGAAGCGACTGGAAAGTAAAAAATACCGCTACCATAGATAAGGATGCTGCCAATGTAAAAATGTTTGGCGACGGACAGACTTTTGCTTTTACGGCAAAGAATAATCTATTTGTCAACAGAAACGGAAAAACCATTGCCGTAAGCAATGAAGCTAATGAGAATATCATCAGTGGGCAGGCCGTTCACAGAAACGAATTCGGGATTGATACCGGAATTTTCCCTGCTCCGAATTCAGAGAGTGTGGCGTTCTACAGAATGGATCAGAGCATGGTGGCAGATTACCCGATCATTGACTGGTCAGTAACCCCAGCCGTCAATCATAACATCAAATATCCGATGGCTGGCCAGACTTCCCATCAGGTAACCTTAGGAGTTTTCAATATCAAAACCCAGGCAACCACTTTCCTGAAAGTTGATGGAGAAAAAGATCAGTATCTTACAGCCGTTACCTGGAGCCCGGATTCAAAATATATCTTTGTCGCTGTGCTGAACAGAGGACAGAATCATATGAAGATGAACCAATATGATGCGGCTACCGGAACATTGGTGAAAACATTATTTGAAGAAACAGATTCCAAATATGTAGAGCCACAGCGTCCGCTTACCTTCTTCCCGAATTCCAATACAGATTTTATCTGGCAGAGTCAGAGAACCGGATATAACCACCTGTACCACTATAGTCTGGAGAAAGGATTGGTAGCACAGATCACAAAAGGAGACTGGCTGGTAACTGATATTTTAGGATTCAATGAAAAGAAAAAGGAGATCTATTTCACTTCTACAAAAGAAACTCCTTTAGAAAGACACCTGTATAAGATCAATTGGACGAATTTCAAAATGCAGAGACTGGATACTGCAGAAGGAATACATATCGGAACCCTAAGCAGTGACGGAAACTATTTGTATGATGCATACAGCAACGCCAATACTCCAAGAGTGGGGAACATCATTAATACCTCTACTTTAAAATCAACCAATATCCTTACCTCTGAAAACCCATTAAAGAACTATCAGAGACCGGAAATTAAAAACGTAGAATTAAAGGCAGATGACGGAACTCCTTTGTACGGAAAAATAATCCTTCCAACGAACTTTGATCCGAACAAAAAATACCCTACCATCGTTTATTTATATAACGGACCTCACCTGCAGTTGGTTACCAATACATTCCCGGCATCCGGAAACCTTTGGTACGAATATATGGCTCAGAACGGATACATCATCTTCACCATGGACGGAAGAGGATCTTCTAACCGTGGTCTTAAATTCGAGCAGGCTGTTTTCAGAAACCTGGGAACCACAGAGATGAATGACCAGATGAAAGGAGTAGATTATCTGAAATCTCTACCTTATGTAGATGCTGAAAAAATGGGAATCCACGGCTGGAGCTTCGGTGGGTTTATGACGACAAGCTTTATGCTTCGTAAACCGGATGTCTTCAAAGTAGGAGTCGCAGGTGGACCGGTAATCGACTGGAGTATGTACGAAATTATGTATGGAGAAAGATATATGGACACGCCACAGGAAAATCCACAGGGGTATGCTACAGCTAACCTGTTAGATAAAGTTCAGAATCTGAAAGGAAAACTACTGATGATTCACGGAGCGCAGGATGATGTAGTGGTATGGCAGCATTCCATCAAATTCATCAAGTCTGCGGTTGATAACGGAGTTCAGTTAGACTACTTTGCTTATCCGGGACACCCGCATAACGTGATCGGAAAAGACAGAGTTCACCTGATGCAGAAAATCACAGATTACTTTGATCAGTATCTGAAGAAATAATAACAAAATCCAGCCTATAAAGCTGGATTTTTTGTTTATACCTTTGTTGAACATCACAAAGACTCAAAAGCAGGTTAATACGAATTTGCTTCTAAATTGCAAATCTAAAGGTATTCGTGGCAAACAAAACCTGTTGGAATCCTCACTGAAAAACTTTGATTTTCTTACGCCTTAAAAATAACATCATTTTTAATCACTTTGAGCTTTAACGTTTTCCAACACAGTTACTCATAAAACTCTTTCACTACATAATTCCCTTTATTTAGTCTGTTAAGCTCTTTCAACAGATAATATCGGTGCAAAAATCCAGTCAGAACCACAATCTTTTTATGAGGATATTTTACTGCTGTATTATAAATATTCTGAGCCATAGTTTGGTTTCTCAGATCCCAGAAACCTGACATCAGTTTAAAACCCTCTCTATAGCTTATTTTTTTACCATCAAGTTTAGTAACAAACCGTTCGGCAAACTCTTTCCTGTTATCTGTGATTTTTGTTAAATCTGAATATTGAGCATTCTGCCTTCTTTCAGAAATTTTGTCTGTTGTCTTATTATTAAATTGTTTCGGTGGTAATTCGGCTATTTTCATCAATTCTTTGGTGGTGTTCTGAAAGCCTTCATAAAGTTTGGTCTCAGCTTGTGATAGCTTTTTTACTTTATATAAACTGTCGATCAGTTTTACAGACAAATTATCAGCAGGTACCATTCCTTTATCTTTTCTATATTGATTTCTGTTTTCAAAATCAAAAGGCAGCCTTAGTGTTCCGGAAAATTTTTTAAGGTATAGATTGCTTGCCGTGATCTCATTTCCCTTAAGGCTTTTATCTGTTTCGTATTCCTTCATTCCCTGAGCGTCTACTTCGTGGAGGATAATGTCAGGTTGTATTTTGTTAAGAATGTCAAACAAAATTTTTGGATGATAATTGGGAACACTGTTGTGTATATTTCCGATCACATAGATTTCTGTTTTGTTTTGCGAAAAGTAAAAACCTGTGAAAAGGATGAAGAAAAGGATCAGAGTATGTTTCATTTTCATAACGTTATAGCTTTCAAATATAATAAGTTTATATGATTAACCTGATTTAAGAAGAAGAAAATGAAAAGTATAAGTGAGGAAAATTTGAGGTTGAAAGTATTAGATTAGCTGTAAAATTATCTTCATTTGCTAATTCTTATTATCCAAAGAAATTCTTACATCAGTGGCAAAAAAAATTAGAGTTTTTTATAAACGCAAAGTTTTTATTTTGATACTTCCATATTTCGAGGGAGCAAAGACGGAATCAATACATTGATTCTTACGAAGCGTATGCATAGCCACATTGCTTCATCAGCGGCGAAGCCGCCTATTCTTAGCTCCCTTAAAAATGTAACATAAATAAGATAAAACTTTGCGTGTATAAATTTTAGAATATCAATCGTTATTCGATCTTAACAAACATCAATGCTTCTGATATTTGATTACCGTAATTTTGTAGTACTAAAATCAACAATATGGAATTAGGAATAGGAATGTTCGGGGATCTGGCCTTTGACCAGTCAACCGGGAAATATCGTGATGCGGGAATGAAGATCCGTGAAATACTGGAACAGGTAAAATTCATGGATGAGGTTGGCATTGATGTCTTCGCTATGGGGGAACATCATCGTCCGGACTATGCGGTTTCCTCTCCGGAGATGGTATTGGCTGCGGCGGCAAGCATTACAAAAAATATAA
The DNA here is from genome assembly GCF_056844665.1 of Chryseobacterium sp. FR048. Taxonomy (NCBI): domain Bacteria; kingdom Pseudomonadati; phylum Bacteroidota; class Flavobacteriia; order Flavobacteriales; family Weeksellaceae; genus Chryseobacterium; species Chryseobacterium sp. FR048. Next base: position 410,626 of record NZ_JBXDSE010000006.1, on the reverse strand, counting down.
AACTGGCGAGTGGAGTGACTGTTTTGAGCTCTTCGGAACCGGTAAAAGTATATGAAGACTTTTCAACATTAGATCTGATCTCAGACGGAAGAGCTGAAATATTCGTAGGACGTGGAAGTTTCATTGAATCTTTTCCGCTATATGGCTACTCATTGAATGATTATGAAGCCCTTTTCGATGAAAAACTTGAACTTTTACTGAAAATTAATTCTGAAGAGAATGTAAGCTGGTCAGGAAAACTTCGCGCACCGATGCAAAACCAGACCGTTTATCCAAGAGCCAAAAATGATGGTAAGCTTTCAATCTGGAGAGCCGTAGGAGGGACTCCACAATCTGTATTGAGTGCTGCTCAGCTGGGAATGCCTTTGGTGGTAGCCATTATCGGTGGAATGCCTATTCAGTTTAAAAATCTGATCGAATTCTATAAGCAGGAATACCAAAAAGCAGGGCATGATGTTTCCAAAATGCAGATTGCCATTCATTCACATACTTTTGTGAGTGATGATCAGGCTGTGGTAGATGGGTATTTCCATACCTACAAATCTCAAATGGATAGGATAGGAGCTTCCAGAGGTTGGGCGCCTTATACCAAAATGCAGTATGATGGCGGAAGAAGTAAAGATGGAGCCTTATTCATCGGGAGTTCAGCAGAGGTAGCAGATAAAATTGCTTATATGAAAGAGATTTTCGGGATTACAAGATTTATCGGGCATATGGATATTGGAGATCCGGCTCATGATCTGATGATGAAATCTATAGAACTGTTCGGAAATGAAGTGAAACCTGTTATTCAGGGATTGTAATAATGGAGATGGTTTAACCCCAAAAGTCACAAAAGTTTTTAAACACTTTAGTTTTTTAAGTTTCAGGCTTTATGCAGATGGAGTTCACTTTAGTTTTATGAAAATCTTTGATTTTCAACTCATGTGTACTTTTTATGCAGCTCAATTGTTAACTTACTTAAGTGAACTAAAGTATTTTAAAATAAAACTTTTGTGACTTTTTTCGTTTAAAAAAGGTATTTACACAATCTCAATCAGACTGCCTCTTTCCTCGTCTTTGACAATATTGAGTGCCGTAGGAATCTTCTCTTTCAGCTCTTCGACGTGCGAAATAATCCCTACAATTCTGTTTTCTTTCATCAGGTTGGTCAGTGTTTCAAATACAATATTGACTGATTCCGTATCCTGGGTCCCAAAACCTTCATCAATGAAAAAGAAATTCTTATCAGCCTGCGCATTGGCCTGAACACTCTCTGCCAGTGCTAGTGCAAGACTCAGAGAGACCTGAAATGCCTGTCCGCCGGAAAGCGTTTTGACACTTCTGCTTCTGCCTTCGTTGAGGTAATCGACAATTTCAAAATCATTATTTTCATTAAGCTGCAGACTCAGTTGATTTCTCGTCATTCTGTGAAACCGTACATTGGCATGGTCACAAAGCTGTCTCAGATAAATAGAAGAAACATATTGTACGAAACCTGCGCCTTTAAAGAGGTTCATCATCAGCTTTAAGTTTTCAGAACGTTTCTGAAGCTTTGTAAGTTCTTTCAGGAGAGATTCCTTTTTCACATATTCCTTTTCCAGACGGTCTATTTCTGCGGTTTTTGTTACCACAGAGTCGCTGATCTGCTTTTGCTCACTTTGAGTTTCATTGAATTGCTTTTCAGCCAGAGAGAACTGTTCATCATTAAATGAAAGGTCTTTCAGTTTGATTTCCAGCTCGCTGATGAATTTCTTCAGTGCTTCAAAATCAATGTTGAACTTCTGAATTTCGTTTCTGTTTTGCTCAATATTGATTTCCTGAAGCAAAATATTTTCTGCCTCTTTAAAATCAGTGAAATTTTGTGCTGTTAAAGCTTTAGCAATATGATCCTCATTCTCTGAGATTTCCTTATCAAGTTCCGAAATCTGTTTTTCCGTCTGGCTTACAATTGTCTTTTGCTCTGCCAGTTTGGGAGCAAGAACTTTCTCTTCCTGTAAAGATTTCTGATAGCTTTCTTCCGTTTCTTTATTGGATAAAACCAATTTCTGATAAGATTCTTCTACCTCTGCTATTGTTTTTTGTTCATACAGATTCCAGGTAAGTATTTTTAGAGCAGAGCGGCTGATATTGATTTGTTCTTCTTTGCTGAGCTCCTTACTTTTAAAATCTTCCAGTGCCGTTCTGTATTTTTCCAGAAGCAGATTTTCCTTTTCAAAAGTTTCCCGTTCCAAAACGATATTTTGTTCCGTCTCCTCAATCTTTTTTTCCAAAGCAAAAGAATCAGAGCGCTTTTTCTCAAACTCATCTTCGTGATCTGGGGAGAAAGGCTTCCATGTAAATTGCTGAAGATGTTTTTCAATATCTCTTTGAATATTTAGAGAGACTTTTTGCTCCGTAATAAGCTGTTCCCCAAAGATTTTTTTACGCTCCAGGATCTTATCAATTTCAGTTTCCTGTTTTTGGATGCTGATAATTTCCTGTTCAAGAGCTGTTATATTTTCCTGAATTCCCTTCAGTTCAGCATTCACATCCTGAATTTCCACAATATGCGGATGGTCTTTAGAGCCGCAGAGCGGGCAGTTTTCCCCATCATGAAGTTCGCTGGCAAAACGGGAAAGTTCTTGTTGAATCTTCAGATGATCCAGTTTATGGGAAAGTTCCTTTTTCCGGGTTTCTAATGTTTCTTTTTTGGATTTAAAATCTTCTTTAAAATTTTCCTGATAGTCGAAAGGCTTAAGTTCCTCTGTAATTTGCCGGATCTGGATCTGATATTTTTCAATTTTTTCAGTTTGATCCTGCAAAGATTTTTTTAAGTTTTTATGCTGGATAAACCAGTTTCCCACTTCAGAAAGCAATGCCGAGTCAAATTTTTGATCTTTTAAAGCTTTGACCTGCGCAGAAAGTACATCAATTTTATTTTGAATCTTCTCTTTATTGAGAGTCACCTCCTTTACCTTTTCAGAACCCTTTTGAGTTCTTTCCTTTAAAGTTTTGATTTCATCATAAAACGTAAGGATCTTAATGATCAGATCAAGATCATTTTCCTGAATTCGGGATTGATCCAAAGCCTTAAACTGAGGTTCAAGAGCAGAAAGTTGATCTTTTACAATTTGAAAAGCCTTTTCAGTTTCCTGCAAAGTTTTGATCTGTGCTTCCTTTTCATTCCGTTTTCCTGCAATTTCTTTCGAAAGTTTATTTTTCTCAGTGATCAAAGGGTTGAAGAGCCTGAAGATTCGGTCATACAGATTGGTTTGCTTTTCCAATGCATCAATTCCTGGTTTTTGCTCAGAGAGTTTTCCGAACTTTTCCTTATTCAGCTGTAAACTTTCAAAATCACTTTTTAAACTTTTTAGCCGTTGATAAGTAGTTGAAATTTTTTCCAGTTTTTCATTCGCTTCAGCCAGTTTTTTTTGTTCCTCCGTTAAAAGTGTCTTCTGGTTCTGAATCTTTTCCTCACTGATGTCTTCAAAGCCTTTCAGTTGTCCTTCAAGCTGGTCCAGTTCAGACCTGTTTCTGACATGAAGCCCTGAAACATTATTTTGAAGATCAAAGCGTTGAAGGTTGAAGATCTCCTTCATCATATTGGTTCTTTCCGCAGCACCCAATTCCAGGAATTCTTTGAATTGGCCCTGTGGAATAATAATCGTTCTCTTAAAGTTGGAGTAACTTAAACCAATGATTGCTTCCGCATTCGAATGGTCCAGAGGTATCCATTTATTATCAATATGCTGATAAAAAGTAACATTATTCGGTTTTACATCTTCGAATTTCTTCGAATTTCGCCTGAAATCTCTGGTAGCACGGAACAGTTTATTTTCATAGTTGATGAAATCAAACTCAATATAAGAATTGTTCGATTTCAGGTTCATCATATTATAAGCCCTTTTATCGCGCATATTCAGACGTTCCGTTTCGCCATATAAAGCAAATGAAATCGCTTCCAGTACCGATGATTTTCCAGAGCCCACAGCCCCGAAAATACCAAACAGCCCGGCATCGGTAAGGTTTTTAAAATCAATAATCTGACGCTCCTGATAAGAGTATAGACCTTCGATAGTCAATTGAACAGGGATCATAGCTTAGGCATTTAAAATTTCGTTAAACAAATTCATCAATTCTTCATTGGCTTCCTGCCCGCCGTTTTTAGATTTAAAATAATCTTTGAACAGGATCTCTATATTCTGGTTCAAATTCACCTCATGGCTTTCCTGTTTTGCAAGTTCACGGTTTTTGACCTTTGGGATGAGGTGAACAATTCCGTTATGAGACTGATAGATCAGCCTTCTTTCATCAGCCGTTAAAAAAGTTTCACTTTCCAGAGTCAGTTCAATAAAAGTATTAGGATTTCCGGTAAGCCATTCAACAGCATTTTCAACGGATGTGAACGTTTTTCTTACTAAAGTTCTGCCGCTTTGTAAGGCTTTCTTTTCGTAAGATACTGCTTTTCCGGGTTCAATATCAATAATGGAAACATACTTGGTCTGCCCGGCCTCACTAAAGCTATAGCATAGAGGGGAAGAAGAATAGATCACAGGTTTTTCTTTTGTCCCAATATTCTGGTAACCATGCAGATGCCCCAAAGCTGTATACTGAATCTGTTCCGGAATCGTATCCGAAAAGATCAGATCTGCATTTCCGATTTTAATAGGTTTTTCACCTTCAGGCTCTTCCAGAATTTCTGCACCTCTTTTATTCATGTACAGGTGGGCGGTCAGAAGATTAACTCCGGATTTATCACAATATTCATCCGCCAGCTCTTTCCAGGTCTGTGAAAGAACCTTATTGATCTCCTCTTCTTTATTTTCTCCGAAATATTCTTTCAGACGGATTTCGTTGGCATAAGGTGTATGTAGAATTCTTACAGGGAAATCTATATTTTCAATGGCCAGCTCTATAAAACCGGCTTTTGATTTCGTGATCTTAAAATGTTCTGTACCAAAAGGGCTGATCTCAGCTTTAGGATGGCCTATTAAAATGATTCCACATTCTCTGGCCAGCGGATCAGGAGCATTGATTAAACTTGGAGAATCATGATTCCCGGAAATTGCAATCACTGGACGTCTGCCGTTCAATGATAAACGTTTTAAGGTTTTATAAAAAAGTTCAACAGCATCCACCCCCGGATTAAAATTGTCAAAAAGATCCCCTGCCACCAGAACAAGGTTTATATCTTCATCATCAGCAATCTTTGTGATCTCTTCCATGACAAGGATTTGCTCTTCCAGACGGGAAAAGCGGTCCAGTCGTTTTCCTAAATGCCAGTCGGCAGTATGCAGAATTTTCATAAAAAATTTATCATTGTTTATAAGGAGAAAATATGAAATGTAATGGTATAATTCAGATGTACTGAATTAAAATTTGAATAGAGAATATTAAAATACAGAACAAGACTTAAATCCAATGGGGTTTTTTAGATCCCACAAGATGTATAATAAACGATTTTTATAGGTTATTATCGGCTTCTCTTGCTTTAAAATCTTCCCGGATTTGCTTTAAACGGGCCTTTCTTTCTGCCTCTGCATTTTGTATTTTACGTTTTTTCTGATCAATTTTCTTCTTATTTTTTTTCCTGTTGGCTTCGTTATTTTTGCTCATATTTTCTGTAACGAATAATTTTATGGGTAAGAAATAGCTTCATCAAAAATACTAAAGATTCAGAGTTGAAACAATTTTACTGGTAAAGTCTGATAAAATATTTTAATTTTACCATGTTATGGAAGAAAAATCAAAAGATCCCTTACACGGAAAAAGACTTGACGCTATCCTGGAAGAATTGGTAGAATACTATCAGGGATTTGAGAAGCTGGGTGAGCAGATCAATATAAAGTGTTTTACAGACAATCCAAGCATCAGCTCTTCTCTGAAGTTTCTAAGAAAGACACCCTGGGCAAGAACTAAGGTAGAGAGTTTGTATCTCTTTGTACTGAGACAGAAAAAGCGGGATGAAGCAAAACATGGAAAATAGAAAGCAGGACATTGCTTTTTAGCTGCTCTTCTCTAAACAATTATTTCAAAAACAGTATATTTGTGCTATTAATCGTGATGAGAATTCGCGAAAAAAAAGAAAAATATGACAATTGAAAACAATCACGTTGTATCTGTAAAGTACATCCTTCACACCATCGGAGAAGATGGAAGCAAAACTCTTGTAGAAGAAACAACAACAGAAAATCCACTTACATTTTTGTATGGTGTGGGAATGATGATTCCAAAATTTGAGCAAAATATTCTTGGTTTGAAAGCTGGTGATAAAGCAGCTTTTGTTATTCAGCCTGAAGAAGCTTATGGAGAAAGACAGCCGGATGCTATCGCACAATTACCGGTTGAAATGTTCAACGAATCAGGATTACCTCCAGTAGGAGCTATTTTACCATTATCTGACAATCAGGGAAATAATTTCCAGGCATTTGTGGTAGAAATTACTCCTGAAGTTGTAGTAGCAGATCTTAACCACCCAATGGCTGGGAAAGTGTTGGATTTCCAGGTGGAAGTTTTAAACACACGTCCTGCTACAGAAGAGGAGTTGGCACACGGTCATGCTCACGGAGTTGACGGAACAGACGCTCACTAAAAAATATTATAAATGTCCGGTTTTTCCGGACATTTTTTTGTGATAAACGTTATTTTGAATGTATCCAGTCTCTGGCAGACTGATCAGTTTTTTATGACTTAAAAGTCTGGAAATCTGCTGAAAAAATAATATGATCCGGAAAATAAAAAAGACAGATTCATAAAGGAACCTGTCTTTTTATTTTATAGATAGAAATAAGTATTGTGCTTGGCATTCCCCTCCTCTGGAGGGGTGTCAAATGAAAGATTTGACGGGGTGGTTTACCCACACCCCTCATTACTCCGCATCATATTCCGTAACATCAATAAAGGTCAGGAACCACTTTCCTTCAATTTTCGTCATAACAAATCGGAACCCATTCACTGGAGCCTTTTCCTTAGAATTCTCAGCAAGCGTCACAAAAACTACATTTTTAGGATCAGAATTGATCTTGAATACAGGCTGATCTTTTACAGCATATAGGTCCGAGAATTGATCAGCATACTCATTGACTGCATTAGAATTGAACTGAACAAATAATCCTTCTTTTGCCCACTTTTTATTTTTCAAATCATATTCATAAGTCTTATCAGGCTGTATCGGAAACTGATTTCTGATGTTCCATGCTTTTTTAATATATCCTAACGGCATACTGAAATCAACATCCTCATTTAAAACAAATCCCAGATTACCGCCACTTTTAAAAAGGACGCCAACCCCATAGGTTTCGTTTACATATTTGTTCATCATGTCCCCATTTTTGGTCTGGAAACCTTTTAAAATATCGGTTACTGCTACAGAAACCTCTTTTTTGTCTTCAGTGGTCTGAGCATTGAAAAAACTGATGCTGCAAATCAGTAACATTAATGTGTATATAAAATTCTTCTTCATCTGATTAATCTAAAAATTCACCTGAAACATAATACCAGCGGTCATGCATTTTCTGAAAAACAGAAAACTCATGGTGGATTTGCGGATGCCCATCCTGATCTGTATAGTACGCTTTAAATTCTACATGATTCAAAGCAGGAGTCTGAATGATTTCCAGTTTTGTCCATTGGTTGATCTCTCCCCATTCCTGAAGATCTGCCTTATTATGGTATTTTCTTTTTCCAGGAAGAGTAGTCTCCATTAAATATTCTCCATTCGGAATGGCAAAAGCCGAAAATCGGGAACGCATCAATGCTTCAGCAGTAGGAGCATGTTTTTCTCCGGTATGATAAGGCTTACAGCATTCTTCATAGGTTTTTCCTGAACAGCAGGGACAATCCATATATTTTAAATTTTGAACCACAAAAATAAGGAATATCAATAGAAACGGGCTTTAGCCCGTTAAAAAAATAAGCAAACATTTCCACCGGCTTCAGCCGAAATATAAAAATGCTTTTTACCATATATAGGCTCGCAAATAAAAATCATTAGTGCATTAGTGGCAAATAAAAAAAGCACTCTTATAAAGAATGCTTTTTCGTTGTATTATTTAATAAACCCTCTGTTTCTCAATAAAGGTTTAATATCCGGATCGTGTCCTGTAAAATCTCTGAATGCCTGATTCAGGTCTACAGAATTACCCACCGAAAGAATATATTTTCTGAAACGGTCACCATTCTCTCTGGTCAGTCCACCATTATTTTTGATCCATTCCCATGCATCATTATCCAATGTCTCAGACCATAAGTAAGCATAATATCCTGCTGAATATCCACCACCCCAAATATGAGCAAAATAAGGAGTATGGTATCTTGGCGGAACAGTTGCTAAGGTGAATCCGTGGCTTGCCAAAGATTGCTTTTCAAAATCTAAAACCGGAATAAACTGGCTCTCGTTAGTAACTGTATGCCAATCCATATCAAGCTCTGCAGCAGAAACCAATTCTGTGGTCATATAACCCTGGTTGAAAGTAGATGCTTTTTTAATTTTTTCTACCAAAGCCTGTGGAATAGGTTGTTTTGTCTGATAATGAACAGCATAATTCTTCAGAACAACAGGATCTAAAGCCCAGTGCTCATTGATCTGTGAAGGGAACTCCACAAAGTCTCTCGGTACATTGGTTCCTGAAAGAGAAGGATATTTTTGGCTGGCAAACATTCCATGGATAGAGTGTCCGAATTCATGGAAGATCGTTGAAACATCATCATAACTGATCAAAGATGGCTTTCCCGGAGCCGGTTTCTGATAATTGTAGCAGTTAACGATTACCGGTTTTGTTCCCAATAAATAAGACTGCTCAACAAAATTACTCATCCATGCTCCACCGTTTTTAGAATCTCTTGTATAGAAATCCAGGTAATAGATTGCAATAGATTTTCCATCGTGGTCGAAAACTTCATAGGTTACTACATCAGGATGGTAAACCGGAAGATCGGTTCTCTTTTTGAAAGTCAGTCCGTAGAATTTTTCAGCAGCAAAGAAAACTCCTTTTTCCAAAACCGTTGTGATTTCAAAATAAGGTTTTATTTCACTTTCATCAAGATCATATTTTGCTTTTCTTACCTGCTCTGCATAGAAATTCCAGTCCCAAGGCTCTACCTTGAAACCTCCTTTCTGTTGATCGATAAGATCCTGAATATCTTTTGCTTCACGTTTTGCGGTTTCCACTGCAGGAGTAGCAATCTGATTCATCAGTTTGGTAGCTGCCTCAGGCGTTTTTGCCATCTGATCCTGAAGTTTCCATTCAGCAAAATTCTTTTTACCAAGGGTCTGAGCTTTCTTTAGTCTTAGTTTAGCCAGTTTTTCAATGGTTTCTCTCGTATCGTTAGCATCTCCTTTTTCAGCTCTTGTCCATGATGCTTTGAAAAGTTTTTCTCTGGTAGCTCTGTTTTTTAAATTTTGTAAAAGAGGCTGCTGAGTAGTATTTTGTAATGCCAAAAGATATTTCCCAGGTTGTCCTGCTGTTTTGGCATCAGCTGCTGCTGCGGCAATTTCATCTGCAGAAAGTCCGTCCAGTTCTTTTGCATCAGAAAAGAATACACCACCTTGTTTTCTTGCTTCCAGTAATTTATTGGCATATTGAGTAGAAAGAGAAGCCAGTTCCTGATTGATCTGCTTTAGTTTTTCTTTGTCAGCTGCAGAAAGATTAGCTCCTGCAATTTCAAAGTTTTGCTTATAAAACTGAACAAGTCTTTTACTTTCAGAGTCTAAGCCGTCTTCTTTAATGGACTTTATTCTTTTATAAAGATTTTCATTCAGGAACAATTTATCAGAATGGGCCGCAAAAATAGGAGCATATTCTTCATCTAAAGCCTGTAGTGTAGGATTGGTATTGGCACTGGTAAGATTAGAGAATACAATTTGTGCTCTTCTCAGTACCTCGCCACTTTTTTCCAATGCAACAATAGTATTTTCAAAAGTAGGAGCTGCCGGGTTATTGGCAATTTTTACGATTTCAGCTTCATGTTGTTTTAATCCAAAATCAAAGGCAGGTTTGAAATGCTCATTTTTGATTTTGTCAAATTCCGGAGCTTCGTACTGAAGCTTGCTCTTCTTCATAAAAGGATTTGAAGATAAAGAGGGATCAGGAGCAGGAAGTTCCTGTTGAATATCGGTCTGTTTCATTGTAGTACAAGATTGATTGAACGCCAAGGCAGAAATTAATAATACCGATGAAATATTCTTCATAAATATAGTTGTTATTAAAGTATAAAGATATTAAAAACTTACTTTATGAAGCCTATTTTGGGAAATGTATTTCTGTGAAGCGGGTTTCATCGGAAGGATCAATTGTCGTCAATAAGCAGAGTATCATTTCTTAAAGTGCATATTGTGGAGACTTATCGTATTTTCACAGGTAATGTAATATTTTTCATACATTAGTTGTCATTTAAATAGTAGATCAAAAAAATAATTGAAAAAAACAGAATAAATATGAAAACAAGGAATCTTTTTATTGTTTCAGCCTTAGTCGCTTTAGCATCATGTAATGAAAAACATGATAGAAATAACAAAGGGGGAAATAATTGGGTAGAAAAGGTCGTAAATAAAGAAGTAGGGCCAATACAGCATAAAGAATTCAATGGAGATTTTGACGAAATTCAGGTTTCCCAGGCGATAGAAGCGGAAATCATCAAGTCAGAAACAGAGAAAGTGGAAATTTCTGCTCCTCAAAATATCATTAATGAAATTCTTGTGGAGAATGAAGGAGGAAAACTGCATATTCATTATAAACCAGGAATCAGAGTGATGAATATTCATAAGGTTACTGCGAAGATCTACGCCAGAGATTTTAAAAAGCTAGTTGCTGATTCGGCGGCAAAAATTGATGTAAAAGACAAATTTACTCAGGAAAAAACAGATATTGAAGCATCGAGTGCAGGAAGTATTTCCGGAAATTTGGAAGCGAATGATATGGATATTAATATCAGCAGCAGCAGTAATTTCAGTGGTAAAATATGGGCAGTGAATCTGGATGTAGAATCTTCATCAGGATCATCTCTTGATATTTCTGGGAAAGCGAAAAAAGCGGACATCAGTGCTTCTTCAGGCAGCAGTATCTCTGCAAAAGAAGTGATTGCGGACAATGTAGAAGCAGATGCATCCAGTGGAGCCAGTATTGAGATCAGTGCTGTTTCTTCCGTGAAGGCAGGAGCTTCTTCCGGTGGAAGTGTTGACATCTCGAAAAAAGGCGAACTTAAAAGTGTAAGCAAAGAAGAAAGTAGCGGCGGAAGCGTAAACATTCAATAAATCAATCTTGGGATTCTTCCTCGTCTTCCTCTTCGGTAGATGAGGAACCTTCCCAGTTCCGGTTATCAAAATTAAGATTATCATAAGCCAATAATTCCTCCTCTCGTTGGAGGATTTCTTTTGTAGTAAACAGGGCAATATCATCCTCCTCTTTCATTTTGGAAAGTTTTCTGATGGAAGCTTTATCAATAGCCATAAATCTCTGCCCCATGCGTCTTGCGGCATACTTTCTCATTCCTGTTTCATGAAGAACGTCAACAGCCATGTCTACTGCTGTTCCTAATGTTTCACGATAAATATGATTGATCCCGTTGTTGAGGTAATCATAGGCATCTATTCTGTTTTTAGCCCTTACAAATATTTTCACATCAGGGTAATGTTCACGCACCAGTTCTGCAATAAATTTATTATCATCAGGATCATCCAGACACAGAACCAGAATTTCTGCATCCTCAATGCCTGCAGCTCTTAGAATAGGAATTCTGATGGCATCCCCATAATATACCTTAAAACCATAACTTCTCAACAGCTTTACACGGTCAGAATCCCTGTCCAAGACAGTCGCTGATATTTTATTGGCTTTTAAAAGACGTCCCACCGTACTGCCGAAATGCCCAAATCCAACGATGATAATCTTTTTTTGACTCACATCACTGTCCAGGATATTGAAATCATGATCTTCTTCAGGAACTTCCTTAATGAATTTCGGAGTGATAAACCGATCGTTAATGATTAGAAGGATAGGGGTGATGCACATGGTAATAGCAGTTACGGCCATCAATTGCGCATTCAGTTCCGGGCTCAGAAGATAAAGATCCGAAGCATAATTAATCAATACAAAGGCGAATTCTCCCACCTGCGAAAGGGCAAAAGCATAAAAAAGACTCTGTGGGGTATCTATTCTGAAGAACTTTCCGATAGCATATAAAACCATAAACTTTACAGCCAATACCGCAAAAACAGTACTGAAAATAAACAAAGGATCATTCTGAATAATATTAAAGTTGATCGTTGAACCTACACTCACGAAGAATACGGCCAACAGTAACCCTTTAAAAGGATTGATCTGTGCTTCCAGCTCATGTCGGAATTCACTGTTGGCAAGCATTACCCCGGCAAGAAAAGCTCCCAATGCAGGGGAAAGTCCGATAACGACCATTAGCTCAGAAACTCCAATAACCAAAAATAGAGAAGAGGCTGTCAAAAGCTCTGTCATCCCTGATTTTGAGACATAGCGTAGAAAAGGAACAAATACATATCTGCCTAATAGAATCAGGAGGACCACTCCCAAAATTACCGTGCTTGCCTGAAGCCATTCTGGAAGTTTCTGAATCAGAATCTGAATTTCATTATCATGGTGCTTGGCTTTATAGTTCGCTACAATAGGAAGGATTGCCAAAATGGGAATCACCGAAATATCCTGAAACAGCAAGGTAGAGAAAGAGGCTTCTCCTGCGGTTGTTTTGAGATTGTTTTTTTCCTGTAAGGTCTGAAGAACTACGGCTGTGGAAGACAATGCAAAACACATTGCAACAGCAATTGCCTTATCTACCCGCCATCCTACACTGATAAAGACTATGAACAACAAAGAAATAGTGAGCAGCATCTGTGAGAGTCCCAGACCCATTATTTTCTTTCGCATATCCCAGAACTTCCTTGGTTCCAGTTCAAGACCTACAATAAACAAAAGCATAATCACCCCAAATTCACTGGCGTGCATAATGTCATTTACATTATTTCCAGTAAGTCTGAGGACATAGGGCCCAATGATGATCCCTCCTAAAATATAACCGATCACAGAACTCAATCCAAATTTCCTGGCTAATGGCACCATAATGATGGCTACTCCCAGGAAAATTAATGTGTTCATCGCTAAGCTGGATTCCATATGCTATTGATTGAGGAGTTCTGTAAATTCTTTTTTATGTAAAATAATTTGTTTTTTAGAAAGCTTATTGGCTTCGTATACAATTTTGATGTGTCTGATGTCTGCCTTGAAAACCTTTAACGAAACAATCAGTCCGCTGATGAGTTCATCAATCGAGTATTGATAGGTTCCTGTTTTGCTGAAAGATCTTTCTTTCCCGCCGGTAGTGACAAGGATGTAAACTTCTTTTCCTTCCAATGGGTTGTATTCACCTTCTTTCAGCCAGTCTCTGTCGAAAACTTCATCAATCCATAATCTGAGCAGGGGAGGCATGCCAAACCATATCAGGGGAAACTGAAAAATAAAGCGGTCATAGTTTTTGAGGCGTTTTCTTTCTCTGAAAGCGGCAATATGAAAATCAGGATACTCTTCGTAAAGATCTCTTAAGGTATAATGCTGGTGGCGAACGTAGAAATTGATGAGCTCTACATTCGAATTGGAGTGCTCCAGATAAGGGTGTGCAAATACTACCAGCGTCTTCTTCATAATCCTGTTTTCAGTAAATATAGTGAAAAAATATTGAATAAAAGGAGGTTTTTTAACACTTTTATTAATTTTTTAATATATAAAATTAAATTTAATGTTAAAATCGAAGAAATAAAGGGTGTATTTTTACAGTTTAGATAAAAAGTTTTTTAGTCAGTATCAATTATTATTGGGCTTCTGATAACTTTTATTATTTTTTCTAAACAGATAAAAATGATAAACAAGTGCTAAAAGATAAAGTGAAGAAGGGGCGTAAAACAATAGAAGTAATAAAGAAAAATCTCCTTCAGTATTTTGTAGGATTATAAAAATATGAACGGCTAAAGGCAATGCAAAAAACGAAAGAATGCTTAGGGAAAAATTTCCTCTTACCTCCGGTATTAAGTTGAAGAATGCAGTCATCGAAGATACAAAGCAGCTCACCAGAATGAAAAGAATGTAAAAAATCATTATCCCTGTAGCCTGCTTCGCTTCAGATCCTCCGGAATTTCCCGATATGAATAAAAGAATGAGTAAAGATAATCCAAGTGAAAATAGGAATGAATAGAATAAATTGTTGAAAATTTCTTTTCCCATTCTTTATACTTATCGAAATTACTTTATAATACAGCGATTACCATCCTCCGGATGCACCACCACCTCCGAAACTTCCGCCGCCACCGAAGCCTCCAAAGCCACCGCCACCGCCGCCGGAACTTCCACCACCAAAGCCACCGCCTCCAAAACCACCAGGGAATGGGAAGAAGCCGCCAGGATAGTTTCTGCGTCCTCTGCGGGTGATGATTACATCATCGTCGTCATCGTAATTTCCGCCACCGCCGCGTCCACCACCTCTGTTACCAAAGAGAATAGCAATGATGATAAAAATAACAAATGCGATGATTACTACTTTTAAAGCACTTCCGTTTCCGGATGGAGAGGTTGTAGCTACTGGCTTGAATTTGCCCTGTACCGCTTCCATAATCGCTGAGGTACCACCGTTGATCCCATCATACCATTGCCCTTTTTTGAAGTTGGGAGTAACGATATAATCCAGAATCTGGCCTGCAACTGAAGCTGTGAGATACTGTTCTACAGCTCTTCCCTGTTGGATAGACATTGTTCTGTCTTCCGTAGCAATAAGGAAAACCACTCCGTTGTCCACTCCTTTTTTTCCGATCTTCCATTGCTCTCCGAACATCGTTGCAAGAAAGTTGACATCTTCGCCTTTGGTAGACTTGATGATGACTACTTCAATTTCCGTTGAGGTAGAATCTGCAAACTTGATCAGTTTATTATTAAGTGCATCTGTTTCCTGTTTCGAAAGAAGTCCGGCTTCATCAAAGACAGGATATAGAATCGCTGGTTTTGGAGGAAGGGTATATTGTGCTGATACAAAAGTGTAAAAGCAGATCAGTAAAAATGAAAATACTATTTTAAGAGAACGTAATTTCATTCGGGAGTTGGTTTGGGTTTTCTCCTTCTACAGGAAAATATTTTTTGAGTTCAATGCCGGTTTCCAAAATGGCACTTTTCAGCGCCTGATAATAATTTCCTTTGGCAAATTCAGCTGTAATATAGTCATGCAGATGATCCCAATAAGACTGGTTTACTTTATCATGAATCCCGACATCTCCAATGATCGTCAGGTATTTCTGTTCAAAATTGACATGAAAAAGCACAGCATTCCTATCAGTAGTTTTATCCATACAGAGTTCTTTGAAAACTTCAAATGCGGTCTTGGCATCGCGGTTTTCCGTCGTAGAGTCAATATGCACTCTGATCTCGCCTGTAGAATGATCTTCCGCTGACTGAATCGCTTCCACAAGGGAAGCGATCTGTTGATTTGTAAGGAAATTACCCATTATTATTTGAATACTTCAGGGGCTTTCTGAGCTCCTGCTTCAGCTTTGAAGTAAGGTTTCTCTTTAAAGTTGGTGAAATTCGCCAGAATATTATTAGGGAATGTCTTGATAGAGGTATTGTAATCCTTTGCTGCATCGTTATAATAGACAGTTTCAGTTCTGATGCTGTTTTCGATAGCAGTGTATTCTCTCTGGAAGTTGATATACTGCTGGTCAGCTTTTAAGTTAGGATAAGACTCTACCACAGCCATTAAACGGCTTAATGCACCTGATAATTCTCCCTGTGCTGCCTGGAATTTTGCAATATCGGCATCCGTCATGTTTGTAGGATCGACGTTGATAGAAGTCGCTTTAGAACGGGCTTCCACTACCTGAGTCAATGTTTCCTGCTCAAATTTTGAATACGATTTTACTGTTCTTTCCAGATTAGGGATAAGATTGGCTCTTTTCTGATATACGGTCTCTACATTAGACCATTTTGCGTTGACAGTCTGTTCTTTGTCTACAAAGCTGTTATATCCGCTTCTTCCCCAGAAGAAAAGAACGGCAACAATAATAAGGAGGGCTATACCAATGGTTCCTGCGCCCAGACATCCTTTATTTTTCATAGTTTATTTTTTTAATTTTTTTGTGCTAATCAAATATACAAATTATGTGCTAATTTTGTAGAAAATTATATTTGAATGACAACAATAGTGGTGGCAATGGGAGAGAAGAATGAGATTGGTTTTGAAAACCAATTGCTTTGGCATCTTCCTAAAGATTTAAAACATTTTAAAGATATTACTTCAGGTCATCCGGTGATCATGGGAAGAAAAACGTATGAAAGCATCGGAAAGGCTCTTCCTAACCGTACAAATATTGTTGTGTCAAGAAAGAAAGACTGGTTTGAAGAGGGAATTCTGATTGTAGGAAGTTTGAAAGAAGCCATAAAGTTTGCTAAAAAAATCGATGAGGAAGTTTTCATCATCGGCGGCGGAAATATCTATGAACAAACAATGGATATTGTGGATAAACTGGAGGTTACTTTGGTAAAGGCTGATCTGGAAGCGGATACTTTCTTTCCGAAAATAGATGTTAAAATCTGGAAAAAGACCAATGAAACCTGCCATGAGAAAGATGAGAAAAACGGTTACGATTTCTGTTTTCAGACGTTTGAAAGAATTAAGAAAGAAGTCTGATTGTCAATAGTCAATTTTTGCGTTGCAAAGTGAATTGTGAATTTCCGACTGATATAAACATCTAATTCGTGTAGCAGATTGACCATTCACCATTGACTTTTTGAACTTTAAGCCTTAAATTTATTATCTTTGCACTTCTAAAATTTAATAATGAATAAATACATAAAAATTGCAGTAGCAGCAGTCCTTATTTTATTGGGACTTTATATGATGATCTTCACAAGAAATCTTGGTTGGGGAATAGTTGTTTTTCTTCTTGCCGCATTTCCGATCCTGCTATTCTTTAAAAATGAATATATCCTTTTGGCATTCTGGCAATTGAGAAAACAAAATATGGAAAAAGCTGCAGAATGGTTATCTAAAATCACAGATTATCAGGGACAGCTTCATAAATCTCAGTACGGATATTTCCACTATCTTCTAGGATTGACACAGGCTCAGGATCACCCTACGAAAGTAGAGCCTTTGATGAAAAAAGCACTGGAATACGGTTTGAATATGAAACACGACAGAGCAATGGCTACTTTAAATCTTGCCGCTGCCGCTATTTCTAAAGGAAGAAAGCAGGAAGGACAAAAACTTCTTGAAGAAGCGAAGAGATTAGACAGTGCAGGAATGATGACCGATCAGATCAAAATGATGAAAGATCAGTTGAAAATGCCAACTATGCAGAAGCATATGCACAATCCTAATATGAGAAATAGAGGGAAATTCTTCTAATAAATATTCAACATACAATCAATATAAAGGCTCTGATTTTTCAGGGCCTTATTTTTTACAATGAAGATGTTGGCGGAGGACCTAGCTGTAAAAACGTATCTTTTGGATAAATGTCTTTTCTGACGGGTTGAAGGCTGTCCATTTTTTCAAAACTGTCTCTAAGATCAGTCTTGTAGAAAAATTTTCGTTGCTTTTTATAAGTGATAGAAACGTAAGGCCAGTTGTCTTTTTCCTCAATGGTATCAGATTTTTTGAGATATTTAAAATAATTTTCAAAAGATAAAGGATGATCTGCTTTGATCTTATAAAGGATTTTGGGTAATGTCTGTTTTCTTCCCGAACCTTCCTCAGAATATTTTTCTACATACAAAGAATCATTTTGCTTTATAAAGGTATATTCTTCAAAGGCGAAGAATGTACATTGGGAAAGGTCAGTTTTTATTTTTAAGGTATCTCCGTTCTCCATTTTTTCTGAAAATTGGTACAAATCCTTATCCAGATCAAACTTACTTTCATGGTGGCAAGAGCATAAGGAAAATGTTAAGATAATGGAAGCAAGAATCCTTATAAGACTACATTTCCGAATTTTGGTCATACCCATAGAATTTAGGCATCTGCCAATGGTATTTTACCGCAAAAGTTCTGATGGCTACGATCAATAGGATGGTAAAAACCTGTACAAAAGTATAGGAAAGCGGAGTATATTTAGTCATTAGCAGGAATGCTGCACCCCCTACAATACAGGCTGTAGCATAGATTTCCTTTCTGAAGATCAGTGGAATTCTGTTGAGTAATATATCCCGGATAATTCCCCCAAAGCACCCCGTAATGGTTCCTAATGCAATACAGATCATAGGATGGATTCCTGCATTCAAGCCTTTCTGAACACCGATGATGGTAAACAGACCAAGTCCGAAGCTATCGAAAATAAACAGAGTTACTTTAAAGTTTTTTTCAAGAGATTTAAAAACCATCGAAAAAATACTGGTTGCCAGGATAAGACCGCACATGAGCAGATCATGCATCCAGAAAACAGGAATATCGAGAAGAAGATCTCTTACAGTTCCTCCACCCACAGAAGTTACAAAGGCAATAATAAGTACCCCAAACGGATCAAGACGTTTCTGCATCGCTGCAAAACTTCCGGACATGGAAAACGCAATGGTTCCGAGGACTTCTATGGCAAAATTGAACTGTTCGTGCATATATTATATAGGTAATGAGTAATGAGCAATCAGTAATAAAAATTATGCCATTTAAATTTGAGACAATTTAAATTTATAAGTAGTCATAACTTTTACAAGTTCTTCACATTCTGTTTTTAAATGTAAAATTTTTTCCGGACTTAAATATTCTAATTCTTCAACAATTTCGAGCCAAAATTGTGTTTCATCAATTTCTTCGACGACTATGCACATTTTTATAGAGTTTTTTAATTCTCTCCCGAAAAATTTGATTAAAATCCATGCCTATCAAAATTACTCATTACTCATTAATCATATCGCTACCTCTCTACTCTCACCGAGTCCGGTACCATCAGTTCATATTCGCCACCGTGGGTAATAATTTCCCTTACGATGCTGCTGCTGATGAATGATTTTCCTGAAGAGGTCAGTAAGAATACGGTTTCGAGTTTTTTGTGGGCTAATGTTCTGTTGGTATGGGCGATCGCTTTTTCGAATTCGAAATCGGCAGGATTTCTGAGCCCTCTGATGATGTACTGAGCATTCTTTTCAAAACAGTAGTCTACCGTTAAGCCTTCAAATGAGTCCACCTCTACATTGGGGAATTCTGCTACTGAGTTTTGAATAAATTCCATTCTTTTTTCAAGAGGGAACATGTATTTTTTTTGGGAATTCTGTCCGATGGCAATAATTAATTTATCAAATAGCGGAGCTGCCCTTTCTATAATATCGTAATGTCCCAGAGTAATAGGATCAAAAGATCCCGGGAAAACAGCAATTTTCATGTTGTACGAGTTATGATTTTGAATTATAAATTATCTGTTAAAAGCTATCTGTTTATTTTATCTCTAACTTCTAACCTATAGTTTCTAACTTCTATTTTATTTATTAAGTGCTTTTTCAACTTCATTTCCACAAAGATCCATAATGGAAATTCCATAGTGTCTTGCCTGTTGAGGAAGGATACTGGCTGGAGAGAATCCAGGATTGGTATTCATTTCAAGCATATAAGGAATTCCGTTCATCAGGATATATTCACTTCTTGAAAAGCCGCTCATACCTAATGAATTGTAAGCTTTTTTGGCAATTTCTTCCACTCTTTTTGTCGTTTCTTCGTCAATTCTTGCAGGGGTAATCTCTTCAGAAGCGCCTTCATATTTAGCCTCATAATCGAAAAATTCATTGGTAGGAACAATTTCTGTAATTCCCAACACAATAGTTTCTCCTTTGAAATCGATAACACCTACGGAAACTTCCATTCCGTCTAAGAAACTTTCAATAAGGATTTCGTCATCTTCTTTGAACGCAATTTCAGTAGCGGCAATCAGTTCAGATTTTTCTTTTACTTTTGAAATTCCCAGTGAAGATCCGGATTGGTTAGGCTTTACAAAAAGAGGAAGGTTCAGTTCGGCAACGATTTCATCTACGTTGATGGCTTCTCCTTTTCTTAAATAAATACTTTTAGCAGAAGGGATTCCATATTTTGATAATACGGCAAGGGTATCCTTTTTATTGAAAGTAAGGGCACTCTGGTAAAAATCACAGCCGGTATATTTCTGGCCGATGGCATCCCAGTACGCCTGCAGAATACCGTTTTCACCCGGAGTTCCGTGGATGATATTGAAGCATGCATCAAATTTCAATTTTTCACCATTATCTAAAGTCACAGAAAAATCTCCTCTGTTGATCTCGTATTTCTTATCATTTTCACTTAAAAAATACCATTCGTCTTTAAGGACTACTACCTTATATACATCATACAGATTTCTGTCTAAAGAATCATAGATCAGCTGTCCGCTTTTTAAAGAAACCACATATTCATCAGAATAGCCTCCCATTACTACGGCAACACTTTTTTTGTTCATAACCATATAGTATCAATTAAGGCAAATTTAATGATTTTATGTAATGCAATACGGGAAATCGGGAAATTTTAAAATCAAAAATGAATTGTGTTAAATAAAAAGTCCATTCTAAAATTATTAGCTATATTTGCGGTTATAATTAAAGTATTTTTAAGTATGCTTAAATCACTTTTCAATTGGAAAGTTTTACTGAATTTAGTAATAGCCATCGGTGTTTTTGTGGGGTTGGTATGGCTCACATTTCGCTGGTTGGAATACCATACGAACCATGGACAGGAAATTCCTGTTCCCAATGTTGTTAATAAATCCGTACATGACGCTGTTAAAATTTTAGATGATACCGGATTGGAGTATGAAGTAGACAGTGCCAATTATGATCCTAAATACAGACCATTTCAGGTTCTTCAGATCTATCCTGCACCGGGTTCCCGTGTAAAGGACGGAAGAACAGTACGTCTTAGAGTAAATCCTAGAACATGGGCTCCTATTGTAGTTCCGGATGTGATCAACAAATATTCAGGGCTGGCGTTCCAGAGATTGGATCAGGTAGGTCTTAAAATCGGAGATACCATCTATGAACCGAGTATTCAGAAAGATGCCCTTTTAAGAATTTTATATAAAGGAAATGCAGTGAATCCGGGTACCAAGATCCCTAGATTCTCCATTATTGATGTAGTGGTGGGTTCAGGACCTATGAGAAATATCTCTATCCCTAATGTGGTAGGACTTTCGGTAAAAGAAGCAAGAGCGGTTATTACCAAGAGTATGTTTGAAGTGGGATTGATCGAATTTGAAGATGGTGGAAAAGATGAATCTGATATTATTTACTATCAGGACCCAGCTTCAGGAGATGTCCGTGACCAAGGAATGCAGATTGACCTTTGGGCCAGTAAAAAAACTCCGGCAGAACTCAGGGCTAAAGTAGAGCAGTTGAATTCTATCTACCGTATGAAAGTAGATACGTCTCTGCCACCGGTACGATATGAGGAAGTTCATCATGAGCCAACCTATGAAGCACCGGTTGTACCTGCACCAGCTCCTAAGAAAGAAACTCCTAAAGCTGAAGCACCAAAAACTGAAACACCTAAAGTTCAGGCGACAACTCCTAAACCGGCAGTTTCAGGATCAGAGAAGCCTAAGACTTCTACCAGCAGCCCTGCTACAGGAAGTACAGCTAAACCGGCTGCTGCTACAGGAACAACACAACCGCCTGCTCAAAAGCCAAAAGCTAAGAAAGTAGTCGTAGAATAAAATCAGATTAATATCAAAAAATACTGGCTTCAACTGCAAAATGTTGAAGCCTTTTGTGTAAAAAATATAAAACAATGTCAGAAGATAACGAAGATTTTTTAGATGAAGAATTATTAGATTCCAACAGTATTGAGAACATCGATATTGACGAGGAAAATAAAGGATTATATGAGCATCTTAATATCACTGTTGACCCTAAGCAGGAACCTTTAAGAATCGATAAATTCCTTTTGATCTACAGACAGAATTCTTCGAGAAACAAAATTTCGCAGACCTGCAGGGCTGGAAACGTTATTGTGAATGGTACTGCCGTAAAGCAGAATTACCGCGTGAAGCCGGGAGATCAGATTTCGGTATTGCTTACCCATCCGCCAAGGGAAAACGTTATTATTCCGCAGGATATTCCTGTCAATATCGTATACGAAGATGATGATCTTGTTGTTGTGGATAAAGAAGCCGGAATGGTAGTGCATCCGGGACATGGAAACTGGGATGGCACACTGGTGAACGCGCTGGCCTATCATTTTGAAAAGAATGGTCAAAAGGCTGATCTGGACAGGGTAGGTCTTGTACATAGAATTGATAAAGATACTTCAGGGCTTTTGGTTATTGCCAAGAATGAGTACGCTTTAAGCTTTCTGGCAAAACAATTCTTTAACAGAACTACAAAAAGATTGTATTGGGCTTTTGTATGGGGAAATCTTCAGGATGAAGAAGGTACCATCAGAGGGCATATCGGAAGGCATCCTAAAAACAGAATGCAGATGTCTGTTTATGAGGATGGCAGCCAGGGAAAACACGCTGTGACGCATTATAAAGTCCTGGAACGTTTCAAATATATGACATGGGTAGAATGTAAACTTGAAACCGGAAGAACGCATCAGATCAGAGCGCATTTCAAGCACATAGGCCATACTCTGTTTAATGACGAAAGATACGAAGGCCACACGCCTTTGAGAGGAGTCAATCTTCCTAAATATAAACAATTCATCAAAAATGTTTTCGAGATTCTGCCAAGACATGCTCTCCATGCGCACACCCTGGGATTTATACACCCAACTACGAAAAAGGAATTATATTTTGAGAGCCCAATGCCCAAAGATATGGCGGATGCTGTAAAAAAATGGAGAAATTATTTGGAAAACTAAAAATATATTGAGAATTTTTTTATATTTGTTGAATTGAAATCAAGATTTGTTATGAGAAAACTATATGCTATCGTATGTTTAGCTCTTTTGTCAAATGCATACAAAGCACAAGAATCACTACCATACTATCAGCAATATCTTTTGGATGGTGAGTTCCTGTTCAACCCAGCTCAATACGGAAAAACAGATTACGTACAGCTCAACGCCAATTATCAACAACAATTTTCCAAATTCAGCAATTCTCCGAATGTACAGTCAATCGGGATGAATGCGAATATTTTTGATAGAGTAGGTGCCGGTATTTCTGTATTCAGAGACAGCAATGGGCCTATTTCTGCCGGAGGTATTACAGCTGGTGCTTCTTACTTTATTCCTTTAAGCAGTGAAGGAGACAGAAAAGACCAGTTCTCTTTCGGTACAAGTGTTAACTTTTATAACATGAATTTTGACTATTCAAAAATCAATACTGAAGAAGGAGGTGATCCACTTTTGAGAGGAGAAGAAAGTAACATCTTTATGGTGTATGCCAACTTCGGTTTGGCTGCTACCTACAGAGGTTTATTCGGGGGTGTTTCCGTGAATGATATTGCATTAAGTAACGATGCATCTATCGTAAACAACTACGAGCCTTCACCAATTAAATTCTTCTTAAACTTAGGGTACAACTGGAATATTGCTGATAATATTACTTTAGCACCTTCTGCTTTGATCAACCTGAATACAAACTCAACGAGAATGATCGACTGGAACCTTATGGCAACATTCTCTAATGATATTAACGCATTCTCTTTCGGGGTAAGTTACAGAACCGTTCAGAACAGATTCGATAACCAGAACCTGAGTATTTCTCCAATTGTAAAAGTAAGATTCAACAAATTTATGATCGGAGCTACTTATAACCTTGGAATCTCTGATATTCAGACTTATGGAGGAAACAGCTTCATGATCGGTCTTGGTTATAACTTCGATAACTTTATTAATGTTAGAGGATTTAGATATTAATCAATTTAATTTAAATAAATTTGAGCTCTGATTTTTTCAGAGCTTTTTTTATGATATATATTCACATTCCTTTCTGTAAACAAAAGTGCAGTTACTGCAATTTCCATTTTTCAACATCTCTGAATTTTAAGGATGAAATGCTGCGTGCCATGAAAACTGAAATCATGTTGCGGAAAGATGAATTACAGAATAAAGCTTTGAAATCACTCTACTTCGGAGGGGGAACGCCTTCAATTCTTTCGGTGGGCGAGATCAATTCTTTAATAGACGAAGTTTTAAGATATTTCAGTTTTGAAAAAGATATTGAGATTACTCTGGAAGCCAATCCGGATGATTTGGATAAAAACTTTTTGAAGCAGCTGGACGGAACACCTGTGAACAGACTTTCTATTGGGACACAAAGCTTTTTTGAAGAAGATTTAAAACTGATGAACCGTGCCCACACGGCGTCTGAGGCAGAAGGTTCTATCAAACGTGCCCAGGATTTCGGATTTGAGAACCTGAGTATTGATTTAATTTACGGTTCTCCTACCTCCAATCTTGAGATATGGAAAGAAAACCTGAATAAAACAATCGCATTGGAAGTTCCTCATATTTCGTCCTATGCTCTGACCGTAGAACCTAAAACCGCTCTGGAAAACTGGATCTCAAAAGGGAAGGTAAAAAGCCCGAAAGAAGAAGAACAGAACAGAGAATTCTATTACCTGTCAGACTTTTTGAAGGACAATGGCTTTGAACATTACGAAGTCTCAAACTTTGCTAAACCAGGCTTTTACTCCCGCCACAATTCTGCCTATTGGAAATACCATGAATACCTTGGAATAGGACCTTCAGCACATTCTTATAACGGATTCGATGTGAGAAGCTGGAATATAGCCAACAACCAGCAGTACATCAAAAAACTGAATGACAAACTTCTGGCGAAAGAAGAAGAAATCCTTTCCCAAGAAGATCAGTTCAATGAAATGATTATGATTGGGCTTCGGACCATTTGGGGCGTAGATCTTACAAGTCTGAAAAACAAGTTTAATGATCGGTTTTTAGAACATTTTCAGTCGGAAATTAAACCTAAAATAGAAGAGGGAATTTTAATCATTGAAAATGAACATTTAAAGATCCCTGAGAAACATTGGTTCATGGCAGACGGAATTGCTTCGGATTTGTTTATTGTTTAGACGTTGCATATCATACAATGGTGCATAAAATTCACTATTTTTGTATAAAATTTCACTTCATTTGAAAACAAAGAAACAAGATTATTCACACCTTTCACCCAGTCAGCCTATTGGTATTTTCGATAGCGGGGTAGGAGGACTTACCGTTGCCAAAGAAAT
Source organism: Chryseobacterium sp. FR048 (assembly GCF_056844665.1). Taxonomy (NCBI): domain Bacteria; kingdom Pseudomonadati; phylum Bacteroidota; class Flavobacteriia; order Flavobacteriales; family Weeksellaceae; genus Chryseobacterium; species Chryseobacterium sp. FR048. The sequence continues at coordinate 385,472 of NZ_JBXDSE010000006.1, read as the reverse complement.
CAAGAGACTTCTTCCTAACGAAGATCTTATTTATTTCGGAGATACGAAGCACCTTCCTTATGGTGAAAAATCCAAGGAAGCCATTATTGAATATTCTACTAAGATTACCAATTTTCTGCTGGAGCAGAACTGTAAAGCGATTGTCATTGCCTGTAATACGGCAACAGCCAATGCGTTGAATGAAGTCATGCAGTCTGTAGGAGGTAAAGTTCCTGTAATAGATGTGATCAATCCCGTTGCTGAAAAAGTATCTTACGAAATACATAACAATGTAGGAGTGATTGCTACCAAAGCAACCGTGAATTCAGGATTGTACAAAAAAAGTATCAGAAAGCATAACAAATGGATTAAAGTGGACGAATTGGCGACTCCGCTACTGGTTCCTGCGATTGAGGAAGGATTCAAGAATCATCCTATTACCCATGCAATTATTTACAATTATCTGAGCAATAGTAAGCTGAAGAATATTGAAACGCTGATTTTGGGCTGTACCCATTATCCTCTTCTGATTGATGAGATCAAACAGTATTATGGAAACAGAGTTCGTGTCATCGATTCCCCTAATATTGTTGCCAATCATCTGAAGATTATTCTGGATAAGTATAATCTTCTGAACGAACATAATCCAAAACCGAATTATCACTTCTACCTTTCGGATCTTACCAAGAATTTTGAGAAAATCTCCAAGAAGTTCTTTGGTAAAACGATCGATTTGGAATTGAAAGTTTTATAACACAAAAAGCTGTTTCAGATGAAACAGCTTTTCTTTTTTCCATAGGAAACGGTTTAAAAATTATGCTTCTACAATTACTTTTTCCACTTTCAGCCTTGTTTTCGGATTGAATTTTGGCTGATTGGTATCTGCTTCATCCTTTTCGCCAATTGCTACGGCAAAAAGGGTTTCATATCTTTCATTGTTAAGGATACCATCGTACAGATCCGGCTCTATACCTTCCATTGGAGTAGAATCGATTCCCATTGAAGCACATGCAGAAAGCAGCACTCCTAATGATAAATAAACCTGATGGCCCAACCATGATTTTACCGCTTCTTCACCTTTAGTTTTTACTCTGGTTTTGTAGTAATTTACATTCCCTTCAGGAAGATGCTCTTCAATTTGTTGCTCAAAATCTTCCGTATTTTTCAGCACCTGGAAGATGATCAGGTGGCTGCAGTCCAATACTTTTTCTTTGTTGATGAATGAAACTTCTGCCAATTGTTTTTTAAGCTCCTGATCATGGACAAAAATAAAGTTCCATGGCTGGCTGTTGATGGAAGAAGGGCTAAGGTTTAAAATTTCTTTTAATTCTGAAATTTGCTCTTCACTGATTTTTGCTGCCGGGTTATACTTTTTCACAGTATACCTGTTTTTCATTTGGGTTAAAAAGTTCATAATTTTATACTATCATTTTTATAGTTACAAAATTAATTTAAGTTTAATAACTTTGCAATAACGGTTAAAAAGGATAGTATAAAAATGTATACGATTGATAATAAAAAATACCCTTGCTGTACCAGCGTGACAATGCGGTTTATAGGAGGAAAATGGAAGGCTGTGATTTTATATCACCTGATTGAAGGGGCCAAAAGATATAATGAAATAAGAAAATCGATTCCTACCATTACGGAAAGAACTTTAAGTTTACAGCTTAAACAACTGGAAGATGATGGGATTGTGGACCGAAAAGTTTTTACAGAGAAACCTCCTTTGGTGGTGGAATACGAATTGACTGAGTTTGGGAAAACCCTGCTTCCGGTATTAGAAGTAATTACAAATTGGGGGAAAACAGCCCCGGAAAAATCAAAAAAAATAATCAGGAATTAAAGTTCCTGATTATCTTCTTTATTAGGTTCAAAAAAACTGAAACTTACGTTTCCGTATTTTCTGGTATCGATCAGATTAGGATGTTCAAGCTTCATACGGCTTTGGTGCTCTACGATCAGAACTCCGTTTTCTTTTAAATATTTATTGTTCAGAACCAGAGAGATCAGCTCGTAGTATTTTTTCTCTTCCATTTCAAAAGGAGCATCCGAGAAAACAATCTCAAAATCTTTTTTATTTCTGAACTTTTTCAGCCAGTCGAAAACATCTCCTCTCTGCACGTTGATTTGCAGAGCCATATCAAGTTCCGATGCGGTAGAGTTGATAAAAGCGGTATGTTTCGGATTCATCTCTACAGAAGTGATATTCTGGCAACCTCTGGAAGCGAATTCCAGGGTAATAGAGCCAATTCCGGCAAACAGATCAAGGACAGCAATAGACTGCATATCATATTTGTTTTCCAGAATACTGAATAGAGCTTCTTTGGCGAAATCAGTGGTAGGTCTGACTTCAAAGTTTTTGGGAGCGGCAATTTTTTTGGCTTTCCATTTGCCTGATATTATTCTGAACATGTTTTTTGTTAGGGTTTAGGTGGTAGATTATAGGTAGCAGGTGACTGTGTCTGGGAACTAATCCCTAATCCCTGCGGCCTGCAACCTAGTTAAGTATAAAATTCTTATTAGGAATATTGTCAAACACGATTTTCAGGTTTTTGACAAATTTCTGAAGCTCGGAAATAAACGTTTCGTTCTCTGTAGTTTCACCGTAAGCGTAGAAGCTGGTTTCATTGATGCCAAATCCTATTTTGCTTAAAGTAAACATTACGAAATAAAGGAAATCAACTTCTGAGTTTACATCCAGGTTGTTGTAAAGAATGATCTTTTTATTGTCAATGGCGAAAAACTCGCACTGATTGTGGTAAAGATTGATGTGGATCTCCTTATTGTTTTTATTTTGGATAGCGCTCAGAAACCTTTCACCGGAAAAATTGAAATGAACCGGTACTGCCAGCTCCTTTATTTTTTTATAATAATTCTTCGGGAAGGTGTAATAAAACTGAAGTCCGTATTTTTTGTTGATAGAAAGCATCAACTCTTCTTTTTCTCTATCAGCAGGCGCATTGAAGGCAATCAGATCAAAGCCTACTTCATGCTGGGAAAAACCTTCAGGCATCAGAGTAAAATGATTCAATGCTGAAATTACCTGAATTTCATCAAAACGCTGTTTGATAAGAACTTCATCAAGTTTTTCTTCAATAAGATTGGCTGGAGTCTCTTCTGTAACGAAATAAGACTTTTCTTCCAGAATGCTTTTGTTTTTCACAATCTGGTAAATCAATCCGTCTTTGGTAAAAAGTAAATTAAGTACGTTCATATTTCAATTCCTGCAAATTTAGTGAAATTCTACCATTACCGCACCTGATTGATGGTGAAGTATTTCCTTATTATAAAAATCAACATTCACGAGGCTTTCCAATACATCCCGAACCATCCTTTGCAAAGTTCCGTCACCAATGCCGTGAACGATTTCCAGTCTCTTGAGATTATTCTTTCTGCAAAACTCAATCACTTCTATGAGTTTTTCCTTTTGGATAAACAATCTTTCAAAGCTGTCATAGTCACTGGGATTCTTTACCAAGTTATGAAAATGCAGGTCTAAAACCAAATGGCTTTTCTGATGTTTTTTAGAAATAATCTTCCTGGGTTCTGCCTTTCTTACCACTTTTATATTTTCGTACAGATCAGCATTTTTGGGGACTAACTTTTCTTTTGGATATTGGTGGGTAAAACCATATTCATCTTTGAAAACCACAATATTTCCCTTCACGGAAGTAATTACCCCGCTTAAATCTTCATCTACTACCGAAACCTTATCGCCGATCTTCATATTTTTTTAGAATTGTCTGAACCCATTATTTGTGCAAAGGTAAAAAGTAAAATGTATAGAAGGCAAACTCCTTTATTCTCAAACCCTCAAACCCTCTCACTCACTACACTCGCGGTCCCAGTTCAATCACTTCCAGATCTTTGATCTCCTCACCATCCACTACAAAGCGCATCATTGTTCTCACCTTGTGCCAGCCCTGTTTTCCGCAGGCACCGGGATTCAGATGCAGCAGGTTGTTTTTTTCATCATACATGGCTTTTAAAATATGTGAATGGCCGGAAATAAATAACTTCGGAGCCTTTTCTGCAATTTCCTTTTTAGTTAAGGGAGTATATTTTCCGGGATAGCCACCGATATGGATCATCAGTACCTCCAGTTTTTCACAAAAGAAACGATTGACTTCCGGAAACTCAGCCTGAATTTTAGCATTGTCAATATTTCCGTACACTCCCTTCAGAGGCTTTATTTTTTCAAGCTGCTCAATCACCTCCAGACTTCCGAAATCTCCGCAATGCCATACTTCATCCGCCTGAGAAGCATATTCTAAGATTCGGTCATCAATATAAGAATGGGAATCGGAAAGGAGTAGGATCTTTGTCATTATCTAAGGGTTCTTTCTGTAATATTTTCGTGGTATTTATCTTTAAAAACCGCTACACGGTCAGCATTCAGTTCTCCGTCATGATTGATTACTCTTTCCTTCAGCAGCCATTTTATCAGTTTTTCCATACCTTTTTTAGAATTCATGAAGTTGGAGATTTTAGTCATATCCGTAGATTCCACTTTTGTTTTCTCAGTCAGGAAATTCAGGATAAAATAATCATCATTTACATATCTTGGTGTTTCATTATCCATATATCGGTAAAGAAGAACTTCCTCATCATCTTTCATCGAGAAAAATGAATATTGAGCTACATTGATCTTTTCTGCTTTCAGGATCTGTTTTCCATCCAGCAAAACTTTATCGTCTTTGATGGTGACTTCCTGAGAAAAGTATACATTACAGCTTATCATTACGATGAAGAACGTTAATAATCTTTTGACTGCCATTTTTAATAGTTTTAAGACTGCAAATATAAAAAATTGTCCACGCTCTGTTATTGATAAGAAATATCTTTTGTCCTGCGTATAGAGTCTAGTTTCTTTTCTGTTGCTGCATCAAAAACCTTTCTCAGTTTCAGTTCATGTTCTGTAAGCTTTGAAATGACAAAAGTACCATTCATATTGGCATTGGAGGGAAATAAAAGGGTGACTGTGGTGTCAGATGCTTTTTTCCATGTTCCTATATAAAGATCAAATCTTATATTTTTAGGGATAATATCTTCCTGTGTATTGTATCTGTAAGGAGAACTTTCCAGATTTCCAGTAATTTTTCCGCTTTTCTGAAACCTGAGCCCCTGTCTTTTTTTCTCAAAAGCTTTTTGATTTTCATAAGTATAAATATAAGTATCCATACTTTTCAGATTCCATGTTTGAAGAAGCTGTGGATCGGAAGTCCTATCCTGACTTTTAATACGACAAACGGCAAAAAAAGAGACAAAAAAGGTACAGACGAATTTTCTCATAGGATGATGGCTGATTAATGGGAATAACAAAAATTTTAACGCTGCAAAGTTAGCATCATATTTACTAAATTTGGGAAAATTAAAAAAAACAATGAAACAGAAACTTTCTTTTTTCATTTTTCTTTTGACCGTAGGATTGGCGAATGCACAGGTTGAAGAAAAAAAGCTGGACGAACTGATCCAAAATACGCTGAAGACCTTTGATGTTCCGGGAATGTCGGTAGGAATTGTAAAAGATGGTAAAGTAACCTATTCCAAAGGCTTTGGAGTTCGTTCTCTTACCACGAAGCAGCCTATGGATGACAATACATTGGTAGGGATTGCTTCCAATTCTAAAGGTTTTACATGTGTGGCATTAGCCATTTTAGCTGATGAAGGAAAATTGAACTGGGATGATAAAGTTTCAAAATATATCCCTGAATTTCAGATGTATGATCCTTATGTTTCCCAAAATGTGACGGTGAAAGATCTGATTACACATAGAGCAGGATTAGGTCTCGGACAGGGAGATCTGATGTTTTTTCCGGAAGGAGGAAGCCTAACGGTGAACGATATTATACACAATGTAAGATACCTGAAACCGGAAAACCCTTTCAGAACAAAACTGGATTATAACAACATCATGTTCATTGTAGCAGGAGAAGTGATTCACAGAATTTCCGGATTGAGCTGGGCCGAGTTTATCGAACAGAGAATTATGAAACCTGTGGGAATGACTTCCAGCTTTGGAAGCTACAACAGAGCAAAAGCAGCAACTAATAAAATTGATGCTCACGCTCCTGTAGATGGAAAAGCCATTGCTGTTCCTCACGATTGGAACGAAACGGGTAATGCAGCAGGCGGAATCATGAGTAATGTTAAAGACATGACGACCTGGGCAGAATGTTTATTGAATAACTTCACGACTAAGGATGGTAAAAAATTAGTGTCAGATAAAAATGTACAGCAGCTTTGGAGTTTACAGATTCCTGATAGAGTAGCCGCAAAAAATCCATATGATACCAGTTTTTATGGATATGGCTTAGGCTGGTTTTTAAGTGACGTTAAAGGGCACAAACAAGTACAGCATACAGGAGGTCTGATCGGAACTGTTACCCAGTTTACCCTGATCCCTGATCTTAAACTGGGAATCGTTGTATTGACGAATCAGCAGTCCGGAGCAGCATTCAATACCATTACCAATACGGTGAAAGATTCTTATCTTGGAGTGGCAGACAGAAACTGGCTGAAAACATATGGAGATAGAATGTCTAAAGTAGAAGCTGAATATAATAAACAAAAGAAAGAGGCTTTTGCCAAATCAGAAGCATTTAAAAAAGAAAAATCACTTCAACCCAAAGCAGATCAGTTTACCGGAACTTACAATGATGTCTGGTTCGGAGATGTAGAGATTGCCCAGCAAGGAAATACTTACAGAATTACCTGTAAAAATTCTCCAAGACTAAAAGGAGAACTTCTTCCGTACTCCAACAATTCTTTCATTATAAAATGGGACGACAGAAGTTATGATGCAGACGCTTATATGATTTTTGATTATGATGAAACAGGGAGAGCACAATCAGCAAGACTGAAAGCAATTTCTGATGTGACGGATTTCAGTTTTGATTTTGATGATCTGGATTTGAAGAGGAAGTAAGAGCGAAAAGGCTAAAAGGTAAAAAGGCGAAATCGTAAAATATATTCAACATGAACGGGCTTAGGCTCGTTTTTTTGTTTCTAACACAATTGTTTTCTCGTAGATTTATCTGATAACGCAGATTTTATGAGTAATGATATTTTTTATAATATAATTCAATAGGAAGGGGCTTAGGCTCGTTCTTTTTATATACGCAATTAACCACCCCGTCAAAAAATAAATTTTTTGCCACCCCTCCGGAGGAGGGGAATGTATGGTATGTAAAAGATAAAGGGTTTACTTGAGAAGATTTAGATCTTGTTGTGATAAAGAAAATTCAGTATTCAGGTGTTGTTTTTCAAAGAAGTTTTTTAATTCAAGCAGACGTTTTCTATTGTCATAGTGAATGTTTGCATTCAGTTTTTGCTGGCAGAGTGAGCAGGCTCTTGCAACATGATAATCCGTTTCCGTGAGGCTATTGGTTCCGTTCATGACGCAGTTGGCATTCAGACAATGGGTAATTCCAAACATATGTCCGATTTCATGAGAACTGATCTTCATCAATCTTAGAAGGCTCTCGTTAAAATTAGACGTTGTCAGATGCCCGTCAGCAAACCTGTATATTGAGCTTACTCCCACACCATTTTCGTAGGAAGCAAGTCCGAATACATAGTTCCAGTCAGGTCTGGGAAAAAGATCTCTTTCTGTGATTCCCATCAGAGCTACTGCATCCTGAGGTTTTCGTTTGATTAAAATACTGTCCAATACATAGCTCGCCAGAATCTGCTCCTGTCCATCTTTAAAAATTCTTTTTACGTTTTTAGGAAAAATACTATTGGGTAGAGTAGGAAGTATTTTTGTTTCCAGCTGGAAATATATTTTTAAATATTCTTTTGTAAGGGCTATTTCTTTTTTCTGAAGCTCATCAAACTGTCCGATGGGCTGCAGGTAGATCGTATTTTTTCCGGGTGCAGGTGTTATCTTTTTTGTTTTTTGAAAATCTTCAAACGTCTGGAAATGTTCATCATGATTATACCGCCAGCTTCCAGGTTTGGGAGAGGACAGTTTGATGTCATTTAAGGCAATGGTTTCAAAATAAGTTTTCTCTTTCTTCTGGCATGAAAAAAGAAATATGAAAATTGTGAAGCAAAAAAATAAAGGTCCAAAATTATATTTTCCCCGGCTCATAAAAGAATAGGAGTTTCTTTTTGGCACCGTCAAATTCAGACCAGGATTCGCAGTCTACTTCAAAACCGGCGACTCCGCAGGTTGGGAAATGAAAAATATCTTCAGAAATAGAATTGGCAAAATTGGAGATTCCATTATTGTGTGAGAAGAAAGCAACCGAACTCAGATTGTCATCCAGGTCATAGATTACAGATTCAAAACTTCTTTCCGACGGATTATACAGTTTTTGATCCGTAGAACAGTTCAGCTGATAGGCCTGATTAAAAATTTTACAGGTATTCAGGGCACGTACTGCCGGGCTCGATACGAAATGATCGATGGAAATATTATTGTTTTTTAAGAATCTGGACATGTTCATAGCATCCTCCAAACCTTTGTCTGCCAAGGGTCTGTCAAAGTCGTCCGTTTCTTCCGGCCAGTCGCTTTTTGCATGTCTTACGAGGATGAGTCTCTTCATATATCTGTTTTTTGGAAGATTAAAATTATAAAAAAAATAATGGAATAAAACATGATTTATATAAAAAAACTGCGTTATGAATAAAATCAGTAAATTTTACTAAATTTGCAGACTTATGGGACAAATCCTTGCAATAGACTACGGAAAAGCCCGTTGTGGCATCGCTGTGACGGATGATATGCAGATTATAGCCAGTGCGCTGGAGACTGTTGAGACCCGTTTTTTAATAGAATTTTTGAAAAAATATTTTAGCGAAAATAAGGTGGATGAAGTAGTGATTGGGCTTCCCACAGATTTGAAAGGAAATATTTCAGAAGTGGAAACTGATATTTTGAAATTCATTGAAGAATTTAAAAAAGAATTTTCGGATATTGCAGTCCATCGTTTTGATGAAAGATTTACTTCCAAAATGGCCTCATTTTTTATCTCCCAAAGTGGGAAAAATAAGAAAAAGAGACAGGAAAAAGGATTAATAGATAAAGTAAGTGCAACTATTATATTGCAGAATTTTTTAGAACAAAGATTAAGATGATACTACCGATAAGAGCTTTTGGGGATCCTGTTTTGAGAAAAGTAGGAAAAGATATAGACAAAGACTATCCTGAACTACAGGAACTGATAGGCAATATGTTTGAAACAATGTACAGCGCAAACGGCATTGGTCTGGCGGCGCCGCAGATTGGTCTGGATATTCGTCTGTTTGTAATAGATGTGACTCCTCTTGCAGAAGATGAGGATTATGAGGATATTAAAGATGAGCTGGCAGAGTTCAAAAAAGTATTCATCAATGCCAGAATTCTTGAAGAATCCGGTGAAGAGTGGAAATTCAACGAAGGTTGTCTGTCTATTCCGGATGTAAGAGAAGATGTGAAAAGAAAGGGCACTATCGTGATTGAATATTATGACGAAAATTTTGTGAAACATACAGAAACTTTTTCCGATATTAGGGCCCGCGTAATTCAGCATGAATACGACCACATTGAGGGGGTTCTGTTTACCGACCATCTGAGTGCTTTGAAGAAAAAGCTGGTAAAAGGAAAACTTACAAAAATCTCTCAGGGTGACGTGAGCATCGGTTACAAAATGAGATTTCCCAAATAATATAAACAAGGATAAAAAGAAATAATAAAAGGCAAAAAGCTAGTGCTGATTGCAGAATTTACAAAAAATAAAATTATGCTGTTAGAAAAAATAATTTCAATTTCTGGAAAACCAGGACTTTACAAATTAGTTTCTCAATTAAGAAACGGATTCATCATTGAAGATGTAACCAACAAAAAGAAAGTAAGCATCGGAAACTCAAGCCAGGTAAGCTTATTGGATAATATCGCTATGTTTACATTTGATAAAGAAGTTCCTTTGTTCGAAGTTTTTGAAAATATTGCTAAAAACTCCGATTATAAGGAAACCATTTCTCACAAATCTTCTGATGCAGATCTTAAAGATTTCATGTTGACTTCACTTCCAAACTATGATACAGAAAGAGTATATGCTTCTGACATCAAGAAATTGGCACAATGGTATAACATCCTTCAGAAGGCTGGATACATCACTCCGGAAAGCTTTGTGAAAGCAGAGCCTGAAACTTTGGAAGGTGAGCCTGCAGAAGAAGTAAGCATCGAGAAAGAAGCTAAAAAAGCAGCTCCTAAAGCTGAAAAGCCTGCTGCACCAAAAGTAAAAGCGACTTCAGCGGCAAAAGCAGCTCCTAAAAGCACACATACTAAAAAAGGATAATTCATTCCTGAATTGAAAATACAGATCCCTGTTGAGATTTTTCTTGACAGGGATTTTTTTTTGGTGCGAAGATTGAGTTTTCCTAATAGACAAAAGATGATAGATCAATAGATAATAGACAAGAATCAGGAGCAAGAGAAAGGATGATAAATTCGGAGTTGGGCGTTTTTATAAAAACCTATCAGGTTTAAAGTTGATACAGATCCTTGTTGATATTTTCTCAACAGTGATTTATCATTAAACATTAAACATTAAACATCAAACCTAATCCCGCCCTCCAAAACTTTCACTCCTCACCACTACCACAGACGCAAAATAACCCTTACATTTGTATAAGATTGAATTCTCTATTACTTATGAATACGAAACAGGAGAAGCTAGAAGCTTTCGGAAGATTATTGGATATTATGGATGATTTGCGTGAGAAATGTCCATGGGATCAGAAACAGACTTTACAGTCCCTTCGCCATCTTACCCTTGAGGAGACCTATGAGCTTTCTGATGCTATTTTGCAGGAAGATCTGCAGGAAATAAAGAAGGAACTGGGAGATGTGCTGCTTCATTTGGTTTTTTATTCAAAAATCGGATCAGAGGAAGGCAGCTTCGATATTGCAGATGTTATCAATTCTCTCAATGAAAAGCTTATTTTCCGTCACCCGCATATTTATGGAGATACGGAGGTAAAAGATGAAGAAGAAGTAAAACAGAACTGGGAAAAGCTGAAATTAAAAGAAGGGAATAAATCGATCTTAGGGGGAGTTCCCAAAAGCCTGCCCAGCCTGGTAAAGGCTTACCGGATTCAGGATAAAGTAAAAGGTATCGGTTTTGAATTTCATGATGCAGAAGATGCCTGGAAAAAAGTGGATGAAGAAATTCAGGAGTTTCATGCAGAGACAGACCTGGATAAAAAAGAACAGGAACTGGGCGATGTGTTTTTCTCACTGATCAACTATGCTCGTATTTCCGGAATCAATCCTGATTCTGCTTTAGAAAGAACCAATCTGAAATTTATTTCAAGATTTCAAAAAATGGAAGAACTTGCTGAAGAGCAGGAATTGAAGCTCGCTGACATGTCTCTGGAAGAGATGGATGCTCTTTGGGAAAAGGCCAAACAGCTTCAGTAATATTTTCTGGAATGATTAATGCTTCTTATGTTCAGTTAAAAAAATAAATCAATATGTTACGCTTTCTTATATTACCTGCATTGTTTTTGTTGAGCTGCAATCCAAAAGCACAGAATTCACCAGTTAAAAATGATGAATTGAAGATAGAGTTTGCTCTCCCTAAAAAGCTGAAAGAAGTTTCAGGAATTACTTTGTCTAAGGATAAGAAAACCATCTGGGTAATAGAAGACAGAGGCAACAAAAATGCGGTCTATGGACTTAAGGAAGATGGGCAGATGGTGGCTAAAATTCCGGTTGAAAATAGCGAAAATACGGATTGGGAAGACATTATATCAGATGCGAAGGGGAATATCTACATTGGAGATTTCGGGAATAATGATAATGACCGTAAGGATCTTGCTATTTTGAAAACAGATCTGAAGGATGTTAACCAGACGACAACAAAAATTATTCAGACCACAAAATTCCATTATCAGGGACAGACCGATTTTCCTCCTAAAAAATCCAACTTATTATACGACTGTGAGGCATTTGTAGAAATGAACGGGAACTTTTACCTTTTTACAAAGAACAGAAGCAAAGGTTTTGACGGAACTTTCCTGGTATTTCAGGTGCCTAATAAGGAAGGGGATTTTGAAGCGAAGCTGATTGGGAAGTTACAGCTTCAGGGAGGCTATAATGATGCTGCTATTACTTCAGCTACGATCAACAGTACAAAAGATAAAATCGTTCTGCTTACCCATAAAAACATTCATGTTCTTACAGGTTTTACAGCCAATGATTTCAGCACTGCTAAAATTCAAAAAATTCCTTTAAATCATAATTCACAAAAAGAAGCCATTGTTTTTCATGATGACAAGACCTTAATGATTGCTGACGAGAAAGCTAAAAATGAAGGTGGAAATGTGTATACTTTTTCCTTTTAAGCATTAAATGTTTATTTTCGCGGTCGATTAAATGACTATGAAAAAATTATTTTATATTGTATTGACCCTAAGTTTATTTTCGTGCAGTACAAATGATGACTCAGTAGAGAATACTCAGACAGATCCGGAACTGGATAGAGGATATGTTTTTGAGATGGACCAGCGCTTTCCTTTAAAAAGCCCCGAACTATATTACCAGTTTACTTATGAAAACGGACGCTTAAAAAATATATTGGGCAGGTATTATCCTTCCTATTCAGGGATAGGATATTTTAATGCTAATGTACTTACACAACTTACCTATACTCAAAATAAAGTACAGATAGATTATTTGGAGGCTGAAGGAGTTGCAGGCTATAAAACGGTGACTTATCTAATGGATCATAACAGGCCGATAAAGTTTGAGCAGTATCAGAATTATCCTGGGTATCCGTCTTATCTGGAAAGATCAAAAAGCTATACTTATGAACAGGATAAGATAACGACTTACGAAAAAAGAGGAGGCTGGGAACTTTATACATTCTACTACTTCAATAATCAGAAAAATCTTATTAAGAGTGAAACGTTGGAGAAAACCGGAGGTGTCGATAATAAAGTAACCACAACTATTTATTCTGACTATGATACTGCTAAAAACCCTTTCAGAAAATTGTATCTGGTCAATGAAGATTTTTATGAAAAAGGTTTATCTGCAAATAATTTCAGAGCCAAAAAAACAACCAGTCAGTATCTGCCAACTCCGGCAAATGGTAATATGACTTATCCACCGGGCTATGCCAATAGCGAATGGACTTACAACTACGATTCCAATGGCCAGGTGCTGTTATATTTTCCACTTAAGAAAATTGAATAAATCAAAATCCACAGAGAATATCTGTGGATTTCTTTAATAATAGAGTAGAAATGAAAATGATTACAGTATTTTTTATTAAGGGGTAAGATAAGAGATATGAATATTACCGCTTGACAGTCTGAAATCCTGTGTATAGCGGCAACGTATCCTGAATGTATCTCCCGCATTAAAGAAATTGATCGATGACAGATTATGATTGAGCCCCGTTGTACGCTCTCCGTGCCCTGTAGAGATCCCGGCGAGGGTAGTGAGCGTAGGAGAAACTCTTTGGATATAAGAGTTTGCGGTTCCTGCGGTTTGTCCGTTGGGATTCAAATTCAGATCATAGGTAACATACGGAACAATATTATAAAATCCGGGCTTTACTACGGTAAAAAGTCCTGTAGAAGAGTTATAGGTTAAATAAGCCGTATCAATTTTGTTGCTTACATTAAAAATATAGGTTTGTGAGTAATTCTCATGGGTATTTACCGGGGTGTTGTGAGTGCCGGTGTAGCTTCCGCTGGCCGGGCTGATATTATTTTTGTTTCCCACATAGATCACTTTTAAGAAGTTTTCAGATTCAATGCTTTTCCAGACCGGGGCATTTCCGGTTCCGTTTGACATTAAAAATTCACCTTTATTCCCTGAGTTCCCTTTGGTCTGAGCGTCTCCGCCTACATTAATATCTTTTACTACCTGAAGAGAGCCATTCACATGAAGTGTATTTTGAGGAGTTGGAGTTTTGATCCCTACTTGAGCATTTAGACTTATAGATATGACAAATAATGCCATATATAACAGCTTTTTTTTCATCGAATTGTTGATTTTGTTTTGTTTGTTGAAACAAATATAAAATGTTTTTTAAATGTCTATTTTTTAGGAAATTGACAAACATATTCGACATTTTATAAAGATGAATGATAGCTAAGAAAATATGGCCTTTAAACAAAAGCCATATTTGTTTTATTGATGAAAAATATAAACCAAAAAGTGGAATTATTAAATTTAAATTAATTTATTTTTTTTTAATAGTCTACTGTTTTTGTATTTTAAAAATCTGTTTATTAACAGGTTGTATGTAAGATTTTGTGAATAATTCTTAATTTAAAAATTAGAGTTATTATTGTTTTTTTTCAATGGGGTATTTAGAATTTCATGCCTACTCCCGCAGAGATTCTTCCTCCATCTGCCCCATAGAAATAGTTCAGCCTTGCAGACATCATCTCTACAATGCTGAGCCATACTCCTGCTCCTACAGACTGATGCCATTTTTTGGAATATTCATTGTCATTCCATACACGGCCAATGTCATAGCCGATAAGAATTCCCAGGTTGGCCGGTACAATATTGTTTCTTATTCTTCCGAAATCCCATCGTATTTCCGAGTTATTGATAAAGTATGATCTTCCGGAGAATCTTTCATTCCTGAAGGCCCGCATCCCATTGTTGCCCCCAATAGCAGCGGCCTGATAAAACTCGAAATGATTATTGTTGATCCACATGGCATTGCTGGAATTGGCAAATACGAAATTTCCTTTTTTATCAATTCTGTGATCAATGGCCAATTTACCGTTCAGGGTCAGGAAATTTCTGTTGAAATCCGAAAGGGTAGCCTTCCAGTTAGCATTCAGCATAAACTCCAGCCCAAGAGTAGGAAAGGCAGCATTATCTGCATTTTTATAACCAAATGTATAATTAGCACCCACAAACTGCTGGCTGTTGAATACATCAGGTCTTACATCCGGTGACTGATTGATGAAACGGCCATCTTTTCTCTGTACTTTGTTGTCTTCAAAAGTCAGTTGAATCTGATGGCTGAGATTCATCCAGCTTTTTGTAGCAATAGACGGGGCAAAGCTGAATTTAGAAATTCGTGCTCTGTTGTATTCTCTTTCCGTATTTTCTTTGTCATAGGGACTATCATTAGACAGACCAAAGAAGTTCTGAGAGAACCTTGGCGTGGTATAGAATGCATCCAGGTTGAGATCCCAGCCGGAAATGGCCTTTTTGAAAATACCTTTATATTCTAAGCTGAATCCTGCTGTTGCGGTATAGAAATTGGCTTTCAGGCTATGCCTTTGTGTGAATGGATCACGGATGAAATTATTCACCGTATAATTGGCAAGCGCACCAATGATTACCCCATCATCGGGGTTATAATCGATATTGGGATAGCCGGCAAAAGCGTTGTATTTCGGATGCTTATAATTGTACGAGTTAATGTCGTAATCATCGGTAATATTTTTGGTTGCATTACCAGCGTTATACGTGTTTTTCTGAGATTTGAAGTCGTAGATCTTTACCTTTCTTCCATCGGCTACATTGTAGGTGTCATGATTATATCCACCGATCAATCTGATGGTCATTTTAGGACTTCCTGTACCCACTACATCATAAATATCATCATCTTCCAGTCCATAGATCCAGAGTTCTTTCGTTTTGGAATCATGATAGGTTTTTTCAAAAACCAGTTCATTTTTGTCCTTATTCTTCCCCAGTTTATATTGCTGTACCAGTACAGAATGGTCATTTTTTGTGATGACGAATTTATCAGGATTTACCGTTCCTGCCAAAGGAACTTTTTTCTGCAATACATCATAATACTGAGCGGCATATCCCTGTAGTTTCGTTTTCCGTATTTTCAACTTCCTTTGGATGTCGTCAATGGTTTCGTCCTGTACTTCTTTCGGAAGATTATGGAATGCATCATCAATATCAGTATCCGTCAGATGTTCCTGGATATATTTTGCCTGCGTTTCCCATTCCTCCTGAGTAGAACCTTTTAAAAATACCAGATCCATAGGATAAGGCTCCATAGCCAGCCATTTTACACTGCTTATATCTTCCGTAAAGGTTTTCATATGGCGGATAGCAGGAACATTCATAATAAGCTTAAACGCTGCACCATCATATTTGCTGAAGGCCTGATCCCTGTCTTTCGGAATCGGTTTATAAATGATTTTATCTCCTGCTTCATATTCTGCCCATTTCCATTGATCAGAGTGTCTGTCCCAGTCGCCGATCAGCATATCGAATAGCCTGGCTCTGATGTAAGAATCTTTGTCAACAGAATATTTAGTACTCTTATTGATGTTTTTTAAGACATCATCAGTAGAAAGAATATCTTTTGCATTGTCCAGATAGGCCAATGTTTTCGGATCGGAAGAAAAACGCTCTTCAATCATATACATTTCATCACCGTAGTTTTCATTATACTTTCCTAAGGCCTGTTGTTTTGGAATGTAGTATAATTTCGGATTACTGTGGAGAATATTCAGTTTATCAGACATATTTCCAATCGTAAACGGAGTGAAAGGGTGATTGGTGGTGTAAAAATCTAACAGGAATTTTTCAGGAAAAGTATCTGCCAGTTCCTCACCTAATGTACTTTTCTGGAAAGCCATATTGTTCAGAAAACGGATGGCACTTTTTTTCACTCCACGCATTACAAACTCCTGCCCGTCCGTTGATTTTAATCGTAAACTGTTGGACTGGTTTCCTCCTCCTTCTCTGAAAGGAACATATCCGCCATTCAGCTCTGAAAGGTTGGCTGTAGGAGCTTCAATAGGAATTCCGTAATACTTTCGGTAATGGTCTCCCCATAACCATCGGTAAAAATTACCTTTTTGGGTAAGCTGTACCGGGTAAATGGTGGAAGAGAATGTAGATGGAAAGGTGTTGGGAAAATTATTCACAAACACATCCGGTTTTGAAATGACCGAGATATGCGTCAGCTTTTGAAGCTGTGCCTCTTTTGTAGAAAAATATTCTATATCGGTACTTTGGTCTTTTCTGATATTTAAAACGGCAAAACCGCTGCCACCATAAGAGAAATCTGTTTTTTCAACAATGGTAGACGGATCCACTTTAGATCCGGCGCCGCTGATGATCTGCCTTAAATTTCCATCCTCATGATATTGTAAATTATGATCATGTCCGGAAACGAAAATAATATTTTCCTTATCCTGCACAATACTTTTCAGTCTGTTGGCCAGATCTGCGTAATGCTGGTTATTGAGATCCGCAGGGCTTGCTCCTGAAGAACTTCTCAGTACATTCAGAAAACTGGCGATAACAGGAATGGGAACTTTGCTGTTGAAAGGGAAAAGATGGGATTTTGCAGAGGTAAATCCGGCATGGGTACCACTACTGATAATAGGGTGGTGGAGGGCCACAATAATTCTTTTGCCCTGATTTTTAATGATGAGGTCTTTGAACTCTGTGAAGAAGTCTTCACGGGTTTTGATATTACAGTTTTTATTAATGCCCGGGTGATTATCCCAGTTGGTAATGACCCATTCTGTATCAATGGCGATCAGCTTGATATTCTTGGTGATGTTTATATCATCGATAGGGCAACCGTTTTTAGGCAGAAAAGCTTTCTTATCATCAAAATATTTTTTGACTACTCCTTCCTGCGTATTAAGACCTTCCAGTCCGCTGTACCAGTCGTGATTTCCCGGTATTACCAATGTTTTTCCTTTGAAGTTTTTGGTAATATCGAGTTGGGCTTCCAGTTTTTGTTTGGCGGAAGCATAGCCTTTCTCCTTTTCCTTAGGCATGCCGTTGGGATAGATATTATCCCCCAGAAAGATCAGCATCGAATTGCTGTCTGCGGAATCCAGCTTGGATTTCAGTAAATTTAAGGTCTTTTGGGCCTAGGGTTCATCTGCATTTCCGGCATCTCCGATCAGAAAAAGTTTAAAATCATTTTCAGATTTTATGTCAGAATTTTTTACTTCAAATAAGTTTTTGCCTTTTTGTACGTTATATGTAGCGCAGGAGTAAAGGACTCCGGCAGACATTATTGTCCTCAGAGCAACAGAAGTATTTTTTAGATGATTTTTAAAGGATAAATTCATAAATTTACATTAACAAAAATTCAGGAATGAGCATTCTACACAAAGCTAAAAATTATGTTGAAATCTTATTCAAAGATAAGTTATCTTCAGTATATTTTTATCATAATTTTATTCATACCGCCTACACTGTCAATAAGGCAGAGGAAATTATGAGGAATACTCCTGTTTCGGAAGACGATCAGGAAAAAGTACTCGTGGCATTATGGTTTCATGATACGGGCTACATAGAATGTGCTCAGAATCATGAGGAGAGAAGCGTTGAGATCATGAAAGCTTTTCTGCACCAGGAAAATTATCCTGAAGATTATATTGCGGATGTTGAAAAACTGATCTTAGCGACAAAGATTCATTATGAACCTCAGAATTTGCTGGAGAAGATTGTAAAAGATGCAGATTTCAGTCATTTTGCAGGTCATGATTATAATGATATTTCCGATGCTCTCAGAAAAGAATGGGAGCTTACCAATGTAAGATGCTTCTCTAATGATGAATGGAACGCCGGAAACCTGGATATGCTGAAAAACAAGCATACCTTTTATACGGATTATGCCAAAGAAAACTGGGAGCCTTTAAAAAAGAAGAATATTAAAAAAATCGAAAAGAAGCTGGAAAAAGAGGAGGATAAAAAAGAGAACAAAAAGGATAGTCCGGAAGGCAAAAAGGAGAAAGAAAAGTCAGACAGAAGTGTCGATACCTTATTCAGAGTTACCTTAAATAATCATACGAGACTGAGTGATATTGCCGACAGTAAAGCCAATATCCTGCTGTCTGTAAACGCCATTATTATTTCTGTTTGTCTTTCCGTATTGGTACCCAAACTGGATGCTCCGAAAAACTCGCATCTGATTCTTCCTAGTTTTATCTTGTTATTGTCGAGTGTACTGACGATTATATTTGCGATCCTTTCTACGAAGCCGAATGTAACCAAAACGACATTTTCATCTCAGGATATTATCAACCGGAAGGTGAACCTGCTGTTCTTTGGAAACTTCCAGCAAATGCAGTTTGAAGATTATCATAATGCGATGAAAGACCTGATCAAGGACAGAGACTATATTTATGATTCTATGGTGAAGGACCTGTATTATCTGGGAAAAGTTCTTGACCGGAAGTATAAGCTTTTATCCATTACTTATAAGATCTTTATGGCCGGGATTATTATTTCTGTGCTGTCTTTTGGATTTGCTTTTCTGAGTCT
This sequence comes from Chryseobacterium sp. FR048, assembly GCF_056844665.1. Taxonomy (NCBI): domain Bacteria; kingdom Pseudomonadati; phylum Bacteroidota; class Flavobacteriia; order Flavobacteriales; family Weeksellaceae; genus Chryseobacterium; species Chryseobacterium sp. FR048. The sequence goes on along the minus strand of NZ_JBXDSE010000006.1, from coordinate 366,259 downwards.
TTAAATAAAATAACATAAAATAAATCAGCCGAACAAAGAAATATTGTCCGGCTGATTTATTTTATAGATGATCTTGCTGACTGATTGAAACCCTCAACGCCAGCAATCCTGTAATTCCCTGAAGATCTTCCACCTTCAAAAACTCTATATCATGCTGCAGAACGCCTTTTTTCTGTAGTTTGTAAATATATTCCAGGTATTCTTTCTGATTTTCCATTCCGAAGTAAACGATGGTAATCTTTCCGGGAGCTGTGATACGTTCTGGGGAATCTTTGATATGGGCCTTGTCTAAGCGCTTTTTGATGATCTCATAATAGGAATTGTAGGCGCCGTCCACATCGAAGCGTTTTTCATCCATTCTGAAGCGGATGTCTATTTTTTCGTTATATACAAAGATCAGAGAAGCAATGTCCAGCTGGATAGGAAGATCCTTTTTAAAGGACTGAAATTCCAGTTCCATTTTACAGATGGTTTTCAGCTGCCAGTATCTCAGCTTATGAACTACTTTAGATGTATAATGCAGGTCCGGAGAAATAGACTGTCCTATGTAAAGATTATGCTCTACACCATCAGATTTAAATCTTTCATAATAGTGTGGAAAGATCTCCTGAGCTTTGATCTGGCTTTCATCCAGCATATCTGCCAGTTTTCTGTTGAGAAGCGTTATCGAATCATCCAGATTTTTTCTGTGGCTGTAGAAAAGATCGGTCTGGGCCATAACCTGTGAGAAATAGTCCTTGATTTTTGCTTTAATTTCTCGGGACGTTTTTACTTCAAGTTTTCCCTGTAAAAAAGGATGAATTTCTTCTCTCAACAGTCTTTGAAAGCGCTGTTCTGTATCCGCTTTGATCTCATTGTTCAGTTCATTTTCAAAAACATCCAGTGCCAGCAAAAATTTTTCCGAATCGGAATTGGTAAGGGTAAGGATCTCATTGAGCCTTTCAATCTGTTGATTAAGGTCCTGCAGCATCAGATTGAACCGTTTTTCTGAAGAAGAACGGATGTCTGATACTCCAAATAACGGTGTAAGGTTCTTGAACGATATTTCCTTTAAACTATGTATTTTTTTCCCAAGGGATGCCGTAAAGTATTTTTCAGCTTCATTTCTGAATTTCCACATCACACTGTCGTGGATGGTGGTATATTCCCGTTGTATGATTGCCTCGATCTGATAATTTTTCTCAAAATAAAACCTGCTGAGTGAGAAAAGGATCATATCTGTGAAAAACTCCATTTTTTTGAGCTTTAAACCATTGAAACTGCCTGCAATAGGGGATGTAAATTCCATAATGGCCAAAAGCTCATTGTCTTTCATGATAGGGATGACCATGAAACTATTGACATTATTATCTTTCAGGATATTGAAAGAAGGCAGTTGTTTGATATTTTCATCCAGATTATTAACGTTGGAAACAACAACCGGCTTTGAATTATGATTTAAATTATTGAACGTATTGATACGGGTCTGTTCATCAAACGTATTGATCCAGAAATCAAGGATATGATTGGTCAGAAGACTTTCATAGATGGGAAGTTTGTCGAGCTTCTGTTCCTTTTTATTGAAAGTCATCAATCCGAAGCTGAGGTCTGGGACATCAAAATACGATTTGAAGATCTCGGTCAGATTTTCATTCGGGTTTAGATTTTCAGGATCAATTTCGATCATGCTTGATTTCAGGTCAGACAAGGCAACCTCAGAGGTACAGTCTACCAGAGAGATGATGGTAAACCCTTTGAGAATCCAGGATTGTGAAGGGAAATATTTCTTCCACAGCTGAAAATCATCCAGATTTTCCAGAAGCATATCCAGAATATCATCAGCAGGTATTTTGGCTGTTTCCGTAGGAATAATTTCTGTAAAATCTGAGTTTACCGTAATCTTATAGTGCTTCATGATTCCCTGTTTATTGGGAATATCATAATAGAAAGGGATGGTACTTTTTATATCTTTTTTGAAGTAGCTCTGAAGGATCAGGCAGCAGCAGAACACATAAAATTCATTATCTGTAATATTTCTGAGTTCTATTTCAAAATCTTTTCCCGCATCTTTCAGAATATCTTTAAACCTTTCGGTATAGTTAAAGGTAATATTAGAAAGTGGGATACTTGCCGCTTTTATTTCATTTTTGGTAAGACCGGTAGGAAAGAGGTCTGCCAAAAGTACCCTGATAAGATCTTCGTATTTTTCCAGTAAGGTGATGTCCTGAAAGCCTTCCCGGAGTTCTTTGAAATTTTTGGTGCTCTCGATCAGGGATTCCGCATAGTTGACTCTGTATTCCAGACGGTCATTATAACGGATATGTTCCAATACATCCAAATACTTTTTGAATGATATATAAACCTGAAAGGGGGAGTCTTTTTTGTAAAGATTGGTCAAGAGCTGAAATTTAGAGTAAAGTTATGAAAAAAGCGGAACATGGGTAGTACGGAAATTTTATTTTATTGTCTATAATAAGCCGATGTTTTTGCACAATTTTATATCATACAGGTATATTATTACTGTTCTCTATTTTTAGAGAGATTCCATAATCTTCTAATTGTTCATTGATCGTAAAATATTCACCCGAGGGAATTGAAATTTGTTTTTTATCGAGGAAATACTTTCTTCATTTTTTTTGATCTCTTAAGTTCATTACTTTTTTTAAGCTATCCTTTTCATGAGCTGAATAGGCTATTGAAGTCTCAGAAGGTATTGTTGGATCAGAATGAATAGTCTCCTGTTTTTTTTCTTTGCAGGAAAATAATATTGATATTCCGATTATAAAAAGATTTTTATTTTGTTTTTTTTTAATTTCATATTGATCAGAGGTTTTAACTATTGATTCCATTAACTCTCCATTCATAATGATTTTACCCTAGACTTCTGAAATATTGTAAGAAATTTTCTGGTGGAAAGGTCTTTCAGTTTTAATTCCTCTTTATACTCAGTAACAACCTCCAAACTTTTCTGAACATTCTCAACATAAGAATCAATTTTTAACATTACCATTTTTCCATTTATTTCCAAATTGATTTGCCCCATTGCTCTTGGATCAGCCGCTTCATCTTTTATCTTTATCTTCTTCTAGGGAGAATTTATAAAATTGATAAGGAGTATTACCTTTTATTCTTGCAGAATTATAATATTGTTCGGAGTCTTCTATAACATTCGATGTTACATAAAATACTTTGAATCTAATATTGGAGGTATTTGACTTGATTGTATTTCTTTGATAAGCTTCCATTTATTTTCTTTTGCATTATAATTATATATCTGTGCTCGGGTTTTGTCATCTAAAAATACGCTTTCAGTTGAACAATGCGAATTTGTCTTTAAGAATTTAGATGAAACATAATAACAAAAAACGTCATAATCATTTATATTTTTTTTTACGATTGCTTCTATGTTTCCACTTTCTTTATTTTGGTTTATCATTTCTATATTATTCTTTTCAAAATATTCCTTTTTCCAAAAGTTTTTTAAACTTTGAGATTTTGGTATATAGTGAATAGTGAAATAACTATCTGTACAGTCTAGAAATGTTTGTATTGGATGATCTGCAATAGTAGATTCGTCAACAAGCATAGAAAAACTAGCATGATATTTTTTATCAAAAAAATTAATTTCTTGTTGAGTTTTCTGTTCATGCTGTTGGAACGTTTTCTTATTTTTTTGAGCATCTCCTTTGCATGAAAAAAGAAATAATATACTTATTAATAAAATTTTATTTAATTGGATTTCCATTATTATCAAATTTTGTTTTCATATAATTTTCTAGTCTTTTCACTTTAAATTAATAAGGAAAGTTAAATTTTTCATCTCTCTCTCTTTAAAGGATACCAATCTTTCGAATTCTTGATATTGATAAAATAAGTATTATTTTCTCTTTTTATTTTAAGTATACAATCTGGATCAGACTTGCTTTCCATACTCATTTCATTTTTTTCGATTTTATTAATGTTGTAATTACCTTTACATGTTGAGGTATTTGCATCAATGGAAATCGTATTGGAGTTTATTGATATTTCGTAACAGGTTTCAGATTTAATAGAATCTTCTCTTTTATTATCAATACAAGTGGTATAATTCCCGATAAATGGATCAATATTTATATTTGATATATCAGTAACAAAATTTTTAGGTTGAAAATTTCCTTTGAATTGATAAGCCCCAATTTTTAATATATATGAATTGTTTTGTTCGGATATGGTTGCTTTGGAATCTATATAAAGCTTATGAATATTATCATGAGTTTCAAAATAAAAATTACTGTCTGAAAACGTTTTTTTCAATTTATCATATTTTAATACCTGAAAGGTTAAAAATTCTTCAGTAGTTTCAGGAAATAAAAATATAAGATTATTTTTATCATTAATGAGTAATTTAATTTCATCAATAGCATCTTTAGCTGTAATGTCATAGGTAAAATTAAGATCAGTAATAATTTTTTGATGATCAATTTCTAAAGTTGCAATTTCTTTTTCTGAATCTAAGTTGAGAAAGATATTTCTTATTCCTGAAGTCCTTAGTTCATAGAGGATATTTTTTGAGTCTTCTTTTATTTTAACCTTTTCAACTTTAATTTCCGAATAAATATTGGAAATTAGAGGTATCTTTTTAGTATCTATTTTCTGCTCTTCTTTTTTACAGGCATTATTAATGCCTACGACGAGTAGAAGTAAGACGAACAATGTATTTTTCTGTGTTTTTTTACTATTCATAATCAGCTCTGGTTTATGAGATTGGATTGATTAATCTAATTGCTATTTTCGAACTGTAATCACTGAGAAAAAATAAATTAATAATGATTTTATATTTTGTGTCTCATTATTTCAATTTCCGTGTTAAATAGAAATACTGATCATCACTTTTGAAATTTTCTGTATTCTTAGAATATCTGGCAACTTTATCTTTTCTGAATTTTAAACTAAGTATATCCTTTTTCAAGGAAATCTTTATAAAATCTCCAATATTTGTATTTTCAGAGTCTGCTCTTGGTTCTTTTATATAAAACTTATCTACCAGACTTTCATTATTTAGAATAATCACATAATACCAATCGGTTCCAATATCTGCCGTAGCTTCAAGGATAACAATTTCGAGTTCTTTATTTTGTTTAGATTTAAATAAGGTTATATTATAGCCTGGTCCTTCATAATTTGAATCTGACAAATCAATATCATCTATTGCAAAATCTTTTTTTGTAAGCATAAAACTATTATCCGTTTTGGAAATTAGTTTAATATCATCACTTTCAAACATGCTTTCATTTTCGACATGTTTAAATGGTTTTATAATATCAAAATCAACTTCTGAAGAAGCTTTTGGTTTAATATTTTCTGATTTTAATACTTTCTGATTCTTCGATATAGGCTTATAATCATTATTTTCTTGAGTTGATTGATTACAACTAATAAGAATAATGGTAATCAATGATAAAATCTGAGATGCTTTTATCATATAATTACGAGTATTTTTTTATAAGAAAGCTTAAATTATTCATTGCATTTTATTAATGTAGTAGTATTTCCTTTGCCAAAAGGATTTTTAATAAATAACTCTTCTTTTTCAAAGCCTAACCAATGTATTGATATTTTATTTTCATCAATACCTTCAATCATTGCAATCACATTTCCTTTTGTAAGTGCAGTTATTTCTTTCACATGTACTCCCTCTCCAATAATATTTGTTCCTACATATTTTAATAATTTGTTATCTGGAGAAATTTCTACCATCATTTTTGAAACAAGTTTTGCATTATTATACATACTTAATTCTCCTTCGTTTTTATTATAAAATAAAATATTACTTATATGATCATCAGTATTACATTTAGTTCTCCATATTCCTAAAACATTGATTTTAATTATATTATTTTTTGTATTATCGTGAGAAGAAATCTCAATCTTTTTTTGAATAGGTATTTTACTTATAATAAGACTATCAGTTGATGGTTTAATCTTATCAAGTTTTGTATCATAATATTTATTGGTAAGAATAATTGCTGCTATATTTTTAGTCTGATTCTTAAATTTAATAAACTTATCAATTTCAACTTTTTTTTCAGGTGCTATTTCTAAATATTCTTTTTTTATAAATTTTTCTTTATCGAAGTAATATAATCTGTACCCATAAATTCCAGATTCATCTTCTTCCTGAATTAAAAGTATTTTTTCATTGCCGTCAACAAATATAAAAGGAGTAAAAACATATGCATCAGTTACAATAAAATCAATTTCATTATTATTAACAAAAATTTTTTTTCCTCCAATATTTTTAGATTCATCTAAAAAATTTTTTAATTGTATGGTTAATCCAGATTTTTGATAAATCTCTTGTGGTTTATTTATCGTACTCCATTTTTCATACGTAAAATATGAGTCGTTCTTATTCTTAGTTGAGAATTGATCTGGATCTACATTAGCAGTTCTATTCTCATTTTCTTTAGTATGACTTGAATGTTGTTTGCAATTGTAAGAACATAAAAGTGTTAATGTAAACACTATTGTTATAAGCTTTTTCATTAATTTGTATTGTTTTTTTGTCTATCATTATTTGGAGGAACTAACCGAACGTAAAATGCAGGGTTTTCTCTTTGTCCGGTTCCAGTTCCTGCATTTTTAACATTTGCAATATCAAAATGTAAATGTCTTGCTCGTATGTGCTGATTCTCTGCATTTCCTGTTTTACCACTTAATCCAATTACATCTCCTGCTTTTACAAGTTGCTGATCAGAAACTAAAATTTTACTTAAATGGGCGTAGCGTAAAAACCTGTGATTTGAAGCTCCATAATTAGCTCCCTTTTCTATTTCTCCGTCGTATTGTAATTTATAATCTCTTCTTGAATTATCTAAATCTTCTTTTTTAATTTCTATTACAACTAATTTACCCCAATTTCCATCATTTTGATTTGCAATAACAACTTTTCCATCAAGGCAAGCCTTAACTTCTGTGCCCGTTGGTGCAAATATATCTAAACCTTGATGATTTTTTGTGCCATTATTTCGAACTAGACCAAATGAAGATCCTGCCGGATTGTAATTACCATAAAAATTATATAATGTAATTTCAGGATTATCAATTGGATCGTGCCATAAACTTGAAGTATCCTCTTCTTCACATTGACATTCATAGCCAAATTCTTTTAGAAATCCTGGTAATACATGTAAATTACTTTCTTTAGAGTTTTCTTTTTCAAAAAACTCATTATAATAGTCTAATGTTTCCTGCATTTTTGCTGTTGGTTGCCCTGCTGTTGCTCCTGGAAGACTAACCCATATTCCTTTAGCCTTATCAATAGCCTCTTCAATATTTCCTTTTAGAATACTTGGGATGATATTCTTTTTCATAAGTATTATAAGACATAACCTATCTTGTGATATTTTACTAAATCCTTTTGCATTATATTTTTTAGCTAGATCTGTATCTACTGTATAAACAAGCGGTTTTACAGTTTTATAAGTATTGTTATGTTCTTGTATTAAATAGCCATTAAGTTCATCAAACTTCCAACCCATTATTTGATAAGCCCCTGCTGCTGAAGAGCATAGTGTTTTTGTACTATTACAATTTATAGTTTGGGGATGAGTTGTCAAATCTGAAAAATTATTTCCACCTCCCGAAAACCAAGTTGTATAACCCAATTCAGGATTACGTGGGATTTTTGACCCTTTAACATATTCTCCTGTCCCTTCTGCAATCCGGATTACTCTCATGAAAGCTCTTACCCTTTCCTCACATTCACATTTCTTACCAATCTGGAAATACGCCCCCTCCTTATTCAGGAACTTTTTATCATACTGCTTCTCTCCCTGTGCTTTGGCGTGAAGATACAAGAATTCCGGAACTTTTTTCAGGAGTTTAAAGGTAATGGCATCTCCGGCTTGGTAGTTTTTTATGGCTAAAGCTTTTTTTATTTCTTCTTCACTGGAAGACTTTCCGTTTTCTATTTTAGGATTTTTGGCATTTCCTTTTTTGGCGTTGTCGAGGATAATTTTAGCTATAGAAGTCTTTTTAGTTTCATTGTCTATGTTGGTAGCACTTCCGAATGTATAGGTGTAAGTTCCGTCTTCTTTTCCTTTGCTGATCTTATCTTTCCATTGTTTCAGCTCTTCTTCAGATTTTGGACGGAGATGAATCGGGATTTTGACCATATTATCTTTCACGGTTCCTGTGAATACCGTTTTTTCACTTCCCGGAACGGCTTGTCCGGCAGGTGTTTTTTGTGCCATCTGTTCTTCGGTAATTTCAAGAACAGGTAGGACTGCATCTGCGGTTCCTTTGATGATTCCATCTTTTTCTTTGATGGAAATGGTGACCTGTTTTCCATCCAGAAGCATCGTTCTGGCTACCAGATACAGTTTGTCATCCAATGGGGCAGTATCTACTTTTTTGAAGTCTGCTCCTAATTTAAAGGTTTTAAATGTTACAGTTTTTTGATTGACTGTATCTTTACCATAAGCTTCAGCAGTTAATGCTGCGGCGATCACTTCAAGGGTAGTATATTTTTTCTGAGATTTCAGGCTGTCTTTAATTTTACCAAGAATAGTCTGGGCCACTTTATTTTTCTCTTCAGCTGTAGCTGTTTTGTTTCCGCTTTTACTTCCTCCAAAAGTATACGTATGGGTACCATCTTCTTCTCCGGTTTGTCTGGTGTATTCTTTTTTCGCAAAATAAGCGTCCAGAAGGTCCTCTGTTTTTACAGGATTAATAATGGTAGGGGAAACGCCTCCGGATATTGGCGGTGTCGCTGGTTGGGTATTATTAGCTTGTCCATGAGCTGTTTGTGGTTCTATTGGCTGTTCAGGAGCTGGGGCAGGCTGTTGAGGTTGAGGTTGAGGTTGGCGGGGTGGGGTACGCAATTCCTCAGGAGTATTGATATTGACATTATTGGTTGCATGTTTTTTATTGGAGTAATATTCCACGGTTACATAAAATTGTAATTGCTGTGGATTGGTTTCACCTTCCATCGCTTTTTTCATAAGCGCATGTGTCAGCGTGAATTCTGCTCTGGCAGTTCCGTTGATTACTTTTTCCTTTTTGCTATCGATCAGTAGATTTTTATTATGATGACCTGCATCTTTGGCATCATCTTCCCAAAGGGTGAATTGCAGATATTGTCCCTCCAGATTCATGCATTTGGCTTCTGCCACCAGTTTTTCCATAAAACTGAAGACAGTTCCCGGACTATTGTCTATGTATTTTAATTCAACTTTATTGATTCTTGGGACATCGCTGGGTTGGGGTTGTACGACCAATGCCATAGGAGCTTTGCCTTCCGGACTGTGAAGGTAGGCTTCAATTCTGAAAGTATCTTTGTAGGCTGTAGAATTAAAGGTAAAACTGCTGATTCCTTTCTTTTTGATATTGGTGGGAACAAATTTTCCGTTCACCTTTTTGAACAGATGCCAGGTAACGAGTGCCGGATTTCTTTTTTCTCTTGGGGTGGCAGGATACCATTCGTCAATTTTGTAAGTAACCAGCTCACCCACCTTAGGTTTTGTATTTCCCGATATTTTATAAATTCCTTGTTTTGACATGGTTGAAAAGTTTTTGGTTAATAGGCATCGGCTTCATCACCTTCTGTTTCCTTCTGAAATTCTTTAAAATCTACAAAAGGATTGATATGATGCTGTTCCTGAGGATCTGCATTTTTTACATTCTGTTGATTCATTGCTGCAGTCTGTCCGTGTTCCATGATGGTGATCTTTCCACCGGTAGAGCACATGAGTTCTGAAATTTCAGTGATACAGCTCTTTCCCATTACCTTTACTTTTTCATAGGTCTTCTGCCATTTTCCTGCCGGGGCATAAGCGCAGGGTAGGTATCCGCCCGGTGTTGGCTTGAGTTTGCATTTTCCGAAACTTGGACCTTGAGGATTAAACTGAAGGTCATCCTCGGTGACAGCCAGATAATCTGCCTGCCCCTCTTCGTTGTTCCAATAATGTTTCTGATGGGAAGTTACTTTAAACTGTGGAAACAGGTCTCCCTGGTTACACTGAGCTTTTCCTTTTTGTATGACGAAATGTTTTCCGTCATGCGGTGATGCGGATCCGGACATATTTTGCGTTTTTTTTGGTGTTGTTTCAAAGATACTAATTTATTTTAATTGCCTTTCCATCATGAAAATATCCTTTTCTACCGTGTCTCCGATCTGGAGTTCAAAGCTTGCGGTAATTTCCCGGATTAGCAGTTCTGAGCGGTTGAAGGTATATTCAGCTTCATGGCGACAGATGACTGAACGGCTATTGAGCGGTGTTTGTTCATGATATTGATAACTTTTATCATAGAGTTGATCGAGATTACGATAATCACAACTGCTGCCATTTTGTGAAATTTTCAGAAGCTCATTGTCGTTATGTTGATCTTTTGGAGAGATCCGGTTATAAAGTTCGAAGCGAATAGGGGAGGCATTGGCTATCCACGGAATAAATTCATGATACGTTTCAGAATCTGTCCAGTCTTTATATTTTGCCCTGTAAAAAGACCCGAAAAGAAATTGTACGGGCATCGTATGACGAATGCTTTTCAGGATATGAGTCTGATTTTCGACTCTTTTTTTCAACAAGTCAATATAAGAGGCAGAAAGGCCATCTGTGAAATATTTTTTTAAGGCTTCCAGTTCATTTTTAACAGTGGCTATCGGATGATAGTATTTTGCATCTGTCAGTTTTCCTGTTTTATCTATTTTGATTTCTACAGGGAATAAGATTGCAGCACAGGCTTTGGCAAGACTGGAAATTTTAGAATCAGATTCTTCACCATTTTTACGGGATCCGAAAATCTGCATGGAGAAAAAATGATCTTCTTTTTCTGCTTTCAGATATTTTATTTCTGTCTGGTAGAGATAGCTGGTCTGCATGTTGCCATCGAGATATTTCTGATGCTTTATGGTGTATATTCCGTCCAATAAGGAAATAGGATAGGGGATTTTCCCATGAGGCGGATGGTAATATAAACTATTACCATTATCATTGATCTCCTGGTTGAGTTTTTTGATTTCCTCTCCGAAAGGAATGTGGAGAAGAGTTCCGGTTTTCAGGTGGATAGGTTCTACAAGCCGGTTCTGTAGAGCACAATATTTATTGTGAAATTCTTTGAGGTATATAGGGTTTTCTACTTTCAGATCGGACGCAATTTTTTCCAAAGTATCGCCCGGAAGTGTCATGTAGGTAATCATGTGGCAGGTGTTTAATAATTAATGATCACGATTATCGTTTTCAATACGGAGATCTGGTTTCTCCGGTGTAATTTATAAAAAATCTGACAAAAAAAACCTTTCAGATAACTGAAAGGTTTTTTTGTAATATATCTTTAATATACGTTCTATAGTCCGAACACTCTTGCAAACAGATCCGGGAAGATCCCCAGGATGATAATTGCGGCAATAATTACTACTGCAATGATGTTGTAAGTAAGTGTTACTTTTTCTGATGATTTGAATGTAGATTCTTTAAAGAAGAACATCGCGATGATCAGCCTTAAATAGTAAGCGATCGATAGGGCAGACCCTAGAACAGCTACCAATACTAAGAAAGCGGCTCCGTTCATTGCCTGGGAGAATAAAGCAAATTTCCCCATGAAACCAGCCGTTAGCGGAACTCCAGCCATTGAAAGCATAGAGATTGCTGCTGCTGTTGCCAGTAAAGGTTCTGTTTTTGCCAATCCTTTGAATGCTCCGAAAGAAGTTTCTCTCTTTAATTTCTCTACCCAGATCAGACACATGAAAACTCCTACTGTAGATAAAGCATAGGCAAATAAATAGAATGCCAGGTTATAAGTAGAAAGGCTCGTCATTCCGAAGAATACCAACCCGATGTATCCGGCGTGAGATACTGAAGAGTAAGCCAACATTCTTTTTGCATTCGTCTGAGCAAGACCCATAACGTTTGCCAAAAGTAAAGTAATGATCAGGAATACTCCTAAAACATTGATCCATTCATGAGTAACTCCGGCAAATCCGATAGTCATCAATCTGAACAGTGCGAAAAATCCTGAGATTTTTACCACACTCGCCATGAAAGCCGTAATCAATGAAGGTGAACCTGCATATACATCAGGGCTCCACATATGGAAAGGAGCTAATGCCACTTTGAATGCCAATGCACAAAGGATAAGCAATACTCCAAGGATAAACATTATGTTTCCAGGATTCGCTACTCCAAAGTCATGGATTTTATATAGATCAAAACTTCCTGCACTTCCGTAGATAAATGCAATACCGAACAGTAAGAAACCTGTTGCGAAAGCACCCATTAGGAAATACTTGATAGAAGCTTCGTTTGATCTCAGATCAGTTTTGTTGGCACCTGCCATTACATATAATGGAATAGAAAGAATCTCAATACCTAGGAACATGGTAACCATATTCTGGTATCCGAAAAGAACGATTCCACCACATAATGCAAACAGCATCAGTGCATATAATTCAGACTGGTGGCTTCTGTGATTGCTGAACGCAAAACCTCCCAGAAAGAATAACAATAAAGTTGTTACGATTGATATTTTTGTGAATAATGCGGTATTGGCACTGTATTCATACATATGCTTGTAATGGTCGAAGAACGAACATTCAGGCATGAAACTTACATACAATGCGATGATTAATCCCAAAATCCCAATGTATCTTGCGAATTTTCCTTGTTCAAAAACTCCCGAAAATAACGCAATAACTGCCGTTAGGAAAACAATAATTAAAACACTCATTTCTTAAAATATCAAATTAACTTACCATTGATTGGTAGATAAACTTCACCGAACTACTCACCATGTCGATTACCGGTTGTGGGAAAATACCCAGTAAGATCACAAAAACCGCTAAACTTGCCAATACAGAAAATTCTACCCCTGATAAATCTTTTGCTGTACTTAATACTTCTGCATTCCCTTCTCCAAACATTGCTTTTCCGTAGAATCTCAATAAGTATACTGCACAAAGAATTACCGTAAGACCAGCAATTATTGCTGCTGTTCCGTTAAAATCATATACTGACTTCAACAGGATAAATTCTCCGATGAATCCATTGGTCAATGGAACTCCCATTGAACCTAATATAATGATCAGGAATAACACCGCAAACTTAGGAGCAACTTTTGCCAATCCACCCATTTGTCTGATGTCTCTTGATTTAAATCTCTTGTATAAAATATCACAACAGTAGAATAATCCCACCACGTTGATACCGTGAGCGAAAGTCTGTACCAAAGCTCCTTCAGCACCTTCTACATTGAAAGTTCCTCTTAAAGTAACTACTGCAGAAGCGAAGATACCCGCTACCATCAATCCTACGTGAGAGAAAGATGAATAAGCGATGATTCTCTTCATATCCGTTTGGATGATCGCAATCAGTGCTCCGTGTACAATTCCCACAATAGCAAGAATGATTACAATTTGTCCGGAAATTCCTGCAATCGGAAGCGGAGTGATTGGAAGTAAATAACGCATTACCCCGTACACCGCCATTTTAAGCATGATACCAGATAACAACATCGATCCCTGAGTAGGAGAGTAGGTATACGTATCAGGCTGCCATGTATGGAAAGGGAATACCGGTAATTTCACTGCAAAAGCAAAGAAAATGAACCAGAATACCACAGTCTGTTGTGTTTCGTTCAGTTGTGCATTGTATAGATCCGTTAAAGCGAATGATGCAGAGTGGTTGTACACATAGATCAATCCGGCTAACATAAATAAAGATCCTACGAATGTATATACGAAAAACTTCGTAGTAAATTCAAACCTTTTATTCTCTTGTCCCCAAAGTCCGGCAATAAACCAAATTGGAATCAAAGTTACTTCCCAGAAAATGTAGAACAATAGTCCGTCTAGAGAAGTAAATACTCCTACAAGACCGAATTGCATCAACAGAATCAATCCGTAGAATGTATTTCTGTAGTTTACACTTTCGTTGAAAGAAGATAAAATGATGATAGGCGCTAAAATGTTAGTCAGCAATAAAAGAAGCATACTCATTCCATCGATACCGAAGTGAAGAGAGCTCTTCATAAACTGTGACCACGGATAATTGATCTCGTGCTGCAATACGCTGTCTACTGTCGGAGTAAAATCAAAATCCGAAAGTACATAGAACGTAAGGAGCATCTGTACCAATGCGATCCCAAGTGCCAAATATTTGCTGGAATTACTCTTCCACGCAAAAACTAATCCCGAACCTACTAGAGGTAATAGTAATAATGTTAATAATAAACAAGACATTATTATTGTAATAAAAAGTTAACAATTAATATAATTCCCACAGCTAAAGACATGATAAGAATATACGTCTCTACATTTCCGTTTTGTACACGCTTCATAGCTTTACCGCTGTCTTCAGCACCATCACCTACAAAGTTCACAAAACGGTCTAAGATACCCTTATCAAACATCTTTCCTCCGCGTCCTAATCCTTCAACAGTTTTTACAATCAATGCGTTGTAAAGTTCGTCAACATATAATTTCTTAGCAGAAAGCTTTTCCCATCCGGTATAGTTTTCTTCTGCCACAGCCATTTTTTTCTTTTTCACGTAGGTATTTCTTACGATGAACCATACAGAGAAGAACATAAGAACTGTAGCTGCCAATAACATCATTTCAGTATTGAAAGGTACTCCGGAAAGAGTCGCTTCCATTTGGCTGTAGCTTTGTTCGGTAAGAACAGGCTTTAACCATTCCATCAATTTAGCATAGTGTCCGTGACCAATGAAGTGTGGCAAGTTGATGAAACCTCCAACTACAGAAAGTATAGCCAATACGATCAATGGTAATGTCATATTAGACGGGCTTTCGTGTAAGTGGTGTTTTTGCTCTTCAGTTCCTCTGAACTCTCCGTGGAAAGTCAGATAGTATAGTCTGAACATATAGGTTGCAGTCATTGCCGCTAAAACAAATAAGATTACCCAGTAAACAGGGTTTTTAGCGAAAGCTGCTACTAAAATTTCGTCTTTAGAGATCATCCCTGATAGTAAAGGGAAACCTGAGATCGCTAATGTCCCGATAAGGAATGTAGCGTGGGTAAGAGGAATATATTTTTTAAGACCTCCCATGAAACGCATATCCTGCTCGTTGCTCATAGCGTGGATTACAGAACCAGCACCTAAGAATAATAAAGCTTTAAAGAAAGCGTGTGTCATTACGTGGAACATAGCTGTTGTATAAGCTCCAAGACCTAAAGCAATGAACATAAATCCAAGCTGTGAAACAGTAGAGTAGGCCAATACTTTTTTGATGTCGTTTTGACGTAATGCATAGAATCCTGCTAAAGCCGCCGTTAAGAATCCGATGAATAAAATTCCTCCCTGTACCGTTGGTGCTAAAGTAAATAAGAAGTTAGATCTTACTACTAAATAGATACCCGCTGTTACCATCGTTGCCGCGTGAATTAACGCAGAAACAGGAGTTGGTCCCGCCATCGCGTCTGGTAACCATGTATATAAAGGAACCTGAGCAGATTTACCGGTAGCACCGATGAATAAACTCGCTGTGATAAAGATGATCACCGTTCCGTCCAATTCAAATTTTGAAGCGTTTTCTGCTACAGAAAGATAATCTACAGCATTGGTCTGAGAAGCAATCATGAAAATACCGATCAATAACGCAAGGTCACCAATTCTGTTCATGATGAAAGCTTTTCTTGCTGCTTTACCGTATTCTTCGTTGGTATACCAGAATCCGATCAACAGGTAAGAACAAAGACCTACACCTTCCCATCCGATGAATAGGATCAGGTAGTTGCTTCCCATTACTAAAAGTAACATTGAGAAGATGAAAAGATTCAGGTAAGTAAAGAACTTATAGAATCCTTTATCGTGACTCATATATCCGATAGAGTATAAGTGGATCAGTGAACCGATACCCGTGATGATCATTACCATCATTAAAGAAAGCTGATCGATCTGGAATCCAAAATTGATCTGAACTCCGTTTACTCTAAACCATTCAAAAGCTTTTACGATTACAGGCTGGCTTTCAGAATTGAAATTCATGAAAAGACTTACAGCGATACAGAATGATCCGAAAACCATTGCCGTAGCCAAAGAACCTACCAATATTTTTGGAAGATTTTTTCCGAATAAACCGTTAATAAGAAACCCTAAAAGTGGTAAAAGTACTATTGCATATACTAAATTCTCCATTCTTATCCTCTTAATTTATTAAATATACTCACATCTACAGAACGGGTATTTCTATACAGCATAGCAATAATTGCCAGACCTACCGCTACTTCAGCAGCTGCCACTACCATAATGAAGAACACTAAAAGCTGTCCGTCTCCGTTACCTTTGTATGCTGAAAAAGCAGCCAATAAAAGGTTGACAGAATTAAGCATAAGCTCTACACAGCCCAGCATTACAATAGCATTTTTTCTAAGCAATACGCCCATTACTCCTAAGCAGAACAATACTGAACAAAGGATAATGAAGTAATCCAAAGGAATGCTTTGTATAAATGTATTTACTTCTCCCATAATTTTATAAATCTTTTTTACCGATTAATACCGCACCTACAATACCTGCCAAAATAAGGATGGAAGCAAGCTCAAACGGTAAAACATATTCATTGAACAAAAGTCTACCAAGGTTTTTCGTAAGACCAACCCCTCTGTCTACATTCTCCACTACAATATGGTTGTCTTTCACTCCTCTGAATACTCCTAATACTCCTACTAAAAGAAGACCTGCCGTAAATACTCCAACAAATTTTAAAGTATTTCCTTTCTTACTTTCGTCTCCCTTATTAAGGTTAAGCATCATCAGGATGTAAAGGAAAAGTACCATGATGGCACCTGCGTAAACTATAATCTGGATAATTGCAAGGAACTGTGCATTCAGAAGGATGTACATTCCGGCAATTGAAAACATCGTAACAATCAATGACAAAATAGCATATAAAGGATTTTTTGCAAATACAAAATATACTGCACTTGCCACTGCTAAAAAGGCCACCAAGAAAAATAAAAACTGATCCATTATTTTACCGCATTTTTTTGTTTCTCGGATTGTCTTGTTGTGATGTCAATCCTTTCATTTATTTTTTCAACTAATTTATCTTTTCCGTAAATGAAAGAACCTCTGTTGGTTTCCACATCCACCAATCTGTCGGTAAGATAGATGGCAGATTTAGGACAAGCCTCTTCACACATACCGCAGAAGATACATCTCAGCATATTGATTTCATATACTGAAGCATATTTTTCTTCTCTGTAAAGATTTTTTTCCTCTTTAGTTCTTTCAGCAGAAGTCATCGTAATAGCTTCTGCAGGACAAGCTACCGCACAAAGTCCGCAGGCAGTACATCTTTCTCTGCCTTCCTCGTCTCTTTTCAAAACGTGCTGACCTCTCCAGATAGTCGTTCTTGGCTTCTGTACTTCCGGATACGAATATACTGCGGGAGCACCCTTTATCACGGTTCTTACAGCATGCTTAAATGTAATCCCCATTCCTGTAAAGATCGCAGGAAGGTAGATTTTTTCAGCAAGGGTCATTTCTTTGTTGGAAACAACTTTTGATCTGTTAGTTAATTTCATTTAATTATAGATATTAGATGTTAGACACCAGATTTTAGACTAATCTTGTCTGTTATCTTAATTTTTAATGTTCAATATTCACACAAACCTAACAGGTTTTACAACTTGTCAGGTTTAGATAATTTAATTTCCAAACGCTAAAATTACAGCTCCTGTAACTAATAGGTTTACCAATGCCATTGGGATCAATGTTTTCCATCCTAAGTGCATTAACTGGTCATATCTGAATCTCGGAAGTGTCCATCTGATCCACATGAAGATCAAAATTCCGACTACTGTTTTCGTAAGGAATGCTACGATACTTAAGATACCGGCAGTGTTTTCTCCCCAGTTCTGAGTTACCCATTCAATACCAGGATAGTTGTAACCTCCGAAGAAAAGTACCACCATGAAAGCATTAGAGATAAACATGTTCACGTATTCCCCGAACATATATAAACCTAACTTCATGGAAGAGTATTCTGTAGAGTATCCTGTTACCAATTCAGATTCACACTCAGGTAAATCGAAAGGGTGTCTGTTGGTTTCTGCTAAAGCGGCTACAAAGAATACAAGGAAAGCAATTGGCTGATAGAAAATATTCCAGTTCATTCCGGAACCCCAAGGAATAACTCCCCATAATTTTCCACCAGTCTGACTTTCAGTGATCTCTTTTAAGTCTAAACTTCCAGACATCATAATGATAGAAAGAAGTGCCAGTCCCATTGCCAATTCATAAGAAATCATCTGAGAAGAAGCACGGATAGCACCTAATAATGAATATTTGTTGTTCGAAGCCCAACCTCCGATCATGATTCCGTATACCCCAATGGAAGCCATTCCGATGATGAAAAGTACACCAACGTCAATATTAGCCACCTGAAGATCAAAAGAAGTACCTGCAATATTTAAACTTTTACCCCAAGGAATTACCGCTCCCGTGATCAATGAAATAAACATTACTAAAGCCGGTCCCAATACGAAAAGGAATCTTTCAGCATTGGCAGGCGTAAAGTCTTCTTTGAAGAAGAATTTTCCACCGTCAGCAAGAGGTTGCAGCAATCCGAAAGGTCCAGCTCTGTTCGGACCAATTCTATCCTGCATGATAGAGGCAACTTTTCTTTCTGCCCAGGTAGAGTAGGCTGCAATCGTAAGCGAAAGCAGGAAAAGTGCTAGTACAAGTATAAGTTTAAATGTAAGTAAATCCATTTTTTATTTTTAAATGTTTGAAGATGGGAGCTGGAAGCTGGAAGTTAATTACGTCTTGGCATCAACTCTTCATCACATTACCAAATTTTTTATATTTTTTAAAACAGTTGAAATTAAAAGTGGGCTCTAGTTTTTGTGATTAAAAACTTCCAGCTTCCAGCTTCTGGCATCAAGCTATTCTATTTTTCGTCTTTTTCACTGATTTCCTTAGCCATAGGATTGTCTAAAACTCTTAGCTCATCTTTAGGCTTTTCGTAGTGGTTCAATGAAATTACAGAATGTCTGTCGATATGTCTAGGACCTTCGATGTTCCAGTCTGATAATGCTTTTCTTTCGAAACGGCAGGTATCACAGATGAATTCTTCAACTTCACCCCACTGGTCTTTTCTTGCAGTAACTCTTACAATCTCATCACCTTTCATCCATACTACAGCTTTTCCTGAACACTTATCACATTTGCAAGTAGCATTCATTGGCTTTGTAAACCATACTCTGCTGGCGAAACGAGAAGTTCTGTCCGTTAATGCTCCTACAGGACAAACGTCGATAACGTTTCCGATGAAGTCATTGTCTAAAGCTTTATTTAAGTAAGTAGAAATTTCAGCGTGATCTCCTCTGAAAAGAATACCATGCTCTCTTTCACCTGTTAATTGGTTGGCTGCTAATACACATCTTGCACAAAGAATACAACGGTTCATGTTCAGCTTGATGTGTGGTCCAAGATCATCTGCTTCGTAAGTATTTCTTTCGAATTCTGTTCTTGTTTCAAGATTTCCATGCTCATATCCAAGATCCTGAAGGTGGCATTCACCAGCCTGATCACAGATAGGGCAGTCCAGCGGGTGGTTCACCAATAGGAACTCAGTAACTGCTTTTCTTCCTTCCTGAGCTTTCTCAGAAGTAAGGTTTTTTACTTCCATTCCGTCCATTACATTCGTTCTGCAGCTTGCTACCAACTTCGGCATAGGACGAGGATCTGCTTCAGATCCTTTGGAAACTTCCACAAGACATGTTCTACATCTCCCTCCACTGGTTTCCAGCTTGCTGTAGTAACACATCGCAGGAGGTACAGATTTTCCACCGATTTGTCTTGCTGCTTCCAGAATAGAAGTACCCGGCATCACTTCGGTAGTCTGTCCGTCTATAGTTATTTTGAATTTTTTAACTTCTTCGCTCATATTGTATGCTTTAAGCTTTATGCATTAAGCAATAGGCTTTGTTATTTATATTTCTTTGTATTAAATGTATATCCAATTCCTCCCAGAATCTGTCCGAAAACAAAATCCTGACGTGCTTTGTCCGGTTTATTATTCAACGTGGTTTTGATGTCCCACATATTGATATAACCTGCTTTTCCTTCTAATCTCAGCATCCAGTTTTTCCAGAATACCAAGTTAAGACTGGATCTGATGTCGGTTCCCATACCTGCCACGTGAAAACGGTCACTTCTTTCATTTCCAAAAAGTTTTACATTACTTTTCGGGAACATAAATCCGATTCCGGCTCCATAAGACCATACTAAATCTATATTTTTCTTATGAATAAGATTTTTGTATTTCTCAAGACCTAAGTTTTCATAATTAAGTCCGTCTGTATGTTCAAAAGTAAGGAACTTCTCATCTGCAAGGTTTACCTGCCCGTTTTGTACCATTGCTGCATATTCAGGATCTGAAATATGTCCTTTGAAATTCACTGTCTGGTTTTGATCCATCACATATTTCATATGGTCAATTCCAAGAACAAGGGCTAAATTATCTTTAATAAAATATCCTATTCTGAAATTATACTGCGTTACAGTAAACCAGCTTGGATCAAAATAAACGATTCCAAATTTTGTAGGTCTGTCCTGTGCGGTTACATTATTCAATTGAAAATCGTATCCGTTTCCTGTAAAATGGATGTCAGAATTACTGTAAGCAGCTCTGTTCCATCCATAAAATACGAAAACCTGACCTTTTTTGCTTAATGGTAAAGGTTTTTCCTTTTTTTCAGCTTTAATCTGCTCTTTCTCACTCACTAAATATGACAAGTCCTCTTCAACAGATCTGTTATAATTTGCAGTATCAGTTTTCTTATTCTGTGCAAATACAAAATTCGACATCATTAAGCCGACAACCAATAATTTTTTCATCTTACCTACGCATTCTTTTCAACGGCCGGGATAGGATCTGCATAATGTGCCAATCCATAGTTTTGTGTCTGAGACAACTCTGGGTTTTTCACGTGCCACTCAAACTCATCTCTGAAGTGACGGATCGCTGCGGCAACTGGCCAGGCTGCTGCATCACCCAACGGACAAATCGTATTTCCTTCGATCTTTCTCTGGATGTCCCAAAGTAGATCGATGTCTTCCATTTTTCCTTCTCCTTTCTCGATTTTCTTTAAAATCTTATGCATCCATCCCGTTCCTTCACGACAAGGAGTACATTGTCCACAACTTTCATGGTGATAGAATCTCGCCAATGTCATCGTATGCTCTACAATACACTGGTCTTCATCCAATACGATGAAACCTCCTGAACCCATCATTGTCCCGGTAGCGAAACCACCGTCAGCTAATGATTCATAGTTCATATATCTTGGCTCTCCGTTCACAGTTCTCAGCAATAAGTTGGCAGGAACAATTGGAACAGAACTTCCTCCAGGGATACAAGCCTTTAATCTTTTTCCGTCTTTAATACCACCGCAATATTCATCTGAGTAGATGAACTCTTCTACAGTGATGGTCATATCGATTTCGTATACTCCCGGTTTGTTGATGTTTCCACAAGCAGAAATCAATTTCGTACCTGTAG
This sequence comes from Chryseobacterium sp. FR048, assembly GCF_056844665.1. Classification (NCBI taxonomy): domain Bacteria; kingdom Pseudomonadati; phylum Bacteroidota; class Flavobacteriia; order Flavobacteriales; family Weeksellaceae; genus Chryseobacterium; species Chryseobacterium sp. FR048. The sequence continues at coordinate 344,772 of NZ_JBXDSE010000006.1, read as the reverse complement.
ATCTCCCAACCCCGATTTTTGCATACTCAGCACCTGTAATATCAATGATGGGAACGATTGCCGCAATAGACTCAACGTTGTTTACCACCGTTGGTCTCTCCCAAAGACCTTTTACAGCCGGGAATGGCGGTTTTAATCTTGGGTTCCCTCTTTTTCCTTCAAGGGATTCAAGCAATGCTGTTTCTTCACCACAGATGTATGCTCCACCTCCTCTCTGTACATAGATTTCAAGATCGAAACCTGTTCCTAAAATATTTTTACCTAAAAATCCTGCTGCTTTGGCTTCTTCAATCGCTTCTTCAAGAATATCCGGGATCCATGAATATTCTCCACGGATGTAGATATAAGAAACATTAGAACCTAAACAGAAAGATGAAATTAGCATTCCTTCAATCAATAGGTGAGGAAGGAATTCCATCAGATACCTGTCCTTGAATGTTCCAGGCTCAGATTCATCCGCATTTACGACAAGGTGTCTTGGAACGCCCTCTGGCTTTGCCAAAAAGCTCCATTTCATCCCTGTTGGGAATCCAGCTCCACCACGACCTCTCAGTCCTGAAGTTTTTACTTCTTCAAGAATTTCGTCAGGAGTCATCTTCAAGGCTTTTTCAGCTGCTGTGTAACCTCCCTGTTTACGGTATGTTTCAAAGTAGCGAATACCTTCTATATGTGCGTCTTTAAGTAAAAGTTTTTTACTCATTGTTTATTATGCTTTTCGCTATCGGCTTTTGGCTTCCAGCTTTTTATAATTATTAAAAAAATTAACTGAATTTAAATCCAACATTCAAAATCCTGGATTCAAAATCTTTATTAGTCTAAAGCAAGTTGTCCCTGTCTGCAAAGCTCAAGGATTTCGTCTACTTTTTCTATCGTTAAATTTTCATGAAAGAACTTACCAAGCTGCATCATGGGTGCATATCCGCATGCTCCAAGACATTCAGCAGGCTTTAATGTGAACATACCGTCTTCAGTAGTTTCTCCATCCTTAATGTTCAGTTTCGTTCTGATATGGTCAAGGATTTTTTCGCTTCCACAAACCATGCAAGGTCCTGTTCTGCAAACTTCCAAAACATATTTACCTACCGGCTTCATGTTGAACATGGTATAAAAAGTAGCCACTTCATATACTTCGATCGGTTTGATACTTAATAGTCCGGCAACATAATCCATCACAGGAACATCTAACCATCCTCCGAATTCTTTCTGTGCCAGGTGAAGTACAGGAAGAAGAGCAGACTTCTGTCTTCCTTCAGGGTATCTTGCGATAATTTTGTGTACCTGTGCTAAACTTTCCGGTTTAAAAGCTATTGTTTCGCTCATTTTATTTTGTTGTAAAATGTACATTGTACAAAGTACAAAGTATTTATTAACTATTTATATTTTCAAGTACATTGTACATTCTACATTGTACTTTTTACAATTTTATGCGTCTAATTCTCCCGCAATAATATTCATACTACACATCGTTACAATGGCATCTGAAATGACAGAACCTGTAATCATTTCAGGATATGCCTGATAGTAGATGAAACATGGTCTTCTGAAGTGAAGTCTGTAAGGGCTTCTTCCTCCGTCACTCACAAGATAGAAACCTAATTCTCCGTTTCCACCTTCTACAGCATGATAAACTTCTCCTTTCGGTACATCAGTTTCTCCCATTACAATTTTGAAATGGTAGATCAATGCTTCCATTTTCTGATATACATCTGCCTTTTCAGGAAGATAGAAATCAGGAACATCCGCGTGGAATGGTCCTTCCGGAAGGTTTTCGTATGCTTGTTTGATAATTTTGATTGATTCCCAGATTTCCTGTTGACGAACCATGAAACGGTCGTAAGTATCTCCTGAAGTTCCTACAGGAATAATAAAGTCGAAATCTTCGTATGAGGAATAAGGCTGTGCAACTCTTACATCGTAATCTACTCCTGCTGCACGTAAGTTTGGACCAGTGAATCCGTAGCTTAAAGCTCTTTCGGCAGAAATAGCTCCTGTACCGATGGTTCTGTCCATGAAAATTCTGTTTCTTTCCAATAGGGTACAGAATTCTTTGAATCTTGGCGGGAAAGTCTTTAAGAAGTCTTTCAATAACTCATGGAATTTAGGGGTGAAATCTCTTTCAAATCCTCCGATTCTTCCCATGTTTGTCGTCATCCTTGCCCCACAGATCTGCTCATACATATCATAAATACGTTCTCTTTCGATGAACATATACGTAAGACCTGTAATCGCTCCTGAGTCCATCCCGGTTACCCCGTTACAGATCAGGTGGTCACCGATTCTCGCAAGTTCCATTAGAATCACACGCATATAGTCTACACGCTTTGGAACTTTAACACCGATCAGCTTTTCTACTGTCATGTGCCAACCTAAATTGTTGATAGGTGCAGAACAGTAATTCATACGGTCAGTAAGGGTAGTGATCTGAGAATAGTTTCTTCTTTCAGAAATCTTCTCAAATGCTCTGTGGATATATCCTACTGTTTGCTCAGCGTGAAGGATTCTTTCTCCGTCCATCGTTAAGATATTCTGGAAAATCCCGTGCGTAGCAGGGTGGGTAGGTCCTAGATTCAGGGTGTACAATTGCCCGTCAATCTGTTCCTTACTTTCGTACTGGTTGAGTATATTAGATAATGAGTTATCTTTCATAATTTAAATGCTTTAGGCTATAGGCTTTAGGCATTAAGCTTATTGCTTGCTGCTTACTGCTTATTGCATTATTTTTTTATCTTCCAAACATACTATCGTTCTTGTCGGTTCTTGTACCGTCTTCAAGTCGATATTCCTTCAACATTGGGTGGTATCCAAGATCTTCCATATTCAGGATAGGTCTGAGATCCGGGTGACCTTTAAATTTAATCCCATAGAAATCATACGTTTCTCTTTCCATCCAGTTAGCGCCTGCATATAGCTCTGTAAGAGAGTCTACCTCGATATTTTCTCTGGACATGAAAATTTTCAGACGTAATCTGAAATTGGTCATCATATTATGTAAATGGTATACAACGCCTATTTCCTTTTCCGGGAATTCAGGATAGTGAACCCCACAAACATCGGTAAGGAAGTTGATTTCCAATGATGAATCCTTAAGATAATGAATGATTTTTTTTATATCTTCTTTTTTTACTTCAACGGTCAGCATTCCATAAGGTTCTGAGCTTGAAATAACAGATTCCGGAAATTCTCTGGTGATTGCTTCTAATACAAATTCGTTTGTCATTTCCGTTTAGTTGCTTATGTTGTAAGAATCTAATAATTTCTGGTATTCAGGCATATCTCTTCTTCTGATGCTTTCGCTTTCTGCAAGAGCCTGTACCTGCATCACGCCCTCAATGATCTGTTCTGGTCTTGGAGGACATCCCGGAACATAAACGTCTACCGGAATAATTTTATCAATTCCCTGAAGTACAGAGTAGGTATCAAAAATACCACCGCTGGAAGCACAAGCTCCAACTGCCACTACCCATTTCGGCTCTGCCATCTGGGTATACACTTCTTTAAGGACTGGTCCTAATTTTTTTGATATAGTTCCGCAAACCATCAGCATATCTGCCTGTCTTGGAGAGAAAGAGTTTCTTTCCATACCAAATCTTGAAGCATCATAAGTAGGGTTCAGGGTAGCCATAAACTCGATACCACAACAAGAGGTTGCAAATGGCAACGGCCAAAGTGAAAACTTTCTTGCCATCCCGATTACACTGCTCAGTTTTGTTGCGAAAAACCCTTCTCCTTCATAGCCTTCGGGAGCAGGTGCATCTGTTCTTATTACTGGTTTTTTATCTGACATTTTCTTTGATTTTAGATTTTGAATTATAAATTCTGGATTTTAGATTCAAAATCCATCATTCAAAATTCATCAATTACTTTTATTTATCCCAATCGAGCGCACCACGTTTCCAGACATAGAAGAATGCCATGAAGAAAATGGCTACGAAAGTAAGTACCGCCAGGAATCCTTCCATTCCGAATTCTCTGAAGTTTACCGCATAGGGATAAAAAAATACGATTTCAATATCGAATAGTACGAACAATACCGCAGTCAGGAAGTACTTGATAGAAAACGGTGTTCTTGCATTTCCTTCTACAGGAACTCCACATTCCCAGCTTTGGTTTTTTACAGAGTCTCCTTTTTTCTGCTGTGGCCCCAAGAAATGTGCCCCAAGCAAAGAAACCGCTACAAATCCTACTGCTACACCAGCCTGGATAAGGATTGGAATATAACTTTCAGGTAAATTCATTTTTGCATTATTATCTCAATTTGCAAATTTAGCGAATAAACAAGAAAGCATGAAATTTATCAGCTTAAAAGTCGGATGAAAATAGGGAAAACTTACAATTTAGAATCAATAAAAATAACGAATTATTTCTTTATTTTTTTAAGGAGAGAATAGGCCATAAATGAAATATATCCAAAAAGAATACTGGCATAAACAATGTTCACTGCTGTATTGGTCTTATCATCCTGAGAAGGAAAAAACAGATTGTAAGCGATAAATCCTGCGATTAAAATAGCAAAAATAATAAGCTGTGGTTTCATGAGGTGAAAGTGTTTGAGGGTGGGAGGATTTCGGAGTTAGAGGGTTTGAGTGTGAGAGTGTTTTAGAGTAGGGGGAAGGAGTGTAATTCCATTCGTTGCTCATTACTCATTATTGCTCATTTATCGTCATCGAATAAGTTCTTCTTCTTTTATGATTTACCGGATTGTAATCCTGCCATAAAAGCTGAATACTTTTGTTTTCTTCTAGTTCCGGGTTGGTCTCCAGATATTTAACTCCTTTTTTTCTGAATATTTTCCAAATCTCTTTGAAGATAATGGAAGTTACTCCTCTTCTTTGATAATCAGGATGAATACCAATCAGATAAAAATTAGCTCTGTCATTTTTTCTGCCTGCCTTTAAAAAATGCCACCAACCGAATGGAAGTAGTTTTCCTCCTGATTTTTGTAAAGCTTTGGAATAAGAAGGCATTGTAATGGCAAAGGAAATAAGGTGATTGTTCTCATCAACAATACAAACAATAAAGTCTTTATCAATAAGTTTGAAGTATTTCTCCTTGTATGTTTTACGCTGTTCGTCGGAAATAGGCGTGTAAGTGGAAAGGTGTTTATAGGTTTCATCCAAAAGATCAAACATAGGATCTACATACTGAATGATTTCTTCTTTGGTATTAAATTTTAAAACTCTCAGTTTATATTTCTGAGAAATAAGTTCATTGAATTTGTGAATTTTATCCGGTAAAACTTCAGGGAAAATAATTTCGAATTCAACCCATTCTTTTTCTTTTACCAGTCCCAGTTTTTCAAGATGTTGAGGGTAGTAAGAATGGTTGTATATCCCAATCATGGTAGCCAGCTGATCAAAACCTTTTACCAGCATTCCTGCCTTGTCTAGGTTGGTGAAGCCCATTGGCCCTTCTATTTTATCAATGTTTTTCTCCCGGGCATAGTCGATAGCCTTTTGAACCAATGCTTTGGAAACTTCTTCGTCATCAATAAAATCTATCCACCCGAAACGTACTTTTTTGATGCCTAATTCTTTTTCTTCTTTATGGTTGATAAGCACGGCAATTCTCCCTACAATACTGTCATTTTTATAGGCCAGATACTGTTTTGCTTCAGAATATTGCAGCGCAGGATTTTCATCAGCATTCCAAATGTTGATTTCGTCATTGATAAAGGATGGGACGTAGTACGGATTATTTTTGTACAGTTCCATCGGAAACTTTACGAATTGCTTGAGCTGACTGGCTGTTTTTACTTCAATTATTGAAACTGTTGACATGGGATTTGAGAGTAATTTGATGACAAATATAAATAATAAAATCGTATACTTTGGCACAGTTTTTATATGATTATGGGTGAAAAATGAACACAAAATCTATATAAAATGGCGGTTTATTATATTATAATTATTGTTTCGATGCTGGTGAGCTGGTGGGTTTCATCAAGGTTAAAATCGAAATTTGAATATTATTCCAATGTACACCTCCGAAATGGTCTTTCGGGAAAAGAAGTGGCGGAAAAAATGTTGAGAGATAACGGGATTAATGATGTTCAGGTAATATCTGTTCCCGGGCAGCTGACGGACCACTATAATCCGGCTGATAAAACAGTAAACCTTTCAGAAGGGGTTTACATGCAGAGAAATGCCGCAGCAGCGGCTGTAGCAGCTCATGAATGCGGGCATGCCGTACAACATGCAGTAGGATATTCAATGTTGAATTTACGTTCAAAACTGGTTCCTATTGTTAATATAAGTTCTAATCTGATGCAGTTTGTCCTTATAGCAGGTATTGCTATCATGGCAGCTTCCAGAAGTATTGAAAATCCGAATGGAAATACAACGGTTCTGGCGATTGGGGTAGCCATGTTTGCGGTAACAACACTTTTTGCTTTTGTAACGCTGCCTGTAGAGTATGATGCAAGTAACAGAGCAATGAAATGGCTGAAAGATACAGGAACGGTGACAGCAGAAGAATTTGTTGGAGTAAAAGACAGTCTTACCTGGGCGGCTAGAACTTATGTGGTAGCTGCGTTAGGTTCTCTGGCACAGTTGCTTTACTGGGCATCTTTACTGCTTGGCAGCAGAAGAGATTAATCTTTAAATTCAAATGAAACATATTGCATCTCGGAGAGTTTTTCCGAGATGTTTTCTTTTTGTACGAGCTTTAAAGAAGCGGTTAGAACGCAGTTCTCGTTGGCGTCAAAATTCAGTACTTTGGCATCGAATTTTGAAAGTAAGGTAAAAATCGTATTCTGTTGATTAAAATTAAATTGGATCTCAATTTCAGTTTCCAGTTCTCTTGTGATGATATTAGCTTCTTCCAATGTAATCTTTGCAGATTCTTTGTAGGCTTTTACAAGACCTGATACGCCGAGCTTAGTTCCTCCGTAATAACGTACCGAGATAACCAAGACATTGGTAATTTCGTTGGCTAATAATTGATTATAGATGGGTAAGCCGGCACTGCCTGAAGGTTCTCCGTCGTCATTGGCACGATAGTTTTCCCCATTCAGTCCCATTCTGAAAGCATAGCAGTGGTGAGTAGCTTTAGGGTGCTCTTCCCTTACTTTTTCCAGTGCATTTTTCAGTTCACTTTCATTATTCACGGGATAAGCAAATCCGATAAACTTGCTTCCTTTTTCTTTTAATAAAGTGTTTTCTATGGGTTTTTCTATGGTTTTGTACTCAAACGTCATTCTGTATTCCGGCTTTATTTATGCAAAAGTATTAAATGCTTTATTAATCTGCATCATGATCATAAATTAAGCCGTCAAAATTTGACGGCTTTGTATTGTTTTTTAAATAAATTCTTAGATTCCTGATCCACAAAGGTCCATTGGAATCAGACACATATAGCTTGTAGGCCCGCAAAAATCCTGAGGACACTTGTCTCTGCATCTGGTAGGTTCTCCGTTTGGTAACGTGCATGTTACGAAAACACCTCCCTGGATCGTTCTTAATCCGCTTCTGGATACTTTTTTCAAATTTTTCATAATTCAATTTTTTTATTGGGTTAATAACAAATGTGAATTTAGAAATATTAGCATGGGAATGATCCGTCTGCCCATGGTGGTGGACAGCTCATGCTTGAAGGGGTGGCACAGCAGTGCTGTAGTGATGACGGATAAAAAGAACAGCATTCCGGAGCAATTCCTCCTTTTACTTCTTTTAATTTTGGTCTGGAGATTTTCTTTAAATTTTTCATAGTAATTTTTTTGTAATTACTAATGTAGATATATTATTTCATTTACAAGTGACAAAAAGAGACTATTTTGATTCAAAATATGAAATGAAGTTGTCTCTGTAAGTTTCTGTTTTTGTAGCTGTGTGATTAAAATCGGGTGCTTTTGTTCCGTTTTTCAGCAATAATCCCTCATTTTTTATAACCATTGCTTCATCCCAAAGACCGGCATCAATGAATTGCTGTAATGTGAATCTGCCTCCTTCAATAATCACGGATTGTATCTGTTCTTTATATAAGGCTTCCATTAATTCAGGAAGGAAATTTTCTTTTTTAATCTTAATGAATCGGAGGTGTCCTTCAGTTTCTTCTTTTGTAGAATTGATCACTAAAGTTTTTGCTTCATCATTATAGATTTTGAAATGTTCAGGAACTTTAAGGTCAAAATCAATGAGTATTCTGACAGGATTGCTTCCTTCTATATTTCTTACAGTTAAGCTGGGATTGTCATGTAAAGCAGTTTGCGTTCCTACTAAAATGGCATGTTCGTCAGCCCTTAGCTGATGTACCCGCTGATTGACCAATGTATTGGAGATAGCAGTAGGCTTAAAATCTTTATCTAAAAATCCGTCTCCGGATTCTGCCCATTTCAGAATAATGTAGGGTCTTTTCTTCTCATGATAGGTGAAAAACCTTTTATTCAATTCAATGCATTCCTTTTCCAGAATTCCGGAAACCGCTTCAATTCCGGCATCCTGAATGATCTTTTTTCCTTTTCCATTCACCTTATCATGGGAATCCATCGCACCAATTACTACTTTTTTGAATCCCAGTTCTTTAATTTTTAAAGCACAGGGAGGTGTTTTTCCATAATGGGCACATGGTTCCAGAGAAACATAAATCGTTGATTCCGGGATCAGTTCTTTGTTTTCAACGGAATTGATGGCATTGATCTCTGCATGGTTTTCTCCTGCCTTATGATGGTATCCTTCGCCAATGATCTTTCCGTTGTGTACAATTACGCTTCCAACAAGAGGGTTGGGGTATGTTTTTCCCAATGCTTTCTGAGCCAGCTCAATACATCTTTTAATATAAAATTCGTCGTTGTTCATATCTGTAAAAAGAAAAAGCGAAGACAAATTGCTTTGCTCCGCCTTTATTTATTGTTTTAAGAATTATTCTCCGCTAATGATGCTGTGGAGATTCTGCTTTAATGTTTCCAAATGGGCTTTCTTTTCATCAATGGTATTGTAGGTATCTCTCAATAGAGGATTTTCTCTTGATGGTTTGTTGAAGAAAGAAAGGTTGTTTTCAAGTTTAACGATTTCTGCTTCAAGATCAGAGATTTGGTTTTTGATCTTTCTGGCTTTATCGGTAAGCTGGTTTTCAGACAATCCTTCTTCTTTCAGTTCGAGCTCATTGATCTTGTTGATCTTTAATTTCTCTCTTAAAGTCTTGTTGAATTCAGTATTGATAGAAATTTTATCTCTTGGAACTTTTCCGATATTATTCCATGCGGTTTTGATCGCTTCAATTTTCTCAATGCTTCCTTCTTCATTAGAAACCATTTTCAACTCGTCAAGAATTGCTTTTTTATTCTTGTAGTTTTCTTTCCAGTTGTCGGTAGAAGTATTGCTTTTTTCTCTGTAATTGTTAAAGAAAGCGTTACACGCATCACGGAAGTCATCCCATATTTTATTGGTCATGCTCTTTGGAACGTGTCCAACTTTTTTCCAGTCTTCCTGCAGTTTTTTGAATAACGGAACGGAAATATCCCATTCTTCGTTGTTCATATTGTCCTGAGCAGTCTGGATAAGCTTTAATTTTTCTTCCAGGTTAGCCTGCTGGGAACCTTTTAATGATTTATAATAATTATTTTTCGTTGTATTGAAACCTCTAAGGGTAGTTTTGAAATCATTCCAGTTTTGGTTGGAAAGTTTTCTCGGTACACTTCCTGTTTTTAAAAAATCAGAGCGCAGATCTTCCACTCTTTTGATAGCGTTTTGCCAGTAATTGTGGTTAGGTGTTTCTGAAGGTTCAGAAAGTTTCTTGATTTCTGCGATAATCTGGTTTTTCTTTTCAAGATTGGCTGCCTGCTCTTTTTCAATAGAAGCAGAAAGTTCAGATTTTCTTTCGTGAATTTTATTGGAGATCTCTTTGAATTCTTCCCATGTTTTTTCACGGAACTCTTCAGCTACAGGCTCAGCTTCTTCTTTCCATAATTTGTGAAGATATTGAAGCTCATTCAATGCTTTCTGAATCACCGGCTCATTTTCCAGTTCTTTGGCACGGGCGATGATATGTTCTCTTTTTTCCAGATTGTGGCTGTATTCCTGCTCCAAAAATTCTTTGTTCAGATCTAGCATCTGGTAGAACTGATTCAGGTGATGGAAATAATTATTGTTAAGAATTTTAAATTCAGATTTGGCAACCTGTCCTGCTTTGGACCATTCTTCCTTGATCTCACGGATAGATTTGAATAGATTGGTTCCCGGTTCAGAATTGGTGTAAAGATGTTTAAGTCTTTCAATGATACTTTGACGGTGCTCCAGATTCTTTTTCTGTTCTTCTTCCTGTCCTTTCTGGAAGTTGTCATGTTTTTCCTTGAAAATATTAACCAGGGCAGAGTATTTTGCTTGTGAAGGATGTTCATAGCTGAAATTTTCAGCAGGATTTCCAGCTTCTACATACTCGTGCTTTTTATCTTCCACTTCATCATGGATGTAATGACTTGCTTTTTCCTTCAGCTGGCTGAATCTTTTAAAATTCTCACCTGCGTTGGGCGTGTTGATGATTTTTTCCATCTCCTTTAAAGCATCAGCGAGAGAGATTTCTACTTCTTCATGCTCCTCTACATGCTCTGCGTCATCTTCATGCGGGGATGCATCATGAGAAACTGTGTTTTCCGATGTCTCCTGAGATCCTTCGTTAGGAATTTTATTTTCTTCGTTTTCAGAAAGATTGTTTTCTGTAATCATAGCAAATCTTTTATGTGAGTGGCGTTAATATCCTTCAAATATAGCTGTAAGGCCAATTAAAGTACTAATTTATGTTATTTTTTTTGAAAATTCCAAATTTCCCAAGCTTTTTCTGCTTGCTGCTCAAGCATATAATAACCGTTTACTGTTTTTGCTCCTTTTTCAGAGGCGTTGATGATAAACCGGGTATAGTTGGGGTTGTATATCAAATCGATCACGAGGTGTTCTGAAGACAGTGCATCAAATGGGAAGTCCAGGCAGTCATCCACATTTGGGAAGGTGCCTACCGGGGTACATTGAATAATGATTCTGTGCTCCTCAACGGTTTCTTTTCCAAGATTTTCAAAGTTGATTTCAGTGCTTCTGGAAATGGTTTGTGATGGGATATTATGTTTATCCAGAACATATTTTACTGCTTTGGCAGCACCTCCGTTTCCTAAAATCAAGGCTTTGTCCTGTGATGGTTTTTTGTGTAAAAGAAGCGTCTGTTCAAAACCAAAGGCATCGGTGTTGTATCCTGTTTTTTTACCTTCTTTGATTAGTACGCAGTTTACAGCCCCTATTTTTTCTGCTTCATCACTCAATTCATCAAGATAGCTAATGATTTTTTCTTTATAAGGAATCGTAACGTTGAATCCTAAAAGTTCGGGAGAAGAAAATAGGTTTTCTACTTCATCAATTTCGCTCAGGTCAAATATATCGTAAGAAAAGTCTTTAAGCATAAGCTTTTGAAACTTGTTTTCGAAGAATTTTTTAGAGAAAGAATAGGAAATATTTCGTCCTATCAGCCCTAATTTTTTTTTGGAATCCATATGATCAAAAATAAAAAAAAGACCGGAAAAATCCGGCCTTTCATTTGAATTATTTTTTAATAATTAATCTACGATAAATTTAGTAGAGAAATTATCTGTTTTCAGAATATAAGTTCCTTTTGTTATCCCTTTAAGGTTGATCTTATTTGAATGCTTGAAAGGATTAGTGATCGTTTCAATTAATTTTCCGGAAAGATCATAAATGTCAGCTTTTGAAATTTTGCTAAGGTTTTCTCCTTTTACAAACAATTCGTTGTTTCTTACCGGGTTAGGGTAGATGGTAAACTCTGATTTGTCTTTCTTTACTTCAGAAGTTCCCAATGTTGCACATGTCCAGCTTAGGTCATCCATTGCCACTCTGTCGGTGTTTGGATTTACAATTTTAATGACAACATCTCCGCTTACTCCAGGATTAATCGTTGTAGTAGTGACTGAAGTATTGTATGGAATTGTACCTACAAGAGCATCATTCACATAAACATTTAAGTTTCCATTGTTTCCTCCATATTTACGTTGCGTTGTTAATGTTAAAGACTGAACTCCTCCTGCAATCACAGAACTTGTTAAAGTACCTTTTTGGGTACAAACTGCTTTACCATTAATTGTTTCATCAGTTCTTGCAAGGGTTGCTGTCCATGTAATATTATTATTAGTCCATGTTCTGGTAGCATATGAAGTCGCCTGGCTTGAACCATCCTGCATGGTGCTGAAGTCTTCAGTACCACAGCTTCCGCTTCCTGTAGGTCCGTCAAGAGTAGTTTCTGTAGCAGTTGTACTTTGTTGAGAAGCGTTTCCGGCAGCATCTTTAGCAATTACATAGAAAGTATATGATGTAAGGGGAGATAATCCTGTTACTACCGTTGAAGTAGTCGTTCCGTTCACTGTAGCTTTTAAAGTTCCGTTTGCATAAACAAGATAAGATGCTACACCAACATTGTCAGTAGAAGCCGTCCAGCTTACAGCAATAGAGTTGGAAGTAGGGCTGTTGGCCACTAGGTTCGTAGGAACTGTTGGAGCTTCTGTATCAGGAACAGAATTTCCCCAAACAAGATTTACATATTCCGGGTGATCAATGTATGGATTTCTGTTTCCCTGTAGGGTGTAACTTGCATTATTTCTTGCCACTTCAGTAGGGGATACAGGATCTTGTAAATGCCATTCTAACAGTTGGTCTCTTTCCCATGTCTGAAGGCCTGGAAACGTATTGGTACCAAGCATGTTTCCGGTTTGGAAGCCAGAAAGTTTATCTTCATATCTTGTTACAAAATAAAAAATCATTCTTGCTATATCTCCTTTAAACTCATCAATAGGTTCAAATACTGTAGATGAATAACCGGGTGATACACTTGCTCCAAGTTTAGAACCGTTAGATGAAGTATAAGTTGCAGTTCCTACTTTTCCGAACGGATAATTTGATCTCATTCCATTTACTTTACTGTCAGTAGGTCTTATAAAATGAACATCAGAATACATAGGATTTTGTGAACCGAACAAACTTTGAGGAACAATGTGTTCTCTATTGTAACAAGTTCCTTCCGGACCATTTTGTCCACATTGATTGGTTCCCATGATAAAGGTATAATGATCCGGGCCGTTAGGTACTTCAGTGTAAATGTCCAGAACAGTATTGTCTCCTTCATAGTAAGTATCTCTGTCTGTAGTGTAATAAGCTGACCATAAACCAGAATATCCAAGAACCGTTGGGGTAGTGATGATTTGGCTTAATTTGGTTTTCAATGCAGCACCTGTCAAACCAGCTGTACCATTGTAATAATTGGCGGGAGCTTGTGCGGAAGCACTGATGATCGCTACACCTAATAGAAAAAAAGATAGAATTCGTTTCATTTTTAAAAAAAATTGGGGCGTAAAGGTACAAAAAAATGAATCCGAAAAAGTTTTTTTTCGTTAAATGTGTAAACTTAATATATTAACTTTTAGTAATATACTCTTTGCTGATTTTTGAAAAGAACCAGGAAATGGCAATTCCGAATATAGAGGCAGTAAGGGCCACAATGAGATAATTTTTCCCTACAATTTTTACAGGGAAAGGAAGTGCTTCGTTGGCTCTGAAGAATTCCGTATAGAGCTGGAAATAGCAAAGAGCCGTTCCAAAGATCAAACCGGTAATGACTCCCGAAACGACAATGAGAATTCCGGTGTAGAAATAGGTCATTCTCAGATGGCTTATAGGAAAGCCTAGTGAGATAAGAGATTTTGCCTGTTCCTTTTTGTCAAGCTGTAGGATAATAATCGCTCCCGCAAGATTAAAGGTCGTAATAAAGATCACGAGTGCAAAAATCAGATAAATAAATAATTTTTCTGTATTGATCATTTTCCAGAAGGCAGCATTTTCTTCTTCTTTGGTTTTGATTTCAATATTTTTTCCAAGGGAAGTAAGCAGATTTTGTTTTACAGCATCTGCATTTTCCGGATTTTTTAATTTAATAACGATCTGGTAAGCCGATTTTTTAGGAAGGCTTAGCAATTCTTCTGTAAGTTCAATAGGGGAGATGATATAATTGTCCAGTTGGTCCTTTCCAGGAAAAACACCTGTTACAAGAATATCCCTTTTATTATAAATATCTTCTTCCTTATTGATGATCCCTGTCCCCGGCTTGGGCATAAAGACCGTTGCATAATGATTGGAAGAGTCTATAGGAACGGATAATCTGTTGTCCAGACTATTTTCCATCAAGACTTCATTGGAGTATCTGAAACTAGGGTAAGTTCCATAAAATACTTCTTTGTTGATTGGATTAACCTTAGTATATGCGGAATCAACACCTCTTAAATAGGCAATATCTCCTTTCCCGTTGAAGCTTACGTATACCTTTTCTTCAATAACACGGGAGAAACTGTTGATGTCTTTATTATTGCTTAAAACAGTAGTGACCTTGTCCAGATCCTTAATGGTTTTTCCTGAAGCACTTTTCAGTGTCAGATCTGCATGAAGATTGGAAATAAGGTCTTTGTTCAGATTCTCAAGTCCTGAAAAAACGGAGATAATAACGAACATTGCAGCCACAGCAACCGTCATGGCACCTACCGCCAGCCACGTGATAAACGTAACGGCAGTACTGCCTTTTTTTGCCAAAAGGTATCTGGATGCTATGTAAAATGCAATATTCTTCAAGATCTATAGTACAGGATTGTCGCCTTCGCCTCTTAATTCTCTTTCCAGTTTTTCCACATCATCTAGCGCTGTATCTAAGTAAAAGTTCAGTTGTGGAATAATGCGCACCTGCTTTGCCATCTTCTGACCGATAAAGTTTCTGTATTGAGGTTTGTTTTCTTCAATCTCCTTCATCACAGCGGCACGGTGTTCCTGAGGGAAGATGCTTAAATAAATTTTAGCAATACCCAAATCTGCCGTTACCTTTACATCAGAAACGGATACCAATATACTTTGTTTGCTGTCAGCAGCCTGCTTGCGGAAAAGTTCTGCGAAGTCCTCCTGAATGATCTGTGCTACTTTTCTTTGTCTGTTACTTTCCATAATTTCTGCAAATTTAGTACTTTTGTTTGAATTGATACTTTGAAAATTCTGCTCCAGTATCAAATTTACGAATTAATTATACTTATTACTATTATATGAAGCTAGAACATATCGGTATTGCGGTAAAGTCTTTGGGTGTTTCTGATGAACTTTTTGCCAAATTATTAGGAAAAGAATCCTATAAACAGGAAACTGTAGAAAGGGAAGGGGTAGTCACTTCTTTCTATGAAACCGGAGAAAGTAAAATCGAACTTTTGGAAGCCAGCAATCCTGAAAGTCCGATCTCCAAATTCATAGAAAAAAAGGGCGAAGGCATCCATCACTTGGCATTTGGCGTTGAAAATATCCTGGAGGAAGTGAAAAGACTGAAAAAAGAAGGATTTCAATTTATCTCCGAAGAACCGAAAGAAGGTGCTGATAATAAATTAGTTGTCTTCTTACATCCGAAGTCTACAAACGGTGTGCTGGTAGAACTTTGCCAAGAAAAGCAATAAAAAATTTTGTAGTGAAAGAAATTTTACTATTTTTGCAAACACAAAATTTAACCAAGTTTTGAGGTCCTATAGCTCAGTTGGTTAGAGCACCTGACTCATAATCAGGTGGTCCCTGGTTCGAGCCCAGGTGGGACCACTACAAAAACTCGACAAGCCCCTATTTATGGGGCTTTTTTATTTCCAAAAATCACAACGCTGAAATATACGCTTAAACTTCCTTGGAAAAGCCTTGCTGGATTGATTTCGCAAGAATGTGGTTCTATTTTATATCTGTGTTGCCTTTGCCTAAAGAGATTGAGAAAATTTTCATTTTCGTTAATCTTTATTATCTTTCTAGTTTTCATCAAATATTTTTACTTAGCCCTACCAAAAAAATTTAGGGAGAATAATGTGTGCTATTCAACAATTCCTACAAAAGGGAGATTGAATTTTAGCAATCATAAGCTATCTTTTGAATAAATTAAATGAAATTTTATATTTAGGGAAAAGTTCTCTTTTAAACGTGAACTTTCTTTAATAATACATAGCTACAAGTATAAATAAGCTTCATTTGAATCGTAGTTTTACTACACTTTTTGAAGTTTTTCAAAATTTGTAAATGTGGTAGTATCTATTTATCTATATTTGATGATATAAACACAAGTGACACAATATTAATGAGAAAGAATGTTTCCAATTCTGAAAAGATTTCAGAGAACCATATTGCAGGTATTAACCGTGTTGTGAAGCTTGACATTGTGATTGATGGAAAACCTATCAGCCACTTTAAGCACTTCCGATTACAACAAAGCGCTAAAACCCACCACTACTTTGAACTTACCTTAGCGCACGATTCTTTAGGTAAAACACAAAATCATAACTTAGAACAAGCTAAACAATTTTTTGGAAAACGACTGACGGTAACTTTCAAATACAAAGATCCTGAAAACGAAAGTCCTGAGAGAACATTTGTGGGGGTTATTATGAAAGTGGCATTTAGTCAGGAAGAAATGAGTCTGGGAAATATAGTATTGAAAGGAAATAGTCCTACCATTCTAATGGATTCAGCACCGCATACTCAAAGCTTTGGAGGCAATCAACCTGTAAATACTTCCATTATTGCTGATAGAGTAATTAAAGAGGCATTGGGTACCAATGATTTTGATATTAGAATAGATTCGCAAAACAATAGTTACATTAATTACAGTTCACAATATTGTGAAACTCATTATAATTATCTTACCAGAATTGCAGAAGCTTATGGAGAGCAGTTTTATTATGATGGAGAAGTACTTCATTTTGGTAAATTACCGTTTCATGAAACATCTATTAACCTTATTAACGGAAGTAACGTTAGTGATGTACAGATAGAACTTAATGCAGTACATACCAAAACTGAATACTTTGGCTATAATAGCAGTAGTCATGCAAAAATGCTTGGTATTGATAATCGTATTAAACATTTAGGAGAGCTGTCATCAGAAACTTATGAGCGTAACGACAATATATTTAAAACTCGCTCGCTTACCCCTGCTCCTTTACATCCTAATATGTTCCTTGATATAGATGATTCTCAAAGAAGCGCAAGAGGAAGTAAAGCAGTAGAAGTTTTTACGGTTTCAGGGAAAACAACAGTTCCATTTTTGTATATTGGTTGTGTTGCTGATTTAGCGATGAGAAAGCCAGAGAGTAATCAAACTTCACATTTTACGACTTTGATGATAACTGAAGTACATTATGAAGTTGATGCAAGAGGGTACTATACAGGAAGTTTTCAAGCAATAGCTGAAGGAACGGGCTTCATGCCTAAGCCTGATTTTGTAATGCCGAAAGCCGAGCCTCAAGTTGCAACGGTTATATCTAATGTTGATCCATTAAATCAGGGACGAATACAAGTGAGGTTTGACTGGCAACTAAATGATACTACTCATTTTATCCGAATGATGAGTCCTGATGCAGGTGGAACAGATGGAGTAAGTCAAAACAGAGGTTTTGTCGCTATTCCAGAAATTGGAGATCAGGTAATGGTAGGTTTTGAATATCATAATCCAGATTTTCCTTTTGCGATGGGTGGTATGTTTCATGGTAAAGTGGGTTTAGGCGGAGGTGCTGATAATCATCTTAAATCCATACAGACACGTAGCGGAAATAAGATTCTTTTTAATGATACTGAAGGACAGGGAAGTATACGAACAGAGGATGGAAGTACCAACTTTATTTATTTAGATGGTGAAGGGAATATTAGAATAAATGCTCCTAACAATATCATACTTGAGGCTGGAAATAATTTGGATATGAATATTGGAAACAATATGACATTCAATGTTGTGAATAATGCAATGCTCAACATTTTTCAAAAAATGATGGTTAACTCTCCGACCTTATTGCAAAATATAACAGAATTTTTCCATACACAAGCAGGTAAAGCTGTATTTAATTCTGAAAATGAGATCAAAATTGAAGCAAAGGAAACCAACGTAGCCGGAACCCAAAAACTGTTTATGCATTCTGATCAAAATACAATTGTAAACAGTAAGGGAATTGTAGATATGCATGGTAAACAGGGAAATAATCAAACTAACAAACCTCAAAACTATAAATACGTTCCTGTTTATGTGGATGAAAGATGTCTCGTAAGTTTTAGACCAAAAAATGATTGGGGAGGAAAAGGATACGGTTTTGACTGGGTAAGAGTCGGTGATACAAAGATTCCTGGAGATGTTTATTATGGAAAAGAAGTCGGAAAATATAGAGATTCAAGTGGAGCATTATTTCAGGTTTATGAAAATGAAGATGGTAAACCACCTGTAAGTTTTTTCATCAATGATAAAAATGACTTTATCTCTTTAATGTCCAATTTTAATCCGCATGCATATAGTGTTAAAAACAAAAAAGGGAAAAAAGTGATGGTAAACTATTGTGTACCCTGGATAACTCTTTACCCTAAAACCATCGTTAAGAACATTAAACAACCTAATGGAAAAATTGTTCCAACAAGATTAACATCAACCTATAGTAACACTACAGCTACTTTAAGAACTATCATAAATATTCAAAAAAAACCTGAAAAATTAGAGTTTGAGTATGATGATAAATTGCTCAACGTAGTTAATAAACCTCTACCTCTTACGGTTGGTAAACATGAAATCGAAATAACAGTAACTTGTTTAAAAGAACTTAAAAGCGAACAGCCTATTAAAGTTATAGCTACTTATAAGGACTCTAAAGGAACAGAAGAAAAATCACTAGCGGGAAAACTTAGGGTTGCTCAAAACAAAAAAAGATTTAAAGCAAAGGTAGTATTTATACAAGTTTCAACTGATATAGGAAATGGAAAAAGAACAGGACAACCGAAAGGCAGAGAAAACGAATTGAAAAAATATATGAATCAAGCGTTAATTACCCCTTATTTTGAAAAAACACTATCGCTGGATGTAAGTTCTGATACTGATCCAAAAACTAAAAGAAAACATAATAAAAAGAAAAATTTTAATAGGATAGCCAATATAATTAATGACCCACAGGGGGGAAGTGATAAATGGATTGAAAATTCAATAGGAGATAATTTATCTGACTACCTAAATGATGAACTTTATAAACAATATGGAAAGAAAAAATATCAGAATATCTACAAAGTATATTTCATAAATGAAGAGAACCCGCACATAGCAGGAATCGGTAGAACCATGAATGATCCTGCTGCAAAAACTATACTTGTTTTTAAAGCTGGATTTAATGATAGTACTGTTGCTCATGAAGTATTTCATTCCATGGGACTATATCATAGTTTTGATAATGATTCCAAGTTCACTTTTGAACAATTTATTACTGATAATATAATGGATTATTCTGATTTACAAGGATTACCTGTTGTCAGTACCTATCATTGGCAGTGGGCAATCTTACAAAGCAGGTCAGAAAAAGAATAGAATACTATCTCGTATTTTTATAAATTAGATAATGAAAATATTGAACTGAAAAAATTATTAAACAGTGAAAAAACTTATGTACATCTGCTTTGCATTATTTATGTCATCCTGTAATTCTCAGGATAAAAAGGAAGACACAAAAGCAACCCAAACCCCAACCTCAATAAAACATAATACAATGAATCAAAAAAATAATTATGCCAATCTCATTAATGATAAAATTGAACATTTTAACATAAAAAAATACTATGAAAATAATCCAGATGGTTTAGGGAAAACTTACGAAGATAAAGGCGCTCAAATTGAAGAAAGTTCAGGTGAAGGAGGAGGTTGGTTTATAACTAATTCTACTCCTAAAAATTCAATATTTTCCATATATAAGGAATTTAATGATAAAGGTATTATACTTAAAAAATGGGTGAATTTTAGAAATGGTGGTGGGCCAGTAGGAATCAAATATGAATATGATGATTCTGGAAAACTTATCAAGAAAACTGATATGGATAAAGGATATACTATAACGGCAGATGATATTATTGATTATTGTAAAAAACATGAAATTGATCTATTCTCAGATTATACTCATATAGATAAGAATTACGATGAAGGTTCTCAAAAACTTTATCTAATTAATTATAGAGGAAAATATGAGGGAAAATTTGGGGCAAGAATAATAATTGTTATAGATGGTAATAGTGGGAACGTATTAAAAGTTACCTCAATAAATGGAAAACATAATGATTCTGCGGAAGTGTTGTATGAGAAAAAATAATCATTATGGCACAAAAAATCACCGATACCGCCCAATTATCTTGTAACCAAGGAACAACACCAAGTAATCTAAGTGTTACCAGTCAGAATTTTTCTAAAGCTGAAGGAAAATATATTGCTACTGAACAGGATAAGCAGGCGAGTATCAATATTAAACCCTTTGGGCAATGTAAATTAAAACCTACTTCAGGTGGATATTTACCATGTATTCCTGCACCAACGGCTTGGCAGAAAACAGCAGAAAAAGATGCTATTAACAGCTACAAAATCCTTACAGAAGATTCATTTTGTATGTGTAGTACAGGAGGAAAAATAAGTATAGAAAACAAAGGGCATAAAGAAGAACATGATTTACGATGAATCATTTAGAATGGTAACAAAATTGGGTAGCTTACAAGAGCATTAGTTTACCTTTTGAGACAGCCTCTTTGTTTTTTTTCAGGGCTGGTCTGTATGCGCCAATATCCATAAGGTTCTTGTTTTCTTACATAAGATCAGAAAGGTTTCGTCCATAATAAAATCTATGAACCAGCTGTTCCAGGCTGTATTGGAACTCCAACACAACAAAGATTGCTGATCATACTCTTCGTCAAAAAGTTCTTTACAGAATTCACGGGCAAGCCTTTTACTTTCCAGGACAGAACTTTCAAACTTTGATCGGTAAGCACCTCCATAGCAAAGAAAAGAAGCCAGAGAACCATCAAGACAGAGCCCATTAATATAAGTGAAATCAGGCTTTTTATCAATAGGAGAAGCTTTACCGACTTCTATCATTTCACCTGGAAAAACACTACATGTTCTAAATTCATTTAAAACAGTTTCTGAGAGTAAAAAATAATCAGTAAAATTTATATCACGAAGTAAACCTCTTCCAAAATACCAGTCAAATAAATCATTTTCTTCAAATTGGAATCCTTTAAAGAAAAGAAGTCCACCAATACTCTTTTTCAGCAAAGTGATGAAATTAAAGTCTTTATCAATAACTTTATAGTGAACGTGTTCCCAGAATTTATCTAAATCATAAAGATCAGGGAGAAAATTATTATGTGCTTCAATGGGTTTCATTTTTTTTAATTATATGATTATGAAGCAAAGTAAAAATATTATTACGCAGTCTTCTTGCGTACTTTATTTTTTTGAAGAAAATATATAAAAACAGTAAAAATGCAGGTGTAAAGGATTATACAAAAGAATTATTTCTCTTCAAGTCTGAAAAGCATATTGTACAGAATTATTAAATATCCCTAAAAGCGTTGATAGGAGATAAGAATGCTTTAAAATTTCATTTATTAAAAATGATTTTATGTCCTTCATTTCCTATTTTTGCCCGTAAATTAAAATCATGAAAAGAACAGGTATTATTTGTGGGATGCTGATGAGTATGTGGCTCTCAGCGCAAAAGATTGAAGTGCTTAATTTTGCAACCTTTCATATGGGAAAAACATCGGATGCGGCGAAAGTAAGTTTTGATCCGAAGAGCGCGAAAAGCCAGAATGAAGTTTTTGAAATTGCAAAACTGCTGGCAGAATTTAAGCCAACAGTTATTTGTGTAGAGCTCCTTCCTGCAGACAATGAGAAGATTCAGAACGATTATCAGAATTTTTTAAAGGATAAGAATTATAAAACGTCTTATGAAGGTGAAGTAAGTCTGCTGGCTTATCAGATCGCTAAAATAGTTCATGTGAAAAAAATATATGGGATTGATGAGCAGGAAACAGGTTACTACAATTACAGAATTGGAGAGCAGCTGCAAAACCAGGTCGATAATGTTACCTATAAACGCTTTATGCCTTCTCTTATGGAAAAGTTTAAAAAGCAGGAAAGCATGTCTGTAAAAGAAAAACTGATGGACTTTAATAAAGAATCTACTTTGCAGGATCTGATTGCTGGTAATGCTGATATTTTGACCTATGTAAGCACAGCTAAGAATTTTGAAGGAGCAGATGAAGCGGCTAAATATTACAGAAGAAACCTGAGAATGTATTCTAATCTTAATCAGATTCCGCTTTCAGAAAATGATAAGGTGCTTATTATTTCCGGTGGAACTCATGCTGCATTTTTCAGTGAGTTTTTGAAGCGAAGCCCAAAATATCAGCTGGTAAATGTTTTTGATTATTTGAAATAAATCTCTACACTGAAAAGAAAATCCGTAGGAAAGTTTCTGAATTTTTAGCTTCTTTCCTCCGGATTTTTTATTTACAGCCATAACTAATTTCTTAGAATTCTCTGTAATTTATTTTTTTTCATAAAGTGAAAGAAAGCAGGTTCTCCGATAGATATGGAATACTCAAAATGTTGCTTGGAAGAATTTTTCCCCCCCATCCCACTATCAGTAACAGAATAAGTATTAGTTTATTCATGGGTTTGTTTTTAAAGCTAATCTAACGAAATCTCTCTTTTAAAAATCCCCATTTTCTTGAAAAAATATTCGTTCTCCGAAGCATACTCTGCTTTTGTCTCAGAAATTGAATAGAATTAATAAAAAAGGCTTTTAAAATCATGAAAAGTATATAAATGTTATGACAGTAGTAATCATTGATGATTTAACCTCACAAACAAAAGAAAAATAATTAAGCCGTGATAACTTAGATTCTGTATTTTTATAGAAATTAAAAAACTATTAATTATGGCCATATTCGAAGGAACTGTCAGGGAATTTACCGATTTCATTGGTCCGTTAACCAGAAATATAGTATGCAATCTATCACGGAGATTAAAAAAGAATACCAGCTGCAGACATGATGGCTGTAACAAGAGAACCAATCTGGAAGCCGCTCACATAAAGGGAAAAGAAAGAACTGTTCTGATTGCAGATATTTTATCAGAATATCAGTTACCAGAGGATACCAATCGTTATAAAGTGGATCTTGAAGATTTCAAAACCAGGTTTATTGAAGCTCATACGCCGATAAATGAAGTGATTATTCCCTTGTGTAAGGAACATCATCTGGCTTATGACAATAAGCATGGGATTGCAAAAGAATATCCAATCGTGTTACCGATAGATGAGGATTCTTATACCGAAGAAGAATTGACAAATTTGGAGGAAAATGAAAATGAAGCTATTGAAGAAATTATTGCATCTAGGCTGATGGGTAAAATAAAAAATGAAGTTGCCGCGAAACTCAATTTAAAAACATCCCAACTTACTTTTTCAAAAATATCTGAATCTAATGAGCTATGGAATTTCGATATAAAAAAATCAAAATTTAAACAGGATTTTGTTTTTATATTTTATAATCAGAATTCTAAAAAGTATAAAGTCGGATTGGTGAAAGCCAATACATTAGAAGTGGGTCGTTTTCCTGAAAAAGATAAAGAGACGATACGCTTTTTTGTTTCTAAGAATTATAAAGATAAAACAGGATTTGAATTTGATCTCAGTTCTTAATGCTGATATAATTAAAATTTGTGAGATTTTAAAGCTGACCAATGCAGGATTTACTAACGCACAGATTAGGTCGGCGTAATGATTAATTTTTTTTTTTTCAGAGATTTGAAATCAGTCAAAATATTATGTTAAACATATGTTTAATTCATAAAGAATAATTAAAACACAGTTAACAGCCTTCTTCTTCATATACCGTTGCTTTGCAAAAAAAGTAATGATGGAAAACAACAACCCACTCAACAGAAGAAGATTTCTTAAAAATACACTATTAGCAGCCGGAGGGATCTTCATTGCCCCTTTGATTGAAAGCTGCAGCGATGACTTTACCGAGAGCGGAAATGCCCCTGATGACCTTAAAAACGGAGGTTTCGAATCCGGAGTGGCGAGTTTTGATCCTACAGCAGGAGGAGTGATTTTATGGACAAGGTATTCAGGAGGTATCGATGCCGAAATTACCTGGGAAATTAGCAAAAACAATACTTTTTCGGAAATTGTAAGAAGGGGGCAGGCCAATGCTACAGCAGTCAATGATTTTACAGTAGCGGTGGATGTACAGAATATTTCTTCCAATACCAGATATTATTACCGATTTTACAACGTTAAAACAAAAGAAGTCAGCGTAACAGGAGAGACGCTTACATTACCTTCCAAGACAGATTCTGTAAGTGAAGTGAAAATGGCGGTGGTCTCATGTTCTAATTTTCCGGCAGGTCTTTTTAACGTATATGGAGCTATTGCAAAATCAGAAGCAGATGTAGTGGTACACCTGGGAGACTATATCTACGAATATGCTCCGGGGCAATATGGAACCAATCCTTACACCAATCAGTTGGGAAGAGCTCATAAGCCGGCTAAGGAAATTCTTAACCTCAGCGATTACAGAGAAAGATACAGACAGTATAGAAGTGACAAAAACCTTCAGCTTCTGCATCAGAAAAAACCTTTTATCTGTGTGTGGGATGATCATGAATTTGCCAACGATACCTATAAATCCGGTGCTGAAAATCATCAGTCTGACGAAGGAGATTTCCAGGCAAGAAAAATGGCGGCTTTCCAGGCGTACAGCGAATATATTCCCCTGAAGACCGGGAAAGATCTGAGAATCTATAGAAGCTTCAGTTTCGGAAATATCGTCTCTCTGTATATGATGGATACACGAGTGATCGCCAGAGATAAGCAGATGGAATATTCAGATTATCTGGACGCCGGTGGAAACTTCAATCAGGTGAAATTTAAAACAGATTTTTTGAGTACAAACAGAAAACTGATCGGAAGCGAGCAGATGTCATGGTTGGGCTCACAGATCAATGCAGATACTGCAAAATGGAAAGTACTGGGCCAGCAGATTCTGATGACCAAAATGATGGTGCCGGCAGAATTACTGATGTTGCTGAACCAGATTTTAGCAGAAATCAAACAACTTGGAAGCGCACAGCCGGCAACCATGCAGGCTCTCCAGAATACACTTATCCAGTTGGTCATTCTGAAAAAAAGACATCAGCAGCAGGACCCTACGCTTACCCCTCAGGAAATTGGAAGAATTACCACCACGCTTCCTTATAATCTGGATGCCTGGGACGGATATTTCATGGAAAGAGAACAGCTGTATGCAATGCTGGCTGGGAAAAACGTAGTGGTATTGGCGGGTGATACTCACAATGCCTGGCTAGGAAAACTTACCAATGCTCAGGGAAATTTTATAGGAACCGAACTGGCTTGTAGCTCAGTTTCCTCACCGGGACTTGAAGGCTATCTGGGAATTACATCAGATCCAGCCAAGGCAATAGAACTTGCTCAGGCATTTTCAACTTTGATCGATGATCTGGATTATGCTAATCTTTACAAAAGAGGCTATCTGCATGTGAAATTTACTTCCGGAAATTCGGTGGCAGAATGGAGGTTTGTAGACAATGTCATCTCCGAAACCTATACTACTGCTACTGAGAAAATACATACGATCTCATAGTTTCAATTAACATATCTTATTTTCAATTTTGTGAATGAAGAGCTGCAGGTGCCATTGCGGCTCTTTTTTATTATTCTTTTTTTTTCGTATCTTGAACAGATGCAAGAGAATATAAGAAAGGAGTTTTTACCATTGGTTTCCCAACCGGGCTGGATTATGACCTGGCTGATCAGAGTTTTCGGAATAGGAATTTTGTTGTTGATGTTTATCATACTTGCGGTCTTTCCCTTCTTAGTTAGTGAAAATTTTAGAGTATTGGTAGTAGTTGGCATTCTGTATTATCCCGTTTGGGCTATCGCGATGTATCACTTTTTTCGTTTTATGAAAAAGGGCAGAAAAGAAACTATTATAAAAATTACGGTAGATGATCAAGGTCTCCATTATGACAAATTAGATGGAAATAGAAAGGAGATTCTTTACAGTCAGTTAGGGAAGTCATATCTTTCAGACAATTATGAAGTGCATCTCTCACAAATAAGAAAGACATGGGTACTCACTGTAGGAGTAGATGGCCAGGTAAACAAAGTTCTGTTTAACGAAACAGATCCGGGATATTCCTATTACACAAAAAATGGAAGAGCCTTGCGGGCCAGATTTGTAGAAGGAATTGTACGCTTCAGACCAGATTTGAAGATAGATCCTTTTGTATTTGAAGAACTCTGTATTCACCCGGAAAAATTCACATTCGATTTAAAAAGATATATGAAACATGTCTTTCAATGTGCCATTATTGTGGGGGCTTTCCTATTGATAAGTTTACTGCTTATATTCATCATTATAAAAATTGGATAGAAAGTAACAGTAAAATGTATCCGTTTTTCCCGGATTTGTATCATAAACCAATCGCTCAGAATATCTAATTTTACCCAATTATTGAAACCCTGTACAATGAGTACCAAAATATTGAGCATACCCGGATTTTGTAGCTATCTGAATGTAGGTGGTCCGAAGAGTGACGACCTTCACATTGTAGATTTTGAAACACAGAATGACATCCGGCTAAAATCCGAACCGGTGACCATCGATTTTTATCTTTTGGCAATCAAGCCGCCGATGGAGGTGAAGTTCACATCTTATTCGCTGGTGGAAGATCAGTCTGATTCTTCTTATATGTATGTAGACTGCCCGCAGAATACATTGGAGTGGGAGATTGCACCACCATTTTCAGGGCTTTGTATCATGGTAAATGCAAAATACCTTGAAAAATACGCCAAGGATTACAGCTTTGTACATTATAATAATCATGAAGCGCTTTTTCTTACCAAAGAAGAAGAAACCATTTTGTGGGATCTGTTCAGAAAGGCGAACCATGAATTTCAGAAAGAATATTACTCAAGAACGGTGATCATTTCCTATGTCAATCTCATTCTTACTTATGTCAAAGACTTTTATGACCGCCAGTTCGATACCAGGAGCGATATTTATCACAAGGTTATCGATGAATTTTACAAAAATCTGGAAAACTATTTCAGAGAAAACGAAAATGTGGCAGGGCTCCCTTCCGTAGCTTATTTCGCCCAGAAAAGTAACCTTTCCGCCAATTACTTTGGAGACCTTATCAAGCATTTTACAGGGCGGTCACCACTGGATCATATCCATGATTATGTGGTAAAACTGGGCAAAGACAAATTAAAAAACACCAGCCTTTCCGTGAGTGAAATATCGTACAGCCTCGGCTTCGATTATCCCAATTACTTTGCAAGGTTCTTCCGCAAAAAGACAGGACTATCTCCCAAAGTTTTTAGAAACCAATAAATATATAAGTAAAGGCAGCTCTTATGAGTTGTCTTTATTTTTTCAGGAGCTTTATCCCGCTATCCACTCATACTCCTCACGCCAAAACGCGCCTATTCCCAAACCCTCAGGTTCTCCTGCTCATGTTGCGGGGTAACCGTTTCTATCGGGGCTAGGAATATAATCCATAATAAGTAATTCTGTCGTTGAAACCCAATGATTGTGTAGTTATATCAATATCATCAATAGAATCGCTCTCTATCGGGGCTAGGAATGTAATCCGTAATAAATGATTTTGTCGTTGAAACCCAATGATTGCGAGGCATATCAATATCATCAATAGGAGTGGGCTTTAGCCCACTCAAATAAATAGGACCAATCCATCGGCTTTAGCCAAAACTTATCAAACATTTCATGAAAATTGATCATAAAAATATCCGCAATTCTCAATGGAAATCCCTGTGATGAGCGGGATACAAGCAAAAAAGTAAAATGTATCTGTTTTCAGGTAATGTGTTTCCGTTTCGGGACCGGAGATCGCCATACCTTTGGAGTATCAAAAAAGAGATGATAATCAAATCAATAACAAATAAAATACAAAGTCATGTCACAAGAAAAAATCAGTATCAAAAACGGAAACGGTCAGGGAATCATCCTATCTGCAATCATCAATTTCCCTGAAGGATTCGATCAGACCAAAAAATACCCTGCAATCGTAGTCTCTCACCCTGGAGGCGGAGTAAAAGAGCAGACAGCAGGTTTATATGCAGGAAAATTATCCGGGCATGGGTTCATTACAGTAGCTTACGATGCTTCTTATCAGGGAGAAAGTACTGGAGAGCCCCGTCAGTTGGAAAATCCATATATCAGAACAGAAGATGTAAGTGCTGTCATCGATTACCTAACGACTTTACCTTATGTAGATACCGATAATATCGGGGCTATGGGAATTTGTGCAGGAGCAGGATATACAGCCAATGCGGCGATCAATGATCATAGAATCAAAGCTGTGGGAATGGTAAGTGCAGTAAACATCGGATCTATGTTCAGAAACGGATGGGAAAACAATGTAAAAGATGCAGATGCATTGCCTTACTTACTGGCAGGCTCTAATGCAAGAACAGCTGATGCCGGTAATCCGGAAATTCAGACAATTCCTTTAGCACCTATGAGAGAAGAAGATGCTCCCAATGAAGAACTGAGAGAAGCGTGGGAATACTATCACACTGATCGTTGTCAATATCCTACAGCTCCGGGATTTGCTACAGCAAGAAGTCTTACACAGATTATTTCCTATGATGCCTATAACAAAGCAGAGGCTTTCTTTACACAACCGCTATTGGCTGTTGTAGGAAGTGTGGCCGGAAGTGCATGGATGAGTGATGACCTGCTTGAGCGTGCAGCATCCGCCGACAAAAGAAAATATATTGTAGAAGGAGCCAATCATATGTCTTTATATGACAGAGAAAATTATGTGAACGAAGCGGTAGGGCAATTAGTTCCATTCTTTCAGGAAAAATTAGTTTAATAAAAGCCATTTAGCAGTCAGATGAAAAGAAAAATCATCCATCGTTAAAAAACGCCAACCAATAATTAGCAATAAAAACAACAAAAAATGAATACACAATCCGTAACATTTAAAAACATTGCCTGGGATAATGCCGCAATATTAATTTTCCCGGCAGATTTTAACGGAAACAAAAAATATCCAACGGTCATTTCCATGCACCCTATCGGCAGCTGTAAAGAGCAAACGGCTGGAAATGTATATGGAAAAGCTTTAGCAGAGGCAGGATTTGTGGTGTTGGCATTCGATGCTTCTTTCCAGGGAGAAAGCGGTGGAACGCCCAGATATATTGAAAATCCATCTCAGCGTACCGATGATGTTCGCTATGCAATAGATTACTTGGAAACTTTACCTTATGTAGATACAGATAAAATAGGAATCTTAGGGATCTGCGGTGGTGGCGGTTATTCTTTGAATATTGCCATGACAGAAAAAAGAATTAAAGCCGTAGTTTCCATCACAGGGGTCAATTTCGGACGTTTATTGAGGGACGGGTTTGCGGGCGGAAGTCCTATGGAAGTCCTGGAAAATACAGCGAAACAGCGTTCTTCAGAAGCTGCAGGAAATGATGTGCTGACCATCAACATGTTGCCAGATTCGGTTGCTGCCGGAAAAGAAGCCGGAATCACAGATATTGATGTACTGGAAGCAACAGATTATTATAAAACCTCAAGAGGACAGGCTGCGGGAGGTGCAACCAGTGTGGTGCATTCCCATATGGCTGCCGGAATGGGTTGGGATGCATTTCATTTAAGCGAAACCTTACTCACACAGCCTATTTTAGTGGTGATTGGGGATAAACCGGGAGGTTTCGGAGCATATCGGGATGGATTTGAAATTGTGAGAAGAGCAGCCTCAGAAAAGAAAGAGCTATTGATCATCAAAGGATATTCACATTATGAATTGTATGACCAGCCGGAACCTGTAGCACAGGCATTGGCAAAAGTAATTCCCTTCTTCAGAGAAAATCTTTAGCCTGCTATCAATGCTGCCTTACGTCTATGTAGGATAGCATTTTTTTTATGCCATTTCATTAATAGGGCAGTTTTCAGAAATTATAATGTTGAGAGCAACTTTCAGCTTCCACCCAATTTAATCTTAGTTTCTTTACCCGAACTCAGAGCTCAATAATAAAAGCTCAACCAGTTAAAAAAATGAAAAAATCCAAAGCAAATGCTTATATTTATTTTCCTATTGGGGTTGAAAACCAGACAAAAGAAAGAATATTTATTGAAAAGTGATTTAATTTGGTTTAAAAATTAATTGAAAAACAAATGGTGGAAAATTTTATTTATTACTTAGGACTGGTTCTGGTAATTATTGGGGCTATTATGCTGGCCAACCGTTTAAAAGTGGCTTATCCTATTATCCTGGTTATTGCAGGGCTTCTGATCAGTTTTATTCCCGGTTTGCCAGCCATTAAAATTGATCCCGAGCTCATATTTATTATTTTTCTTCCTCCGCTACTGTATGAAGCCGCTTTTGCTGTTTCATGGAAGGAAATCTGGAAGTTGAGGCGTATCATTACCAGTTTCGCCTTTATTGTTGTTTTCCTTACCGCAATTTCGGTGGCTTTTGTGGCCAACTCATATATTCCCGGATTTTCATTGGCATTAGGATTTGTGCTGGGAGGAATTGTTTCACCGCCGGATGCCGTGAGTGCAGGAGCTATTTTAAAATTTGTAAAAGTTCCGAAAAATGTATCGACCGTTTTAGAAGGAGAAAGTTTATTCAATGATGCTTCCTCTCTGATCATCTTCAGATTTGCAATGGTGGCTGTGGCTACCGGGCAGTTTATATGGCAGGATGCTGCCACAAGCTTTGGCTGGATGGTATTTGGTGGGCTGGGAATAGGAGTTGTATTGGCTTTTATTTTTCTGAAAATTGAGAAAATATTTCCTACCGATGTCAATATGGATGCCATACTGAGTCTTGTTGCTCCTTATGTCATGTATATTGCGGCTGAAGAAGTTCATTCATCAGGCGTATTGGCGGTGGTAAGTGGCGGGCTTTTCCTTTCTGTAAGAAGGCATGAAATCTTCCGGACATCAGAATCCAGGCTGAGAGGCTCCAATGTGTGGGAAAGCTTTGTATTCCTGATCAATGGGATTGTCTTTTTGCTGATTGGGCTGGATCTTCCGGAGATTATGGTAGGATTAGATAAAGAAGGGATAGGCTTAT
Organism: Chryseobacterium sp. FR048; assembly: GCF_056844665.1. Classification (NCBI taxonomy): domain Bacteria; kingdom Pseudomonadati; phylum Bacteroidota; class Flavobacteriia; order Flavobacteriales; family Weeksellaceae; genus Chryseobacterium; species Chryseobacterium sp. FR048. The sequence continues at coordinate 313,794 of NZ_JBXDSE010000006.1, read as the reverse complement.
CAGAAGCTGTTGGCTATGGATTACTAATAACTGCAGTTTTGATTGTCGTACGCTTTCTGGCTTCCTTTGGAGCAGTGTTCATTACCTTGATCATGCGGAATTTTATCAATGTAGCAGACAGAGATCCGGGAATGAAAGCGCCCATATTGATGAGCTGGACCGGGATGCGTGGGGTGGTTTCTTTAGCTGCCGCATTATCTATTCCGGTAGTGATGGAAAACGGACAGCCTTTTCCGCATCGTGATCTCATTCTGTTTATTACCTTTATTGTGATTCTTGCCACTTTGATCATTCAGGGACTGACGTTACCTGCCCTGATCAAAAAACTCAATTTATCCGATACAGGAGGCGGATATATGTCTGAAGAAGAGTCAGAACACTTTTTGCGAAGAGAAATGCGAAAGGTTGCCTTCAGGTATCTGGATGAAAATTATAAAGAAAGAAGAAACGAAAACGAATATTTCAACAGGCTGATGGACCGCTGGGAGCAGGAAGATAAAGAAGATTCCGTACACAAACTTTCTGATGAAGCCAAAGAGATTTATTTTGAAACCCTTGAACAGCAGCGGATCTGGCTTCGGGAAGAAAACAGACGTAATCCGAATATTGATGAAGAACATATAAGACATTATCTGACAAGGCTGGATCTGGAAGAGGAGAGACTAAGAATGTAAAAACAAAGAAATGAATTTAGTAAAACAGCTCGGGCAGTTTCCCGATGAAAAAAGAAAAGAATATTTCAGTACACTTCCCAATTATCTTAACGGGAAATTCCAGAATATTTTGGTTACCCCTCCGTTGCTGGAAGGGGAAAGCATGACAAAAGCACTGCTGCAAAGTCTGTGTAAAGTAGAAAATACTTCGCCTGCATCAGCATTGCCTCATGTGGTTACCGACCTGAAGAACCTCAATCCTGAAGAAAATGTTCTCGTGTGGTTTGGGCATAGCTCTTACTTCATCCAGATCGATGGGAAGAAATTTCTGATCGATCCTGTTTTCAGTGGAAACGCATCACCAATGCCCGGATCTATAAAAGCTTTTGAGGGAGCAGACTATTACAAACCGGAGCATATGCCTGAAATAGACTTCCTGCTCATTTCCCATGATCATTGGGACCATCTGGATTATATCACCGTTCAGGCTTTAAAAGACAGAGTAGGTAAGGTCATTTGTGGTCTGGGAACCGGACAGCATTTCGAATACTGGGGTTGGAACAATGATAAAATAATAGAAAAAAACTGGTGGGAAAGTATTGATATTGCTGAAGGTTTCAGAATTACCCTAACTCCGGCAAGACACTTCTCCGGCAGGCTGCTAAACCGGAATATTTCACTCTGGACTTCCTTTGTACTGAAAACCCCTTCCATGAATTTGTTTCTGGGAGGTGACAGTGGATATGGAAACCATTTTACCGAAATTGGAAACCAATATGGCCCGTTTGATCTTGCTGTTATGGAAAACGGACAGTATAACGAAAAGTGGCCTTACATTCATACCTTACCAGAGCAGCTTATGACAGAGATAAAAGAACTGAAGGCTAAGAACTTTATTCCCGTACACAATTCAAAGTTCAAGCTGGCACAGCATGCCTGGTTTGAACCTCTGCAGCTTGCTGCAAAATATGCAGAAGAAAATGAAATCCCGATTACCCTTCCGAAGATCGGGGAAAAAGTAAATCTGAATACCCTGGGAGAGACCATCTGGGAAAAATGGTGGGAAGAATATAGATAAGAAGTATTATGGTAAGATATACTTTATCCAAAACGTTTATAAAAAATAAAACCTGCCCATATTGAGCAGGTTTTTCTTTATTATCAAAAAAATAATCACTACTAAGGCTCCTTATGGGTTACTTTAGTATGGATGATGTCATAAAATACAGTAGGGTTGTTCACCGCATCCGGAGTGATTCTGTAAGTGAATGTAGTTTCGTTCAGAACCAGAATATCTACTACACGGGTGAAAGTTACATTCCCATTATTATCCAAGCCTACAAGAGTTCTTTTCTTTCCGTCAGGAGAGATCGTCCATGTTCCCTGAGATCTCAACACGTCGTTTAATCCGTAAATCTTGAAAGTTCCGTTAGCTTTGAAGTAAGAGTAGCCTACATATCCTGCAACGCTGGCATCATTTAAAGCTACATTATTTCCGCTTTTATCCTTAGCTCCTGTAGTTTCCCACGGAGTAGAAGCCAATGTAAGCTGTCCGTTGCTTGGTTCCGCATGAGCAGTTCTTGTATGGATGATGTCATAATAGATTGAAGGGTCGGCAGAATTAGGACGGATTCTATACGTGAATTCATTTCTATTCAGGACAAGAATTTCCACATCACGGGTAAAAATGACTGTTCCGTCAGGATTTAATGAAGCGATGGTTCTTGTCTTTCCCTGTGGATCTACAGACCATGTTCCTCTGGATCTCAATACATCGTTCAATCCATAAATTGCGAAGTTTCCATTCGCTTTGAAGTAAGCAAAGCCTACATATCCGGCAACGCTGGCATCCGTTAGAGCAACGCTGTTTCCATTTTTATCTTTAGCTCCTGTAGTTTCCCATGGAGTAGAAGATAGAACCTGTGAGGGCGTCTGCTGTTCGATGATCATGTCGTCATTATTATCAGAACATGCTACGAAAGATGCTGACAAAAGCATTGCGGCAGACAGATAACATAATTTTTTCAGTGTATTCATAAAAGTATTTTTTTAAGTCTTTGCAAAACTATCCAGAATAAATATCAATACGTTGTATAAAACATCTCTTTTGTTGTAAGAAATATAACAGATCATACAATGTAGTCAATGAATTGATATTACCATCCCGTTACCAGAAGATTTTTTGCCGCTTTTACACTGCATTTTTGGTATTTAGAATAGGCGAGTGCAGCCCGGCTTCTGATCTGTTCGGCAGATTCATTTCTTGTATATCCCGTTAGGGCATCATGCAGAATGTAGGCTTCCGGTGCCATCAGATGGCTGGTCCATAGCAGTGGATTGGCTTGGGTATCCCGGAGAAGAGGAGAGAAGAATCTTTTACTGTAGCAAGCCAGGATAATGCAATCTCTGGTTTTTCCATCTGTATTTTTAAAAGATTCAGACAGTTGAAAATCCATGAGTCCATCATGTCCTATATAAGAAACAAGGTGAGCGTTTCCATAGATTCCGATTTTTGTATTGTTGATAGCGATGACGTCTTTCATCTGGCCGGAATTGCTGTATAGAAAATCTTTAGTACAGTTTTCAATATACTGCCCGTCATAAGCATCAGCTACCAGATAATAACTTTTGTCAGCCACATTTTGAAAAATCAGCCTTTCCATTCTTATTGAATCCTTTTTCTCAGATTTTAAAAGCTTCCATTCTTTACTTTTGGTAAAATAAGTACGTACTCCATAGCCTGCACCCCAATACAGATTTTGATCAGGATCCTGTCCGTTCCCTATTTTTTCAGGAACAGGAACAATGCCTTGATATTTATTGTCACACAGAGCTACCAGAACATGAATCGTTCGGGTGTTTTTATCAAAGTTATCCACATTTTTCAGTTTTTTCTCAGTCTTCTCTGATGGCTGCCCAAAAATATTGGCAGTCGTTTCTTTTCCTTTAGAATCGCAGCTTAAAAGAAATAGACTCAAAGAAAACAGCCATAAAAAAAATGAAATGGGAGGTTGTATTTTCATCATTGATTGTGAATTTTATTAAAAATACAAATAAACCGTGAGATCATGCTGATTTTACCCCAAATATTGAAATTGAGTTTGAAACAGTACCGAATGATACAGAAAAAACAAAAGAGAATATTAAAATTTTATCTTTCACTGATTGAACAGATGTTGGTGAAAAATCTACGTGTTCTGCAAAATCCTCGGGAATTTTATTAATGGTGCGCCTATCTTTAATATAAAACAGTAAAAAATGCTCCAAAAATTCTATTTTTGAGTATGAATAACAGAAACCGTGGAAAAAATACAGGAGACGATACCTTATTCGCTTCTGAAAAGCAAATCAATAAACTGAGATCAGCCGTTCAGGATATGCAGTATCTGTTAACAAGAGAATACCCTGAAAAAGCAACGTCAGAACTTGTTGGAAACCGCTACAGGCTGAAGACCCGGCAAATACAGGCTCTAAGAGGTGCTTCAGCTTCAGAAGGGCAGCTTCACAACCGAAAACGGAAAGAATTAGAAGCTTCAGATTTAACCGAAAAAACGATTTATCTGGATGGATTTAATGTTTTGATCCTATTAGAAAGCTTATTGTCAGAAGCCTATATTTTTGAAGGGGCCGACGGATGTTTTCGAGATCTTTCCGGAGTTCATGGAACTTATAAGCGGGTCAACCAAACGCTGAGAGCCGTAGAAGCTGTTGCAGCATTTTATCATAAAAATCACATTCAGAAGTTAGTCTGGATTTTTGATCAGCCGGTTTCCAACAGTGGAAGAATCAAACAGATCATCCTGGAGTTTGCCACAGAAAATAACCTCAACTGGGAAGCAGAATTACAATATAATCCGGATAAGTTTCTGGCGGAAAGCTCAGAGATTATTGTTTCTTCCGATGCCTGGATTCTGGATCACTGCAAAGAATGGTTCAATCTTATCGGGTATCTGATCAGAGAAGAAAACCTTTCCGTTAACCTGATAAAAATGGTATAGAAATGAATCTTATCGAAAAATATATTCCCTTAATTTCCAACTCCTGGAAAGAAAAATACCAGGTAGTTCTGGCTGAAGAACATTTGAAAAACCTGGCTGATCATCTCCGAAAATTCCAAAACCATACTTTAGACTGGGATCTGCCTTATTTTAATGAAGAAATTAAAATCGACAGATCTGAGAGCTTTCAAAAATTTATTAGCCTATTGGAAAATAACGGTTCTGATTCGGTAAAAGCCGGAATGTTGGAAGCTATTCCGTTTGAACATTGGCTGAATGTACTGGGGCAGAGACTTACCTCAGCAAGTATCCGTGATGAAAATGCTGTTCCGCCTTTGAAAAGTATGTTGATCAAAGCCTGTGAAGAACCTTTCAATTCTGAAATCACGATTGCCCAGAGAGCCTGGGAAAAACATATCGGAAGAATGGATGATGATTTCTGGGGAGAGATTAAAGGAAACAATCAGCAGAAACAAGAGAAAGTGATGGCTAAAATCCATTATATCCTTGACCATACCACCTGGTGGAATGTCTTTTTTCACTATAAACACGAATTGGTCTTTGAAGTCAGAGAAAAAGAAGGTCACGGCATTCGTTGGAGTCATGGTGGAACTAAACTGATCGGGTTTCTGGAAAAATTTATCAACGAATAAACGCTTATTCCGGACACTCAAAATTCCATCCTCTTTTTTGCCTTTTCACCCTTTTACTTTTAATTTTTTTTGCTGCGTAAAAAGATTGCGCACTACCTCCATAGCTTTGCAGATATAAAAACAGAAACTATGGATTTTTCAGAACAAAAATTTTCAGCAGAAGAATGGGAAATATGTCTCAAGGTACTTAATGCCCTGAAAAATGATCCTTTTCAGAACCCTGATAACGAAAAATTTTCAGGACTGATAACGAAAATTCATAAGAATGCCAAAAAACAGAGCCGAATCGAGAATTATGCTGAGATGAAGTCTCATGACCTTGCGGTACATTCAGGTTCTGTACTGATGCAAAAGGCATTGGCAGGAGTTTCTGCTTTTTATGATGATGAAAAAGAAAATACCCAGCTCACAAAACTTCAGATCCCTAAAAACTGCTACTGCTGTAACCGAAGCTATCAGTATGCCCATTCTTTTTACACAAGATTATGCCCTCAGTGTGCCGGAGAAAACTATGAAAAACGTTTTGAAACCGTAGACCTTACAGGGAGAAACGTAATTCTTACAGGAGGTAGGGTGAAAGTAGGTTTTGCCACGGCATTGAAACTGTTGAGAAACGGGGCCAATTTGGTTTTGACAACCCGTTTCCCGGCACTGGCGATGGAATTGATGCAGCAGGAAGCAGATTACGAAAGCTGGAAAGACAGACTTTGGGTATATGGTCTGGATCTTAGAAATCTAAAAGCGATTCAGGATTTTACAGACTTTTTCAAAGCTCATTTTGATACCCTGGATATTCTGATCAACAATGCTGCTCAGACCATCAAATATCCTGATGAATATTACCTTCCGGTGATACAGCGTGAACAGTTGAAACTGAAAGAATTTAAAAACAATCAGAGACTGATCCCCAATCAGACAGAGATTTCCAGAGAAGCCGCAAAATTGGAATATGCTCCGGATGAAATGACTCAAGTTGCACTTACCCGTTTTGGGCAGCCTGTGGATAACAGAGACAAGACAAGCTGGAATTCCACCCTGGAGGAAGTTTCGATGTATGAATTGGTAGAAGTAAACCTTATTAATCATATTGCCCCTTATTTCCTGATCAAGGAGCTTAAACCTTTGATGAAAAACTCAGGATATAAAGAAAAGTTTATCATCAATGTGACTTCTTCAGAAGGAATCTTCAGCTATGAAAACAAAACGGTGTTTCATCCGCATACCAATATGACGAAGGCAGCACTCAATATGATGACGCTTACCTCTGCAAGAGAATTTGAGAAAGATCAGATTTATATGAGTGCCGTAGATGTGGGATGGATTTCTACCGGAGCCAAGGAAAGTCTCAGAAAAAAACAATTTGAGCAGGGATATATCCCACCTCTGGATTCTGTAGATGGAGCAGCGAGAATTTTGCATCCCATAGCAGAGGGCATAAAAGGAAATTACCTGAGCGGAGTTTTATTGAAAAACTATAAAATTCATACCTGGTAAATTCAAACGGAGATAATAGTATTAAAAATGGAAAAATACATTTCTGCTAAAATGAGTTGCAGGTTCGAGTCCTGCTTATCTCCCAATAAAAATTGAATCGTAGTTTAATGAAGAACGCTGCCCTCCAGAGCAGAAGTTACGGGTTCAAGTCCTGTACGTTTCATAGGAGTACATAGTTCAGCAGTGAAGAATGCTGCCATTGCACGGCAGAGGTCGCAGGTTCGAGTCCTGCTGTACTCCCTGAGATGGAGATAATAGTTTAATGGAAGAACCATTCTTTGCCCGGAATTGATGCAGGTTCGAATCCTGCTTATCTCCCCAATAATAGAGTAAAAGAAATAGTTTAATTTGGAAAAACTTATTCTTACTGAGTGCATTATCGGTTCGATCCCGGTTTTCTTTTACTTTTAAAAAATAATATCATGTTTAAAAAATTATTATCTTTTTTCAAAATTATCGATGAAGTTCAGGTACCTGCTTCTATAAAGCGGGAAGCTGTTCATACTCCTGTAAAAAAAGAAGCGAAAATACTTTTCGAAACCGAGGTTCACTCTGAAATGATACCAGAACAAAGAAAGATAGAAAGAAAAGAATTTAAAGTTCAGGTACCCGTTTCAATACAGCATGAAGCCGATTATAAATCTCTGAAAGAAGAAGTGGAAATATTTCCTGAAGCTGAGGTTCACTCTGAAATAATACCGAAACAAAGAAAGATAGAAAGAAAAAGAAAAGAGATTAAAGACTTTGATGAGCATACGCGAGGATACAAAAAATATTGTCTTGAAAAAACGAGCAATCAGCATATCATGAAAACTTCATCCTATAAGGTGATCGACCGTAATGACAGTACCGAAACATTTTTGATCGAGGAAGATGCTTTTATTACCCATGCCGAACATAGAATGCTGCGGATAGAAAGTCCCTATTTTGTAAAGTACATTCAGCAGGAATACAATCCGATAACCAAAATGAACGAAAATGCATACGACTAATACCATCAAACGATATAAAATATTTTCTGAAGAGGATCTACAGAAGCTACATCCCGGTGAATATGCGTCCATAGAGATTTATGCAAAAAATATGACCTTTGGTTTCACGGAGATAGAAGGAAATCTGCTGTTGCGTGGAGAAGGCTGTCATTTTCCGAATCTGGTGAACATTAGCGGAAACCTTTCTATAGATGCAGGAAACTGTGTTTTGCCAGAGCTTAAATCAGTTGGCGGAAGCTTTGCCATGCATTGTAAAGCAACCCTGGATAAACTTGAAAAAGTAAAAGGAGATTTTAAATGTATTGTTAGTTTTTTCTTTAAAAAAGCAATAAAAATTGAAGGAAGTGTTGAATTGAAAAATGCAGAGGTATATACAGGAAATATAAAACTGGCTAATATCAGAAGACTGATTGCGGTCAATCATCAATATCAGGTTGATTTCCTGCCGAAAGACGGAATTTTTAACGTAGATGTCTTTGCCGATGATATTACCTTCTTACACCAGGAGATTCGTGGAAAGGTCAATATTTATGGCAGCAATATTTCTTTTCCCAACCTTGAATTGATTCAGGGACAGCTTAAAATTGAAGCCCGGAATAAGAAAGATCCTGATTTTGAACATGATTTTCCGGTTCTGAAAAAAATGGTTGGAAATCTGACTGTAGATAAAACTAAAATGTCTTTTCCTGAGCTGAAGGAAGTTGTGGGAAATATTGAAATCAAAAATAATTCTTATGTAAAGTTTCCCATACTGGAAAAGTCAGGAAGTATTTTAATAAAAGAGCATGCAGGGGCGGCGCTTCCGGTTTTGAGAGAAGTCAACGGGGATCTTAAGAATTATGGTTTTGAAACCTGCTATCTGACGGAGTTACAGATCGTAAAGAACAATTTTTCTACCCATCAGATCCTTGCAAAAAATATTGTGGAAGTGGGAAATCTGATGATGGGTAAATATTGTGAATTCGAGCATCTGAAAAAAATTAGAGGTATTGTCAACAGTGGTGAGAGTTTTAATTACAAATCGCTGGAATATCTCGGGTATCTGATCAATGAAAAACAGAAAAGTTCGAAATTGCCTTCATTAAAAAAGATTGGGCATTATGTGTATAATGAGAACGATGGGTATGAAGATCTGGCTGACCAGATTTATTTTAAAGTAAAAGACAACCTGCATATTACAAAGAATACGTGTTATATAATGCGTGAACTTTCCAATAATCTATATTCCAATTTTCTTCATCCGCTGAAGAAACTGGTTTCCATCTTAAAATTGAGACATACAAGTTTTCAAAACTTTCTTACCCGTGAATACGAAAGAGAATGGACGAATTACGCTTCGCCTCATTTTATGAAAATTTTAAAGAATATGGAGAGGATCTGGGAGGAAACGGAGCCTATCCGGTACGAAGAGTTTTTTACCCATTACGACAGAGATTTCAGACTCTTCTGCTTCAGCTATATGGGAGTGGGAACATTGATGAAAAAACTGGAAGCAAAGAAGATTAATCAGGAAAAGATTCTGGTCAATTATTTTGAATACGATAAACATGGCAATAAAATATCGGTACGAAGAAGCAATCACTACGAAGTATATGAAGTGGAAAATGAGAAATTCAGAGTTTTTATCCGGAGCAGGGAACGTCATTCTTATGCTGTAAAATGCTGGTGTCCGTCTACCATGGAAGAACACTGGTTGTGGATAGAACCACAGTATAAAGATAATGCACTGACTGCAATCGCTTCTACCTTCAGAATTCATGAGAACATTATCCCTCATATAAAATGTCTGAAGAGACAGGGAGATCTGTTGATTTGTGAGCTGGAATCAGAGGTACTGCCGAAAGGAAATGTAAGGCCTTTAACAGCCAAAGAATACTTCAGCCTTCTGGAAGCAGAGGCATAATATGATAGAGCAAGAACAATAGTTTAACTGGAAAAACACTCCGAGCTGAGGTTGAGTTGCCGGTTCGATCCCGGTTTGTTCCTGTTTTTTAAAAAAATTAAAACTATGGAAGAATTAAGATCAATATTACATACGATAATCAAAGAAAAACAAGGGTATATCACATTCCTTACCGGAGCCGGAATTTCAGCAGAAAGCGGACTTCCTACTTACCGCTCTATAGACGGGATCTGGATCAAGGGAACCAAGTATCACCGCCCGGAAGAATTCGGAACCTTCAGGTATTTCAGTCAGGAGACCGAAGAAGTCTGGCAGTACAATCTTTTCTGGAAAAAGCTGATCGCTGAAGCACAACCGAATGACGGGCATTATGCATTAACGGAGATTGAGGCACTTTTAGGAGATCGGTTTAAACTCATTACCCAGAACGTGGACGGTCTTCATCAAAGATCAGGAACACAGAAAGTATATGAGATCCACGGAAACAAACAGAAAGTGCGTTGTTCAAAAGAATGCAGCGGACCTATCGACTTTCCTGAGACCGTAAAGCAGAAGGAGTATACGGAAGACCTTACTCAAGAAGATATAGAAAATCTGAAGTGTAAAAAATGTGGAAGCTGGCTGAGACCGCATACATTATGGTTTGATGAATCCTATAACGAAAAATATTATCACTTTGATACGGCTTATGATATTGCTGATCATACTGATATTTTGTTTGTTGTAGGGACTTCAGGATCTACAGCTTTGCCTGTCAATATTGTGGAAACAGTGAAGATACGGGCAAAACATGTGGTCATTATCAATCCGGAAAATGATACCTATTTCCACTATATTCTCAGAGGGATGAAAACATTGGTTTCTGTACAGGAAAGCAGTTCTGCTGCATTGCCTCAACTGAAAATAATGATCGAAGAAATACTAAAGGCTTAATCTTTTATAATAAAATGGAAGCAGTAGTTTAATGGAAAAACAAACCCTGCTAAGGTAGATTGCGGGTTCGAGCCCTGCCTGTTTCCCTTTTTATACTGAAACAAATGGTTAATTTTTTTAAATTTAAAGATTAAACTAATATGCCATTTCTAAATCAAATAAGTCATGAAATATATTCTACTTACCGTTTCTGCTTTGATGTTGCTTTCATGTAAGAAAGGAAAAGAAAATACAGGAACTGAAAAGAAAGACACCATTGCAGCCGTAAAAGCTCCCGAAGTCATTCCGCAGAAAGAGGTTGATATTCTTAAAATATTACTGGATGAAGAAATAAAAGAAAGCAAACCGGATGAAGTAGATTATAAGGGCTATTATGCTTCCTTTCCCAATGATGGAGATTCTTACAATGTGACTTTTCATAAAATAGCCTCTGATGATTTTAACAATGACGGGGTCACGGATTATATCGTAGAACGTGATTCGGAGGGCATGTTGGGCGGAAATGCCAATACCAATGCTCAGATACTATATGTGATCATTGGGAAAAATAATAATATCAGCGAAAAGCATGAAATATTAATGTCTGCCCCTTTTTCTTACAATATTCTGGATGGAGTCTCCTATGAAGGAGGAAAATTAAAAGCTTCAGCCATTCAGAACTACCGTGCTTATAGCGTGCCAGTGGATAGTCTGCAGTCTACAGAGCTGTCTTTTACTTACAAAGATGGAAACGTGTATGAAGAATCTTATCTTACCGGATGCGTTCTTGGAAAATGGAAAAATAAAAAGATTTTCAATGCTCCTACAGAATACCGCAGAAGTATTGATGAGCATAATTATACGGAAACACTTCATGAAAAGTACTTGTCAGGTAATTTTGAAATTTCTGCGGAGCTTTCAGGATGTGACAATATGGAGGTAACCTTCGATGGAGTCTACAAAACAACAGATACAAGCTCAAAATCTATTTTGGAAAAAAGAAAATACCTGATGGATTTTCTGGTTAAAAATACCAGTCTTCAGAAAGAATTATCTGTGATCAGGACGTATTATCTGACCCATCAGCCATCGGATGATTTTATCCGTATCGGAGATCTTTCGTTCAAAATTTTTACAGAGAAAAAGAAAGGAGAAATTGACATAAGACTTGTCATTACAAAAGGAGATAATCCTAATCAAAATGAAAACTGGGATATTGTGACCCGGAGAAAATAATAATTATAATAAAAAATAGAAAAACAAATGAATACATATATTGATATTGGCATTAATCTGACCAATAAACAGTTCTATAACGAACACGAAGAAATTATCAACCGTGCCCTGGACAACGGAGTAGATCATATTATTCTCACAGGCACAAGCGTAAGAGGAAGTAAAGAATCAGCTGAAATAGCGGAAGATTATCCTGAAATTTTATTTTCAACAGCAGGAATTCATCCTCATGATGCCAAATCTTTTAACGGAGAAAGTATCCATGAGCTTAGAAAATTATTGAAGCAGGATCATGTAATCTCAGTAGGAGAGTGCGGTCTTGATTTCGATCGTGATTTCTCACCAAGACCCATTCAGGAAAAATGCTATAAAGCTCAGCTTGAATTGTCAATAGAAGTTGATAAACCGCTTTTCCTTCATGAAAGATCGGCATTCAAAAAATTTAATGAGATCACGGATGAATACCTTTCAAAATTACCAAAAGCCGTAGTGCATTGTTTTACCGGAACACTGGAAGAAGCAAAAATATATCTGGATAAAGGATTTTATTTAGGTTTCACCGGAGCGATCAGTGATGAGAAAAGATTTAAGCATCTGGAAGAAGTGATAAAATATGTACCGCTCGACAGGATGATGATTGAAACAGATGCCCCTTTCATGCTTCCGAAGAATATGCCCAGAATGCAGAACAGGCGGAATGAACCTTCATTTTTACCTTATGTAGCGCAGACCATTGCCCATCTGAAGAAACTCAGTATTTCCGAAGTGGCTGACGAAACTACAGAAACTACCCGAAATTTTTTCAGGCTATAAAAAAGAGCTCTACTGATACAGTAAAGCTCTTTTTTTATTGCAAAATTGCAAAACTGCAAAAAGGTTAAAATTATTGTAAAAACAAGCAGTCTAAGCCATCCACCATCATCACCTTCCTCTACATCTCAACCCTCTTCACCTCCTTCATCCTGTTCGCCTTCTCCGCCTTCTCCGCTTTCTTAGCTCCCTTAGCGTTCTTCGCTCTTTTACCTTTTCACCCTTTCCTCTACAAACTCTTAATCGCCGATTCCAAAGCCAATTCCATCATCGGATTCAAAGCCTTTTCTCTTTCGTCAGCAGAAATTTTTTCATGAGTTGGGATAATGTCAGTTACCGTAAGGATCGTAGCTGCATTTTTTCCTAAATGTTGTGCGTTGGCAAACAATCCAAAAGCTTCCATTTCTACTGCAGGGCAGTTGTATTTTGTAGCAATAGCAGGAGTCTCAGGATCTTTTCTGTAGAAAATATCACTACTGTGGATGTTGATAGCCTTAGCGTTTAATGATAATTCTTTAGACGTTTCGTTGATTGTGTTGAAGATATTCCCCTGGTGAGAAAGAATTTCATCTTCAATTCCCCATGCATATTTAGCATAAGTACTTTCGCTGGCAGCCTTTTCAATATTTAAAATATCAAAAAGCTTAAGGTCTGTATTGTATGCACCACAAGTCCCGATTCTGATGATTGTATCTACTTCATACTCTGTAAATAACTCAAAAGAATAGATCCCGATGCTCGGAAAACCCATTCCACTGGCTCCTACAGTGATCTCTTTACCTTTATAAAGTCCTGTATAATAAAAGATACCTCTGGTTTTGCTTACCAGTTTGGCATTCTCTAAATAATTTTCAGCAATATACTGTGCACGAAGCGGATCCCCCGGCTGTAATACTACTTTGGCAATTTCACCTTTTTTTGCACTGATGTGAATACTCATAATGTTATTTTGAATGAGGCAAATATAATAACTTTTAGATTGTCTTTCTCATTATGAGGAGTGAAAGGGTGCTGCAATATAAACCCGATACAATGCATAAAATGGTATCAATAAGTATTTTAAATATGAAGAGATACCAAGTCTTTTGAAAACTTCATATTCTATTAGTAAGAAAATAGTATAGCAAATACCACAATCCTGTCGAAAATTTTGATTCCTGTTTTTTAAGCTTAAATAATGGATGCCAGATTGAAATAATGACAGGGGGAAATTCCTAAACCTAACAGGTTTCAAAAGCCTGGTAGGTTTTCATAGACGGTTTAAAAATAACAGAACCTATCACAAATTTATTAAACGCACTGATTTTCACTCCAATACAAACCTCTTAAAAACCATTTTAATTGCCACTAATGCACGAATAAAAGAAAAAATTCGTGCATTCGTGGCAAAAAATAAGCGTAGCTCATACTCAAAATCCCCGATCTTCTTGCATCCTAAAAATATACGCATTATAAGAAACCCCCTTTGCGCCCCTGCGTTTCCCAACCTGCTTAAAATATCCATTTACAACCCCATCTAAACCAACCCGATTTTCATCCATAAAAACACTCTTTTTCATTATTTTTTTATCTCTTTCTAAAATTCTTCACGAAGAATCATCATTTAACACCAATCCTGGCCTTAAAAATTTTATTCTCAGCGAAATAGTTTTATTTTTGTTAGATGATGGAAACCAAATCACCGTTTTTGGACACGATCTTTCTGCTCAGAAAGAATGAATGCATAACCCTTTTCTCCAACTTGCAGGAAATTTCCTCAAAAGAAGAGTCGGAGGTGGGGGATTATTTCGAGGCAGAATTCGAAAAAGAAAGACTTGAATTCTTATCGGATCAGCTTACCTGCAACAAAGAGGCTGCAGTCTGGGCTGCTAAAGTTCTGTATCATAGTGCCCAGCTTTATCTTATCAGAGAAAATACCGCAAAAAACATTGATAAACTGGTTCCAGGATTTAAAGCAAAAAGGGATATATCTTCCATTTTGTCTGCAGACCTTTCCCTCAGATTCTTACCGCAGATCATTCTTTCCCTGAATGCGGTGGATCCGGAAGATCCTTTAATTACAATACTTGAAAATATTCTTACCGAATTTCATTACTCAGGAATAGGATATGACCTTGACCTGAAAACTGTAAATTGGGAGGCTGAACTTAAAGATCCCACTTACCGAAAATTATATCTGGAAAGAATTGTTGAAAAAAAAGACTACCGACTGGCGGAAATTCCGTTGATCAATAAACTACTAATAGCCGAATTCGGAATGCATAAAGACGCATTCTGGAGAGAATTAAAAACAATAGCCGAAGAACATGGAAACTTATGAAAAAGTATTTGAATTTTTAACTGACCCTACCAAAGAAACATTTCTGAAATGCAGGGAACTGATCATTAACAATCCGGAATATGATCCCTATTCAGACGATACCGGAACTATGCTGGATCTTTTAAACAGTGGAAAATATGAAGAGGTTGTAAAATATGTAAATATCAATATCCTGTTGAGCCCCAGCGCTCATATTTATAAATATTTCGCTTATAAAGAGCTGGAAAATGAAAAAGCAAAAAACATAGAAATGATGATTGTGGAGACCCTCTTTGAATGTATCGAAAAAACAGGGGCGGGAACCAAAGATTCACCTTATATTATCACACGGATTTCCGATGAAAGAGATCTGATCAGACAGCATTTCAATAAACAGGATGTATCCCAAAGGCTGGTGAAAGAGGGAGACCAGATTCTGGATGTTCTCAGACTGGAGGATGGAACGGATGTCTATTTTGATATTAAAACCCTTTATCAGAGGCTGGCTTTCTCTTTCAACAAAAGAAATCAGGAAGCAGAAAAAGAGAAAGGGGAAAAATCACAAAAGAAAAAATGGTGGAATTTTTAATTTTTTAATATCAATGACTCAGAATATCAATAAACTCAATACAGTTCTTAGCTACGTAAAAGATACTTTCGTAGGAAAAAATGATGTGGTAGATCTGCTTGGGATCTGTCTTTTGGCAAGAGAAAATGCTTTTTTGTACGGACCTCCGGGAACAGCGAAATCGGCAATTGTAAGAACCCTGGCAAAAACCGTTAAAGATGGTAAAAACTTTGAATACCTGTTGACCCGTTTTACCGAACCCAACGAAATCTTTGGTCCTTTTGATATTAGAAAATTAAAAGAAGGAGAACTTCTTACCAATACAGAAGGAATGATGCCGGAAGCGTCTATGGTATTTCTGGATGAAATCTTCAATGCCAATTCTGCCATTCTGAACTCACTTCTGACAGCCCTCAATGAAAAGATCTTCAAAAGAGGAAAAGAAACCAAACATCTGCCGGCATTGATGTTTGTAGGAGCAAGTAACGTTCTTCCTGAAGACGAAGCACTGAATGCATTATTCGATCGTTTTCTGGTAAGGATCAACGTAGATTATGTCAATCCTGAATTACTGCATCAGGTACTTTTAGCCGGAAGAAAACTGGAGAACGAAGAAGAAACGGAAGTGCCGGAAATTCATGCAGATGATATCCGGGAACTTCAGAAGCTTTGCCGTACCGTAGACCTTAGACCGATCTATGAAGTATATCTGAATACCATTATGAGTTTAAGGAATACAGGAATTGCAATTTCTGACCGTAGAGCCGTAAAACTTCAGAACCTGATTGCAGCCAGTGCCCTGATCTGTGGAAGAAATGAAGCTGTACTTTCTGATCTTTGGGTACTGAAACATATCTGGGATACGGAAGAACAGATCGAAATTCTGGAGGGAATCATCAACAGAACCATTGAAAAAGACGATCATCCGAATTCACATCCACAGGCTATGCAGAATAAAACACCGAATCCGGAAGAAGTGATGAAAGATGTGAAAATCCTTGTAGACAAATGGAATGACGGAATGTTGAGCTTCGAAGAGCAAAACGTTATTAAAGACAAACTGAGATACCTGCAGACCCGTTGTGACTGGATCAGAAATCAGGATCAGAAACAATATATCCAGCAAGAAATTGAAAGCTTATGGCAGAAGATCCTTCAAAGCGTATAAAAGAATTCTGGGCAGAACTTCCCCGTGCTGATGAAGACTTTCTGGGTTCCATCAGAGATTGGAAGAACGTTCAGATTGCCACCGATGAAGAAACCCTTTGGCTGAAAGGTTTTACGGAAGAACAGGCTGTGGCGTCAGAACTGCAGCAGTTGCCGGATTTTATATTGTACGAATTACGGGATGGCCTTTTGTTCAGGAAAGGAGCATTGGTTCCCAGTAGAAAAATTAGAACAGCATTGCTTTGGATGCCTATTGATAAGGCGCTGCGGCTGACATTTTCGGCCTCTAACAATAATTATTTCGGAATCAGCGAAAAAGTTCAGGTGAACCTTAAGGAAAGTGAAGAAGAGCAACCGGTAATGGCTTTACTGAGCACTATTGCGGAGATCAGAGAAAGTATGGCTGCCATTCCGAAATTTAAGCTTGAAAAAATACAATGGACCCTTTTGGGAGATCAGGCATTGTTCCTGGGAACACCTTTGCTAAGCCTGCCAGGGAAAACGCATTGGACCAAAGATGGGCATCTGTTGCCTGCAGGATTTGATTTTGAATTTAAAAATGTAAGCAAATTACTGCAGCAGAAATATAATAAAGAATCGGAAGGATGGCTGATATGGGATAAAAACGGAAACTGTCTGTTAATAAAAAATACTGACTTCCGGCCGCTTTCCATAAGCTCATTCCGTCTTACTGAAAAATCAAACGAATGGAATTAAAAGTCTATTTCCAATCCTACCAAAACTATTTCTGGGAATGGAAAACTGATGAAGATATTCCCGGTGATGCCGGATACAATGAATATAACCTCCTCGCAGTACCTGGGGTGGGGGCTATTGCCTACAGACCTTACGTGATGGAGATTCTGAAAGAACTTCAACCGCAGGGATGGCCTGTTTTTGGGGTATTGCTGATGGTTTTGTATGCCATGCAGGATGGGTATACAGACTTTGCAGGACCTCTGGGGCGTACAGCCAATTTTTACAATGAAGAAAATTTCGATTTTGATACAGAAGGCGCTGTTGAGTTTCTCGAAAAAATAAAATCACTTCCTAAAGTTTATAAACAGGGGCAAAACAGAATCGTATTATTACAGACTATTTTTAGTCATGGCTCTAAAATAGCTCCGCTTCATGCAGAAGCGGCCTTGAATAGGTATTATAAAAGACCTTACGAAATAGCAAAAAGCGCAGAAAAAAAGCAGGCCGATGCTTCCATATTGTACAGAGATTTAAAAATTCTGAATAAGAATGAACAATTTCCGACCGTACAATCCATCATTGATGCCATGAAAGGGTTTATTGAAGAACCTGAGGTGGATGATGAAGTGATAGAGGAGGAAACAACGGTGGATACAGATAAAGACTTTATCCGGGACCTGATCGAAGAACCTAAAACTTTTCAGGTAGGAAGCCTGATCAAAAGGATCTGGAGTGGTCTGAAAATCCCTATGCGTCATCTTTCTCCCGGGGAACAGCCTATCGGAGGAATATCAGATATGACCAACAAAGGAGATTTCAACAGAATGCTGCTCTCAGAATTTGCCAATGAAGATGACGTTTTCATGAGCCGGGTGGCCAATAATGAAGCCCTATACATTCAGAGGGAAATCCCCCCTGAAGAAAATATTTTTGAAAGAATAATCCTGATCGATACTTCCCTTAGAAACTGGGGAACACCAAAAGTATTGGCTTTTGCTTCTGCCATTGCGGTGATCAAGCACCCTAAAGCGCATTCCGAATGTAAGGTTATTGCCCTGGGGCAGGCGGCTGTTCCCATGTCGCTCGACAAAGTAGAAGAGGTGATTGAAAATCTCAATCAGGTAAGCCCGGCTCTGGAGGTTTCAGAAGCATTGGAAAAATTCTTTAACGAAGAACATACTGAGAAAGATATTGAAGTGTTTTTTATTACCCATCAGGAAAATATGGCGGATGAAAAAATACAAAAAGTAGTTCATGAAAACAGAGACAGACTTAAGTTTTTGGTAACAACTGCTTCAGATGGCGAAATTAACTTTTATAAACACGATAAAGGAGCCAGAAAGCATATTCAGAAAATAAAACTGCCACTTCGGGAATTATGGGCCAATCCGCCCAAACAGAAACAGAAGGTGAGCCATTTCAACGGAAAGAAAACCAACCTTCCGCTGAACTATCCGATCCTGTTCCCGACACCTGTTAACAAGGTTGCCCAATTTTTATATGAAGGAGAGTTCTTTATTTTAAGTTCAAAAAAACAGCTTCTGAAAACGTACCTTTCAGATAATTATTATGACAGGCATTCTTATGACTATTATAAAACCTTTCACGGATGTGAAGTTTTATTTGAAAATATTTCCATAAAGCCGAGTGGTCAGTTTGCGTTGGCGAAGAACAGGCAGCAGCATTTTATACTTTGTCAGTACCAACCTGGCAAAAAGCTGATCTCTAAACTTAACCTGAATACAAAAGAATATTCCGAGCAGAACCTTACCGGGATGAATATTCCGAATTCCTATGAGCTGATCTATTTTGGTAAAAGTTTTTACCTGCATCAACATGCTAATCCTTTACTGTACAAGATCAATATAGAAGGAAATCTTTCTGTAGAAACCATTTCCGGGAAGGATAAAGAAATAGATAAAAACCATACAAAAGTAGAAACTGAAGTTGCCAAACTGAACCAAAGCGGATTGAAAATGATCAGTAATTTCAATAGAATTGGAATCAATACAGATAAAGATCTGGTCATTTCCGGAAATCGGCTTTACAGTTCTGAAGAAAACAGGTTAGACTTTTCTAAAAATAAACAGGAGATAAAGGTTTTTGCGGAACAGAACAAAAATAAATTTACCTTCCCGGATGGAAGCGAAATTATTGCAGACTCCCGGGGAATACTGAGGCTGGCGAGCAGTAATAAAAGCATTGAAGAATTTTTTATCCCGTCTACCCTTGGTGGGCTTCTTTCATTGGCTACTTATACTGAATTTGGCGGATCAGAATATTATCTTCCGGAACATTCCCTGTTAAAAGTAAAAACAATGGATGAGATGCGTGACCGGTTTTTAAAAGCATTTATAGAACAGATTTTGGATTATGGAGCTTAGAATCAAACCTTTCCCGAAAAATAAATATCCCCGAAAAGGCCTTTTGATAAAAGGTTCTTCTCCTTTGGTGTGGCTTCAGGAAATGGAAATGCTTGGTATCAGCTTAGATGAGGTCATGTCTTATGCTGTTCCGGCAGACAGCCCGAACACATTATACGGATGTTTTCTCGCTTTTCATCACCAGATTCCGCAGGAGATTGGACGTAATGCTTACTTTCAGTGTGTAGATGACCGACTTTTTATTCCAGAAAATACAACATTTTATCCTAAGATCAATCCTGAGGACTGGCAGCAGCTTGATGCCCGTTTTATCATTATGCATCCCGAATTTGGATTGGTAAAACTCTCTGAAGAAATAGACTGGATGTCATTAATTGAGGAACCGGGAAAGATCGAAGAAACCATCAGAAAACCTCTCAATGGGGTTTCCATTCCTCAGAAAATAGAAAGTTATACGGTGGAAATGGATGACGATAAAGTAATGGAAACATTAGAATCCAGGCAAACCGAAGAAGAGTGGATGAACAATCTGCCCTTTGATCTGAAAAAAGTGATGGCAGGGAATAAAAAAGAAATTGAAAAGTACCTGGCATACATCGAAAAATATCCTGAGCGAGCAATAGAACTGGGCGTTCCATTAGATATTATGGGAACTTCCAGGGGAGATGGCTTTGCAAAATTCACATGGTTGGAAGGATTGTTTGGCAGGAATTCGGGAAATGGGCCGGAGAGCGCAGGAACAAAAAATTTCCGTAGACTATTCTGGGCAGTCATTGTGGTTGTCATTATTGCCAGGATTGTATGGCCGTCAGAAAAAGAAAATTCTGTAGAGGAAACAGGCCCTTCTTCGGGAAAAATAGCTGCCAATGCTGTAAAAGCACCTGCAGATATGATAGCTTTTCAGTCCGGAACCTCAGAAATTGATCTGAAGATCGATTCAATATATCATCAGAAAAGAAAAGGATTGTCTAAGGAATTGCTTAATGCAGGAATCATTGAATCCAAAACCAAAGAAGAAAAAGAAAATTATAAAAAAGCAGGTGGAAGAGAAGTGGCTGAAATAGGAAAAGATATTGAAACACTTGTCAACAAAGAAAAGCAAAGTCGGGATTCTTTAAAGACCATTTACACAAAGAAAATCAAAAAGCATGTTGAACAGAAAACGGAGAAACTGAAACGCAGAATTTCGGATTCCCTGAAGCAATATACCAAAGGAAAGCCTGTAAACGGTGATGTGGTGAAATATCTGCTGAAAAGAAAGCAGGTTCTCATGGAAGACTCTCTGGGAAAACTGTATGGCACCTTAGATATTGTAGATCCTGCTTCAGCATCCATAGACCGATCCAAAGTAAAAGCTATTGATTCAGAAGGCACACCTTTAGAAAAAAAGGCTCCTGTTTCAGATATTCTGTATATGGTAATACTGATGATTGCAGCAGTAGGACTTTATTCCTTCTTCTTTAAAAATAAATCTTTAAACCTCGGTGGAGATGACGTTCCTGCCTGGGTGAAAATACTTTTAATAGCAATACTTGTGGCAATGTTGGTGTATCTGTTTTATCCGTTGGTGAAGATGTTTGGATACAATTGGTTTGTATGGGTTCTGGTCATTTGTGTGCTGTTGCTGCTTTACCGACTGTTTAGAGAAGATAAAACCATTTTAAATTCCGACGAAGATGAATAAACAGAAATTTATAGACAAATTCATGGCGGCCTTTGTACTTCTGGCCATGTTTAAGATCATCGGAATTGTAGCCCAACTGTTTCATGAGAGCTTTTGGAGTGTTGTCGGAACATTGATTATCTTTTTAATCGTAGCATTTATTATCCTTCTTGTCATCACTTCTTTAAAAGATAAAGAACGAAACGAACGAAATGCAGGAAAAAAAGGATCCGGTGGAGGAAGCTTTTATCTGGAAAACTCCCTTTTTGACAGAATCCGGAGTAAATACGAAGAACTAGCCGAAAAATATATTGCCGAAAACGACTATAAAAAAGCAGCAAAAGTCTATATGAATCTGCTTCAGGATAACTACAGAGGAGCAAAAACATTGGAAGCCGGTGGGTTTTATAATGAGGCCGCGGTAGTATATCTTAAAAAGCTGAAAAATAAATCTGATGCCGCAGCCTGCTACGAAAAAGCAAAACAATATAAAAAAGCCATCGACCTTTACAAAGAAATGGAGCAGAAAGAGAAAGTAGGCGATCTCTATAAAGAAATCAATGACCTTAAAAATGCCCATACTTACTATCAGATGGTGGCTGATGACTATACTACGAATAATCAGATGGTAAAAGCTTCCCTCGTATACCGCAAAAAAATGGAAAAAGCAGAAGAGGCCCAAAAAGTTTTATTGAAAGGCTGGGAAGAAGATAAAGATCCGTTCAATTGTCTGAATAATTATTTCGCCAATATTTTTGATATGAAAAAACTCACATCAGAAATCCGGGATCTGTATGAAAAAACTCCGGCTCACAAAAAGCTTATTTATCTGGATGCCATGAAACATGAATTTAAAAAATCTCCTGAACTGCAGACCACAACCCGGAATATTGCCTATCAGATTATTTCCGAGAAAGTAGAAACCCGCTCAGAGATCATCAATGAGCTGAAACACTTTAATCCGGAAGATGAGGTGATCCTGAAAGATATTTCGAGGTTTAAGACGGGAAGGAATAAAATGTTTAGGAATTGATGATAGATACAAGATACAAGATACAAGATCTTGTCGCTAAAGTTCAATATTTGCTTGGCTGGATCAATAGGGGTGGGCTTTAGCCCACCTGACAAAAAAATAAAAACCTTCCATTGGCTTTAGCCAAAATTTAAAATAATCAATGGCTAAGCAATCCCATGCTTCATCAGAGCAATTTCAACGGATGCTTTGCCCCCTAAAATAAAACATTCGCAAAATAGAACCTTGCATTAAAATCAAGGTCAACTGTTTTAATTTAATACCAAAAGAAAACTGAAAATGGATAATACCTCAAAATATCTTCATTTTAAATATGACCATAAAAATCCTTTTGAAATTGTACAGGAAATGGTGTCGCAAGGTAAGACGCCTTTACATGCAGTAAAAGAAATAAGAACTATATTTCCTGATTTCTCTCTGATGGAGGCTAAAGAGGTCGTTACGATTGCAACGTCAGAATTCAAAAGTCTGTATGATTACCAGGGAAGCCTGTTACCAGAACTTGAAAAATTATTCGATGAAGAAATGGATCAATGATAATGCAGCTAATAAAGGCAAGGTCAACCTACTTCTGATTTAACGAAGAAACAACGATTATAAGCCATTTTTTTATTCCCACACCTTGCGAAAATGATAAAATAATACAAAAAATATTTATCTTTGCACCAGAAAATTATGACAATACAAAGAGCACATATCAATGCAGAACTATTAGGAAGTCCTTCTACTAAAGGGTTTTCCGGATATGAAGGAATGATATGGAATGAGGCGAAATGTGCTGACTTTGGAAATTATTTACTGTAAACTCGTAAAAAATTAATCAAAATATTGCAGAAACGCCTCGATTTTTCGAGGCGTTTTTTGTTTTTTAGGTCAGAAATTATTTAGAACGAAAAAAAATAACCATAAACATGAAAATTTTTTAAATAAAAATGAACAATTAATAAGCCAATAGATAGTGATAAGTAACCCAGTGAGAGACAGTCATTTAGGTATTTAAGGAATCCGCAAAGTATTGCGGACAGAATCTTCTTATTCTAAAAACAAGATATAACTAGCTGATTTTCAGTGATTTATTTTGAAAATTTATTTGCGGATTTCAAAAATTCATATTTACTTTGCAACCGAAAATTGAAAGCAACAAGTTTTCAGGATTCATTTAAAAATAATTTAGAAACAAACAAAAAATAAAATGAAACAATTACACAACATATTCAATCAATATTCAGAACTATTCGGACAAGAGCCGGTAGGGAAGCTGTGTATTCTTGATAGTGAAATTGTGGATGAAAGGTGCTTATATACGTGGGTCAGCTAATGATCTTTTACGTTAAAATATATGAAGCGCCTCCCAAAAAGAGGCGCTTTTTTTATGGTTTCTTTAGCTTATTTGGTAAAGCGCCAGTCTGTGGAACTGGAGAACAGGGTTCGATCCCCGGAGATACCCAACAATATAAAATCCCATGGCTCAATTGGTTAGAGCATCGACCTGATACGTCGAAGGTTGAAGGTTCGAATCCTTCTGGGATTACAGATAAAATCTCATAGCTCAAATGGTTAGAGCACCGGTCTTTTAAACCGGGGGTTGAAAGTTCAAATCTTTCTGGGGTTACAAAATAAAGGTCTATTGAGGTAATGGTAACCTGCCCGACTGTCTCTTGGGCACTGCGAGTTCGATTCTCGCATAGACCGCAAAGGTTCATAGAAAAATAACGCTCCGGCTGTCTCCCGGAAAAGAATTTTGAAGTGAATCTGCCAAACTGGAAAGATAACGGTGGTTGTTTACCCGCCTTGGACGCGGGAGGTCGCAAGTTCGAATCTTGCTTTCCAGACTATTGGTTCCATTAGCATAGTGGTAAGTGCATTCGGCTTTCTACCGAACGACAAGGGTTCGACTCCCTTATGGAATACAAATGATTTCGTAGCTCAAGTGGTTAGAGTGTCGGTCTGATACGCCGAAGGTTGAAGGTTCGAGTCCTTCCGGAATTACAGTAACTAAATGTTAATTGTTTCAGGAGAAAAAGTAAAAGTTTGTCGAGAGCAGAAGATCTTTACGCCAAACACGAAAAATACAGACAGGCTTTTTCTTATCTCTCCAAAAAAGCAGTTAGAATAAAAAATATCATTTATAAAATTTTAGGTAAAAATAAAGTTTGTTGAGCGCAGAAGTTCTTATATCAAACAATTTTAGACAGACTTTATTTTTTTAATCTGATGGTTCGCCGAAGTGGAAGAGTCGGGGCGGTCTGCAACACCGTTGTGAAAACTGAGTGGGTTTGAATCCCATAGCCATCTCTAAATCGGAGGTTAAATAAGGTACTGGCAGACCATATTCCTCTTATGAAATATCCTTTATTAACAAAAGAAAAAGGCTGTCGAGCGCAGACGATCTTTAGCCAAACATTCAATACAGACAGGCCTTTTCTTTTTAAAAAACAGGAGAAATAAAAATGGAGAAATATCCATTCGTAAAATCCGGAAGTACGCCGAAGTTGGAGAGTCGGGGCAGACTGTAAATCTGTTGCTTCATTGCTGAGTAGGTTCGAATCCTACTACTTCCACATACCACTGATAATGTAATGGCAGCATGCAGGAACTGTACTCTTGTTGTTTAGGTTCGATTCCTAGTCAGTAGGTTTTATGCTCTATTCGTCTAACGGTCAGGACGCCTGCCTTTCGAGCAGAAAAAAAGGGTTCGATTCCCTTATAGAGTACTGGATGTGAAAGAACTGGTCAATCGTAAATTGACAATAATACCATGAAAGTTCAAATTTGAAAAATAAATTGGCCAGTTCCCATTCACAAGAAATAAGAAAAAGAAAAGGTCTGTCGAGCGCAGAAGATCTTTAGTCAATAAAAATAGAGACGACCTTTTTATTTTCTGAAGGCAAAAAATAAATGATCACCTATGATCAGTCATCAATTTAGGAAAAGAGAAAGATTTGTCAAGCGCAGAAGATCTTTACAAACAAAAGCAGGCATAGTTTATAAATAGAGACAGAGCTTTCTCAGCCCTAAAATGATCAATAATCAGTAATGAGGATCATCATTACAAACCGTAATATTCAAATTACTCATTACCGATTATTCATGATGCATAAAAACTGCGGGAATGGTGGAAATGGTAGACACACTTGATTTAGGCTCAAGGTTTTGGGGGTTCGAATCCCTCTTCCCGTACTCAACATAAATGATAAGCAATGAGTAATTACGATAGTATTTATCAACGGTTACTCAGGCAAGGAAGAGTGGTGTAGCAGGTCTGCACGCTAGTCTGAAAAACTAGAGGTACAGGTTCGATTCCTGTCTGTTCCGCAATCAGTGGTGAATTTTTGAAATTGACCATAAAATGAATTAACGATTCACAAATTAATTTAAAACAAAATTTAAAACATGTAGAAAAAATGGAAACGCAACAACAAACATGGCAGAACATGAACGGAAAAATTTTCCAGGACCCTATCACACAACTGGTAGAAAAAGCCATTATTCGCGAACAGGCCAGCGGACACCGTCTGAAAGTATGTGTGGGATCAGATTCTCACGTATATGGAGAAGCTATCAATTATGCTACGGCAGTAGTATTCATTCGTGAAGGAAAAGGAGCGTTTACCTTTATCAGAAAAGAAAGAGAAATACAGAGTATCAGCATCAAGGAGAGAATGTTGAATGAAGTCAACAAATCCGTAGAAATTGCCTATGCAATCTGTTCTGTATTGGATACTTATGGTGTGGAAATGGAGGTACACGCAGACATTAATACCGATCCGGATTTCAAATCCAATGTCGCATTGAAAGATGCAATGGGATACATTCTGGGAATGGGATATGTGTTTAAAGCAAAACCTTTTGCATTCGCAAGTTCCAATTGTGCTGATATGATGGTATAAAATAATTTGAAGCCTGAAGCTGGAGGCAGGAAGTAAATTATACAATGTTAAAAACTTCCAGCTTCAGACCTCCAATTTCCAGCTTTAGAATACAACGATATTCCCGGTCTTTCAGGATTTCCTGAAGATGCAAAGCTGGAACTGTCAGATATTGTAAAAAGAAAATAAAAGAACCTTAAAAACAAGTAACCATGTTTTTTTTAATTCAGGCTAATGTATACTTAGACCCCGAACATTATAAAATTTTTGATGCATTGGAAGACTTGAATATTGACTATGAGGTCATTAATATTCCGCCAACTGCAGAAAAAATAGATTTCGAAACAGATAGAAAAGATGTTTTCGTATATGGTTCGGTGACTATTGCAAGATTGGCAAAGCAGTATTCAGACTGGTCTCCGGGTTCTTTTTATGGAGGTAATCACCTGTATGAGGTATATTCTCAGTATTATGGTGAACATCTTCTGAATCATACAATCTCCGTTTATAAGATCTCTGAACAGCTGAACTGGAAAAAAGGGGAGGTGAAATTCATCAAACCTTATGAAGAAGCGAAAATCTTCACAGGAAAAGTATTCACAGAATCAGAATGGAAAGACTTTGTTTTTGAAGCATTGGAAAACCCGGCGAATAGAATTACAGAAGAATCTCTGGTTCAGATTTCAGAAGCCAAACAGACCATAAAAGAAGCGAGGCTTTGGATCGTAGGCGGGCAGATCATCGATGGTGGATATTATAAATTTAATGATCAGGCACCCTTTGAAGAAACAGTTTCAGATGACGGGTTCAGATTTGCCAATGAAATGATCCGGCTTTTCAATCTTGAAGAAGCTTTTGTAATGGATATTTGTTTAACCGATGAAGGCTGGAAGATCGTTGAGGTCAACTGTATCAACAGTTCAGGATTTTATCCCAATACCAACGTGAAAAGTGTGATCAAAGCATTGAATATCTACTTTTCAAAATAGAAAAAATAACAACATGACTCATAATAGAATAGCCGTTGTAGGCTTACACGAACAAGAATACGAATATATAAGGAAACATTATGATGGCCTTATGATCTGGCATCAGTCGATTCCGAAAATAAAAGTTGTAGACGGAACATTATACGTAGAAAAAGCACAGGGAGTAGGGATGCTTCCGGTAGACAAAATCGTGTATCACGGTATTTTTGAAGATGATCTGGATTTTATTGCCGGTCTTGCCTTGTGGAATGGCCCAAGTTTTCCTGATGCTCATGGCATGCTGGATTGCAGACTCAAGATCCCTTGTCTGGCCAAAGCGATGAAATATTCAAAGTTTAATTCCCAGAGAGGATTTATCTCCAAAGGAGCTTATGTAAATACACAAACCGAATTGGTCGCGAAATGGGGCAATTGGCATTGTGGTGAGAATAAATATAAGTTTACAGGAAGTTGGGAAAGTACGGAGAACGCAGTTCTTGAACCTTATTTTGAAGGAGATGCCGTAAGAGTTTTACATATTGGCGGAAAATCCTGGCAGATAAAACTGGAAGGTGGGACATGGCTGAA
The DNA here is from genome assembly GCF_056844665.1 of Chryseobacterium sp. FR048. Taxonomy (NCBI): domain Bacteria; kingdom Pseudomonadati; phylum Bacteroidota; class Flavobacteriia; order Flavobacteriales; family Weeksellaceae; genus Chryseobacterium; species Chryseobacterium sp. FR048. The sequence goes on along the minus strand of NZ_JBXDSE010000006.1, from coordinate 285,905 downwards.
ATCAATTCATCCTGATAACGCCCAATTTATGGAGATTGATCCTGAACTTTTGGAAGATACTTTAACTTTAAAAGAAAAGATAGGAATGACGGTGATTGCCAATGATTATATCGTTCAGAAAGATGGAACAAAACATCTGTTGGAGATCAATCATATTCCGAATATCACAAGATTTGAAGAAGTAAGACTACACTTTCTGGAAACTGTAGCAGAGTGGATTCATAAAAATTAAAACAATGGAAATAACGAAAAGATTATTGTTTCTGGATGATATAAGATACCCCATTGAGGCCTATCATTATACCAAACAGGATATTTTCCTCAGAAGCGATTGGCATATCGTTCGGAATTACGAGCAGTTTGTCAACAGGATTTTGGAAAAAGGTCTTCCGGAAATGATCTCTTTTGACCATGACCTTGCTGATGAACATTATCTGAAACCGGATACCGGAGAATTTGTAGAAAAAACAGGCTACGATTGTGCCAAATGGCTTACAGAATATTGCATGGAAAACTATCTGGACCTGCCAAAATTCTACAGCCATTCTATGAATCCTGTAGGAAAAGAAAATATTATCCGTCTTTTGGAGAACTTTAAAAAATGGTAATGGACATCTTTATAGTAATTCAGAATATTAAAACCCATCTGAAATTGAGCTTCGACGAAGTTGACAGGTGGTGTGAAAAAGATAAAAATACATTGAACTATCAGCCTTCAAATGGAGGCTGGACGGTTCAGCAGATTTTAGAACATATCTATCTTACAAATTTCTATCTGCTTATCCTGATTGATAAAGGGGCGAAAAAAGCAATGCGGAATTCCCTCGATCTTGATCTGGAATCTGAAATAAAAAACTACAGTTTCGATCAAGAACATTTTGAAAAAGTAGGTGAACACGGAGCCTTTGAATGGATAAGACCGGAACATATGGAACCGAAAGGAGAATTGAAGTTAAGTGAAATCAGAAGTTTAATTGCTCAGCAATACCATCAATGTTTAAACTATTTGAACATCATGAAAAATGGAGAAGGACTTCTTTGCAAAACGACAATGACGGTGAATGAACTGGGGAAAATCAATGTGTACGAATACATATATTTCCTCTCCCTTCATGCTCAGAGACATCTTACCCAGATGGAAAATAACGAAAGGGAACAATTTAAAAATTAAAGAAATGATTTTCAAAACATATAACTCCATAGAAAATGCTTATCAGACCCGCGTGATCGATCAGATCAGAATACAGGGTTTAGGGGATGAGGTTTTCATCGTGCAGGAAAAAGTTCACGGTGCCAATTTCTCTTTCTTTACCGATGGAAAAGAGATTAAGATCGGCAAGCGAACCGCTTTCATCGAGAAAGATGAAAAATTTTTCAATGCACATCAGATTTTGGAACGCTACAGAAAAAATGTAATAGAAGTGTTCCGAAAAGTAAAAACCATGCATCCGGATGTTGAAACTGTGGTGATCTACGGTGAATTGTTCGGTGGTGGTTACAAACATAAAGAAGTAGAACCGGTAAAAGACGCTGTGAAAGTGCAGAAAGGAATAGAATATGCACCTCACAATGACTTTTATGCCTTCGATATTAAGCTTAACGGGATTACCTATCTGGATACAGAAGTGATCAATGATATTTTTGAAGAGACAGGATTTTTCTATGCAAAAACCCTTTTTCAGGGAACTTTGGAAGAAGCGTTGAAGTTTCCCAATGTTTTCAATTCAAAAATTCCGGGTTGGTTTGGGCTTCCGGAGCTCAACAATATGTGTGAAGGAACCATCATCAAGACTTTAAAAACCAGATATTTTGGAAACGGTGCAAGAGTCATTCTGAAAAACAAGAATGAAAAATGGATCGAAAAGTCTAAAATGGTTAAAAAACAGGAGAAAACCGTTCAGAAACAAATCCATTTCAGCGAAACAGCTCAGAATACCTGGGAAGAAATCCATAAATATGCGACCGTAAACCGTCTGAATAACGTTTTGAGCAAAATAGGTGAGTTTGAACCTAAAATGGTAGGAAAAGTAATTGGCCTTTTTGCAAAGGATATTTTGGAGGATTTTGAAAAAGATTTCCCAGCTGCTTTCACTGTTATTGAGAAAGAAGAGCATAAAAGAATCAACAAGAAGTTGAATTCTTTAGTGATCGACATTGTTAAAGAAGAATTAATTGAAGCAAAAGCGTAGGTTGGATATAATTCAGCGAATAAAAAACTTTTGTCGTTAAAACAATTAGAAATGAAAAAGATAAGTACATTATTCAAAAAAGATATAAATAATTTAGGAAGAGTTATTAACGAAATTAATCCTGAAAACAATTGGGTTTTTGATGGAAAAGCTATTGCTACGCAAAAGTTTGATGGTTCCGCATGTGCGGTGATCAATGGGAAATTATACAAAAGATACGATGCCAAAAAAGGGAAAACAGCTCCTGAAGGCGCTATTCCATGTCAGGAAGCAGATCTTATTACAGGTCATCATCCGCATTGGGTAGAGTGTAGTATGGAGAAAAAAGATGATCAATACTTCTGGGAAGGTTTCAATGCTTTGGCTGTATCAGGCAAGGTAGAAGATGGTACTTACGAACTTATCGGTGAGAAAGTACAAGGTAATCCTGAAAATATTAAAGGTCATTTACTGGTAAAACATGGCCATAATATACTTAGTTTGGAAAGTCTGGATTTTGAATGGATCAAAAACTTTTTGAGCAATCCTGAGAATAATATGGAAGGTATTGTTTTTCATCATACAGCAGACAGTCGTATGTGTAAGATCAGGAAATCTGACTTTGGTGTACGCAGAAAAGCGATAAAAGAACGTATTGTTTAAAATAAAGATGAAGTTTCGGTAATTTATTTTATCGGAACTTTTTTATGTATCAAGGTAACCACAAAAAATTGAAGACTTTCGTTATTTTTAAGCAATAACTAAGTTTAAAAAATATACTCAGAATTTTTGAGGGCCAATAGAACAGTCGAAGGTGCAAAAATTCCCCTCCTCTGGAGGGGTGTCAAAAATTCAAAGAATTTTTGACGGGGTGGTTAAAAAAAGAAAAAAATGTTACAGGCAGAAATAAAAAGTCTTTTAAGAGAAGACATCAGTATATTAATAAAAGTTCCGAATTCCGGAAAGCATTATTTATGTGATTGCGGAGAAGCAAGTTTGTTGACGGTAAAAGAAGTACAGTCAATATCAGCACTGTTTATCAGTCATACCCATATCGATCATTTTTCAAATTTTGACGGAATTTTCAGACATCAGATCGGAAGCGGAGAAAAAGTGGTGATCTGCGGTCCCAGGCATATCCATCAGCAGGTAGAAGCGAGATTAAAATCTTACACCTGGAATCTGATCGATGAAAAAGCAATTGAATATGAAATCCGGGAGATCGTTTCAGAAGAAGAAATCAATATCTATAGCCTTCGTCCCCCTCACTGGAACCTTGAATTTGTAAAAACTCAGAATTTCCTGTTTGAAGATGAATACGTCAATGTTGATTTTGCAATCCTGGATCACAAAACAGACTCTGTTGCCTATCTGTTCAAAGAAAAAGATTCAGTCACGTTTAATGAAAATGCTTCCGGTTTCAGAAAAGGAAAATGGATCAGTGAACTGAAAGCAGCTTTTGAAAATAATGATCCCAATAAGGAAATTGAGATTGAGATTGAGGGAACTGTTTATCAGGCAGAAGAATTATTTTCTCTACTGACCCGCAATCCCGGATATAAACTGGGAGTGATCATGGATCATGCCGCCTCCGAAGAGAATTATGCGAAAATAAAAACAGTTTTTGAAGGAGCAGATCAGGTGTGTATCGAAACTTTTTACAAAGATTCAGACCAGAAGTTTGCCAAGTTGAATTACCACAGTTTTGCTTCTGCTTCAGGAAAAATCATGCATGAATGCAAGGTGAAAGCAGCCATTCCTATTCACTTCTCCAGAAGATATACGGAAATCGATCAACAGGAAATTGAAACCGCTTTTTATAAGGCGTTTCAGAATAATTAATTTAAAATAACAAATAATAAAGTCGCAAAAGCTTTACCCATGAACCACTCACTTGTCATGCCATTGGAATTGAAACCAAACATATAGAATATTCCAATCAACGGCACAAATATTCCCCTCTTCCGGAGGGGGGCAAAAATTCAAAGAATTTTTGACGGGGTGGTTTACCAACACTTATTGCGACAAACAAACAACAAAAGAAATGAAACCCAATATATTCTTTACAGCAGACAATCACTTTGGTCACGAAAATATTATAAAATTCTCCGAAAGACCCTTTGAGTCTCTGGAACAGATGAATGAAGAAATGATCAGAAGATGGAATGAGAAAATTGAACCTGGAGACACCGTCTACCATCTGGGCGATTTCAGTTTAGGAAAACCGGATTTTACAAAAGAGATCTTAGACCGCTTAAACGGGAACATCCATTTGATCAAAGGAAATCATGAAGGGGCGGCATTGACGTATCCAAAACGTTTTGCGTCCATCAGAGATTATCACGAACTGAAGATTGATGAATCGGACAATACAAACGGGAAACAGAAGATCATTCTTTTCCATTACGCCATGCGTACCTGGAATGGCTCACATCGCGGAGTATGGCAGCTGTACGGTCACTCACACGGAACATTGCCGGATGATGAAATGGCACTAAGCTTTGATGTAGGAGTAGATTGCCATAATTTTTATCCTATTTCCTACGAAGAAGTAAAAGAAATTATGAAGCAGAAAAAATGGACGCCACCGTTTGGTCCGAGAGACTGAGTGGAGGTATAAGAGAATTGGGACGTAGGTGAGGAATAATGAAAACGACTAACCTCCCAATCTCTGATTTTGAAGAATAAAAATCATGAAAACAACCAACGAAATATTAATTGTCGACTTGGAGGCGACCTGCTGGGATAATGACAGAATCCCGCACGGACAAAAAGTTGATATTATAGAAATAGGGATTTGTAAATTAAACTTAACATCAAAAACAATTTCCCAAAAACAAAGCATTTATGTAATTCCCGAAAGATCAGAAATCAACAGATTCTGTACAAAGCTTACAGGAATTACCCCGCAGCTGATAGAAGAAAAAGGAATCTATTTTGAAGAAGCCTGTGAAAAAATCAGAGAGGAGTACGATTCAAAACCGCTCACATGGGCAGGATACGGAAATTTCGACGGAGAGCAGATTATTGAACAATGCGACTGGCTCGGAATCAAAAATCCTTTTTCAGACCACTATCTGAATGTGATGTATGAATTCAGGAAGCATTTTGGCCTTTATAAATCAATGGGCCTTAAAAGAGCTCTGAATCATTTGAATATGGATTTTGAAGGAAATCATCACAGCGGAGCAGACGATGCTTACAATACAGCAAAAATTTTAAGTGAAATTTTGTAAATAGTCATTAGGCTGGAAGGCTGAAGCTGGACGCTGGAAGTAAATTAGACGTTATGAAAACTTCCATCTTCCTGCAACCCTCTCCATCCTTTAATAATTAAATTTTTAAACAAGTGAAAACAACAGAAAATATATTAATAGTAGACCTTGAAGCCACATGCTGGGACAGCCGGCCGCCAAGAGGTCAGGAAAGTGAGATCATCGAGATTGGTGTATGCATTATGAATGCAAAGACCGGAAAGATCTCTAAGAATGAAGGGATTTTAATAAAACCTCAATATTCAAAGGTAAGCCCGTTTTGTACAGAACTTACCACCCTTACCCAGAATATGCTGGATAACGAAGGTATAATGCTGGATGACGCCTTTGACATCCTGAGAGCAGAATACGATTCCGAAGAGCTGACATGGGCAAGCTATGGCAACTATGACCTGAGTATGCTGCAGAGCCAGGCCAGAAGATTCTATCTGGATTATCCAATGGGAGATGATCACATCAACGTAAAAACTTTATTCGGACAGCTTCATCCTGTTGTAAGGAAAAGCGTAGGAATGAACAGAGCTTTGGGGGAATTGGGATTCACACTGGAAGGTACCCATCACAGAGGGGTAGATGATGCAAAAAATATTGCCAAGATTTTACATTGGTGTCTGAAGAATTATTAAAGTTCCTCAATCAGATCAACAAAAAGGAGACTGTTTCAGTATTGAAATAGTCTCTTTTATATTTAAAATTGAAAGGATTCAGATCATTAATAGTTTCGGTCATTAAACACCGAATTTATAAAATCGATAAAATAAGTTTATCCTTTTTGATTGAGAATAAGCTCACAGATATAATTGAATAGTTCCTCAGGAATAGAATGTCCCATTCCTTTCTGCAGAACAAATTCAGCACCGGGAATGGTATCTGCAATATCTTTTCCACATTCCGGAGGGAAAATCAGATCATCCGTTCCATGAATAACCAGAGTGGGAGCTTTTATTTTTTTCAGCATCTCAGGATCATACTGATAAGAACCCATGGCCAGAAGCTGCCGGATGATCCCGTTTCTGGTCTTTGAACGAAGAAGTTCTTCCTCAATCAGAGAGGTTTCCAGATGTGGATCAAATGGATAACCGGTACCTGATATTTTTTCCGCAAACAACAGCTTCTCCTGAAAATATTTTTCTCTTTCAACCGCAGGATCAGTCGAAGGTCTCATCATCATTCCCATTATTTCAGGATGGGCAGGAGGTAACCCTGGATTTAAAGACGTCGACATAATAATAGTCAGCGTTAGAACTCTTTCAGGAAAATAGGAACCCAGCAATTGGGTAATAATTCCTCCCATAGAACGACCTGCAAAATGAGCCTTGTCAATGTGAAGATAATCCAGCAGGCCAATAACATCTTTTGCCATATCCATCAGAGAATAAGGAATATCTTCAGGCTTCAGTCCAGAGAAAAATTCCTCTATATTTCCATTAAGATCAATTTCTTTTCCGGGAATATATACAGAAGATCCGGAATCTCTGTTGTCAAAACGGATTACTTTAAAGCCTTTATCCACAAATAATTGACAGAAACGGTTTTCCCAACGGATCATTTGGCTTCCCAACCCTGAAACCAAAACAATAGTCTCTGTATTTTCCTCCCCGAATATCTCGTAGCATACCTCTACATCTCCTATTCTTACTGTTGCCATCTGCTTTTATTTTTTGTATGATATTATTTCCTCCAGAGGCAAAAGTCTCGAATCTTCTACAGCAGCAATTCGGTGTCCCATGATTTTCATATACGCTTCATTCTTTTCGAAACTGAAAAAATCGTTGACGCTTTTTTGCCTGATCAGCATGCAGATGTCCCAGTATTCATGATCCGGACCAATTAAAAACTGATCTCCTTTTCCGATAAATAAAATCTCTCCGCCACTTTCTCTTAAAAAGGGCTCAGTCTCTTTGATATATTTAAAATAAGCATCCCAGCCGCTGATTTTTTCAGAAGGCTGAAGATCCGGATATTGTGAATAATCTGCTTCTTTTTTTAATCGGATAAGATTCATATTGATTACGGAACCTTCAATGTTTTTCATAAACAGATGTTTCCCTGCTTCAAAAGTAGGAGACAAATAATTCTGTGACATTGCTTTAGTATATTTCGGTTGATGCCCCGGAAGTATAAGACTGTTCAGCCTTTTGTATTTCCTGACGATAGTTGATGTATTGGTTTTCCTGCTCCGGAACAATCACGGCAAACTCAAAAGTAAAAGAATCACTCCCAAGCTCTGTCCAGTCTTTTTGCAACTGCGCATTCGTAAATAATCCCCCGTTAAGCATAAACTTCATTTTATTTACCAGAGCCTCCAGATTTAGAGAGCTTTGAATGTATTGCTTTCCATTAGTAATATTCTTCAGAACAAGGACTCCCATTGTTATGGTGTGACTTTTAGCCTTTTCTCTAAGCTGTTGTTTTAATGCATTTTTCATATCATTTTTATTGTATATTTCCTCCCAAATCAGATAAAAACTGACTTACGGTCTGCAGAGATTTGCTCTTTTTGGATGGCAGAATCTCTTTTGTAATGCTTTCAGCACTTGTCTGTGCTTCTTCAAATATTTTTTTCCCGACCTCAGTAATGACTACATAGCTCACCCTGGCATCTCTTTCATTAGTTTCCCTGGCTACCAAACCGATTTTTTCCAGCGGGTTCAACAACCGGGTAATTCCTGAAGCCGTAAGACCGATCTTTTCTGCAAGGTCTATCCTTCGCATCTTACTTTCAGAAGATGTGCTGAGGATATAAAGAATTACAAAATCATTGAAACCTAGCCCGTGCACGCTCAGCGAATCAAACTTTCTGGAAATTACAGATTGAAGTTTATTGAAGTTGATTAAAAGTAATAATTCAGAACTAATCATTGATATATATTTGAGTTATCAAGTATTTTTATTTTGCAAATATATAAATTTTAATGAATTAAGTTATTGAATTGAAATAAAATTTAAATCATTTTAAAATTGAATTGCCGGTTGAAAATATAAATTTTCTTCACAATAAGAGTCTTATATACTATAGAAAAAAAGAAAAATTATAAAAAGAGGTTTTCCTGTACAAATTACCTATATATTTTGTAGACTAAAGTGAAGAAACTTTTTTTTAACTTTTATTCAGAACTGCTGATAGACCTCCTGTTAAAAGCATAAAGTTTTGTTAAAAAATTCACTTTTGAGGGATAATTTTTACCCTGTAGGTCATTTTTTGTTATTTTAGCCGACAAGAATGAATCTATGCTAATTGAGGACGAGTTTAAGACCATTTATTTAAACTATAGAATCAAGGAAATTGTTCCTTTTCTTATAAAGCTTACACCAAAAGATAAGAAAGAAGTTGTCGCTCTTTTAAAAAAATATATAAATAAAGAATGGGGGCACAACAATATCTCTGTGTTGGCGGCTTTAGCCTGTTCTAAAACCAGGGCGGAATACGAAAAACTAAGCCCCGGATATTATTCAATGCCTATTGCTCAGGTTGAAGAGTTGTTTGAATCCTATACTCCGGACTGGCTTGGAGAAAGCTATTCATTTGTAAATAATTTTGATTATCTGAAAGCATTGGAATGGGAGCAGAAAGGCTACCTTAAGTTAAAGGATGAAATAATTGCATCTCTGCTTTCCTCATCATGGGCTCCTGAACATACCGCAGAAGAAATTCTATTGACATACCCGGCTACCTTAGAATCTCATATCTGGCTTTTATTCGAATATGAGTCGGATATTCTCTATGGCAGAAGAAACTGGAAAGAACACTTGAAAAATCTTGCCGGAAGCCAGAAAATAGATAGATCCAGACTTTTAAAATCAAGTCTTAAAGCCATTAATTTTAATTTTTCGAAAGAACATAATACGTGGTTTCTGGAGCTTTTTACCTATCTGGAACCCACCAATGAAGAAATACTGAAATGGCAGGATGATTTGTTTATGATTTTTCATTCAACACAGACTTCGCTATTTCCGGGTGTATTAAAAATAATCAGTCAGGTTCTCACAGAAAAAGCATTTAAAACAGAAGATTTTCTACAGGTTTCATCGTCTGTGATGACACTTCCTACCAAAAATATAATAAATGCATTGTTGTCGGCTTTAGAGAAAACAGCTAAAGCAAACAATACTTTTCATGAAAATATCTGCCTCCTTCTGATGCCGGTTTTTTTGAATAAAGACAAAGCACTTCAGACAAAAGGAGCGAAGATCATCGCTAAATACGGAAACCCGGAATCAGAAAAAATCCGGTCTGAATTACAACTGTATGCAGGGGCACTTCTCTCTGATGCGGAAAGCTTGCTGGAGAAATTTTTCACCGGACAGGGAAAGTCTGACAATTCGGGATTACAAAATTACGAGGTTGTTTCATGGCATTTGCCTGGGCCTATCACTCCCATTCAGACCATTGATGATTTTATATTTTTTGCTCCACAGGTTTTCAGTAATCCTACAACCTATTATTTTGACCAGTTTCTGGAAGCATTGGTCAACTTCAACAGCGAGTTTGATGAAGATCATTTGAGTAAACTTGAACCTGCTTTCAAAGCTGCACTGAAAACAAAAGGAACAGGAGGGCTCCGTCATTTATTAGCAACTTTTTTTATCAGCTATGGTCTTTTAAAACAAAAAGAAAGATCACAAATATTGCTTCAGGCAGAATCAGAATTTCCCAACTTAGAAAACTGGTGCGAGAAAAAGACTCCTTTGGTTTTTCAGGCGTATCACAAGCTTCTATCAGGAATTTTTGAAATGTTGAAACAGGATAAAAAGCTTCCACTTCTCTCCGTACCTGATCATAGCCCTTGCTGGATAACAGCAAAGAATCTTGTGGATAAACTGAAGACGTATCAGCAGCAGAATGAAATGCCGACTCCTTTTGATCTGCAGATCGCTATACTTCGGGTACAAAAAGAAAATCTGAATGAAGCTGAGCAATATGCAAAAGAACAGCTGGATAAAAAATACGCTGAACTTCTGGAACCTGTTTTCAATCCTGATCATTTCAGAGAAAAATATGACCATGTATATCTGGATGGTAACTTCGGCTGGTCATTCAGTTATAAAAAAGTTTATAAATGGAATATTACAGAGGAAATTCCTGAGGTATTGGTGAGCATCAGTAATAAAAAAGAGCTTCTGGAAAATGCAGATTTTCTCGAATATCTATTCAACTCTTATCATGGTGTTTATGATGATGATCTGATTTCTATTTTGTATACAGCACCTTGTTTTTCAGGTTCTGTTGTTGCAAAAAAATATGGCGAAACTTTGTCGAGATCTGACTATCAGTATGATATAAAAGGTAATGTGAGCTTTCTTGATGCATGGATGAAGCTGAGTCTGCCTTTTCAGTCGGTACACTATTTATTCCTGTCTGCGGGACTGTTTAATAAAAACAGGACGTTTTCTGGTATGGCTTTTGAAGCCTTAGTAAACAAGGTAGTTTCGGAGGATTTTGAGGTCCGGGAACTGGGAACAATGATCGGTAAAAAGATCAGTTTCGGATGGGCACCTGTCAAAAGATTTACAGACGGATTGTCTGGTTTTATCAATTTGAGTTCCAGACATAACCTTGCTTTTGAGAAACTGCTGATAGCCATTCTTACAGCAGTGGAAAAACCGGTGTTTAATCTGAAGAAACTACTGGAACTCTATGATGAGTTGCTGAATCAGAATCAGTCTGTACCGGACGAAACTCTTTCGGAGTTGCTTAAAGAATGGGAAAAAGAAAATAACCTGAAAAAAATTATACATCAAATTGAGAACAGATGAAAGAAAGACTTTATGAGATCCTTAATGAGGAAAAAATACATGAGATTATCCCTTTTCTAAAGCAACTTACCGCAGAAGAAAGAAAGACACTGGTGCCTTCCATCAAAAAAATGGAACGTGAGATCAGCAAGATCGTAATGACGAAGAATTCCTACCATACTGTAGGTTCTGCCAACCAGCATTCCATTATTGATATTGCTTCATTTGTCTGTATGGACAAAAAGAACTTTGGTAAAAACTACTGGAGCCTTTTCCGGAATGCAGAACAGGCAGAGCAGATCCTGGAATGGGGATGCCCGGAATGGTTTTCTGATTTTATCAATGAATCCGTAGAGGCTGAGTTTACAGCTTTTAACTATCAGGATATTTTAGGATGGACGAAAAAAGGCTATGTAGAACCCAGACCCGAATTGCTGGGACACCATCTGAGCAACTATCCTTCTGATCTGGATGAACACCCGGAAACCCTTGAAACTCATTTCTGGTATCTGTGCGAATACCCATCAAAATCATTACCATTCCGTAAAGAATGGTTCCCGTTGGTGCAGAAGCTGATTTCAGAACAGAAAATTGAAAGAAAAAGGTTTTTAAGAGAATGCCTGCTGGCTTCCAATCGTAACTTTAACAAAAACGTTACAGGTTGGTTCATGGATGCATTTACCGTTTTAAAACCTACAGAAGAAGAATTGGTAGACCTTCAGGATGAATTGCTTGCTGGTTTGGCTTCAACACAGTCAAAAGCAGTTAATACCATATTGAACCACCTGAAAAAAATAGCCGGTGCCGGAATTAAAATAGAAGAACTTTCCCATTACCTTCCGAACCTGTTGAGTTCAGAAGTTAAGACCGTAGTGGCCTCAGGTCTTTCATTAACGGAGAAAATCTTCCAGAGAAAAAGACTTAACCCGGAAATCCTGGGAATGGCTTTAAGTACGGCATTTGTAAGTAAAGATGATGGAATACAGACCAAAGCGGCAAAGATTATGCTGAAATATATTCCACCCTCTGACAATATCAAAGAAGCATTATCCCATTATTCAGACAATATTCTGACGAATGTGCGTCCAATGCTGGAAAAATATATAATAGAAAAACAACAGGAACTGGAAGCGATAACTTCCGAAACAGTATCACTCACCACAAAAGATAACAAAGTAAAAGTACTGGAAAGTTTTGAGGATTTGATGTTCTTCCTGCCATTGGCAATAGAAGATCCGTATAGCCACCATTGCGATATTGCACTGGACGGATTCATCCGCTTTGCCAACGATGTAGATGCAGAATCTGTGAAACTAATAGAACCTGTATTTCTGAAAGCGTGCAAAACCATTGCAAAATGGGAAGTTCCTTACCTGAATGTTTTGCAGTGCAACCTGATTATCAACTATGGATTGGGTCTGCTGGAGAAATATCCGGATCAGCTTAAAAATCTGGAGAAAATTTACCATAAAACCGTTGAAGAAGAAGCTGCAAGAGAGGCCTATTCCAACTATCAGAAAAAACTGGGGCCTATGGATAAAGTAGGGGCAGAGTCTCCTGCAATGAAGGCTTTCAAAGAACTAGCAATCTATATATGCCAGAAAATAGAGGCAGGAGATAGCCCTCCACTGCTCTTTACCGTTACCCATTCACCTTGCTGGGTTTCTCCTGTAAGCCTGGTGGAAAGATTGGAAGTATATCAGAATAAAAATATTGAACCTCACCACCTGGATGTGCAGCTGGCTCTACAGCGCTGTGCCTTGGATGATCTATCGGAAGCATTAGAGCTGGCAGAGAAAAAATTAAAAGGGGAGTACAAAGATTTGTTACTTTTCTTCTTTGGGAAAAATGCTCTTCCGAAAGGAAATTTTGAACATCCTTCATGGTGGATGACTGCAGGAATTACACGTTCGCCCAAAACTGTTTTTAAAGAATTCAGCAGTTTCGGATATGATAATATTCCTGTGGAATTTCTTTACGGAGATTACCAATGGAAGACCATCGACAATAAGAAAAACTCTTATTATCCTGTTGAACTGAATATTGTGATTCCACAATATCACCTTGAAAAAAGAAAAGAATCTCTATTCGTAGAATACTTTGTTGCCGGCCAGAAAGAACTTTCTGAAACTCCGGCACTGATGTGGTGTTTCCCGAATACACCAGCAAATGCCCTGGCAAAAATCATCAAACACTGTCTTTTTTATTCAGGAATTGCTGAGGTTTACGAAAGAAATCTGGTGCTCAACACGGCGCAGGCTCTTTATCAGATCAAGAAATCGCTGGACCCAATGGGGTATCTGTTCTTGGGAACAATCTTCCTGGATGGAGATAAAACCATTCGCGGAACAGCGGCTGAAATATGGCTGGAACATGTTTCACACCAGATGATGGACAACGCACAGCTGGGAAGAGTGATAGGACTGCATGAAAAATTAGAATGGGCCCCTGTCAAAAGATTAACAGACCTTATACAGCACCATATGCTGAATGTAAGCAAAACCCATAATGCAGCACTGGAAGAACTGATCTCCAATATATTATATCAAATGGAATCACCGGTTACCAACCTGAAGAAACTTCTGGAAGTGTATCATGAGGTATTGGCTTTGAACCAGTCGGAAGCCAATATCAATATTGTTGAAAAACTAAATGACTGGAAAGAAAACTCGAGCCTGAAAAAAATCTGCAATCTTCTTCTAAAAAAATAAATTATGGAAGATACGCTTATTTACAACTATCCCAGAGCTTCCTCTTTGGTAAAGAGAGAGGCTTTGGAGGAACTGTTTCTCGCTAAATACAGCGAGATACATAAGAATACCGATGTTCCCTGCTTTTTCTGGGGGAATGTAGGACAACCGTTTATCCTGGCCAGATGTCTGATTACCCTTTCCAATATTGTAAAATCCAGCTTCAGCCTGTCTCCGTTTCAGATGACGTTGCTTAAAGATCCTATTGTGACGGCCGGAAATGAAAGACTCCGCTTTGAAGGATTTTCTCACTGTGCAGGAGTTTACGCAAGGGTAGATGTACTGCCAGGAGGCCTGGATGGTGAATTTTTGGAAAACGGAACTACCAATGTAGACTTTAACCAGCCGATGATAACGGCTTTAGGAAGTATACGGCCTAATGAGAAGATCATGCTTTCCGTTGGTGAAAAAGAAGTGGGGCTTTATAAAGAAGAAGAGAAAGTCGTAGAAAGAAAGGTCCCATTACCTGTAAAATGGATCAAAGGGTTGGGAACCGTACAGCTCTATCTGTCAGAATCGGAAAAACGGTATACCTTCAACAAGATTCAGACCCAACAGCTCTTCCGTGGAATGCCTAAAGGAGTAGTGAAGTCCGACTATTATCTGATTGTAAGGGGCAATAAACCTATGTTTTCACCTGTAAAATCAGGAGATGGCATGTGTATCGGGGGGCTTCACAGACTTCGTTTGCTGGAGCCATTACTTTCATATATAGATTATATGCAGGTATTTTCACACCCTAATATGCAGTCTACAACCTGGCAGCTCTATATGGGAAATATAAGATTCAGTTTCTCGCTGTCCAGAGAAAGCTGGCGGGGATTCTCCGGAGAAGGGGCGATATTAGGAAGCCTGACCTCCGAAGTTCCTGATGAATGGATTGATGCTTTAGATAAATATGCGTATGCCAATCAGTCCTTCAATGCAACCGCTTTGGCGCTGGAAGAAAATATCAGTCTAAAAATGACGGAAAACCTTACCGGAAGACTAGCTGCTATGGGATTATTGGGATATGATTTGGATGATAACGAATTTTTCTATCGCAGATTACCTTTTAAACTTAGCCGTATTCTGGAAATGAACCCCCGTATGAAAAACGCCGAAAAGCTGATCGCAGAGGGAAAAGTAGAGATTCTGAATAACAGCAAAGAAAGAACAGAAGCCAGGGTAGGAGGTACAGGAGTACACCATACCGTAATCATTGAAGAAGAAAAAGAGCGCTGTACCTGCGAATGGTTCAGTAAATATCAGGGAGAAAGAGGTCCCTGCAAACATATGCTGGCTGTAAAGAAACTGATTAATCATCAGTAGGTTCTCTTATAAAGCCACAAACGTTTCTTTCATCAGTAAGATTCTATAATTGCCACGAATGTATCAATAAAAGGATGAGTGCATTCGTGGCAAAAAAATAATATCCATTCTATAAATCTTGATATAAAAACAGAAAAGTTTTATTCTTAAAAACCCTTGTGTTTCAAATATCTGTCAGTATCCTTTACCCATTATTTCTGTTGATCCATTCCTCATAGGTAAGTACACCCAGCTCCGGACTGCTTTCACCTTCCAGAATAGAAATAAATTCCAGCTGGTTACCATCCGGATCATTGAAGTAGATCGCAACAGCAGGCATCCATGCAAATACCATAGGCTCAACCGTTCCGTTTTTCAGAAAATTGTAAGGCTTCAGATCTTTGTTTTTCAAAAACTCTACCGAATAATTTAAAATATCTTCTTTACTGCTGGAAAAAGCAAAATGCCTCGTCTGAAGATTCTCTTTCTGCTCCCACAATCCTAACATAAATTCCTTCCCTTCACCTACCCATAAAAAAGCAATCGGCCTTGTTTCATCTCTATGAGCGAGCTTTAATCCTAATACCTCTGTATAAAATTGGATCGCATCTTCCAAATTGCTTACCTGTACATGGGTTTCATATAATCCTTTAATCATAGTTCTAATTTTAATCAGCACAAAGCTAGAAAACGATTCCCTGTAAATCTGGGATTATCGATACCTTTATGTGAAATGAATGATAGATGGATTTTATAATTAGAAGATAAAAGATAAAAGATAAAAGATAAAAGATAAAAGATAAAAGATAAAAGATAAAAGATAAAAGATAAAAGATAAAAGATAAAAGATAAAAGATAAAAGATAAAAGATAAAAGATAAAAGATCTTGCCATTAAATCTCAATATTTGCTTGGCTGGATCAATAGGGGTGGGCTTTAGCCCACCATAAAAAAATAAAAAACTCCATTGGCTTCAGCCAAAACTTATTACCCTACAAAATACCTTCAAAAAATAATATCATTCCCTGCTCAAAAATAAATAATTAGAAAAATACACTACGCAAAAACACTGCGCAATATTGTTTTTACTTTGCACCAGAAATCAGAGAAAGTATCCATCTTTCTAATGTTTAACAAAAACACTAACTCATGAAATTTAATTTTTTGAAAAAAGAGAATAAAGCAGTGGTAAACCACGAAGGCGCAAAAGCATATGCCATGAAGCCTGCAGAAGACCTGTATAGTGCTGTTGTTACAACGGGACTGTCAGAGATCACTTATGAAAAGGGAAATGACAGATTAGAAAGAATACAATCTCTGATCAGAAAAAACGATCCTGAATTTGTTGCAAAGCTGGCTGTTTATGCTAGAAAAGAAATGTATCTGAGATCCGTTCCATTGGTTTTGGTGACAGAATTGGCAAAGCAGACTTCGGGAACCGATCTGGTGAGCAAAGCTGTAGACGGGGTTGTTCAGAGAGCTGACGAAATCACAGAACTGCTGGCTTATTATCAGATCTCCAATGAAAGAACAGGGGTGAAAAAACTGAACAGACTTTCAAAACAGATTCAGAAAGGACTGGTAAAATCATTCAATAAATTTGATGAATATCAGTTTGCCAAATACAACCGGAAAGCAGAAGTTACCTTAAAGGATGCTTTATTTCTAGTACATCCAAAAGCAAAAAATGAGGATCAGCAGACTATTTTCAACAAGATTGTTTACAATATGCTGGAGACTCCTTATACCTGGGAAGTTGAGCTTTCCGCTTTAGGAAGAACCAAATATGCTGATGCTGCAGAGAAAAAGCAGGCTTTCAGAAATAAATGGGAAGAATTGATCTTTAGCAACAGGCTGGGATATATGGCTACTTTGAGAAACCTGAGAAATATTCTCGAGGCAGAGGTGTCTTCGGGAGCGATGAGTAAAGTATGTCATTATTTGTCAGATGAAAAGGCGGTAGCGAATTCAAAGCAGTTGCCGTTCAGATTTCTGGCCGCTTACAGAGAACTGAGAAAAATTGATTCTCCATATCTCTCCTCAGTGTTGGAAGCGTTGGAAAAAGCAGTGTTGGTAAGTGCAAGAAACATCAAAGGTTTTGATTTTGATACTTCAGTGGTTATTGCTGCCGATGTTTCAGGTTCAATGCAGAAGCCGGTTTCTCCAAAAAGTAAAATTTTGCTTTATGATATTGGCTTGCTGATGTCTATGATTTTACAATCGCAGTGTCAGAATGTAATGACCGGAATTTTCGGGGATCGTTGGTTGCGTGTTCCGATGCCAAAGCAGAGTATTCTTAGGAATGTGGACGAATTTTATAAATATGAAGGAAAAGTAGGATATTCTACGAATGGCTACCTGGTGATTGAAAGCCTGATCAAAAAGCAGGAAAAAGTGGATAAAGTAATGTTGTTCACCGATACCCAGCTGTGGAACAGCACCGGAACCAAAAACTCTTTTGAAGATTCATGGAAGAGATATAAGGCGATTGCTCCTGATGCAAAACTCTATATTTTTGATCTGGCAGGATACGGAAAGCAGCCGATTGATGTCAGAAAAAATGATGTATATCTTATCGCAGGCTGGTCAGACAAAATTTTTAATGTATTGAATGCATTAGAAGACAGGAAATCTGCAATAGAAGTGATTAAAAAAGTAGTGCTGTAAAAGGCACTGCTTTTAACAATAAACAGGAATTACCAATGAATACATTTCAAGGATTTTCATAGATAAAGGACAGGTTACATGATGATGAATGATTAAGATTGATATTTAAAAATAATAAGAGCTTATTCCCGCTTTCCACTGTATCTTTTTCGCCGGCGCACTTTGCCATTGCAGAAAAAGGATGCCGTTGCAATCGGGGCTAAAAACTAAAACCAGACCATGATGATAACACTTATAAATGTGATTGAGATCAGTCCATTACTGTATACCAAAGACGATTTCGAATTACCGGAAAGTTCAGATTATCCTGATCCTGAAGAATGGCACTTCAACTGGGAAGAGGCAGCTTCTAAACTCAATTTTAATTTTAAAACGATTGAAAAAGGATCCCATGTGGCAGACATCGAAACCATTGATGACGAAAACTTACAAATGATCCTGGAAGCCCGGTTGGAGGATATGGAAGACGATCCCGAAGAAGGCATTTTTACATTGGCTTTTGATGGCGGAATCGCATTAGAAAAAGACAGTAAAATATATATTCAGCCAATGTGTTGCGGCGATATGTCTGACCTGAAAAACTGGCAGGATCTATTGGCTAATTCTTCTAGAGAATGGAAAACATTATGGATAGGGCACCCATGGGTTTTGTACAGAAAAGAAAATGGCAAAATAAGCTTTTCAGAATATACAGAATCTAATGAGATCGATCCGGAAAAGATAAAAATCCTTGTTGAAGTTGAAGAATCAGAACTGAAAGCTGAGGTTGAAAAAGCAGTACAACGCCAGATCAATTTTAAAAACAGAGTGTTGATCATGCTGAAAAAGATCAATGCTAAAAATCCAGAAAGAATGGCAGAATTATTAACCGGAATGGGATAATATAATGGTGCCGGTTCACAATATCAGGCCTTAAGTGGGCTTAAAAAAATAATAAACTAAATAAAAAATAACTATGGAACATAAATTACCTTTTCACTTTGATATGGAAACCGCCGATCCTGACGATTCCATGACCCTGGCTGTTTTGGCGACACACCCTAAAGTTCACCTGGTCAGTGTTTCTGTACACCCGGGAGGAACAGATCAGATTGGAGTCGTACGCAGGATTCTGCAAATTCTTGATAGAGAAGATGTCCGCATCGGAGCAGGAACTCCCAAATCGATTGCAAGCCGTGTCTCCGGCTTTCACAGAGATTGGATTGGAAAGTTTGAAGATTCAGAAGCAGATGATACCGCAGCCAACATCATGGCAGAGACGCTTCGCCAGTTTCCGGACTGCACATTGCTGAGTGGGGCAGCCCTTACCAATCCGCATGCTTTATACGAAACCGGGATTTTCTTTGACCGTTGGTTCTGCCAAGGAGGTTTTGCAGGAGACAATATCGTCCCGAAAGAATACCGACTGGAGAAATTCGATGGAAAGCTTACTTGTCCTACTTTTAACCTGAATGGCAATCCTCTTGCTGCTGAAACTCTTTTTTCGATTCCAATGGGAGAAAGACGTATGATCAGTAAAAATGTATGTCACGGTGCTATTTTCACCAGTGCAGATGCTGAATTGCTTATCCCGTTTCGTAGCCACAACAAAGGGCTCAGTCTGTTCCTGAAAGCGGTGAAAATTAAAGAAAAAGCCCTTCACGATACTGTAGCAGCTTTACTGGCGATCGATCCTTCAAAAGCACTTTGGGCAGAAGTGGTTCCGTATAGAAGAAGAGGCGAATGGGGTTGTCTGGAGCCTGAAAAATATCCGGATAGACCTACGTCACTGATCACGACTTACATTCCTGATTTAACAGACCTTTGGATGGTGATCAAACCTTAAATATTCTGACAAAAAATAAACTGCGTAAAAAGAATGCGCAGTTACCGTATAATTTTGCAGTGTTCATAACAATCAGTGCCGTTAGAAAGGATTCCTTCGATTCCAAAAATGAACAGACCTTTCGCCAGATTGCCTGATTTGAATAAATAAATGTTTCAAGCAAAAGTTTTACAGTTAGACTTTTAATTTGAGAAGAAGGAAAGAGAAAACATTATGGGAAATTTATTTTCAAGAATTGATCAGGATCTTAAAGAAGGAAGAAAGAAAAAAGCCTGCGATAGATTAAGAAATATGATCAATCAGTTTCCCAATAATCTTTCTTTGAGAAGCAGATTGGGACACATTTATTATGAGGCAGGTTTTATAGATGAAGCCGGAAAGTTCTGGATATTATCTGAACCTGAAAATGATGAAATGAAAAATGCCGTTGAATTGTATAAAAAAACATTAAACAACTCCGGAAGCGCTATTTTAAAAGATATTGTGTTCAGAGGAAATAAAAGCCAGATGAATGAATATTCGGTGAAAATTTTGACAGAACTAGAGAATGATAGTTTTAAAAAGACAAATCATATCCCGGATTTTGAACCTAAAACCAGAGAAAAAGGTAAATATTCAGAAGTAAAGAATGGAAATGAACTTTCAGATTTTATAGGTATTTGTTTACTAGTAGGCTGGTTTATAGTACTGCCGATCTTAGGAATTGTTACTCTATTTAATTTTATGATCTCACTTTTTAGCCATTAAAATTAAATGCGCAAATAGAATGCGTAGTCACCATATAAATTTGTAAAAAAATAAAACTAATAACCATGAATAATGATAAACCATGTCTTAAAGAAGCAGTGTATTGAGGTAATACTCAATACTTATGAAAAAAATTAAGACAATGAAACAAACCTTCGGAATCAATGAATATGGATGCATTGATTTCCCGAAGAAAATTTCCGGAGTACAGATTTCCAGAATCGTATACGGAAATGAACTGGGATGTTCACGTTGCTTTCCACACGGTTTTGAAGTAGTGAATGCGAAGCATACAAAATTTCAGAGAAGCTGGAAAAAATACAGAAGAACCCAGTGGAAAAATTAAAAGCAAGTGCCGTAAAACAGAATTACTTCGTTGGGGTAACAGAAGTACAGGTTCAAGTCCTGTTCTGCAACAGCAGATAGTGTAAAGATAGCACACTGTTAATACGGGTCTGTTTAAAACCAATTGCCTTGCTTATCCATTGAATCAGGTGTCGTTTTAGAATCATACTTCGGATTTTGATCATTGGGTCGCAGGTTCGAATCCTGCCTTTTCCCTCGAAAAGGAGAAGTAGCTCAGCCGGTAGAGCAAATGCACGAACGATTCTGAAAATATTACCTTGATTTTTCTATCAGGTATTATTGTGAAATTATACTTTGATGATAAACCATCAGGCCGCAGGTTCGATTCCTGCCTCTCTTGTTGTAAACGGGGTGTAGCTCGGAAGGTAGAGCAGATGGCAGAGGATCATTTCACTTGATACCTTGTATTATTAAAAGAGTGCCGTAGAAAAGGCTTACTTCGGTTAATTTGGTTCGATTCCAGAACAGATTATGAAAATAATCTGCATTAGAGCCTTTTTGCAATTTGCCTCTTTTTATTTTTTAAAAAAACAGACAAGTGCCGTAGAATAGTGTTACTTCGCTCATTACGACGGGGTCACGGGTTCGAGTCCCGTCTCTTCCACAATAAAAACACAATTTACATAGGAAGAGTAGCTCAGATGGTTAGAGCACGACTCACTTTTTGCTTATTGCCTTGTTTTACTTGGGTCTTTTATGGCTCAGAATATCTTTAAAAATTAAATAAAATAGAAGCCGCATGCGGGAAGCAGGAAATAATCTTTGTATTATAATTTTCTAATCATTCCTTTATTCCCGTTTTCGGCTTTTATTGCCAATAAGTGTCGTTAGGAAAAACTTCACCGTACCCAATAGGGAGGAATAGCGCAGTCGGTCAATCCGTCAAGGCTATCCGGTTCGACTCCGGCAATGCGTAGCCCTTGTTTTTTCTTATGATTACCTTTACAAGAAAGCCGATATATTATGTATCGGCTTTTTTCATTTTATTGTCCAGTTCCTCCTCAAATATCATTTTCCATTTTGAAAGAGTAGTCCTGCTGATATGGTATTTTCTGGACATATAGCTGGTAGAGTGCCCATGTTTCTTCTGATACTGAAGGAGTTTGAGCATCGTCTTCTTGTCATAGGTCTTGAGCTTCTGATTTTCTCTGGATTGCTTGAAAAGTTTGTCATTAAATTTCAGTACATCTTCAGTAGTGTGAAGCTTTTCAAGAAGTTCTTTGATCTTAGGATCTTTTAGCTTCTCCGGATGCTCCATCCTCAGCATATCCTGATATATTTTTTTGTAATTGGGACGCATGTTGTTTCTTTTTATCCGTTTATCGTATCGCTCTTTTGAAGCCATCTGTGAAGAGTACTCTTGGGAATCGAATATTCTTTAATCACATCGCCTTGCGTCATTTCTCCGGAAAGAATTCTTTTCATAATAAAATCCTTGATTTCCTGCGTATAAATATTTTTTCTGAAATAAGGAATCTTGTCAGACTTCTGCTGATTCTTGTTGGCCGCCGAAGGTGGGGCATACAGGATCAGGTGAGAGCTGTAAAGTCTGAAAAAATCATATTCTAATAACTTGCTCCATCGCAGTAGAAGGTCCGCATCCATAGATCCGCTGTTGTACATCTTTTCAATAGATGCTTCATCTGTCCCCAAAAACTTACAGATCCTCTCCATAGATATTTCATTTTCTTCAACCCTCTCCTTAATAAACTTTCCAATATGGATTTCTTTATATAACATTTTTATTGAATATTATCTTTTAATTAAAAACTTATACATAAAAAAACGAAAATAGGCGATAAATATTATTATGTTTTACAGAATATAATTCACTTAAATTTGAAATTGAGAAAAATTGATGGACCTTATTTGAGTCCTTTAAACGTGCTCAACGAGATTAAAATCTTTAAAAATCAGTTCAGGATGGATTGGATATATTAAAAGGGTGTATTGTTTGTTTCCTTAATATATCGTGGAGGTATGTTCCTTATTTTCAATAGGCTTGTCAATCTTCTTCTACTTTTTCAAACTTCTTTTTCCTGCCATTTGTGTGAATAATAATATAACCTGTTAAAGTTCTTTCATGTAACTATACTTTCTAAGCTGTGTGTTGATAAGCAGCCGCTTACATGTTGAATGTTTTGTTTAGTACCAAATAATTGCTTATTTGCTTTCAAATTTAAACAAAAATTAAAAGCAAAAAGAGTTGGATGTATAAAAAAGTTACTTTATGATCTAATTTTAATTAAAATTAACATATTATGTAAACCAATGTGTGAATTATTTCAACGGGTTTTGTAGAGAATATAAAAAACCATAAAAAGAAAAAAATTGTGTAGCAATATGTAAGTGGCTACCTTTGCTTATTCATGAAAAATACCATAAGCTTATTCGATTTTTCGAAGAAAATAAATTATAAAAACGAACTGCTGGCAGGCTTTACCGTTGCTATGACCATGATCCCGGAATCTCTTTCCTTTGCGATTCTGGCAGGGCTCTCTCCACTTACCGGGTTGTATGCGGCCTTTATGATGGGATTGGTTACTGCTGTTCTGGGCGGACGCCCCGGTATGGTTTCCGGAGGGGCCGGAGCTACCATTGTGGTACTGATTGCTCTGATCCAGTCCCACGGCTTAGAATATCTCTTTGCCACAGTAGCGTTGGCCGGAATGCTTCAGATGCTTGTAGGTATCTTTAAACTGGGGAAATTTGTCAGGCTTATTCCACAACCGGTTATGTATGGATTTCTGAATGGCTTGGCCATCATTATTTTTATGGCACAGATCGAACAGTTTAAAATCATTGACAGCAATGGAGTAGTACACTGGCTTCAGGGAAGTACCTTATATATTATGATGGGGTTAACGGTCCTTACCATTGGTATTGTTTATTTCTTTCCAAAGATTACAAAAGTGGTTCCGGCCTCCTTAGTGGCCATTATCATTGTATTTGCAATTGTTCTTGGATTTGATATTCCCACAAAAACAGTAGCGGATATTGCCCATATCAGTGGAAATCTTCCAAATTTTCATATTCCCCAGATCCCTTTTTCTCTGGAAACCCTTCAGATTATTTTTCCTTACGCCCTGATTATGGCAGGAGTTGGCCTTATCGAGTCGCTTCTGACCTTATCGATGGTAGATGAAATCACCAACACAAAAGGAAATGCCAACAGAGAATCTGTGGCCCAGGGAGTAGCCAATATTACTAATGGTTTCTTTGGCGGAATGGGAGGCTGTGCCATGGTAGCACAAACTCTGGTGAATCTTAATGCAGGATCAAGAGCCCGATTGTCAGGAATTATTGCTTCCTTACTGATCCTGATCATTATTCTATGCGGAGCGCCCGTGATTGAGAAAATTCCGATGGCTGCTTTGGTAGGAGTGATGATGATGGTCGCTATCAGTACTTTTCAGTGGGTTTCTATCAGAATTGCGAACAAAATGCCCAAGTCAGATATATTTGTTGGAATTACAGTGGCACTTATCACGGTAGTCCTTCACAATCTTGCTTTGGCTGTTTTAGTTGGAGTGATTATTTCCGCTTTGGTTTTTGCATGGGATAATGCCAAAAGAATCAGGGCGAGAAAACACATAGATGAAAACGGAGTGAAGCATTATGAGATATATGGACCATTATTCTTTGGATCAGCCACAGCTTTTGCAGACAAATTTGACCCGATGAACGATCCGGAGGAAGTCGTTGTAGATTTTAAAGAAAGCAGGATTGTAGATATGAGTGCCATTGATACGCTGGATAAACTTTCAAAACGGTACAGACAGGAAGGTAAAACACTATACCTGCGACATCTCAGCGAAGACTGCCGGAAAATACTTAAAAATGCAGAAGCCGTCATTGAAGTGAATATCCAGGAAGATCCTACCTATAAAGTGATGCCGGAAAAATAGAAAAGGAATCAATGGTGAATTTTGCTTCGCAAGTGAATCGTGAATTTTTCAGCATTTAAAAAATTGATAGGTGTAGGAGATGGACAATTGATTATTCACAAAGTCAATGGTGAGTTTTGCTTCGCAAATGAATAGTGAATTT
>NZ_JBXDSE010000006.1:0-260876 GCF_056844665.1 Chryseobacterium sp. FR048 | reverse complement strand
TCAATGGTGAATTTTGCTTCGCAAGTGAATCGTGAATTTTTCAGCATTTAAAAAATTGATAGGTGTAGGAGATGGACAATTGATTATTCACAAAGTCAATGGTGAGTTTTGCTTCGCAAATGAATAGTGAATTTGTCAGCATTAAAAAAAATTGACAAGCTTCACGAATTGACCATTCACAATTGACCAAAAAACACCCAAAAACATAACAAGGACCGTAAAATACATTACAGTCCTTGCTTGTTTAGGTCACTAAAGTGTTGGCAATAAAATCAGGCACTAAAGCATAGTGCGATAATTTCATGCTGATGGAAGCTCTTCCGCTTGCCAGGGTTCTCAGATCAGAAATATATCCGAATGTTGATGCCAAAGGAACTTCCGCCGTGAAGATCTTTCTTCCTGATCTTTCATCAATAGAAGTGATCATTCCTCTTCTTCGGTTGAGGTCTGCAGTGATGGCACCTGTATATTCTTCAATACTCTGAATCTCCACCTGCATGATGGGTTCCAGAAGTTTTGGACTGCATTTTCCGGCAGCAGCTCTGAATCCTTCTCTGGCAGCAATTTCAAAATCAAAAGCTGCAGAATCCTGAGCATGGAAAGAACCGTCCAAAAGCGTAATTTTCATACTTTCCAAAGGATACCCCTTCAGAGGACCATGCTCCATGGCTTCTCGGAATCCTTTTTCAACAGAAGGAATGAATTCAGTAGGAATAACACCACCTTTGATCATATTGATGAATTCCAGGCCGTGTTCTTGATCATTCCTAGGACCTATCTCAAAACTGATGTCGGCAAACTGTCCGCTTCCTCCATTTTGTTTCGAAAGCTTTTCCCTGTGGGTTGCTGTGGTGGTTAAGACTTCACGGTAAGAAACTTTAGGTTTCCCCTGATTGATCTCAATACCATGATTCAGCCTGATCTTTTCAAGCGTAACTTCAAGATGCAGTTCTCCCAGTCCGCTTAATAAAGTTTCTCCGGTCTGCCTGTCTCTTTCAATCACCAAAGACGGATCTTCTTCCTGAATTCTGGCCAGAACCAAACCGAAAGATTTTTCATCACCATTGGTTTTCGGTTCAATCGCTACCCGGATAACAGGTGCAGGGATCGTAATCGCTTCCAGCAATACAGGTTTTTCTGAAGAAGAGAGAGAATCACCTGTTTTGGCATCCTTTATTCCTGTCAGAGCAACAATGTCCCCTGCCTTACCTTCTTCCATCGATAAAGTTTTATCAGACTGCATCTGTAGAATCCTTGAAATCCTGAAGTTTTCTCCGGTTCTCACATTCTGTACCGTATCTCCCGATCTGATCTTTCCGGAATAAATACGAAGCATAGCGAGCCTTCCCATATGTTTATCGATAACTACTTTGAAGACAAGCCCTGAAAACGATTCAGATTCATTCCTTTTGAGCGGTATGCTTTCTTCCGTTTGAGGATCTTTTGCCTGGATGTCTGCAAGCTGATCCGGAGACGGAAGATAGGTTACTACCGCATCAAGAAGAGGCTGTATTCCTTTATTCTTAAAAGCCGAACCGCACAAAACCGGAACTGCCGCTCCTGACCTGCAAACATTCTGTATAGCCTCTGTGATCATTTCAATACTGATTGTGTGTTCAGAATCCATAAAGATTTCAAAAAACGTTTCATCAGATCCGGCAAGAGTTTCCAGTAATTTCATTCTATATTCATCAGCTTCTTTCTGATAATCAGCCGGGATCTCTTTCTCTATAATGGTTTCTCCGTTTTCATCTGTCCAGAACAAAGCTTTCTGTCGGATAAGATCGATCACTCCTTCAAAGCTGGCTTCAGCTCCTATCGGTATCTGAAGGGCAAGAGGAACGGCATTGAGCCTCGTTTCAATATCCTTCAAAACAGCAAAGAAATCCGCTCCGATTCTGTCCATTTTATTGATGAAACAGATCTTTGAAGTTCCGTGTTTTTCAGCCTGGAACCAGACATTTTCAGTTTGCGGCTGTACACCCGATGAAGCACAGAAAACAGCAACAACACTGTCCAGCACCCTTAGAGAACGCTCTACTTCTACTGCAAAATCAATATGTCCGGGGGTGTCAATAATGTTGATATTATAAACTTTGTTATCCTTTTTCCATTGGGTGGAAACAGCGGCCGATGAGATGGTGATACCCCGGTTTCGTTCCTGAATATCCTTGTCCATCGTGGTATTGCCATCATCTACATTTCCGATTTTGTGGATAAGTCCTGTATAATACAAAAGCCTTTCTGATAATGTCGTTTTTCCTGCATCTACATGTGCTATGATCCCTATATTTCTTGTGTTATATTTCATTTTGTTTGATTTAAATTGTTGATTTTTAATACTCTGTTGAGAAAAGGTTCTGGGAAAAATGATCACAACGAAGACTCCGGCCTGTTGGTCAAGCCGTAAAATTTGAATGAATCTAACATTGATGGTTATTTTTCAGAACAGATTTATCAAACAACAGAGGTTATTTGAATGATTGAAGTCTGAAAAGTAGGGCAGCAAAAAAGACCTATCCGAATAGACAGGTCTTCAATATATTTTTAGTAATAAAGATCTATGGAACTATTCAGATAAATATTTAGTGCTGCCAAAGAACACAGCTCTGACAGGATTGCTTAACGTTATAATATTTATCATTTTTGTTGACATTATTGATTTTTAATCGATTGCGAAATTATACTATTTTTTTGAATTCCAAAGAATTTTTGAAAATATTTTTTCATAATTGGCCTTCAACAGTCTTCTTATCGGTTTATCTATAACCACCGAACTCATAAAAATATCTTAAAACAGAGAACGGAGTAATGCATTTATGATAAAAATTTTATCTTTGAAAAGAATAGATAATTTAAACACTTGTTGATGATTCATAAATTTTAAATCTTTTTCAAGAAGCTAAATAAAACTTTTAACTTAAGACACTTTGAAAACAGATATAGACATTCACAACCACAGTCATTTTTCCTTTGATCTGTGGCTCACCTTAATCAAATCTCACCCTGAATTTAAAGCAAAAAGAGTTGAGCTGTTCTCCTCATTTTTTAATGTAGACAAACCGATTGCTGATGTTGCAAAAACGGTAAAATATTACGACGATCTTTGTAATACTATTAATGAGGTTACGGGAGGGAATATCGATACTTTTGAGATCTATCTGATGATTCTGGGTGCACTGGATGTAGATATTAAGCCTTTAAATAAAGAAAAACTTAACGAGTTCTATCAAAAGAGTGAAGCATTATTTCTGGAATATAAACCGGTGATCATATTTGAAAATATCCATGATTTTTTTGAGAATATCAAAAGTCAGGGAAAGACCATTAATATTCTGAGCAATACAGGATTCATTAAAGGGACAACGATGAGAAAGTTCCTGATTCATGAAAACCTTGATCAGTATATTGATTTTCATATCTATTCTGATGAAATCAACTGCTCGAAACCGAATCCGCTTATTTTTCAGGAAGTGAAAAATAACCTCAGAGATCAGGATCTGCCGCTGCATCAGGTTTTGCATATCGGAGACAATCCGGTGGCCGATTATCAGGGGGCAAAAGCCTTCGGATTCAGTGCACATTTACTTAAACACTAATATAAACATGAATAAAAGATACAGCTTACACCACATTCATTCGGCGGATGAGTTTACTTTCTCACCTGCGGAATACAGTTATTTCAAGTATGGCGATAAGTCGTATGCTGAAAAATTTGCAAAAGAATTATTCGAAGGATTTATTTCCGAAAATGCAGCTCTTTTGGACACAGACAAAGAAATTGTAGTGCTTCCGAGCCCTTATATGGCGATTCCTACGGCTTCCAACTTTTTGTGTTTTTACTTTAAGAAGTATCTGGATTTCCATTTGTTTCAGAAAGGAAAGAAGTCAAGCATTTTATCCAAAATCAACAGAAATCATACCTATATCACAGATTATGGGAATCTTAATTTTGAAGACCGTAAAAATCTGATCGCCAACGATACTTATTATATTGATAAAGATTTTTTAAGGGGAAAACTTTGTATTTTTATAGACGATATTAAGATCACGGGAAGTCATGAGTATACCGTCAACAGAATTCTTGATGAATATAAGGTGGAGGCAGACTTTATGTTTCTCTATTATGCGGAACTGATGAATTTTGACCTTGATCCTAAGATTGAAAACTTTTTCAATTATTATGCAGTAAAAAATGTAAAACATATTGCAGAAGTGATGAATAAAGAAAGTTTTCAGTTCAATACAAGGATCGTGAAATATATTTTAAGCTTAGATTCAAGTAATTTTGATTATCTTACGTCTCAAGTAAAAAGAGAACAGATGGACCTGCTTCTGGAGTTGGCCATCAGTAACAATTATCATTTAATAAAAGAATACGAAAATAACATCAATACTTTAACACAAACGGAATTATATTATGGCTATTAACTTACAAAAAGGACAAAGAGAAAACATCAACGCACCTAAATTTACTGTAGGTTTAGGATGGGATATTAATAATACTTCTACAGGAACAGCTTTCGACCTTGATGCTTCTTTATTTTTGCTTGGGGACGACAAAAAATTAGTTTCAGATAATCACTTTATTTTTTATAACAACCTTGAGTCTCCGGACAAATCGGTGATCCACACTGGAGATAACCTTACAGGGGAAGGAGCAGGAGATGATGAGCAGATCAAAATCGATTTGACAAAAATTGATGACGCCATCAAAGAAATTACCGTAGTAGTAACCATTCACGAAGCAGAGGCAAGAAAGCAAAACTTCGGACAGGTAAGAAATTCTTTCATCAGAATTTTTAATACGGATACGAATGAAGAGATCTTAAAGTACGAACTGGATGAAGATTTCTCTATCGAAACCGCTGTAGAATTCGGAAGAATTTACAACAGAAACGGAGAATGGAAATTTGAGGCTGTGGGAGCAGGACAGAGAGACGGCCTTGAGAAATTTGTATCAATTTATCAGAAGTAATTATGGACAATCAGGAAAATCAATCAATAGATCCACTAGGATCAATCGAGCCTCTTAAAACTTTCGAACCTACTCCAATGGTTCCGCCAGTACCGGCTCAGCCCATTCAGAATGCTGCACCGGCAGTGCTTGTAGACAGAGAAGGAAATGTAAACCTGACGCAACTGCAGTCAGAAGAACGTCAGAAATATGAAGTTCTGGCCAACTCTATTGATGAAGCGAACCCAGGTTCTATCGTTAATTTTGGGGCAGAGCTTCAGAAAACCTTAACCAATCAGAGTGACAGCTTCTTAGGAAATGTAAGAAGATCCAACTCCGGAGAAGTAGGAGGGCTTATCAATGATCTTTTGGTAGAGCTTAATTATGTAGATGTAGAAGAGCTTAACGGAAATAAAGTAAAAAGCTTCCTGAGCAAATTGCCATTCATGAAGAAGGTAATCACTCAGGTAGAAAATCTGTTTGCAAAATATGATAAGATCATCAACAATATCGAGCAGATCTCTTATAAAGTAAATGCAGGAATCATTACTTCTACCAAAGATAATGCAGTTCTTCAGACTATTTTTGAAAGTAATGTAAATTCTATCAAACAGATTGAAGATCTTGTAATCGCAGGAAATATAAGAATGGAAAGAGCGGCTGTAGAACTGGCTCAAATGGAAGCAAGTCCTCAGAATTTCCAGGATTATCAGATTGCGGATAAAAGAGATTTCATTGCGAGATTAGACAGAAGAATGGCTGATCTTAAGGTGGTACGTGTGATTATGATGCAGTCTCTTCCACAGATCAGACTGGTACAGAATAACAACGTTTCTATTGCTGAAAAAGCGCAGACGATCCTTACAACGACTCTTCCTGTATGGAAAAATCAGCTTTCACTTGCCGTTGCCATGTACAGACAGCAGCAGAATATTGAGATCCAGCAGAAAGTATCTGCTACTACAGAAGAGATCTTAAGAAAGAATGCAGAGCGTTTAGGCCAGAATTCAATCAATGTAGCCAGAGCTAATGAGCAGACGATTGTATCGGTAGAAACATTGAGAGAAACTACCTCAATGCTGATCAATACATTGAACGAAGTGAAACAGATTCAGAAACAAGGTGCTGATAACAGAAGAAAACTGGATCAGGATCTTCAGACATTGGAGCACGAGTTAAAAGCGAATGTCAGAGGTTAATTTATAGGATACAAAGGTGGGGGATGATGCAGCAACCATATTGTCGCAAAGCAAAAGAAGATTAACAAAGCTTAAGCTTCTTGCGAATTTTTTTGAACATATTGACATAATATCGATTTTTATTAAAACAGATATTATCCACAATCTGTTCCAGGAAAACACGGCTTTAGATTACAATAAACTGGAACTTTTTCACCTTCAGTATACCGACAGTCTCATAGAACTTCTCACCAAGATCAAAAGACAGAAAGAGAATGATATGCTGGCTGTCATCAATGAAATTGACATCAACAATAAATATATTTCAGGTTTTGAAGAAAGAAGGGTAGACAGTTTTCAGACAGACCGGAAGATGTACAGCGGTGTATTTTCCCAACATCTGAAGACCCTGTATAAAGACCTTACAGAAGATATTTTTACAGCCAATTGGGATAATGTATTGTATTTTCATAAGAAATATGCGCAGGAATTTTACAGGACGGAAGCAGACGAATCGCTGCTGAAATCAGAATCATTTCCCGCATACCAGTACAGAGATTACTCCATTGAACGTAAACTATTGGGAAGATTGAATATACAGGGATTCAAAGTGCGTTTTGTGTGTGGCTACCTTGTTGATACTCACGAGTATGAACTTTTTAAAATCTTTCAGTCTGATGACTATTTTATTTTCAGCATAGATGATAGGAAATTATATCTTTTTGATAAAGAACTGGATAAGCTCGATATTTCTGAAAATCAGTCGAACCAGGGAACGATTATCGATCAGCTGAAAAGAAAAAATGAACAGCTGGAGAAAAGTATGAACGAAAGAAAGCGTACATTACCTCCGGAAGTAGAAGGCGTTTTGAAAGATTATATCAAAAACCTGGAAAATATGGATATTATGAGCAAAATATTCGATTTCGACGAAGAAACAAATATTTTGCGGGCAATGCTTAATTTGAATTTGAATAATAACTAAAAATGAATTTTGAAAAGCAAAGAAAGTAAAGCAAAGCTTGGAAAGCGAAGAATCGATGTTGAATAGCAGATTCTGCTTTCTTCGCCTTATTTACTTTCTTTGCTAAAAAATAAATAACAACTAAACATAAAAAAATGGCTATCAACTTACAAAAAGGTCAGAGAATTAACCTTAAAAAAGAAAACGGAGCTGAGCTGTCCCAGGCATGTGTTGGAATCAACTGGGGAGCAATTGAAAAAAAAGGATTTTTCGGAACTAAAAAAGAAGCAGTAGACTTAGACGGAAGCTGTATTTTATATGATTCAAACAAAAATGTAACTGAAGTAATCTATTTCGGAAATCTGAAATCCAAAAACGGATCTGTAAGACATAGCGGAGACGACCTTACAGGAGACGTTGACGGAGATGACGGATTGGATAACGAAGTGATTACAGTAGATTTCAGCCAGCTGGAGCCAAATGTAGAGCATGTGGCGATGGTACTGAACAGCTACAGAGGTCAGGATTTCGGAACGATTCCTTTTGCTTCCATCCGTATCTATGAAGGAACACCTACAAATGTAAGAGAGGTTTTTGCAAAATATGATGTTGCCAATGATGCTTCTTTCAGCGGACATGTTGCGATGGTAATGGGAGTGTTCTATAAGAGAAACGGAGAATGGAAATTCAATGCAATCGGAGATCCTACTGCAGACAGGAAACTGGAGCAGACGATTCAGACGGTTCAGATGAATTATCTATAATCTATTGTCAATCAGATCATCAATAAAATAGCAATATTTGTACTCCGTACACTTATTGCTTTTATCATATAATAACATTACTCAAGTGGAACATCAAAGTATTTTAGATCTGCACCCTGGTTTGGTGTGGGGATTTGCGGTAACAGTCGTTATCATGCTGCTCCTGGACTTAGGAGTTTTCAATAAAAAAAGTCATGAAGTATCTTCCAAAGAAGCTACGATCTGGTCTATCGTATGGATTTCGCTCTCTATGATATTTTCAGGAGTTGTGTATTGGGTTTTCAATACCGACGGATCTCCTGAAAGCCATGCGCTGGCAGTAGAGAAATTTACCCAGTACCAGGCTGCCTATTGGATTGAAAAAGCGCTTTCGGTAGATAACTTATTTGTATTTATCCTTGTTTTCGGCTTTTTCAAAGTACCGAAGTTTCTTCATCATAAAGTCCTTTTCTGGGGGATTATTGGTGCCCTGATTTTCAGAGCGATCTTCATCTTTGCAGGAGTAGGGCTTATTAATCTGACGTATCTTCCTGAAATGAATATCTTCGGCGAAGCTGTAAAGATCAACGTTGTGATGACGCTGTTCGGATTATTCCTTGTGTATGCAGGGATCAAGTCATGGGGTGACGGAGACGATGATGACGATGAAGATTATAGCAATACAGCGGGAGCAAGACTGATCAAAAGTTTCTGGAAAGTTTCTGACAACTATGATGGAGATAAGTTCTTTACCGTACAGAAAGGAATCAAAATGGCAACACCGCTTTTGGTAGTGGTTGGGGTTATTGAGTTTACAGACGTTCTTTTTGCCGTAGATTCAATCCCGGCGATCTTTGCGATCTCAAATGATCCTTTTATCCTTTATACATCCAATATTTTTGCGATTTTAGGATTAAGATCATTATACTTCCTGTTGGCGAATTTTATCCACATGTTCAGCAAACTTCCTTACGGACTGGCAATTATCCTGTCTTTCATTGGGGTTAAAATGCTTATTGCACCTTGGATTCATATTCCATCACCGGTTTCATTAGGAATCGTAGGCGGAGTATTGGTAATATCCGTTCTTTTATCCATTATCTTCCCTGAAAAAGAAGAAGAGGAAAAAGAGAAACTGGAAGAGAAATAATCGTATTTAAAATAGATATAAAGCCTCTGGAATATAGTTCCGGAGGCTTTTTTTATGGAGAAAATTAGAGAAAAGCAGTATTGAAATTATCTGAAGTCAAAATAGTTAGCAATATGCTTAATCGAATATAACTTAGGCTAGCAAAATGGTATTGTAAGTTTATGATGAAATGAGAAAAGAACCAATCCTACTTTAGACTTGATCTGAAACCTTTCAAAAAGAGCATTACGGTAAACGTCTATTGATTTTATAGAAACGTTCATTTCATCAGCAATCTGTTCGTAAGTAAGCTCTCTTTCATCACAGACCAAAGTAAGGAAATGCTGTTCTCTGTCAGACAGTTTTATACTTTGGAATGTATCTTCTTCTTTACTTTTGTAATTCTTAATTCGTTTCAGAATTTCAGTGATATTGTTATAACCAATGGAAAGAATATTGTCAATACAGAATTTCAGTTCAGGAGCACTGCAGTTTTTGTGCAAAAAACCTCTGGCTCCATATTGGTAAGCTTGATCAATAATGTTTTCCTCAAAATGCTGGGTCAGTAAGAGTACTTTGTATTCTTCATTTTCTCTTTGTTCCAGTTGCTGTAAAACCTCTATTCCATTGAGTAGGGGCATAGAATAATCCAAAATGAAAAGATCCGGTTTCTTTTCCTGAAAGGGTAAGGCATCAAGAAATAGCTGCCCATTCTCAAACTCATGGGTAACTTTATAATTTCCTAACTTCTCAATCAGTTGCTTTAATCCTTCCCGTACTATTTTATGATCATCAATGAGAACAATGGTTGATTTTTCCAAATGAGATATTTTTTAATTTTATTTTTTTTCAAAAACCTGTATAAGTGTTCCTTCTTGAAGTTTGCTTATAATGTTTAATTCGAAATTAATAATTTCTGCTCTTTTTTTAAGAGTATTCAGACCTAATTTATCACTTTCCTGTTTCAGAACAAAGCCTTTTCCATTATCAGAAATTTCCAGCAGAAAAAAAGGTTGAAATTGTAGTTTTATAATTACTTTATCTGCTTCCGAATGCTTAATAATATTGTTGATAATTTCCTGATACATTCTGAAAAGGATATGAGAATACTCAGGAGCCAAATCAGACGAGCCATGATTAGGACAGATCAGAGAAAAATGGATGGTGTTATTCTGTTTAAGATAATCAAGATCTTGCCGGATACGAGTTTCAATAGGTTTCTTATCAGAAAGATAAGGATGTAAGCGATGGCTTGTAAAACGAACCGATTGAGAGAGAGTTCCTAAAGAAGAAGAAAGGCTTTCCAATGTCTGATTAATCTCGGGAAAATCCAGCTTCATATTCTCAATCTGAAAATTGATAACGGTAATTTGCTGTCCAATATCATCATGGAGATCTCCGGCAATCTGTGAGCGAAGCTCTTCCTGACTTTCCAGAATACTTTGAGTAAGGGTTTTCTGAAAGTCCATGTCTTTTTTATGGATGTCATTTTGATAATTGGTTATTTTGTGGATATGAAGCCGTATCAGGATAACACAGAACAGTACCAGTAAACATACCAGCATCATGACAATAATGATACCCAAGGCAATCTTATACATGGCTTTTGTTTTCTTTGTAAATATATAAATTTATGAGAGAGTAGTAGATGATGCTAACAAAATAACTGATAATAGGATACAGGTTAATATTCTTGAAAAGTTTTGTATAATAAAGGGATTGAGAATCGAATGCAAACATAAAACTGTGTCCCAAAAAAAATAATATAGGCGAGATCAGAAGTAAATAATTATTTGAAAGCAACCAATTGAACTTCTCTTGCTTTAAAAATTTGAAACTGAAAAGGATGAATGAAATGACGTAGATAAATGTTCCTAAAACAAAAGAATAATTGTTTAAGGATTTTGTCCCTTCCCAATAAAAAAAATCAACAATACAGAAAAAGGTGAAAGAAGGGACGATATATTGCAGGAACCGCTCCTCTTCAATTTTTTTGAAAAAGAGAAAGAACCATAGGACAAAGTGGAGATAGCAGTATAGCACAACACACCCTATCAAATTGTTATTAATGGAAAAAAGAGTTTCTGCGGCAGCGTTCAGAACCAATATGGAAAACAATAAGCCATTATTCTTCTTTTTCAGAAAAATAATGGCCACCAAAAGTGTAATGATCTCAATATAACTGATAATAGTGAAATGCATTTGAATCGTTTTTATTTCTTAGAATATTTTACTCCGGAAGGCGGAATATGGGAAAGATTATAGTATTTTTCAGTACCATCATCAAGTAATAAATAAATTTGAGCTTCTGTAAATTCTTTGTCAGTACTATTTTTTGTCACCCTTGGACATATACTGTCAATTTCAGCAGTATTAATCATTTCCCTTCCTTTTATAATTTTGAATTCCCTATAATTTTTATCCAGTAAATACTCTAGGAATTTTTCATGAAATACTGAAACGGTATCACCAAAATCACAAAATCCATTTTTAGCTACATCATAGGTAATGTCTGTTGCTATTTTGGTTTTAGGTAAGTCAAATCTTATATATTCGTTTTCTCTTGTATTACTGTTTAAATCCCTTACGAGTTTTTTAAATCCTTCATCATTTTTTAAATCCTTTACATAGTAAAAAATACCACCATGGTTGATAGATTCCTTATATGTTGCGACATTTCGTTCATATACCGGGGCTTTTATTTCGTGGATATTATCCAGAAAGGTATTGTAAGCGATTCCTTTTTTCTCACTTTCTTTAAAATACTCAATCGGAACGATGGTGAAAACTTCTTTAGAGTTTTTTTTATAATCTGTTTTAAACTCCATTTTTTCTTCATCTGATTCTATTGCGTCTTTTGCTTGTGTTGCTGAAGATTTACGATTCGTACAATTCCACAACAGTATGAATACACTGAGTAATAAAAAATTTTTCATGACATTTAATTTTTGTTGTTAAACAATTCAAATCTCTTACAATTCTATTTTTTTAACAATAGGGGAAACCCTAATTCTGTCTTCCGGCTTTTCCTACTCCTCTAAAAACACTTGCTGGCAATAGAATTTTACAAGAAAAGCTGTGTTTTCCATTACTGATTTTATTAGGGAAACTCCTACTATAAATATAATGTTTTTCGTATTGATTGATAGCAGACACCTAAGGTAATTTTGAAATGAAAAATTAACCGGGTAGTCGAAAACGGTACATAGAGTAGACGTATTTCTAAAGCTTTACGTTATGAAAACAAAATTTTTTTTTGTGATTGTTATATTAATGATCATATCGAATATTAAAGCCCAGGAGTATTCCAATACTCCTAATGGGTTTAGAGTAAAAAAAGGAGAAAAAAACTATTTCCGTATTTATAAAAATAATGACTTCAAAATAGATACTACTGATTATAGAAGATTGGACCCATCTGTATATTTTGAGATTTCAAAAAACAATAAGGAGATTAAATTTAATAAAAAAACTTATGTATTAATTTCCATTCCAGGGAATAAAAGTCAAATTAAAAAAGAATGTATCGCTGGATCTCGGGTAAGTAATGTTGATTTTGATAAAGAATTTTGGACAGAAAAAGAAAATATCTTTGTTGTAGATAAAGATGGACGTGAGCTTTATAATGAAAATAATATTGAAAAAAATTATTCAAAGTTTTCAAATGATTTTTTTTCTGGTTTATTAACAGCGCCATTTAAATACCGTTTCGGTGGTTCTAATAAGAGTTTAATAGATGGTGATTTTAATATTGCTCCATTTCTTGGTTGGAAATTCAGATTGAGCCAGAATAAGCCTTATCTCGTTGCTCCATTTATCTTTGCAGGAGTTACAACATTAAAATACAACTCAACAAATAATACCAAAATTACCGACTTATCTATAGAAGAAAATGGTAGTGGCTTTACCTATGGAGGTGGTATTTCTTTAAGGTTAGGAAGTATCTCACCCGGAATTATAATAGGAGTAGATCAAGGGGTTGGTAATTTAGGAAGTGGGTTTGTGTATAATAATAAAGCTTGGTTAAGTTTTAGTCTTAACTATGATTTTTTTAAACTCAAAGTAGATGCTAAAGATGCTGGCAATTAAATAATGAAAGAATAAGTATATATCTTCAAACAAAAAACAAAATAGACAGACAAGTTTGTCTATTTTATTTTTTTATTCTACCTTTGCTTTATCAACAAAAGAAAATATGAAATCTCCAAGAGAAAGAATTGTAGAAACAACGTTTGAATTATTTACGAAACAAGGATATAATTCCACAGGGATCAATCAGATCATTGCAGATGCAGGCGTAGCAAAAGCGAGTTTCTATCTGCATTTTAAATCAAAAGAAGATTTGTGTGTAGAATTTCTTAATGTAAGACATGAGTATTGGTTTGGTGAGCTCAATACCTTTTTATCAAAAGAAAAAGAGGCAAAATCTAAAATTATCGGAGCTTTTGATTTTCTGGTCCATATGAATGAAAAAGAAAATTTTAGAGGCTGCAGCTTTTTGAATATTCTGTCGGAAATC
This sequence comes from Chryseobacterium sp. FR048, assembly GCF_056844665.1. Lineage (NCBI taxonomy): Bacteria > Pseudomonadati > Bacteroidota > Flavobacteriia > Flavobacteriales > Weeksellaceae > Chryseobacterium > Chryseobacterium sp. FR048. The sequence goes on along the minus strand of NZ_JBXDSE010000006.1, from coordinate 247,386 downwards.
TCAATCGATAATATTAAAATTTTGAGTGTTATTCAATCCCATAAAGCAGATTTGAGAAACTATTTTTTAGAAATACTGAATGACGATATTCTTTCGGACCATATTTATATGCTTTTTGAAAGCAGTATTATAGAAAGCCAGCTTTTCAGATCAAACGAATTGATAGAAAAATCAAAAAAAATAGCCACCAATTTAATATCATAAAAATGGAACAAAAACATCCGCTTCCGCCTTTCACCCTTGAAACGGCAAAAGATAAAATTCAAATGGCTGAAGATGCCTGGAACAGTCAGGATCCGGAAAGGATTTCTAAGGCGTATACCATCGATAGCGAATGGAGAAACAGGGATACATTCGTGAATGGAAGAGAAGAGATCGTAAGTTTTCTTCGGGGAAAATGGAAAAAAGAACTCAATTATAGACTGAAAAAAGAATATTGGGCTCATACAGATAATCGCATTGCAGTCCGCTTTGAATACGAATATCAGACAAAAGAAGGAAATTGGTTCAGGGCATATGGAAATGAAAACTGGGAATTTGATGAAAATGGACTGATGGTTAAGAGATATGCAAGTATCAATGATCTTGCGATAAAAGAAGAAGACCGGAAATTCAGATAAATTTTAAAAAGACTGCTATCTTAGCGGTCTTTTATTTTGGATGCTTAAAAACTATGGAAAAAGAAAATTTGGATTTAGAGGTGTTTTATTACGTTGATCCGATGAGAATTATTGATGATCCTGTAGAGAGCTTCAATGTGCTGATGAAGTACGATAAGGAAAAGACAGCAATAGAAATGTTTTTAAAGGATTGTCATTTAAAAGATTTTCTCTGGGTTATCATTACGCTTTTTAAAAACCAATACGCTAATGGAGCTTTATTAAGTTCCTTTATTTCTGAAACTGTAGAAAAAGAAAAGAAAGCAGATGGCATTTTATATCACCAAAGAAATCAATACAGAAATGATGTGAAATCTCTGCAGTTCAAATATGACAGTGAAGATCATTTTGAATATCTGGTATTTGAAATACCTGAGCTTTTGGAGGATATAACCGATACTATTGAAGACCCATTAAGTGATCAACGATATTTGAAAAATAACAACAGGTATGTTTTAAAATCTGACAGTGGAATAGACTACATCGAAGCTTCCCCGTCTTTTTTCAAACTCAAGGCCAACATGAATAAGTCAAAAAGGTTTCATTAATATCCTTATGATCTAACTTCCTTTGCCATGCAAGAGCTTATTGATTTTTCTTCTGGTCTGCACGGAAACTTTATACGCTTCATCACGCAACTTCTGTATCTTCCCTACAGGCTGAAAGATTGATTTGCTTTCAAACGGATTGAAGGAAAGCAGTTCATTACCGCAGCTACGGGCATCCAATAAAGAATCCCTTTCTATTTTCACCTCCCCGATTTTAATGAATGGTGAGTTTTTCCATTCCACATTCAGTTTGTTGATCGGTTGGTCTTTAAGGTCATAGCAAAGCTGAATCAAAACATCTGCAGTAAAATCATTTTTCTGGAAATAGTCTTTTAAAGCTTTTTTCGTATCCTGTTTTTTATCCATATTCTTATTTACAGATTGCGGCCTCAGCCTGATCTTCATCATATGGTCTCCCAGGCGATAGGCTCCTACAGAATAATAATCAAAAGAGAGGATAAAATCATTTTTCTTTCCGATCAGCTTCAAGGTATTTTTGATAAAAGAAGCATTGAAAACGGATGGAATTACTTTTACCATCTGGGCGATCACAGGAAATACACTGTACCATTTTTTGATATAGGAACGGTTGATGGCTGTAAATAATTTTAAAAAAGTAGATACAGAATTCACAGGGAATAAAGGAAAATTCACCAGGGGGAAATTGGCGAGAAGACCTCCGTTTTCATCTTTGATCTGCACGGCAAATCCATAGGCTGGAAAGTCTTTCTTTGAATTTTTGATCTTCAGCTGTGCATTAGACAACCTGATGATGAGGTCAAATTTTTCTTTATCAAAAAAAGGCTGCAGCGATTCCGGGATCGAAGGATCTACCCAAAATGTTCCTTTAGCAACTGCATAAGTCTTTGCATGTGCATTTCTGGTCGCATAATTGACATCGCTGATAGAAGAGGATTGCTCCACAAAATCGGCAATCGATTTTTTATTGATTTCCAGAAGTTTTTTTTCCTCTTCATTAAGCTCGTCAAACTTCTTATTATATTTTAATGGATTTGGCATTTAGTTTTTAAATTCAATTATAACGCCAAGTTTCGGAATCTGCGTTAAGCAAATATTACAATTATTTGAATTTTAATAGCAATGGAATGAAGAAGAGGAGGGTGAAACTGAATATGGCTTCCGGATTTCAAAGTGTAATTTGTTTAAATTGTTGATTTTTAAATTTTTAATCAAACGGAATGATGCGTTTTTTACCATAAAATTCATAGAGGTAGAGTGTATCTTTTGATCATCGTTTTTCTGTTTCTATGTTCCAATCCAAAAAGTCTTATCTTTGCAAAAAAAAAATTATGGGCGTAGCAGATATGTTATTTAAACGTAAAAAAGAACTGGCCGAAAAAAACCTTAAAGAGGGTAAGGAATATATGGAAGAGTATGGTAAAAGAGAAAGCGTTGTGCAGTTACCAAGCGGCTTGCAGTATGAGATCATTACAGAAGGTGACGGAGCAAAACCAGGTCCTAAATCTACTGTAAAATGCCATTATCACGGAACCACTATTTCAGGTAAGGTTTTTGATAGCTCTGTAAAAAGAGGTACTCCTGCATCTTTCCCTTTAAACAGAGTGATTGCAGGATGGACAGAGGCACTTCAGTTAATGCCTGTAGGAAGCAAATGGAGACTGATCATTCCGCCACACCTGGCTTATGGAGATCAGGAGATCAGCAAAGAAATCGGGCCAAACAGTACCCTTGTATTCGAAGTTGAATTGCTGGATATTAAATAATCCAACTTAAAAATAGATTAAAAATTTACCTGATTTCAGGTAAATTTTTTTATTTGTACTATATTCGTATTTGTAAATTGAAGATGAAAGAAGAGGTGAATTTACATTACGCTAGGCAACACAAAATATAACTGAATGAAAAAACTTTTTTACCTTTTTGCTATTGCTGGCCTATTGGTATCCTGTGTTTCCAAAAAAAATCAGGCTATTCAGCAAAATATTCTTACCTTGAAAGACAGCTATTGTAAGGCTCCTTTTAAGTACAATTACAATAATAAACTTCCGTCTTATAATTCGGATTCTATTCTGACGGCCAATAAAGACCTGAAGGAAACCTTTACGGATCAGAGTATTTTGATCTTAAATGCATTGAATAATCTGGATGATGTTCATAAAATTATCCAACTTAAAAAAGATTCTTCACTCACTTCACAGGTGAAAATATTACAGCTTAAAACCAAAATCAACAGCAGAATTACCATTGCATTAACTGAACTGGATGCCGTAGCCGCAGAATTCGATTGTGAAGGAGAAAGAGTAGCCCAGATCGGAAATTATGTAGATAACCTGAATTCTTCCAGAAATAATAAATTGATTTTATATTCTATCATTGCCGGAGCTGCTTCTTCAATAGCGGGCGGAATAGTGAAAAGTGACGGCTGGGATAATGCAATAGGTATTGGAGGAGGTATTTTAGGAGCAGGTTTTGGTTTGGCAACCCTTAATCCCAAAGGAAAAAAAGTAGAATTTATCCACCAGAGAAACCTGTTAAGAGACATTTGGAGAGAAAAACTGGAATCACCCAATTTTCCACCTTTTATCTGGTATATGTATACGGAGAAGAAATTTTCTAACAAAGAAGAACATTCCATTATCGGGAATATGAAACAAAGATGGCTGCATTACCAGTTTGATGATGTAAAAGAAGCTGCTGATAAATCTGTTATTTTCAGTGACGGAGGGTTTTACAGGGCAGATGATCTTCATAACCGCGCAGCCATGCTCAATCAGATGCAATCGGCAACAAGAACGATTAATCAAAACATCAATTATTTGCTGCTGGATCTGGATAAATTGATCCTTTAAGAAAAATTTAACTGTAATAAATTTTGTTACATTTAAAAAATGCTTACCTTTGCCATGTAATTACAATGAACAATACAAGATTTGCTACGGCAGTACATATTATGACCTTATTGGCGAAAAGCCCTCAGGAGTGGCTTACTTCTGAATGGGTTGCCGGTAGCATCAATGTAAATCCGGTAATTGTACGTAAGGAAATCAGCGTCCTGAGAGAGGCCGGTCTTATTACCAGCAGACAGGGAAAAGAAGGGGGGAGCCAGCTTGGCAGAAGTGCTGAGACGATCACAATCTCTGAGATTTATAAAGCCGTAAAGAATACGGAAGTTTTAGGGAAGAAAAATCAGAACCCTAATCCAGCCTGTAGCGTAGGAAAAGAAATTAACGTTCATTTAAATACATTATTTGAAGAAACAGATCAATTGGTTGTTAACTTTTTAGGAGACAAATCTTTGCAGAAATTCGCAGATCAGTTCGAATAAAATTTTTTGGCCTTAAATGTAACAAAATTTATTACAATTTAATTAAAAATAAAACATTATGAAAAAAGTAGCCGTAATTGGTGCCACAGGATTTGTAGGAGCACACATCGTAACAGAATTAGCAGACAGAGGTTATGCCGTTGAAGCTTTAGTAAGAGATGCATCGAAGGTAAAAACACAGGAAAATGTAACCGCAAAAAGTATAGATGTAAACAACGTAACAGAACTGGCAGAAGCCCTGAAAGGAAGTGATGCTGTAATCAGTGCTTTCAATGCAGGCTGGACGAACCCTAATCTTTACAATGACTTTTTGAACGGTTCTGAAAATATCGAAAAAGCGGTAGAAGAATCAGGAGTTAAAAGACTGATCGTTGTAGGAGGGGCAGGTAGCCTTTATACTCCGGATAACGTACAGATCGTAGACACTCCGGACTTCCCGGATGCTTATAAGCCAGGAGCGACAGCAGCCAGAGATTATTTGAACAAGATCAAAGGAAACAATACTTTAGATTGGACATTCTTCAGCCCTGCAGTGGAAATGAACCAGGCGAATGTAGGAACAAGAACAGGGAAATACAGAACTTCACTGGAAACTCCGGTATTTGATGAAAACGGAAGAAGCCGTCTGTCTGTAGAAGATGTTGCAGTGGCTTTGGTGGATGAACTTGAGCAGAATAACCACATCCGTGAGCGTTTCACCGCAGCTTATTAATCTAAAAGAACAAAAATGTTAAAAAAGAAATTATTATCATTGGCTGCCCTGCTGGGGTTTATGAGCATATTACTGGCAGGAAACTTAAAAGTAAAAGTTTATAACCCCGGTTCAAAAGCTATCTTTTCTGTCACGTCAACCATTATTTACGGGGACAAAGATGCAATGCTTGTGGATGGTCAGTTTCAGAAGCAATATGCGGAAGAACTGGTTAAGCAGATAAAGGCGACAGGCAAAAACCTGAAAACAGTATTTATTTCTCACAGTGATCCTGATTTTTATTTTGGGCTGGATGTTATCAGAAAAGCATTTCCCAACGTAAAAATTGTTTCAACAGCGCAAACAGCCTATCTTATTTCTGCATCAAAAGATGATAAGATGACAGTCTGGAAACCGCAGTTGAAAGAAGATGCTCCTTCAGAAATTATCGTTCCGGAAGCAGTGACAGCCCTTCCTGATCTTGAAGGAAATAGAATTGAGATCAGACAGAACCCTGAAGATCCTGCACACAGCTTCCTTTGGATTCCATCAATCAAAACAGTAGCAGGAGGTATTTCTGTTTCCACAGGTTCTCATCTTTGGATGGCAGATACTCAGAATGTGAAAGCAATTGATCAGTGGATCGGGCAGATTGAAGCCATGCAGTCACTGAAGCCTGAGCAGGTGATCCCGTCTCATTTTGCAAAACAATCTCTGTCTCCTCAATCTCTGGATTTTGTTAAAAACTATCTTGAGAACTATAAAAAGGCTGTGACTGAAAATAAAACTACCGCCTCTATTGTAGAAGCTATGGTAAAAAAATATCCTGACCTTCCGGGAAAAGAAGAACTGGAAATGGGAGTGAAAGTTTTCCTTAAAGAAATGGATTGGGATTTAAAGTCACCTTATCCCGCTATCGGTCGCAAGGTAGAAGTAGATTTTGGAGCAGTAAAATTTGTTCTGGATTTTAAAGACAATACAACCATGACCTTCACCGGAACTGCAGGAAGTTCAAAAAACAGTACAGATACAGTAGCATATACAGCTGTAGAAGTTGCAAAGAATGTTTTTATGGTCTATTGGCATGAACCTCACCTGGGATTCAATGTGACTCATATCCAGGATTACAATAAAAATATAGTGTATTCCAATATTGCGGGGCCAGACGGTACATTTACCCACCCGAAAGGAACTCTTAAAATTTTAAAATAAAAAAATAGCTGCCATTGGCAGCTATTTTTTGTTATATCATAATCATAATAAATTAAGATAAAGTCACCTCAAAACTTCATCTGGCGTTAAAATAAATTATCCCACATTCCACAGATGTACATCATAATAATTGCATTTGTGATATTTGTGAAGATATTAGTGTTCTTTGTGTTTAAAATTAGTGGCTATTCTGTATATTATTTCAACGCAGAGTTCACAAAGATTTTAATTGAAAAAAGAAAAATTACGTTCGCAGAGGCGTTGGCACTTAGCCAAGGCTATTGATCGATTCCATAGCTGAATGAAATGCCTTCGCGACCGAAAAAATAAGCATGCAATTTTATAACCCCTTAGCGTATTCCTGACGTTAAAATAAAGTCTCGAAGATTCCGCAGAAGTATCATCGTAATAATTTCATTTGTGATATTTGTGAAAATATTAGTGTTCTTCGTGTTTAAAATTAGTGGCTATTCTGTATATTATTTCAACGCAGAGTTCACAAAGATTTTAATTGAAAAAAAGAAAAATTACGTTCGCAGAGGTGTTGGCACTTAGCCAAGGCTATTTATGGATTCCATAGCTGAATGAAATGCCTTTGCGATCGAAAAAATAAGCATACAATTTTATAACCCCTTAGCGTATTTCTTGCGTTAAAATAAAGTCTCTCAGATTCCACATCGTAATAATTTCATTTGTGATATTTGTGAAGATATTAGTGTTCTTCGTGTTTAAAATTAGTCGCTATTCTGATATTATTTCAACGCAGAGTTCGCAAAGATTTTAATTGAAAAGAAGAAATATTCCGTTCGCAGGGGCGTTGGCACTTAGCCAAGGCTATTGATCGATTCCATAGCTGAATGAAATGCCTTCGCGACCGAAAAAATAAGCATGCAATTTTATAACCCCTTAGCGTATTCCTGGCGTTAAAATAAAGTCTCGCAGATTCCACATCGTAATAATTTCATTTGTGATATTTGTGAAGATATTAGTGTTCTTCGTGTTTAAATACATGAACATTAATAGTTTTAACCAGTGTTTAGAAGCCAAAAAAAGCTGCCTCACGTGGAGACAGCTTTTGTTTTTTATAGATTCATAAACAATTTCGGATTCACCGGAGTATTGTTTTTGTGTACTTCATAATGAAGGTGTGGTCCGGTAGAACGCCCGGAATTTCCCGATTTTGCGATGACCTGACCAACTTTTACCTTATCATTCACTTTAGAAACAAGCTGTGATAAATGTCCGTATAAAGTAGCCAGTCCGTTTCCGTGGGAAACGATCACACAATTTCCATATCCTCCTTTCTGTCCGGAGAAAATAATGGTTCCGGCAGCGGCAGCTCTTACATCTGAGCCGTATGCTACTGCGATGTCCAGCCCTTTATGGAACTGCATCTGATCTGCTTCGGCAGGTGGGTTGTTTTTCTCTGCAGGTGTTGTTTTAGCAGAACCGTTTGCTGCAACTGCTTTTGTAGCGGTAGGGGCTGCAGGGGTAGAAGAGGCTACAGGAGTTGCTTTTGGAGTTACCATTACCTTTACCTCTCTTTTGTTTCCGTAGCTGTCTGTAAGTTCTACAATCTTTTCTACAGGTTCAGCTTTTACTTCCGGTTTTGGGGCTGCAACAGCTACCGGTTTAGCCTCAACAGTGGCACTCGGTTTTACAGAAGCAAATACGGTTTTAAATGGAATAGGATTCTTTCTCACCCCGAAATTAGAGGAAATGTATCCGTCTGTAGGCATTCCCAGTGGAACCTGCATCAGTTTTTTCTGAAGGTCCATCAGGTACTGGCTGTATCGGTTGGCTTGTTTGGAAAGATAAATAGAATTTGAAATACTGTCCTGATCGAGCATCATCAGTTTTTCATTGGCAATATCCTTAGATTTAAGGAAAGAGTTCAGCTGACCTACGGTCTGATCTACTAACGTAAGATCTGTTTTCATTTTTAAATAATCTACACTGTCTTTTTCAGTGTTTATTTTTACAAGGTTTACCTCATAGGTTTTGTCATCCTTTTCGGAAAAGAGTTTGGCTATAAAGACTCCTTGTGCAAAAACTACTAGTAAAAGTCCTCCCAGGAGAATGTTTACGTTCTTCTTGCTGTTTAGAAATTTTTTCATATTTCTTCTCTTAATAAATTTTAAAACGGTTTTAAGGGTGTAAATTTAATTAAAAATAAGCATTGTGAGATATTCTTAATAAAAATTCAGTTTTTTCTGTATCTAACGTTGAATTAGGTATTTAATTGTGCGGAGGTGTTATTTTTTTCAAAAAATGGTTTTTATCATGCTTTCAAATTCCCCGTTAAATCTTTGTTTAATATATTTGCAGTACACATTCCAATTATGGCTAAAAAGAAAACAAATTCAGAATCTTCGAATCCGAAAAAGACTAAAAACGATATTTCTGTAGGGGTAGTAGGAAGCGGAAGTTTTGCAACCGCTATTGTAAAAATGCTTGTTGAAAACTGCAAAGTAGTACACTGGTGTGTAAGAAGTGAGTTTGTAAAAGGAGCCATTGAGCTTCGCGGACACAATCCCACTTATCTTACGGCAGCTCATTTTAACCTTAAAAGCTTAAAGCTGACAACGGATATTAATGAATTGGTTTCTGCCTGTGATGTAATTGTTCTGGCAACACCATCTATTTACCTGTCTGATACTTTGGATAAAATGACGTGTGATTATTCAGATAAGATCTTTGTTTCCGCAATCAAAGGAATTATTCCTAAAGTCAATGATGTGGTGGCGCATTACCTGCGTGATGAATTTAAAATAGGTTTCAGAAATCAGGCCGTTATTGCAGGACCTTGCCATGCTGAAGAAGTAGCTATGGAAAGACTTTCCTATCTTACGATTGCTACGGTAGAAGATGAAACAGCTGAAAAACTGGAAGGAATTTTCAGTTCAGACTTTATCAAGGTTCAGACCAGTAAAGATATTTTAGGAAATGAGTACAGTGCGATTCTTAAAAATATCTTCGCAATAGGAGCCGGAATAGCGAGTGGGCTAGGCTATGGAGATAACTTCACAGCAGTATTTGTTTCCAATGCCATCCGTGAAATGGAAACGTTCCTGGAAGCCATCTATGAAGCACCAAGAGATGTGAATGAAAGTGCTTATCTGGGAGACCTTTTGGTAACCGCTTATTCATTATTCTCAAGAAACAGAAACCTGGGTAATCTTATCGGAAAAGGATATACCGTAAAATCTGCAATTCAGTCGATGAATATGGTAGCAGAAGGATACTATGCTGCACAATCCATCTATAAGACCGCGAAACAGAAGAATCTTAAATTACCGATCATCGATACGGTATATGCCATTCTTTATGATGGTAAAAATGCAGAAAAACAGTTTAAAAAGCTGACTGCAAAATTGAACTAAAAAACAAGGCTTTACCCTAAAGCCTTGTTTCAAAGATAATTTAAAACTTAAGCATAAAAATGCTTAAGTTTTTTTATTGGCTCATTTTAGTAATAACCAGAACCAGGGACGACCGGATATTAAGATTACTGGCTGTAAATCCGTTTCCGGCATCAAATTCAAACTTTTGTCTGATCGTGGTAGGCGATGTTAATTTCAGAAAATAGCTTCCCTGGAAAAAAGTAAAGGAACTTGATAACTGGCACATTCTGTTGGTTTCCGTGATCGTTGCAGTGGTTGCTGTATTAACAAGATAAGATCTTGTACACGTAAAATTCTGGCCAAGATACTGGGTATTGGCGGTTCCGTTATTATTATTGCCATTGCTGGAATCTACAGAATATCGGACGATATAGGTTCCTGCAGGAAGAGTAATCGTAGAATTATCAGTTCCCAATGAAGCTCCGGTAATTTTGTTGGAGGCTACCGTGAAGCTGCCCAGGGTATTATCCGTACTGCCTGTAGGAATCAGAACACCTGGACCGATGGTCAGAGACATGATTTGCGGCTCAGTTCCGGAAAGAATGGCTCGTTGCCATTGGTTTCGAATCCAAATGTAATATCCTTTAGGATAGGTAGACAGACCTCCTTTGTTATAGATCATCAGTCCGTCAGCCGGATTGGAAATAGGCGTAGTTGTACTGTTGAGTATTGTAAGGTCATATTGGGGGATAAGAACCCCTTTGTTAGACGAATTGATGTCAAGAACACTACTGGAATTGGGAGTGTTTGTATTGATGCCAACTTGTGCGTTTACAGAAGTGCCAAGCAGAACAAGAACCGTACAAACAAGATTAATATAGGTTTTCATTATAATACGAATTATTGATTAAGGGCTGATCTTTGGATGTCAACTTTTGCATTGGTGATAATTATTTCTCCGTTATTGGGAGAAGCACCACCGGCATTTAACTGATAGGTTCCTCCATCATCGTGAGCAATAGCCGGAACCAGGTTAATGGGAGTAGCGGATGTTGCGACAAAGGAAAAACTCAGATTCAGCGTATGGGTTTTGTTGCTGGCAATCGACTGCGCATTGATGCTGATTGTTTTTCCATACTGTGTTCCGCTTACCGGATCTATCAGCTTCACCAGATACTGATGAAGATGAACAGGAGTTCCTCCGATTCCCAGCGTTGAACTCTCAAGAGTTGTTTTGATATTCAGGCATAGATTGACCAGATAGCCACTGTTCCCCGGAAGGGTAATAAGTCCTGTCGTATTGCTGTAAGATGCTCCAATATCATTCGATACCGTTGTAAAGCCTGCATCCGTAAAGTTTTTGAAACTTCCGTTTGCTGAATTAGCTAATATGGAATAATCTGTGGTTCGCTGAAGGATCATGTAGCTTACCAGATTATACGTATCAGCCAGTTGGGTCCATCTGTTGTTTTTCCATAGATAAATACCCGGGCTGATCGAGTTTCCTTTATTGTATACAACAAGCCCTTCTGCAGGATTATTGACCGGTGAAGTATTGTTGAGGATATCTACAATGTCTACTCTGGGAAGAAGAACCCCCTTGTTGGTAGATTCGGATATTTCTAGAACAGCAGAGCTGTTGACAGTTGTTTTCCCAATCGCTACTTGAGCATATATTATCTGAGCTATACTTAAAAATAGCAGGATATAACTTCTTTTCATATGTGTTTTTTTAAAGTTGAGATATTTTGATATAAGATCCGGTAGGGATCACATTCACTAGATCATAGAATGTACTGTTCTGCATTCTGCCTAATCGTAACCTCAGCCCTCCGATGATATTGGCATTGGCGTTGGCTGGAACACTGTAATAGTAAGACCAGGTAGCCAGATGGTTGGTATTTACTTTAGAAACAATAGGAACCTCTTTTCGGTTATTGACCCCTCCTGTAAAAGTATTGGTCGTATTATTGTATACATCGTTGGTAAAGTCGATAAAATATCCCATCAGATAATAGGAACTTCCTGTAAGAGGAGCTGTTCCACCCTGTCCTGAAGGAATCTCCTGCGGAGAATTCAGATTAAGATTGACCTCTACTAGATAATTTCCCTGTGGCAATACCAGCGAATATCCACCGAATGCTGTATTCTGAACCACTTTAAAACCATTGATATTGGATACCCCTGAAATAGCCGGAGGGTTTACCATCAGTAAAGCATTGACTCCTGCAGCAGCATTATCCAGTACAGACAAAGATCCTGTAAAATCAAGATAAGCAACCTTTGGGGTATTTTCGGCGTCAGTGCTGCTTTGCCATCTGTTTGTTGTACCATTGAAAACATACAGCGTTTTATTATTGCTGTTAGTACCTCCGTTGTAAGCAATGAGGCCGTTGGCGGGTGAAGCTACCGGGGAAGTGGTGTTGCTCACATCTGTAATATTAAGATTAGGAAACAGGAGACCTTTATTACCTCCGGATAAAGTTACTGTAGGGGCTGTAGTATAGCCGCTTCCGCCGCTGTTGAGGGTAATTCCGGTCACGACACCGTTGGTGATGGTAGCTGTAGCACGGGCTTTGGTACCACCGTTGACAATGGCTCCTCCTCCGTAGAAATTGACTGTTGGGGCTGTAGTATAGCCGCTTCCTCCGTTGTTGATGGTAATTCCGGTTACTGCACCTCCTGATAGGGTGGCGGTAGCAGTCGCAGAAACTCCATTGAAGTTCTCAATGTGCAGAATAGCACTCGTGTCCGGTTTGGACGTGTTGATTCCTACACTTCCGCTTTGGGCAAAGGCCACTGTAGCGAACAATGTACTCACTAAGTTAACAATTTTCATCTTTAAGTTTGTTTACGAAATAATTTAAATTAATACACCTAATTCTGTATTAATTTATTGAAAGGTACGTAAAAAAAACGTTTAATTATTATGTTTAATTTAGAATTTTATCTATAAAAATGATTATTTTTCAATAAAAAGTGATTTTTGGTTTAATTTGTTTAATGTTTAATCACTTCTTGTTGAAAAAACAATAAACCATAAATGATTATGATTGTGGGGTTTTCAGAGACGAACTTAAATAAACTTAATTTTTTAGGGGATATAAGACACTGTATTGTGTTTTAATTAGTTACGATACAGTGAGTTATATTTTTTAAAAAACATGGTATTTTTTGTAGAAAATTATCCCTGAAGTTTCATTTTGATTCATCATTTCAATGAAACTTTATTGATAATTTCCATGATTTTTTGTTGTACAGTCAGGAAGAATTTTTCAGCCAAAAATTAACGTGTTAAAATCGTTAAACACGTTTCTCTTTTTAAAACTTTTCCCGAAATTTGAAGTAAAATTTTAAAATTATGTCACAATCGCTTACAAGCAGAACACCGAAACCTAAATACGACGTTGTACTGATAGGAGGCGGAATTATGAGTGCTACATTAGCAACATTACTCCATGAATTTGATCCCAATCTGGAAATCGCAATCTTCGAAAGGCTTGGAAGATTTGCCAAAGAAAGTACAGCAGCATGGAACAACGCCGGAACAGGCCATTCCGCTTTTTGTGAGCTAAATTATACGCCAGAAAAACCCGATGGAACCATCGATATAAAAAAGGCTGAAAGTATCGCAGAACAGTTCGAAATTTCAAAGCAGTTCTGGGCTTATCTTATTTCCAAAGGGTATATTCAAGAGCCTAAAGATTTTATCAACTCGTGTCCGCATATGAGTCTTGTATTTGGTGAAAAAGATGCTGAATACCTTAAAAAGCGTCATGATAAATTGAGCGAATCGGTTCTTTTCTCAGGAATGGAATTCTCCACGGATCATGAAAAACTGAGAGAATGGATTCCTTTGGTCATGAGCAAAAGAAATAAATCCGAAGTCATGGCAGCCACGAAGATGGATATGGGAACGGATGTGAACTTCGGAACATTGACCAGAAAAATGGGTAGACACCTGCTGGAAGATTCCAATGTAGACGTTTTCCTATACCATGAGGTAAAAGACATCTCTCCGAGAGAAAACGGAAAGTGGGAAATGAAGGTAAAAGACAGAATCCACAGCCACAAACAGGAAGTTGTTGCTGATTTTGTGTTTATCGGTGCCGGAGGATATGCTCTTTCGCTATTGGACAGCTCAGATATAAAAGAAAGCGAAGGATACGGAGGTTTCCCTGTTTCAGGACAATGGCTGGTGACTCATAATCAGGAATTGGTAGAAAAGCATCAGGCGAAAGTATACACACAGGCTACTGTAGATGCTCCGCCAATGTCTGTTCCTCACCTTGACCTTAGAATCATTGATGGGCAGAAAGCTCTTCTTTTCGGACCTTTTGCAGGTTTCTCAACAAAATTCCTGAAAGAAGGAAGTTACCTGGATCTTCCCGAAAGCGTCAATACCAAAAACCTAAAATCATTGTTCGGGGCATGGTGGCACAATATCCCACTTACCAAATATCTTATTCAGCAGGTGGCGATGACGAAAGCTCAGAGAATGCAGCATTTGAGAGAATTTATCAAAGATGCTAAAGAACAGGACTGGGAGCTGAAAGTTGCAGGACAAAGAGTTCAGGTCATTAAAAAAGACGAAAAAGAAGGCGGAAAGCTTGAGTTCGGGACTGAAGTCGTTGTGAATAAAGCCGGTACTATTGCTTCATTGTTGGGAGCTTCACCGGGAGCCTCAACCGCTGTATATGCTATGCTGGATGTTCTTGAAAGATGTTTCCCTGAAAGATTCCATGGAGAATGGCAAGAGAAGTTATTGGAAATGGTTCCTTCTTATGGTCAGAAACTGGCAGAAAACCCTGCACTTACCAATGAAGTAAGGAATTATACAAAAGAAAAACTGGAATTAGAATATTAACATCAATAGTGGGCAATGTGTAAGATAGGAATAGAAGACGCATTGCCCATTATCTATTACTTATAACAACGTGGAAGAAGTAGTTGTAAAGCCAGTCATTGCAAAAGAACTCCTGGAGTCTCTTCAGGCCAAAACAGAAGAGGAGAGGCAGGTGATTGTGCATTGTTGCTTTCCGGCATCCCCTTTTTTAGGAAACCTGATCAGGATCTGGCATTCGACCTATCTTTTTGACAATCAGTCTGAGCATAGGAGCAAATTGATTCATGCTGAAAATATTTCCATTTCTCCTTACTGGACGCCTGTTCCTTTTATGAAAGATTTTTGGTTTACCCTTATATTTTCAGGACTTCCGAAGGATTGTAAAAGTTTTGATCTGAAAGAAGTGATTCCTGAGGAAGGCGGTTTTTTTGTAGAATCAATTAAAAGAAACTCATCAGACATCTATCGGGTGAAAATATCAGAATCTTATTAACCAGCATGAAAGTACGGGAAGAAAAACTGAAGCAGATCATTCATTGGGCAGAAAATAACCCGGATATTCGTGCTGTTCTTCTGACAAGTTCGCTGGTAAATCCTTATGCTCCTGTAGATGACTTCAGTGACCTTGATGTGGAACTGGTTTTTGACAACAGAGAAGCATACGAGGTCAATAACGATTGGCTCAACCTTTTCGGTGATCCTATTTCTATGATTGAAGAAGATGATACGGTATTCGATGGGGTACATGCGATGAAAATGGTCCTGTATAAAGATCATGTAAAAGTTGACTTTAAATTGTACCAGACCTCAGAATTCATTACAGAAATAAAAAAAGAAAAACTTCCCGATGACTGGGATGTCGGTTATAAAGTTTTACTTGATAAAGATGGGCTTACCAGGGATCTGAAACCTCCTACCTATCAGTCGGTCATGATTCATCAACCTTCAGAAAAGAAATTTAAGCAATTGTTGAATGATTTCTGGTGGGATACCACCTACGTGGCGAAATGCCTGAAACGGGGAGATATTTTCTATGCTAAATTTATGTCTGAAAATATTCTGAGAACAGACTATCTGGTTCCTTTGGTCGAATGGTATATCGCCGCTGATCATGACTGGCATAATATCACCACCAACAAACACGGAAGGCTTTTCCCAAAATACCTTTCTGATGACCTTTGGAATAGAGTAGAAGCTACCTTTTCCGGGAGTGATATTGAAGAAAACTGGGATGCTTTATTAGCTTGTGCTAATCTGGTACATGAACTGGGTACAGCATTGGCGGAAAAACTCAACTTTGAATATCCCCATACCCTTGAAAAAGACATTCGGAATTATCTTAAAGAAGTAAAATCAATGTCTTAAGCAAATTCATTCTGCAGAATCAGGTTTTCAATACAATATTCAGCAATTGCGGTAATGGTTACAAACGGATTGACGCCGATGGTTCCGGGAATCAACGATCCGTCCAGAACGTATAGATTTTCATGATCTCTCAATTTTCCAAACTCATTGGTTGCCTTACCCAGCACACATCCTCCAAGCGGATGATAACAGATGTCTGCGCCAAAGCCATTATTGAAAAGAAAATGACTTCTGGTCCCTCCGTTGGCCTGATTCATTTTTCGGACGAAATATTTGGCGTTTTCTCTCATTTTGGCTGTATGAGTCTCATTCCAATCCAGTTTCAGGATCTGTTTCGTCTTATCATAGCCTACTTCTCCCTTTTTATCCACCCTGTTGATCAATAAATACAATGCTGTAGCAACATCCATTCCCATAGGCAATGGGGCAATTTCTGTGAAAAAAGGGTGTTCCTGATCTTCCCAGTTATCAATTCCTCCTACGGGAATTGTGGATTGTTGGGCACCTGTACCTCCGGAAAGAGGCTTTACCCAATTTCTTCCGGTCATAAAATTTCCGTTATTTCCCCAGCTTTTTCCAATCTGGTCATGAACAGGCAGACCATTCATCGCGTTAGACCGCAGAATCAGTTGTAAAGTACCCATTGTTCCAGCTGCAAGAATCAGTTTTTTACAGGTAAAAGTCTTATCAGCTGTAATATTGCCTGAAGTATCAATCTGTTGCACATTCAGGGTATAGCTTTTGTCTTCATTCAGTTGAATCTGATCCACACGATGGAGGTCCAGGATTTCCAGATTACCGGTTTCCAGCGCTTTTTTCAGATAGGTTTTATCCAGGCTGTTTTTCCCGTGATTATTTCCATAGATCACTTCCGTATTAAGGGCAGAGCGGGGAACTTCATTCCGGAATTCTTTTTCCATGTATTTGAAATCATAGACATTCGGAACCCTTATGGTTTTAAAACCTGCTTTATGGGCTTCTCCTTCACCTACTCTGGTAAATTTGTAATAAGGACAGTCTTTTAAAAACTGTTCATCGATAACATTTATCTTAAGCTCTTCATGTACCTTGGGAAAATAGTGTTGATAAAACTTTTCAGCATCAAGATTCGGGAAAACCTCTTTGAAATAATCTTCCTTAGGAGTTACAGCCATTCCGCCGTTTACCAGTGAGCCTCCTCCTACACCTCTTCCTACCCAGATATTGATATGTTCAAAATCTAACCGGTCCAGTGTTCCCGTAAAAGGGGTCAGTGAAAAAATATTCATAAAAGGGGCAATCGTCTTTTTTTTCAGCCATGCTGAGCTTTTACCCGGTTTTAGAAGATTGGAGAACGGGATTCCGGATTTCTCCCAGTTAAGACCCATTTCCAGCATCAGGACTTTTTTTCCGGCCTCACAAAGGCGTAAAGCCGATACTGCACCACCATACCCGCTTCCTATAATGATAATGGGGGCTTCTACGGTTTCTTTTATTGTTTCGATTCTTCGTTCTGCTGCCCGAAAAAGATCGGATTGCAGAAAATAAAAACCGGAGATGGCCAAAGCGCTGGTCTTGATGAATTTCTTTCTGTCCATGGGCTTGGTTTCTCAAAAACTATGCTAGACAGATTGCAGAGAATTGTATTTAAAACAGATTATACTTTTTTATTATAATTTTAACTTTTGATAGGGTAGAAATTCATAGCTTTACTTATAATTTTAAATTCATGAAAAAATATATTTTGCTCTTTTTGATTCTACCTCTATGGTTTTTTTCTCAAAAAAAGTTCTCAAAGGAAGAAGCCGAGGTTCAGAAATTTCAGAAAGAACTTAATGCTGAATATCTTAATCCGAAAGAGACTCCACTAAGAGGTGATAATTTTAAAAATTTTAAAAAACACCCTTTCTTTCCGGTGGATATGAAATACAGAGTAACAGCAAAATTTGTAAAAACAAAAGATCCGAAACCATTTGATCTTCCTACTTCTTCAGGGAAAACAAAATCTTATCAGGAGTATGGAAAAGCGACGTTTACCTTAGACGGAAATCCTTATACGGTAACTTTATACCAAAGTCTGGATCTGATCAAACAAAAGAAATATAAAGACCATCTGTTTCTTCCGTTCAGGGATGCAACGAATGAGAAGGAAACCTATGGCGGCGGAAAATATATGGATCTGAAAATTCCGAAAGGAAATACCATTGTATTGGATTTTAACCTTTCTTATCAGCCGTATTGTGCTTATAATGCCTATGACTACAATTGTCCGGTTGTTCCTGAAGAAAATAAACTCCCTGTTGAGATTCGTGCCGGGGTAATGTATGAAGATATTTATCATCACTAATTATGATTCACTTAAAGTTTTTCACACCGGAAGACCTGCCGGGGGTCAGTTATGCTTTAGATGAAAATCAGCTGCGCTTCACTGCTTCAGCTGAACAGGCTTTGCAAAGTATTGAGGCAAGAGAAGACGATGATGCATTCCCGGTCACCATTTTTGACGAGGGTAAACCTGTAGGCTTTTTTGTCCTTGATTTTGGAAAAGATAAACTGGAACTTACGGATAATGTCAGTTCAGCTTTGATACGTTCTTTATCCGTCAATCCTCAAATGCAGGGAAAAGGGATCGGAAAAACGGCAATGCTGAAGCTTGATGATTTTGTAAGGGAGAATTTCAAAGACTGTGATGAATTGGTACTGGCAGTCAACCAGCAAAATGAACCCGCTTATCATATCTATCTTAAAGCGGGATATATTTATGACGGGAAAACCAGAATCGGGCGAAGCGGTCCTCAATATCTGATGTATAAAAAACTTTAATAAAATTTTAAAATTATAATCTCCGATCTGCAGATTTCTTTCCATAACTTTGAGTAACATCAAACTCAGAACATGGAAATATCACTTCATAATCAGGTCGCTATCATTACAGGAGCCTCCAGCGGAATAGGTTCAGGAATTGCAAAATCTTTAGCAGAAGCAGGGGCTACTGTCATCGTCAATCACTCTTCAGAAAGATCTTTGGAAGAAGCTCAAACCGTATTAAAAGAAATTACGGATGCTGGTGGAAACGGGATCACTTACCAATGCGATGTTTCTAAAGAAGATCAGGTGATCACAATGTTTCAGGATGTCGTTGCTAAATTCGGAACCGTGGATATTCTGATCAACAATGCAGGTATTCAGAAAGATGCCGGATTCACTGAAATGACGCTGGACCAATGGAATGCCGTGATCGGGGTAAACCTGACAGGTCAGTTTCTTTGCGCAAGAGAAGCCATTAAAGAATTTCTGCGCCGGGGGATAGATCCATCCCGTTCCATGGCTTGTGGAAAGATTATTCATATCAGTTCTGTGCATGAAATCATTCCCTGGGCAGGACATGCCAATTATGCTACCAGCAAAGGAGGAATCAGAATGCTGATGCAAACTCTGGCTCAGGAGTATGGTGCAGATAAGATCAGGGTCAATTCTATTTGCCCGGGAGCCATCCAAACCCCAATCAATAAAAATGCATGGAGTACGCCGGAAGCACTCAATTCGCTCCTTACACTCATTCCTTACAACAGGATCGGGCAGCCTCAGGATATAGGAAACCTGGCTGCATTTCTGGCCAGTGACCTTGCAGACTACATCACCGGAACCAGTATTTTCGTTGATGGCGGAATGACCACGTTTGAAAGCTTTTCGACCGGAGGGTAGAGAAACTTCTGGCTTAAAGCTGTTTCCTGCCTGATTGAGAAGATTGTTCATTATTCATAATCAAGATTTATGTCAGAAAAAGAAAGAATTTCAGATATTTCATGGAAAAAATGGGGACCTTACGTCAGCAACCGTGAATGGGGACTCGTGCGTGAAGATTACAGTGAAAATGGAGATGCATGGAATTTTACCAGCCATGATACGGCAGAAGCTAAAACGTATCGATGGGGAGAAGAAGGAATATGCGGGATCTGTGATGATCTTCAAAAGTTAGTCTTCTCTGTGGGATTCTGGAACAAAAAAGATAAAATGGTCAAAGAACGTTTCTTTGGCCTTACCAACGGGCAGGGGAATCATGGGGAAGATGTGAAGGAATATTTCTATTATTTAGATTCTACACCTACCCATTCTTATATGAAGATGCTGTACAAGTATCCTCAAAATCAATTTCCATACGAAGATCTGATAAAAACCAACGCAGAAAGAAGTAAGAACGAACCGGAATATGAGTTGATCGATACAGGTATTTTTGATCATAATGAATACTTTGATATTTTTATTGAATATGCCAAAGAAAGTCAGAACGACATACTCGTCAGACTCACTGTTATCAATAAATCAGAAAAAGAAACTCCTCTTATCATATTACCTTCCGTCTGGTTTCGGAATACCTGGAACTGGGGCTATGATGATTATAAACCTCAGTTGTCTGCAGAAGAAGCGGACCATATAAAAATTAATCATCAGGATCTTGAAATAAAAAATATATACGCCAGGCAATCTGCAAAGGTGTTGTTTTGTGACAATGAAAGCAATAATGAAAGGCTTTATCAGTCTCCTAATGAATCAAGATATTGCAAAGACGGGATCAATGATTTTGTATTGACTGGAAATTCACAAGTAATAAATCCTAAAAATACCGGAACAAAGGCCTCTTTTTTTATTGAAGAATCTTTTCAAGGCAAGGAATCCAAGGTATTTGAATTCAGAATTTCAGATAAAGAATTAAAAGACCCTTTCAGTAATTTTGAGACAACCATTGAATCGAGGCATAAGGAAGCGGATGATTTTTATGCTGAAATTCAGAAAGGAATTGCTTCAGAAGATGAAAAGCTGGTACAGAGACAGGCTTTTGCCGGAATGTTGTGGAATAAAATGTTTTACCATTATAATGTTGAAAAATGGCTGAAAGGTGATCCTGCTGAGATTCGACCTCCAAAATCCCGTGAAAAGATCAGGAACTATGACTGGAAGCATCTTAATAATGAGCATATCATTTCTATGCCTGACAAATGGGAGTACCCATGGTATGCTACCTGGGATCTGGCTTTCCATACCATCAGTTTTTCACTCATAGATCCGGATTTTGCCAAACATCAGCTGAAACTTTTTCTTTTTGAATGGTATATGCATCCTAACGGGCAGCTACCTGCTTATGAGTGGAACTTAAGTGATGTGAACCCTCCTGTACATGCCTGGGCTGTTTTCAGAGTATTCAAAATTGACGAGTATCTAAACGATAAACCGGATCTGGAATTTCTGGAAAGTGCTTTTCAGAAGTTATTGATGAACTTTACCTGGTGGGTCAATAAAAAGGATACCAATGGAAATAATATTTTTGAAGGAGGCTTTTTAGGATTGGATAATATTGGGGTCTTCGACAGAAATTCTGTTCTTCCCAACGGTGAGCAGATGGAACAAGCAGATGGAACAAGCTGGATGGCTATGTTTGCCCTGAATATGATGCGGATTGCCTTGGAACTGGCACTCTACAACAATGTGTATGAAGAAATGGCGATGAAATTTTTCGAGCATTTTCTGTCTATTGCCAACTCACTGGATAATATGGGGGATGAAAATTTCAGTCTCTGGGATGAAGAGGATGAGTTTTTTTATGATGCCATAGCTTCCAGTGACGGAACCCACATGTATTTAAAATTGCGAACCATCGTAGGACTTATCCCCATGTTTGCCGTTGAGGTCATTGATGATGAAATGATTGAAAATCTACCCAACTTTAAAAAAAGAATGAAATGGGTACTGGATAATAAACCTGAACTGGCATCCCTTGTTTCCCGATGGGAAGTTAAAGGACAGGATTCCAAGCACCTTTTATCACTGCTTCGGGGACACCGCTTAAAAAGACTTTTGAAAAGAATGCTGAATCCGGAAGAGTTTCTAAGTGATTACGGGGTAAGAGCTCTTTCTAAAGAATATGAAAATAACCCCTATACCCTGAACCTTAATGAAACAGATTATTGTGTAAAATATACTCCTGCAGAAAGCGATAGCGGAATTTTCGGTGGCAACAGCAACTGGAGAGGGCCGGTGTGGTTTCCCATCAACTTTCTGATCATAGACAGCCTTCAACGGTTTTTCTTCTATTACAGTCCTGATTTTTTGGTGGAATATCCTACAGGAAGCGGAAATTATTCAAATCTGGATCAGATCGCTGATTCACTGAATAAACGGCTTGCGAAGATATTCCTGAAAGATGAAAACGGAAAACGTCCTGTAAACGGGCAGTATGAAAGATTTCAAACCGATCCTGATTTTAAAGATTATATTTTGTTCTATGAATATTTTCATGGAGATAACGGCCGTGGGGTAGGAGCATCACATCAGACAGGATGGACAGGGCTTATTGCCAAAATTCTGCAACCGAGATTTTCTAAAAAAGAAATGGCCGAATCTGAAACAGAGATGCCTGAAGATATAAAAGATAAAGGAGACTGAAAACTCTTATAAAGTGAAAAGAACAAATAAAAACTCAAAAGTAAAGAGAGTCTGATAGATGAGGTGGTAAAAGTGGAAAATAGGTAAATAGGGAATACTGTATCTGCTTATTAGTCTTCGGTTATCAGCTTTCTTTGCTTTTAATTATTCAAAGATCTGTTGTATGACTTCCAGTGAGGTCGGAGTTTTGAAGTCCGTAATATGATAATGATAGTAGACCAGAAGACTGTCCAGAAAATCTTTTCTTAAAGAAGAATGTACTTTGGTTGTGTACAGGTTTTCAGTGCTCAATGCCGTTTTCCACAATATTGAAACTTCTTCATTAAATATTTGGTGGCTGGGGCTGGCAGAAAAATTTCCGGTTTCCGGATCTAAAAAATTTCCATCACCCAATAAAGGAGCCACTCCCTGAATCTTTAGTACGGCAAGCAAAAAAAGAAGATGCGCCTGATAGTTTTTATGGGTCAGCTCCTTAATCAAAAGATCAATCTCAAAATAGATATGAGCATTTTTAGTTTCATATTTAAGGATCTGGCGTAAAAAATCTGAAATGAAGAATATGACAGTATTCGCCTTTATATCGGTATACATATCAATAGTATGAACCAGTTCAAATTTTGAAACAGAAGGAATTCCATTACCCCTCAATGGATTAATGGAAAAGTTGAGTTTGTTCAGTGGCTGTAAAAGGGCTTTCTTTTTATTCTTTTTAGAATAAATACCTTTTAAAAAATAGCTCTGAAAACCCTCTTCTTCTGTGAAACAATGCAGTATTGCATCATTCTCTCCGTATTTAATGAATGAAAGTAAAAAACCGTTTTGTGAATTCATTAATTGACCACTCCTATTTTGGCTGTCGCTTTATCAGATCCGTCCTCATTGGTCATCAGAACAAAATACATTCCTGAAGCCACTCTTGCTCCTTTCTGATTGTTAAGATCCCATTCATAATATCCTCCTCTCGCCACTGCTGAATGTACCACATTTCCTGCAGCATCAACGATTCTTATATTGGTTTTTTCTGCCAGGCCTTTGATGGTCACTTTTCCTTTGAAATTAGAATAAACGACAGGGTTGGGATAGACAAGAACATCTCCGAAGTTGGCTGTTACGTCCGCTACATCTCCCTGGTAAGTTACAATACCATTATAGGTAACGAAATAAACTTTTCCTGTTTTTTTATCTATTTTGATGTCTGTAACACTGTTGGTAGGAAGGGGAGAGTTTTCTCTGGTAAAATGTTTGATCGTTTTCTGACCGTCAGGAGACAGATAATAGACTCCACCTCCGTCTACAGATACCCATTTGTGATCTCCGGTATCAACGGTGATCTGTAAAATCAGGGATTCTCTGAAAAGCTCTTCACCAAGGCCATTTTGTTCGATGATGATAGGTTCTGCCTTAGGTTGTGGCGTTTTTATTTCGGATGCAGCATTCTGCAATACTCTTATCCCAGAGTAGGTGCCAATCCAGGCATCTCCGGATTTATCGAATGCTACAGAGACTGTTCCTTCCGGAAATCCATTCGCTTCTCCCATGATATAATCTGTATCATCGGAAAGGTTGGCAGGGTTTTTATAGTCGTAGGTCCAGAAGTTATTCGATCGTGGTAGCGGAACCCACAGCATGTTTTCATAAAAAACAGGTTTCTGTGTCGTTTCACTTGAAAGTACAAGTGGTTTTATAGTAAAGTCATCTGCGGCTTTATCATAGATTCCCATAGAAGCTGCTACTCCGTTGTTAAATCCGACAGATACAAAAAGATTATTTTGTGGATCCACAGCAAAACCTACCGGTCGACGGGTATAAGGATTAGCCGCCAAATTATAATATTTTACCAGATCAAAATCTTTATTGCTGGCATTATATTTCATCTTGTAGACCCCATTATCAAACATTGTATAATTGGTAAATAAGACCTCATTACTATCAAATGGGCTTAAGATCGCATCCAGTACATTGATATATCTTGGATTATTGATGAAAAATGAAGGATAAATCCACTCTGTGCCGTTAAAGTAATAGAATCCTGGTTTTTTAGGATTATTAACAGGGTGGTTATAGTTGTTGATTCTGGCACCAGAGGACACCAAGAGTTGATTATTGTCGAATAAATTGATGTTATAAGCGAAATTGAACTGTGGGCCGGAAGGTTTATAGGTATTGTTACTTTCGTCTTTTATTCCTGATAATACCGTTCCGCTCAATATTTTTCCGCCGGCTATAATGGCTGTATTACACTCTTCCCCAGGGCTTACCGCATTTAAAGCCACTCCATTCATTCCATAGGTATAAATCCTGGTATCAGTCACTACAATATTGTTGGATGAGATAACAAGATCCCGGATATTCCCGAAAGCAGTAGGAAGCTGGATAGGGACACCATTGTTGTAGATATATGCATTGGTTGCGGATGAAAATACAAGCTCAGACTTCGAATCTATATGCTTAAAAGAACCTGAAACTTCCTTAGTCCAAGTCGTGTATACCGGAAAGGTCGTATTCAGTTCATGGCTTTTCAGACCACTATTGGTAACAGAATATACTTTATTGCCGAATATGGTGGCTTCGTTACTCGCTTCGTAAGCACCACCCGAAATGAAAAACGAAGAATCTCCAAATTCTTTATTCGTCATATTAAATATAGAAACACCGTAGCCTACAGAAATCACTGCCTGATCTCCATTGATGGAAATATGGTTGATTCTTTTATCTCCACTATAGCCGGCAGCAATAGGTATATCGACAACATACTTGATCTCCTGCGGAGTAATAACGTCCATAGAACCGTTATCATATCCAATAAGACCCATTTTTGTTTTCGGATTATAATCGAAAGCGGTGATCCCGATATTGTGCAATCCGTTAGCTTTAGACAACTTCGTAATTTCTCCCGTTGATATTGTATAATAGAATATTCCGTTTTCTGTGGCTGCCAGAATCTTTCCATTGTCTTCTTTCATAGCGATGACATTGTTGTAGGAAAAAAGATCCGCCCATTTTTTGGATGAGATGACCTGTGCTTTAGTAAACTGCAGAGAGGCTAAAATACCAAGAGAAATTATAGAGAGTTTTTTCATATTATGCTGTTATGCTGCTGTCTATTACCTGATTATTCCAGGAGATATGCTGTACGTTTTTGTTTGTATCAAAATAAAAATCTATTCTTCCCAGAAGAAGACCTGCCCATCCCACCTGGTTGACAAGTACGTTTTTCCCTTGTCTGTTGGTGAAGGTTTGAGGCTCCGGAAGGAATGTATGGGTGTGACCGCCTAAGATAATGTCAATATTTTCAGTATTGGCAGCCAATATTTTATCACTTATTTTAGTAGGCTCCTCCTTGTAATCATAGCCTATGTGGGACAGGCAGATAACAAGGTCGCATTTTTGCTCTTTTTTCAGGAAATTCGAATAATGCTGTGCAACGTCGATAGGGTTGCTATAAACGGTTTCAGCATACTGTTTTTTGCCTACAAGACCATCCAGCTGGATTCCAACTCCGAAAATTCCTACTTTAATCCCGTTCTTATTGAAGATTTTGTAGGGCGAGGTTTTTCCGTCCAGGATGGTATTTTTAAAATCATAATTAGAGCAGATAAACGGAAAATTTGCATTAGGAAGTACCTTCAGAAAACCTTCCAGTCCATTATCAAAATCATGATTTCCCATGGTAGAAGCGTCATACTTCATCATGGACATTAATTTAAACTCCAGTTCACCGCCAAAGAAATTGAAATAAGGGGTTCCCTGAAAAATATCTCCGGAATCAAGAAGTAACACATTGCTTTCCTGATTTCTGATTTGTTGAATCAGGCTTGCCCTTCTTGCAAAACCACCCTGATTGGGATTTTTGGTATAGCTTGCATCAAAAGGCTCTATTCTGCTGTGCTGGTCATTGGTATGAAGAATGGTCAGTTTATTTGCGGATTTTAAATCAAGGATTTTCAATTCTTCCGCCATCATCATATTGGGAGCTAAAGCCATTGCTAAAGATCCGCCGCCTATTGCTTTTAAAAAACTTTTTCTATCCATTACTTCTTACCGATAAAATTTAAACGAACATCTGTGTTGGGAACAATTTCAGGATTTTTCTTGAAATATTCAATATACAGATCTCTGAGTTTCACTCCTGTAGGAATAGCTTCTCCTTTTGCAAAGAATTTCATATTATCTCCCCCCAGCGCAAGATAATCCGAAGTGGCAATATAATAGTCTCTGTTCGGATCTATAGCTTTTCCGTTAATCAAAGATTGAGTCAGGTGCCCGTTGTTGGTTTCAATATATAAATGAGAAACCGGATTGTTTACCTGTGTTTTTGCATAATATTCAAAAAGCGCTGGTAAGTCTGTTCCTTTCATTTTTACAATGATCAGCTCATTTTCGAAAGGCATTACTTCAAAAACATTTTTCAGCATAATATCTCCTTTCCCGATCGTTGTACGGATTCCTCCGATATTGATAAGGGCGGCATCTGCATTCTGTTTAAGATGAGTTTTCGCCCACTGATCACCGCCTTCAAGGGTATAATCGGCTAGAAGATTTCCCAGATTGCTATTGTCCCCCTGCTTTGTAAGATCTACATTCGTATGGGAGATCTTCTGGTTCATTTCTCTGTCCAGTTTCTGCTTGTAGGGTGCAATAAACTTTACAAACTCCTCATCATTTTTCAGCTCATTATTAATAGAAATATTTTTCTGGGTCTTCACCTCTGCAAGCTGTAGCGTAGAAGCTGTTTTGCAGGCAGTAAGCGAGGCCAGGGCAATTCCTAGTAATAAGAATTTATTTTTCATATGTTGCAAATTATTTTTTATAAGGTCATATGCAATCGCTGATTCTTTTGTAAACAATTTCGGTCATAACGATTTCATACAATCTTTTAGTATATGCAAATATAACTATATGTATAATAAAACATTATTATTTATTATAAATTCTTAAGGTAAATGACTAAATTTGACAAAAATAATTCGAACAGATGAGCATTTTAAAAGGAGTAGGTGTTGCATTGGTAACACCCTTTAATGAAGATTTATCCGTTGACTTCGATAGTTTGACAAAACTGGTGGAGTATAATATTGAAAACGGAACCAATTATTTGGTAGTATTGGGAACTACGGCAGAGGCCGCAACGCTTTCTGATGAAGAGAAGAAACAGGTAATTGAGCATATCATTAAGGTAAATAATAAACGTCTTCCTTTGGTATTGGGAATTGGCGGCAACAATACTCTGGAGGTCAAGAAACAGATTGAGGAGGCAGATCTTTCTGCATTTGAAGCTGTACTTTCCGTATCACCGTACTACAATAAGCCTAATCAGGAAGGTCTTTATCAGCACTATAAAGTTTTAGCATCTACCGGTAAAAAGATTATCATCTATAATGTACCTTCAAGAACGGGACAGAATATTGAGGCAGATACTACAATCCGTCTTGCAAAAGAGTTTTCTAACCTTTTCATGATCAAGGAAGCGGCGCCGAATATTTTACAGTATTTTGATATTCTGAGAAAGAAACCTGAAGGTTTTTCTTTAGTATCCGGAGATGACGAATATACACTTCCAGTAACACTGGCAGGCGGAAACGGTGTGATTTCTGTAATAGGACAGGCATATCCGAAAGAATTTTCTACCATGGTACAATTGGCATTGGATGGTAAAGTGAATGAAGCTTATGAGATTCACAACAAACTGGTAGAAATTACCCGTCTTATTTTTGCAGAAGGAAATCCTTGTGGTATTAAAGTAATTCTGGCTGAAAAGGGAATCATTAAAAATTATTTAAGACTTCCTTTAGTTGCTGCTTCAGAAGGACTTTATGCAAAAATTAAAGCTGAAATGAGCAACATTTAAAAAAAAGAAAAGTGAACAATGAATACTCAGCAATGGATTGCAAATTCAGGTGATTTTCAATGATCATTATTCAAAATAAACTCAAGTGAAAGGCTCCGGCTTTTCACTTTTTTTAATCATCATAGCACAATATAATAGTTTTATAAGAATATGAAATTTATACAAGCAACAGAAAAAGACATTCCTTTGATTCAGAATCTGGCCAGAAGGTCATGGGAAAATGCATATGCAGATATTCTTTCAGCAGAACAGATGGACTATATGCTTTCCGAAATGTATTCCGAGAACGAAATTAAAAACCATCTTCTGAATCCTGCCTATCATTATTACCTGATTCAGGATCAGGATTCCTATGAAGGCTTTATCGGGTATGAACATGATTATGAAGAAAAAACCACGAAATTGCACCGTATTTACCTGGTTCCGGAAAGCAAAGGAAAAGGTTTGGGAAAAGCAGCCCTTCAGTTTCTCAACGATAAAGTCGCGGAAAATGGTAACGAAAGGATTATTCTGAATGTCAATAAACATAATGCTGCCAGAAATTTCTATGAATCTCAGGGATACAAGGTTTATGACGAGGGTGTTTTTGATATTGGCAACGGGTTTGTAATGGACGATTATTTGATGGAATTTCTAATTCACATATAAATGACTTAAAATTTTGTAACTTTATCCTGTAATTCTATAACAGGTGACTTCTTTTTTTGAACCATCTTTGCTTCAGAACCAAATCACTTATAACAATACATTCATATGCTTGGTTTTGAGCTGACATAGCTTTTTATCAGTATATTTTTTTCATCCTTAGTGTTTAAATTCCTGTATTCTCAGATACAGGAGTTTTTTGTATTTATGTAATGTTGAAAAAATATAAGCCTATTTCACTTTTAATTGAAATAAATTATTATATTTACTAAAAATTTGGCTTATTTATTACTAGGATGAAAATGTATGTTAAATTTGATTTCAACGCCCTTTGCAAAAAGGTGTTGGACGAGAAACTTAAAGAGCACGGTCTGAAGTACCGGTTGCTGAATTTTGGTGAAGTGGAATTCTATGAACCCTTTACCCAGGAGCAACATCATCTTTTTAAAAAGAATCTTGGCGAATATGGTATTGAGATCATAGAAAGTCAGAAGACCGCTTTGGTTCAGAAAATAAAAGATGCTATTGTAGAGCTTGTTTTTTCTGATGAGATCATTCCGGTAAAGGCATCCATTTATATTTCTGAAAAACTGAACCACAGCTATGGGTACCTTTCTAACCTGTTTTCTGAAGTAGCTTATACTTCCATAGAAAATTTTATTATTCTTCAGAAAATAGAACATGCAAAAGCTCTGATCATTCGAAATAAACAGAGCCTTACAGAAATAGCCCACAAACTGAATTACTCCAGTGTGGCCCACCTAAGTACCCAATTTAAAAATACCACTGGAATCACGCCCTCCCAGTTTCAAAAAATTGTAGGGAGGCGAAGAAGAGCCCAAAGCGCGGCCATAAATCCAAAAATGCAGTATGAATAAAGAATTTCTGAACGTCATAGTAGCAGATAACGACGAAAACACTTTGATTTTTTTTAAAAATATTTTGAAAGAGCTGAAAATCTCTATAAAAGTTCAATGCTTCAGCAACGGAAAAAGTTTGATGGAATATTTGAATAATGATGATGCAGTAGTTCCTGAACTTGTTTTTATAAAATACAGAATTCCCGGAAAAGACAGTATGGAATGTCTGGATGAAATTCGGGCAGATCTGAAATTCAGCAATATGTTAACCGCTATTTATTCCGAGCCAATACCTGAAGCTGAAATTGAAGATATTTTTGTAAAAGGTGCTAATATTTATATGAAAAAAACTGAATCTTTTGATACCTTAAAAAAGGTGCTTGCCGAAGTGATTACGATCAATTGGCAGTACTATACTTCAGGACTCAATAAAGAGAACTTTATCCTGAAAGTATGATGAATACTTGATTTTTTTAATTTTAATGCGCAAGAAGGGATTTGTATTTACAGCATACTATTCACAAATAAGTGAAAATTTTATAACTAATAATTAAAATAATATAAAATAGATTTCGATTAATATTCTGACATTTGTATCAGTAAGCTCAGTGACACAAATTTGACTATATAGAAGATGCAGATGAATGAAGATTAATTGTTTCTGAAAAAACAAAATATATATATCACGATGTTAGTTAACAAAATGAATTATATTGATTTCCAATTTTAAAGCATAGAAGATCTTTAAACAAAACGGTACAATCATGAAAACTTAAGGTAGTTGGAGGTATTTTTATTCGTTTCATTCCCTCATCTCCTGCTACACACAGTTAGTTTTTATAATAAGCAAGTTGGAAAAATAATTCATTTTGTTTTTTATAATTTATTTTAATAGTGGCGGCCTTGATTTATTCAAATAATATATAAGTATTTTCACACCACATCACAAAATATTAAGCCAAAACTATTAAAATAAATTTTTTACGCAGACCAAAAGTAATTTCTTCTAAATAACAGTTTTATAAGGGGACCGCAGGAAAATTTTTCTGCGGTTTTTTTTATGAAATTTTACTCCACTTATTTTTTCCTTTGTAGTACCGGATGTAATAGTTTTTGATGATCAGATTGTCTGGTCTGGTCAGCATAGGATCAGCTTCCAGAATTTTTTCAACCGTATTTTTGGTCGTTTTAATGATCGCCGAATCATTGATCAGATCCAGTCTTTTAAAATCTACTACACCGCTTTGTTGCGTTCCCAGAATATCACCGGGACCACGGAGCTGCATATCAACCTCAGAAATTTTAAAACCATCATTGGTCTCCGTCATTGTTTTGATACGGGTTCTGCTTTCTTTAGATAATTTATCAGAAGTCATCAGGATACAGTAGCTTTGTTCGGCTCCTCTTCCTACACGCCCTCTCAACTGGTGAAGCTGTGAAAGACCGAATCTCTCCGAACTTTCAATCACCATTACAGAAGCATTGGGAACATTTACGCCCACTTCAATTACCGTAGTGGCTACCATAATTTCAGCCTTTCCGGAAGCGAAATAAGTCATAGCAGCATCTTTTTCATCCGGTTTCATCTTTCCGTGAAGCATGGTGACATTGTATTCTGAAAAATAATCCATCACATGCTCCAGCCCTTCCATCAGATTTTTATAATCTAAAGTTTCTGACTCTTCAATTAATGGATATACGAAATAAACCTGCCTTCCTTTTTTGATTTCATCCTTACAGAAATTGTAAACATAAAGTCTGTCTTTTTCACGTCTGTGAGCGGTGATAATAGGCTTTCTTCCCACAGGCATTTCATCGATGACAGAAACATCCAGATCAGAATAAAAACTCATCGCCAGCGTTCGTGGGATAGGAGTGGCGGTCATGACCAGAATATGGGGCGGAATTTTATTTTTAGCCCAAAGTTTAGCCCGTTGAGCAACCCCAAACCGGTGCTGTTCATCAATAATAGCTAAACCAAGGTTTTTAAACTTAACTTTATCTTCTAGCACAGCATGAGTTCCCACCAATATGGAAAGAGTGCCGTTTTCAAGCTCTTCGTGGATGATTCTTCTTTCGGCAGCTTTGGTTGAACCTGTTAAAAGACGGACATTGATCCCCGTTTTTTCAAGGAGATCTTTAATTCCGTTATAATGCTGCTGCGCGAGAATTTCAGTAGGAGCCATCATACAACTCTGAAATCCGTTATCCATGGCAATAAGCATGGTAAGTAATGCGACCATTGTTTTTCCTGATCCTACATCTCCCTGCAAAAGCCTGTTCATCTGAATCGGTCTTTTCATATCCATCCGGATTTCCTTTAAAACCCTTTTCTGTGCATTGGTGAGCTCAAAAGGAAGATGGTTTTCGTAAAAACCGTTGAAATGATCCCCAATAATAGGGAACGGATTACCATAGGACTGTGTTTTGTGGTGTAGCTTTTTTAAGCCATATCCTAATTGGAAAAAGAAAGATTCTTCAAATTTTAACCGAAAGTCAGCTTTGTCAAAATGTTCCATATCTCTGGGAAAATGAACATTCAGAAAGGCATGCTGTCTTGACATGAATTTGAACGTTTTCATCAGGTATTCCGGAAAATTTTCCTCAATCAGATTGGGAATTTCTTTGCAGATATTCTTTAATGCATTCTGAAAAAATCTTTGATTAAGCCCTCTTTTGGTCAATTTTTCGGAACTTGGATAAATCGGTTTCAGACGGGTATCTCCCTCTTTCTTTTCCTCTACAGCTTCTATTTCCGGATGCGGCATCGAAAACTGCCGGTTGAAGACATTGATCTTCCCGAAAATATACACTTCCCGATTAATGGGTAACTGTTCCTTCAGCCATTTTGAATACTGGAACCATACCAGATCCATACTGCCGGTATCATCATTAAACTTCGCCGACAGTCTTTTGGTTTTCCCGGTCTGGATTTCCTGAACCTGAGTGATTTTTCCTTTCAGCTGAATTTCCTGGCTGCTTTCTTCCTGAAGCTGGGATACTTTGTAAACTTTACTTTTATCCAGATAGCGGATAGGGTAGAAGTTCAGCATATCTTCTACGGTAGATAATCCTAACACACTCTTAATGAGTTTGGCTCTTTCAGGACCTATTCCTTTTACGTATTCTATGGAGGTATTCAGTTCCAGAACTGTGAATTTACAAGTGCGAATATCGTTAAAACTTAGTATAAATAAAAACCTCTTAAAATTTTTTTAAAAGGTTTTTTTGTTAGAATAAAGGTCGTTTCCGATAGGATTATGGCTCCAGAAGAGCTACAATTTTTATTTTTATGGCCATACAAAGTTCCTTTTCTAAAATATATTTGTTGATCTTGAAATTGCACCCTACAGTAGAATTATTTCCGTTTGCAGGTAACTCGCCAGGATTGAAACCACCACAATTGCAACCTGTGAGTTGATTCTGGGGACCATATTTTACAATAGAACAATTGTTAGGGCAGCCTACAATATTGATACAGGTAACCACATGCCCTGGACCGGGAACAAAAAAGTAATCCGGTGAATTTCCTGTATTACTTATCGGTAGAAATATAGTGGCTTTTTCCATAGAGGCATTACTGGCCACAATCCCCAGATAATAGGTTCCGATATTAGTCTTTGCAATTTTAACATCTTCTACTGTAATATTGGAGTTGAAACCTTTTACAGCTTCCTGTACAGCCTTTTGAAGTACTTCTTTAGACATTGAAAATGTCAGACTCCCATCTATATATTTTGCAATAGGAGTATCTTCGTTCATAGTTTTTAAAGATCTTATAGCCTTAGAACTACTTACGGTAGAAACTGTTTCTACTTTTTGAGCGGTTGAAAATTGATACATAAAAATAAATAGAATCAATTTCAGGATGTTTAAATTTTTCATGATGTCTTTGTTGTTTAGTTAAATAAAATAGAAAGAGAGCCTTCCTTAACTCTTCAACAAAGGTTGATATTTATTAGAATAACAGTTAGAGGATTTTTATGGAATATATAGGGTGAAAACACTGTATTTAGTGGGTATATATGAAAAAGGCTTACAGATCATTCCATAAGCCTTTTTATTTTTTATCCTAAAGGATTAAAGTTTAATCCTTGATTTTAGATTTGAATTTCTTCTGGTAATCTTCCCACTGTTCTCTGGAGCGGATCTTTTTAAAGAGATCTTTTGAGATCAGTTCAAGATAAGGTTCCAGTTCTTTGGCAGACAATTCCCCCTGCAAAATGGTGATAGGGCCACCATTTTCATCCAGAAATACGGTACTCGGGACAGCCCCTACATTCATATACTGAGTAAACTCGTGCAGTGAGTTTCTTCCTTTCCTTTGTTCTGTATTGGGATTGGAAAATTTTCTTCCAAAAATCTCAATACTTTTCTTTTCCTCTGCATTGAATTTTACAGGATAATAGTTCTCATTCAAAATCTGGCTAAGTACGGGATGTCCGTATGTCTTTTTGTCCATGATTTTGCAAGGGCCACACCAGTCTGCATAAAAGTCAATCAGTATTTTTTTAGGATTTTCCTTTTGCGCTTTTAAAGCTTCTTCAATGGTCATCCATTTTACCTGGGCAAAACTAAAATTTAATAGTAATAAGAGAACTATGCTTAAAATTTTCTTCATAATTTGATATTTACGTAAAAATAAGCATAATTACTTATTTTTCTACTTGACCTCCTGCATTAATTTTTTTACGTACGGAGATATCAAAATTAATACCACTCCGGCAATTATAGCATATAATCCCAATTGTTTATATCCATCAGTATAAGTGATCAAAGCATCATAGTTTGTTGCTCCATCTTTAACTTTTGCCATTCCAGCTCCGATTTGCCCAGCTACATACTGTCCATATGCTGACGCTAAGAACCACATTCCCATCATCATTCCCTGTAAGTTTTTTGTGGAAAGTTTAGTCATGATTGAAAGTCCAATTGGAGATAAACAAAGCTCTCCAAATGTAATAACAAGAAGTGCAATTGTAAATACATTTAGGGAGGTAATACCCTGTAGATTCGCAAAAAATTTCGTAGCAAAAAGAACATAATAACCTAATCCTAGAAATAGAAACCCTAGTCCGAATTTAATTATGGTATTAGGTTCAATTTTTTTCTTTCCAAGCCAAAGCCATAATAAACCAAATATGGGAGCAAGAAATATAATGAAAAAGGCACCTCCGGAATTATTAACACCATTTGGATCTAGTCCCAATAAGTCTTTATTAAGATTGTTTGCCGCGAAAATACTTAACGAGCCTCCACTTTGTTCATAAATTCCCCAGAATAAGATTGAAAAGAGTATAAAAATTAAAGCAGCTAAAAGTTTTTTTCTTTCAGATGGTGTTACCTTTGTCATTTCATAAAATAAATAAACTAGGGTAAGTGGCCCAATGATATACATGAAGTAATCTGTATATTCTGTTTTATGAACCATTATTTGAATAATTGGAATCAAAGCGAAGGTTCCAATATAAACAGCATATTCTTTCCATTTGCTGATTTTAGCTTCGGGATTATCTGACATCGGATGCCCTGGTTGTAATCCTATTGTTCCAAGTCTACGTTGTGTAAATACGAAATTAATTAAGCTAATTACCATTACAAAAGCAGCAAGGCTAAATGCAATATTCCATCTCAGGTTTTCTGGAATATAATTTGAAAGCATTTCTCCTTTACCAATTGCAATACATACATAACCTCCAATTAGAGCTCCCAAATTGATTCCTGCATAGAATAGTGAAAAACCAGCGTCTCTTCTTTCATCATCAGGTTTGTATAAATAGCCAACCATTGTTGAAATGTTAGGTTTGAAAAAACCAGTTCCCACTACAGTAAAAGATATTCCGAGGAAAAAATATTCATGTGGATTGATCGATAAGATAATACTTCCCGCAATCATTAAAATACCTCCCCAAAACAAAGATTTTCTAAAACCGAGAATTTTATCAGCAAATATTCCTCCTAAGAAAGTAAATGCATAAACGAATGCTTGAATTGCAGCATATTGCAGATTAGCAATTTCATTTTTTTCTGCAATTTTTAAATGCGAGTTTTCAAATAGCACATTTACTATAAAAAAAGTAAGCATTCCCCGCATTCCGTAGAAACAGAAGCGTTCCCACATTTCAGAGAAAAACAGGCTCCAGATCTGTCTGGGATATTTTCCTTTGAAATTTTGTATTTCATCTAAAGTTACACTCATAATGATGTATGATTAAGTTTTAATTAAGGTTTTTTATTATTTTGATCCAGTTCAAAGCGAATTCTGTCCTGGTCGATGATTTGTTTCAGTTCTTCTTCTTTTGGGAGGTACAGCAGGTATTTGCTGGCAAATAAATTATTTTTATCATTGAGAACCGAGTATTTTACAATCGTCTCGTCTTTTTCGGAACATAGTAAAATTCCAATGGTAGGATTGTCTCCCTCGCCACGTTTCAGATCGTCGTACATTCTTACATACATATCAATCTGCCCAATATCCTGATGGGAAAGTTCTCCTGTTTTCAGGTCAATAAGGACAAAACATTTTAAAATATAGTTGTAGAATACAAGGTCAATATAGAAATCTGAAGTGTCTGTAGAAATGTGCTGTTGCCTGGCAACAAAAGCAAACCCTTTTCCAAATTCCAGTAAAAATTTTTGAATGTGGTCGATAATGGCGGTTTCGATTTCTTTTTCAGAAAACTGTTCATCTGCTTTTAAACCTAGAAATTCAAAAATATAGGGGTCTTTTAAAACACTCTGGATATTTTCAGCAGGGGATTTTTTATGTTCAAGAACTCTTTCGTAAGCGAGAGAATTGATCTGTCTTTTCAGGTCACGTACATTCCAATTGTTTTGTACGGCTTCATTAAGGTAATATTGTCTTTTACTTTTGTCATCCTGACTGGAAAGAAGTCTGTAATGAGACCAGCTCAATTGTTGAGACAATGTGTCAACAATTGGAAATGCGGTGTAAAACTTACGCATGTTAGATAGGTTGGTATAATCAAACCCTTTTCCAAACTCTAAAGTAAGCTTTTGAGAAAGATTTCTTAACGTATACTTTCCATATTCAGCACGTTCTTTACCTTGTTGTTCATCTTCCACAATCAATTTTCCAATCTGCCAGTAAGTAAGCAGTAGAGTAGAATTCGCTATTCGAAATACCTTTTCGCGCGACTGTCTAATGATTTCCTTTACGGATTGGAATAAAGAATCTTCGGAAATTTCCATCATACGAAAATAAAAAAAACCTCTGACTTGGCAGAGGTTTTATTCATATTTTGTTAATGCAGTTAGTTTACACCGTGCATCATTTTCTTTAAGATCGGTGAAAGTAAGCCTAAAATTACAGAAGCAATACCACAAAGTACTACGAATACCATGAAGAATTCAAATAAGTTGTGGATTTCAAATCCTACGAATGTAGGGTTGTGTAATGGTAACTGAGCCTTTTCAAATGCTGCTACCTGGTCAGCTGTCAAGGTTACTTTTTTGTCCAAAACATCCTGTAAGTTAACGCCTATTTCCTGAGCTTTTTTAAACTTATCACCTGTTGCAGGGATAAGCGCTCCCAATGAACCTGCTAGTGCATAACCGGCAGCGTTAGAAATGAAGAAAACACCGTATAATAATGAAGCAAATCTTTTTGGAGCTAATTTACCTACCAATGATAAACCAATTGGAGAAAGACAAAGCTCACCACAAGTCTGGATGAAATAAAGTAACATTAACCATTTGATGGCTAATAATCCTGAGTTTCCAAGATCTTTTACATTGTGTGCAATGATGAAATAAGAAAGAGCGATCAATGCTAATCCCATTGCCTGTTTGAATGGAGATACCGGCTCTTTTCCTTTAGCTCTAAGCTTATCCCAGCATAAACTGAAAGGAACAGCCAAAATAACTACGAAGATCCCGTTAAAGATCTGAACCATTGAAGGCGGCATATTCCATCCGAAAATATTTCTGTCTGTCTGGTTATCCGCGATAAACGTTAACGAAGATCCTGCCTGCTCGAATGCAGCCCAGAAGAAGATAATGAAGAATGAAACAATATAAATTACCCAGATTCTTTGTCTTTCAATCTTGTTTTCAGCAGAAGACATGATCAGGAATGCTAAGGAAATACCTGCTGCATAGATGAAAGGATAGATAATTCCTTTGATCATTTGTCCCATTTCCATTGAGTTGAACCCAAGTTCTCCTACCAGTAAATATCTGAATACGAAGAACAGAACAGCAAATATACCTACAGTGATTCCTAGAGATACTCCAGAGAATTTAGCTGTCTGAGATTCTCCTTCTTCGAAATCTGCAGTACTGTTATTTTTTGGTAATCCTCCGATAGGTCTTCCTTCCGGAGTGACAACATATTTATTTTTAAGGATAAAGAATGTTACAGTTCCTACTAACATTGCAATTGATGCTGCCAGGAATCCCCATTTGAAAGCAAAAATATCTCTTACTCCGGTGGTAGCATCTTTTACATCCCCTACGTAAGGACAGATAAACTGACCCAGGAATGCTCCGATGTTGATCCCCATATAGAAAATGGTGAATGCTGAATCCAGCTTAGACTTTTCCTGCTTCGGATAAAGACTTCCCACCATTGAGGAAATGTTCGGTTTGAAAAATCCATTACCAAAAATGATAACAAATAAAGCCAGCCACATAATAAGCTTGGCACTTCCAAGATCCGCAGAAAAAGTTGAGGCACTGATGAACAGTAAAAACTGACCAATTGCCATAAGTGATCCCCCCACGATAATGGCGAATCTGTTTCCGATATATTTATCAGCAATAAATCCTCCTAAAAGAGGTGTTAAATAACACAAAGCTAAGAATCCACCATAAATGATCGCCGCATCCGCTTCTTTTATTAATAAGGAATTTACCATGAAGAGCGTCAGAAGTGCTCTCATCCCATAAAAGTTGAAACGCTCCCACATTTCCGTTCCGAAAAGAACCCATAACCCTTTTGGATGTCTGGAATTCTTATTCTCTACAAATTCATCCGGTTTCGGACTCAATGCTTCAATATTATCCATTTTTACTGTTAATTTTTGTTAAGACTGACAAATATAGTTTATTTTGGGTTTTTGACAAGGTTTTAATTTTATTTTTAAATAAAAAAGCTGCAGATACTTCTGCAGCTTGATATTCTTTATAATATTAAGGATTAATGTCCTTTTTCCTTCATGATTTTGTTGAGCCTTTTTAACATTGAAAGTCCTAAAAGGGTAGCAAATATTAACAAAGCGAAATTGACAAGGAAATAATTTGTTTTATTCTCGTAGCTGTACCACGTACTTGCAAGGATTCCGGATAGTTTGTTTCCTACCGAGTTGGCAAGGAAGAATCCACCCATCATCAATGCTGTGATTCTTGCAGGGGAAAGCTTGGAAACAAAAGAAAGTCCCATTGGTGAAAGACATAGCTCCCCGATGGTAATGACTCCGTAACTCGCTACAAGCCATAATGGAGAAACTTTTACCGCTCCGTTATCTCCCGCCATTACGGCTAAAACCATTACCAGACAGGATAGCCCGGAAATAAATAACCCTAAAACAATTTTGGTAGGCGTCAGAGGTTCTTTTCCTTTTCTTCTCAGCAACGCCCAGAATCCTACAACAACCGGAGTAAGTGCAATGACCCAGAATGGGTTGATTGACTGAAATAATTCGGTATTGTATAAGTATACTTTACTTTCCGGATTCTTTTCCAGAGCGGCACGTTGCTCAGGAGAAATATTTTTAAAATAGACATCTTTGCCCATTTCTTTTTTAGTATCTCCATTATCATCCTTTTGAGAACGGAATTGGTTGTCATAGACAGGTGTTTCTTTATCTTCATAGCTTTTTCCGTCAACCATATAGATGCCTTCCAATGGTTTTTCAAGAGAAGCAGGAACACTTCTGTCCGTATAATAATTGGCCCATCTTGTTAACGCTGTACCGTTTTGCTTGAAAACAGCCCAGAAGAACATACTGATCAGGAATACAGAAAGTAATGCACCAATCGATGCTTTTTCATCAGGTTTAGCTTTAAAGTAAAGAGAAGCATAGAAGTAAATAACAGGAATACATGCGAAAATAAAGGCATCTGTACTGTCACTTCCAAAGATGTTATTAGGAATAAACCAACCAATAGCTCCGGCAGCAATAGCAGGAACAAATACCTTCATCATGATCTCAGAAAGCTTGGTATCTCCTTCCTGTACAGGTTTCATTTCTGCAGCATGGATGTAATGTTTTCTTCCGATGGTAAAGATAACCATACCGATCAGCATCCCGACTCCCGCAGTGATGAAAGCTTCACCCCAACCGAATTTATTACGCATAAACGCCGCAATAATGTTACAGATGAATGCTCCGATATTGATTCCCATATAGAAAATATTGTATCCCGAGTCTTTATTGGCCTTATAAGGTTCTTCAGAATAAAGATTTCCTAAAAGAGTGGAAATTGTAGGCTTAAAGAACCCGTTACCGATAATAATCAATGCCAGGGAAGCGTAAAATAAAGGAAGATCTTTGAAAACACCCATTCCTATATATCCGGCAGCCATTAGAAAACCTCCCAGATAAATAGATTTGATATATCCTAAAACCCTGTCAGCCAGAAACCCTCCAATAAAAGGAGTAAGGTACGTCAAGGCAATATAAGTTCCGAAAATGTCATCAGCGGTTTTGTCTGGCAACCCAAGCCCTCCTTTCATACCGGTAGGCTCAATTACATACAGAACAAAGATTCCAAGAATCAGGTAGTACCCGAAACGCTCCCACATTTCTGTAAAGAATAGATAGGGCAGCCCTTTAGGATGTTTAGTCTTCATATATTCAAATTTCAAATTCTTCAAAAATAAGTTTTTAATTTCAATTGATAAAATAAATAATTCCTTCGTAAACGATTAATGAAATAAATATAAAATTTTAACTCTAGAGCACTTTTTTTATTATTAAAATAAACGTGTACGGCCTTTGTACATGTTGTAAATGACTGTTTGTACATGAAATATACAAGTCTATTTCTCTTACAAGTGATATTTGTTTTCTAGTTTCGGAGATGTCAATAGTGACAAAAAACAATTTTTAAAAAAAACATCATGAAAAAAATTGATTTAAAAAAACTGAAAGGAAGTTTATCCAGAGATGAACAGAGAACAATTAAAGGAGGGTTAAGAAGACCGGATCCTAATGGTTTAGGTTGTGCATGTACCAATGCAGCTTGTGCAAATACGCATAATGGTAATGGTGATTCGTATTGCAATGGTACATTTTGTTGTGGATAGCTGAAATCACTTCTTTGAAAATGGCAACAGGAAACTGTTGCTGTTTTCTTAATAAAAAACCAAGATGAAAAATGACACACAAAAGTTATACTGCTGTTATAAACTACCTTGAGTCTCATAAAATCCCCATAGATAATGACGAATTTGAACTTCAGCTGGAAGGGCATCCGGATTTTCCAAGTTTATTGGCATTTTCTGATGCTTTGAACTTTTTCAATATAGAAAATGATAGCTACAGAATAAGTAATGATGAAAAAGATATTTTACCTGAAGATTTTTTGGCTCTGGTAGAAGGGGAGTTGGCAGTGGTCAGTAATAAAAATAATCAACTTACAATTGATGGTTCTCCTGCCCATGATTTTTTTGAAAAATGGGAGAATATAATACTTGTTATAGAAAAAGACAGCGAATTTACAGGGACAAAGCCAAAATTTGACTATACTTACCTAAACTGGGGCGTTTTTATATTGTTGATCCTGTTTCTTTTAGGGTATGACTCTTCCGATTTTATTTTAAAATTAACCTTTGCCGCTACCGCTTTAATAGGGTTTGTATTTGCAAATGAAGCCTACAAAAAAACTCATGGAAAAGGCACATTTATTCCGGTTGGGGTATGCAGAAGTGAGTATCTGAATACGGATTGTGACATGGTTTTTAATTCAAAAAAGTGGAAACTCTTCAACAAAATAGATTTATCTGAGATTTCATTATTGTTTTTTACCAGTCAGATTGCCTGTTTTATTTTATTCTCTCTTTCAAAAAACATGGGTTTCTTTTTTACGGTTTATCAGTATGGTTTATTTGTTTTTATACCCGTAGCATTTTTATCGCTGTACTATCAGGTGTTTGTGGTGGAAAAATATTGTCCGGTATGCATAGTCATTATAATCTCTGTACTTATTCAGTTATTAGCTGCCAATCTCATTTCCTTTGGTAATAAAGGTGTGGATATAGGGAGTTTAGCCTTGTTTTTAATCGGGGCATTGAGCTCATTAATGGTATTACTGAATTTGAGAAGAAAAAATGAGGCGGCACAGAAAAATGAAAATATAATCAAGAAAAATTTGAAATTCAGGAGAAACTACATGTTTTTCAAAAATAATCTATCTCTTCAAAAGAAACTGATGGATACCGGTTTTTCAAGTGCTTTTGTATTTGGAAATGAGAATTCAGATCAAAATCTGACTTTTGTTACCAATCCTTTCTGCAAACATTGTAAAGAATTTTATCCTGTTTTTCTAAAGTTGGTTCAGAAGTATTCTGACGAGCTCAGAATCAATATTTTCTTTGATATAGATCTTAGCAGAAATGATCAGGATAACAGAACGGTTCATGTTAACCTTAGCAATATTTATATCAACAGTGAAAATAAGACGGAGTTTCTGGAAGCGCTGAGTGGTTGGTACGATGTGCAGGGATATAGTGAAAACAAAGAAAAATGGTATAAAAAATATGATAAATACTTTGGAAATTCAGAACATGCAATCACAGTACTAAAGCGGCATGAAAAGTGGGTAAGAAATAATGGGGTACACTTTACACCCAATATTTTTCTTAATGACAGAGAATATCCTATCCAATACGAAAGAGCCGATCTGGAGTATTTTATCCCGGAATTTTTATCTGAAAATTAAAATAAATTATGAAAAGTTTATTATTTATATTGCTGGGAACGGTGATGTTTTTTTCCCAGAACAACAGGTTCATCTATGAGGTTAAATATAAGAAAGATTCAACCTCAAAAGATATTATCCGGGAAAATTACTATCTGGATGTTACAAAAAACGATATAGCTTATTATAACCGACTCAACTATATTAATGATTCCATATTAAGTGCCACCGGGAAATATGCAATTAACAGGCTGACTTCATTTCTTATCAAAAAGAAGAATAAGAATATCTATCAAAACTATGAATATATCGGCGATGCCAACTTTTATAAAATATCCGAAGAAGCCCAACAACAATGGAATATTACGGACAGTACAAAAGTTATTAATAATCTCCGGCTTCAAAAAGCTACCACTCAGTTCGGTGGCAGAAACTGGATTGCCTGGTTTTCTAAAGAGATTCCGATACCTTATGGACCCTATAAGTTTAACGGATTGCCGG
Source organism: Chryseobacterium sp. FR048 (assembly GCF_056844665.1). Taxonomy (NCBI): domain Bacteria; kingdom Pseudomonadati; phylum Bacteroidota; class Flavobacteriia; order Flavobacteriales; family Weeksellaceae; genus Chryseobacterium; species Chryseobacterium sp. FR048. The sequence continues at coordinate 204,255 of NZ_JBXDSE010000006.1, read as the reverse complement.
GATTGATCATGGAATTGTATGATGCAAAGAAAGACTACTATTTCATTGTCATTAAAAGTGAAAAGATTCCGGATGACTATCAGCGTAATTCATTAAATGCTTCTATATCCAGGGCAATTCCCGTTAGTCAGAAAGATTTGAATAAATTAAGATTAGACCTTTATTCCAATCCCTTTAAATATGCATTGAATGGAACATTGACGATTCCTGAAGGGAAGAAACTCTTGCTGGAAGACGGAACTATTCTTTCAAAAGAAGAATTAAAACCCGCAGAAGCCAGAGAACGCCAAAAAATAAAATCTAATAATAACCCTATTGAATTAGATAAAGCTGTAAAATATCCTTAGTGAATGTTTGTATGATGAAGAGCCCCCTTTCAGATTCTGAAAGGGGGCTCGATTGATTTTTAAATCTATATTTTTTATAAATTCTCTAAAATAAAATTCGTCATTTTCTGATACAGCTGCGGTCTGGTCTGTCCACCGTAAATTCCGTGGTTTTTATCCGGATAAGCCATGAAGTCAAACTGTTTTTTGTTTTGAATCAAAGCTTCGGAGAATTCCATAGAATTCTGGAAATGTACGTTGTCATCAGCAGTTCCGTGGATTAATAAAAACTTACCCTTCAAAAGATTCGCATATTCTGTAGGAGAGTTCTTATCATATCCGTCCGGATTTTCCTGAGGAGTTCTCATGAATCTTTCCGTATAGACAGAATCATAATATCTCCAGTTGGTAACCGGTGCCACAGCGATTCCCATTTTGAAAACGTCTGCACCTTTAGTCATGGCAAGGCTGGTCATATACCCACCAAAGCTCCAACCGAACATCCCGATTCTGCTTTTATCGATATAAGACTGGTTTCCGAACCACTTTGCAGCAGTAATCTGGTCCTCAATCTCATATTTCCCTAAGTTCATATAAGTTACTTTTTTGTACTTAGCCCCTTTATAGCCGGTCCCACGTCCATCTACACAAGCTACAATATATCCTTTCTGTACAAGGTGATTGAACCACATGGCATTTCCGTTATCCCATGAATTGGCAACCTGCTGAGATCCCGGTCCGGAATATTGGAACATGAATAATGGGTATTTTTTATTAGGATCAAAGTTTTTAGGCTTCAGTACCCATGCATTCATCTGATCTCCTACAGCATTAGGAATCGTGATGAATTCTTTTTCAGCAAAATTATCAGTCTTTAATTTCTGTAATTGATCGTTGTTGTTCTGAAGTTCTTTTACAGCCTTTCCGTTTCCGTCTTTTAAAACATAAGTGTATGGTTTTGCTGCTGTAGAAGAAGTTTCAATAAAATAATTGTAGTTCTTACTGAAATTGGCAGAATTGTTTCCTTCCGCATTAGAGATCAGCTGAGATTTTCCATTTTCAATATTGACCTTGGAAACCACTTTGTTGATGCTTCCTTTTTCAGTAGTCTGAACATAAATTTCTTTAGATTTCGGATTGAAACCATAATAATCGGTTACCTCCCAGTTTCCTTTTGTAATCTGTTTTTTTAGTTTACCATCCTTGTCATACCAGTAAAGATGACGGTTTCCGTCTCTTTCAGATGCCCAAAGGAAAGAATTGTCTTCCAGGAATTCCAAAGTAGGACTATCCGTATCGATCCATTTTTCATCCGTCTCCGTGAACAACTTCTGTACGGCTCCTGTTTTGGTATTAACTTTTAAAATATCTGAAGCATTCTGAATTCTTTCAGACGTAATCAGAACCATTTCATCAGGTTTTGCTGTCTGGAATACATTAGGAATATAATAATTTTTGAAAGAGCCTAAGTTAAGCGGCATGATCTTTCCGGTGTCAAGGCGATATAGCTGTGCAGAAACTACAGAGTTTTTCTCACCTGCTTTCGGATATTTATAACGCATTTCAACCGGGTAAAGATTCTTTCCGTAGATAGGAATATAGATTTCCGGAACCTGGCTTTCATCAGACTTTACAAATACAATGGCATCAGAATTTTTGGTCCATTCGTATTGCTTGGCATGTCCGAATTCTTCTTCATATACCCAATCTGCCAATCCGTTAAGAATAGAGTTCTTTTTTCCATCAGTAGTCACCTGAGTAATTTTTCCTGAAGCAAGATCCTGATAGTACAGGTTATTGTCAGAAATGAAGGCCACTTTCGTAGCATCAGGAGAGAATGAAGGCTCCTGAACGGGTTTTCCGTCATTCAGGGTGATTACTTTTCCGGATTTTAAATCCTTTACATCAAACTTCCCAAGGAAAGAGTGTCTGTAGATAGGCTGACTTCCTGTCTGTAAAAGGATTTTAGACTCATCATCAGAAAAAATATAGCTTTCAAATTTCCCATCAACAAGATTCCCTTCTTTCTGAGAAGTTTTATAAGAATATTTTGCAATTCCTGTAGGTTCAATAACAAGATAATTCTCACCATTTTTCATGGAGGTAATTCCTGCAATACCTTTTCCTCGGTAATATCCCGAATATATTTTATCTAAAGTGATTTCCTGTGCGGATACATTATGGAATGCCACCGCTACAGTAAGAGTTAAGAGTAGTTTTTTCATTTCTAATAGTAAATGGATTTCAAAGATAATAATTTTATTAAAATCTATAAAAAAGCTTTTCAAATACGCTTTTTGGCAAAAAAATTGAATATCATTAAGATATAATCAAATCAAATAATAATTATGGAAACAAATGCATACAACCAGAAACTAAACCGTTATGTATTGAACGATCAGATTGTTTATACAGGTTTTTCCAGTTTTAAAGATGCGGAAGAATGTGCCCATAAAAAAGGGGGGACTTTGGTAGAAGTAGGGTTCAAAGATGGAAATGATAACCCTGAAATTACGGATGAAGCCGGATTGATAGAAAAAAAACTTCATTACTATGTAGATGCAGGGGATGAATATAAATTTATTCATTCTTCAGAACCGGGGTTTAGAAAATATGCAGAAGAACTGCAAAAAATAAAAGCAAAAAATGACAAAACAAGTCCGGATGAGCGGTATTTTGCCAATTTTGAGATCGAAAATATCGAAGACCCGATCATTGTGATCAAAAATGAACATTTTGAGTCGGTAACTTCCAGAGAACGTTCAAAGTATTTGAAACATGCCAGAGTTTATGAATTAGGGGTATCCCTGCCAAAATCTTAAAAAAAATATCATGAGCAAGACCAAGTATTCAGAGAAAGCTCAGGACAAAGTAGGAAAAGTAATGCACGAATTCAAGGAAGGAAAACTGAAATCTTCTTCCGGAAAGAAAGTGACAAGCAGGAAACAGGCTATAGCCATCGGTATTTCTGAAGCAAGAGAAGAAGGCCTGAAAGTGCCACCGAAGAAAAAAAAGTAAATAATTCACCATACAAAATGCCCGGGAAAGTTCCCAGGCATTTTTTATGTTGAAGCCAAAAGCCAAAAAGCAAAACTGCAAAAAAGCCAAACAGCAAAATCGTCATAATAAACAGAACAAATCCTTTTTATCAAATTTTAGCCATTTTCACATTGTCTCTCTAAACTCTCTCAGCCTTCTTCACTTCCTTAGCTTTCTTTACTTCATTTGCCTTTCAGCCCTCTCACCCTTTCGCCTTTTATTACTTCCCCTCACCATAAAGCACCCTATAGTATTCATCCGCCATTCTATCACTATTGAATTGGTCTTTTACATCATTCATCGCATTCTGCTGGATTTTTCTCCATTGGTCAGGATGATCGTAATACGTTGGCAGGATTTGGTTCTCAAGGATTTCGTATAAAGCGTTCAGGTCATAATTGTCCTGTTCATAGATACTCATATTCAGGTAATCAGCCTTTGGAACTACGAATGAATTTTCTCCATGTTTTGCAAATTCAGGAATCCAGCCGTCATCTGTGGATAAGTTGACAGAGCCGTTCATTGCTGCCGTCATTCCGGAAGTTCCGGAAGCTTCTCTTGGTACTCTTGGGTTGTTCAGCCAAAGATCCGAACCTTGTTTTAAGGATTTACTTAATGAAAGCTCATACCCGGTAAGAACAGCCATATTTTTATGATTCTTACTTTCCTCAACCAATGTGTTGAAAGTAGAAATTGCAGAATAATCCATAGGGTAGGGCTTTCCAGCCCAGATGATCTGAACAGGGTATTTTGGATTGTTCAGAAGTCTGTAGAATCTTTCTTTATCATGTAAAAGGAGGTCTGCACGTTTGTAGCCGGCAAACCTTCTTGCCCATACAATGGTGAATACATTAGGGTTGAACAGGTTTCCTGTCTGATCTGCTACGATGCTGAATAATTTCTTCTTTAAATGCTTTTTACGGTAATCGAAAACCGTTTCGTCATTTTCATCCTTAGCATTGTAAAGCGGTTTATCAGCCCAGTATTTGAATTCCTGAGCATTGGTAATGGACTTGATTTCACAAATTCCAGGATATTTATTCCACATCGCTCTGGAAACTACTCCGTGAAGCTGGGAAACACCATTGGCAATTCTTGCCATTTTCAGAGCACAAAGCGAATGATTGAAGCGGTCATCATCTGTTCCCTCAATGCTTTTTACTTCTTCCATGCTGTATCCTGAGAAATAAGACATATCATGGCATAGTTTAAAATTATGCTTTTCATTACCTGCTTCTTCCGGAGTGTGGGTGGTGAAAACCAGCTTTTCTTTGACCTTACTTAGGTCTCCATTGTATTTTTTCAGCAGATAGAATGCTGCGGGAAGCCCATGTGCTTCATTCAGGTGATAGACATCTCTTTCAATGTTCATCTCATCCAGAAGCTTTGCGCCTCCTTTTCCTAATAAAATATACTGGGCCAGCTTGGTAGATTCGTTGGCGTCATATAATTTGTGACAGATGGTTTTTGAAACGTGATCGTTTTCAGGAACATCTGTAGAAAGGAAAAACATAGGAGCTGTATTGAAAATTTCCGGATCAAGATACCATACTTTTACCCAAACCGGGGCACTGTGGATTTCGATTTGAAATTTTATTCCCGTATCTTCAAGGAAACTGTACAGCTTTCTTGTCCATACCGGTTGTAATGTCTGGTCGTGATTCCTTGCCTGATCATAATATCCGAACTTCCATAGAATACCGATTCCGATAAGATCCTGCTTAAGGTTGTAAGCACTTCTCATATGAGATCCTGCTAGGAATCCAAGGCCTCCGGAGTATATTTTCAGTACCTGTTCAAGGGCAAATTCCATCGAAAAATAGGCAGTTTTTTTGGAATATTGGGGATTGATGTTGTAGGGTATTTTGAAATTCCTAAAATCCATAAATGCGGGTTTGTGTTATAAAGAGCAAAGGTATTAATAATGAAAATAAACTTTACATTAATTAATCAATAAATTAATGATAAAACTAAGGGTTGAATAGTTTTTTTACTTATCTTTAAGAGTGTAAATTTTTGATTATCAAAAACTTTTAATGATGAAAGCCCATGGCTGCATGTGTTCTTAATTAAATAAAAAAATCACACATGAAAAAGACGTTTTCTGATGAAGATCTGATTAAGAATCTGAGTTTATATTACCTGAACAGGCATTTGAAAAAAAAGCCCATAGAGAAATATCACCGTACCATAGATGAATCCCCGCTTCACGACCGTGAAAAATACAGAAAGAAGTCGGAGATTTTGCTTCTCAACTCTTTTATGCATCATTTCCCCGAGGTGAAATTTGAAAACCTTACCTGCGAAAGTCCTGACTTTATCGCCAAACTCAACGACAAAAAAATCGGAATAGAATTGACCGAAGTAATCAACCATCTGGAAATGAAGAAAGTGGAAAGTACTTTGAATAAAATGTTCCGTCAGGCCGAAATATTATTAGAACAAGAAGACACTACGAAATATCGTGGTGTTTATTTTTTAGAATTCCATGCAGATACCAAGTTGGATAATCTGGAAACCCAGCAGGAAAATATTATCAGTATTTATAAAAGTATTAAAAAAAATAAACCGACAGGCTGTGTGAAAAGCATCAGAAAATCTTTTCACAGAAGAAACGTCTTTATTACTCATGAATATAGTATGAATCTTTTTGATGAACTCTGTTCCGAGAAAATCCTGGAACTTATTGAAAAGAAAAATGAAAAATTCCCTTATTACGATACATCCGTTGACGAATGCTGGCTGGTCATTGTTTCAGACATGAATTCTATTGCCTCCAGATATACATTTATCCAGGATAAAGAGCACCTGAATGAAGTAAAGAGCCCTTTCCATAAAATTTTTCACCTTGAAAATCTTTGTGGTAATATTACAAGTATAAAATAATAGGTTTTACAGTTGGTATTATTTAATATATAAGTGTTTTTATTTGAAACATTTCAAAATTATTGGAATTTTATTGTTTGTAATTAAAATATAGGTATATTTGGTATTGGTTGAATATCAACCTGATGCATTATTGTTTTTAACCATGAAATTATATATCTATGAAAAAAACTTTATTTTTTATTCTGCTGTGTATATCGCAGCTTTTTTATTCCCAGGCAGATTGTGCCACCGCATTGTCAGTTTGTGGGAATTCTAATATTACTTATAGTCCTTCAGGCTATGGTAATATCAAGGAATTGGTCAATTCCGGAAGTTGTATAGACTTTACGGGTGAGCATAATTCAATTTGGTATAAAATTACGATTGCAACCGGAGGAACATTGACTTTTGATCTTATTCCGAATAATCCGGATGCAGATTATGACTGGGCGATTTTCGGCCCGAATGTAAACTGTGGAGCTTTAGGATCACCCATACGTTGTAATGCTGCAACAGTGATAGGCCCAGGTCCCGCTACCGGATTGAATATGACAAGTACTATTACTAATGCTGCTGGAGGGTCCTCTACACCTTATTGCAGATATCTGGATGTATTGCCGGGCCAAACGTATTATTTGTTTATCGATAACTGGGTAAGCAGTACAAGCAGTACAACAGCCCCATTTTCTTTAACGTGGGGAGGTACGGCAAGTCTGGCATCGCCGTTCACAGATCCTACGATTCAACCCCATCCCTTTAATCCTCCTGGAATTCCGGCCGCTAACCCTGCTGATCCAAGAGAGGTAATTATATGTGCTAACACGGTTTCATTTGATTTTTCTACATTGTCAGGCGGCATCATCAACGGGAATCAGAATTTTGGCGTAAGCTATCATGTGAATCAGAATGATGCACTGACAGGAAATAATCCTATTACCGTTCCACAAACTGTAAATACAAGTACCATCTATTTTTACAGTATTAATTATACAGACCCTTCAAATACCAATAATCCTCTTAATAAGTGCAGACAGGTTGGGAAATTTAAATTCAAAAATGGTGCTATTACAACTAAAAATGCAACGTTAACGCAGTGTAACAATAATAATGCAGGAACAGCAGTTTTTGATCTGACAATCGCTGATGTTTTTGCCGGAACCAATGCGACCAAGAAATATTACCATACAATGTCGGATCTGAATGCCGGGATCAATGAGATTACAACTCCTATGGCATTTGTTTCTGCAGAAGGAATTATTTATGTGAAAGTAACTTCTGAGTTTGGTTGTAGTGCAGTAGCACAGATTACTTTAAAATTCCATCCGGTAGTACAGGTGAAAGATGTGACACTGAAATCATGCTTTATAGAAACCAATCCATCTACAGCATCCTTTAATCTGACGAATGCGGCTGTAGCTGTTCAGCAGAATCCTATTCCTGTCAAAAAATATTACCCTTCACTGACGGATGCTGTCAATCAGACCAATGAAATTCTGAATGCCGGTGCCTATATTGCTCCTAATGGAGTTGTCTATGTAAGAGTGATCAATGCACAGGGATGTTACAATGTTGCTAAAATTACGCTGGAGGTGATCCCGCCGGTATATTCCGATCTTCTTAAAGATAAAACCATCTGTATAGAAGACCAGACGGTATTGGATGCCGGTCCAGGGTTTAAAAGCTATGCATGGAGCACAGGTGCCACTACCCAAACCATCAGAGTAGGTGTTGGCGTGTATTGGGTGAAGCTTAAGACTGGTGATTGCGTTACTACGCAGACTGTAAGAGTACTTCCTTCTGAGCAGCCTGTTATTTCCGGTATTGATATTTCCAGCAATACCATTACTATATCTGTAATGGGAGGTACTCCGCCTTATAAATATTCAATAGACAATATTGTGTGGCAGGATTCCAATGTTTTCACCAACCTTTCAAGAGGAGAATATAAAGTATTGGTAAAAGATGCCTACGATTGTGACCCTATGGAAGTAGGAATTGTTGTCCCTAATCTGGTAAATGTCATTACCCCAAACGCAGACGGAATAAATGATGTGATCGATTATTCCGCATTGGGTAATAAACAGAATCTGATCCTGAGTGTTTTTGACCGTTACGGAGGTAAAATTTTCCAGGCAGATAAATCTAACGGTTATAAATGGGACGGAACTCTGGGCGGAAGAAGAGTGCCTACCGGAACATATTGGTATTCTGTAACATGGAATGAAAATGATAAGAAAAGTACTCCTGTGAAATTTTCAGGGTGGGTATTGGTGAAAAACAGAGAATAATTGTAAATAAATTGTATAGATAAAACCACTTCATCCGAGGTGGTTTTGTTTTTGAAAATATTTACATTCGTTATCAAATTAGAAAAAATGAAAGACCTGTTTATAAAACGTTTTGAATATTATAAATCTCTTGGAGATAAAACATTTGATCAGCTCACCGAGGAACAGATTTTCTGGCAGTATAATGAAGAAAGTAATTCTATTGCCATAATCGTGAAACATGTTGCAGGAAATATGCTTTCAAGATGGACCAATTTCCTTACGGAAGACGGAGAGAAGTCGTGGCGCAACCGGGATGAAGAATTTATGAATACATTTACCACCAAAAAAGAAATTGTTGATTTCTGGGAAGAAGGATGGAACTGCTTTTTTAAGGCTTTAGAACAGATCAATGATGAAAATATCAATGCAACCATTTATATCAGAGGAGAGGCTCATTCGGTGATGGATGCTGTTTTCAGACAGCTTGCCCATTATCCTTACCATATAGGCCAGATTGTTTACATCGCTAAAATGATCAAGAATGAAGATTGGAAGACCCTTTCCATTGCCAGAAATAAATCCGGAGAATTTAATGATAAAATGAAAGATCGGTTTCTGAAAAATTAAAGTCATGGAAAGGGAGAATTTTACAATAAATGGAGAAAAAGGGCGTGTCTCGGAAAAATTTACAGAATTGAATATCCATGATTTTGAGGCTGCATGTCAATATATTGCTGCACTTCCTTATAAAAGAAACCTGGATAAAAATAATATTCTCTGTGTTTTTGAAGACATAGGAGGGACCTGTAGTACAAAGCATGCGCTATTGCGAAAACTGGCGTTGGAAAATAATAAAGCTCAGGTACAGTTAATGCTCGGGATATTTAAAATGAATTCAGAATATGCTGCGTCTATAAAAAATACCCTCCGTCAATATGAGCTTTCCTACATTCCTGAAGCGCATAATTATTTAAAAATCAATGATCAGTATTATGATTTTACAAAACCTCAATCAGATTATAACAAATTTAAAGATAGCATCTTAGCGGAGGTGGAGATAGAATATGATCAGATTACTACAATGAAAATAGCTATTCACAAAAAATTTCTTCAAAAATGGCTTAATGATGAGAAAATCAGCTATAGTTTAGATGAAATATGGGAGATAAGGGAAAAATGCATTGCAGATCTGCAAAAACCTGAAGAAAATGATACTGAAATTAATTTTTCGTCCGTATGCTTTATCAACAGCCCTGAAGTAAGGGACGAATATAAACAATAGACTGAATCAATCTTGAGTTCTCATTAAAATTACTATCTTTGCACCCATAAAATTCAGGAGTAACAAATGTCTACTTTTCACAGAACTGCCGCATTTCATACACTTGGCTGCAAATTAAATTTTGCGGAAACATCTACTATTGCCCGTCAATTAACAGATGCAGGTTATGATAAAGTAGGCTTTGACGAAAAGGCGAACGTATATGTTATCAATACCTGTTCGGTAACTGAAAATGCTGACCGTGAATGTAAACTTCACGTAAAAAGAGCAATGAAAGCCAATCCTGATGGGTTGGTGGTGATTGTTGGATGTTATGCACAGTTGAAACCTGAAGAAATCTCTCAGATCGAAGGAGTAGATCTTGTTTTGGGGGCTAAAGAAAAATTCAATATTCTGAGCTACCTTGATGATCTTGAAAAATCCGAGAATGAAGGAATTGTTCATTCATGCGAGATCGAAGAAACTGACTTCTTTATCGGAAGTTATTCCATAGGAGACAGAACCAGAGCTTTTCTGAAAGTACAGGATGGCTGTGATTACAAATGTACCTACTGTACCATTCCGTTAGCCAGAGGAATTTCCCGTTCAGATACCATCGAAAATGTTCTCAGAAATGCTACAGAAATTGCAGCAAAAGATATAAAAGAAATCGTTCTTACCGGAGTAAATATCGGTGATTACGGTAAAGGTGAATTTGGAAATAAACGCCATGAGCATACTTTCCTTGATCTTATTTCAGAACTGGATAAGGTAGAAGGTATTGAAAGAATCCGTATTTCTTCCATTGAACCTAATCTTTTGAAAGATGAAAGTATCGAACTGGTTTCTAAAAGCAGAAGCTTTGTTCCGCATTTTCATATCCCGCTACAGTCCGGAAGCGATGATTTGTTGAAAAAAATGAAACGTCGTTATCTGACAAAACTTTACAATGACAGAGTCAACAAAATCCGTGAGGTAATGCCTGATGCGGCTATTGGGGTAGATGTGATTGTAGGATTCCCGGGAGAAACAGAGGAATTATTCATGGAAACCTATAATTTCCTTAATGAACTTCCTATTACCTATCTTCACGTATTTACTTATTCTGAAAGAGAAAATACAGAAGCAGCTGCAATGAACGGCGTTGTTCCGGTAGCTGAAAGAAAAAAACGTAACAAAATGCTGAGAATTCTTTCTGAAAAGAAGAAAATGGCATTTTATCAGACCCAGCTGGGTAAAACGCTTCCTGTACTTTGGGAGCACGAAAATAAAGACGGGAAAATGTTTGGCTTCACAGAAAACTATGTGAGAGTTCAGAAAGACTTTGACCCTGCATCCGTAAATCAAATCGAATTTCTAAATTTAGAAAAAATCCTGTCAGATGGCACGGTTTCTGTGCAATCTTCCTACCAAAATTTTTTAGCAAAAGCATAGGCTCTTTGCAAAATTTCCACTAAATTTATTTTTAAACTTTTAAATACTACATTCATGAGAGATAAGTTTTTATCTTGGGGAATTGTATTAGTAGTTGCTACATGGATTATAGCACTGCTGATCAGAGCGCATTATTGGATACCGATACTGTTATCCGCCATTTATGCATTGGGTGTGTACAATGCTTACCAGTCGAAACATGCTATTTTGAGGAACTTTCCTGTATTGGGATACTTCAGGTACTTTTTCGAAAGTATTTCACCCGAAATGCAGCAGTATTTCATCGAAAGGGAGACCGATGGGAAACCATTTCCAAGAAATCAGCGTTCTGCAGTATACAGACGTGCTAAAAATCTGAGTGATACAGTAGCATTCGGTACACAGCTGGAAGTGAACCACCGAAAGTATGAAGGAATCAAGCATTCTATTTATGCGAAATCTCCGTCAGAAGAACTTCCAAGAGTTTGGGTAGGAGGAGAGCAGTGTACACAGCCTTATCACGCTTCTTTATTCAATATTTCAGCAATGAGTTTTGGAGCATTAAGTGACAGAGCACAGATTTCCCTGAACAGAGGGGCAAAAAAAGGAAATTTCTATCATAATACGGGAGAAGGAGGTATTTCACCTTATCACCTTGAAGGAGGAGACCTATGCTGGCAGATCGGAACAGGGTATTTTGGATGCCGTGATGATGAAGGAAAATTTAATCCTGAATTATTTACTAAATATTCAACGCTTCCTAATGTGAAAATGATTGAGATCAAGTTGTCACAGGGAGCAAAACCAGGGCATGGAGGAGTTCTTCCGGGAGTTAAGAATACTCCTGAAATTGCAGCCATCCGTCACGTAACACCGGGAATGACTGTTATTTCACCTCCATCACATACTTCTTTCTCTGATGCAGCCGGATTGTTGAGGTTTGTACAGCAGTTAAGAGAGCTTTCAGGAGGGAAACCCGTAGGATTTAAGCTTTGTATAGGAGATACAAAAGAATTTGAAGATATATGTGTACAAATGAACGTATTGAAGATCTATCCGGATTTCATTACGATCGATGGTGCAGAGGGAGGAACCGGAGCAGCACCGCCTGAATTCTCAGATGGAGTAGGGATGCCTCTGGAACCAGCTTTGATCTTTGTCAACCGAACACTGAACAACTATAACGTAAGAAATAAACTGAGAGTCATTGCCAGCGGTAAAGTACTTACCAGCTTAGATATTCTGAGAGCAGTTGCCATGGGAGCAGATATGTGTAATAATGCAAGAGGATTTATGTTCTCTTTAGGATGTATCCAGGCTTTGAGATGTAACTCAAACAATTGTCCTACGGGAGTTGCTACACAGGATAAGATGCTTATTAAAGGGCTTGATGTGACAGATAAGGCAGAAAGAGTATATCACTTCCATAAAAATACACTGCATACCTGTAATGAACTGATTGCGGCTGCCGGAAGAAGTTCTTATGAAGAAGTAGATGCTACCATGTTTATGAGAGGTGATGAATTTGATCATCTTGCAGATCTCTACTTCCCGGATATTTTAGGGAATGTAAAGCAGAAAGCAAGATCTTAAAAAGATATAATTGTAGATATAAAAAAACCACCTGAGAAAGGTGGTTTTTTTATTTTTTATAATCTTTATTGGCTCACATTATTGGGTTGTGAGATCGATTTTTATTTAGATTTATTGGTTATTTGGGTCTTGAATGTCATCAGTAGGTCTATCTTGTCTTCCATAAATCTGGAAGTTGAAGATAAATGTTCTGTTTCTGTAAGACATATTCAGATAAGGGTAGTGAGGATTTCTCGCAAAAGCAGCTCTAGAAGGTACAATAATTACTCCCTGAAGATTATATTGAGCTCCACTTGAAAGATCAAATGCCTGAAATTTTTGCAATGCTTCTCTGAAACCAGGGATTTGGTAGTAACCTGCTTTAGAGGCAGGTCCTGTACCCTTTTTCAGAATTGATTGTTTTACATAATAATATGGAGGATCAATATAAGGAACTACATTTCCAGTAATTGTATTGAGCAACGTAATATTATTAGATTCGGGTAAAAATGAAATTGTTCCATTGTTATCACCCGCCAGATAAGCAATACCTGTACCCATAATCTTTATGATGTCTGCATCTTTAATGTCTTTAACATCTGTACCTGAAGGTTGTGCTCCATTTCTTTTAATATAGATGGTACCTGAAGGTAACGTTACAGGAGATAATTCAGATAATTTTTTTTCATGATCATCAGCGGTATCTGTAGCACTGAAGGGTTTTATTTTTCCCTGTACATCAAGATAGTTTTCATCCATGAATTTCTTTATGGCCTGATCATCATAGTTGTTCTGCGTTGCAATGTCCTCTGGCTCTTTATATGGTTCTGGACCATCATCATCTTTTTTACATGCAGAAAAGCATAAAGATCCGGCAAGGATATATAAAAATATTTTTTTCATTTCAAAAAACTTTAATTACTTTACAAATAATATAACGGCAAAAGTATAAAAAATTATGAGAATAGATAAATTTTTATGGAGCATTCGTTTCTATAAGACGAGAAATATTGCAGCAGAGGAGATTAAAAAGAACAGAGTTTCTATAGGAACGTCTGCCGTAAAGTCATCTAAGGAGGTAAAAGAGGGGGATGTTATTAAAATTCGTAAGAACCAGATCGACTATAAAATAAAGGTACTTCAGATTCCTAAAAGCAGAATTGGGGCAAAACTGGTTCCGCTCCATATACAAGATGTGACAGACAAAGAACAGTACGAATTGCTGAAACTTCGTAAAATGTCACAGGATTATTACAGAAGCAAAGGAGAGGGGAGACCTACCAAAAAAGACAGAAGAGAGATGGATGAGTATGTGGGAAATGATATTGCCGCTGATTTTACAGATTGGGATGATTTCTTTGGTGAGACAGGTGACGAAACTGAAACAGAAGATTAAACATAAAAAAGCTCTAGAGATAGAGCTTTTCTATTATTTCGTTCACAATATCTTCCGGTTCTCTGGAATCCGTTCCTACAGTAAACTGGGCTTTACTATAAAACTGATTTCTCTCGAATAAATGCTTAGCAATGAATTCCGGCAGATCTTCATCCGATATATTGGCAATCAAAGGTCTTTTTTCTTTCTGTTTAGACAGTCTTTCCACCAAAGTTCCCACTGAGGTTCTCAGGAAAACACTTTTAGAATTATGATTGATGATCTCCATATTGTTATAGTAGACGGGTGTTCCTCCACCCAGGCTTAAAACAACATTTTCTTTAGAAGCCAGTATTTCTTCCAGTGCCTCTCTTTCCAGTTTTCTAAAGTGAATTTCTCCCTTTTTCTCAAAAATTTCGGGAATGGTTAATTTATTTCTCCTGGAAATCTCCTTATCCAGATCAATGAGGTTAAAATTGATTTTTTCGCTTAATATTTTGGAAATGTGAGATTTGCCACTTCCCATGTATCCGATCAATGAAATTACCATGAATTTTTTTTAAACAAATTTGCGAAAAAGTTTTGAGATAAAGAAAAAAGTCATATCTTTGCACCACTTAAAACAAGGGACATTACTTAAATGAAAACTTGTTGACAAAGTGGCCGACTCGGTAGCTCAGCTGGTAGAGCAATACACTTTTAATGTATGGGTCCTGGGTTCGAATCCCAGCCGGGTCACTAGCAAGAAAATTACTGAAAATTGTAATTTTATTGCCTGCGTGGTGAAATTGGTAGACACGCCATCTTGAGGGGGTGGTTTCCTAAGGATGTGCTGGTTCGAGTCCAGTCGCAGGCACTGCAAAGAAAATTTTTATAATTAAGAAATAAATATTAATTTTAATCTTAATTGTGGCCGACTCGGTAGCTCAGCTGGTAGAGCAATACACTTTTAATGTATGGGTCCTGGGTTCGAATCCCAGCCGGGTCACAAGTTTACTGAAAAGTAAATTTTTTTCATATTAATATTTTGTGATTTGGTGTTTCAAAGGCTTCCCTCCGGAGGCCTTTGATTTTTGTATTTAACCATATATGATAAAGCATGAGTGATATTAGTATAATTGATGAGGCTACAGTATGGATCATCTTTGCTGTATTATGCTCAGTAGGAATCTCTTTTTTTATTTTTGTATATCATTTAATCCTTGCTTACATAAAATCCAGAAGAGAAAAGATCAGGTATAGAGATACCAGATCATTCGGGTATATTTTAGGAGGCGCAGTTATAATGAGCTTGGAGTTTTTTTATATTTTATTTCTAGGAATGGGAGACGAGATGGATGACGGTCTTGAAGTAAAAATACTCATAATAATATTATTGTCATCTCCCGTAATTATTGGGTTAACCGGTTTTTTCTATAATAAATCAAAAAAACTCTGAAGTTATCCTCAGAGTTTTTGTTTATAGAATATAAGTTTGTTGTTAATCCAAATGCATATTGTCAATTAATCTTACTCCGTCTACCACTACTACAATGAATGCTCTGAAATTTCTGTCCTTATAGAAAAAGTCAGTTTCTTGCAGCGTTTTTTCATCGGCAATCAGGAAATATTCTAATTTCATTCCCTGTTGGTTATCAAAAATATCGGTAACTCTTTCTTTGATTTCCGGTATCGTCACGGTTCTGAACCAGTCATTTACCTTTTTCAGAGTTTCATAAATAATTTTAGAAGCTTCTTTACGGTCTTCGTGAAGTCTTTGGTTTCTTGAGCTCAATGCCAGTCCGTTTTCTGCTCTGTAAATAGATACTCCGGTTATTTTTACAGGAAGTTGCTTTTTTTCTACCATTTTTCGGATGATAGCAAGCTGCTGGAAGTCTTTTTCTCCAAAATAGGCGTTGTCAGGTTGTACCTGTCTGAAAAGCTCTTCTACCACAGTTCCTACACCGTCAAAGTGCCCCGGCCTTGATTTGCCTTCCATTTCATTTTCCAGTCCGTCAAAGTCATAATGCTGACTCTCTGCTTTTTCAGGGTATATATCTGAAACTTCGGGGATGTAAACGGCATCTACAAGACCTGAGTTTTCAAGAATCAGAATATCTCGGTTGATGTCCCTTGGATATTTTTCAAGATCTTCCGCATTGTTGAATTGAGTCGGATTTACAAAAATTGAAGAAATCACAAGGTCATTCTCTTTTTTTGCCTCTTCATACAGCGAAAGATGGCCCTTGTGCAGAGCTCCCATTGTAGGGGCAAAACCAATTTTTTTTCCCATTTCTTTCTGTCTTTCAATAAAATCCTGAAGGACTTTTCTGTTTTTTATAACTTCCATAGTTTATTTAAATGCTATTTCAAAAATACTAAAAATATCACACAATAATATGTGTTTTTAATAATTTGAAAAACGGAATTTTCGTAAAAAAATGTTAATTAAAATAATGTTGGATGTTTTTTTGTAATTTTGCACATTAAAGCATTTTTACAAAAATTAGATAGAAAGTTTATGCCGAATCAAAAAATACTGTACATTACTACAGAGATGTATCCATATCAGGAAGATACAAATATGGCTGCAGTGGTAAACAAAATGGCACTTAAGATGCACCAAGAAGGCAATGATGTAAGAGTTTTTATGCCAAGATTTGGACAAATAAGTGAGCGGAAGTTCCAACTTCATGAGGTGATCCGCCTTTCAGGAATGAATATTATTATCAATGACCTGGATCAGCCTCTTATCATTAAAGTAGCGTCTCTTCCGGGGGAAAGACTTCAGGTTTACTTTATTGACAATGAAGAATACTTCAAAAGAAAGCAATATTATTTCGACGATGAAGGAAACCCTTTCGATGACAATGACGAAAGAGCGATTTTCTTTGCAAGAGGAGTGATTGAAACAATCAAGAAGCTGAACTGGGTGCCGGATGTAATTCATTTAAACGGATGGATGTCTTCTTTTGTTCCAATTTACCTTAAAACATATTACGAATCAGATACTTACTTTAAAGACGCTAAAATTGTCCTTTCTCTATACAATGAGAAAGACGCTGCTCTGGATAAAAAGATCGATGAAAAGCTGCAGTTTGATAATATTTCAGGATTAAAAGCGTTAGATAACCCAACGATCAAAAGCTTCGTTATCGAAAGTATGAACTATGTAGATATGGTGGTGAAGGGTGATGAATTCCTTGATGAAGACCTGGATCAGGCTTTCAACGAAACTGCAACTCAGAAGTCGGAATATCTTGACATAGATTCAATAAATCAACTTTATTAAAAAACACATTTTTAATGACTCATACTCTTAAAAGGACTTTCGCCATGCTTTTACTGGCGATTTTCGGAAGTACACTTCTTTATAACTGTGAACCAGATCCGGATGCTCTTGGAGAGCAGTTATTCAATCCGGATGCAGCACAAGGTACTGAGGTCCCTTTTCCTGTTATTGCTTATAACATCAATAATAATGACTCGATCAGAAGTGATGCTTCCAGATTGATCAGCGGATATATTCAAAATCAGGATGGCTCTATCACAACATCTAGAACTGCAATTCTAGGTGCTTTTACTGAAGGCCAGTTTGGAACGCAGAAGGCATCTTATATTACTCAGTTGAGAATGCCAAGTAATTTTGCTAATGATTTTGGAGGAGCTAACGCAAAAGTAGATTCAGTTGTTTTGGTACTTAGAATGCCTGCCAATACAGATAGTAATACTTTTTTCCAAAAAGACTCATTGACGACTACTAATTATGAGAAAAGTGATTTTCTGGTAGGAACTGAAAATGTAGCTGTTAATATTGAGAAAAAGACTTATCCGGTTTACAGGTATGGAAAAGCAGGACAGGCTTACAAGAATATGAAAATCAACGTAAATGAGATTACGACTTTCTTAGATACGAATGATGATGCTTTCAAACGTTCTAATGCCAATGTGGCTACTGGAGAACTTCTAGGTTCAGGAACTTTCGACGGAAACGTAAGCGCTTTAGCTATTAGAAGAAAATCAGATGGATCTGATGTTTTTACAGGAAATCTAGGATTCAGAATGAAACTCTCTAATACAGATTTCTTCCAGACTCATATTCTTGATAAAAAAGGAAAACCGGAATTGAGTGATCCAGCCAACTTCATCAGATATTTTAAAGGAATAAAGATTTCCGTAGATGAAACAGACCGTTACCTTTTCCAAATCTCACCAGACGATACGGAACTGATCATGTATTACAAATATGATAAAACGGAGAACGGTACCACAACAAGACCACAAACAGCACTTAGATTTAACTTGGCATCACCAAATGCTCATATCGGAAAATACGACTATAACAGATCCGGATCAGCTGTTGAAACTGCATTGATGAATAATAATACAACTACCGGTGACTCTAGGCTTTTTGTTCAGGGAATGGGGGGACCTTCTGTAGGAGTACAAATTCAGGATGGGATTATTAATGATCTTAAAGCTTTATATGCGAGTAATAAAATCGGTATCGTAGGGGCTAAGATCAGATTGTATGTAGATCCTGCAAGCTGGAACTATAACAATAAAACTACTACTAATAAATTTACAATCATTCCTCTTCTTAAGACTGATGACGGAAAATTGGATCTTTCTCAATTATCATTTGATACATTATACGGACTTAATCTCTATAATTATAATTCTGATAAGAAGTATTATGATTTCGTAGTGACAAAGACCATAAAAGCTATTGTTGAAGAACAAAAGGTAAATGATATAAATGGGAAGGAAGTAACGGTAACCAATAAACCTTTTTATATTAGTATGGGATCATTTATTGCTGGATCATCAGGGAAGATTAGCAGTGGATGGAGTACTTCCAGAGCTGTGGATATGAATAGAGTTGTTCTTGTTGGGTCAGATGCATCGAATGCTAATAAAGCTCAGTTAATAATAACTTACGGAACAAAGAAATAAAACACAATAAACACTAGACAAAATAAATATGTGCGGAATAGTAGGATATACAGGTTTTCAAGACGCTTACGAAATTGTAATCAATGGTCTTAGAAGATTAGAATATAGAGGGTATGACAGTGCCGGAATTGTTTTAGAAGGTTCAGACAATAAGCTTGAAGTAGAAAAAACAAAAGGTAAAGTTGAGGATTTAGTGAATATTTCGAAAGCACTGAAAGGAACTTCCAAAATTGGAATGGGGCACACGCGTTGGGCTACCCATGGAGTTCCAAGTGACAGAAATTCACACCCGCATTTGTCAAATAACGGAAAAATAGCAATTGTACACAATGGGATTATCGAAAACTATGATACCATTAAAACAATGCTTACAGAAAAAGGATTTACTTTCAAATCTGAAACAGATACAGAAGTATTGGTAAACCTTATCCAGTATTTTATGGATCTGAATCCTGATATTGATTTCCCGACTGCTGTAAGATATGCATTAAACGAAGTATACGGAGCGTATGCTATTACTGTACTTCACGAAGATTATCCGGGAGTTTTGGTAGTAGGAAGATTAGGTTCTCCACTGGCTATCGGAATCGGGGATAAAGAATACTTCATTGCCTCTGATGCTTCTCCTTTCGTAGAATTTACAAAAGAAGCTATTTATCTTGAAGAAGGACACATGGCTACCATTTCTCTTGAAGGTGGAGTAGATATTAGAACGATCAAAGAAAACTCTAAAATTGAGCCTGAAATTCAAGAGCTTAAGTTTAGCTTGGAGCAGATCGAAAAAGGAGGATATGAGCATTTCATGCTTAAAGAAATCTTTGAACAGCCAAAATCTGTACATGATACCATGAGAGGAAGACTTCTTGTAGATGAAGGAATCATCAAAATGGCGGGGATCTGGGATCATGTTGAAAAATTCAAAAATGCCAACAGAATTATCATCATTGCCTGTGGTACTTCATGGCATGCAGGTCTTATCGGAGAATACCTTATTGAAGAGTATGCGAGAATTCCTGTAGAAGTAGAATATGCTTCAGAGTTCAGATACAGAAATCCTATCATTACAGATAAAGATGTTGTGATTGCAATTTCTCAGTCAGGAGAAACGGCAGATACAATGGCTGCTCTGAAATTAGCAAAAGAAAAAGGTGCATTTATATATGGTATATGTAATGTTGTAGATTCTTCCATTGCGAGAATCACTGATGCAGGTTCATATACGCATGCCGGTCCTGAGATCGGGGTGGCTTCTACGAAAGCATTTACAGCACAGCTTACGATCCTTACTTTAATTGCCTTTAAATTAGGAAAACACAACGGAAATTTAGGAAATGCAGAATTTATGAGCTTAATTGCTGAGCTTGATGCAATTCCTAAGAAAATCGAAGAAGTGTTGAATACGACCCATGAGCTGACTCAGAATATTGCCAAAGATTTTATAAAAGCTACAAACTTCCTTTATTTAGGAAGAGGATACAACTATCCTGCAGCTTTAGAAGGTGCTCTTAAATTGAAAGAAATTTCTTACATCCACGCAGAAGGGTACCCGGCTGCAGAAATGAAGCACGGTCCAATCGCTCTTATCGACGAAAATATGCCGATCGTAATCATTGCTCCTAAAAAAGGACATTATGATAAAATTGTAAGTAATGTTCAGGAAATTAAAGCGAGAAAAGGTAAAATTATTGCTGTCGTTAATAAAGGTGACCGTCAGGTAAGCGAAATGGCAGATTATGTTATTGAAATTCCCGAAACATCAGAATGTTTCTCTCCAATCGTTGCTTCCGTGCCTCTGCAACTGCTTGCTTACTACATTGCAGTATATAGAGGAGCCAACGTAGATCAACCGAGAAACCTAGCAAAATCTGTAACCGTGGAATAAAAAGTTGTTGTAAATAAAATAAATTTAGATTTCTTCCGTTATTTCAAAAAAAATCTTAAAAGTTTCTTAAAAAAATTATATATTTACGGCTTAATTATAAAAATTAACATGAAAAGGATATTTCTTTTATTATTGTCTGCGTCAGTAGCATCGGTATCTTGTTCAGGTGGTGGCAGCTCTTCTGTAGGGAAGCCAGGAACAAAAGGAGAATTGATACCAAGAGAAAAAACAAAATCATTTGTTGCGGAAAGACCATACGGAATGGTTGCAATTCCTGCAGGTTCATTTGTTGCTGGTTTAGCAGATCAGGATCCGACAAATACTCCTGAAAAAGCATCATTGAAGACCGTTACTGTTTCTTCCTTCTTTATGGATGAAGCAGAAACTACGAATGCGGAGTACAGAGTATTTATCAACTATGTAAGAGACTCTATCGCTAGAACTTTACTTGCTGAAGCTGCCGGAGAAGGTGGTGATGAAGGCGGACGTAAAGGAGCAGCTATAGGAGATTATGCATACCTTGCTAAAAAAGAAGAAAATTTAACACCTTATCAAGAATATATGGAAGGCCAGGGTGGCCGAGAAGACGGAAGCTATGATGCCAGCAAAAGATTAGATTGGAAAATTCCATTACACTGGAGTACATCAAAATATCCGGATGTAGAATACGCAGAAGTTTTAGAATCTATGTATCTGCCTTCTTCTTCAAGAATTGGAAACGAAAGAATTTTAGACGTAAGTAAACTGAAGTATACTTACCGTTGGGGAGATATGGACGCTGCAGTTGCAGATAACGAAAGAGGAGCTAACTACCTGAAAAGCGAAAGTATCGCGATTTATCCTGATACTACCGTTTGGGTAAAAGACTTCCACTTTGCTTACAATGAGCCATTGTTCGAACAGTATTTCTGGCACAAAGCTTACAAAGATTATCCTGTAGTAGGGGTAACCTGGGATCAGGCAAGAGCTTACTGTAACTTCAGATCTAAATTGAAAACAGATTACAACGAAAGCTTAAAAAGAAAAAAACAAAGACCATTGCAGTTCAGACTTCCTACAGAATTTGAATGGGAATATGCTGCAAGAGGTGGAATGCAAAATGCTACTTACCCTTGGGGTGGTCCATACTTAATGGATGACAGAGGTTGCTACCTTGCCAACTTCAAACCTAAGAGAGGTAACTACATGGAAGACGAGAAAAAAGGTACTTATACATATACAGCTCCAGTTAAGAAATTTAAGAAAAATGGATTTGGGTTATTTGATATGGCTGGAAACGTTTCTGAATGGACATCATCTGCGTATAATAACTCTTCATACGGATTCTCTTCTACATTAAATCCTTCTACTAAAGACAAGTTGGATACGAAGAAATCTGTAAGAGGTGGATCTTGGAAAGATATAGGATATGCGTTAATGACGGGTGCAAGAGATTGGGAAAGAAAGGATTCAGCAAGAAGCTATATCGGATTTAGAACTGTACAGGATATTCCTGAAGCAGCTGTTAAGCCAAGAAGAGTTAACAGATAATAAAACCAAAACAATTATTTTTCAATACAATTTTATTTAACATTAAAAAAACTAACGCAATATGTTTAAGACTAAAGATGCTTGGATGAATTTCTTCTATTCATTCGGTGCTGCAATTGTAATTCTTGGAGCTTGGCTTAAAATTACTCACATTACTCTGGGACCCATTAATGGTAATATCGCTCTTACCGTAGGGCTTATTACAGAGGCTATTATCTTTATCATTTTCGCATTCGACCCTCCAAAAACTGAAGAGTCTTATGCTTGGGAAAATGTTTATCCTGAACTATTAGATAAACATGCAAACCCAAACCCATTGCATTCTAATGTAACCACTAAAAATACAAATGCTCAATTTGCTGAATTAGAAAACTCTCTTTCCAACAAATTAGATCAGATGCTTAAAGATGCTAAATTAGATGTTCAGTTATTCGAAAGTCTGAGAACAGGTATCAATAAGTTTTCAAGCTCAGTAGATCAGATCAACCAGACTGTTGATGTTTCTGCTTCTACACATAAATATAATGAGCAGCTAAACAAAGCAGCTCAGCATATGGAAAGCATGAATGCTTTATACGCAATTCAACTTGAGAATGGTAAAAAGCAGTCTGAATTTGCTAACAAATATGTTGCTGATATGCAGAAATCTGCAGAGCAGTCTGAAAAATTCAACCAAGAGCTACAAGGTTTAACCTCTAATCTTAATAACTTAAATAGAGTTTATGGTGGTATGCTAACTGCGATGAAGTCTTAATTCCTAACCATTTCTAAATTTAACTACTTAATCAAAAAACAAAGAACAGAGAATGGCACAAGGAAAACAGACCCCTCGTCAGAAGATGATCAACCTGATGTATCTGGTGTTCATCGCGATGATGGCCCTCAATATTGATGCAGAAATCATCAGGTCATATTATGATTCTACCAGAGCATTAAATGAAACCAGAACTTTAACGGAAAGAAAGAACGAAAAGATCTTTGAAAGAACACTTGAAGCTAAAGCTCAGCAGGTTCCGGATACCTATGCAAAACCTTGGGAAGACTATAAAGTGTTGAAAACCAAGATTGATGTATTGGTAAAACATGCTCAGGATGTAAAAGATTTGTTGAAAAAACAATCTGAGTTCCATGATAAAGATCCTAAAACAGGAAAAGATATTGA
Source organism: Chryseobacterium sp. FR048 (assembly GCF_056844665.1). Classification (NCBI taxonomy): domain Bacteria; kingdom Pseudomonadati; phylum Bacteroidota; class Flavobacteriia; order Flavobacteriales; family Weeksellaceae; genus Chryseobacterium; species Chryseobacterium sp. FR048. Next base: position 180,622 of record NZ_JBXDSE010000006.1, on the reverse strand, counting down.
TGTAAGTGAGAATTTTGCTGCACTTAACAATAACGAGGCTACTACCGAATATTTCTTCAAAGAAGGAGATGAAAATTCACCTTCAAAGAATGCACTGGATCTGAAAGCAAAAATCGATGATGTAAGAAATTATATCAACGCTACTTTTGGAAACAATGCACAGCTTAAAGATCTTGTGGAAAGAGCTAACAAGTCTCTGATTGCAGAGTATCCTAAAGGAAAATCTCCGAATGATAAGACTTGGTTTCAGAATAAATTTTATCACCAGCCGCTTATTGCTGCAATATCCAATTTGGAAATTATCCAAAATGATGCCAGAAACGTTCAGTCTGATGCATTAGCATTATTACTTCAGGAAAAAGTAGATGCGAGCATCAAATTTACAAGCTATGAGCCTATCGTTTCCGGACCTACAGATATTCAGGCAGGTAAACAGGCTGAAGTAAAAGTAATGCTGGGTACTTATTCTAACAGTAATAAGATCAGTATTTCCGGAGTGAGCAAGCAGGAAAACGGAAAAGGTATTATTCCTATTTCTGGTGCTGGTATCGGAGAACATAAATTAGGAGGTACTATTACATTGACGGATGCTACAGGTAAGCCACAGTCTTTCCCTTGGACGCATACTTATAATGTAATTGCAGGACCTAGAGAAGTAAAACTTGAAAAAGGATTATTACTTTCTGCAGATAAGATGAATGTAATGTATAGAGGACTTGAGAACCCTGTTTCAGGATCAATCTTAGGTGCTGACAATTCTAAACTTTCATTATCAGCTCCGGGAGCATCTGTAAGAAGTACAGGTCCTGGTAAATGGATTGTAAAACCTACAACAGGTACTACGGTGAAGTTAACACTATCCGGAATAGATCCTTATGGTAAGTCTGTATCTCAGGTATTTGAATATAGAATCAAGAATGTTCCGCCACCTCAAGGTCAGATGAGAGGTATGAATGTATTGTCGATGCCGGCAACTTCTATCCCGAACCAATCTGTACAGGCAGCTATTCCTGACTTCGACTTCCCGGTATCGTTTACTGTAACTCAGTTCATGGTAAGAGTACCTGGTAGAGCAGCTTTATTGATCCACGGTAATTCATTGAATGATGCTGCAGGATTGATCAAGAACCTGAGAAGCGGAGATGTAGTTTCTATCTTTGATATTAAAGCAACTGCACAAGGTCTTGAAGGACAGCAGATCAAAAATATTACTCCTATATTAATTAACGTTCAATAGGACTAAAATTGGAATTTATTATGAAAAAATATATTAGCACCCTTTTAGTATTAGTTTCGGGATTTGCTTTTTCCCAGACTATTCTGAACGCTTCTTCTCCGGAAGAGTTTAGAAAGATGAGAGAGGAGAACAAACAAAAAGTTGGTGATACTATTATAGATAAAACAGTAAAGCCTCTTGAATACGGATTTGTTGAAGAAAAAGACATCCTTAAGAGTATGTTTGTTTGGGAAATTATTGATATGAATGATAAGATCAATCAGCCATTCTATTATGATAATCCTGACGGTCTTCTTTCTACACCAACAAGATCTCTATACCAGTTATTATTAGATGCGGCTTTAACCGGTAAAATAGAACAGGTATATGATGATGAAAACTTTACTGTAAAACTTTCACCTGAAGGAATTCAGAAAAGACTGGAGAATGTAAGAATCAACGATGCTGCTATCGATATTCTAAACTCAGGAAGACAACTTACTGAAAAGGAGAAAAAAGAATACACCGATGTATTTAAGACTACTACCGATAAAGTAAAAGTTCTTAAAATCATGGGAATGTGGTTCATCGATAAGAGAGACGGACAAATGAAATACAGACCTCTTGGTATTGCAGCAATGGGACCAGATCCTGCTGTACAGGGAGTAATAGGACCAGATGGTAAGCCTATTGCAGGGAACGATGAATTGATCGACCTGTTCTGGATCTTCTATCCGAATGCAAGAGATATTTTAGCAAACAACTATGTTTTCAACAGAAAGAATTCATCTGCTGACCTTTCATTTGATGATATTATCAATGCAAGAAGATTCTCTTCCATCATCTATAAATCTTCAAGCGGTTTAGGAGACGGTACAATCAAAGATTATATCCCTAAAAATGCTGATGATCAGTTAGAAGAAAGTGATAGAATCAAAGCGCAGATTCTTGAAATGGAAAATGATATGTGGAATTACTAGATTTCACTTGATATTTATACAAAACCTGAGTATTTTTACTCAGGTTTTTTTATTATGTAATGTCCCTTTGTTTATTGTCAATCAATAATCAAAGAAATAGGGGATTGCATATGACCTTTAAATAAATGAAATTTCTCATATGAAGAATGTAGACTATATTATTGTAGGAGACGGGTATACAGGGCTTTTTTTAGCCCATCAGCTCATTAAGAATAACAAATCATTTGTGATCTTCTCAGAAGGAAGAAAGAGTGCTTCACAGGTTTCGGCAGGCATCATCAATCCTGTTGTGCTTAAAAAATTTACGACGTTCTGGAAAGCTCAGGAGCAGATTGACTTCCTGAAAGAGAGCCTTGAAGAAATAAAATCCTATACCGGAGAAAACTATCTGATCAATGCTCCTATTCACAGGATCTTTCATGATGAAAATGAACAAAATCTCTGGCTGAAGAAATCGGCAAATGAAGACTTAGCTCAGTTTCTTGATCAAAAATTTGATCATTTAAACATAGTAAAAAACGACTTTCTCACAGGAAAGGTGAATCAGTCTGCGAGGTTGAATGTTAGTGGATTTTTTGCCGTTCTATTCGGTTTTTTTGAAAAAAACGGACATTTGGTAAAAGAAAAATTTGATTATACGAAACTGAACCCTTCTGAATCCTCCTACAAAGATTTTATTTTTAAACATGTGATCTTTTGTGAAGGAATGGGAGTGAAAGACAATCCGTATTTTTCTGAAATTGCGGTGAATCCTAATAAAGGGCATCACATCAAGGTCAAACTTTCCCAGCCGATCCCTGAAAATATAACCATCAAAAAGAAACACTTCCTATTTCCAACCGGAAACGGACTTTATTTTTACGGAGGAACCTATGACAGAGAGCAGCTGCATCATCATATTGATGAATCGGCGGTAACTCAGTTGGTCAATGGACTTTCTGAATTTTATCCTTACGATTTTGAAGTGGAGGAAGTGAATTTTGGGTTCCGTCCTACCGTAAAAGACCGCAGACCGATTATCGGAAGACATGAAACGTTTAATAACCTGTATGTTTTCAACGGACTGGGAGCCCGCGGAATTCTGAACGGATGTTATTTCTCAAGAGATTTAATCCGTTTTATAGAAGAAGATATTCCGTTGCATAAAGAAGTTTCCCTGAGCAGATTTCAATAGTATAATGGCATGATATGAATGAAAATGTATTAGGTATAATAGCGGGAGTTCTAACATCTGTTTCAATGATTCCTCAGCTGGTGAAAGTGATCAGAGAGAAAGATGTGGAAGACGTTTCTTTACTGATGCTGCTGATCCTGATTTCCGGGCTATCTTTATGGATATGGTACGGGATTGTAAAAGAGGAATGGCCTATTATTTTATCGAATTCATTTGCTGTTCTTGTCAATATAAGTCTTTTGCTTTGTTATTTTATGTATAATAAAAAGAAATAAAGAATCATATACTTACAAAAAGACGCCCTATAGAAATAAGGCGTCTTTTTTATATTGTATGGAAAAATACAATTATTCAAGAACAAACTTGGCTAAAGGAGCCATTCTTGCTTTGTTCAAAGTTAATGTATTTCCATTTACAGAATAATTATCTGCTGCAAGAACTGCTTTTGTAAACTGGTTTTCAATGTCAAGATCTTCGCACGCCATCATGGTAGACATTCCCTGATTGAATTTAATTCTCATCATTTCAGGTTTGATCTCAAATGTTCCTCCAAATCCGTTACATCCGGCATTACCTTCATATCTCATCCCGTCCATATTCAGCTTGAAGTGAGGATTGTTTTTAGGATTTTTCAGATTGATAGGCTTTCCGTAAAGCTCTGTTAATTTCCATGTTTTCCCTGTAATATCATTAGTTGGTTTTTGTGCAGTAGCTTGTGGTTTACAAGATACAACCAGGAATGTAGCTATAACAAGAGCGGATAAATAATAATATAAACTTTTCATAATTTTTAATTCTTTATTTTTTTATATGAATTTTGATACGTTATGCTAATACGATGCCATTTTTGCCGGACCTGATTCTTTTTTTGCCTGTTTAAGATGAAACAGCACCATATCTACATTCTTTTTTAAGAATGTTATATTTCCTTTAATATCAGAGTATTGGAACTCTTCATTGGAGGCTGTGTACTCAGGTAAAGCATCACTTTTTTTAAGGTCATAAGTTTTGCCGTTTAAATGGATGGTCGCCGTATTTTTGGTTTTGTTGATGGTGACTTCTATTTTTTCGCCATAGGAGTCAACATATACATTTTTGGAAATTTCGTCCGTATTTTCAGGACTAGCAGTAGCGGTAACGTTTTCAGCTTCCTTTCCCGGATGTTTACACGCTGTTAAGGTAATAATGGTCAATCCCAAAAGGATTGGTGTTAATAATTTTTTCATAGTGATAAGTGATTTTAAAGTGTTTCATGAAATGTGATGTTAATACTATATAAAAATACGAATATTTTTAATAAATATATGTTAATTTTACATAAACTAACACTATGTTTTAATCAAGACAGCACTAGCAGGCCTTTTTTACAAACATTTTTCAGGAAAACAAAAAGTAATAATTATAGTCAGAAACTGGTGATTGAAAGATCTAAGGGCGTTTTTTTAAACATCTTATTTTCAATAGAGTAAATTGTATTTTTTTCATCGTTCATTTGTTGTGTAAATTTCCGGCAAAAATAATTCAAAAATCAGAGAATACCAATAAGGGTGTATTAATTATTTGACATCATGATAAAATTTAGTTTTTTTAACAAAATAATTATTTTCAAAACCAGATTTTAATGAAAACCTTCTCGAAAATGTCAAAAAAAGCAACAAGTTTATAGAAGTATTTTTCATAATTTATAAAAAAAGAGGATATTTTTAGAAGAGCAGCCTATATCTGAATAAAGGTATAGATTGTGCTGATCTGCCTTGAATAAAGGAAAAAAACGAATCTTACCATATCAACTATTTCAGGTATTTTAAAGAAGCGTTAAATTTTGTTAATCCGCTATGATAATATCATAAACAGGATGTACATTTGCGACTTCAAAATGAGAAACTTTATAGTATACTTTTTAACCGGCCTTTTTCTGCTCTTTGTAGTGGAAAGCAGACTCGACGTTAAAACGCTCCGAAATGACTATTCCGGTCATGTTTCTCATCATATGCCGAAAAGAGCCAACCGTCTGAACCAGACCTATGAAAAACTTTCAGTTCAGCAAATGGCGGATAATGTTGACCAATCTACTTTTGAACTTACCGAGAACGACTTTCAGCTGTCTGATGTATGGCAGGCTATTGTTGTTTTTGCCGGAGTTTTCAGTCTGGTCTATATTTTCGGATTAAAAAGCTATAAAACGCTGAAACCGGATATTCATGGCTTTGTACATGATCTGGCTACCAAAAGATTTATTCTGATTCGTTCTATCAGAATCTAAAATTTCGTTTTACCATTCAGTTTTCTTCCTGATTTCAGGTAAGAATATTTTGCGTTGTGTATGTTGGTAATCATCACTTCGTGTCATCACTTTATTGCCCTTTTATTTCTATTCAAAAACATTAACGATTTATACAAACTCTAGAATTATGATAAAAAGAGTTGCTTCGGGAATTGCGTTGAGTGCCCTTTTATTGGCGGTTGGCTGCAATAAGAAAAAAGAAGAAAAAGAAGAAGTTACGGTATATCCGGTGACCTCTCCTGTAGTAATGGACACTGTCATCAACAAAGAATATGTTGCCCAGATCCAGTCTGTAAAAAATATTGAAGTGAGAGCCCAGGAGAAAGGCTTCCTCGAGAAGATTTTTGTGGACGAAGGACAATATGTACATGCGGGACAGACCTTATTCAGGATTATGCCTAAACTGTATCAGGCAGAATTATTAAAAGCAAAAGCAGAGGTAGAACAGGCGTCTATCGAGCTAAAAAATGCAAGCACATTGGCTGGAAACAATATTGTTTCTAAAAATGAAAAAGCCATGGCAAAAGCAAAACTGGATGCCGCCAATGCAGAAATGAAACTGGCTCAGATCCATTTGTCATTTACAGACATTAAAGCTCCGTTTTCCGGTATCATCAACAGAATCCCTTTGAAATTGGGAAGTCTTGTGGACGAAGGAGATCTGTTGACCTCATTGTCAGATAATACAAGCATCTACACCTATTTCAACGTTTCAGAACCTGAATATTTAAGCTATCAGATGCACGCGGCAGACAGAGGAAGCAACCAGGTAGCCCTGATTACAGCAAACGGAGAAACCTATTCGCAGAAAGGGGAGATTCAGACTATTGAAGGAGAATTTGATAACGAAACCGGAAATATTGCTTTCCGTGCCAAATTTCCTAACCCGGATAAACTTCTGAGAAACGGAGAAACCGGAAAAGTTCAGATGACGATGCCGGTTCATAATGCATTGATCATTCCGCAAAAAGCTACCTATGAAATTCAGGACCAGAAATATGTATTTGTCATCGATAAAAACGGAATGGCAAAATCCAGAAACATTAAAGTAGCATACGAACTTCCGGATCTGTATGTGGTAGGCTCAGGAATTTCAAAAGGAGATCAGATTCTTCTGGAAGGTGTTCAGAAAGTAAAAGATGATCAGAAGGTAAAAACAAAATTCCAGGATCCTAAAAAGGTTCTTCAGACATTGAAATTAAAAGCAGAGTAGGGACTCTAAAGTGAAGTAGTATGTTTAAGAAATTCATTCGCAGACCTGTTCTGTCTATAGTAATCTCATTGATTATTGTATTTTTAGGAATTCTGTCGCTGGTAAAACTTCCGGTGACACAGTTCCCGTCTATCTCTCCACCCAAAGTAAATATTACCGCGGAATATCCCGGAGCCAACAACGAATTGTTGATCAAATCTGTAGTTATCCCTTTAGAAAGGGGGCTAAATGGAGTTCCTGGGATGAAATATATGACCTCTGATGCAGGAAATGACGGGGAGGCTTCCATTCAGGTGGTTTTTGACCTGGGAACCGATCCCAATGTTGCTGCCGTAAACGTACAAAACCGTGTATCTTCGGTAGTAAACAAACTGCCGCCGTTGGTAGTACGTGAAGGGGTAAAGATTACAAGGGAAGAACCCAATATGTTGATGTATATTAACCTGTACAGTGATGATCCCAAAGCTGACCAGAAATTCCTTTTCAACTACGCAGACATCAACGTAATGTCCGAATTGAGAAGGGTAAGTGGAGTAGGTTTTGCGGATATTCTTGGAACCCGTGAATATGCAATGCGTATCTGGCTGAAACCGGATCGTCTGACAGCTTATAATATTTCAGCAGACGAAGTAATGGAATCTCTGAACGAACAGAGTTTAGAGGCTTCTCCAGGAAAAACTGGGGAGAGTTCCGGGAAACGTTCACAATCTTTTGAATATGTTTTAAAATATCCTGGACGTTTTAATAATGAAAAAGATTATGGAAACATTATTCTAAAAGCTAAACCGAATGGCGAATCCGTAAGGTTAAAAGATGTGGCAGACATAGAATTCGGAAGTTCCATGTATGATATTTACTCTACATTGAATGGTAAACCTTCTGCCGCAATTACCGTAAAGCAGTCATATGGATCTAATGCAAGTGACGTTATTAAAAACGTAAAAGCTTTAATGTCTGATCTTGAAAAAAATAATTTCCCTAAAGGAATGCATTATGAGATCAGCTATGACGTTTCCAGATTCCTGGATGCTTCTATGGAGAAAGTTATCCATACCTTGTTTGAAGCATTCGTATTGGTGGCTATTGTGGTATTTCTGTTCCTTGGAGACTGGCGTTCAACATTAATCCCGGCATTGGCGGTTCCGGTTTCATTGGTAGGAACTTTTGCAGTAATGTCCGCATTTGGAATTACCCTGAATATGATTTCGCTTTTTGCATTGGTAATGGCGATCGGGGTTGTAGTAGATGACGCGATTGTTGTGATTGAAGCGGTTCACGCTAAGATGGAAGAGAAGCATCTTTCCCCTCTTAAAGCAACAGAAGAAGCAATGCACGAGATCAGTGGGGCAATTATCGCTATTACACTGGTAATGGCATCCGTATTTATCCCGATTGCATTCATGTCCGGACCGGTAGGAGTATTCTACCGTCAGTTCTCTATTACAATGGCATCATCCATTATTCTGTCAGGGGTTGTGGCACTTACGCTGACGCCGGCACTGTGTGCTTTGATTCTTAAAAATAATCATGGGAAAGCCAGAAAGAAAACTCCGGTTACCGTTTTCCTTGATAAGTTTAATAATATATTTACTAAAGGAGCAGGGAAATATGAGAAGATGCTGAATAAAACGGTGACGAAAAAAACTATTACATTACCGTTGTTATTAGCATTCTGCGCGTGTACCTATTTCCTGAGTAACTCTCTTCCGTCAGGATTTATTCCGTCAGAAGATCAGGGAATGATCTACGCGATTATCCAGACCCCTCCGGGATCTACACTGGAAAGAACCAATCAGATTGCAAGAGAACTGTTAAGAGAATCTGAAGATATTGATGGAGTACAGTCGGTGTCATCACTGGCAGGATATGAAATCCTTACAGAAGGTACAGGATCCAACTCAGGAACCTGTCTTATTAACCTTAAAAGCTGGGACGAACGTAAAGAATCTGCTGCGGAAATCATTGAGAAACTGGAAGAAAAAGCCAAAAATATTCCAGGGGCCAATATCGAGTTCTTCCAGCCGCCTTCCGTTCCCGGATATGGAGCCGCAGGAGGTTTCGAACTCCGTTTACTGGATAAAGCCGGTAGTGGAGATTATCACAAAATGGAACAGGTGAGTAATGATTTTGTGAAGGAACTGAAAAAACGTCCGGAACTTGGATCAGCATTTACCTTCTATTCTGCGAGTTTCCCACAATATATGTTGAGAATAGACAATGATCTGGCAGAACAAAAAGGAGTAACCATTGAAAAAGCAATGGACAACTTATCTACACTGATCGGGTCTAACTACGAGACGAGTTTCATCCGCTTTGACAGACCCTATAAGGTTATTGTTCAGGCAGGTCCACAATATCGTGCGTTACCAACTGACCTGTTGAAGTTATACGTTAAGAATGATAAAGACCAGATGGTTCCGTATTCCGACTTCATGAAGCTTGAAAAAGTATATGGATTGTCTGAAATGACCAGACATAATATGTACAACTCTGCACAGGTGAGTGGAACTCCTGCTCCGGGATACAGTAGTGGACAGGCGATTAAGGCAATTCAGGAAGTAGCAGATAAAACCCTTCCGAGAGGTTTTGGTATCGATTGGGCGGGGATTTCCAAAGATGAAGTTAGCCGTGGAAATGAAGCAGTATTTATCTTCCTGGTGTGTTTAGGGTTTGTTTATCTTATTCTTTCCGCACAGTATGAAAGTTTCATTCTTCCGCTTCCGGTAATTTTATCACTTCCTGTAGGGATTTTCGGAGCATTTTTATGTTTGAAACTTCTGGGATTGGAAAATAACATCTATGCACAGGTGGCAATGGTTATGCTTATCGGACTTTTGGGTAAAAATGCCGTATTGATCGTAGAATTTGCAGTACAGAAGAAGGCAGAAGAAGGAATTCCTGTGGTACAGGCTGCGATTGAAGGAGCGGCTATCCGTTTCCGTCCGATCCTGATGACCTCATTTGCATTCATTGCCGGGTTAATTCCTTTGGTAATTGCAACAGGGCCGGGAGCTGTAGGAAACAGAACAATTGGAACAGCGGCAGCAGGAGGAATGCTGATAGGAACTATTTTCGGACTGATGATCATTCCAGGGTTGTATTACATTTTTGGAACCATTGCTGAAAAATCCAGACTGGCGAGATATGAGGAAGAGAATCCTTTAACAGAACAAACTGAACCTTACGAACATGATGGGAAATTTGAAGACTAAAAATATAATCACAGCCATTGCTTTATCTCTTGTTCTTGCAAGCTGTAAAGCTCCCATGGCGACAGTCATAAAAGACGAGGTAAAAGAAAATATACCTCAAAACTTTAATCAGGAGGAACAACAGGACGCTAACAACAATAGTGGAACAACTCCCTGGAGACAGTTTTTTACCGATCCGAATCTGGTAAGCCTGATTGAAATAGCTTTGAAAAACAATCAGGAATTATTGATCACTCTTCAGGAGATTGAAATTGCCAAAAGTGGCGTTTTAGCTAAAAAAGGAAGATTGAGCCCAACGGTTTCTGCCGGAATAGGAGCAGGACTGAAAAAAGCAGGCCGTTACACGAGTGAAGGAGCAGGGGATGCTTCTACGGAAATGGAACCCGGTAAGCCAATACCAGATCCGTTGGGGAATTTTGAAGCAGGTTTAAATGCAAGCTGGGAAATTGATATTTGGAAAAAACTCCGAAATGAGAAAGAATCTGCTGTAGCCCACTATCTTTCTACTGTGGAAGGCAAAAACTTTGTCCTTTCTAATCTGATTGAAGAAGTTGCGGATGACTATTATGAGTTATTGGCTCTTGACAATCAGTTGGATATTATACAGCAGTATATTAAGCTTCAGCAGAAAGCACTGGAAATTTCCAAAATTCAGAAGGAAGCTGCTGCTGCAACCGAATTGGCGGTGAAGAAATTTGAAGCAGAACTGGCAAAATCCAAGGCTTCAGAATATACCATCCGTCAGCAGATTACTGAAAAGGAGAATGAGATTAATGCTTTACTGGGAAGGTATCCACAGCCTATTGTCAGAGCAAAGGAAAACTTTATGTCAACGATTCCTCAAACGGTGTATACGGGAATTCCATCACAATTGCTGGCTAATCGTCCTGATATTAAGCAGGCTGAACTAGAATTAAAAGCATCAAAACTTGACGTGGAAGCTGCCAGAAAAGAATTTTATCCCTCTTTGGAAATATCGGCAACATTAGGATTGGAAGCGTTCAAACCGTCATATCTGGTAAAAATGCCTGAATCTATCGCTTATAATCTGGCAGGAGAACTGGCAGGACCACTGATTAATAAAAGTGCAATTAAGGCTAATTTTCAGACTGCAGATGCTAAACAGATCCAGGCGTTGTATGAATATGACAAGACCATTCTACATGCTTATCTGGATGTAGCCAATCTGATGTCAAAAGTTAAAAATATTGATCAGTATTATCAGTTAAAGTCTCAGGAAACCAAAGCCCTGGACCAATCTATTGATATTGCAAACCAATTGTTCCGTAACTCAAGAGCAGATTATCTCGAAGTGCTTTTGAACCAAAGAGATGCACTGGATGCTAAATTGGAGCTTATAGAAGCAAAACAAAAACAGCTGAGCACAGTAGTCGACATCTATAAAAGTTTAGGTGGCGGCTGGAAATAAAACATCATAATTCAATCAGTAAACAGTTAATGTTTTTGAGGGTTGGCTCTTCGGGGCTGGCCCTTTTTGTTTTTAATACGTCAAGTTTTGTCGCAGTGCAGTGTTAGCTTTGCATAAGAAACATATATAAACTATGATATGAATAATAAGGAATACTGAAAAGTAATGATTTTTTATATTAAATCGCATTAATGTGATTTGTTAGCATTAAAAAAGATTAAATTTGCAAAAAACTATTAAACTAACTACTCAATCATAAGCAATCATGAGAATGGAAAACTTTGGTAGATCAGTTCAGATCTATTTTACCTATTTAATACAAAATACCGGAGATTTTTTTGAATTAAAATCATCAGAATAAAATTGACTGTTCAAATTATTCTATAAAATCAATGATGTTATTATCAGCATTCAATAATCAGAGCTGAAATATTGACTGATAATTTCTTAAAGTATTAAATTCCAATATTTAAAAACATAATTAATGAAAAAACTCTACATGGGTGCATTCACTTTATGCACGGTCTTGGGCTTGTCTGCCCAGGAAGTGGTATGGCAGAAAGACATCAAATCCTCCACTCAGAATTTTCTAAGCCAGGTTACCACCACAATCGATCAACAATATCTGATCACAGGAAGCTCTATTCAAAGCGATAAGCAACAGGCTTCAGGCAGTAAGCAAAACAACGGCTACGATTTCCATTTGGTAAAACTTAATCAACAAGGAGATGAAGTCTGGGAAAAGTATTTCTCAGGGCAAAATCATGATTATTTATCAGCAACAGTTACCACTCAGGATGGCGGATTCCTTCTTGCCGGAACTTCTTATTCCGGAAAAGGTCTGGATAAAAAAGAGGATTCTAAAGGTGGATCGGACATCTGGCTGATCAGAATCAATGAATTTGGCGATGAATTATGGCAGAAAACCTTGGGTACTTCTTCTGATGAAGAGGCAAGATCAGTGATTCAAACGATCGATTTAGGATTTTTTGTGGCCGGAAATGTACAGAATTCATCTAAAGGTTATGGCTCTAAAGATGTCTGGATTACAAGACTTGATAAAGATGGAAAAGAACTTTCACAGCTTATTTTAGGTGGAAAAGGTCTCGATGAAGTTGAAAAAATGATTCCAACGAAAGACGGTGGGGCATTACTGGGAATTTATTCCCGAAGTTCCGAGGTTCGTGATACAGGTTCAGGAGTAAGAAACCCTGAAAGTAAATCCTCAACCGAAAGTACTACTACCCGCAACCTAACATCTGCCACCTCCAAACAAAGCAGCAACTTCGGTGAAGGCGACTACTGGATCGTCAAACTTGACAAAAATGGAAAAGTAGAATGGGAGAAGAACTATGGCGGAAAAGGAGATGATCATATCAGAACTTTAGCCCTGACTTCAACCGGATATATTATTGGTGGAGAGTCCAGATCAGAAAGATCAGGAAATAAAACTGTAGGCATTGAAGAAGGAACAGATCTCTGGCTGATTTCTCTGAATGAAAGAGGAGAAGAACAGTGGCAGAAATCCTACAACTTCAAAAACCGTGATGTTTTGATGGGAATGAGTGTAATCCATTCTTCTGATGACAAATCTTCCAAAGGAATTCTTTTAGGTGGTTATACCCAGGCGGAAGGAAGAATAGAGAAAGATGATGAAACGTTCTGGATGCTGTATCTGGATCAGAACGGCAATGAGCAGTGGAGAAAACATGTAACAGGAGAATCAAGACAGAGAGAAGAAAGGCTTTCAGATTTGAAGTTGAACAGAGATGGCTCTATCATTTTAGCCGGAACGAGTGCAACAGAACTTGGAAAGGAAAACTGGAAGATTGTAAAGCTAGGAGACAAGCAAGTTAATCAGTTGATCGAAAAACAAGACATCAAGATTTATCCGAACCCTGTATCTGATTATGCTTATGTAGAAATCGGTTTTGATTTTAAGGAGGCGGATATTCTATTGTATGATATGAGTGGAAGACAACTTCAGAGTTTGAAAACAAAGAACAATGTTACGAAGATTAATACTCAGGCTTTGGTGCAGGGGGCTTATCTGGTGACGATCAAAACGGATAATAATAAAACAGCGAATGCAAAGCTGATTAAAAAATAAATTAAGAACCATGAAAAAAACATTGCTATTACTGGTATGTATTTTATATTATACTTTATATACCGGGCAAAGCGCAAATATTGAAATTACACGGTCCACTCCTTCGGCAGCAGGTTTATCTACTTATAGTACAATGCCTGTTTCGATACAAACTGGGATACCGGATATTTCTTATCCTTTAATTAATCTTGGAACGGGAAATAAGCCTGTAAGTATTAATTTGGGAATTAGTTATCATGCCGGTAATACCTCTGATGATGAATGGGTGAGTGAAGTAGGAAGAGGATGGTCATTTTTAGGAGGAGGGATTGTCTCCAGAGAGGTCGTGGGAGACTTTGATGAATCATTTGATGATAGTAGTTATAATTTTTATATTAAAAATGAATTTAATGATATCTATAACTTCAATACTCCTGAAGAGTCAGGGAAATTTAAGATTATCAGAGATGTTGTAAATAATACATTTAGTATTGTGAAACTTACACCATATACTTCTAAAGTAGAATATCAGCGATCTGCTAACCAGGCAACTCTTATTTTAGATTCCTTCACTGTAATAAGTGAAACAGGAACTAAATATGTTTTCAGAGATTATGATATTAACCAGATGACTGTGTGGAAAGCTGATCGTCCTTTCGGGCCGCAGTTTGCTGATCAGAAATATAGAAGTGCCTTTTATCTTTCCTCGATTCTTGATGAAAATGATCAGGAACTGGTAAAGTATACTTATTTACGGGATTTAAAATATGCTCCTGGTTCAGGAAATCAGATTATTGATGCAGAATCCAACAAATTAACCCGCATAGAGGTAAAAGGACGCGGTATTATTGAAATTAATTACGATAAAAATGAAGTGTATGCTCAGTACAATGACATATTTGCAATTAACAATATTATATTAAAGACTGCGAATAATGTTTTTGTTAAAAAATATACTTTTGATTATTCTTATAAAATAGCAAGTAACTCTCAGGGGCTTTTACGGTATTTAAATTCTTTCAGTCAAATAGATAAGAATGGAGCGACTATTGAAAAATATGCATTTACTTATGAAAATATATCTTATCTCGGTCGAAATAACGAATTAATAGATAGTCATATTTCGGAGTTGAAAAAGATTCAATTGCCAACACGTGGTATTATTGAATATAATTTTGGTTTTCCGACGGTGGATACTGAAAGAATAGAAACGCTTCCTATTCCTAAAGTACTTCTTACTGATATTTCATTCACAAAAGCGAATGGGCAAAGAAGATATGCTTTTACCTTAACAGATGCTAAAACTTTAGATATAGATGCTTCAGGAATTGGACAAGTATCCGCTTTTTCCTGGGCGATTCAATTCTGGAAAAAACAAGGGAATTCATTTGTAATTTCACATAGTTTAGGTGAGCCTGTAGAACCGGTTCCTGGTTTTGAATATGTACAAAGCAGAGCATTTGAGCCTGGAGAATATTATCTTGATTTATATTGTAATGATATATCATGTCCTACTTCTACATTAAGTGAGCCTGCTGTGGTTCAGATATGGCGTGAAGGGGATGGACCTGCTACTCAGATAACAGTTAAAGAGCGTAATATAACAGGTCCGCCAAGGATTAAAAATATTAAATATTATAATGCTTCTGCTATAGACCCTATTAATCCTCCTACACCGGCAAAAATAGAAGAATATGAATATGATAAGTTTGATGATCCCGGAGTTTCCAGCGATTTTTCAGTGCAAGATACAAGAATTTACAAAAATGTAAAGGTTTCCAATGGAAACAATACAGGATATACTAAATATTATTTTAAAGCACCGGATGCTTATCCTCAACAAGGAGAATTCTGGCCAAATTATAACCTTACACGCGAAGGACTTCTTGATAAAAAAGAAGTTTATAATGCGTCGAATCAAAAAATATCTGAGGATTTATTTGATTATACCATAGAAGAATTTGATGGTCCTATTTATACTTTATCTTCACTAAAGGTAAAAACATCATGGATAAAGAACGATAAAGTAACCTCCAAAAGTTACCTCAATTCAGGAGTAATAGAGACAAAGAATGAAGTCTTCAGAAACACGCACAACAATAAACCTAATCTGGAGCGGGCAACTTCTTTTGATGGCAGTGTTCAGGAAACAAAATATCAGTATGCATTAGAGAAAAATAATCAGAAATTGCTAAGTTCCAATATGGTTGGACAACCTTTAGAAACAACTTCTGTAATAAAGAAAGATAGCTCTGATCCTGGAAAAATAATGGCAAGAACAGAAACTAAATATGAGAATCCGGGAAATAAATATCCGTCTTCTGTTATATCTTATGATCTTCAAAATATGGCGACTTCTGAATTGACTTTCAACCGATATGATACTAAAGGAAATTTAGAACAATACACCACTAAAAGCGGTACCCCTGTTTCAATGGTTTGGGGATATAATCAAACGCAGCTTATAGCTAAAGTAGAAGGTGCAACTTACGATCAGATTGCTCCCTATTTAGCCGATATTATATCAAAATCCAATGCAACAGTTATTTCGGAACAAGATCTTCAGATGGCTCTTGATACTTTTAGAAATAATACCAATTTGAAAGATTATCAGATCACAACCTATGTGTATGATTCTTTAGCAAAGATGAAAATGACGACTCCTCCTACGGGAATCCGTGCCATTTATCAATATGATACTGCAGGACGATTGGAAAAAATAGAAGATGAAAACGGAAAGCTGCTTAAGAAATACCAGTATAATACAGGACATTGATTATAGAGGATGAGAATTTTTAATATAAGAACTTATCACTCTAATTTCTAATTTCTAATATCTTAATAAGATGAAAAAACTAATACTAATCGGTTTATTGTCTGCAGGTCTTTCAAATGCCCAGACAACGACAACTGAAAATTATATATCTACGACAAACTGTCTGAATGAAGACTGTACCAAAAAAATAGAAACGGTACAATACTTTGATCTTTTGGGAAGAGCCAAACAGGTTGTGAATGTCAAAGCAACTCCTTTGGGAAAAGATATCGTAACTCCTATTGTATATGATGATCAGGGAAGACAGACCAGAAATTATCTTCCCGTTCCTCAGAATTCTACATCTAATGGAGCGATTTATTCCCAAACTCAGGGTATGGCTCCTTATCCTGTTGCTGATGTAACCAATATCTATTCCGGAGAAAAAACCTATACTGAAACAATTCTGGAAAACTCTCCATTACAGCGGGTTTTAGAACAAAAGCAGATTGGAAATGATTGGAATACCAAACCTGTAGTATTTGAGTATGACACTAATGGAAACAACGAAGTTTATAAATACATTGTGACTACTGTTTGGGAAAATGGGGTTACAAAAAATACATTGAGTTTACCATCTTCTGACCAAGCTTATCTTCCTAATCAATTATTTAAAAATGCTATAACAGATGA
This sequence comes from Chryseobacterium sp. FR048, assembly GCF_056844665.1. NCBI lineage: Bacteria > Pseudomonadati > Bacteroidota > Flavobacteriia > Flavobacteriales > Weeksellaceae > Chryseobacterium > Chryseobacterium sp. FR048. Next base: position 163,577 of record NZ_JBXDSE010000006.1, on the reverse strand, counting down.
AGATGGGATTCGAACTGTAGAATTTAAAAATGGAAAAGGACAAGTTGTATTGATCAGGAAAATGCTAAGCGCTTCTGAGCAGGTAGATACTTACTATGTTTATAACGAGTATGGACAATTGGCATTTATACTTCCTCCTAATACCCTTCATAAATCTATTACAGATGATCTTCTGAATGATCTTTGTTACCAATATCGGTATGATACCTGGGGACGTCAGGTTGAAAAAAAGCTTCCTGGTAAAGGTTGGGAATATTTTGTTTATGATAAACAGGACAGAATTGTAGCTACCCAGGATGCTAACCTAAGAGAGAAAGGGCAATGGGGATATACAAAATATGACCAGTTTGGAAGAGTGGCAATTACCGGAATTTCTACAGGGGCTGGAAGATTACAGGAACAGGAAATAGCGAATAGCTATGGCTCCAATAATGTTAACAGGCTATCTACCGCTTTGTTTGAAAGGCAGGGTATGGAGGTTTATTATGGAAATCAGGATGCTACATATCCTAATTCAACGAAATGGATAACCTTATTATCATTAAACTATTACGATACTTATCCGGTTTATTCTTTTAATCCATCTTTTCCCACTGCCATACAAGGAGAATCTGTATTAAAAGAAGCTCCATCAGGAGCCAAAAGTACCAAAGGGCTTCCTGTGATGAGCTTTGTAAAGAACATAGAGGATGATAACTGGACAAAAAATTATATGTACTATGATCTTAAAGGAAGATCTATAGGGACTTACACGATCAATCATTTGGGCGGCTATACTAAGACTGAGTCTGCTCTTGATTTTGCAGGAGCAGCCAAACAAACTAAGGCCTATCACAAAAGGCTGGCAACAGATTCTGAAAAAGTAATCACTCAAACATTTACCTATGATGGGCAAAACAGGTTATTGGTTCATAAACACCAGATCGATACCAATCCTGAAGAAATTTTGGTGCAAAACCAATATAATGAACTTTCTCAGTTAAAAAATAAAAAGCTGGGTGGAACAAATATTGCCCAGCCGCTACAAAGTATAGATTACAATTATAATATCAGAGGCTGGCTAACGAAGATTAATGATCCTTCCAATCTTAACGGAAAATTGTTTGGATATGAATTGAAATATAGTAATCCTGTTAATGCCAGTATAGCACCAGGAAGATATACCGGGATCATTGCCGAAATGGACTGGAAGAATGCTTCAGAAGATGTGTTAAAGCGCTATAACTATACGTATGACAGGTTGAACAGATTAAAAGATGCTATATATTCTGAACCGAATGCAACTACGCCATTCAACAACAATTATAATGAGTATCTGACCTACGACCCGAATGGAAACATTAAAACCTTAAAAAGGAATGCGTTTCTGGTAACAGGTACAACAGCAACTCAAGTGGATGATCTGGTATATGAATATACTGGAAACCGTTTAACGAAAGTCACTGAAAATGCACTGAATGACACCGGATATGAAGGAGGAAACAATACTATTTCTTATGACTTGAACGGAAATATGAAAGATATGCTGGATAAAGGTATTCAGTCTATGAATTATAATTATCTGAATCTGACGAACCAGGTGGGTATTCAGCAAAAAGGTCCGTTTGGACAGTTTTCAAATAGTTATATAAGTTATCTTTACCGTGCAGATGGAACAAAGCTTCGTAAATCTTATTCAAGTGCACCGCCAAGAGGTTCAGTAAGTACCAGTATGACAGATTACCTAGATGGTTTTCAATATAGTTATTTTGAAGGTGGTGGAATTTGCCTGGAATGCAGAACCGAAAATGCATATGAACAACAAGCTTATAAAGGCATCATAGGCCCTGGATTACCATCTACTCCAGAATGGAAATTAGATTTTGTGGCTACTGCTGAGGGAGTGTATAGTTTTGCAGAAAATCGTTATATTTACCAATATAAAGACCACCTTGGGAATATCAGGGTAAGTTTTACTAAAAACGGAGCAGGTGCCCCTGAAATTACTGATACAAACAACTATTATCCTTTTGGTCTAAACCATATCTCAGGACAATTTAGTACGGCTAACTTCGGAAGTTATTATAGCTATAAATACAATACTAAGGAGCTTCAGGAAACAGGAATGTTTGATTATGGGTGGCGACAATATTTACCAGATTTAGGAAGATGGAATGGGATGGATCAATTGTCAGAATCATATGTTTCTACCAGTCCGTTTGCATATGTAGCTAATAACCCTGTTTCGATGAGAGATCCTGATGGAAGATGGATGGATGAAAACGGACATATTGATACTTCAGGATATTCTAATCCTTTTAGAGATATGGGACGTTCTCGAATGCTTATGAATGAATTTTTAGGACGAAACCCTGGCGAAGGTGGTGGCGGAGGCCCTGTTTTTAAAGATAATGACGCTGTTACTTTGTTCAATTATTTTAAAAATGGAGGATCTCTTTCAGGTCTTAGTATAACCTATTGGACAGGGGGGAAACTGGGGAATGCTAATACTGCGCAGGAGATGATAGCACATGTTTTGACATTTAAAAAGAATTATAATAATTATTATGATGATGAAACAGATGCTCATGGGCTTGCAAGGAATATGAATAAGTATGCTGGATATGGTTTTACAATAGCGAAACTATTTCAAGCTGGAGCTGATAATGCTTCATCTTTATATGGGAAAGCTCCAGCATATTCAACTACTGCATTATACTTTGAAAAAAAGATACTTGGAAAAACACTGCTATCAAAAAGATTACCATTTAAAGAAATAAATGTAGGTAAAGCATTGAAATTTGCTAATGGGGCAAAATATTTTAGTACTGCTATGGGAGCTGTTGGTGTTGCGGCAGGGGTGTATGATATGGCTCAAAATGGTATTACAACATCTAATACTTTAGATACAACGATGTCTATATTAGCTGCAACACCAACAGGGATTACACAAGGAATAGCAGGAGGATATTTTATTTTAAATACTATATCTATAGTAACTACAGGACAAGATCTTGGACAACATTTGGATGATCAAGGCTATAACTTAGGAGAATATTTAAACAGTTTCAAAAAATGATTTTAATAGATTATTTATATTATCAACTTACAAATTTGTATCGATATTTTAATAAGGATGGAGCAGAAAAAGGCTATGGAGTTATAATGACTTGTGGCTTGCCCTGTTGGAATTTAGTATTCTTAATTATTATATTGAAGCATTTTTTTAATATGAATCTGGGACCTTCAAACAAATATTTTTTAGTATTATATTGTTTACCAATCATTATATTAATTGGCTTGAGATATTGGAAATATACTTCTTATGAAAATATTAAAGAACGAATACAGGATTTTAGTAAGAGTAAAAGAATAATTTCAGATATTTTATTGATCATCTATATTATTATTTCTCTTCCTTTATTTGTAGCTGTAGGTTTTTATATTGGGCTAACAGTACATAAATAATTATTCCTTCTTTCCTGCTGGTGTGAGCATCTTGCTCGTACCATAATAAACAACAAGTTCTTACTTTTTTGTAAGGGCTTGTTAAATTTAAAAAAATTGAGATATTTCTCTCCGCTCCCGCACGATTGTATCGTGTGGTGAATAACATAAAAACCCTTGCAAAATGCAGGGGTTTTGTATTAACAATATATTTTCAATAAATAGTTTTGAAAAATATAAAATGAATAACTGATTAAGCAGTATTCTTCCCCTCGGCTGGCACAAACGTCTCGCTCGTGTCCACAAATAAAAAAAGCCGTCTCAGTTGTGAGGCGGCTTCTTATTTATTTTATTGGAAGTTTATAACTCAGAAGTTCTTACTTATCAAGCAGTTTTTCCAGTCTGCTCATCATTTCATCCTTTTCCTTCAGCATACGTTCATATAAAGCGATTTTTTCTTCGTGAAGTTTTTTAATTTCTTCAATAGGATTGATGTTGAAAGTAGGTTGGGAGTTTCCTATGTAAGCATCTTTATCAATATTAAATGTATTCGAAATAATATTTATAGCCTGTTCTTCATCAAAATTTTGAAAAGCTTCTACAGGAATTTTCAATACTTCGGATATTTTTTCCAGTAGCTGGTTTTCAATGGTTTCTTTCTGTTCAAGTAAAGAGACTTTCTTTTGGTTCCAGTCGTCGCCAAGATCAAGCGCTAATGCTTCCTGCTTTATTCCCAGCATTTCTCTGAAACGTTTTACATTTCTTCCCTGATGTATTTTGTAGTCCATTCTTTAATCAATTTGTGAAGATTCAAAGATAATACATTCTGTAAAGTAAAGGTTAAAAAATATCCGGTAAAATATCCTGCCCTATTTATTAAAGGGTCGGGAACTGTTTTATAAACGGTCTTCAACAGCTTCGGAGGTGCTTACTGCCACTTCAGCAAGTCTCCTCAGCCGGTCATTAAGTAGCTATGACCATTTCATAAATTGTCTCTAGCTACTTAGAATACGGCTTCAAACACTATTGTAAGTCTCTCCAGCCACTTGATAAAGTGGCTGGAGCCCCTTTAGAACAGCCTGCAACTACTTCATTAACGGTCTCCAGACCCTTCTATAAGTTCCTGTACCCACTTATCAAAGTGGCTGGAGACCGTTAATGAATATCCTCTAGCCCGTCATATAACCGGGTATACCCCCTTACCCAAGGGGGTAGAGGGGGTTGGTGAAGGGGGGAGAATGATATAAAGAACCTGATAATCTCGTTTTTTGGTATATGAATTTTAATAATTAAAACAAATCGTATCAGAATATTTTAATTCCCTAACTTTGTAGTAATCAATAATAAAAAACAGATGTCAATAACTACCGAAGAGCAGATGACCGGAATGCAGAAAATAAGCGAAGCTGTTGCCTATACTTTGAAGGCAATGACTGAGTATGCGAAACCGGGCATGACAACAAAAGATCTTGATGAATACGGAGCAAAGATTCTTTCAGACTTTGGCGCAAAATCCGCACCTTATCTGACGTACGGATTTCCAGGCTGGACGTGTATCAGCGTGGATAAAGAATTCTGTCACGGAATTCCGACTGATCAGCGAGTGTTGAAAGAAGGAGACCTGATCAATATTGATGTTTCTGCAGAACTTGACGGATATTGGGCTGATAACGGAGGTTCTTTCATTATTGGAAAAGACATTCACGGACATCAGAAGCTGGTGGATGCTTCTAAAGATATTTTACAGAAAGCGATCGATCATATAAAAGGAGGCGTAAAGATTGCAGATATAGGATTCCTGATGGAAACTGAAGCCAGGAAAAGAGGATTGAAAGTCATCAAAAACCTTTGTGGACATGGAGTAGGAAGGAGCCTGCATGAAGAACCCGATGAATTGCTCAATTATAGAAACCGCTTTGATACCAGACGTTTCAAGAAAAATTCTGTAGTGGCGATTGAAACCTTTATTTCTACAGATTCAAGCCTTGCAGTAGAACTTGAAGATGGCTGGACGATGGTTGGAAACAAAGGCGGATACATGGCGCAGCACGAGCATACTATTGTCGTGACAGACGGAAAGCCTATTATCCTGACCAGAATGAATGAAATTCTGAACTGATTTGTTTTTAATGCTTATAAATACAAAGCCTTTCTCAATGTAGGAAGGCTTTTTATGTATGATATAGGTGGTGAAAAGTAAAAAATATATATTTGTTTTATATCCGATACCCTATGAAAAGAAAAATATTCAAATTCTGTATGGCTAGCCTTATATTTTGTGCTTTTTCATGTACAAGCTATATTAAGACGATTCATACAGATTCATTGCCCGATTCAGAAAATAATACAAAAAAACTGTCTTTTCAGGATGGCAACCTGAATTTCAGTTTCTATGGAGATTATGTGTTTGATAAGACGGATAAAAGATTTATTTTTTTCACCAACAAAGAAATTGGAGATATGCTTAAGAATCTCAAAGACAAACCGTCTTCACAAATTTTATTTACCTATACCCCTACAAGCATTTACAACAATATTCTTGGATTTTATTACGCAGGAAAAACACTGGAAGACATCAAAAAAGGTTTTCCTTCCAAAAATCCTGAAAAAGAAATGCCGGGTGGATTGCTTTACCACTATCAGCACAACGGGCATGACATTATTGAGGTGTATAAACAGGAAGAAAAAGGAGTCGTGAGACTGATGGCTCTGAATAATCCGAAAAAGCAGACTGCAGATAAATTCAAGCTTGAAAACGATAAACTGTTTTTCGAGCTTAATGCCGGTTTGTGGAACGGCTTATAGCATTTTATCAAGAAACAGAGGAAATAGCTGATCTTTAATTCGGTTATAGACTATTTGTTTTCTATATTTGTGAAACGCCAACCGCTACAAATTTATCGATATGAAAAAAGTACTCTTAGCTGTTTTAGGTGTTCTGATTATTATCGCTGCCATAGTGCTGATCAAAACCTATAGATATCCTTTCAAGAAAAATACCCTTGGATCAGGAGAAGGATGGAAACCTGTAAAAAATGACTCAGCTGTAATGCGTTTGTCAGGAGGAATCAAAATTCCTACCGTTTCTACAGGCAGTCTGGGAACATTCGATTATGCCCCGTTTGATCAGTTTAAAACCTATTTAAAGACTTCTTATCCCCTGGTATTTCAACATACGGAAAATGTTGAGGTAAATCAGTACGGATTGGTGTTCAGACTTAAAGGAAGCAATCCTGCACTTGAACCTATTTTGTTTCTTTCCCATATGGATGTAGTGCCTCCCGGAGATGCAGATATTAAGAATAATACAGGCAATATTTTCCGTCCGGATGATAAGCCGCTAGATCCCGTTTCAAAAGTTGCCGAAGATTGGGATTTTGCTCCTTTTTCAGGAGCTGTAGCTAATGGAAGAATTTACGGAAGAGGAGCAATCGATATGAAGGGAATGCTTTTTTCACTACTGGAATCAATGAACAGTCTGATCAAAAATAAACTTACGCCTCAACGGGATATTTATCTTGCCTTTGGGTTTGATGAAGAAGTGGGTGGTCAGAAAGGAGCCATCCAGATTGCAGATTACTTTAAGAAAAAAGGATTAAAATTTGATGCAGTATATGATGAAGGCGGACTGATCATGAGAAAAGGAAATGTGGCAGGAATAGATACCGATGTAGCCGTAGTAGGATGTGCTGAAAAAGGCTTTCTCTCCGCAAAAATAAAAGTAAAAGGACTTGGCGGGCATTCCTCTATGCCTCCTATGGAAAGCGCTATCGGAAAAGCAGCCGTTATCATGCAGCGGTTAGAAGATCATCAGATGAAACCTGTCATCACTCCGCTGATCAAGGAATTTTTTAATAATATCGGTGGTGAAATGCCATTTACAACAAGACTTGCTCTGGCGAATCAGTGGCTTTTAAAACCGGTCCTTATATCAAAACTTACCAAAAACAATACAACCAATGCGCTGGTAAGAACTACTACAGCTTTAACTATGATGAAAGGAAGCGATGGTACAAACGTACTTTCTCCCGAAGTGGAATTTGTGGTCAACTTCAGACTGCTTCCCGGAAATTCAGTAAAAGATGTTCGTGATCACATTGCAGAAGCCACCAAAGGTTTTGATGTAGAGGTCGAAGAGATCGATAATACAAGAGAAGCCTCTGCAATATCACCTACCAATACAAAAGCATTTAAATTGATAGAAGCCGGGGTCAAAGAAATCCATCCGGGAGCTATTGTTACCCCATATCTTACGATGGCCGGAACCGATGCTGGGAAATATGAAATTGTCAGCAAAAATGTATACCGCTTTATGCCTATTAAAATCAACAGTGCAGAACAGCAAAGTATTCACAGTACCAATGAATATCTCAGCATAGAAAACTATCTTAAGATGATTCATTACTTCGAGTATCTAATGAAGAATTATGATAAATAGCAAATGGTGAATTGTCAATTCGCTTCACTTGTAAATTTTTTTAACACAGATAAATAATGCAGGTCCACAAAGTTTTTTTGGAATATTTAAAGCTTTCTAAAATTTCACTCGGTCATTCTCAATAGTATATCTTGGCTAAATGAAATGCCTTTGCGAACAAAGCATAGCAGGTCGAATAAATAACCCTTGTGAACGTTGCGTTTCATTCTTAAAATCCACCTTTCAATCTTATCTCTACATCAATATATTATAGCTGAGGAGAAAAAAATATAACACGTCAAGTTTTGTCGCATTACGGTAATAGCTTTGTTTCATCAAAATTACAGAGCTATGGAATTGCCACTTTACTTAAACTTTAAAGACTTTGAAAGCCATTATTACGACAACCTTGAGAAATGGTTTGAAGAATATCATAATACAAGCGAAATAGATTATCTGAAAGCGCTTGTCGCTTTGTACAGCCCTTATCTATACTACAATTTTGCAGAAGATAAGCTGCAGGCAGATGCCTTTATTGAAGTGAAAGACTGCTTTTTTCCTTATCATGAAAGAATCGGAATCTCTTTCTGTAATCATTATAACAAAGAATCTGCATCCCAAAAAGGCCTCAACCAGGTATTTGAATTTAAAAACATTTCAATGATGGAGTATGCCCAGCATATTCTGGATAAAATCAATAAATATTGCTCAAAAAACAAAAATGCTTTAGACGGAAGTAAAAATATCCAGGATTATGTCAATGATTATGATATTGTCACTTCAGTAGAGGGAGTGGGCTATTGTATCAGCTACAACCGTCATCAGAAAGTACTTCCTTTTTTGAAAGCTTATCTGCCTTATTACGGTCAGGTCGTAAATATGATGCTGTACAGGGATTTTATTTTTTCCGTTGTGGATATTGCGGAATATATTGATCAGAAACTGAAAACAATGAAAGCCTTTGAACATTCTATTTACAGACACTCAAGGGCAGATGCTCAATTCAAAGTACAAATGAGCCGCCAGTTTCTGACTTTGTGCAATTAAAATTTTACACCATACATTCATACTAATTATATTGTCGGAAGATTTTACATTTTCCAAATAAAATCCCGATCGTTCTGACCGGGATTTTTTTATGCTGTTTGATCAAATTCTACGACTATGATCAATATGAATGTCTATCATAACTTCCAACCTCTGGCTTCCATCTTCCAGCTCTATTCTAGTCAAGGTAGTCCTGATTAGCTGTCACTTTCTTTTTATAAGGAATATTCCAGATCAAATCAGCAGCAAGGTAATGTACTCCGCCATGATGAATGCTTCGGCTGCCTCTGATCAGGTCATCCATATACCCTATATCTACAGTAAAAGGGGAGTGAGGAATATTAAACATATAATAAGCAGCAATACGCATTTCCCGGTACCCGAAAGAATTCCATTCAGAGGTGGGCTCATTAAGGTGGCTGATGGAAAACAGGGCTTCAGCACTTATTGCCAGTTTCTGATTGTTTTTAGGAGATAAATTATAGGTCAGCTGGCTTTTGATACGGGTCCGCAATTGGAAATCTTCTTCCACTTTATGAAAATCTGCGTCAAAAAACTTTCTGAATTCCTGTCGGACTGTATTTTTCAGCTTAAACTGACTCCCAAGATTAAAAGTATAGGCATATCTTCCGTATAATCTGAATTCCTGCTCCGTATTTTCTTTATCATAAGGAGCTTCACTTTCATATTGAGGCTGTCGGCGGTAGCTGATCGCATAGCTGTATTGCTGGTGAGGCGCAAAAGAATGGTAAACCTCATGGTTCAGGACAAAAATGGCCTGCTTTGCAAACAGATTATCATTATCCGGGCTGCTTTTACGCCCTATGGCAATATAGCTCAGTGACTGTTTCTTATCCAGAGAATCCAGTTGACGTTTTACTCCAAAAGCTGACCAGAAAGCTGTTTTGGCATCTCCTAATCCGGGTGGACTGATCTGGGCTTTTACAGCTGTTCCCAAACCAGCCAGTAAAAATATTCCGATAAAAATTTTCTTTATGCTCAACATCATGGATAACTGCTTTATGATTAATTTAAAATGCCTGCGAAACCATACTATGGGTAGGCATGCCATTGGTACACAGAGAGAATACTTTGTCGTAACAAATTTAGAAACTTTACGCATGAGCCTGTTTATTCAAAATCTTTTAATACTGTTTAAAAACACGACAAAATAAATACCTGATTTGGGATAGATTTAGGAATAAAAAATACCAGCCGTTGATGAGAGGTATTGATAGATATACAGATAAGTTTATTCGATTCCGATTTTTTCTTCCGGACAATCAATATAGATGATGTTGTTCAGAAATACTTTATTCCCAAGCATTCCCGTCATCCCTGAAAATTTCATGAGCATATATTGAGTCTGTGAAAATCCTTCCACATAAGTGACTTCTGTCAATTGGACTTTTTTATTGCTGAATTGAATGGACTTATTAGTGGTGGCTGTATAAGACGTTAAAATATTAGGTCTCGACTGAGCTTTTTCCACAACAATCTTTGAATGGGGCTGTTTCAATTCTTCCCAGTTTTCTTTATTGGTCAGTAATTCATAAGCACTCGTCCCTGAATCATAAAGAAATTGCTCTCTTTTACCTATTAAATATCCATTAATGACAATCTTCCTCTTTTTAAAAGTGAAGTCCATCAGAGGATTTCTGAATTCTTCAGGTTTTCGGGATAGATTGAGAACAATAAAATTATTTTTAAAATTGAGAAGTGTTTTTCTGCCTTCAAGGATGTCAGCGCCCAGTGTTCCGATAATTTTAACCGAATCATTGGGACTGAAACCCTTCCCGGTATTGGTAACCTTGATCTTATCAGAAGAGATCTTTGTTTTTCCAATATAAAAAGAAGATACGGCACATCCGTTTCGGATTGAAACTCCTTTTAAATGGTCTACAGCCGGACTGTAAAATTCAGTATAAACAGCACCTGTATCAAACTGAAGATAATATGTGGTTGAATCTTTTAAGAAATGAACGGGTAGAAGAAGAGCACTTCTATTAGCATCCGGCCATTTAATCGGAATATTTCCGCTTTCATGCTCTACGGTCAGGTAATTTTTCTCCGGAGTAAATTTATAATCAAAATAGAAATAGCTGCCTATAACTCCAATCACAAGAAGTTCTAAAACACATAATAAAATCCTCTTTCCTGCTTTCATGTTTTTTTGTGCAAGATTCGGAAATTTGGGTCTTTTTTTACCTGAAAACAGGGTGACAGTTTTACGACAGTTCTATGACTTGTTTTATAAAAAGTTGGTTTTCAGTTTAATGTGTAGTTCTTGTTTTTGATTCATACTGATCCCGTTTTTAATGATGATATAGAGTTTCAGGCTTAGAAAGAGAATTAAAGGGATGATAAAAAGAGGAAACTGAAGCATGAATAACTTTTGAATGAACGGACTGGCTATCATTATTACCGAAAGAACAACAGATAGAATGATCTGAATACAAAGGATGCCTTTTCCCAACTCTCTATTCAAAGGATCTTTTGTCTTATAAGTCAACATCGCAGGTACAATGACTCCGCCAAATGGAAAAATAAGCCCGCATAATGCTGAAAGATTAATCATTTTAGCCCTTGAAATATCAGTACGGCTTTCGGTAGTAGTTAGCAGTTCTTCCGGTAGGCTTTCCAACGCCAGAGCAAGAGAATTCAGAGTAAAGCCTTTCAATGCATTTCCAGCCTCGATTCTCTGAACGGTTCGTAAAGAAATTTTTGCCTTTTCAGCAAGCTCGTTTTGAGTCATATTTTTCTTTTCTCTCAGAGCTTTTACCTGATTCCCCATGATCAGAAGTTATGATTTTACAAAGAGTATTGAGATGCTAATTTACCAAAAAACGATACGCAAATACTATCCTAGTAGAAAATCTGTATTTCTGAACAGATCAATTGTGGATAAAATATTAGTAATTTGTGGAAAACTCAAATCCTTTCATTTTCATTGCAGGGTTACAGCTTATTCTCATAGATGGAGAACAATTTCGGGGGTAAAAACAGATGATTTTTAACGTTTATTTAGAATAGTTTAAATTAATATTGTGAGTGAATTTTCGATTCCTTTATTTTGCATTTTTATTTATAATTATTTTAAATAAGGCTGAAAAAATGATACAATCTAATGAAAATGTGTCTCTGAGAGGGCATATGACTCATTCTAAAAGAACCGTTCAGAATAAGACGGCGGTCTCCAAAATGATCCCATGGTACCAACCATTTCTTGTTTTTTGCTTCTCATTGCTGAGTTTAACATCTCTATTGGCCCAGAATGTACAGGGCGGAATCACAGGTAAAGTAAATATGGTAGACGGGCAGCCTTTGAGGGCTATCTCCGTTTCATTGCTGGAAACAAACCGACAGACCCTGACGGACGATGAAGGAAATTACCATTTTGAAGACCTGAACGCAGGAAATTATACCATAAAACTACAGATATTAGGAACCAAGGAAGTAAGGCTTCCTGTTGAGGTCAAAACAGGGGAGACCAGTACATTGGATTACCAGCTGACCAAAGAAAACATCCAGGCGATCCAGGAAGTGGTCATCATGAAAAATACCAACAGGTTTTCCAAAAAAGAAAGTGGATTTGTAGCAAGACTGCCTCTGAAAAATTTGGAAAATCCTCAGGTATACAATACCGTGACCAAAGAGCTTTTTCAGGAGCAGATTGCCGTAGATTTAGGAAGTATTTCTAAAAATGTCCCGGGTGCCGGTGTTCCGATGATTGCCAACCAGGGAAGAGTGACTTTCCGTTCACGTGGATTCGAAACAGAACCCAATGCCCGAAATGGAGTGGCAGGTGCTGCATTTTCCGTGATCGATCCGGTCAATCTTGAACGTATAGAAGCTATCAAGGGCCCTTCAGCTACCTTATTTGGGAAAAGTGTGGCCAGCAGTTATGGAGGTGTATATAACCGTGTGACGAAAAAACCTTACAACAGCTTTGGTGGTGAAGTAGGATATGTAGGCGGAAGCTGGGATTATAACCGCTTGACAGTAGATGTTAATACTCCCATCAACAAAGACAGGACAGCGCTTTTCCGTCTGAATGCCGCAGGTACTTTTGAAAAGAGCTTCCAGGATCTTGGGTTTACCAATTCCTTAGCGATTGCCCCAAGTTTTTCTTACCAGATCAACGACCGTATGTCGCTTCTTTTGGATGTGGAATTCAACCAGGCAAAGGGAACTTCTGTAGTGCGTTTTAATCCTTATACAGGAAGCAACAAAATTCAGTCGATTGCGGATATGAAGTTTCCTTATTACAAAAACTTCTTAAGTGATGATCTCGCCTATAAAACCCAGATGATGAATATTTTCGCTCAACTGAACTACAAAGTTTCAGAAAACTGGACTTCCCAGACGATCATATCCCGTGCAAGATCTACGATCAATGGTTATATTTCAGCAATTAATGGGAAAACAGATTCTACGGCAAGTGCTCAGGTGATGGTGGGAACTACTTCATTTATTGCCACTAATATCCAACAGAATTTCATCGGTGACTTCCATATCGGACGTTTCAGAAACAGAATGGTAGTAGGTTTGGATTACTATAATAATTCCAACCATTTCGACCGCTATCATACCAATACCAAAGTATTTAATTTCGTTCATCCTTCTGCCGATTTCAGAGTAAATCCTGCCATCATTGATGCGCTTACAGCAACTTCAGTGATGAGAAAAGAGAATAACAGTGATAATACGTATGCTGCCTATATCTCAAACGTATTCAATGTTACCGATCAGTTGATGGTAATGACCAGTTTAAGAGTAGATCGGTTTCAGTTTAAAGGGGTCTATGATATTACCACAGGTGAAATAAAAGGAGGTTTAAGCAATAGTGGAACGCAGGCTGGACCTTACAGCCAGACGGCACTTTCTCCTAAGTTAGGTCTTGTTTATGAAATTCTGAAAAATAAAGTTTCCCTTTTTGGAAATTATATGAATGGATTTAATAATGTGAGCGGAGTAGACATCAACGGAAATTCATTCAGACCGGAATATGCAAATCAATTGGAATTCGGAGTAAAAGCAGATATTTTCAATCACAGACTTGTAGGAACACTGAGCTACTACAACATCCGTGTTGACAATATTCTGAGAACCAATCCGGATGATATTAACTATTCTATACAGGATGGAACACAGCTGAGTAAAGGATTTGAAGCAGAGGTAACAGCTAATCCTTTTGACGGATTGAATATTGTAGCAGGATATGCATACAATGACAGTAAGTTTACCAATGCGAATCCTTCAGTGAATGGTTTAAGACCTGCCCTGTCAGGCCCTGCCAATATGTTCAACTTCTGGATCAGCTACAGAATTCCGGAAGGAAAATTGAAAGGCCTTGGGATAGGCGGTGGTGGAAATATGGGATCTTCTTCCTATCAGACCAATACCCAGACTGCCAAAGTGATTATTCCTTCTTATAAAATGTTTGATCTGGGTATTTTCTACGATCAGCCGAAATATAGAGTAGGACTGAAGTTTGATAATATTACCAATGAAAAAGCGTGGTCTGTACGTCTTACACCACAGGCACCTTCCCGTTTCCTAGGAAGTGTTTCTCTGAAATTTTAAATAAGAATTGATGATAGCAAAAACCCCGGATCGAAGATCCGGGCTTTTTGCTGTATAAATATTAAAAGAATTATCTGATCCAGAGGCAGTAATTATTTCGGTAACGTATTTTTCCATAGGCATTTCCCTGAAAAGTTCCCGGAGTATTGTCGTTCCAGTCCTGTCTGATGACATAAAGTCCTGGGAGAGTAGGTTTGAAAATAATCTGATGATTTTCATCGGCAGGAATATTCTTTTCCCAGTTTTCAGGATTAAAAATTCTGATCATCTTTCCTTTATCGACCGGTTTCATGTTCCGATACGGAGAAACGGTATATACACCATTCTTTTCCTTAAGAAGAATGTCCATAAACTGAGCAGAAGTCTGTAGATCCAGACTGCTTCCAACAGAGTAAGCTCCACACATAAAATCAATGGGACGTACATTTTCCTGTGGGTTTTTGGAACGGAGAAGAACGGGTTGCTGATCATTCATGCCTAAAATCCGGTAAGTGCCTTCTTGATCAGGGGTGAAAGTACCTTCCCAATGATCTTCTTTCTTTTTTAACTCCAGTTTTGATTTTTCTCCTTTAGCATTAAGAATAAAGAACTGAAAATTTCTGATCTCCTGAAACTCAGCTCCGGTAGTACGGTGGCGTTCACTCAGATCATCAATAAAGCCGTAGCAGACCTGAACTTTAACAGGATCTTTTAGCTTGCCTGATCCATGAATTTCCATCCAGTAAGCACTGGCTTTTGTGAATTCTGGAAATAGAAGCAGACCTAGAAGTAGGAATAATGGCAGAATGGTTCGCAGTTTATGCATGTTGATGAATCGTATTTTTGAAATACAAATTTAACGAAAAAGAAGAGGTTGAAAAATGGTCTTAATCACTAAAAAGAAATTGCCGCAATATAAACTACTGCGACAATCTGGGATATGGACTGTTTCTGATATTTTCGTTTACCCTGCGCTGCACATAGCGTCCCATGTGGTCCAGAAATGAGCATTGATCGCTCCAATGGGTGGATTAATACTGTCTGCAACAATTCCTACCATAGAAGCACAGTTGGAGTTACAGCCTATTTCGTTATTACTTCCCTGTTTAGGTGGGATCTGGCACCATGTACCGGTAGATCCGCTTAGCAGTTCCACTTTGATGTCAAAGATTCCTGAAAGATTAGGAGTCTGGATTTGTTTAGTAGGATCCTCACTGGATATGGTGTCACTCCAGTTTCCTTGTGAGAAAGTTACACGCCATGTAGAAATCATTTTTGAAGTATCGTTTTGAGGAGAAAGATACACCCAGAACTGAGCACCGTTTCCAAGTCTTACCTGGCCGGATGAATTTACGTTTACGCTTGTTGAAGTCATATTAAAATGTTTTTGTGGTTATTTTATACTTCAAAGTAACGAAGAGCAGAGGACGTTTTTTATAGTAGAAACATCTGATTATCAGTTCAGGTAGAAATACGTATAGAAATGAAGAGTGAAAATAAAAACCCTACAGTCGGTTTTTTACTGTAATGATAAGTGAATGGCTGATTTAATGATTAATTTTGCGATAACATATAAAAATGAAAATTCAATGAAGATGAAATTAATAATTATAGTAGGTGTAGTAGCGGTATCACTTTGCTCATGTTCTAATGACAGGGACAATGAAGCTAGAAAGGCAGCTATTGAAAAAGTTAAAAACAGTCAGAAAGAAAATGTCTACTTAAGAAAAACCGATCCTGAAAAAGAAACAGATGGGAAACTGAACAATAAGATCGTTCCTCCGGGAGATGTTAAGCCTCCAAAAGGAAGCAAATAAAATGTAGTACTTAGATTTTAATCAAAAAAATAAGCCTGTGCTCATTCAGTACAGGCTTTAGTTTTCTTAGCAATAATATCAAAAATAGGAAAAACGCAACTGAATATACAGATTAGTTGTTCTGTATTGTATAGATTTAAATTGCTGTTATTCTAGTGTAAATTTTGTTTTGAAGACTTATCCTCTACAACAACCTTTCTTTAGATTCTTTGATCGCACTTTTAATCGTGTATTTTATGAGTCTGTAAAGCAAATAAATGCCACCAAAAACAAGTAAAGATAATAGGATTGCTGCAATAATAAGATGAGTAGATGATACTAATAGAAACATAGTTTAGAGTTTATAACAATTAATCAGGTTATTTGTGATTAATTGTTGGTTAGGTTGTTTAGTTTTTTACAAATATATGCATATTCGTATATGTGATGAAATATCATAAATATTTTTTTAAGAAATTATGATACTCTTTTAATGAAAATTGTAAGAGAAAGCAGAAGGTGATTAATTGTACTTACACTTTCTAAGCAGGCAAATAGTTTCTAGCTTAAAAGAAATAAAAAAAGCGTTGTAATTACAACGCTTTTTTATGCAGAAAGGAAGGGATTCGAACCCTCGATACAGTTACCCGTATACTACCTTTCCAGGGTAGCTCCTTCAACCACTCGGACACCTTTCTTTTTGAGATTGCAAAAATAGTGTATTTTCCCGAATATCCAAATAAATATTGAAATTAATCAGTAATTTCTCCGCAAAGACTTCTCGTGAAGTTATCTGCAAAGCTTCCGGAGTAACTCGGGTTATCTATCAGGTGCATTGCTTTAGTAATAGCAGTTTCCGCCGTCATATCTCTTCCGCTGATTGCTCCGATTCTTGAGAAAATATTACTGTTCTCATACTTTCCGAACGAAATACCACCTGATATACACTGGCTTACCACAACGATCTCTGTTCCATTGTTTCTGATTTCCTGAAGGGTTTCCTGGGTTTTTTCACTGCTGAAAATCGTTCCGGAACCGAAAACCTGAAGAATAAGAACCTTCATTTTAGGGATTTCTTTGAAATGGCTCAGATGCATTCCCGGGAAAATTCTCCAGAATAAAATATCTTCAGAAATATGTTCGTCCACATGAAACTCTACGTCCGGATCACAACGAAATAGATTGTCTTTAAGAATATTCAGATGAACCCCTGATTGCCCCAGTATCGGATAATTCGGACTTGAATAGGCATCAAAATATTCTGCCGAATATTTCAGCGTTCTGTTTCCTCTCAATAATTTATATTCAAAATAGATGGCCACCTCCTGAATGACTGCTTCGTCATTTTCATAAAGGCTGGCATAATAAAGACTGGTCAGGAGATTTTCCTTCGCATCCGTTCTGAGATCTCCGATCGGAAGTTGAGACCCTGTCATGATCACCGGTTTTCTCAATCCTTTCAGCATAAAGCTTAACGCAGAGGCCGTATAAGACATCGTGTCCGTTCCGTGAAGGATCAGAAAGCCATCATAGTCATTATAATTTTTGTAGATATAATTGGCAATGATTCTCCATTCCTCCGGTCCCATATCCGAAGAGTCCAGCGGTTTTGCAAAAGGATGAACGAAAACTTCACATTCCATCAGTTTCATTTCAGGCATCTTTTCGAAGATATTACCAAAATCAAAGGCACGGAGACTTCCGGTTTCATAATCTTTTTCCATTCCGATGGTTCCACCGGTATAGATGAGCAGGACTTTTCGCTTCATGTACTATTTTTAATTAAGAATTGGAGCCCGATTAGGGTTCATAGCCCAAAATTACGTTAATTTGCAAAGATTTGAAAATGAATAACCGCTTATGATACAATTTTATAAAAATAAACTGATCATGGTAGGCGTTATCTCATTGCATTTGAAAAAAATAACGTAATGCAGATGAAAGATTTAGCACAAACTTTTGAGTATTTAAAACAGTTTTTAACAGAAGAAAGACTGGCAAAAATTGAACATTTTTCTCAGGAAAGTTCAGATTTTGTGCTTCCGGTAGTAGAAGATATTTATCAGTTTAGAAACGCAGCCGCTATCGTTCGTTCTGTAGAAGCCTGCGGGTTTCATAAAGTTGTGGCTTTGCAGGAAGAATATAGCTTTGAGCCTAATCTCCGGGTTACAAAAGGGGCAGATACCTGGGTAGAGGTTGAAAAACTTCCCAGAAATAAAGCGTCTTTTCAGGAAATTAAAGACCGAGGGTATAAAATTGTAGTAGTTTCGCTGGAAAATAATGCTAAAATGTTACCTGAATATGAAATTACAGAACCTATTGCCTTGGTTTTCGGAACAGAGATGGAAGGGGTATCACAGGAAATTTTAGATTTTGCGGATGAAACGCTGGCTATCCCGATGTACGGTTTTACAAGAAGCTTTAATGTTTCTGTAGCAGCCTCCATTTGTATGTACGAACTGAAACAAAAGCTGATCAAATCTGATATTGATTACAAATTAAATGAAGAAAAGCTGTTGAGAATGAAAATCCTTTGGACCGTGAATTCAATAAGAAGCGGACAGCAGATCTTTGACAAATATCTGAGAGAAAATAATATTGATTGGAAATAACCGATGAATTCAGCAATAAAAAAAGAGAAGGCTCACAGGTCTTCTCTTTTTGTTTTTTTATATCATATTGTAATAGTTCCAGGCAGCTACAAATACTCCAGCCGTTTCAGTTCTTAATCTTTGGTTACCAAGAGAAACCGCTTTCACTTTATTTTCAGCTAAAAATGCAATTTCCTTATCAGAAAAATCTCCTTCAGGGCCAATTAAAAACGTAAGCTGATCCTGCTGAGGAATATTCTTAAGGTCGATTCTTTCAAGGTTTTCATTACAATGGGCAACGAAAGTATGTGCTGGATCAATGCTTTTTAGAAAATCAGCCAGTTTTACAGCATCGTTGATGGCGGGAAAATGAAACCTTAGACTTTGCTTTGAAGCTGCAACAGCCTGTTTTCTGATCTTATCGATATTAATATTTTTACGTTCTGTTTTTTCCGTCACAATAATACTGATCTCAGAAATACCCATTTCCACGGCTTTTTCCACAAAGAATTCAATCCTGTCAATATTCTTGGTGGGAGCAATGGCAATGTGAAGCTTCGGGCTGAATTCCGGTAGATTTTCTTTGATCTCAGACACTTCAATACCTGCTTTCTTGCCTTCTATAACAAGCTTTCCGGAAGCAAGTTTTCCTTTTCCATCCGTCACATGAATATCCTCTCCATCTTTCATACGAAGAACTTTTACAATGTGCTGCTGTTCTTCATCGTTGATAGTGACTTTCTGATCTGCTATTTCTCCGTAAAATAATTTCATAGTAGTATTGGCTAAGAAAGCAAAGAAGGCTGAGATGGTTAATTTTATATAGAGCTTATTCTTGGCTTTTATTTAACGATTTATTTAGTGAATTGAGCTGATAGGTGATGTTTTCAGCTTTAGTTCTTAATTGTACATAATTTTCATGGTCCAGGAATCCGAGGTCATTTGAAATGATTAAAAAGTTGATTACTTCGATACAACTGCTGAATGATATATTTATAAATCTGGATTTTTCTTTTTCCGTATTTCTAGACATTCCTTCTGCTATATTAGCTGTAATGCTGGTCGTTGCTCTCCTGATTTGATTGGTAATTCCAAATTTTTCATTTTCAGGAAATACAGAGGTGATAGCGTAAATGTCTTTTACAAAAACTCTGGCATTATTCCAGACATCTAATTTTTCAAAATAGTATTTGTACATTTTTTATCATTTGTTTTTATAACGCAAATTAATAAAAAGCATTAATTAGTCAACAAATAAATAAATCTCCCGTCAAAAACTATCTTCGCCTCATCAACCTTATCAGTCTCATCAGCATTACCCACTTCATTAGTCTTACCAGTCATATCTGCTTCATTAGCCTTTCTTAGCCATATTTGCCCCTTCCCCTCCTTACAAATCATATTTCGCCGTCGCCGTCGTCCTCAGATCCGTAAATTCTCCTCGCTCAAACTTCAATTTCGCTACCATTGCAATCATGGCTGCATTATCTGTTGTATACTCGAATTTCGGAATGTAAATAGCCCAGCCCAGTCTTTCTCTGTTGTCTTCCATAGCTTTTCTAAGGGCAGAATTGGCAGATACACCTCCTGCAATAGCCACTTGGTTTACATTGAGATCTTTTGCTGCTTTTTCAAGCTTATTCATCAGGATTTCAATGATGGTTTTCTGTACAGAAGCACAAAGATCGTTGAGGTTTTCCTTGATGAAGTCAGGGTTTTTTCTGACTTCTTTCTGGATGAAATACAGGACCGAAGTTTTAATACCACTGAAAGAGTAATCGTAATTCTCCAGTTTTGGCTTGTTGAATTTAAAAGCATCAGGATTTCCTTCTTTGGCCAATCTGTCGATGATAGGTCCGGCAGGGTAGTCAAGGTCAAAGATTTTTCCTATTTTATCAAAAGCTTCTCCTGCGGCATCATCAATGGTTTTCCCGATAATATCCATATCAAAATAGTCTTTTACCAGGACAATCATAGTGTGCCCGCCACTTACGGTGAGACATAGAAAAGGAAAGGTAGGCGGCACAGGATTTGCATCTTCGATGAAATGGGCCAGAATGTGGGCTTGAAGGTGATTTACTTCAATCAAAGGGACATTAAGACTCATAGCCAGAGATTTAGCAAATGATGTACCTACGAGGAGTGAACCTAAAAGTCCGGGTCCGCGTGTAAATCCTATAGCTGAGATTGCATTTTGTTGTATATTTGCTTTAGAAAAAGATTTTTCAACAACAGGGATGATATTTTGTTGATGGGCCCGTGAAGCCAGTTCAGGAACCACACCACCGTATTCTTTGTGGATGGCCTGGTTTGCGGCAATGTTCGAAAGAATAGAATTTCCCTTGATGATAGCTGCTGAGGTGTCGTCGCAGGACGATTCAATACCTAAAATTATAGAGTCGCTCATAATAATGGCAAAGTTAGAGAATAATAACGAGAATGAGAATAAAAAATCAGTAGCTGAAAACCTAGGGGATCAGGTACAGAAAACTGTTGAAAATGTAGAGGGCAAGGTTCGGGAAACAGTGAAAGAGGCGTCTGAACTGGCTTCAGATGCGATCAATCATCCTATAGAAACGGCTGGAGAATTCGGAAAACAGGCGGTGAAGGATGTGACCAGTTATAGCTGGTGGGCAAAGCTTCTTCTGATTCTTTTCTGGCTCGGGATTTTTCTTGTAGGAAGTGTTTTGGTAATTATTAATCTTCCGGTAACCAAACAATGGGCAGCTGACCAGGCGCTTAAAATTGTCAACCAGGATTTTAAAGCAGGATTTTCCACAGAAAGTGTAGATGTCAATTATTTTGGAGACGTTACCATAAAAGGTTTAAAAGTAAAAGATTATAAAGGTCTCGATTTTATTACAGCCCGTGAATTCCGTGCGGATTCCGACTGGATCTCTCTTGCGGTGAATGCTATTTCCGGAAACAGTAATTCTCTAAGTTTCAATTCTCTTACCCTTGTAAATGCCGATGTAAAGGTTATCACCTATAAAGGAGACAGTATTGCCAACTTTGTAAGATTTACAGAACTCTTTGATAACGGAAAAAAAAGAGACCCGAAGAAGCCTCCTTTTCAGCTGAATTCCAGAGTGCAGATCATCGATTCTAAGGTGTCTATCGTGAATGAAAATTCACCGGGAGATCACGGGAAATGGCTTACGGCAACTAAATTTAATCTTAAAGCTCCCAACGTAAAAGTCAATGGCCCGAATGTTTCGGCGCTGATCAATAATATGTCGTTTGTGACTTCAAGATGGGGGAAATCTCATATTGTAGATACTTTTTCAACAGAATTATCCCTTACGAAGCAGTTCTTATCTTTAAAAGACCTTACCCTGAATACAGATCATACTTTACTTCAGGGAAATATTAAATTCAATCTCCATGACGGTTCCTGGGCTGATTTTGCAGACAGAGTTCGTTGGGATATGGATATTAATCAGGGAAGCCAGGTAAGTGGGTATGATATTAGCTATTTTGCGACGAACTGGGATAATATCAAACCGTTCAATCTTTCAGGAAAAATGACGGGTCCTTTAAATAAATTTCATCTGGAAAATTTCCTGATCAGAAATCCTGATGTGAATATTGCGACCAAAACAATGAAAGTTGATAACCTGTTGAAAGGGCACTTTTCTATTGAAACGAAAGACCTTTCCACAGATTTTACCTATAAGGACCTAAAAGCAATGATGCCTTCTTTCATTTCCACCAAGATGAAGAACTTTGCAGATGATTTTGGGAAACTGAAATACAACGGAACGGCAAAAGTAAATCCGGATCAGATCTATGTGGAAAACGGAAATCTGATGACAGGAATAGGGCAGGCTAAAATTTCCAAACTTACGTTGACCGGATATAGTACAGCGATGCCGAAATACTCCGGCTATCTTGATGTGAAAGACCTTAATACCTCTGTAATTACGAAAAATAAAGCGGTAGGTTTGATCTCCGGTAAGTTTGACCTTAACGGACAAAGCTTTGATGTCAACACTATGCGTCTGACGACAAAATCTCAGATTGCCAGCATTGAAATTATGGATAAAGTGATCAATAACCTGTATCTGGACGGGCTGTTGGATCATAAAAAATATAACGGACTCATCACCGTGAATGATGAACAGGCTAAAGCTACCATCAAAGGGCTGATCGATTTCAGTACTCCTAGAATAGCGATGGACGTGAATGCAGATGTCACCTATCTGAATATGAATTATTTCACCAATAAACCGGGAAATCAGATTGTAAGCGGTCAGGTAGAAGGAAAAATGTCCATGTCTTCCATCAATGATCTTACACTGGATGTTGATGCCAATAATCTTTCTTTTGCTACTGCCACCCAAAAATACAATATCCCGAATGCAAAACTGAAAACATTTGTTGATGCAGGTGGGCGTATTATTGATGTAGACGCACCTGGTGCTGCTACAGGAAAAATCTCCGGAAGATACAGCCTTGCAGATCTTGCAGGAATGGTAGAAAACGGAGTAGGTAAAATATTGGTAGGTCCTCCTCCAAGAAAGCTGTACCGTGGGCAGAGTTTCGCTCTTAACTTTAATGTTCAGCAGGGACTTGTGAATTATTTCCTGCCGGAATTGAGACTGCCGAATGGAGCTATTGTAGAAGGAGAATACAACGGAGATTCCAATAATCTGATTCTGAATCTGGATGCTGCTTCACTGAAGTATCTTATGACAAAAGAGGAAGAAATTACAGATGCCGATAAAGCATTAGCAGCTTCCAATCCTGATTATAAAATCAACAACAGGAAAAACCTGAGCAGAGACAGTGCAATGGTAGACAGTGTGAAGGTCAGAATCAATACTGCGAATCTCAGCCAGCAGCTGTATGCCAGAATCAACAGACTGGAATACAATAAGAATATTATCAAAGATTTCGAGCTTAAAGGAAACAATGAAAACGGAAATACGCTTCATCTGGCTACGGTGTTTAAACATGGAAGCCCTGATGATGAAATCAATGAAAAGCTTAAGGAGTATGCCATTAATGTAGATCAGTCTACCGATGCTGCGGGCGACTATGTATTCCGATTTGAGCCTACTGAAGTGAAATTCAATGAAGTGACCTGGGCAATAGACACCAGCCCGGAGTTGAATCACTCTATTACCTATAGAAAGAAAACAGGAGATTTTGACATCAGAAACCTGAGAGTATATTCTGATAAAAGTGCCCTGTTTATTAAAGAAGCACAATTCAAATCAGCCAAAGATTTTTATGTAGATGCAGACATCAATGATTTTGCTATAGAAAAACTTCTGGAAATGCAGTCCGGAGGGAATGGCATGGATATAAAGGGATTGGCTAACGGAACTGTAAAGATCAAAATGGATAAGAGTACTTTACAGCCATTGGTAGATCTTACGGTAGATGACATTAAGATGAACGGCAATGATATGGGAGATATTTCCATTTCTGCGACCAACGGATTCTCTTTGAATGTGTATGATATTGATGTAAAAGTTCACTCTGCCGGAGCACTTGGAAATAACACTCTTAATCTGACAGGAACGGTAAATAACAATACTGCTTCTCCGGATATTGATCTGACGGCTGAAATGCGTGATTTTGATCTTGCATTTACCCAGCAGTTTGTACAGTCGGTTTTTGGAAACATTAGAGGAAAAGCAACCGGAGACCTTAAGATCAACGGAAAACTTAATAACCTGGATTATAACGGTGATATAGCGTTGAAGAATTTTGGATTAAAACTTCTTTTTACAGGAGTCGATTATTCATTTGATGATAATGTCATTCAGCTTACAAAGGGGCTTGCGATCCTCAACAATATTGAGGTGCATGATGGCAGAAGCAATTCAAAAGGGAATATTTCCGGAGCGATCCAGTTCGAGACCCTTTCATCCATGGGGGTATCTCTGGTAATGAGAGCAGACAACCTGTTGATGCTGAATACCACTCAGAAAGATTTTGATTTGTTCTGGGGAAGAGTATACGGACAGGGAGACCTTTATGTGGACGGGCCTGTTTCCGGACTCAGCATAACGACACCGAATATGAAAGCGCTTAACGGAAGTACCTTTACTTTCAATTCGAGTTCTACCTCAAACGTGGAGGAATTCAAAATGCTGAGGTTCCTGAAAGAAGGAAAAGACGGATTGGTAACACTGGAGGAAAAGAAGAAGACAGGAGCCAATATGAATATAGATTTCAATCTGGCGGTTGATAAAGGAACTACGGTCAACGTACTTGTAGGAGACGATGTAGGAAATATTACCGTAAAAGGGGTAGCTAACCCACTGAAGTTCCAGATGAGCAGACAGGGAAATATCGCTATGAGCGGTACTTATAAAGTGGATAACGGAACATTTGTGTCTAAA
Organism: Chryseobacterium sp. FR048; assembly: GCF_056844665.1. Lineage (NCBI taxonomy): Bacteria > Pseudomonadati > Bacteroidota > Flavobacteriia > Flavobacteriales > Weeksellaceae > Chryseobacterium > Chryseobacterium sp. FR048. The sequence continues at coordinate 138,379 of NZ_JBXDSE010000006.1, read as the reverse complement.
GCGATTCTTAATAAAACCTTCCAGATTGAGAAAAACAGCAGCATCCGATGGGATGGTGACGCTATGAAACCAAGTCTGGACATTACAGCAAACTATGTAAGGATGGTTTCCAATGTGGGAGAATATCTCAGCATGGGGAAACTGCAGCCTATCAGTGTTCTGCTGCAGGCTCATATTACCCAGTCGCTGGTAGATCCTAAAATTGACCTTAATGTGACGGCGTTGGATGTTTCCAGTCAGGTGAGGGAAACACTTGCCGCGAAAATGAGCCAGGAAGGGGAGAAGGTGCTTCAGTTTGGTTCTATTTTGCTGTTGAGTACCTTCAACGTATCGAACACGGGAGGAGTGGATGTAAACGTAGGGAATGTTGCGGAATCTTCCGGATACAACATGCTTCTGAAACAATTGGGTTCAGTACTTAATACCATGAGTAACGAATTCCAGATTGACCTTAATTACGTAAAAGGTGACCAGAATTCAAACGTTGGAGACAGAGCGAATGCCGGAGTAAGTGTGGCTCTTTCTCCTAGAGTAAATGTGAAAACAGGCCTTGGAATTCCATTGTCGAAGAGTGATGCAGGTGCCGGAGCTCAAAACAATTATCTTTCCGGTGAAGGTTCTATTGAATATGATCTTTCCAAAAAGAATGACGGTACTTTAGTCATCAGAGGATATTCCAAACCTTCCAATATCGGTATGGGTGGGCTGGCAAGTACAAACGGCTCTGCTAATCAGGCCTATGGAGTGGGGGTTGTGTGGAGTAAAAGCTTCAATTCTTTATTCAAAAAGAAGAAAAAAGACAAAAAAACTCCTGATGCAAAAGGAGAAATAAAAACAGATTCTATAAAATCGATAGGTAAATAATTAGAATATTTTAATGATTTTTATCATCTGTGTTAATTATTGTTAATATTTGATATATATTTTTTAGTTAAATTATTTTTCGTAAATTTGCAAAAAATACATAGATTTTTTAAAGAAATTGTAATTTAACTAATATGAACTATCAACTGGACGAAATAGACAAGAAGATTCTTGATTTCTTAGTAGAAAACACAAGAATGCCTTTTACAGAGATTGCAAAGCAGATGGATGTTTCTGCTGGAACAATTCACGTAAGAGTGAAAAAGATGGAAGATGCAGGTATTATTTTGGGATCATCTCTTAACATCGATTATGGTAAGCTGGACTATCATTTTACAGCTTTCATAGGTATCCTTTTGACAAAATCAAACCGTACTCAGGAAGTATTGAAAGAATTGTCAACCCTTCCTAACGTAATCGAAGCTAGCGTTATTTCCGGGAAATATAATATTTTCTGTAAAGTAAGAGCTAAGAATACAGATGATGCTAAAAGAATTATTTATCAGATAGATGACATTCAGGATGTAATGAGAACTGAAAGTATGATTTCTATGGAGGAATTCTTAAGTGACAAAAACAGACTGATCAACGCTATTTCTGTGTAAGTCAAATTTTAAACGAATAATTATAAAAGAACTTATGAAATCTCTCATAAGTTCTTTATTTTTGTAGGTATGGAAGAATACAGTTATTTTGACGAGGATCCGAAGAAAGGATGGGGATTTGTATTGGCATTTGCAGCCTTGATGTTATTTACCATAATGGGGCTGGGAATTGATCTGGACGAGTATCTGCAGCATGAATATCTTGATATTCCGAGATGGTATTTTTATATTATCTTCTCAATCGATGTATTGATGATGCTGGGGCTTATTCTGATGTTCTTCTACAAAAAGGTGGGGATCTTTATGTTCCCGGCTTTACTGGTACTGCATTTCTTTATGCATAACTATTACCTGTCAACATTTTTATATACTGACGTTACCAATCTTTTCCTTTTTACAGGATTTGGGATGTTGGCCATTATTCCGAAGTGGAAATTCTTCAGATAAAATAATCATCCGGAGCTGTAAAGTTCCTGGGAATAGTACTCTTGAATAGCCTTTTGTTTTAAAGAGCTTTTGAACTAAGGTCTTCCAGAGTTCTTATTCAGAAAATACCCCCTGAAAAAAAGTATCCAATGCTGTATTTTCATCCAGCCCGAATTTTTTCTTCAGGCGGTATTTCGTCATTCTTACACTTTTCGGTTCTACGCTCAGAAGATTGGCGATCTGTTTGGTATCCATCCCGAGATAGATGTAAGCACAGTATTTCAGGTCTAAAGGAGTCAGTTTCTGTCTGGCCCTTTCGTTGATGTTTTTAAAGAAATCAGGATGCAGCTCCTGGATGGTAAACCTGATTTTTTCAAAATCATTATCAACCCGGCTTTCATCTTTTACAACGTTCTGAATATTAATATCCGTATCAGACAGCTGAGTCTGAAGTTGCTGAAGTACTTCATTTTTATGCTGGATATGCAGCTGGCTGGCCAAAACTTCACTCTGAAGCTTTTGCTGTTGTAGTGTAAGCAGTTCCTGTTCGGCTTTTAACCTTGCCTGTTCCTCTTGTTGCAGTTTAATCTGAATCTCTGCATCATGCTTTTCCGTATCGAGCTTTTTTTCCCGTTCTATAGAGTATCGCAATTTAAAATGATAAGAACGGAACATAAAGAAAGCCCCGATTAACCCAATAATTCCCAAACCGATATAAAGCAGTTTCTCCTTCTTCAGACTTGCAGTTTTTTCTGTGAGAGATTTGAGTTCAGATTCTTTTCGCTGCGACTGAAACTGGGCTTCCAGTCTTTTGGCTGTTTCTGCCTGTCCTTCATCAAACAGCTTATTGCTGTATTCCGTTACTTTCGACTGATATTCAAATGCTTTCTGATAATCTTTTTGTTTTGCATACAGCTGGGCAAGATCTTTGACGATGTTGATCATGACATGATAGTATATCGGCTTTTGAGTCAGCAGAAGTTGTTCTGCTTTCAGAAGATATTGCTCTGATAAAGCATCATTTTGATCCCTTGAGGCCATCGTGCTCAAAATCCCGAGAGCACCTGCCTGAATACTCTGATTGAAGGTTGTATGCTGAGAAAGATTCAGGATTTCGTTGGCATTGGTCTGGATCTCCTGCCTGATTTCCGGAGTAATGCTGGGATAGCTTAGATAATAATTGATAAGATTCAGCAAGGCCATAGAATGAACGTATGCCGAAACACGCCCTGGAAACTGGTGGTATAAAGCAACCGCTTTTTTACACATCTCTATGACCGGTTTAAGGTCTTTTAAGTCTCCTGTTTTTTCATATCGAAAAGAATAGGACACAGCCAGGGCAGAATAGGCAGAGCTAAGCATATTCTTATTGTCTGTTTTCTCAGCCAGTTCTATAGCCTTTTTAGCGTATCGGGTTGCATTTTCAGCATCATTCCATTCTGTGTAGATGCCATAGAGGAGATAATTAAGCTTTGCATTCAGCAGAGTTTCTGAAGGCATCTTTTCAATCTCTGGAAGTGTTTTCTGAATAAGTTTAATGGTACGCTCTGATTCCCCCAGGGTATTATTATAATAGATATTCAGATAGTTGGCATATAACGTTGCCGTTTTATCATTGGCTTTTTTTGCAATGGCATCGGCAGCATCAATGATAGGAGGAACTTTATCATACTGAGACTGGTTGATTTTGATAATACCGCTTTGAGCGAGAGCTTTTACCTGTTCTGCATCGTTGTGTTCTTTTTTGGCAAGCTCCAGTTGCTGCTGAGTATATTTCTCAGCGGCCGGGTATTGATCACTTACCCTGTAATATTCCGTAAGCTCATTATAGATTTTAAATTTTTCGGAAATGGAAATATGATCTTTGGCCAATTGATTTTTAAGATCATCAGTGAAGGTATCCTGTGCAGGATAAAGTGAACAGAAGAAAAATAAAAAGTATAAAAATGAGTCTTTCAGTTTCATAGGGTGAAAGTACAAAAATTGTAAACATTTGTACAGTTCTTATCTAAAAAAATAAAACTGGTGATTGTATTTAAGTGTTTGGTTTTTAAATATTTAATTTTATTTGTAGACGTTTTGTAGTCATTTTTGTTTTGGGTTGAGGTTGTTTTGTAGTAATGGGAAAAAAGGTGATTAGATTTTTCTGTTGCAATTTTGGCTCAACCAAAAATCAAAAACACGAACCTTTAAAATTTTACAACTATGGACAACAAGACATTATCTATCGTATCTTATATCACTGTTTTCGGATGGTTGATTTCTTTCATAATGGGAAAAGATAAGCCCAATAGTCTTTTAAAATATCATCTTAAACAATCTTTGGGACTGGTTATATTTACTATTATCCTTTCTATTATCCTTGAAATTTTACTTTCAGTGACGAAAATTGGTATTCTAAGAGTATTCGGTTTTATTCCTTTGATATTGATGATTATAGGAATCATCAATGCAGCCAACGAAGTTGAAAAGCCTCTGCCGCTGATCGGAAAAATGTTTGAAGACAAATTCTCATTCATCGGTTAATATCCAGTGGGTTTTATCAATATGGCAGATTTTAAACATATAAAAAGAGAAGGGAACAGCTATCTGGTAAACCAGTATAAGTCATTACAACATGTGATTGTAATAGCATGGGTATTGATTTCTATCGTACTGATCTTTTATACCAGCTATCTGAAGACAGGAATCATATTGCTGATCTTTTCGTTGCTGCTTACCATCATTTCCTTTATTCCACCCAGAGTTTGTTTTGATCCGCTATCAAAATCACTCACGGTGACGAATAGTGGATTGAAGCGTACAACATTCACCTATCATTTTGATGATTTTGAAGGTTTTGAGCTGCAGACGATCAGGATGGGTTTTATTCCTTTAGGATGCTTTTTGTATGCTAATTTTAAGAATGTATCCCAGCTGAAACGCCCGGTAGTGTCGCAGTCTTTCAGTAAGAAAACCATGCAGGAAGTTGTGAATGAACTGGAAGACCTTAAATTATTTAATGAAACACCCAACCATTAATATTATACTATGAAAAGATCATTGATTGTCACAGGAATGCTTATTTTCAGCTTTACCGTTAGCTCCTGTGATAAACTGGACAAGATTAAAGAAAAACTTTCACAGAATGATACTAAACAGGTCAATCCCTTCAGTGTCAATTCGGGAGATGAAAACAGGGATATTATCGCTTTCAATAACAAGGTTGTAAAAATGGACGATGCTCAGTCTGACTTTATTAAAGACCTTCGGAACTCATTGGTACAGATGGATACTTATGTGAAGAATGCATCGGCAAATCCACAGTATGTAGGTATTTCCCCTTTATTTACACCAGTCACGATGTGGGTAGAACAGGAGATTAAAGCTCCCGATGTACTTGGAAAAGAATATCAGGTACTGGTGGACAAAATGAAAGATACGGCGATTCAGTTAAAAGCTTTAAAGAAAGAGCTTGAGGTTTATAAAGACGCTGAAGACTGGAAAGATGATAAAGGAAAGAAGATCATAGAAATCAGTGAAAAAGCAGAAAAATTGATTAAAGAAAACCGTTCTGCCAGCAGTGAACTCTTCACGAAACTCTCTTCAAGAGCTGATAAAGCAGAAATGGAAACCCTTAAAGATCATCCGCTTAAAAAACAGATTATTCAGTCCAGAGAAGCAATGGAACTGACCCAGAAGATTATTGATGATTCTTATGAGGTGAAAGACCTGAATGCTTATAAGACCAAATTTGCCCAACAATACCAGCAGATGGAAAAGCTATATGCAAGGAATATTGAAGAGAAAATTCCGTCATCAGAAAAACAGAAAGAAAGCAGTTATCTGGCATTTAATAATTCAATAAATGATTTTCTGGGTAAAATGAGAATTGTACAGCGCAGTCTGAACGAAAAAAGCGAAGGGCTCAACAGCGATCTTGATGATCTGGAAAGAGAAGCCGGATTTGTTCTTGACCGTTATAACAATTTTGTAGATTAAAATATTGAATGATTATTAAAAATTGAACGTATGAAAAAGACATTAGGGATCATCCTGATCATTATAGGTTTCTGCCTGGCTGTGGTTATCAAAATAGGCCCTTCCAAAGAAACTTCCTGGCTGTTCAGATATGGAGAACTGCCGCCATTGCTCATTGCTGCGGCGATGACGATTCCGGGTATGATTATTTATAACAAAAATAAATGATCAGAAATTCTGAAATAGACTAGCTATAATCATGAAACTGGCTGGACTTCTAGAGAATATAATAAGCTGATTTGACAGGATAAAGGTAATTTTACCGCCCATTTTAAAAAAGAAAAGAAGTATGGATTTTGAAATTTTGAAACAGCAAATAGAAGCTGCTGCCAAAAAAGCTTTTTTAGAAATGTATGAAAAACATGGGGCTGAACAGATCTACAGTTTTGCATTATATAGTGATGAAGGGGCAATGACGATATGTCCTGCTACCAATACCCTGCAAATGCTTGATGAAGACGATGAAGATCTGCTGTATTATAAATATGAACCCGCAGAATGGACCTATGAAATGGAAGGCGCCAATGATGATTTTAATGAAATATGCACTCGGCTTAGATCAGAGCTTGATCAGAATAGTGAGAACGATGAATGGTTTGAAGATTTTCAGGCCAAATTATATACTGCCTGTATTGAAGTATTGGAAAAACTTAAAAATGAGAATTTTTTCAGACAAATTACAGGCCGGGATATTTTCCTGATTTTTACGGTTTCAGATTATGAATTTGAGAAGCAGGATCTGAAGAATATTATTATCAGTCTTAATGATAATGAATATAAACGTGAATATCTGGAGTGGATGGACACCTGGGGCAATTAAAAGAATGAGTATTTAAAAAACACATTTTAACTATATTACTATGAAGCTAGATAAAATAATTGTCTCAGACACATCTCACGGAAGCAACGATCCTTATGATCTTATCCGTTCCAATATTTCAGTAGTAAATCTATTGGGTGAAGAAGGGATAGAGGAAGACAACATCCATGAAGATTCAGTAATCAGCTATTATGTTGATTATTATTTCTGGCAATATAAAAACGGCAATTTTTCCCAGTTTGTCTGGAATTCCGGCTGGTCGGAAGACTTGAATAAAACCATTGAAGAAGGTTTAATGAAGATGAAAGCAGAGAAACATCTGGAATTGTTTCTTGAACAATGTTCTAAGGTAGAGCAGCTGGCTGATGGAGAACTTCAGAAATTTCTGGAACGTGACTATTTTGGACCTAATCCTACAAGAGACCTCTTGAAAAACAGTTCGTTTTACAGTCTTGAAGAAGATCTTATTGCCCTTCATTCCCAGTGGCTGAAAGATCATCCGGATCTGAAAGTATTGCCTGTAGAGGAAATGTTTTCAGAATTGGAAAAATTGGTAGGGCGGAAAATTGACAGGTAAAATGAATCCTTTAAAACACTCTGATTATGGAAGATCTTAAAAAACTCAATATTGAATTTAAACAGTATCTTGAAGGAATCTCCGGAAAACTTACAGAAGATCTTATTCATCTGCTTAAAGGAGAAAATATACAGTATCTGGGAGCTAAAGATTCATCTGATATTAAGGCGCTCTATTTTGAATACGAATATGAATACCTGAATATCATTTGCTGGGGAGTAGACAAAACCGGCCAAATATCTACAGAGATAGTAAAGCTGCCGGAAACAGCGAATGAAAATGAAAAATGGAATGCACTGATCCCGGAAACGATATGGACCGCGGCTGCAGACTTCCAGGATCATTATGAAGGTGAGGATTTCGACGAAATTCTTGACGAATATGACAATGAAAAATACAGACTGTTTGAACAATGGTTTTTTGTTTGCTGGAAAAAAGCCTCAGAGCAGACCCACACAAAAAGAGATGCTTATTTTTCTATTCACGACACCTATTTCAGAACAGATCTGAATACTCTTAAAACCATCAATGAAGATGAAATTGCCCAACGCTACGAATAAAGAATAAACTTTTTTTATCCATTAACATAAAAATACCAAATCAAAAACAGATCAACACCCAATTATGAATTCATATCAATTTTACAAAAGAGAAGGAAATCAATATACTTTTAAAAATCAACCCGTATTAATTGCTATTCTCTCTGTTTTACTTCTTGCTGTTGCTGTTCTTATCTTTAATACTGCCAGAACCTTCAGCTATATTATCATTGCATTGGTGGGGCTTATCGTGGTCAATTTCTTTACGAAGAAGTTTGTTATTGATATGGATAGAAAAACCATTACCGGAAAACATACCATCTTTGTTCCGGCCAAAACGTATCCTATCCAGGATTTTACTCATTTTCATGTGCTGGCTACAAAGTACATGGGCTTAATTACCACGAATGTAATGCTTGCCATTTATTTTGAAGTGGATGGTGAAGAAAAACATTTGACGATAGGACAAGGTCTGAACCACGGTATCATCCAGAAAATGGCGAATGAGACTGAGGATATTATGAACATCAATGCTCCGGGTAATGAACGCAATAGACCGCTATAAATTTGAAGGGAGCGGAAGTGAAATAAGCTTTATGCCTGATTATCATTTCCTGCGTACTTTAGTTTGGTGGCTGGGACTAGGAGTGATTGCTCTTGTAGTTATTGTCTATTATTTCATGGATAAAATGTCTGGGGATCAATTCAGAACTGCGCTGATCATTTGGGGCATTTATGTGGCCTATCTCCTGTTTGAGATCATCTTCCGGGCTCCTGTAAAATATATTTTTGATAAATCAGAAAAATGTATTTATAAAAAATGGATGCTCTCCAAAAAGATCATGAACTTTGATGAAATGACCTATTTTATTAAGAATGAAAACGGAGGATACTGCTATCTGATCGGCAAAAAGCGGAATCAATTTGTAAAAAGCTACAGAATCAGTAATTATTTTTCAGGCTCAAAAGCTTCCCATAGAAGAGAAGACGAATACATCAAAGAAATACTATGTCCCGTTCTGACTGCTGTTGGAATTCCCCTGAATCAGGCTGAACAGTAAAAACAAATAACGATAAGTAGGGTAGAAACTACAACCATGACCAATATATGTATAACCATTCCCCTCTTCCGGAGGGGGTGGCAAAAATTCAAAGAATTTTTGACGGGGTGGTTAAGAAATTGTACAAAACTCCAACATTGAATCAATCATTCAATAAAAGACTCCGGGCTGTTTCGAAGAAACAGCCCGGAGTTATTATGATAAAGCTAATAATTAGTTAGCTAAAATTCTCTTTACAGCTTCTTTCACTGCAGCAGCATCAATTTTATACTTCTTCATCAATTCAGCAGGGGTTGCAGACTCTCCGAAAGTATCGTTTACCGCAACAAACTCCTGTCTTGTAGGTCTTTTTCTTGCAAGCATTCCCGCAACAGATTCTCCTAAACCACCTAGGTAGTTGTGCTCTTCAGCCGTTACAATCTTACCTGTTTTTTCAACAGATTTTAAGATGATCTCTTCATCAAGAGGCTTGATGGTGTGGATGTTGATCACCTCACAAGAAATACCTTCTTTTTCAAGCTCATCAGCCGCTACAAGAGATTCCCATACAAGGTGTCCTGTTGCAACGATTGTTACATCAGTACCTTCCTGAAGCATGATTCCTTTTCCGATTTCGAAAGGCATATCTTCAGGGATAAATACAGGAACAGTAGGTCTACCGAATCTTAAATATACAGGACCTTCAAAATCAGCAATTGCAAGAGTAGCCGCTTTTGTCTGGTTGTAGTCACAAGGGTTGATCACCGTCATTCCAGGAAGCATTTTCATCATTCCTATATCTTCCAATACCTGGTGAGTAGCTCCATCTTCTCCTAAAGTAAGACCTGCGTGAGATGCACAGATTTTTACATTTTTACCAGAGTAAGCAATAGATTGACGGATCTGGTCATATACTCTTGAAGTAGAGAAGTTAGCGAAAGTTCCGGTGAAAGGAATTTTTCCGGTGATGCTAAGACCTGCAGCAAGTCCCATCATGTTGGCTTCTGCAATACCTACCTGGATGAATCTTTCAGGAGCTTTTTCAATGAATTTCTCCATTTTCAAAGATCCGATAAGGTCTGCACAAAGTGCTACCACATTAGGATTTTTGTCAGCAAGCTCAGCTAATCCGGCTCCGAATCCTGAACGCGTGTCCTTTTTTTCTGTATATGTATATTTCATTTTTATTTTTATTAATCGAGATTTTAATGATAGTTAGAGATTAGTAGTCAGCAGGAGCTTCTAAATACAATTGTTTGAATGCTGTTTCCAATTGCTCATCATTAGGAGCTTTACCATGCCAAGCGTGAGATCCCATCATGAAATCTACTCCAGCACCCATTTCTGTGTGTAGGATAATGGCTATAGGTTTTCCTTTTCCTGTTTCTGTTTTTGCTTTTTCTAGAATAGCAATCACTGCTTCAAGATCGTTACCGTTCTTTTCTTCTAAAACAATCCATCCGAATGCTTCAAGTTTAGCATGAAGATTTCCAAGACTTAGTACATCATCTGTATCACCGTCAATCTGACGTCCGTTATAGTCAATAGTAGAAATGATGTTATCTACTTTTTTAGCCGCAGCAAACATCAGTGCTTCCCAGATCTGACCTTCCTGAAGTTCACCATCTCCGTGAAGAGAGTAAACAAGAGATTGATCTCCGTCCATTTTTTTACCTAAAGCAGCTCCTAACGCTACAGAAAGACCTTGCCCTAAAGAACCTGAAGCAATTCTGATTCCCGGAAGACCTTCATGAGTGGTTGGGTGACCCTGTAATCTTGAATCAAGCTTTCTGAAAGTGCTTAGCTCGTGTACCGGGAAGAAGTCGAATCTTGCCAGAGTAGAGTAGTACACCGGAGAAATATGCCCGTTTGATAGATAAAAATGATCTTCATTTTTGCCTTCCATTGTGAAAGGAAGTTTATAGTTCATTACTTTACCATAAAGCGCTGTGAAGAACTCTGTACAACCTAAACTTCCGCCCGGGTGTCCTGAATTTACAGCGTGAACCATTCTTAAAATGTCTCTTCTGATCTGCGTAGTAAGAGATTTTAACTCTTCAATACTTTTACTCATTATATCTGATTTATTTGCACGCAAATTTACACTTTTTTAATGGCTTACGGAAATGCAAAAATCCGGATGTGAAAACCCGGATTTTTATGTATTGATATATTTTTCTGCTTTTAACAGCCTTCGTTGATGTAAACAGTGATTTCCGTAACAATATTATTAGTTAATTTAAAAATTAATTGCGTTCCGGCATCATCATCTTCCAGACTGAAATACCCTGCTTCTTTAAGAGGTTTTCCGGTTTGCTCATTGTAGGCAGGATTGACGTTGAAGTGTGGGTAATTTCTGTAGGTATTGATCAATTCGTCTTTGGTATTTCCAACTCCCATACCGCTTTTGGTCTTAAATTTTTTGCTGGTTGTGGTAAGCCCTGTGATGGTAATGCCATCTGGATTTGCTGTTCCTCCATAGCCGCTGAAAACCTGTATGCCAATAAGCTCACCATTGTATTTTACATTATTTTTTTTCTCTCCATCGGTAATCTTCAGTGTCATTCCTGCTATTTTTTCAGCTTCTTTTTGATCCATGAAAATTTTGTACGGCCCGATTCTTAAAGTGGATATTTCAAAGTTTTCCTGCGCATGCATAAAACCGAATGCCAGTACGAATACGAATAGTGAAATAATTTTTTTCATAATTTTTTAATTCCTGTTCTTTATTTTGATAAGTTATTATGGACTTCAAAGATAGTCAAAATAGAGGATTTTAATGGGGAAACGAGGCTAAGCAGACTAAAATAAAAATAGAGTTCGGAGTTTCATATGAGACACTTTTATAATTACCTTTTTTGATTTTTTTATAAAATAATAATTATATTTTTTGTTGATTGTTATAAATTTGGTTAATTTTATAAAAATACAACACCATAAACTATGAAAATTAAACAATTGTCTTATCTGGGGATATTTGTACTATCCATTTCCCTGGGGAAAGCACAGGACTTTTTTACGGCGACCAGCGAAAGGTCCATAAAAGCAGATCCTAAAAACAGAACAGTAGAACCTGAAAAGTTTGCAACCTATACATTGGATGTAGCCGGGTTGAGAAGTTATTTCAATTCAGTTCCGGAATTGAAAGACCATGAGCGTAAAGACAATGCACCTATTATTGTCCTGCCTATGCCTGACGGGACAAAAGCAAAATTCAAAATATGGAAGTCTTCTGTAATGGCTCCGAAGCTGGCTGGGCAGTTTCCTCAGATTGTTACCCTTACAGGGCAGGGAGTAGATGACCGATATGCTACCATCAAGCTTGATCTTACAGAATTAGGATTTCATGCCCAGATAAAATCTGTAGTAACAGGTGATGTTTATATTGATCCATATGCAAAAAAAGATATTGAAAATTATATCATTTATAAAAAAAGTGATCTGATTAATAAGAATCCAAGAGTCTGTGAGACAAAGGAAGAAGAAACAGCGTTAGAAAAAAAAAATGTACAAAAAACCGTTACTCCAAGCGTAGGAACTCAAATTAGAATTTTCCGTATGGCAGTAGCCTGTACAGGGGAGTATGCCATAGCAGCAACCGGATCATCTTCACCTACTGTGGCCCAGACATTATCGGCTATTGTAACCTCTATCAATAGAGTGAATGGGGTATATGAGCAGGAAGTTGCTTCAAGATTGGTATTGGTAGACAATGAAACCAGCGTGATCTTCACCAATCCTAATACAGATCCTTTTAATGGAAACGATAGTGCAGGTACATTAATTACTGAAAGCCAAACTCAGATTACCGCTCTGATAGGGACGGCCAATTTTGATATAGGCCATACCTTCAGTACAGGTGGTGGTGGATTAGCAGGATTAGGTGTGATCTGTAACAACTCTCAGAAAGCAAGAGGAATCACAGGCTCACCTAATCCGGTAGGGGATCCTTATGATATCGATTATGTTGCGCATGAAGTGGGACATCAGTTCGGTGGTCCGCATACCTTTAACGCAACAACGTCCAACTGTGGAGGAGGTAACCGAAGTTCAGCCAATGCAGTAGAGCCGGGAAGTGGAATTACCATTATGGCTTACGCAGGAATTTGTGGAAGTGTGAATAACTTGGCAAATAACAGTATTCCTATTTTCCATACCCGTTCCTTCGAGTCTATTACAACAAAAGTTCAATCAACATCATGTCAGGTGATCAATTCTGTTGCCAACATCTCTCCCGTTGTAAACGCCGGAAGTAATTACACCATTCCTAAGAGTACACCATTTAAGTTAACAGGGTCTGCAACAGATGCTGACAATGATCCGCTTACTTATTGCTGGGAACAAAACGATTCGGGAGGAACACAATATGGAGGAGACTGGAATGCTCCTGTCGGGACTGCTCCATTATTCAGATCATTTATGCCGGTAGTAGATTCTTACAGATACTTCCCAAAAATTACGGATATTATCAACAATACGGTAACCAAAGGAGAAATTTTACCATCTTACGGAAGAACTATGGAATTCAGATTGACGGTAAGAGACAATAATTCAGGATGTGCAGGAGTAGCCAATGATGATGCTTCTATCACTGTTGATGGAAATTCCGGACCGTTTAAGGTAACAGCGCCTACTACAGCGGTAAACTGGATGGGTAACACGACCCAAACCATCACATGGGATGTAGCCAATACAACTGCTGCCCCGGTAAGTTGTGCCAACGTGAGTATTTATCTTTCTACAGACGGCGGATTCACTTATCCTATCACTATTTTAGATTCTACACCTAATGATGGTTCAGAAACTATTACCCTTCCTAATGTGAACACTTCACAGGCCAGAATTATGGTGGCAGGAAAAGGAAATGTATTCTTTAATATCAACCCTGTTAACTTCACCATCAATCAGAATCTGGCTGTAAATGAAGTGGCTGGAGATAAAGATGTATTTGCCGTGTATCCTAATCCAAGCAAAGGTTTACTGAACGTTAAATTTACCAAGTCCAATGAGGCATTTGATATTACAGTATACGACGTAAGCGGAAAATTAGTGTTTAATAAAACAGACAATAAATTAGGCCGTGATAATGTAGGTACCTTTAATCTTGAACAACTAGTGAAAGGAGACTATATCATCAGAATCAAAACAAAGAGCTTTGATAAAACGATGAAATGGATCAAGGAATAAATAAAATCTGAAGATCTTAATCTTATTAAAAAGGCTGTTTTCACGAATTGAAAACAGCCTTTTTTATTTTGTGTCCTGTGGCTTTGTTAAAACCTAAAAGATCATCAGTTAAACCACTCTTAAATATTGCTTATCCTTTACCAGCCACAAACCGATAAATGTAAGCAATCCGTTGAGCACGATCAGCTCCACACCAATTCTGTAATCCGTATAATTGGTCACTGCCATATTGATTAAATAAGTAAGAACAGGAGCTAAAATGGTCACCATAAGAATTGAATACTTTTTTGAAATCTTGAATTTGGTGAAAATTCCGAATGCAAAAAGTCCTAAAAGCGGTCCATAGGTGTACCCTGCAACTTCCATGATCAGATACACGATGGATTTGTCATTCAGAGCTTTGAAAACCATAATCAGGATGAAGAAAACCACAGTAAATGTCAGGTGTACTTTCATACGCAGACGTTTCTTTTCCTTTTCCGTTTTGCTTTTATCTTCATTAAGATTTAATAAATCTACACAGTAAGAACTGGTAACAGCCGTCAGAGCACCATCCGCAGAAGGGAATAAGGCAGAAATCAGTCCGATAATGAAAATAATGGAAATCGTCATCGGGAAATAGCCCTGAAGAGATAGCGCAGGGAAAAGATCATCTCCCATAATATTTTTGATGTTTCCGGAAGCATCTTTGAAACCGAAGATATTGCTCACCGGATCTGTACCTGTTGTTCCGTATTCTGCCCCATGCTGTAAAGCAAAAAGGTAAAGTAATCCTCCCAGAAATAAGAACGCAAGATTAACCAGCAGAAGAGTTCCCGCAAAGGTCAACATGTTTTTCTTTGAATTTTTAAGATTGTCCACAGAAATGTTTTTCTGCATCATTTCCTGATCCAGCCCTGTCATGGCGATCGTAATAAAAATACCACCCAGAATCGTCTTAAGGAAAAAGGTTTTTGAGTTGGGGTCAAAATTGATAAAATGCGTATAATTTTTCTGTCCAAGAATTGTATAAGCTTCACCAAAAGATAAATTCAGGTTTGATAAAATATAAACAATACAGGCCACCAAACTGATGATCATAAAAGAAGTCTGCAAAGTATCCGTGATGACGATGGTTTTTACTCCACCTTCAAAAGTGTACAGAAGGACCATCAGCAAAAGCACCATGGACGTTACCCAAAACGGAACTCCAAGCCCTTCAAGAAGGAATATCTGTAAAACATTCACTACCAGATATAGTCTTGCCGTAGCCCCAATTGCTCTGGAGATGATAAAAAATATAGAACCGATCTTATGAGCCTCTACATTGAATCTTTTTCCCAGATAAGTATAAATAGAAGTCAGGTTCATCTTATAATATAAAGGCAGTAATATGGCAGCCACTATAAAATATCCGATGAAAAATCCGATAACCATCATATAATATTCGAAACCGCCGTAGATATATTCGGAGCCGGTCATTTTACCTACAGTTCCCGGAACAGAAATAAAAGTAACTCCGCTTAAGCTGGTCCCGATCATCCCGAATGCAACGAGCCACCATTTACTTTTTTTATTTCCGATAAAAAATGACTGGTTGTCAGAATTCCGGCTGGTGAAATAAGAGATCACCAAAAGGCCTATAAAGTAGACAAAAACAAATAGCAAAAGGACAGTTCCTGGATTCATGCTTATATTTTAAATTTCAGCAAATATATAAAAAAGATCGATCGTGAATCGTGAATTTAGAGGATGGAGCCGAAAGAGAATCGTGAAAGACGAAATTTGTTTCAAAGCTGGTTTTGGGTAATGAATGGAAACTAGTTTAAAATAAAACAAAAACCTTTCAGAAATACTCTGAAAGGTTTGTATTGTAAGGGGTGGAAAACACTGACTAATTCACCAGGACATCCTGAAGTTCCTCACTCTTTTGGAAACTGGCCTTCGCAAACGGGCAGAGCGGAATAATTTTTTTTCCATTCTTCCTTGCGAAGTCTACAGCTGCCAGAAGCATTTCCTTACCTACACCTTTTCCGTTGTAGGCTTCTTCCACCTCGGTGTGGTCTATAATAAATCTTTCTTCTCCTGCCCAGGTATAGGTCATCATTCCTGCGCGTCTTCCATCTATGAAAGCTTCAAAACTTCCGTGTTTTTCGTCGTTGTTTTGTTTTACTTCGATCATATTATGAGAATTTAGTTAATATTTCTATATCGTTGGTTAATATTTTGTGAACAGGGCATGCGTCTGCAATCGTGTGAAGTCTTTTCAGCTGTTCAGCATCCAGAACTCCCTCGAAGCTTATATCTCTTTTGAAAACCGCTCTTTTGGTCAATGGATAATTTTCGAGTTCTACTTCTACATTGATGTTTTCTACATCCCATTCCTTTCTTTCAATATACATTCTCAAAGTCGCTGCCGTACAGCTGGCAAGAGATGTAGCAAGAATTTCCATAGGATTGAAGCCTTTGTTCTGCCCGCCTTTGTCGATGGGTTCATCAGTAATGATCTGATTTTCGCCAGCCGTTACTTCTGTATAATATTTTGTTTTTCCTAAACTCGCTTTTACCGTTACCGCCATTATTTTTCTGTGTTGAATTTATAACTTAATGCACCGGAAGGGCATTGATCAATCTGTTTTTTTAGTTCTTCCGGGGTGGCATTCTCTGCCTTTATCCAGGGTCTGTCTTTTGGGTTATAGACTTTGGGAAGCATTTTTACACATACAGCCGAGTGAATACATTTCTGAGGCTGCCAGATGACCGTAATGTCACCGTTGGGATATTCGTGTGTTTCCATATTAATGTTCTTTTAATGATTTTTCGATTCTTCTGTCAGGAATCAGCCATATAAGAGCCACGATGTAATAAAAACCTATGGCAATATAAGGATAAAAAAATGAAGTTGCTATGCCCAGTATATAAAATATAATCGATATATATTCTTTATATCTTGAATGAATTGCTTCCTTCAGTTTAGAATTTTCTCCTTCACAGCGGATGATTACATTTTCTAAAATGGTATAGGCCACAGCACTCATGATGAGACCAATTCCATAGGTAGCCACCGGATTTTCCGCAAAGCCTGTCGTTCCGATCCATTCCGTAGCAATAGGCATCAGCGACAGCCAGAACAGCAAATGCAGATTGGCCCAGAGAATACTTCCGTTTACTTTCTTCACCGTCTGAAACAGGTGGTGATGGTTATTCCAGTAGATTCCTACATAGATAAAACTGAAAATATAAGCCAGGAACTTAGGAAGGAGAGGCTTAAGACTAGCCCAGCTGCTTCCTTCAGGTACTTTCAGTTCAAGCACCATGATGGTGATGATAATGGCCAGTACGCCATCGCTGAAAGCTTCTAATCTGCCTTTAGTCATTGATTCTGATCTGATTCTTAAAGTTCTCGATCCTGTTTTTGAGATCGGCAAGCATATCAGGATTGATCACGCCGCTTTCCAGATCAAAATTTTCATAGAACTTCGGAAGTGAAAACGTATCCTTTATATCAGCCGCAAACTGAGGAAAAAATGTTTTTGCCGTATTCATCACATTCCCTCCGCCATAGCCTCCCGGAGAAGTGCTCATCAGAAGCATGGGTTTATTCTGAAATACCTTTACATTGATCCTTGAAGCCCAGTCGAAGACATTCTTAAAGGCTGCGCTATAAGACCGGTTGTGCTCTGCAAGAGAACAGATAATAACATCGCATGCTTCGATCTCCTTTAGAAATCGGTGTGCCTCATCAGGAAATCCCTTTTTTTCAAGATCTACTGAAAAAACAGGCATCGTAAAATCGTTGAGGTCGATGAGATTGATGTCTTCATTCTGAAAATCTTTCAGAACAAACTTTACCAGTTCTCTGTTGATAGAAGTGGAAGAAGTACTTCCTGCAAATGCTAATATTTTCATGGCTTTTGATGATCCTGACCGGATCTTATTTTCTGTTTAAAATTGCTTTTGGCAATGGTACGTATTCATTTTCGTCACCGGGAACCAAAGGAAAGGCGTCGTGATTCTGATCATTCCAGTTTACCTTAGCCTGATCAATCATTTCTTTGTCAGAGTTCACAAAATTCCAGAATATAAAACGCTCTTCATCAAAAGGCTCTCCGCCAAAAAGATAAACCGTTCCGTTTTCACTCATATCAAATTCACAAAGTTTGGTGTCCTTAGCGATCATCAGCTGTTTGGAGCCGTAAGAATTTCCTTCCGTAGTGACCGTCCCATCCAGTACATACATCGCTGCTTCTCCGTAAAGATCTTTTCCAATGCTTATTTTTTTGGCTTCTTTGGTTTTGATCTCTATAAAAAATAATTTGCTGTGTACAGGCACAGGAGACGTTCTTCCAAATGCTTCACCGGCAATCAGTTTATATTGAATGCCATCTTCCTCCCACACAGGAATATCATTTTCTTCGATGTGATGAAAAGTAGGTTCTGCCTGCTCAAGGTGCTTTGGAAGTCCCACCCAGATCTGGAATCCATGAAGTCTTTTATCGCTGTGTCTTAAATACTCAGGAGTTCTTTCCGAATGTACAACCCCTTTTCCGGCAGTCATCCAGTTGACGGCACCTGGCTTTATTTCAATAGCACTTCCGATGCTGTCTCTGTGGAAAATAGATCCTTCAAGCAGATAGGTGAGGGTAGACAATCCGATATGCGGATGTGGAGGAACATCAAGATTCTGATAATCCTTTAGCTCAGAAGGTCCCATGTGATCAATAAAAACAAAAGGTCCAACCGCTCTTTTCTCACGGAAAGGAAGAAGTCTTCCTACCAGAAAGTTCCCTATATCTGCCGCTTTTTCTTCAATGATAAGTCCAATATTTGACATGATGATGTAATACTTTTTTAAATTTATAATTAAACTAAACTGAAAGGAGTTGGGATTTAAAGCTTGTCGTACCCCTCAAACCTTTCATCCACAATACGTTTCCATTCCGGATGCTTTTTGATGAAAGCAAAAACATAAGGACAGTAAGGAAGAAGTTTTTTATCGCTTTCTTCAATATAGTTCAGGGTTTTTTCCACGACTGCAGCTGCCGCACCTGTACCTGCTAGCTCCGGTTCTGCCTCAGTATGGATGAGAGCGATCTGATGAGTCGTTTCACGGTAATCAATGAATGCATAATGGCCGTTTAGTTCTATTTCAAATCTTTTGTCAGTTTTTACGAGAGGTATATTTTCGAATTCTGGTTTCATAATTTTTTGTAATTAATGGGGGTTATAGAGTGTATTGAAGACTAAACCTAACAGGTTTCTGAAACCCGTTAGGTTTGGTCCATCATTCTTTATGTATTATATAAAGTTAGTAAAAAAGGAACAATTTAAAGTTAAGGAAAGCTTAAATCTATTCGTTTAATCTTCCAGATAACCAAATTTTCCGGTGTTGAAATCTTCAAAAGCCTGCATAATTTCCTCTCTGGAGTTCATTACAAAAGGCCCGTGAGGATAGATCGGTTCATTGATGGGTTCTCCGCTGATGATCAAAACCACTGCATCTTCGCTGGCTTCAATACTGAATGTTTCGCCTTCATTTCTGAACAGAACAAAATGATCCGCTTTTACTTTTTCTTCTCCGTTGATAATGATGCTTCCTTCAATCACTAAAGCGGCTGTATTGAAATGAGCAGGAAAATCAAACATCGCTTTTCCACCTGCTTTAAGTTTTGCATTCATCATATGAACTGGTGTAAAAGTGGAGGCAGGACCTTTATGTCCGTTATATTCTCCGGCAATTACTTCCACCAGACCATTTTCTCCCAGGTCAACTTTTACCATGCTGGTATTTTCTATAGCCTGGTATTTCGGGCTGCTCATTTTATCTTTTGCCGGAAGGTTTACCCAAAGCTGAACCATCTGAAAGATTCCTCCTTCTTTAGCCCATTCCGTTTCATGATACTCTTTGTGGAGAACGCCTTTTGCAGCAGTCATCCATTGTACGTCACCTTCTCCGATGACGCCGCCTCCGCCTGCACTGTCATGATGTTCTACTTTGCCATTATAGGCTATTGTCACCGTTTCAAAACCTCTGTGCGGATGAACTCCTACGCCTCTTGGTCTGTCTGAACCGTTGAAGTGAAATTTTGAATTGTAATCAAGCATAATGAACGGGTCCATTCTTTTCATGTCTAATCCATGTACGCCTGGAATAAAATTATGAACCCTAAAACCATCACCCACAAAATGTGCAGGTCTTGGAGAGACTACGATTTCTATTTGTTTAGTTGCCATAATATTGTTGATTTATGTAAACAAAAATACCATACTTATATACCAAGTGCATTGATCTGTGATAAGTTCGTAGGGGCGCTGAAAGGGTAAAATCGTAAAAGGGCAAAAAAGCAAGACCGTAAAAAGGTAGAACGGCAAAAAAGGAGAATCTATAGCGTAATTATTTTTGGCAAAAAGGATAATGAGTAAGACTTGAAAGATGAATAAACACATTCGCCTTTCTTCCTTTTAATAGGTATGATTTTCCGCCTCCTTTACTTTCTTCGCTTCCTTCGCCTTCCCAGCTTTCTTTCACCCTTTCACCCTTTTGCCCTTTCGCTTTTTTACTTTTTTGCCTTCAAACAATTCCCCCCAAAAAAATCACTCCTCCTTCGATTTCATATTTTTCCCATCCGAAATATGAAGTCTTCTGAATACTAAACCTGATAAAATGGTCAGTATTCCTACGGTAAGGAATGTGTATCGGAATGCATTGTGAATTTCTCCCTTGATAAGATCCGTATTTTCAAACAATTTTAAAACGATCAGCCCGAAAGCAATTCCAAAGCCGATGGCAAGCTGCTGGTTGACGGATATGAGAGAGTTTCCGCTGCTGGTCTGGAAATTCCGGAGATCAGCAATTGAAATAGTATTCATGGAAGTAAACTGAATGGAGTTGAAGAATCCTAATACAGCAATAATGGGGACGAACCAGTATAAAGAAGTATGAATATCGGGAATAGCAAGCAGACAGATCAGCGTTCCGATGATAAATGTGTTGACCATTAAAGTCTGGCGATAGCCGTATTTATCCAGAATCTTGATCACGGAAGATTTACCAAAGATGGCGGTAAGAGCCATGGGTGCAATGATCCATCCTGAAGTAACCGCAGATTGTTTATAAGCGATCTGAATCATCAGGGGAAGAAGCAACGGAACAGAGCTGATTCCTAACCTTGTGGCCAGATTTCCTACAATCCCTACCCGGAATGTTCTTACCTGAAAAAGGTTTAATGGGAAAATAGGATTTCCGCCTCGTTTGGCGTGCTTATAATAGTAATAGAGAAAAAGAAAGCCCAGGATGAATACCAGCAGGACGGGAGTGATATTCTGCATATCTCCGAAAAGTTCCAATGAAATGGAAAGTAGGAGGGAAGCGGCGGCAAAGATTAAAAACCCTTTTAAATCAAAATCTACATCATCTGATTTATAATTGGGCATATATTTTAATCCTAAAACAATTCCCAGAAGGCCGATCGGGATATTGATCAGAAAGATCCAGTGCCATGAAAGGTAGTCTACCATATAACCTCCCACCAACGGACCGAGTACAGGTCCGATAAGTGCGGGGATAATAGCAAAGTTCATCGCTTTGAGTAATTCGCTTTTATCAAAAGTTTTGATCAGAGCAAGCTTTCCGACAGGAGTCATCAGACTTCCACCGACTCCCTGAACGACCCTTGAAATAACAAGGTGGGTAAGATTCTGAGACAGGGAACAAAATAACGATCCCAAACTGAATAGTACCAATGAGAAAATAAATACTTTTTTCGTTCCGAACCGATCGGCCAGAAATCCGCTGGCAGGCATGAAGACCGCAAGGGTAAGAACATAGCTGATAATTGCATTCTGCATATTCAGCGGAGACTCGTGAAGGTCTTTGGCAATGGAAGGTAAAGAAGTATTCAGAATAGTAGAATCCAGCATCTGCATAAAAATAGCAGTGGCCAGGATCAAAGGGAGAATTTTCTTGATGGACGTCTGTTGAGGGCTTGTTTCTGTCATTTTTTATAGGCTGGAATATTCGGAATTTCTAGGCTTATTTTTATTTTGAAGAAAGTGCTTGCTTTAAGCGGTTTGATCTTTAGATCATGAAATCCATATAAAATTAAAAAAGTCCTGTGAATTTTCACAGGACTTTTTGATTTATTTTCTAGGTTTCTCTACTCCTTTCCATTCGTCGCCGGCTTTTCTGTACTGGCTCAAAGTGAATTTTTTGAAATCCTTGGTTTTGTATTCAATATTATCTGTATTCTGCTCAAACGGCATGATGTAGTAATATTCTATATCGGTTTTGTCAGACTTGTTTCCTTTTTTTACCGAAGGAACATATTTGGAGAACTTATAGCTTGGAAGATATTGCTTCAGTCTAACGTAGAAATCTTTGTCATCTTTCTCACTCGGGATAATATCTACAATGTTCAGATCATCTTTTTTCTTATCAATCCAAAGGTAATACGTCTTCTCTTCACCCATATTTCTGTTGAAAGAGTTGAAGGCAAAAAGTTCTTTCGGTACCAACTCTTTGATCTTTTCAGGATCTACCTTTGTATAATATTGTCCTTTGGAAGGATCTACATACGTTTCCAGGTTATACATCAGAACAGAATTGTTTTCGAAATTTTTATTTTTAAAATACTGGTTTAGAGATAATTCTGCTGTTGCTCTCAGTTCCTTACCTCTGGCATCAAGCTTTTTTGTTGGGTTCTGAGGGTTTACATATTTTACAAACTCATATAATACTATAGGTTTAATGTCTTTAAGGTGAGGATACGTTTTCAGTTGCTCTGCCTTTACAAGCCAGTAGTATTGTTGATAATAGTCATCTTTATCTGCATCTTTCACACTCTTATAAGCCAAAGCAAGCTTTTTTGAATTCAGATATTTGCCATATTTTCCTTGTCCAAAAGCAAAACTGATGAATAATAGGGCAAACAAAACAGTAAGGTTTCTTCTCATTTTTTTATAATTGATATTTTCGTTTTCCAAATATAATTATTTATTAGATATTATTTTGGATTGTCAGTTAAATTATGCTATATTATTATCGTTAATTCAAAAAAGAATCCTGTATTGCTACAGGATTGATAAATTATTGAGGTGGAAGCCAGTAATTGGAAACAAAATGAGAAATTCGGAGAGATAGAAAAATAGACTGAATCTCAGAAGCTTATAACCTTAGATATTGAACCTCAAACCTTAAACCTCAAACTCAATTAATAAGAAGTCTCATGTACCTTCACCGCTCTTCCACTTGGATCATTCATTTTTTTGAAAGCTTCATCCCATTCCAGGGCAATAGGAGTGGAACATGCTACGGATGGTACAGAAGGAACTGTAGCAGCCGCTGTTTCGCTTGGGAAATGCTCTTCAAAAATAGTTCGGTAACGGTATTCTTCTTTATTTTGAGGGGTGTTTAGCGGGAATCTGAATCTTGCATTAGCCATCATTTCGTCAGTCACTTCTTTTTCGGCCACTTCTTTTAAAGTATCGATCCATGAATAACCCACTCCATCTGAAAACTGTTCTTTCTGTCTCCATGCGATAGATTCCGGAAGAAGGTCTTCAAATGCTTTTCTCAATACCCATTTTTCGATCTTGCCTTCTGCGGTGTTGATCATTTTGTCTTTTGGGTTAAGGGTCATGGCAATATCCATAAATTCTTTGTCAAGGAAAGGAATCCTGCCTTCTATTCCCCAGCTCATCAAAGCTTTGTTGGCTCTTAAACAATCGTAAAGGTGCAGTTTCCCGAGCTTTCTTACCGTTTCATCATGGAATTCCTGTGCGTTCGGAGCTTTGTGGAAATATAAATATCCACCGAATAATTCATCCGAGCCTTCGCCGGAAAGAACCATTTTGATCCCCATCGATTTGATTACTCTGGCAAGAAGATACATGGGAGTAGAAGCTCTGATCGTGGTTACATCATAGGTTTCAAGATGATAAATGACGTCGCGTACAGCATCCAGTCCTTCCTGAACGGTAAAGTTGACCTCATGGTGAACAGATCCGATATGTTCGGCTGCTTTTTGTGCTGCTGCCAGATCTGGAGATCCTACAAGGCCTACCGCAAAACTGTGAAGTCTTGGGTACCATGCTTCCTGGGTATCGCCGCTTTCAATTCTCTGTCTTGCAAATTTTGCAGTAATTGCTGAAATGACGGAAGAATCCAGACCGCCGGAAAGTAAAACCCCGTAAGGAACATCACTCATGAGTTGTCTGTGAACGGCATCTTCAAGACCTTTTCGCAATTGGGCAATATCCGTTTCGTTTTCTTTTACATGATCAAAGCTTTCCCAGTCTCTTTTGTACCATTGCTGAAGTTCCGCACCGTCTTTACTGTATACGAAATGTCCCGGTAAAAAAGATTCAATGGTTTTGCATACTCCTTCAAGAGCTTTTAATTCAGAAGCTACATAATAGTTCCCGTTTTTGTCCCATCCCTGATATAGTGGGCAGATTCCCATATGGTCACGGGCGATGAGGTAGACCTCATTTTCAGTGTCATATAAAGCAAATGCAAAGATTCCGTTCAGTTTTTCAACGAAGTCTTTTCCGTATTTTCTGTATAATGCCAGGATTACTTCACAATCAGACTGGGTCTGAAATTCATAATCCGGAAATTCTTCTTTTAATTCTCTATGGTTATAGATTTCACCGTTTACGGCTAATACTACTTTTCCGTCTTTTGTAAATAAAGGCTGCTTTCCTGATGTAGGATCAACAATAGCCAGCCTCTCGTGGGAGAATACTACTTTTTCATCCTGAAAAACCCCACTCCAATC
Source organism: Chryseobacterium sp. FR048 (assembly GCF_056844665.1). NCBI lineage: Bacteria > Pseudomonadati > Bacteroidota > Flavobacteriia > Flavobacteriales > Weeksellaceae > Chryseobacterium > Chryseobacterium sp. FR048. The sequence goes on along the minus strand of NZ_JBXDSE010000006.1, from coordinate 113,544 downwards.
CGGTCCTCTGTGACGGATCTTTTTTGACATTTCCAAAACCTGAGGTCTTAATATTTCGGTTTTCTGCTTGGCGTCAAATAAACATACAATTCCACACATAATTTTATTATTTATAGAACAAAAGTAGAGGTGATGTTTATAAATAACAATAAAAAAAGATTAAATGTGAATTTTATAAATCAAATAATATTTTTAAGTTAAAATTTTTAACTATTTATTTGAATTGACGTGTTTTTGATTGATTTTTTTCGTTGAGCCTAAATTAATTATATTTTCTATACGAAATAAAAATGACATATTTATTAATATATGGTAATTTATTATATGAATTTTAACCCTTACTTTGTGGCTCGAAATAATTTTTTTTCATCATTTGTGTTTTTACCTTCTTGCAATTCTCATGCAAGAAGGTTTTGTTTTTATTGTACCCCTAGTAAAACCCCAGAAACATTCCATGAACTGAAGCTTGTACCTTCTGTAGGGCCCTGCGGTATCTTTACCTGAACGGTATGTTTTCCTGCTTTCAGATCACCTAGTGAAATGAAGTTGGGGTTGGTTACTGTTCCCGGACACCAGTTGGATCTGCTGAGGTCTGATGATGAAAGTCCATCCTGAAAATTTCCGGAAGCCGGATTATATAGACGGTATGAGCCGCAGTCGGTTCTCCAAGGTGTAAAAGAAAATACCGGTTTGCCATCGATAAATATAGAATTGGTTTTAGGAACAAACTCGTCTCCGTTTTCCCAGCCTCCATGTCCGGTAGTGGTATATCTCAGCTGAGCGTTCTTCAAATCTTTCGCTAAAGTAAATTCCATAAAAAGACCTTTCTCCTGGTTGAACATCGTAGAGTAGTCCTGTCCGGCCATTTCCATAATGTTCAACGTATTAAACAAAGGGATAGCCACATTATTTTTATAGGTATTCTGATCGCTTTTGTGAATCGTAATATCGAGGCTTACTTTATGACCTCCTTTATCGTAATTACCAATAAAGGTACCTACCCAAAGCTCTTTTCCTGATAAAGAAGGCTTTAATTCTGTAATGTCCTGTCGGTAAGGGCTGATAGTCTGCCAATCCTTTCCTTTAAGCTGAATATGATTAAACTTCTGGATTCCGAAAGCGGTAAAGAACCGCATCATTTCCGTTGCGGGACTATAATTTTCTGTAGCAGTGATGCCAAAGTATTGTTTTCCGTTCCCATTCTCGAAAACAGGAAGGGTCTTTGCTCCTTTTTCCAGTCCATCAAAGAAAGACTGTTCTTTATCCTGCGGAATGAAAAATACAGTTCCGGTTCTGTCGTAAGCATCTCCGTTCGACTGTTGTTTCAGCTCTACAAAAATATTTTCACCCTCTGCAATGGCAGGAAATTTTACCTTTTTTAGGATGATCGTTCCGTTGGCATATCTTTTTATCTGATCATCAGATTTTGAAGCATCAGAAAAGTTGATTGTTTCATTTTCGAAAACATTCAATGTTGTAAATCTGCTTTTCCACAGAAGATCTTTGTAGCTTAGCTGATCAGTGGCTTGAACAGATCCTTTTATGATGTTCTCAATTCCTGTATTTTTAATTTTTTTGATCGATTTGGCAGTAACCAGAGAATTTTTATTCCTTTCTACTTCCAAAACAAGTCCCAGATTTTGTCCCAATACTGATGGACCTCCCTGAAGTTTCAGATCATTGGTATACCAGATCTCAATCGTATTTGAATTGATTTTAGTAACCGCTTTTTTACAGGTGTATCCTAAAATTTTCTTTGTCTCGTTGGTAAGCTCAAAATTTTGTTTCCCTACAGATTCTTTATCTGAGGCAGAGATAACCGATTCCGGTTTTAAAAAGGCATAGGAAACAATTGTATTAGAAGGCTTTTCTACCTTGGTGATCTCAAAAGGATAACTGCTTTTTTGTTCTTTAATGATTGTATTGAGAATGAAATTTTCTTTTTCATTGGCCCAAACGATGGTAGAAGGCTGATCTGTGGATGTTTTTCCGTTATAAGAGCTGGTATACTGAATTTCATAGGTCTGTGCAGAAAACAGACAATATAGAAAGACAGTCAGAAAATTGAAAACAATTCTTGTATGCATATATAAATGAGTTTACTGCAAAGGTATTCTAAACTTTTTACAGCATCAAAACGGGTTAATCTATATAATATGTAGACAATATAAGCTAAATGTTACAAAAGATGTTACAATTTTGTGAAGATTTTGATTTTGGGGTGAAAATGCTGGAAGCAAGAAGAAGGAGGCTGGAAGTTCCTTCGGCTCTTAGTTTCAAACCTATTTAAATTATTATTAAAAATAAAAAACTACCCCGAAATAGAGTAGTTTTTGTATTTATTTGTTGGGTTTAGATTAAGAAACTCTCTCAATCAAAGCCATATAGAATCCGTCATACCCTTCACTAGGCATTACTTTTTCATCCTTGATCATTTTGAACCCTGGATTGTTTTTGATAAATTCTTCTACCTGAAGATTATTTTCAGAAGGAAGGATAGAACAGGTAGCATACACCATTTTTCCTCCTTTCTTCAGCATTTTAGAATAATCCTGAAGGATCTGCTGTTGTTCTTTTTTAATTCTGTCAATGAAGTCCTGATCAATTTTCCATTTACTGTCCGGGTTTCTTTTTAAAACTCCAAGACCTGAACATGGGGCATCAATCAATAATCGGTCAGCCTTTTCATGAAGACGCTTGATTACTTTATTATCAGAAATCATACGCGTTTCGATGTTGTGAGCTCCGGCTCTTTTAGCACGACGTTTCAATTCTGCAAGTTTCCAGTCGAAAATATCCAAAGCAACGATCTGTCCTTTGTTTTTCATCAATGCCGCAAGGTGAAGTGTTTTTCCACCGGCACCGGCACAGGCATCCACGACTCTCTGACCTTCTTTTACGTCAAGGAAATATCCGATCTTCTGAGAAGAAGCATCCTGAACTTCAAATAAACCTTCTTTAAATGCCGTTGTAAGGAAAACATTCTTTTTTTCCTCCAGTTGAACAGCATCAGGATAATTTTTAATAGGGAAAGAAACAACTCCTTCGTCTGAAAGATCAGAAATAAGTTCTTTAGTAGTTGTTCTAAGAGAATTGGCTCTTAAAACCGTAGGAGCCTGCTCATTCAAAGCGGTCATTTCTCTTTCCCACTTAGCTCCCAGTTCTTTTTCAAGAGTTTCTGCCAGCCAGTCCGGGATAGAATGTTCTATCGCTTTTGTAGGAACTGTGTTCTTTTTAAGTTTGGTAAGGATGTCTGCGATCTTGATCCCGTCAAATTCTTCAAATTTTTTATAATTGGTCTTGCTCCAAAGAAGATAAGCAATGATTAATTTATAAATATTGTTGGGCTTCACCCCTTCGCCCATATAATATTCAAGGCGTTTTTTCCAACGGATGATATTGTAGAAAATCTCAGAAACAACGGCTCTGTCCTGGCTTCCCCATTTTTTGTTTGCCTTTAAAAGTCTTTCAATAACTTTATCGGCATACTTGTTTTTTTCAAAAAATGTTTCCTGTAAGGCATCGTGAATCCCGATAGCCAAGTTTCTGTGAATAAGTTCCATAAATTTGCTTCGCTGTTTGAATCTGCAAAAATACGAATTAAAGTTGAGAGTTGTGGATTTGAGTGGGAGAGTTTGAGAAGAGGAGGGGGGAGAGTTGATGAATGCTGGTAAACAGAGGATTTTGTATCCGCTTTTTGTGACATTCATAAATTTCAACGCAGAGTCCACAAGGATATTTGCAGGGTATTTTAATTTTAAGCTCGCAAGGGCGTTTCACTCAGCGAAGGGTTACCCATTTACCTTGGCTGAGTGAAACGCCTTCGCGAACAAATAATATATGATATGAATATCCCTACTTTGCGAACATTAGCGTTTGAAACTTAATGGTATCGATTGAAGACGAATTATACATAACATTTTAAATGATAGAAATAAATTTCACTGAATTTTTAAAGATTTTTTCAGAAGATTTACTTTTTTTATTCGGCAATCGTAGCTTTTCATTCAGAGATGATTGAACTCCTTTTTTGCTTAAATGAAAAAAAATGACAAACAAAATATGCACGTTTATCAATATACCTTATTTTCTTTACATTTACCTTAGTTAGTTTGTATTAATTCATTTGGTGGTGATAATATTAAGACTGCTTATCGTCTACTATACTGACTTTTATCTCTTGACTTCAACCTTCAAAAAGCCCTACCTTTGCAAAAAATTAAAATATGAGTGATACAGTACTTTGTCCGAAATGCAGCTCTGAGTTTACTTACCCGAGCGATAATATGATGGTATGTTCTCAGTGTTTCTATGAGTGGAATCCTGAAGAAGCAGCCTCTGAAGCGGCTAGCGAAGGAAAAATATTCGACTCTAACGGAAATGAACTTCAGGATGGAGATTCCGTAGTGGTAGTAAAAGATCTTCCGGTAAAAGGAGCTCCAAAGCCGGTAAAAGCAGGTACTAAAGTGAAAAATATCCGTTTAAGACCTGGAAGCGATCATAATATTGACTGTAAAATTGATGGTTTCGGAGCGATGGCTTTAAAGTCTGAGTTCGTGAAGAAGGCCTAAAATACAGTTGGCTTTTAGCAACTGATTTGACTGTAAATGTCTGCTTGGTTTGTCATAAGCCCATAAAAAAAGGAAAAAATTGGACAGTGTAATCTTTCAAAAGACTTAATTGCAAGATTGCTAATGTCCTTCTGGAAGGCAGAAAGAGAATTAACCAAAAATTTCCTTATGCTGTGGAAATACAAATGTAAGAAAAAGTTTCGTAACAGGTTCTTATGTTTGTGTTTTTTTATTGATAAGTGTAAGGGAATGTAGAAGTTATGGGCTGGAGAGGGCGAAATGGCAAAAAGGAGGAAGGGCAAAAATGGAGACTGAGGGATTTAAATGGCAAAGAAGGCGAAGAAAGCAGAAAGGCAAAGAAGATGAAGAAAACGAATGACGGTGGAGAGGGCGAAATGGCAAAAGGGAGGAAAGGCGAAAATGAAGATGGTGAATAGAGCTTGATAGAGCAATACAACGAAGAAATAAATAATAAAAAGGCGATTTTGTAACCTCACAAAATCACCTTTTTTATTTAATGATTATTTAGATTAAAAAGCAAAAACAAGATCTATAAAATCTCCTTTTACTAATAAAGCTTATTAGCTATCTTTGCTTTCTTTGCCTTTTAACAATTTTACAATTTTACAATTTTGCGATTTCACGATTTCGCCCTTTTCCCCTAACCAAACGAAATATTAACCTTCCCATCTAACCTCCCATCCGTATACACCACAAGCTCTTTTTCTTTCACACGAATCTTATTCCAATAGTAGTTTCCTGCAAATCTGCTTTCCAGTACTTCGGCTTCCTGCCCATTTTCTGTGATCTTTATTTCTTTGGGGTAATAAGAGAATTTCGGAAGGTTAAAGTCTGCCGCTTCGGTTTCATTAAAGATATTCACTTCTCCGAATAGTTTGGCGACGTAGGAATTGTAAGGTTGCTTGTAGGTCTCTTCCGGGTTGTCGTTCTGAATCAGTCTTCCGTTCTGAAGGATGACAATCTGGTCAAGCCACGGCATAATGTCCTGAAGCTCGTGAGTAGAAATGATCAGAGAGATTTTGCGTTGCTTTACATATCGGAAAAGCCTTTCTCTGAGTTCAATTTTTCTGGGGAAATCCAGATTACTGAACGGCTCGTCCAGAATAAGCAGTTTGGGCAATACTGAAAGAGCTCTTGCAATGGCTACACGCTGTTGCTGGCCGCCACTCAGATATTTTGGAAGCACATTAGCAAACTCCTGAAGTCCTACTACTTCAAGAAGTTCCATGACAGTTTCTCTTTTTTGAGTTAGGTTGATATTTGAAATAAATTTCCCCACATTTTCGGCAACGGTTGCATAAGGCATGAGGTCAAAATTCTGTGCTACGAATTTCATTTCTGCCTCTCCGGGTACCAGATTTCCTTTAGGTCCTAAAAGGCGCGTTCCGTTAAAAATAATCTCACCGCTTTGCCAGTCAAGAAGACCGTAGATCAGGCTGAGCAGCGTTGATTTTCCGCATCCGCTTTCTCCCGCCAGAGCAATGATTCTGTTTTCCTCAAACTGTAGATTAAGGTTCTGAAACAGGGGTTTTTCCGGATTGTGAGAGAAAAATAAATTGTTTATTTCTAATAGCATATTACAAATGTAAGGTTTTTATGAAAACACAATTTTTTTTATTATATTAGCGGAAGTAATAAAAATAAATCAAAAATGAGAAAAAAACTGTTTTCGTTGGCTATTCCTGCTTTATTCGTTGCTGCTGTAATGGTTTCTTGTAAAAAAGACAAACCGCTTACCAGTGAGAGTAATGAGGTGACGACTACCAAAGATGGTAGCCAGTACACTTTGGATACGCTAAACAGTAAGGTTGAATGGAAAGGATATAAAGTATTTAAATCTGAAAATACAAGCCACTTTGGAACCATCAAGTTTGAAAGCGGTGACGTGACGGTGAAAGACGGAAAACTGGAAAGCGGTAAATTTGTTGCTGATATGAACTCATTGACTTCTGTGGATCTGAAAGACAGCCCGGAAGATATGGGAAAATTGAATGGACACCTTAAGAGCGGTGACTTCTTTGAAGTGGAAAAATTCCCTACTGCTTCTTATGAAATTACAAAAGTAACTCCTGCTACAGAAGGAGATTACAATACCCTTCTGGATGGTAATCTTACCATTAAAGGAATTACAAAACCTGTTCAGTTCAAAGCGAATGTTTCTGTAAAAGAAGGAGAGGTGAGTGTAGCGACTGAGCCGAAGGATATTAAGAGAGAAGAGTTTGGCGTAAAATTCCAGGCTCCAGCTGAAAACGGAGTGATCAAAGACGAGGTAACTCTTCAGATCAACGTAAAAGCTTTAGAAAAGAAATAATTTTTTTATTTAAGTGAAATAAGTGATTGAAGTCTGCCTCCCGAAAAAGAGGCAGATTTTTTTATGAGTCAATTAATTATTAAACTTAAAAGTCGTATTTTTGCAAAACATTTTTGAAAGGGTAAAATAATGATAGAAAAGATAGAAGAACTACTGATCGAAGTAAACGGCTTCAATGCTACCTCTAAGGAAGAGATAGAGAACTTCCGTATTAAGTACAACGGTAAAAAAGGAGTTCTGAATGATTTTTACGAAACATTAAAAGAAGTTCCTAACGACCAGAAGAAAGATTTCGGACAGAAGATCAATACTTTGAAGCAGGCAGTTGCCGTAAAATTAGAAGATTTGAAAAATGCTTCTGCATCTTCTATTGTCCTGGAAAAAGAAGATCTTACAAGACCTGCCTTTCCATTGGAATTGGGTTCAAGACACCCGATCAACCTGGTTAAAAACAGAATTATTGAAATCTTTAAATCCATTGGTTTTGCAGTAGCAGACGGACCAGAGATTGAAGATGACTGGCACAACTTTACAGCGCTGAACCTTCCGGAATACCACCCGGCAAGAGATATGCAGGATACGTTCTTCATAGAGCAGAATCCGGATATTCTTTTGAGAACACATACTTCTTCTGTTCAGACCCGCTATATGGAAGAAAACCAACCGCCGATCAGAATCTTATCTCCGGGAAGAGTTTTCAGAAATGAAGCTATTTCTTCACGTTCTCACTGTATCTTCCACCAGATTGAAGGATTATATATTGATGAAAATGTAAGCTTTGCAGACCTGAAGCAAACCATCCAGTTCTTTACAACTGAGCTTTTCGGAAAGTCTAAGATCAGAATGAGACCTTCATTCTTCCCGTTCACAGAGCCAAGTGCTGAGATTGATGTGTACTGGGGACTGAATTCTGAAACTGATTACAGAATCACCAAAGGTACGGGATGGCTGGAAATTATGGGCTGTGGAATGGTAGATCCTGCCGTATTGAAGAATGTGAATATCGATGCTGAGAAATATTCAGGGTATGCATTCGGAATGGGAATTGAAAGAATTACTATGTTACTGTACCAAATGAGTGACATCAGAATGTTCTTTGAAAACGACATCAGAACACTAGAACAGTTCAAAACTTTATAAAAAATAGACCTCCGGAGCTCCGGAGGTTTTGTTTTTAATTACTGACCTAAGAAACAAAACGTAATTAAAAACTGATCTTATTGAAAAATTTACACGTGTCTGTTTCTTATGTCTATACTCCGGTTCGAATCCGCTAGGTACCCGATGAAGTATTGACATGCTGTATCTGATATACTGCTCTATAATAAAGACAACCGATACTTGGGAACTATTACATTGAAAATAAAAAATGCCTGTAAAAAATTTACAGACATCTAGATTAAAAAAAACTAATTATCGGTTTACTTAGTAAACTTTAAAGGATATTTTACATTCTTATAGTCATCAATAGTGGCTTTCAAAGAACCTACGGCCAGTTCTGCTTTTAAAAGCATAGGGATGTGATTGGCATCGTTGGAAACCCACATTGTTACCCCTTCTTTTTCTTTAAACACTCTTCCGCTTTTTACTGAAGGAATAATTTTCAGACAGTTGATCGTCCCGAATTTGGTCTTCAGGTTTTCTGTTCCTACTACTTTTAGCTGGAAAGGAAACATTTCATCATCAATCCATACATTCATATTGATAATGGTTCCTACTTTCAGCTCATCCGGGCTTTTGCTTCTCAGGTAATAAAAGCATGACAGCATATCCTGAACTCCTTTCACAGATTTCAGTACCTTAGAACCATTGGCAGGTGTTTTTTTATCGGTTAAAATCAAAGTATTGTTATCATGATTGAAGACCGTTTCAAGATGCTGGCGATAGCTTCCTTCTCTTACATTTCTTACATAGAAGCTGGGTAAACCCGTTTCAGTATTGATGAAACTTTCATATAGGTCTTCTACTTTAAAAAAGGCTTTTACGGCACCTGTAGTTTGCCCGGTCCCTTTTACGTACAAATGAGGTACTCCTTTATAGTTGGTCTTTTGGGTAGTAAGATTAGCTGTTCCCGCATTCAGAAAGCCGTAGTGAATTCTAAGCGTAATAGATTCACCATCTGCAACATTGTCAATCTGAGCCGAACCTAAAAAGAATATAAGTACTGCAAAAAGGTTTAAAATTTTCTTCATATCAAGACATTTACAAAAACGTTGCCAAATTTAAAATCTTCATTGATAGATATTTGACAAATCTCAGGTTTTTATTTAGAATCAATTAAATATGCTTCGCATTAAAATTAGTAAATTTGCACTTACATGTATAATTAAATTATCTTAAATTATGATAACCACTGATATATTGATCATAGGTGCGGGGCCTACAGGACTTTTTGCAGTTTTTGAAGCTGGTTTATTGAAAATGAAGTGTCACATTATTGATGCGCTTCCACAGCCGGGAGGGCAGCTGGCTGAACTTTATCCTAAAAAACCTATTTTCGATATTCCGGGGTATCCTTCAGTGAACGCTGGAGAATTGGTGGATAATTTAATGGAGCAGATTAAGCAGTTCCAGCCTGGATTTACTTTAGGAGAAACAGCAGTTTCTTATACTAAGGTTGATGATGAGTGGTTTGAGGTAATTACCAACAAAGGAACGGTTCACAGATGTAAAGCGATTGCTATTGCAGGTGGATTGGGAACTTTTGAACCTAGAAAACCTACTTTTGAAAATGTAGCGGATTATGAGGAAAAAGGACTGGAATATTTCGTGAAAGAACCTGAACATTTCAGAAACAAAAAAGTAGTAATCGCCGGAGGTGGAGATTCTGCTCTTGACTGGAGTATTTTCCTTTCTAATGTAGCAAGCGAAGTTACTTTGATCCACAGAAGAAATGAGTTCAGAGGGGCTTTGGATTCTGTAGAGAAAGTTCAGGATCTTAAAAACCAGGGGAAAATCAAATTGATTACACCTGCTGAAGTTACCGGTATCAAAGGAGATGGAAAAGTAGAAGCGATCACTGTAGAAAAAGAAGGAGAAGAAGCTTACGATATTGAAACAGATTACTTTATTCCTTTATTCGGATTGACTCCGAAGTTGGGGGAGATTGGAAACTGGGGACTGAATATCGAGAAAAATGCGATTGTGGTAAACAATGCGCTTGATTATCAAACCAACATCGACGGTATCTATGCCATTGGTGACATCAACACTTATCCTGGAAAACTGAAGTTGATTCTTTGTGGTTTCCACGAAGCTACTTTGATGTGTCAGAGTGTGTATAACAGACTGAATCCTGGTAAAAAATTCGTATTAAAATATACAACAGTAAGTGGGGTAGACGGATTCGACGGAAGCCGTAAAGAAGCAGAGAAGGCTGTTGTGAAAAAAATTGACTAATTTTGCAGAATTATGTCAGATATTAATATTAAAATCACCGACAGAGAAGGGGTAACCCATGATGTCGTAGCGCCTACGGATATGTCCATGAATCTAATGGAAATTATCCGTTCCTATGAATTGGCAGAAGAAGGTACTATTGGGGTATGTGGCGGAATGGCGATGTGCGCTTCTTGCCAGGTATATGTAATCAATGACCCAGGTCTTGAACCAATGGGAGATGAAGAAGATGCCATGCTTGCTGAAGCTTTCCACGTGAAAGATAACAGCCGATTAGGGTGCCAGCTACACATTATGGACGAAATGGAGGGACTTGAGGTGGAAATTGCTCCTTATCCTTAGAAAATATTTTTTAATCTTAATAAGAAACCCGTTCGGATCTTCCGGACGGGTTTTGTTTTTATAGCAACTGTTTTATTTTGGAGAACAGATATATTCGTGTCTGATGACGGTATCTTCTTTGATGATTTCGAAATAATTTTCTCCTTCATTTTTTATAAAATAATCTCCCTGTTCTATTTCATCTTTATACCAACTCCACCATTGGCTGTTTTCAGAGCATTGACAGGGCATAAAGGTATAAGGAGTAGTACCTGTTAAGGTAAGAGACTTTGTACCTTCAATATTTTCTACTTTAATCCGACATTTCTGTTTTTTGATTCTTTCCATTATTGTTTTGCAGTCATCACTAAAATAAGAAGAAAGAGCGGGTACAATACCGAATATCGTTAGAAATGTTATTGCAATTCCAAGCATTTCTTTATTAACGTTGTAGTTCATATAAAGATTTTGGAAAGTTTACACTTCACCTTTAGAAATCCATTTCCCAACCGTTGGAGCCTCGTAATTTCTCATCTTTTCCAGAAGATCATCAATTGTATCACTGATCAGCAGCATATCTCTGTTGACCTGCTTTAGAAATCCTTTATCCACCATATTCTGAACCAGATTGATCAGGTCATCATAAAATCCGTCAATATTTAAGATGGCGATTGGTTTTTTGTGAAGCCCAAGTTGTGCCCAGGTGATCATTTCGAAAAATTCTTCTAAAGTTCCGTAGCCGCCGGGAAGAACGATCACTCCATCACAAAGTTCATTCATTTTGGTTTTTCTCTCATGCATTGTTTCCACGAGGACCAGTTCGGTAAGGCTTTTATGAGCAATTTCTTTAGCTTGTAGAAAATGGGGGAGAACTCCTGTTACCTTGCCGTTTTCGCTTAATACTCCGTTGGCAATAGTTCCCATTAAACCGGTTTCAGAGCCACCGTAAATTAATTGTATATTTTGTTTTGCCAAAGTCTGGCCAAGCAAAAATGCCTGCTCTTCATAGATTTTATCTGTGCCGAAACTTGAGCCACAGAATACGGTTATATTTTTCATATTTTAAATGTTTTTGGAACCATTAAGGTGTCTTAAGTGATTAAGGAAAGTTAAGAAAATATACAGAATATTTTTAAACAGGATGCTTTTAATCTGCTTGTGGATTTTGAATAACCTTAACTGCTTACAATACTTTAATAGTTTAAATTAAAAATATCCAAAATCAAAAGACTTTGGATATTGAATATAGTTATTTTGCTATTTTATTTCTGAGGAATATTCGCTAAAATATCTTTCAGGAAGCTCCAGAATTTTTGAGCAGATGGGATATTGGCCTTCTCATCAGGAGAGTGAGCTCCTCTGATCGTTGGTCCAAAGCTTACCATTTCCATTTCCGGATAGTTGGCTCCGATGATACCACATTCTAAACCTGCGTGACAAGCTACTACATGAGGTTTTTTATTGAACTTTTCCGTATAGATTTTCTCCATGATCTGTACGATCTCAGAACCAGGCTTTGGCTTCCATCCAGGGTAAGAACCACTGAATACTACCTCCATTCCTGCTAATTCTGCTACAGACTTCAATTGCTCTGCGGTAGAGTATTTGGATGAATCTACAGAAGATCTCGTAAGGTTAAGAATCTTAAGTTCTCCACCTTTTAGCTCTACTCTTGCCACGTTGTTGGATGCTTCCACAAGATTGGCTACATCCGGGCTCATTCTGTAAACCCCGTTGTGAAGAGCTTTCAAAGTAAGAATTACCTTTTTAGAATCAGCTTCAGAAATTGCTTTGTCAGATGATGTAGAGTTTTCAATATTGATTTGAATATTGGGTTCTACAGAAGCAAATTCTTCCAGAATTTCTTTTTTAAGAGCAGTTGCAGCTTCAATGAATTCCTGAGCATTTCTCACCGAAATGATTGCATTTCCTTCTCTTGGAATCGCATTTCTCAATCCACCACCATCAATAGAAACCAGTTCTACATTTTGATTTTCCAGTCCTTTATAAAGAAGTCTTCCCAGGATGATGTTTGCATTTCCGAAACCTTTGTGAATATCCATTCCGGAGTGTCCTCCCTGAAGACCTTTTACTTCAATTCTTACAATTTGCCCTTTCGGAGCTTCTGTTGCGTAGTTTTGAGTGATGGTAACGTCTACACCTCCTGCACAGCCAATATCGATTTCATCGTCTTCTTCTGTATCCAGATTCAATAGAATATCACCTGTAAGCTGTCCCGGTTTTAAACCTAACGCCCCTGTCATTCCTGTTTCTTCATCAATTGTGAATAACGCTTCAAGAGCAGGGTGAGGGATGTCTGAACTTTCAAGGATAGACATAATGGTAGCAACTCCTAAACCGTTGTCAGCACCTAAAGTTGTTCCTTTTGCTTTTACCCAATCCCCATCAATTTCCATTTTGATCCCTTCTGTTTCAAAATCAAAATTAACATCATTGTTTTTTTGGCAAACCATATCCAGGTGTGACTGAAGCACGATAGATTTACGGTTTTCCATCCCTGCAGTAGCAGGTTTTTTAATAATTACATTTCCTACTTCATCTACAGTAGTTTCAAGCCCTAAATCTTCACCAAATCCTTTGATGAAAGCAATTACTTTTTCCTCTTTTTTTGATGGTCTTGGAACTGCATTCAATTTGGAGAAATTCTTCCAGATTATTTGCGGTTCTATGTTAGATAATTCCATTGAAATTTATTTTTCTCAAATTTACGAAATAAAAAATGCTTCCGTGGGATACAGAAGCATTTTTTATGAGTAGTATGAAGGCAAAGAAAGCTAAGAGGGCTAAGAAGATTAAAGATGAATTTTACTTATCAGCTTTCTTTGCCTTCTTTACCTTTCGGCTTTCTTAGCATATTAACATCCACACTCTCCATAAATAGGAGTAGTGAAAGTCTTACCATCCGGTTTTTCAATGGTAAGAGTACCTTCGAACAGCAAAGCTTCTTCGCCTTTTATTTTTTTACCTTTCACAGAAATCTTATAATCACCATTTTCTATTTCTTTGGTAAGCTCTTCATCTACCTCCATATCACTGGATGAGATAAGATTCATTGCCAGTCTTTTACCATCCAGCATCATATAAGCTGTTTTTCCGGCATCATCTGCATAGATGTATCTTTCAGATTCAAAATCCGCTTTGCTTTTGGCAAAATAGCATGAACATTCTTTGATTTCTTTTGGAAACGGAATTGTGCCCACCAGAATATCTCCGGATGAAGTATGCGTTGCTGCAGAATCTTTTACAACTTTTGAAGAATCGGCAGAAGGGGAAGCAGAAACAGTTTCTTTCTCCTTTTTACAGGCTACCAGTAGAAATGCAGAAAATAAAATGATTAGGTATTTCATGTGTTTGTGGTTTAAATATTTTTTAGCCTCTCGCTCTTTCCAGTAAAGTCATCATCAATAAAGAAAGAATCACTAAGCTTTCTTCTTCATCGTCAATGTCGATCAGTCTGTCCAGCTGGAATCTTCTTCCGAAGAATGAAGGCATTTTTTTCAGTTTAAAATAAGCTTTCCCATCAATTCCTGTCACGGTATAAGACGGATTCAGGAAATATCCTGTAAACATTCCGATGATAGGAAGTTCACCTACAAAGCTGTCCCAGAATCTTACCCATGCACTGTCTTCCTGGATTTTAAATTTCGGCTGATCTTGGGCATCAAGAATATCATAGCTTGCTTTCCAGATAGAACGCATTCCTTTTCTGGCGAGTCTTCCGAAGTTTTTATTGTCAATAAGATCATTTAAAGAGTAAGATGCATTGAAATCGATCCATTGGTTGGCTCTGATTCTGAAAAGCTCCTTCGATTTGCTCTCATCATTGAAAACAATCACATCTTCTTTCAACTTGAACATTTTCTGACGTACATACGCCACGTAATTCCCATTTTTGTCCGTAATGTTGAAGTCGCTTGCTAAGGTAGTGATTTTGAATTTGAAATCCAGAGGATAATTAAGGTTGTTAAGTACCATGTTCGTTAATTTTTTTCATATTTAATTTAAGCCGCAAATATAGAAGTTTTTTTAGAGTTGCACAGTATGGGAAAGGTGAAGAAATTTTAAAATATCAAAATGAGACATTATTTGTGTTGAATAGCGGAGTTGATAAATGATGAATAGCAGATGATAGACGGATAGATAATAGACGAGAGTAGGAGTGTAGCTCAATAATGAATTTTACCTGTTAAATGGATAATGAATTCTTGCAGTTCATAAAAATGGACTGACGCGCGGTGAATTGACCATTGGCTATTCACTTTTAATCCTTTTTTTTCATGATTTCAAAACTTAAAAACTAGACTTTACGATAGATCATTTTCCTTAAATAATCCTTATTTTTGCTCTATGGATTACCCAAGTAAAGTTTTGGCTAAGGCGGTTGATGAAATTTCCGGATTACCTGGTATTGGGAGGAAAACAGCTTTGAGACTGGCATTACACTTATTGAAACAGCCTAATTCCAGAGCCGTAAGCCTTGGAAATTCCCTGATCAATCTTGTCAACGAGATAAAATACTGCAAAGAATGTCATAATTTTTCTGATTTTGACATCTGTGAGATCTGCAGCAATGAAAAAAGAAATGGTGAGCTCATCTGCATCGTTGAAGATGTACGGGACGTTATTGCCATAGAAAATACCGGTAAATACACTGGCCGATACCTGATTCTGGGTGGGAAAATATCACCTATGGAAGGGGTGGGACCTAGCCAGCTGAACATTCCAAGCATCGAGAAAAAACTGAATGAAGGGAAAGTAAAGGAACTGATCTTTGCCTTGAGTGCAACGATGGAAGGAGATACTACGGCTTACTATATTTATAAGAAGTTCAAGAACTTTAAGGTCAACTTTTCCAGTATCGCAAGAGGAATTTCGGTAGGAGACGAATTGGAATATGCAGATGAGATTTCTCTAGGAAGATCCATTATCAACAGATTGCCGTACAACGAAAAGGATTAATATGAAGCTGTCCGTTATTATTGTTAATTATAATGTAACCCGGTTACTCAGAAACTGTCTTTTTTCTATTCAGAATTATATAAAGGGGGTAGACTACGAGGTTGTGGTCATTGATAATGCTTCTACAGACAATTCCTGGAGTGAGCTTATCCCGGAGTTTCCTACAGTTCGTTTTATATCTTCTGAAACGAATGGTGGATTTTCAAAGGCCAATAATCAGGCGATACAAACAGCAAAAGGAGAGTACCTGCTGCTTTTGAACCCCGATACAGAACTGGAGGGATTCTATATGAAAGATCTTTTGGATTTTGCAGATTCCCAACAGGATTTCGGATGTCTGGGTGTGCGGATGCATGATGCGGAATGCAAATTCCTGCCTGAAAGTAAACGTTCAGTTCCGGATATGTTCAACTCCTTTGAAAAGCTGTTTACCAGTTTCAGAAAGAATAATTCAAAATCTTATTACCGGAACGATATTGAGGAAAATGCTGTAGCAGAAGTGGAAGTGATTACAGGAGCGTTTTTATTGGCTAAAAAAGAGGTTTACCAAAAAATTGGCGGTTTGGATGAAGCGTACTTTATGTATGGTGAGGATATTGATCTCTGTTATACTTTTTTAAGGAATGGTTATAAGAACTTTTATTATGGTAAAGCTTCCATTCTTCATCACAAAGGGGAAAGTACGATCAAAAATGAAGTATACCTGGAGAGGTTTTATGGTGCCATGCAGATCTTTATTGATAAGTATTATAAAGAAACAAAACCGATGCAGTATTCATTTCTAAAGGCTGGGCTGAAACTCCGCCATCAGATTGAAAAGATCAGGTTAAAATAAAAAAGCAACTCAAATTGAGTTGCTTTTATTGTATGTAAGATAATAATCTTCTTATTTAGCCGGAGTAGCAGGTGCCTGTGCCGGAGTTGTTGTTTTGGAAGAAGCAGGAGCCGACTGTTTTGCAGGAGCTTCTTTCTTCGCTGGTTGTTGAGTTGATGTCACTTGTGAAGGTTTACCCGTGATCACAACGCTTAAAAGGATAAGAACGATGATAGTTCCGCCTAGAGTCCATGTTGCTTTTTCCATGAAGTCATTGGTTCTCTGTACTCCAAACTGAGCAGATGACGCCCCTCCAAAAGTACTGGAAAGACCTCCACCTTTTGGGTTTTGAGCCATAACGATAATCACCAATAAAACACTGGCAATCATAATAAGAACCATCAATAGTGTAAATATAGTATCCATTAATTCTGATATCTTTTTGAATGGGCAAATTTAATCTTTTTTTACTGAACAACAAAAAAAGATGTCGGTAAATATGAATCAACTGTGAAATTTTAAGAATCAGACAATAGATTTCTGCCTAAAATAGGGTTTGAAAAATAAAAAATGAAGATTTTGGCCATTTACTAAGTCATAAAAAAAGCTGTCCCAAAAATGGGACAGCTGTATTCAGTAAAAAGAATTGTTTTTATTTAAAATCTGAATCCTTAGCCTGGTTGATCTGATAAGACTGTACTGCCATGTTAATGTCCATTCCGCCCATATTCTGGATAATGGTGAATGGAAGCTTTACTCCGGAAACGTCTCTGTAATCAGCATAGCTTGTAGGGATGGAACCTCCTTCTCCGGTTTTAACCTCACCTGTTTTTAAGCCGGTTTTTACACTGTAATAATAAGTGGTTTTAGGACCTTTTACTACATAAGAATCTTCATTGTTATATTTTTCGATTCCTGCCAGTTTTACTTCTGTTGACTTGGCAAAAGTAAGTTCCGGGAAAAGCTCCGGCTCTGTCATAGAAGCTTTTTGCTTGTCATTCAAAGGCATTTTTTGTCCCTGTCCTTCAGCATATCCGTCTTTACCATCAAAAACGATCTTCTGAAGCGTGTTGCCCATCATTTTCATTTCCATCATCATCTTTCCGCCTTTTGCCTGGATCAGTTTCATCGCCATATCCATTCCCTGCACCTTAGTAGTAGCATCCATTGCAATAGAAGTTACTTTCTGAACTGCTGCAGGACCTCCGATCGCATTGATGTATTTATCTGCTATAGAGCCAAGACTTACACTGGCATCCACTTTTTGTGCCGTCGGCTTTGTTACCGGATTGGCTTCCTTATCGAAATATTTTACAGAATATCCCAGTTTTTCAAGTCCTTCAGAAATATCAGATGCTTTACCGGCAATGAAAATTCTGCTTTGGTTAGGAAGAATCGTGGTTTTTACTGCACTGGCAACATCTGCTGCAGTTACTTTATCAATAGATTTTAAGTAATTGGTATAAAAATCAGACGGAAGGTCCTGTACTTTTTGATTTAATGCAAATCTTGCGATGGTTTCAGGTTTCTCCAGAGACATGATGAAAGAACCTTTCAATTTTGCCTTAGCATTAGCCAGTTCTTCAGGTTTTATGGTTGAAATGCCATTAAGCTCATTCATCATTTCCTTCACCGCTTTGTCCGTAACCTCATTTCTTACGCTGGTTTCAGCAGCGAATCCTGAATTATATTTGTCGGCATTGATGCTGGAATAAGCTCCATAGGTAAATCCGTTCTTTTCTCTAAGATTCATGAAAAGTCTTGCTTCACCACCGCCACCTAGAATATAATTGGCGATTGTAGCAGAGAAATAGTTCGGATCTTTCATTTTGAGATTGTTCAGGTTGCTTACAGACAATACAGACTGCACTGCAGAAGGTACGTCTACCACATTGATCTCAGTTTTGGCTACATTGGATGCCGGTTCTAAGGCAGCAAACTTCGTATTGGATTTTTTCCAGCCTCCGAAAGCTTTTTCAACCAATGGTTTTACTTTGTCAAATTTTACATCTCCAACAATGACCAGATAAGCATTGTCCGGAGCGTAATATTTATTGTAAACATTCTGAACATCCGCCAATTGAATTTTGTTGATCGATTCTATGGTTTCAAATTCTCCTCTCGAAGTATTTTTTCCGTACATCAGGGCATTAGAGACTCTTTCAGCAATGGAAGAAGCATTTTTTTCATCAGCTTTCAGTCCTTCAATGATTCTTTCTTTAGCATTTTGAATTTCTTGAGCTGAGAATTTAGGGTTAACGATGGCATCTGCCATTAATCCCAATACTTCAGGGAAATATTTTGAAAGTGAATTGGAAGCAGCTCCATTAGAACTGAAACTCAGGTTTGCTCCAAGGAAATCCACTTTTTTATTAAACTCATCTTTAGTAAGATTAGCTGTTCCGTTGTCAAGTTGCTCAGCCATCAGAGAACTTACCCCAACGATATTTCCTTCGTAGTAAGGAGGTCTGTCCATAGAAAGAGTAGCGTTTACTCTCGGCAGTTTGTTATTTTCAACCACCATTACAGTAAGTCCGTTACTTAGCTGGAAGGTCTTTGGCTGGGCAATGTTGATCGCAGGAGTAGGCCCTGGTTTCGGCATCGCATTAAGGTCTATTTTTTGGGCAGAAAGCATTCCTGCAAATAAAAATGCCGCGGCTATATAGGTAAATTGCTTTTTCATGGATAAATTATTTTTTCTCAGGAACGTAGTTGATGATGATTCTTTGGTTGGAGTTCAGATACTTTTTAGCAGCATTCTGAATATCCTGTCTGGTGATAGATCTGTAGATGTCGATCTCTTTATTGATCAGATTGGTATTTCCCATCAATACGTGATTGCTGGCCAATGACGCGGCAATCCCCTGAATGCTTGAATTCTGATTGACAAACTGATTTTCAAACTGGTTCTGGATCTTCTGATAATCTTCCTCAGAGATCAGGGTCGTCTGTAGTTTTTTGATCTCCGCATCAATATCAGCCTGTAAGGTCTGCTTCGTAGTCTGTCCCATCGGAATAGCAAAAAATGCGAAAATACTGTAATCTTCAAGCCCCTGATTGAACGCAGCTACCTGAAGAGCCTTCTTGTCCTGATCTACTAATTTTTTATAAAGAACAGATGATTTACCGTTACTTAAATAAGAAGAAAGCATATCCAGTACGTAAGCATCTTTTTCCTTGTTGGCAGGTGTTCTGTAAGCAAAAATATACGCAGGAAGCTGGATGTTAGGATCTGTTGCTGTTACTTCTTTTTCCTGAGTGATAGGAGCATCTTTCGGGAAGTCTTTCGGATAAACGGTTCCTTTTGGGATCCCTCCGTAATATTCCTCGATCCATTTTTTGGTTTGCTCAGGTTTAATGTCCCCGGCTACTACCAAAGTAGCATTGTTTGGAACATAGTATTTTTTATAGAAAGCCTGGAATTCTTCAAGCTTAGCAGAATTAAGGTCTTCCATAGAGCCTATGGTAGGCCAGTTGTAAGGGTGGTTGGTAAAAAGGTTTTTCTGAATAGTTGGGAACAGGTTTCCATAAGGCTGGTTATCCATTCTCAGTCTTTTTTCTTCTTTTACTACCTCTCTCTGGGTATCTACCCC
Source organism: Chryseobacterium sp. FR048 (assembly GCF_056844665.1). Taxonomy (NCBI): domain Bacteria; kingdom Pseudomonadati; phylum Bacteroidota; class Flavobacteriia; order Flavobacteriales; family Weeksellaceae; genus Chryseobacterium; species Chryseobacterium sp. FR048. The sequence goes on along the minus strand of NZ_JBXDSE010000006.1, from coordinate 93,534 downwards.
AATCTGGTTGATTTCCGCATGACGCATTCTTTCAGCTTCCATCCAAAGTCCAAGCTGTTCGTTATTAGAAGGGAATGTTTCGTAGTAATACGTTCTGTCATTACTGGTATTGGCATTATTTTGCCCTCCGTTTGACGAAACGATCTTAAACCATTCGCCTCTCTTGATGTTTGGAGTTCCTTCAAATAAAAGATGTTCAAAGAAGTGCGCGAAGCCTGTTCTTCCTTTTACTTCATCCTTAGAACCAACATGGTACATTACTCCTGTAGTGACTACCGGAGCCGAATTATCCTGATGAAGAATGACATGGAGGCCATTAGGAAGATCATACTCTTCGAATTTGATTTGCTGTGCATTCAGCATAAGCCCGAAGAAAGCTACGGCAGCAGCAGAAAGAAATCGCTTTTTCATAAAGTTAGAAATTGTTTTGCTTATTAGTAGGAAAAGTGAATTAAATGTTACAGATATTTGAAATTAAAAGCTGTAATCGGTAATTAAAATTTAAAAAATGAAATTTAAATAAGTGGATGTTTTCTTTTATTGGAAAAATTTCGGTTACTGAAAGCCCTTATTTCAACATAAGGGCTGCTAATCAACTTCTAATTTCTAACTTCTTGAATCAAAATTTGAATTCTCCTCTGAATATCTTAATTTTGTGATCCCAAAATTTTTTTGCTGTATGGATTATCTGAAAGGACTCAATGAATCACAATATGAAGCCGTTACCTCTTTACAAGGCCCTCTGATGGTACTTGCCGGAGCTGGTTCCGGGAAAACACGTGTGCTTACAATGCGTATTGCCCATTTAATACATAACGGAATAGACCCTTTCAATATTCTGGCTCTTACCTTTACCAATAAGGCAGCAAAGGAAATGAAAGAACGTATTGCAAAAGTAGTGGGAGACAGCAATGCCAGAAGCCTTTGGATGGGTACCTTTCACTCGGTTTTTGCAAGAATTTTAAGAATTGAAGCGCATTATCTGGGCTATCCTTCCAATTTTACCATTTATGATCAGCAGGATGCACTGAATGTGATCAAAAAAGTATTGAAGGATATGAACATTGATGCCGATCTTTATAAACCCAAAAAAGTTCAGGCAAGAATTTCAACCTATAAAAATAACCTGATTACGGTAAAAGCCTATTTCAACAATCCGGAACTGATGGAAGCTGATGAAAAGGCGAATATGAAATTTATTGGGCAGATCTATCAGAGATATGTAGAACAATGTTTCAAAAACGGTTCTATGGACTTTGATGACCTTTTGCTGAAAACGAACGAATTGCTGACCCGTTTTCCTGAGGTATTGGCAAAATATCAGGATAGATTCAGATACATCATGGTAGATGAGTACCAGGATACCAACCATTCTCAGTACCTGATCGTGAAAGCTTTAGCTTCCAAATTTGAAAATATCTGTGTGGTAGGAGACGATGCACAGTCAATTTACTCGTTCCGTGGGGCGAATATTTATAATATCTTAAACTTTAAAAAAGATTATCCGGATGCCATCACAGTATCTCTGGAGCAGAATTACCGTTCTACTCAGAATATTGTAAACGCAGCAAATGTGGTGATCGCGAAAAACTTACAGCAGTTTAAGAAAAATGTTTTCAGTGACAATGAAGAAGGGGATAAGATCAAGATTTACCGTTCACTTTCTGATGCTGATGAAGCCAATTTCGTAGCAGGAAATATCTGGGAGCTTAGAAACCGTGACCAGAGAAAATACAGCGATTTTGCTATTTTATACAGAACCAACTCTCAGACCAGAGCGTTTGAAGATGCGCTAAGACGTAAAAATATTCCGTACAAAGTATACGGCGGACTTTCGTTCTACCAGAGAAAAGAGGTAAAAGATCTGATCGGTTACCTGCGTGTTCTGATCAACGAAAACGATTCTGAAGCTTTGATGAGAATCATCAATTATCCGGCAAGAGGAATTGGGGAAACCACTCAAAATAAACTGATCGTTTTTGCAGACGCTCATAATGTTTCTTTGTCGAAAGTGCTCGATAATCTTCCGATGTATGCTCCTCAGTTAGGATTGAATAACGGTGTACTGAATAAGCTGAATGATTTCTGGTCGATGATAAAAGCTTTTCAGGTATTACTGAAAACAGAAACAGCTTACAGTGTGGCGATGGAAGTCGCCAAACGAAGCGGACTGATCAAATTTCTGAAAGATGACCAGACTCCTGAAGGAATTTCAAGAGTGGAGAACGTTCAGGAATTGATGAACTCGATGCAGGGATTCATCGAAGAGCAGATGCAGCTGGAAGATGGAGATCCTAGTCTTTCCAATTTCCTTGAAAATATTGCCCTTTCTGCAGATACTCAGGATAAAGATCTGGAAGACGATATGGTTTCTCTGATGACTATTCACCTTTCAAAAGGATTGGAATTCCCGGTAGTTCATTTGGTGGGGCTTGAAGAAAATCTCTTCCCAAGTTTTATGAGTTCGGCAACCAGAGAAGATCTTGAAGAAGAGAGAAGACTTTTCTATGTTGCCCTTACCAGAGCAGAAAAGCAAGCGTTTTTCTCTTATGCCATTTCCCGTTTCCAATGGGGAAAAATCACCGATGCAGAACCTTCGAGGTTCTTAAGTGAGATTGATGATGAATATATTGAATTCCTTAATCCTGCATTGGAAAAGAGATTTATCAATAATTCCGGAGTAAAGTCCAATATTTTTGACGAACATCCTTCCGAAGTAAGAAGCTTTAAAAAAGTTGAGAAAAAAAGCCTCAACAGAGAAGATCAATCAAAACCGGCTCCGGAAGTTAGGAAACTTAAACCGGTGAGTACCGCCAAAATCATCAATCCGAGCGGAGCTTCTTCGCAGGATATTGAGGTAGGTGATAAAGTGAGACATGACCGTTTCGGAATAGGAGAAGTTACCTTCCTGGATGGTACTGACCCTCAGAATATCAAAGCTAAAGTGGTGTTCATGCATGAAGGCGAGAAAAATCTGATCCTTAAATATGCTAAGCTGACCAAGATTTAAAACGGAAAATATTACAATAAATACAAAACGGATTCAATATTGAGTCCGTTTTTTTATTTCTACGAACCGCGTCAAGGTTTTAAACCTTGACACGGTTCGTAGAAATTGCTTTAAAAGATGTATCTTTAATAAGGGATAGAAACAAACTATAGTTATTTTTTAGAAAAACAAAGTCTACTTATTTTGTGGACTATTAAATATGTTTTACATTTGCACCTTGCAAAAACATAAATGTTTAATCAAATTCTAAACTATATGAGAAATAAAAAAACTATTGTTTCAGCCTCTGTTCTGTTTTTCCTTGGAGTTTCTGCTTACGGACAGGAAAAGGACAGCATCAAAATAAAAAAAGACAGTGTAAAGACGAATAATGTAGAAGAAGTGGTCATCCTGGGATCAAGAGGAGGGGCAAGGTCTAAAGTAGACAGTCCGGTACCTGTAGATGTATTCAACATCAAGGAATCGTCAGTCATTTTGCCACAGAATAATATCGGGCAGATTCTGAACGCTATAGCACCTTCTTTTACTTCTACCATTCAGACGAATTCAGACGGGACAGACCATTTGGATCCTGCCCAGTTGAGAGGATTAGGACCGGATCAGGTATTGGTTTTGGTGAACGGAAAGAGAAGACATACCTCAGCATTGGTGAATGTGAACGGAACACCGGGACGTGGAACCGTAGGAACCGACCTTAATGCCATTCCTGCTTTTGCTTTAAACCGAATTGAAGTATTGAGAGACGGAGCCGCAGCACAATATGGTTCTGATGCCATTGCCGGAGTTATGAACCTTGAACTTAAAAGAGATACAGGCAAACTGGCGGGGCAGATCAGCTATGGTGGAAACTTAACCCCTGCAGCCAATGATCATACTGGGGATTTTGACGGCCAGAATATTCAGCTGGATCTGAACTATGGAAGTAAAATCGGGACAAAGGGTGGTTTTTTTAATGTCACCTGGTCTTCACAATTCAGAAATCCTACTTATAGAGCGGGAACGGAAAGTGCTCCTATTTACAATCCTTATAACGCCATTGAAAGGCGTGCACTGAATGACGGAGTGAATCTTTCTTCACTTTTTAATAACATCGGAAATACTTCCAATGCCCAGCAGCTGGTCAGCTATATTCACCAGTATGCTCAGAATGTAGGATATTTCTCCCAGACTTTACAGAATAATATTCAAGGGGCGAACACCATTGCAGCCCTACAAAATGTCCTGAAATCCGGAAACTTTTCCAGAGATCAGCTTAATTATTTCACGGATCAGGAACTGGCTTACAGAGGACTGACCAGAAAAGACTTTAATATGCAGGTAGGACAGTCTAAGCTCAATAATCATCAGCTTTTCATTAATGCTGAATTACCTATCAGTGACGACTGGAAAGCATATACTTTTGGTGGATACAGTCTGAGACATGGTACCTCGGGTGGTTTCTACCGAAGACCTAGCGAAAGCAGAACTTTTACAGGCTTATATCCTGATGGGTACCTTCCACAGATCAGTACCGATATTCAGGATATATCACTGGCTGCAGGAATCAAAGGAAAATGGGAGGGCTGGCATATTGATTTAAGCAATACATTTGGGCAGAACTCTTTTACGTATAATATCGGAAATACAGGAAATACCTCATTACGATTTGCTTCTCCCAGAGAGTTTAATGCCGGAGGTTTAAGATTTACTCAAAATACGATCAATTTAGATTTTTCTAAAAAATACGATGTCTGGGAAGGATTGAATGTTGCTTTCGGAGGAGAGCACCGTTTTGAAAACTTCAAAATGACCGCAGGAGAGGAAGCTTCCTATGCAACCTACGATGTTTTTGGAAATGTATGGAACGGAAATTCTCAAAGACCTACAGATTTCTTTGGAGCAGCGCTTCCGGGTGGTTCTCAGGTGTTCAGTGGGTTCAAACCTGAAAATGCCGTGAATAAAAATAGACAGTCTGTAGCCGCTTATGCAGATGTTGAATTTAATTTCACCAACTGGCTTTTGGTAGATGCAGCAGCGAGATATGAAAATTATTCAGATTTCGGTTCTACTTTCAATTATAAACTGGCTTCAAGAATCAAGGTTGCTCCTGATTTTAATGTAAGACTGGCAGGTTCTACAGGGTTCAGGGCCCCATCAATTCACCAGATTTATTATAATGTGACCTCTACCTTGTTTGTAACATCCCCTCAGCTTCCAAACGGACAGCTTCTGGAGGTGGGAACCTTCAGCAATGATTCACAGATCGCCGGATTGCTGGGAATACCAAAATTGAAACAGGAGACTTCAAAATCTGCCAGTGTAGGGTTTACCTATAAAATACCATCCGTTAATTTAACATTTACCGCTGATGGATATTTTACAAGAATTGATAACAGAATTCTTCTTACCGACCAATTCTTAAAATCAGCTGTATCAGATGAAGCTAAACAGGTTTATGAAAAACTGGGAGTGAATGCAGCACAGTTCTTTACCAATGCCATTGATACGGAAACAAAAGGGCTGGATGTGGTTATTTCTCATAATGCAAGATTTTCCGGCATAAAACTGGATAACAACTTCGCGATCAACCTCAACCAGACCAAACAGGTGGGGGCTATTCATTCTTCCGGACTTTTGCAGGCACCGGAACTGGAAAAAGTATACTTCTCTGAAAAATCCAGAGTATATCTGGAAGAGGCAGTGCCTAGAGTAAAAGCAAGTCTTTCTCATACCCTTGCATGGAAGAACGCAAGTTTCTATTTGAGAAATACCTATTTCGGAAAAGTAACAGGAGCAGACGTTTTGGATGCGAATGGAGACGGTATCATAGAATTCAATGAGCATCAGAAAATAGGAGATAAGATTATTACCGATATTTCCGTAGCTTATCAGTTTACCAAAAATATAGGATTAACGCTGGGGGTCAATAACCTGTTTGATATTTATCCTACCAGAAATCTTCCTGCTTCAAGCAATAATGATCAGTTTATCTATTCCCGTTCGACTTCTCAGTTCGGACAGAACGGAAGATATGTTTTCAGCAGACTTAATTTCAATTTTTAATTGATCTTATACTTTTAAAAAAACGGTTCCATAATTTTGGAACCGTTTTTTATAGTTTTAATATGTGATATTTCATCACTCCTAAATCAAAAGCTATTTCCATTTTTTCAGTTCATAAGCCGCTTCCCAGAAGTGAAACTCCATTCTTGAGGCCATGATAAATGCTTCCGTCATCTTCTGTCTGGTTGCTGCAGTACTGTTTTCTGCTATTTTATCACAGATTGCGATAGCCTGATCTACGGCTGCTGCAAATTCCTCTCCGGCATAGGTGGCAATCCATTTCTCATACGGGTTGTCGACGGTATTCTGGGTACGGTAAATATAATCTCCTACTTCTCTGTAGATCCAAAAGCAAGGAAGTACAGCCGCAACAGCAATTTCTACTGATTCCAATGCTGCAGTGCTTCTCAGGAAGTGAATATAATGATGACAGGCAGGCTGTAAAACACCTTTATCATTAAGTCCGAAATCTTTAAAATAGGATTCATGCAAAGCATTTTCCACAACAATTGCATTTTCAGCAAAACGCATAAAGGCAAGCACATCCTGAAGATCAGTAATCTTTGCTGCAATCAGGGAAAGGGTTCTTCCGAAGTGTTCCAGATATAAAGAATCCTGAGCCATATAAAAACGGAATTTCTCCTGTGGTAAAGAACCTTCCGATAATTCTTTTATAAAAGGCATTTTGAGAATAGACTCATAGAGTTCTTCTATTGTTTGCCAGGTGTGTTCAGACCATTTCATTTTTGATCAGTTTTTGAGGGTTAAAAAAGTGATTAAGCGGACCGTTTCCGTGTCCTGTTTGTACATCGATTCCGTTTTTGATGGCCTGGTAAATATATTCCTGGCCCAAAGAGACAGCTTCATACAAGGTTTTCCCCTGAGCGATATAAGCTGCTATTGCAGAAGACAGTGTACAGCCGGAACCATGCGTGTTATGGGTGTCAAACTTAGCCGTTTCAAAAGAATGAAAAACCTCATTTTCATCATAGAATAGGGAAGTGATTGTTGAGGTTTCCTGATGACCTCCTTTCAGAAGAATCGTTTTACAGCCCAGTTTTTTTATTCTTTCTCCAGCCGTATATAGGTCTTCCAGTGTTTCTACTTTCATATCGGCTAAAATGGCTGCTTCATCCATATTGGGCGTGATGACATCCGCAATAGGGAAGAGTTGATCCGTAATAGCTGTGATCGTTTCTTCTTCGATCAGTCGGTGCCCGCTGGTTGCTACCATAACGGGATCGAATACGATTGGTATTTTTTTATATTGTGCTAAAGTGGAAACAATGGTCTCCACCAATTGCGGAGTATGCACCATCCCGATTTTAATAGCATCCGGAACAATATCCTCCAGGATAGCCCGGATCTGATCAGCTACTGCTTCTACAGGAATCGGGTAGATAGCCCGTACGCCCTGCGTGTTCTGTACAGGTAAAGCTGTTAAAACCGATGTGGAAAAGCAACCTAATGCTGAAGCTGTTTTAATATCAGCCTGGATGCCTGCTCCGCCACTTCCGTCAAAACCTGCAATGGTAAGTACTGACGGGTATTTGTATTTTTTCATTTTAAAATTTCATTTTTTAATTCATAGGCTGCTTTCTGAGGATCATCTGCACCGCATATTGCAGAAACTACAGCAAGGCAGTCGGCTCCTGCATTGATAACCGCTTTTGCATTTCCAAGATGAATATTGCCAATCGCTACAAGAGGTTTTTCTGTAAGCTGCCTGATTTTGGAAACTCCTTCAAGACCCCATTCTGTAACGGTATCTGTCTTTGTATCTGTTTTAAATACGGGGCTTATTCCCAGATAATCAGATACAGCAGTTTGTTCGTTGTCAAGCTGTGATAAATGTTCAATAGAATAGCCGATCATCTTATTTTTGATAAAAGGATGCTGTCTCAGCTGAGTGGGCGGTGTATCACTGTTCCCAACGTGGATGCCTGCTGAGTTTACTTTTTCAGCGACTTCAATGTGGTCATTGATGATGAGAGGAACATTATATTTCTCCGTAATTTCAATAAGCTGTCTTGCTTTTTGAAGGAAAAGTTCTGTACTATCATTTTTTTCACGCAACTGGATAATATCTACTCCGCCAAGAATAGCCTGTTCCGCTACTTTCAGAAAGTTTTTCCCCTTACAGTCCGCCTCAGAAATTACCAGATACAACTGATAAGGAAAAGTATATAAACTCATTTCTGACTGATTTTTAAATGACTGTTGAATTCCTCTTCTGTAATATTGTATAGCTTATCGATCAGGTTAACCTGCAGGCTTCCGGGACCTTTGCTTTCGTGGGCAACAATTTCTCCTGCTATGCCAAGTAATGCCATTGCCGCTGCAACACCCAGGGTTTTGTTTTCCGAACATCCTATAAATGCTCCCGTCAATGCGGTGGCTGAACATCCTAATCCTGTTACTTTTGTCATAAGCGGATGGCCATTTCTTATAAAGAAGTTTTGTTTAGGACTTATAATAATATCCGTTTCACCGGAAATACAGACGGTCGAATTGTATTGGTTGACCAGAATCTGAGCAGCACCTACAGCATCATTGCTGGCAGCTGTACTGTCTACTCCTTTAGTCACGGTTGTATTGATCTTAGCCAGGGCAATAATTTCAGAAGCGTTCCCTCTGATAACGGTTGGACGATATTCCAGCAGCTGATGGAGAATCTGATCCCGAAAAGAAGTAGCACCAGCCCCCACAGGATCCAAAACCCATGGTTTGTGAATCTCATTAGCTGTTTCGGCTGCCATAATCATAGATTCAGACCAGTATTCGTCAAGAGTACCAATATTAATGACCACTGAATGAGCAATATTGATCATTTCCCTGATCTCAGATTTGGCATGGGCCATGATAGGAGAGGCTCCTGCAGCCAAAAGAGCATTGGCTGTATTGTTCATCACTACATAATTGGTGATATTGTGAACCAGCGGAGACGTTTGTTTTACAAGCTGAACTTGTTGCCAGAGTACTTTTTCCATTGTTTATCATTAAAATAAAAATAGCTTCAGGAAAAATCCAAAACAAAAGTACATGGGTCTGGCCATGTAGTCTTGCTTTTCCCTACGTCGGTGTCAGCCGTATCAGGTTCAAAGGGACTCTCTCAATTCTTTTCAGAATACCCCTAAAGCAAGACAAATGTATAAAAATTATCAGAGCAGGCAAAACCTGTAAAATATCTGAAGAAGAAGTTTTTTATCTTTCTACCAGTTCTTTCACCTGCTCTCCGTAAAAATCGGTTTTTGTGGTTGTAATCTTCAGCAGCTCATACCATTTTCTGAATGCTCCGATAAAGACAATAAGCATCAGGATCATTGCGGTAACCGCTAAGGTTGCCAACAGATACTGTTCTTTGGGGATATAGATGGTGGCGACCTGAAGATACCCTGCCCAGAAGGTAATAATCGCCATAAAGACTCCCGGAATAGCTGAGCACAATGCATATTTCCCTCTGTTCATCCTGATCAGCATTGTGGTACAGACAATAAGTCCGCAGGCTGCCAGCAACTGGTTACTGATTCCAAATAAAGGCCATATGCTGCTTACATTTCCGGTGTATACCAGGTAGCCCCAGGCAAAAGTGAAAAGTAAGCTGCTGATGATAATTCCCGGAATCCAGTTTTTATCATTGAATTTAGGGATCACAGAGCCCAGCATTTCCTGTAAAAAGAAACGTCCTACTCGTGTTCCTGCATCAATGGCGGTGAGGATAAATACAGCTTCAAACATGATCGCAAAATTATACCAGTAAGCCGTTAGCTGATCCATATAAGGGATTTTGTTAAAAATATGAGCCATTCCTACAGCCAATGAAACTGCTCCACCAGTTCTTCCATGCAGATCAATGCCAATCTTTTGGGAATAATAGTCAATATCTACTCCGTGAAGGGCAGGATGGGCGGCCAGAAAAGCATCGTAGGATTCTTTAGGAGTATTGATGGCAAAATAATCTCCAGGCATCAGAGTACAAGCGGCAATCAGGGCCATCAGAGCTACAAAGCCTTCAACAAGCATCGCACCGTAGCCTACAAAAAGAATTTCTCTTTCTCTGTTGAGCATTTTAGGAGTAGTCCCTGTAGCAATGACAGCGTGGAACCCTGAAATAGCGCCACAGGCGATCACGATAAAAATAAAAGGAAGTACAGGACCTCCTATAACGGGACCTCCACCATTGATGAATGCAGTAAGGGCCGGCATCTGTACCGTTGGATGAATCACAATAACTCCTACAGCCAGCATAATAATGGTTCCGATCTTTAGGTAAGTGGAAAGATAATCTCTCGGAACTAAAAGCAGCCATACCGGAAGAACGGAAGCCAGAAAGCCATATAGCGGAATCGCGATCGAAATGGTTTTAATATCCCAGGAGAATAAATGGTTTATGGCAGGGTTCTGCATAAGATCGTGCCCACCAATAATACCTGCAATCAAAAGGATGCCCCCCAGAATACTGGCAAAGAGAACACTGTTCTTTTTATAACGCATGATCAATCCCATAATCACCGCAATTGGCATTGTGATGACCACGGTAAAAAGAGACCATGAAGCCTCATGCATTGCATTGATACAAGCGAGCGATAAACCTGCCAGGGTAAGAATAAGAATGAATAAAATGGCAAAACCTGCTACCGTTCCTGTCGTTTTACCAATTTCCTTTGAAGCAATGGTCGCAAGACTCTGACCTTTGTGTCTTACCGAAGCAAATAAAACAACCATATCATGTACGCCTCCGCCCAATACACATCCTATTAAGATCCATAAAGCTCCGGGAAGATAGCCGAACTGTGCTGCCAGAACAGGTCCTACCAGTGGGCCGGCTGCTGCAATAGCCGCAAAATGATGCCCAAAGAGTACATTTTTATTGGTAGCAACATAGTCCTTCCCATCTGCAAATTCAATGGCGGGAGTTGTATTGTTGTCATTAAGCCGTAATACTTTATTAGCCATGAAAATACCGTAAATACGATAAGCAATCGCAAAAATAAGTATTGATACAAATATTAAAGTAAGGGCATTTATATTATCCAGTATCTCCATATCTTAATTTTTATTGGTTAATAATTGAAAGTATTGACTTTTTTATTGTAAATAATTTAAATAAAAGCCAAGTTAATTATTTTGTATATAAAAATAATGGATATGTATATTAAATTAGCAATATTGTAATAGATTGAAATATAATGTGTTGATTATTATATTTTTAATATTGATTTTTTATTACTGTGTATATTTTTTTTGTTATTTCTTCTGTAAAATAATAAAATCCACCATTTGATCGGTCATTTTATCCAAATCACTTTTATCTGTAGTGGAAAAACCGTGAACCCCATTTTCAATGATGATCAGGTCCGTCTGAACTTTGGCTCTCTTTAATTTGCGGTGAAGCTTTTTTGCCTGGTTTAAAGGAACTATTTTATCTTTATTCCCCTGTACAATAAGAGTAGGAACAGCTCCCGAAACAAAATTAACGGGTGATATGGTTTTTAAATACTCAATTGCTTTTTGTTGGTCCTTATTTAAATCATAGCCGGACATTCCCTTTACAAGTCCTTGCTGTAAATCAACAATCTTCTTCGAAACCATTCTGATCATAGAAACCGGAATTGTTCCCAATCCGGTATGGAAAAGTTTATTCAGATCGGCAGGGCCATAATGATCGATTACATAATTCACTTTTGAAGAATAAGATGAAAGTCCGGTACTGCCGATAAACGTATCATCCGGAGTATAGGCAGCCATTAAAGAAAGGTGAGCTCCCGCCGAAGCTCCGAAAAGCCCGATATTATTCGTGTCAAAGTTATATTTTTCAGCATTTTGTCTTACCCATCTTACAGCGTCCTTAGTATCTTCCAAAGGTAAAGGAAAATGAGTCGTGTCATTCAGAAGGGTATAATTGATGCTGATCACAGCGTAATGTTTTGGCAGCAATTTTTTGATGGTATTTTCAACATAATCATCAGCATGAATCTCTTTATTGCCTTCTATCCAACCTCCGCCATGCACATAGATCAGTACCGGAAGTTTTTCTGCCGGTAGATTTTTAGGCCTATAAAGATCCAGGAGAAGTGGATTCCCTTTTCTGTTGGTTTTGTATACAATATCTTCAGAAACTGTCGCGATTTCCGGAAGAAGTGTACTTTTCACCCGTGGTGCCGGAGCAGGACTCTGTGAAAAAGACTGTGAAAAAAATAAATTGGAAAAGCTTAAAAATAAAATAAAAAACAGGTTTGAAATAAACCTGTAATTTGATATGTTGTATGTAGATGAATTCATAATAAACTTTTTTTAGGAATGTGTTATTTTACTAACTCCTCAAAAAGCTTACCAAAAGTAATGTTCAGATCTTTGGATTTTCCGGGATGAGGTCTTGAAGTCTGAACCACAGCGCTTCTTACAGCCGTCAGCCAGCGAAATCGCTCAGGAATGTCCAGCAGAGCAATAGGGCCGCCGTTTTTATCTCCATTGGCAATTTTCTGAAAGCTTTCCAGATTTTGGATGATGTCTTCATAATCCAGTTTGCTGTGCATCAGTTTGAATTTATCAGGACACAGATAAAATTCTACTCTGATGAATTTTTCCTTCTTGGAAAACATCACCAATCCGATATTGAAAAATTCTTCTCTTTCAACTTTGGGTACCAGGCGTATTACCGCGTATTCATATATTTTATCCTCTTGCATTTTTCGCTTCGTTTACAAAGATTTGAGAATTTTCGAATCTGGTTTTCAAAAACTGAAAATAGATCTCACGGATTTCATCTGGAGTTTCGTCAGCATCATTCCATTGCAACCAGTCTTCAGGAATTGAATTGACAATATCTCTGAACAGGGTATCGTTCAGTACTTCATGGGCAAACTTATCCGCCTCGTCCAGCATTTTAGCTTTGGGAAGCAACACATGATCTTTCACGTATTTGAAAGGAGTTTTCGCTGCTGCATCGAAGTTTTGCCACGAGTGGTGAAAGTAGAATGAAGCTCCATTATCAATGATCCAGAGTTCTTTATGCCACATCAGCATATTCGTATTCCTAAAAGTACGGTCAATATTGGTGATGAAAGCATCCAGCCATACAATCTTCGAAGCCAGAAGCGGGTCAACGCTTATTCCCGGATCGTAAGTGATAGAACCGGAGAGATAATGCAGCCCGAGATTCAGACCTTCTGAGTGTTTCAGCAGATCCTGTATTTCTTCGTCGGCTTCCGTTCTTCCAAAGTCAGCATCGAGATTGATAAAAACCAGTTCGGGAATTTTCAATCCCAAGGCTTCCGTAATTTTTCCACCCAGAAGTTCGGAGATCAGCATTTTTACCCCATGGCCCGCACCACGGAATTTTAAAACATATTTAAAGTCATCATCAGCTTCTGCCAGAGCAGGAAGAGATCCTCCTTCTCTCAACGGCAGAATGTAACGCATCACGGTTACAGTTCTTAAATTCTGCATGAAGCAAAAATAAGCTTATTTTTTAATAATTTTTTTGATGAATTCCTTTTCTCCCGTTTTATAGTGTAAAAGATAAACGCCCGGTGATAAATGATGCAAAGGAATCACATATCCCGAGTCCGTTTTGTTCAGGCTGTATACAACGGTTCTTCCGCTGAAATCTGTAAGGGAAAGAATTTCAATTTTCTTTTGTGCTGTAATGTTCACAAGGTTTTGTGCCGGGTTGGGATAGATCTGTATTTGGTCTTCAATAGGAGATTCTTTGATGCCAAGAGTGTTTACAGTGATGCGCTTGGTTTTGGTGGTATTGGCACTGCATGCATCAGTGGTAAGGCTTACATTATAATCTCCCGATGCAGCATAAGTATGTACAGGATTTTGCAGGGTGGAAGTATTACCATCTCCAAAGTTCCATAGATAAGTCGTGGCATTTTGGGTCTTATTGGTAAACTGAATGGTGGTGGCATTGGTAAACTGATGAATAAATCTGCTGTGAACATCATTGGAGACTGCATTCCAGGTATCCAGAGTATTGTAAACTTCTGTTTTGACAATATTTTTAATAAACTGGGCCTGTGAAGGAGTAAGATTTCCTTTATAAGCAGCCAGAGTTGGATCTTTTTTGAATATAATCGTATAAAAAGTATAGGCCGCTGCCATAGAACCTATATAGCTCGGATGGGACTGATCCTGATCATAAAGTTCCAGAGAGGGATCCTGCTGTCTGATGGCTCGCCATACTTTACCCACCGGAGATAAAAGAGCTTCGTTGGTCTGGGCCATTTCAACATACCGTTGATAAATAAGGTTATCCATTCCTTCATACGTACATACTTCAGGCTGAGCGTTACAACGGGTATTATCTCCGTTTTTGCGCCCCCAGGTCATATAGAAAATAACATTGCCACAGGCATTGGTAGATTTTATAAGATCAGAAAGTTGGGCAGCATAAGGGTAGACCTGGCTTTGAACTACCTGATCCGGAAAAGACGGAAGCTGGCTCTGTTCCTGCAATACCACGTAATCCCAGTTTCCCTGGTTGAGGATGTTTACCGTAGTACTGTTGACATGATCCTGAAGGGTTGCTCCTCCTATGGCCTGGCTCTGGAAATCTACAATATCGTTGGTAGAGGCAGCCACATTTTTGATTAAATTGGGTAAATCATTTACGTAGGTATAGCTGTTCCCGATAAAGAAGACTCTCTTGGAGGTTTGACTGATTGTAAAAGAAAAAGTGATTAAAAGTAAAAAAAGTAGAGTTTTTTTCATAAATTTCAATTTAAATTAGCATTATAAATATAAAGAATATTAAACAAAACTTATATATATTATGAATTTGATTAGTGAAAAGAATATATATTTAGAAAATAAAGAAACAAAAGGTTTTCTTGCTGATATTTTTTACAGCGACACCGAAAAGAAACTGCCGCTGGTCATCTTTATACATGGATATAAGGGCTATAAAGATTGGGGGGCATGGGATCTGATGGCTGAAAAGTTTGCTGAAGCAGGCTTTTTCTTTGTGAAGTTTAATTTTTCCCATAATGGGACCACTGTAGAAGATCCCCATCACTTTGCAGATCTGGAGGCTTTCGGAAATAATAATTACTCTAAAGAGCTTTCAGATTTAGGATTCGTTATTGATCATTTTATAGAGAATCCTCATGTGGATCGTGAAAAGGTTATTCTGATCGGTCACAGCAGAGGAGGTGGAATTTCTATCATCAAAACCTTTGAAGATGAAAGGGTCAACGGTCTGATTACCCTGGCCAGTGTAGATACTTTAGAAAGATTTCCTACAGGCGAAGCTTTTGAAAACTGGAAAAGAGCAGGAGTCTATTTTGCCTTAAATGGCCGTACAAAACAGGAAATGCCACATTATTATCAGTTTTATGAAGATTATGAGAAGGACGTTCATCGTTTTGATGTGGAAAGAGCAACAGAGATGGCCAAAGCTCATATGCTGATCATTCATGGAACTCAGGACGAAGCTGTAAACGCCGGACAGGCAGAACATCTTCACCTTCTCCATCCGAATTCTGAACTATTCCTGATTGAAAATGCCAATCATACCTTCGGAGCAAAAGAACCCTGGACAGCAAAAAAACTTCCGGAAGATCTCAATACTGTCACGGAAAAGTGTATTGAGTTTATCAAAGAAAAATTGAAATAAAGCCTTTCCGATTCCGTTATATTACATTAACACTTTATACAATATCATTATGAAAAAACTTATTACAGGCGCATTAGCGCTATCCTTATGTACAGCAGTTATTTCCTGTAAGAAAGAAGCGAAAACCTCAACTTCTGCAGGTACAGATTCACTGGCGACAACAATGCCTAAAGATTCTGCAACAGAGCCGAAATCTGATTCTGCAGCTACTGCTTCTCCTTCTGCTGCAACAGAAAATATCATTACCAAAAATGTCGGAAAATATCCACATGAGATCAAACTGTTTGAAGATAAAAGCATCACAGACCGATTGAAAAAGCTTGTTGGAGCTCAATATAATGATATGATAAAATATTTTAATGTAGAAAGCCCGATCACCTCTGAAAACGGAATTTATAAATTAACAGGGTGCAAACAACACGACTGTCCGGGATATTCAACAGACATTTATTATGATGCTAAGGATGATAACCTGAACGTTATGATAGATCAGAACGGGAAACTGACAGACTTTAGTGAAAAGAAGAAAATAACGGTATCAGAATCTTTGAAATCGAAATAAAGACAGAAGCTGGAGACAAGTGGTTTTCGTATTCCGATCTACTTCTCTGGCCTGAAATATAATAATAAGAGGCGCCTGAAATTTCAGGCGCCTCTTTTGTATCTGACAATATAATGAATTGGTCTACTTCATGATAAGTACATTCCATGCTTCTTCAATCTTGCTTTCAAGAAGCAGCTTCTGAGCATCAAGATGAATGTTTTCATCAGCGTGGAATTCGCCGTCAGGCAGTACTTCCGTATTGGCAAGCATACCAAGATCATTTCCTGTAAATATTTTGCTGTATTTGATCGCATCCGGCAACAGGTCAAACCCGATTCCTTTTGTTACCAGAGGTTTTGGAACTTCAAAAAGGCTGTTTTCATTACTTCTGGAATACCAGTTACCGCCTAAACGGGCAACCATATCCAGTTTTTTCTGATCCAGATTTCCGGCTTCATTCAGGTATTCTTCTCTGATGTGAATTTTCTGAACTTCACAGATCACCAGATTTCCTGCTCCGCCCTGCTCGCCAAGAGATTTTACTTCCAAAACTTTGCATTCGAAGTTGACAGGACATTCTTCAATCAGTTTGGGCTGTACAAGCTCAGCATCTTTCATGGTCAGACCGGACTTGATGAATTCATTCACTCCGGTTTCATATTCTGTAGAAGCTAAAGAAATTTGCTGTACGATAGGAAAGTTCACAGTTCCAATCACTACTTCCGGTACTTCCAGAACGTTTTCCAGGGTATGTTTTGTGGTATTATCACGCACTCTCCTTGATGGTGAAAAGATCAGAATGGGAGGAACCGTACTGAACATATTAAAAAAACTGAATGGAGATAAATTGTTATTACCATCTTTATCCACCGTAGAGGCCAATGCAATAGGACGTGGTGAAACGGCGGTTTGCATGATGGTCTGAAGTTGTACAGAGGTTATTTCAGAGGGGATTACTGTTTTCATTTTTTTTTGATTTTAACACTTAACCAGGTTTAAGTATTCAAATTATATTAAAAATAAGCTTCGACTCCGCTCAGCTTGACACATCTGATACTAACTGTTTATAGTCTATTTTCAGCGATGTCATGTTGAGCGAAATCGAAGCATCTTATCGTTTAAATCTTAATTTTTAAAGTGTCGGGATAATTTTACCTGAAACTTCACCGAAACCTACTCTCACACCGTCTTTTTCTGCCCATGCTTTCATGGTAACGGTATCGTTGTCTTCAATGAACTTTCTTTCTTCACCGTTGCTTAATGATAAAGGATTTTGTCCTCTCCATGTAAGCTCAAGCATAGAGCCGAAAGATTTTGGATCGCTTCCGGAAATGGTACCGCTGGCATACAGATCACCCACTTCTACGTTACATCCGTTTACAGTGTGGTGAGCCAATTGCTGGGTCATATTCCAGTACATATGTTTGTAGTTGCTTTCGCAGATCAGGTTTTGATCACCGTTTTCCGGCTGGATATATACTTCAAGATTAATATCGTAATTTTTGTCACCTTCAAATTTCAGGTAATCCAGAACTTCAGGATCTTGCGTAGGAGAAGCTGTTCTGAATGGTTCCAATGCTTCCAGAGTAACTACCCATGGAGAGATAGATGATCCGAAGTTTTTTGCAAGGAATGGGCCTAGCGGAACATACTCCCAAGACTGAATATCTCTTGCAGACCAGTCGTTGAATACCACCATTCCGAAGATCGCATCTTCTGCATCTTTTGTAGATATACTTTCGCCCATCTCTGTATTTTTGTTGATGATGAAAGCCATTTCCAGTTCGAAATCCAGCTGTTTGCAAGGTCCAAAAACAGGTTGATCTGCATCAGCAGGTTTCATTTGTCCTTTCGGGCGGTTGATTTCCGTTCCTGAAACAACAATAGAAGAGGCCCTTCCGTGGTAGCCTACCGGTAAATGCTTCCAGTTGGGTAATAAAGCATTGGCAGGGTCACGGAACATTTTCCCTACATTGGTTGCATGTTCGATGCTGCTGTAGAAGTCTGTATAATTCGGGATGTGCACAGGCATCATCATCTTTACCTTGTCAAGATCGTAGAACGCTTCTTCAATGGTTTTCTGATCTTTAGATAATATTGATCCTTCCTGCAATAAAGTCTGGATTTTGGTACGTACGGCATTGGTAACCGATTTACCCAGTTCGATGAATTCGTTGATGGTATACGCTTCAAAAACATTGTCGTCCAAGCCTTCAATGTCTTCAAAATAACCAAGATCATACAAAGTGGCTAGATCAATAACCTGATCTCCGATCCTTGTACAGCATCCGATGTATTCTTTGTTAAAAACTGCTACTCCGAAAGGAATATTATGTATAGAAAAATCCGAGTCTGAGGAATAGTCTACAAATGATTTCATAAGTTTAGATTTAATTTAGATTAAAATATCACCCTGAGAAATAGTCTTTGGGATGTTTATTTTGCCTTTTTGGTATAAGATTGCTCATCAATCCATCGGTCTTTGGTATTGACATCGATGAGGTAGAGAATATTGTCCTGCTGGGTAAGCAATAGTGTTTTGGTGACTGCGATCGGGATTTTTTTACCTTCCAATACATCTGCCCGCAGAGAAACGATGTTCTTTTTTCTGACAATATCGCCTGTGAAAACATTAGAGCTGCTTTCTCCTGTAGCTTTATCATCAAAAACTTCTACATACGTAGCATTGTTCCCTTTGATTACGATAAAATCTCTTTCCGTATGGTCTGCTTCATCTTTAATGAAGACAAACTTTTTGTTGTCAATATTTACCTTTTCAAGATTCTGATTGATGCCTCTTCTTGCTTCAAGTCTGTCGAGGATTGCATTTAAGGAACCGTATTGTGCCTTTACACCCAGGGTTCCAAAGAATAAAATTCCTATTAAAAGTTTTCTCATTATGCTGTGTTTTATAAAAAAGTTTTGCCAGAATACTGAATCCTGACAAAACTTAATATTTTTTAACGTAAAATTAAAGATTACCTCTTCTTTCCTGCTCTCTTTCCAGAGCTTCGAATAAAGCTTTGAAGTTTCCGGCACCAAAACTCTGTGCACCGTGTCTTTCAATGATTTCGAAGAATAGAGTAGGGCGGTCTTCTACAGGCTTGGTAAAGATCTGAAGTAAGTACCCTTCTTCATCATGATCAATAAGTATACCTAACTCCTGAAGTTTTTTAAGATCTTCATCAATATGGCCCACTCTTTCAGGAACCATGTCATAATATGCTTCCGGCGGAGCTGAAAGGAATTCTACACCACGTTTTTTAAGCTCAGTTACCGTGTGGATAATATCTTTGGTAGCTACTGCAATGTGCTGTACTCCTTCACCTTCGTAGAAATCAAGATATTCTTCTACCTGAGATTTCTTTTTACCTTCTGCAGGCTCGTTGATCGGGAATTTTGCATATCCGTTTCCGTTTGACATTACTTTAGACATCAGTGCAGAATATTCTGTGTTGATCTGCTTGTCGTCGAAAGAAAGGATATTTACAAATCCCATTACTTTTTCATACCATTCTACGGTAGGAATCATTCTGTTCCAGTCTACGTTTCCTACACAGTGGTCTACATACAATAGACCTGCTTCTTCAGGATTGTAGGTACTTTCCCATTTTTCATATCCTGGCATGAAAGCCCCTTCATAATTTTTTCTTTCTACAAACATGTGAACTGTTTCTCCGTAGGTATAAATTCCGGACATTCTTACTTCACCATGCTCATCAGTTAAAGTTACGGGCTCTAAATATGGTTTTCCACCTCTTTTGGTAGTTTCTTCGAAAGCTGCATAAGCGTCATCTACCCAAAGTGCCAAAATCTTTACTCCGTCACCGTGTTTTTTTACATGTTCGCTGATAGGAGAATCAGACTTCAATCCGGTAGTTAATACCAATCTGATCTTTCCCTGTTGAAGCACATAAGATGCACGGTCTCTTACTCCTGTTTCAGGACCCGCATAAGCTACAGACTGAAAACCGAAAGCGGTTTTGTAATAATGGGCAGCCTGTTTTGCATTTCCTACATAAAACTCAATATAATCTGTACCGTTGATTGGTAAGAAATTTTCTGCTTGAGCAATTTTCTCGGCAAATGTAAGTGTTGACATATTCTTTTTTACTTTTATTTTATTGGTATGCAAATTACAAAAAACTTGGATATAGGAAAAATATTCCCTACTAATCCTTGAATTTATTTAACATAACGTTAAAGAAAAGTTTATTTAAGTATATTTAAGTTCCATTTGTTTGAAATCAACCGCTTACATTTGTAATACAAAAAACAAGTGAGAAAAAAATATTTCGTACATGAAAGCCACAGAGATTCTCTGCGGCTTTCTTATTTTATGGGGTAGTTTCTATTTTTCTGTTGAGCATTCCTGCATCCGGATTGTAATTGTCCCAGATCTTCCAGGTATTATCTATTTTTTTGAAGAAATAGATTTGTGTACTCAACTGGTTGACAAAATGCTCTTCTCCGGTTTCCCCTACTTTGAATAGCAGGTTCCAGAATTCCTGGGTTTCCAGTATTTTCTTTTCCGGGTCATCTGTCACTACATGGATGTCAAAAACTTCATAGTTGGAACGGTTGTTTTTGGTTACCAGCTGAAAGTCTTTGTCACAAAGTTCTTTACTGAACTGTGAAATTCTTTCTAAAAACGGAGAATCATCGAATACCAACTCCTTGAAAAGCTCGGTATTATGCTTGGGAAACTGTTTGCAGAATTCAAAAGCTTTTGCACAATAGTCATATACCAACCTGGACATAAAAGACGCGTCATCCGCTTCGTTCTGGTCTTTCTTTTTATGCCTCATAGAAAGGATATAATCATTAAGGTCTTTATACCCCAGAAAAATGCATATTTTATCAAGTGTTTTTAAGAATCTTAAATCACTGTGGGTTTTGTCCTGGTAATCGTTTTCAAAAAAACGCTGTAGCGTAACGTGGGAGATGGTGCTCCCGATTTCGAATTTTTTTCCTCCTTTCAGTTCTTCTGCTTCAGAGAGTTCATCTTTGATAATTTCGGAAAGAATAATATAATGGCTTCTTTTCCATTCATTCACATTCCCCAAAACAGAATTCCTTACTTTAGAATGTTCTACAACTTCTTCTCGTATCGAATTATATATAGTCTTCAATTTCCTTGTTTTTGAAAGAATTTTATCAAAAATACTGCCAAAGGTTTTAAGCTTTTTTATAGTTTATATGGCAGTAATAAAAATATATTGATAAAGTCTTATTAAAAAATAAACATTAAAAAGTTTTTATCTGCTGATTATCAGTGTTTAAATCTTTCGAATGCCGCTCTTTCCAACATTTCCCTGTCATCAGGATGAGCAATGCTGATCAGCTCCTGGGCCCTCTGGCGAAGGTTTTTCCCATACAGATAGGCTGTTCCGTATTCGGTAACGACATAATGAATATGTCCCCTTGTCGTCACCACACCGGCGCCCTGTTTAAGATAAGGTACGATCCTGGAGATCCCTTTTTTCGTTCTTGAGGTGATGGCAATGATAGGTTTCCCATCTTCACCCAACGCAGCCCCACGCATGAAGTCCATTTGCCCTCCGATGCCGCTGTATTGCAGAGTTCCGATAGAATCGGCACATACCTGTCCGGTAAGGTCTATTTCAATAGCGGAGTTAATGGCTACCATCTTTTTGTTTTTCATAATGTTGATCGGGAAATTGACTTCACTTACATCTCTGAAGGCAAAGACCGTATTGTCATCCACATAATCATAGAGCTTTCTGGTCCCAAAACAGAAGCTGGTAATGGTTTTATTTTCGTTGTAGCCTTTGTATTTATTGTTGATCACATCATTCTGGATAAGGTCGATTACTCCGTCACTCAGCATTTCTGTGTGAATTCCAAGGTCTTTATGATTGTTCAGACATTTTAAAACGGCATCCGGAATAGTCCCGATTCCCATCTGAAGGGTAGATCTGTCTTCAATCAGTTCTGCTACGTTTTTTCCTACAAGCATTTCTTCAGGACCTACTTTCGAACCATAATCTACCGTATGAAGCTCTTCTTCATGCCAAACCAGTTTATGGATTCTGCTGATATGGATCATTCCGTCACCATGGGTTCTTGGCATTCTTGGGTTGACAATAGCAACAATGGTTTTAGCAGTATCTACCGCTGATCTTGCTATGTCCACTGAAGTTCCTAAAGTACAGAAACCATGTTTATCCGGCGGAGAAACTGTTACCAGAGCTACATCCAGCGGAAGTATATTTTTTCTGAACAGAATAGGAATTTCACTTAAAAATACAGGAACAAAATCACCTCTGTCTGAGTTGACGGCATCACGAACCGGTGTGGATACGAATAATGAATTGATGAAGAATTTATCTTTATATTCAGGTTTGGCAATTTCTATATTTCCCTGTTGGGTAATAGAAACCATCTCTACATGATCCAACCGGTGTGCCTGTCTTGCCAGTTCATCAATCAGGTAGTTCGGAGTACATGCACTCCCGTGAAAAAATACACGGTTGCCACTTTTTACCGTATATATTGCCTCTTCTGCGCTTATGTAATTATGCATATTTTATTTTTTTAATAGGGTGTTAATCGTGTTCTCACCTCATAAAATTACCTCTCTTCTTTCAAAGATAGTCTTATATTTTTACTTTTTCTAATTATTTTAATGATATTGAAAAGGACTTTTATCATATTGAGGATAGCATTACAAGTGCTGAAAAATAAAAGGCCAAATGCAATGCATTCAGCCTTTTAGTATTATATTCAGAAGTTTTTTTTTAATTAGAAACCTGCGTTTCTGTAGTCTGTTTCATACTTCCTGTTTCAGAAAATCTTAAATGCCAGCTAAAAGCTTCTTCCAGCAGGTGAGGAGTATGTCCGCCTCTTTCACAGGCTCTGTCAAAATAAGATTGTAATTCTTCTTTATAGTCAGGGTGAACACAGTTATCGATGATTTTTTGCGCTCTTTCTCTCGGTGCCAGACCTCTAAGGTCAGCCAGTCCTATATCGGTCACCAGAATATCCACATCATGTTCCGTATGGTCTGTATGAGAAACCATTGGAAGAACGTGTGAAATATTGTTTCCTTTGGATGCGGCCTGGGTTACGAAAATACTTAAGTAGGCATTTCTTGCAAAGTCACCGGAACCTCCTATTCCGTTCATGATCTTTGTCCCTCCAATATGGGTAGAATTTACATTTCCGTAAATATCAAATTCAATTGCTGTATTGATGGCAATCACTCCCAATCTTCTGATCAGACCAGGTGTATTGGAAATATTCTGAGGTCTTAAAACAAATTTTTCTTTGTATTTGGAGAGGTTTCCTAAAACTCTTTCATAGCATTCTTTAGAAACGGTAATGGATGATGCTGATGCAAAGCTCAGTTTACCTGAATCTATCAAATCAAAAGTACTGTCCTGAAGCACTTCGGAAAACATGGTAAGGTCATAGAAATTACTATCCTTAAATCCTGTAAGAACAGCATTGGCTACTTTACCGATACCGGCCTGAAGGGGAAGAAGCCTGTCTGTAAGACGTCCTAAACGAACTTCATTTTCAAAGAAATCGAGAAGATGTCCGGCAATGGCTGTTGTCTTTTCGTCCGGCTCTGCAATATCAGCAGGGCTGTCTTTAAGGTTGGTAAAAACAATGGCTTCTATTTTTTCAGGATCAACCGGAATACTTTTTCTTCCGATTTTGTTCCAGGGAGCGACAATAGGAATAACGTTTCTGTAAGGGTAATCTTCAGCCTGGTATATATCGTGAATTCCATATACTTCTTCAGGAACTTCCGTATTGATCTCAATAATGATCTTTTTAGCCAAAGCAGCAAAAGTTACTGAGTTCCCAACAGAGGTAGTAGGAACAATACTTCCGTCTCTTTCAATATAAGCAGCCTCGATAACTGCCACGTCAATGCTCTGAAGGTTTTTAGTGTGAAGAAGCTCTGCACTTTCACTTAAATGCTGATCGATGAACAGAATTTCACCTTTATTGATCCTGTTTCTTAAAATAGGATCTACCTGAAACGGCATCCTTTTTTTAATCACATCAGCTTCTGCCAATTTTCCGTCGGTACCGTGCCCCAGTGAAGCTCCGGTCATTAAAGTGACTTTAAGGTTTTCTGTTTTTCCTCTTTCTGCTAATGCCGGCAAAATGGCTTTGCTGTCACCCGCTTTTGTAAAGCCGCTGGACCCTATGGTCATGCCGTCTTTAATGATTTTCACAGCATTTTCAGCCGTTGTTACTTTTTGATGTAAGCTTTCTAATCTGATTCTTTCTAACATGTAATATTGATTTTGTATTAAACCACCATTACTTAGGATGCGTCATGAAAAATAATGATGGTTAAAATGGAGCTAACCATGCCTCACAAATTTACGAAAAAAGACGCTTTAAATAAAGGATTTAAAGCGTCTTTTGTATGTATTCAGTAACAGTTTTGGATCAAACTGTGTAAACCCTTTAGTTTTAAATAAATCTACTATGTTTTTAACCACAAAAGCTTTTATTTTAACCACTTTAGCTCAGCAGTTTGTAGAACTTAAGTGTTCAGATTTAAACTATCACTGTTTCAGTTTTAAAAGAAATTATTCCAGCCATGAAGTTTTGTAGGACGGATCTTCCACTTTTAAAGCTTCTTCCGTAATTTTCAACGGACGGAAAGGGTCTACCATTACGGCATATTCTTCAGTGAATTTCTTACCGATACTTCTTTCCATAGCACCAGGGTGAGGTCCGTGTACGATTCCTCCCGGATGAAGTGTAAAATCCATCAGGTCGATGTGGTTACGGCTCATAAAGTCACCTTCCGTGTAGAAAAGAACTTCATCAGAATCGATATTGGAATGATTATACGGGGCCGGAATTGCCAATGGATGGTAATCATACATTCTTGCACAGAACGAACATACCACAAAGTTGTGCCCTTCAAAGTTTTGGTGAACCGGTGGCGGTTGGTGAATTCTTCCCGTGATCGGTTCAAAATTTTTGATATTGAATTTATAAGGATAGAAATAGCCATCCCAGCCTACGACATCAAACGGATGGGTAGCATAGATGAAATCTGTAATCTGATTTTCCTTTTTTACTTTGATCAGGAATTCTCCCTTTTCATCTACAGGTTCTTTGAAAGTAGGAGCAATCATATCTCTTTCGCAGAAAGGAGAATGTTCCAAAAGCTGTCCGAATTCATTTCTGTATCTTTTGGGAGTGTAGATAGGAGAGTGGCTTTCCAATACAAAAAATACGGTATCATCAGATTTCAGTTCTACCTGATAGATGGTACCTCTTGGAATAATAAGATAGTCACCGGTCACAAATTCCAGGTCTCCTACAAAGGTTTTTAAGATTCCGTTCCCTTGGTGAACGTACAGAAGTTCGTCACATTCTGCATTTTTGTAAAAATAATCCATCGATTTTCTTGGCTTGGCCAATCCCATTTTCAGGTCATTATTCATCAAAAGAATCTTTCTGCTGTCCATAAAATCATCTTCAGGAGTGACATTCATTCCTTTGAACATTCTTGGAGCAACATTTTTTTCAACCGCAATTTTAGGGGTTACATCCTTAGGCTCACCGATCGATTTGATCTGTGTAGGACGGTGGATATGGTAGAGCAGTGAAGAAATACCATGAAAACCTTCTGTTCCGAAAAGCTGTTCATAGTAAAATTTATCTTCAGGAGACTTAAAGATAGTGTGTCTTTTTTGTGGGATATTTCCCGCTAGATGATATCTCATTTTACTTTCATATGTAGTTTCTCAAATTTAATCATTTTTCATGAATTGACTCTACCTATATTTTTCTTGATGTTTTGTATTTGAAAAATTATTGTTAGATTTGTCTAACAATTTTAATTTCATGAAGCGAATATTATTTTCTATTACTTTTTTATCATCATACTGTTTTGCGCAGGAAACAGACAGTTTAAGTCTGCAGACCAACAAAAAACTGGATTCTGCCAACATTACCAAAAGAGAAATCAAGACGAGTAATATAGAGGATGTAGTGGTTACCGGAACCATAAAACCGATGAGCAGATCGAAAAGCCCTGTAGCTGTTGAGATCTATAGTCAGAAATTTTTTCAGAAAAATCCCACACCGAGTATTTTTGAAGCCATCGCCATGGTGAATGGAGTGAAACCTCAGCTGAACTGTTCAGTTTGTAACACCGGAGATATTCACATCAATGGGCTTGAGGGGCCTTATACCATGATCCTGATCGACGGAATGCCGATTGTAAGTTCACTTTCTACAGTATACGGATTGAGTGGGATTCCCAACAGTCTGGTAGACAGAATAGAAGTGGTAAAGGGACCGGCTTCTTCTATCTATGGTTCGGAAGCAATGGGAGGAGTGATCAATATTATCACAAAAAATGCGCTAACTGCTCCTAAACTAAGTGTCGATATGATGACCAGCACATGGAGCGAAAACAACCTGGATCTTTCTACAAAATTTAATCTTGGAAAGAATGCCGCTTCATTATTGAGCTTAAATTATTTCAGTTTTAAAGAACGAATAGACCAGAATAGAGATAATTTCACAGATACTACTTTACAGAGCAGAATTTCTGTTTTCAACAAATGGAATTTTAAAAGAAAGGAAAACAGGCAGGCAAGTTTTGCTATGAGATACCTGTACGAAGACCGTTTTGGAGGAGAAATGCAATGGAATAAATCTTTCCGGGGAAGTGATGAAGTATATGGCGAAAGCATTTATACCAACAGAGCGGAAGTTTTCGGATTGTATGAATGGCCTATGAAAGAGCATATCGTTACTCAGTTTTCTTATAATTACCATGATCAGAATTCTTTTTACGGAGCAAACCCGTTCAATGCCCTTCAGAAAGTTGCTTTTGTACAGACCTATTGGGACAGAAGTTTCGGGAAACATGATATTACAGCAGGGCTTACTTTTAAAAGAACTTTTTATGATGACAATACCCCGGGAACTCTAGCCTCTGACGGGATCACCAATGCACCGATGAAATCTCCGATCTGGGGAGTCTTTATCCAGGATCAATGGGGGATCAATGATAAAAATACTTTATTACTGGGGTACAGATATGACTATGATAAAGTTCATCACTCGGTACATTCTCCAAGACTGGCGTGGAAGTTTTCTCCCAATCCTTATCATACTTTACGCTTCAACTTTGGAACAGGATTCAGAGTGGTCAACCTGTTTACAGAAGATCATGCTGCTTTGACCGGATCAAGAGAAGTGGTGGTGAAATCAGATCTCCAGCCGGAAAGATCAGTGAATGGTAATTTGAATTATATCTGGAAAATTCCTGTGGGAACCCGAATGCTAAGCCTGGATGCCTCCGCATTTTACACCTATTTCAGTAATAAAATTGTAGGTGACTTTGATTCTGATCCCAATAAGATCATCTATGACAACCTTCACGGATACGGAATTTCGAGAGGAGCTTCCCTGAATGTAGATTTTACGTTTCAGTTTCCTTTGAGTGTCAATCTGGGAGTGACTTATCTTGATGTTTATCAGAAATATGATGATGAAAATCAAAAGACACAGCAGCTGCATGCCCCCAAATGGAGTGGAACTTATAATCTGACCTATAAATTTCCGAATAATCTGACCATAGATTTTACCGGGCAGTTTTATGGCCCGATGAGGCTTCCTGTTTTGCCCAACGATTACCGTCCGGAATATTCTCCGTTTTATTCTCTGGCCAATATTCAGGTTTCAAAGAGTTTCAAATCCGGGTTTGAAGTGTATTGCGGGGTGAAAAATTTATTCAATTTTACGCCCAAAGATCCTCTGATGAGGCCGTTTGATCCATTTGATAAACATGCTGATGATCCTGTCAGCAATCCTAACCATTATACTTTCGATACAGCTTACGGCTATGCCCCCATGCAGCGTATCAGAGGGTTTCTGGGAGTAAAATATACTTTAAAATGAAAAAAATAGCTTTATTTTTAATGTTAGTGCCTTGTTTTTATCTGTCTCAGATGAAGACAGGCACTTTTTCTGAAATAGAGGCCTTGCAAAGAGAAAACACAAAGCCGGTAGTTATCCACCTGTATACAGATTGGTGTGCAGTCTGTAAAATTGAGTCTTATCAGTTGAATAAGGATAAAGAGTTGGTAAAGACTATAAATGATCATTTTTATCTGATCAATTTTGAGGCTGAGAAGACGAAAGAAAAAATTCGTTTTCAAAACCGGGAATTCGGTTATCTGTCTAACGGAAGTACGGGAATTCATGAACTGGCGCTGGCACTTTCGAAGAATAAAAGCCAGCCTGTTTATCCGGTATGGATTATTCTGGATAAGAATCAGAATTTAGTTTACTATCATGAAGGGCAGTTTACTGCTGAGAAAATGAAACAGAAATTGAAGGAAGTTTCTGCTTTGTGAATTTTATAGTTTTGTTGGAACACGTAAGGACGCAAAATTTTATCTGCAATAAAATTGAATACTGTTGATTTTTTGCCACGAATACACTAATGAAAGGATTCTTGTATTCGTGGCAAAAAAAATAGCTAAAAATCTTTGATTTTCTTGCACCTTAAAAACTTCGGTGTCATAATCATATTTGCGTTTTCCAACACTACAACTTTCAATTTCTAAAATCCTTTGGTCCTAGGTTTCCGCACCAATTAAAACTGCCAGCTGTATACATGGTTCATCAGAACGGTTGCTCCAGGCATGATTGGTTCCTCTCTGGATCACAATGTCTCCCGGTTTGAGGAGGGTTTCTCCTTCTTCCATGATCAGATGCAGCTCACCTGAGAGAATAATGATATAATCCAATGTTGATGTCTCATGCATCATTGGATGAGGTTCTCCTTTTTTGAACTCAATACCGAGATCTTTATCAGGCGGTACAACTACATACCGGAAATAAGTTCCGTTCTGGGGTGTCTGTGGAAATCCGGTATTAGGAATCATGGTTTCGAAATCTAAGCTTGCAGGAGTCTTTTGGGTATTCCATATATCCGAAATAATAAGTCCCGGAAAGTGTTCCACAGCATTTTCTACCTGTTGGTCTTCTACAATGGTTGATTTTCCGTCTTTAATTCCTGTTACAATACGTCTTGGGATTTTATTCATAGATTAATGTTTCATAACGAGTTTGTGACCTTGAGTCTGGTTGTTTTTTAAAATGGAGTGTGCCTGTAGTACGGTCGCTAGTGAGAGATCGCCTATAACTTTATGCTGAGGTGGAGCAATAGCTTCGGTTTCCAGCAATGTTTTGATGGCAATCAGGCTGTTTTGATAATAGTCATGTTTTCCGGTCATACTGTACGCATAATTGGATATATTCATGATGAGACTTCCTTTGTTGAAGAGCACTTCACGGGCATTTTTGGTCAGTAAGGCTGTTACATCCACATAAGTTCCGTTGATTTTTAAAACTTCAGCAGTGACTTCAGCCATTGTATTGCCCACCAGATCAACTCCTATATCAAACGGCTGATCACTGTTGGCCTTTAAAAGATTGTCAATGAGATTTTCCTCTCTGTAGTTGACGATCTGATGCGCTTCTACTCGTAAATTAATAAGCATCTGTTTGTTTTCTTCACTTCCTACCGTTACGGTGAAATGCTGAATATGATGGGCCAGTAAGATTTTAACTAAAAAAGATCCTACACCTCCTGCAGCTCCTGTTATGAGAATGGTCTGCCCGGGCTGTAATTTTAACCGATTAAAGATCTGAAGCGCTGTGAGCCCTGCCGATGGAATGGCTGCTGCTTCCTCAAAAGAAATATTTTTCGGTTTGAGTGCTACAATGTTCTCGGGAACGGAAATATATTCTGCATAAGTCCCATTGCTTCCCATGGAGCCACTTCCACAGAAAACCTCGTCTCCAATACTGAATTGAGTAACGTCGCATCCTTTTTCTATAATAACTCCTGATAATTCACGGCCCAATATGGGAGAGCTGATCAGTTTTCGTTCCAGCTCATTTTCCAGCATTTGGTAATCGATAGGGTTGAAGCCGCTGGCTTTAATGTGGATTAATACCTCATTAGTCTTGGGCACTGGTTTTTCTACTATGCCATCTTCAAGTTGAAAATCTTTATTTAAAATGACTGTTTTCATAAGGATATATTTTTTCGAAGGTCATATATAATTGTATTCTCTTTATCAACATTGTATTTGGAAAACGAAAGAGCTTTCATATTGTCAGTTTGATACACAAATGTAGAGACAGAATAGTTTATATTTGCTACTAGTTAACTAATGGTAACTAGTTACCTTAATGAAACTATTATGGCAAAAATCATTGAAAACGGGATAGAAAGAGAAGCCACCTGCACGGAAGAACTGTTCGCAATGCGTGACAGCCTGGATGTTCTGGGTGGAAAATGGAAACTGATGATCCTGAGATACCTGACTAACAGGCCGGATCAGACTATTCATTTTAAAAAGCTGGAACGTGGGATTGAAGGGATTTCTGCAAAAATGCTGAGTAAGGAGCTGAAGGAATTGGAAACCAATCTTCTGATCACAAGAACGATTCAGGACACGAAGCCAATTACAGTAACCTATGCGGTTACTGAATACGGAAAATCTGTGTTCCCGGTAACAGAAACGCTTGTGAACTGGGGATTGCTGCATAGGGAGAAAATTAAACAGTCAATGAATTTCTAAGGAATCCAATGATTCCTTTGTGTAAAAAACAGAAAGTTGTAAATATTATGATGATGCTAAAATTCTTTGAGTGTAGGAAAATCAAAAATTTTCAGCTGTTTTTCTTGCCAGGAATACACGAATCCTTTTATTAGTGTATTTTTATTCGTGCATTCGTAGCAAGAAAAAAACGGGATTCAATTTTATCGCAGATAAAATCCTTGCGCCTTATCAACGTATTGGAAGTATAAAATTTGCGTCTTTGCGTCTTCCAACAAACAGCTCTATAAAGATGAAAATGATTTAGTTTACCCCAATAAAATTCTTACTCTTCATAATATGAAACCTTTTGCATCCATGAGTTTTTCAATCTGTTTCCAAACAGTCATTAAATAACAATTTTTTAATAAAAACAGTAAAATTGGTAAGCCAGAATCCCAATTTTTTGTCGCAAATTTGTTTAATCACTTTATATTAATAATTAAAATAAAGATTTATGCAAAAGAAAATTTATGCAGGTCAACCTGTAGTAACTTTAAATAACGAAGTAGACATTCCGGCATTAGGATTTGGAGTATGGCAGATGGAAGATCTGAAAGAATGTGAAAGTGCTGTGATCAAGGCAATCCAGACAGGATACAGAATGATTGATACTGCAGCGATTTATCAGAATGAAACGGCAGTAGGAGCTGCTGTGAAAAACAGTGGTGTGAATAGAGATGACTTATTCATTACTTCCAAAGTATGGGTTCAGGATCATGGGTATGAAAAGGCGAAGAGTGCTTTCCAGAGAACATTAGACAGATTGCAGATGGATTATCTGGATATGTACCTTATTCACTGGCCATATGGTGATTTCCTTGGGACATGGAAGGCTTTGGAGGAGCTTTATCAGGAAGGAAAGATCAAAGCAATAGGAGTATGTAATTTTACCATTGAAAAACTGGAGGAATTAAAGGCTCATTCAAGTACTCTTCCGGTAATCAATCAGATTGAGCTGCATCCGGTATTTCAGCAGAAAGAATTGCAGGTTTACGACAGAGAAAATAATATTGTAACACAGCCTTGGAGCCCGCTTGGTAACGGAAATGCAAATCTTCTGAATAATGCAGATCTGAAAGCTATTGCTGAAAAATATGGTAAAACGGTTGCTCAGGTTATTTTAAGATGGCATTTACAGGAAGGCTTTGTAGTGATTCCAAAATCTGTAACCCCTTCAAGAATTGAAGAAAACTTTAACGTATTTGACTTTGAACTGACAGAAGATGAAATGAATACTGTTCGTTCTCTAGATACAGGAATCAGATTATTCTTTGATCCGAAAGATCCTGAATGGGAACAGAAAATGCTGAAATCTGTAGCAGATATTTAATTGCAAATGTGGACTCATTCTGCAAGATTTGATAAGAAGGAAGGAAAAATCATTTTGAACAATGAGTATGCTTTTTCATTTTCAACATATGAGGGATTTAGCTATAAACTGTTATATACTGAGTTATTAATTGACAATGACTTCAACTACATTCTTCAGATGAGTGTTTTTGAGCATGAAAATAAGACAAAGGATTTTCCCAAAATGTTTCAGGAAAAAGGGAAGTTGCCCGAAAAAATATTTGATTATCTTGAAATACTGTTGGATGCGGATCTTAAAAGTTTAAAGCGAAGATATAGTTACAGTAATTTTGATATTTCAGACATTGGGTCACAACGGTTTCTTATTAATCTGTATGATGGTATTGAGATTAGTATCGATGATGGTCTTCCTTTGGACTATTATTTCACAACAGATGTTGAAATGTTTTTGTATGACTTTAATGAATATCTGAAAAACTGGATGGAAGAGAAATACCAGACCTGGATTCTATAAAGCAGTATCAGTTTAATTATAAATAAAATTCCCACAGATCATATAATATCTGTGGGAATCTTATTTTCTGCTCAGGAATGAGTAATGTCATATCTTGTTGAAAATGAGATGTTCTTATTTTTTGTACCTTTTTAATTAAAATAAATTCTATGTTTTGGCCAGATACCATCAGTAAAAAATTAGGAATAAAATATCCTGTTGTTCAGGCTCCTATGTTTGGAATGAGTACACCGGAAATGGTTGCTGCAGCTGGAAAAGCAGGCTGCCTGGGATCATTGGCTCTGGCAGATCTTTCTGCAGATCAGTCTGTTGAACTTATCAGAGAAACCAGGAAACTTACAGATCAGCCTTTTGCCGTGAATATTTTTGCCCATCGCATTCCTGAGATAACAGATGCTTTGCGGGAAAAATTTATCAGGACCAAACAGTTTATAGAGCAGTTGGCAAAAGAAAATAATATAGATGTAAAACTTCCGGATCTTGATGCCATTAAAGTGAAAAGCTATCATGATCTTATTGACCCTATCATTGATGAAAACTGTAAAATCTTAAGCTTTATATTCGGAAGCCTGGATGATCAGAGTATTCAGAAATTAAAAGCCAATGGAATAACTTTAATCGGAACCTGTACTTCAGTAGAAGAGGCTTTGATTCTGGAACAGTCTGGGGTAGATATGATTTGTGTACAGGGAATTGAAGCAGGCGGGCATAGGGGAGCATTCAATGCAGATCATGTTCCGCAGATCGGAGGTTTATCTTTATTGTCACAGGTATATGATCACGTAAAGGTTCCGCTGATCTATGCAGGAGGCATTTACAATGCTAAGACAATACATGCTGCAAAAGATCTTGGAGCACAAGGTTTTCAGATGGGAAGTTTATTGCTGGCATCCAGGGAAAGTGCATTGAAACCTTTTGAAAAGGAAAGACTGAAAAAAGTAAAAGAAGAAGAGATTATGCTGACGAGAAGCTTTTCAGGACGATATGCCAGAGGGATCAGGAATAAATATATTGACGCTGTTGAGAATTCCGGGTATATTTTGCCATACCCTTATCAGAATAAACTGACCAATGCATTACGGGCGGCTGCAAAGTCAGTACAGAATCCGGATTTTGTAGGTCTTTGGGTAGGGCAGTCTATTCATGAGTATAGCGAACTTTCCACAACAGATATTCTGAAAAACCTGATTGGAGATACAGAACGTTTTTAGGACCAATCAACAGAACTGAGAAAACAAAAAACTCCTTTTCAAACCGAAAGGAGTTTTTTATTGAGGTATTTATTCGTTGAATTCAATAATAAGCTGATTCATGTCTGAACTGTTAAAAACTGTGGTAGACCCACTTAAATCATTCCATCTTCTCTCTGCATTTCCATTTGTACTATAGATATGGGTGGAGCCTTCGTTTCCTCCGGAGTTATTAGGTTCTCCCGTTGCAAACCAGTTTTCTGTGGTCGCAGGATTGGTAGACCAGTTCATTCTAAATTCTTCTCCGGTGATCCATTGCAGCCTGTCCGGGTTGCCGGGCCTTTGAATCTTATTAAAACCGATCCAGATATTATTCCCCAGATTATAGCCCGTTCCTGAGGCTACGATATTGGTAGCCACCCAAAGTCTTTCAGCATCATTGGGCATGGTTACCAGATAACCTCCCATTTGCTTCCCGAAAGTGAATGCATTGAACCAGTTAATACCCTGTGAAAGCTGATAAGCACAATAAGTATGATTATTTCCTGTCCATTTCTTGCAGCCCAGCTCATTCGCAGTTCCTCCTCCCGGCACTGCACCGGGTGGCTGAGGCCTTGTTGCTACCGGTTTGGGATCATAGCCCAGTATCGAATTATTGAATCCTGAGGATGATCCGCTATTAAGGTCAGTTCTGGAGATCTTTCTCACATTCCCGTTCGCATCCGCAGAGAGAATGTCATCAGCCGCTGCCCCTACAGGTAGCGTACGGATCCTCAGTTCTCCGTTGACGTCAAGAGATTTTGTCGGAGCCTGAGTATTGATACCCACCTGCTGGGCAATGATGAAATAAGGTAAGATAATGAATGCTAAAATTGATTTCTTCATGAGTTTCTTTTTATTCATTAAATTCAATAATAAGCTGATTCATGGAAACGTTGGAATTGGAGGTCAGAGTGCCGTCAAGATCATTCCATCTTCTTTCTGCATTGGTGGAGCTTGCAAATATGTGAGTAGCTCCTTCAACCCCTCCGGAGTTATTAGGCTCGCCGGAATTAAACCAGTTTTCGGTGGTCGCCGGGTTGGTAGACCAGTTGATTTTGAACTCTTCTCCGGTAATCCATTGAAGTTGATCCGGGTTTCCAGGTCTCTTTATTTTATTGAAACCAATCCATACGTTATTAGCCAGATTGTATCCTGTTCCTGAATTGACGATATTGGTATTCACCCACGCTCTTTCAGCATCATTGGTCATCGTTACCAGATAGCCCCCCATTTGTTTTCCGAAACTGAAAGCATTAAACCAATTAATAGGCTGTGAAATCTGATAAGCACAGTACGTGTGATTATTTCCTGCCCATTTTTTGCAGCCCAACTCATTTGCAGTTCCTCCTCCCGGTGCGGAGCCGGGCGGCTGAGGTCTGGTCGCTACCGGTTTGGGATCATAGCCTAATATAGTGTTATTAAACCCCGATGATGTGCCACCACTAAGATCACTTCTGGAAACCTTTCTGACATTTCCATTCGCATCAGTAGAGAGAATGTCATCAGCAGCAACTCCCGCAGGTAAGGTACGGATTCGTAATTCTCCATTGATGTCAAGTGATTTTGTAGGAGTGGTTGTATTAATGCCAACCTGTGCATTTAAAGCATAAGGTAAAATAATGAATAAAATAGCTTTTTTCATTTCATGTTTTGTTTGTTGGATCAAATATATTAAAAATATGTATCGGATATATGTTAATTAATTGATTTACAGTATTTTGAAGTCTTGTTTTTAGAATTAAAAAATATCTATATTTATTTATTTGTAAATATTTTTTATACATAAGTGTTTTATTGTGATATAAATAAAATATATTCGGATTATGTATAACAGAAATATTTGTTGAAAAAATAAAAAACTCCTTTCAATCGAAAGGAGTTTCTGTTTTATCAGGAATTTTTCCGGACTTGATTTTGAAAATTTATTAAATCAGTCCATTTGCAATATCATTATTTTGTAAGGTCCAGTCCGCCGAAGTTTCCGGAACTCATCATTAAATACACCCCGTCGGTTTTATCTAATGTATTCCAGTATGCATGAAGATCTTCAGCATTCGTGAAAACTCTTAAATTTTCGTTTTTGAATTTTTCTTTGATGAATTCAGGAGAAATAGGTTCCATTCTCTTGATCTTTAAAGCATCTTCAGAATAGAAAACGATTGCTTCTTCCAAACCGTCCATGGCATGATCATACTGCTCTAAAAAAGCAGGATTTAAGCTTGAGTAAGTATGGAGTTCCAGGAATCCGTATTTCTTGTCATTCTTAAACTGTTCTTTGAATGCTTTTACTGCTGCTTTTACCTTACTTGGAGCATGGGCAAAATCTTTGTAAAGGGTTCCTTTATCTTCTCTTTCTACTTTTTCAAGACGCTTGGAAGCCCCTTTAAAGCTCATGATCGCTTCATAGAAATCTTCATCCATGATTCCCAGCTGCTGGCAGATATGTCTGGCTCCTTCCAGATTCAACAGGTTGTGTGCACCAAAAACAGAAAGAGGAACATCGCCCATTTCGGTTTTCAGGTATACTTTACCGTTGTTTATTTCGTATTCAGGGGTTTTGTAAGGAATTTTTCTGAAATAATTTTCAGCATTTTCCACTACCTTAACGACTTCCGGATCTTCTTCATTATACACTAAAACACCACCTGCCGTAATGCTTGCCACGAACTTTCTGAATTGCTCAATATAGTCATCAAATGTTTTGAAAACATTGATATGATCCCATGCAATTCCGCTCATTAAAGCGATATTCGGTTGGTATAATAAAAATTTAGAGCGTAGGTCAATAGGAGAGGAAAGGTATTCGTCTCCTTCCAATACCATGAAATCATTATCCTGAGTCAGTTTTACCATACAGTCGAAACCTTCCAATTGAGCTCCCACCATAAAATCTACGTCTTTCTGATGGAAATTCAGAACGTGAAGGATCATGGAGGTGATGGTTGTTTTACCATGGGAGCCTGCAATAACCACTCTGGTCTTATTTTTAGACTGTTCGTACAGGAATTCAGGGTAAGAATAGATCTTCAGACCCAGCTCTTTTGCCTTTGCCAGCTCAGGATTGTCCTGATGGGCATGCATACCAAGGATGACAGCATCAATATCCGGAGTAATTTTTTCCGGGAACCAGCCCATTTCCTGAGGCAGTATTCCTTTTTTCTCCAGTCTCGATTTTGAAGGTTCAAAAATAGCGTCATCCGAACCTGTAACCTGATAGCCTTTATCTTTTAATGCGATGGCAAGATTATGCATGGCGCTTCCGCCGATAGCAATGAAGTGGGTTTTCAATTGTATTTACTGTTTTTTTACATTAGTATTAATGATCTGCTGGAAAGCTTCAAGAATATTATTCCAATTGGTCTGATAGTTTGGAATGATCATGCTGGCATCTGTCTTGCTGCCTTCATTTGGTCCTTTCTTGATGTTGATGGAAGTCGAAACATTGTCGTACAATTTTTTACGGTCTTCCTGTATTCTTCTGAAATTATTCTGAGAAAGAACCTGATCCAGCTTCTTTAGATCTTCATTGGAAATTTTAAAATCCTGTTTGTATTTTTTGCCCTGGCCTTCGAAAGAATAATGTACGTTGTTCTCTTTTATAAGGAGGTTTTCATATACAGGAGCAAAGCCTCCGCTTTTCGAATAGCTGATGTCAAAATCCGAATATACCTTTTGGCTGTTGCATGAAACTAATACTATTATTGCGAATAAGATTCCAAGTATTCTGTTCATAATTTTCTTATTTACTTTAATTATTTGAGTCCTTTTGTTCTAATTTTTTAGCTTTAAGTTCTTCATCATAACTGTGTAAGAGGTTGAAGTCTTCCGTCTGCTCAATGGCAGTCATAATCTTCAACAGGATTTCCGGTGCTTTTTCATTATCATAGTCAATATCCAGAGGGGCCTTAAACTCCATGGTAGGTTTTACACCGGTAACCTTTACCCGAAGTCCTTTTTTATCAAATGCTCTTCTGAATCCGTTTATTTTGATCGGAATAACAATAGGACGCTGATTCTTTACCAGTTTGGCCGTTCCTCTTCGTCCCTGTGCAAAAGCAGATGTAGTTCCCTGTGGGAAAGTTGCCACCCAGCCATTGTCCAGTGCTTTCATGATATTGTCTACCTCACTCATATCCACCATTCTGTTGACCGTTTTACCTTCTGCTCTCCAGGTTCTTTTTACTGTCACAGCACCTGCAATTTTGAAAATTTTAGGAAGAATACCTTTATTCATGGTTTCTTCGGCGGCTACATAGTAAAAATCGATCTTAGGATTCAGCAGGTAGATCGGATTTTTAATGGTATTTAAATACCCGTTGTTTACGGCACAAAAAGCGTGATACATGGCAGCTACATCAGCAAAATACGTCTGATGGTTAGACACAAACAATACATTGGAATCCGGAAGATCCACAAGATGTTCTGTGCCGGTAATTTTTAGTTTATTAAAGCCATTGAACCTCCTGTAGGATACAATTCCTAAAATAAAAATAATAAACCTTTTCAAAAAATAAGGGGTTCCGAATGCATCGGTGAAAATATTTTTCTTCGCCATTTTTCAATTAAACACGGTAGTGCAAAGTTACATTTTTTTCAGCAACTGGCTGAATTCGCTTAATATCATTGCTGTGGCTCCCCAGATAATGTATCCGTTGAAGTTGATGACAGGAACTTCCTTTCCGCCTGCACTCGGAAGTGCCATGATTTCCGGGGTATCAGAAAGGCTTAAAAAAGAAGTGATGGGGAATTCAATAACTTCTACTGCTTCGCTTTGCTGGAGAACAAAAGCAGGATTCTTTTTAGTATATGAAATATAAGTGTATACGTAAAAATTGCTTGGAGGAATATAAATAGGAGATAGATCTCTTATGATTCGTACATAATGTTTATCTATGCCTATTTCTTCCGATGTTTCCCGTACAGCTGTTTCTGCAAAATCTCTATCCATTTCCTCACGTTTTCCGCCGGGTAATGAAATCTGTCCGCTATGTCTGTCATGTTCATTGATGGTTCTTTGGATCAATGGAAAATACCATTCGTTGTCTTTCAGATACAAAACAATATTTACGGCTGCAAATTTGGGATTTTTTGCCAAGACTTCATCGTAGGTGAAAACGGGACGATAGGGAGGGGAGAATATTCCATGGGCATGTTCGCCGGGAAGCGCTATGCTTTTTATTTTTCGTAATAAATCTTTTCCAAAATTTTCCATAGCTCAAATTTAACAATATATCTTGAAGAAATAAGGGCCTTAACATTAATTAACCTATGATGGTGAACAGGATTTAGGAACGAAATACCATGAAGTACAAAAGATGGATAAGAGAACTCATATAGTGCATACTAAATTTTGATATATGGATGAATAGCGAAGAAACAGCGAACTTTGAATTTTAAAATGGATAAACAAAACGCGTTTAGCGTTCGGGACGGATAATCTGCTTTCATACCGTGTTTTTCCCTGGCCGAAATCGGTGACATACAGAATACCATAAATGGTGACATTAAGAACGGTAAACCGTGATTTTTAAAATTTACACTTTCATGGTGGTTTTTCACTTTGGGATAGCCTATACCTTTGTCATACTATTAACCAATTAATTTTATCAAAATGAAAAATTTACTTACAGGTGTATTTACACTATTGGCCATGAGTTTTGGTTTTGCTCAATCTAATATTGATGTAACAAGCCAAATCGGAAACTTAAATGTAGCTACTGTAGACCAGACAGGGCTTTTAAACATGAACTTCCTGACGCAGAATGGAAACCGGAATACGGCAGATATTGATCAGGTTGGAGCTTTCAACGTTAATACAGCTCAGAGTATAGGAAACAGAAACTCTGTAGATGTAGACCAGATAGGAATAGGAAACTCCAATAATGTGTTGCAGCAGGGAAACAGAAACTCAGCATCTACACTACAGATCGGATGGCTTAACTCTACGGATCAGACTCAGATCGGAAGAAGAAACGAAGCTTCATCAGTACAGGTTGGAATAGGTAATACCGCCGTTCAGTACCAGGATGGAAGAAGAAATGATGCCTCTTCTGTTCAGCTTGGAAATGGTAATACGGCTTATCAATATCAGCTGGGAAGAAGAAACGAAGCTAGTG
The DNA here is from genome assembly GCF_056844665.1 of Chryseobacterium sp. FR048. Taxonomy (NCBI): domain Bacteria; kingdom Pseudomonadati; phylum Bacteroidota; class Flavobacteriia; order Flavobacteriales; family Weeksellaceae; genus Chryseobacterium; species Chryseobacterium sp. FR048. The sequence goes on along the minus strand of NZ_JBXDSE010000006.1, from coordinate 53,504 downwards.
GCCTTCAGGTGGGAGCCAATAACTTGCTTGTACAATATCAGGATGGTAATGATAATATGACAAGTCATGCTCAGCTTGGAAATGGCAACATAGCCGGAGTTGTTCAGCTTGGTGATGATAATACTGCTATGGGCTTGCAGGTTGGTAACAGCAATCAACTGTATCAGGTACAGATGGGAGACTCCAATACAGCAGTTGATTTACAGTTGGGTAACGGTAACTTTACCTGGGTGACTCAGACAGGGGATGCTCATGTTCACTTGGGTACTCAGATAGGTAACGGAAATTCTCTGGTAGTGAATCAGTCTAACTAGACCTTTCTCCATCTACTGTATATCTTAAAAATTGAAGGAGAAACTACAGGTTTCTCCTTTTTTTATCCAACTGAAATATACCCGGAAACCGTGAATTTTTAAAGTACCTGTTGGGTGTGTTTTTCCCGATTTCCGATTGATGTACCTTTAAATTATAAAAATTAATATCATGTCTAGCTTAGTATGGAGTGTATTGTTTTTCTTTATTCTGCTTCCCTTGTCTGCACAGGAGATTGATTGGAATAAAGTCAACAGCAATACAGTCTTCAATATCATTACGGAGCAGAATGCAGGAAGGGATCTCTATCATTCCAGTGTTATCCAGATAGGTGATTACAACAATGCAGAGCTGTTTCTGAATGCTAAATCCAATGTTGATATAAGGCAGTTGGGAGATTATAATACACTCTATTTTATCAATTCATTTACAGACAAAGAGACAAAGACCAGTGTTACCACTCAGGGAAATAATAACATTGTTGATATTACCGGAAGTAACAGTATTTCAGAAGGAATGCAGGTCAATGTGAAAGGAGACAACCGGACAATTTTCATGAGAAACTATTAAAAGCATAGATGATGAGACTTTTATATTCCACAAGTTTGTACACTTTTTTTATCTTCCTGTCGGTATTCGTATACGGGCAGGAGGATAGAAAAGTAAATGCCCGGCTGGAGCAGAGCTTTCTTGAAAATCAGATGAAGCTTAAAGCGGTGGCTGTGAACAACACTGCGGTTTACAAAGAGCTGAATTACCTTCTGGTATCGATCAAGAAAGGGGGCAGTGGAAACCTTTCCAAAAATCAGCAAAGTGGTAAATTTTCCATCAATCCGAATGAAGCAAAAGTATTGTCTGAAATCAATCTCAATCTTGACCCTCAGGATGCTTTGAAAGCTTTTCTTTATATCAGGGATGAGGAAACCCAGAAACTAATAGCAAAAGACAGTGTGGAACTTAATGGGGATCTTTTTAGAAAAAAATCAGCCAAAGTAGAAGAAGAGGCTGTTTTTGAGCTAAAAGGTCTTGCAATTGATGAGACCAAAACTAAGGTAGGGAAAGACTTTTATGACCTGTTTTACATGCAATACAATCAACAGCCCGATAAAAGCGGCAGTATTATTACCATTGCAGAGCTTCCCCTTCGTGGAACGAGCAGTCAGATCAATGTTCAGATAGATGATAAAGTGATCTATAGCTTTATGATCAATCCTTCAGAAGATTATTTAAAGGAACAACTTGCTTTTAGTTTAAAATATATCAAAGAGTTTAACGCAAAGAAAAATCTTATTAAAAATGAATTTATCTATTAAAAAAGTCCGTTATGAAAACTTTAACCATTATTTTGATTTTTGTTGCCGGTATTTTTTACGGAAAATCTCAGCAGCTCGTTTATAAACCGATCAATCCGGCATTTGGTGGAGATACTTTTAATTACCAATGGCTTTTGAGTTCAGCAAATGCACAAAATCAGTTTGATGAAAAAAATGATTACAGCAACCTGCTCGACCGTGTGAATTCTCTTGACAGTTTTACCCAAAGCCTCAACAGACAGGTTCTCAGTGAACTTTCAAGGAAATTGTTTGAAGACCAGTTTGGTGAAGGAAGTATAAAACCCGGAAATTATCTTTTCGGATCCCTTTACTTACAGGTTACAGCTACCAATCAGGGACTTTTGATCAATATTTTGGATACCAGTACTGGCGATCAGTCCGAGATCGTAATTCCAAAATAAAAATAATTTAAAAATGACTTACCATGAGAACTTACATTTACACCAGAATTTTTTTCTGTAGCTTCCTGCTATGTATTTTGCAGGCCTGTAGTTCTATCTTTGGCCTACCTTCGGATCCCGAAAAGCCAACGCTGGGAGAGGTTACTTCTTCTACCACAGAATTGAGAAACCTTCCTTTACCTAAAGAGAAAATCGTCATAGGAGTTTATAAATTCAGAGATCAGACAGGGCAGTATAAACCTTCTGAGAACGGAAACAACTGGAGTACGGCTGTACCCCAGGGCACTACAACAATTCTCATTAAGGCACTGGAAGACAGTCATTGGTTTATTCCGATCGAAAGAGAAAATATTGCGAATCTTCTTAATGAAAGACAAATCATCCGTTCTACCCGGCAGGAATATATCAAAGATGCCGATAAGAACAGCCAGGCATTGCCACCTCTTCTTTATGCCGGAATTCTTCTGGAAGGTGGTGTCATCTCTTATGACAGCAATATTTTAACAGGAGGGCTTGGTGCCAGATACTTTGGTATTGGGGCATCTACCCAATACCGCCAGGATAGAATCACCATTTACCTGAGAGCAGTTTCAACTCTCAATGGGGAAATCCTTAAAACGGTATATACTTCCAAAACTATTCTCTCAACAAGTGTAAACGGAAGCTTTTTCAGATATATCGATACGGAGAGACTTCTGGAAGCTGAAGTAGGACTTACTCAAAACGAGCCGGTACAGCTTGCAGTGACTGAAGCAATTGAGAAAGCTGTAAAATCCCTGATTATAGAAGGGGTCAGAGATCAAATATGGGGAAAAGCTATTGATGGTACTACAGGGTACCACGCTTTGATCAATGAATATAACCGGGAGCAGGAACAGAATAACGGAAGGGTAATTGGGAACAGATTTCCGGATAATTACAGAAAAAAGATGTCTGTATTTGCGAATGTTGAAGGGCAGAAAGTTCGTGATGATTATGTAAATCCTAAGATGAATATTGGAGGAAAAGTAGGCATGAAATATTTCCTTACCCCCAACTTTAATGTGGAGATCAATGGTAATTATTTCACACTGGAGAATGAGAATATTGTAAAAAGAAGCTATTTCGGCCCCGAAATCAATCTTGAATATTTACTTTTTCCCAAGTATAGATTTAGTCCTTATGTCTATGGGGGAGCGGGAGCCATGTATTCCAAATATAAACCTCAGTATAAAGGACAGTTTGGGGGAGGATTTGAATATATGATTGATCAAACGGTTTCTCTAAGGGCTTCTGCTCAATATGATCTTGGTTTCAAAGATAATTGGGAAGGATTTGTCAACGGAAAAAGAAAAGACCAGGCTTTGCGCTTCGCAATAGGAGTCAATTTTTACCTTGGAAACAAATAAAAACATGAATTATGAAAACTCTAATAAAAATACTCAGTATATGTATCCTTACGTTTTGTCTGTTTTCATGTAGTGAAGATCTTGTAGAGCAGGCCCAGACGGGGGTATTAAAAGGAAAAGTAGTGAAAAGGGGCAGCAATGTACCTATCCCTAATGTGAAAATTTTTACCAATCCAACGACACAGACCGTTTTCAGTGGAACCGATGGATCTTTTGAGATTGCAGCAATGCCGGTAGGTAATTATTCCGTAAAAGCGGAACTTTCCGGATATATTACAAATTTTCAGGCAGTCAATGTACAAAGTCAAAATCAGGTGGTTACGGTGGTCTTCGAAATGAGTGATGATACCTCACTGAACTCACCTCCTTCTACACCGCAGCTGCTAAGTCCGGTAGATAATGCGGTAAATCAGCCTTTAAGTGTTGAACTGACCTGGAATGCGACAGATCCGGATACAGCGGATGTTCTAAGGTATAGCCTGACCATTAAAAATAATCTTGACACGAATGTTATTCAGGTCAATGATCTCAAGGTCAATCACTATACACTCTCCAATTTGAAGTTTGGGGTAAGTTACTTCTGGCAGGTGTCTGTTTCGGACGGCATTCACCAGCCAGTTTTAAGCCAGATCAGTAAGTTTACCACCAACTCAGTTCCTGTCAACAGATATCATTACGTACAGAAGCAGAACGGTAATTTCGTGATCATATCAAGTGACGGGCAGGGCAACAGCTTTCAGTTTACCAATTCCTCTTACAACAGTTGGAGGCCACGGAAAAATAACAATGCAGGGCTGATAGCATTTCTAAGAACAGAAGGTGGTAGTACCCATCTTTATACAGCCAATCCTGACGGTTCTAATGCTTTTAAGGTGACTACCGTGGCCGCAGCAGGTTTCAATAATTATGAAATTGATTTCTCATGGAGTACAAATGGTCAGGAAATTATTTATTCCAATTTCAATAAACTGTACAGGATCAATAAAGATGGAAGCGGCCTGAATCTGATCTATACAACTCCGGATGGAAGCATGATTTCTGAATGTGACTGGAGCTATGACGGAAGTAAAATAGCACTGAAAACCAATGATTATAGTGGTTATAATACGAAGATCTATATTATTGATACCACTGGGAATATAATAAAAACAGTATTGTCCGGAACTTCCGGGGCCAGTGGTGGATTGAATTTTTCTGTGGACGGGCAGCTGCTTCTGTTTACCCGGGATATTTCAGGGTATATGGATGGAAGTGGAAATTATCGTCAGCTGGACTCCCATATTTTTATCTATAACCTGACAAATAATGTCATTAGTGATATTTCTGCTGAAAGCGAAAAACCAATGGGAACCAATGATCTTGACCCACGATTTTCACCGAATAATGCACAGGTGGTTTTTATGAATACTTCCAATGACAATATTTCTCAGAGAAATGTAATGGTAATTGATCTGAATAGCAATATGACAGATCTTTCAAGAACTCAGCTTTTCAGTAACGGAGAAATGCCTGATTACGAATAAAACAGTTTATAGTCAATTTTAGTGATGAGAGACCGGAACAAAGGTTTAAAGTTCCAGGCTTTAAGTCAAACCTTTCTGGTCGGAATATACTGATCTGCAGTTTCTGACTTCCGGTCATCTCATTTTTGATTATGATGTAACGATAGTTTATTTAGAAAATGTTCGTTTGTACAGAAAATTCCGGACCGCAGGTCCGGAATTTTCTGTACAAACGAACTGATTATATTTAGTCGATAATATGATTTTCAATAGCATATTTTACGATACCTACAGAGTTTTTGGCATTAAGTTTTAAGAGAATCCTTTTTCGGTGGGTTTCCACAGTGTTGATACTGATGAAGAGTTTTTCTGAGATGTCTTTGCTGCTGAAGCCGTCGCAGATGAGTTTTAGGATTTCCATTTCACGGCGGGTGAGAGAATCCTTGATGTGATGACCCTTTTTTCCATGTTCATTACTGATGAAACTGATCATTCTTTCCTTTGCATGATCACAGATATAAATTTCGTTGGATAGCAGAACGCTAATGGATTTCAGAAATTCATCATATGTACAGTTTTTATCAAGATAACTTTTGATTCCTTTATTGAAGAGTTTCCGGATGTCTATCACATCATAACAGTTACCGATAATAATGATTTTGATGTGTTTATTCTCGGAGGTGATGCTTTCTACAGATTTGTATAATTCTGTAAGCATCAGCATATTTGAACTCATGACAAGGATTTCAGGAGGTTCATCTTTTAAATGCCTGGAGAGAGCTTCTAAAGAATTACAAATATCAATTGTATTGAAGATTCTGCTCTGAGTAAGGAGTTTTGATAACCCCTCAGTGTAAAGCATGTGCTCGTCAAAAATGGTTAATCTTGGCTTCATCATGGTTTGTTTTGTTTATATAAAAATATAAAAAAAACTTTATATTTAGAAGAAAATAAGTATGTATTTTTAATTTTTAATATATTTATTAATAATAAAAAGTTATTTTTGTTGATTTTTTATTAAATAAATCTCTTTCTGTTGATTTTTGATCTAGAAAATTAGAGTTATTGTTATTAAATGATTGTTTTTCAGTGTGTTTTTAAATATATTTTTCATTGTAAAATTATTTAACTAACACAGTAGGGATATGTTTCACCTGGAAATTAATAGAATTGGCAATGAAGCAATATTTGTTGGCTTTGTGATGAAGCTCTTTTGCCTTTTCAACCATTGATTCTTCTGCTACTTTCACCATAGGATGTAAAGTTACTTCTGTAAAATGTCCACTTCCATTAGTTGTTTCTTCCATTATTCCAGTCGCTTCATCGGTATACTCTGTGACAATAATTTCAGCTTCGGAGCAAAAATGAAGATACCAAAGCATATGACATGACGACAGTGAAGAAAGAAACATCTCTTCAGGATTATATTTCGTTTTATCCCCTCTGAAAGAAGGATCTGACGAACCCTCAATACTCATTTTATTTTCTACAGAAATGGTATGACTTCTTTCGTAATCTCTATAACTGCTGGTTCCGGTTCCTTTATTGCCGGTCCATTGAATCATGGTTTTGTAATGGTGGTTTTTCATACTATAAAGATAAAAGATAAAAGATAAAAGATAAAAGATAAAAGATAAAAGATAAAAGATAAAAGATAAAAGATAAAAGATAAAAGATCTTGCCGCTAAAGTTCAATATTTGCTTGGCTGGATCAATAGGGGTGGGCTTTAGCCCACCATAAAAAAATAAAAAACTCCATTGGCTTCAGCCAAAACTTATTCCCAAATCCTTACACTGTTGATTCTTACGGAAGAGAATAACAAAAAAACTCCGGTAAAACCAGAGTTTTCAATGATTAATTCTTAATAAATTTCTTTGTGACGCTATTTCCATTTTCAAAGATGAATTTTGCGATATAAATCCCTTTTAATAATTCTGAAATGCTTGTAACATTACCCTGTAGGGTTTTTACCATTTTTCCGGTGAGAGAATAAATCTCAATCTTATTTACTTTTTCTTTTGACTGGTAAACAAGATTTTGATGAATCGGATTTTCCAATGAAAGATTAATATGGGTTTTTGCAATGTCAGAGGTTGCCAACGTTGGCGTATTCAATAAAAACTTTAAAATATGAGTTCCTCTTCCTGCAATGATCGTACTATTATCTATGACCATATCGCCAATACCATCCGAACTTGAAGTGGTTTCTGAATAATAATTGAATAAGGGGTCTACAGACCCTGTGGGAGTGAGCTTGGAAATGAAAAATGTTTCTCCGTTTGAACCAGTCTGGCCGGCTATAAAATAACTGCCATTATTTTCCATTACCGAAGACATGTTTGTGATTGTAAAAGGATATGAATTATCCGGGTTAAATACAAAAGAATTGTCATAGATTCCATTGGGAGTAATTCTAAATATTTCATTATTGATATTACTGCAAAGAATATTGTTATCACTATCCATAAAAACTGTTCCTACCATTCCGGGGCTATTAGTGAAAACCAGAACTCCATTGTTTCCAAAGCTTGTCAGAGGTTGCCCGTTACTGTTATATTTTTCCATTCCTCCATTAGGATAGGTTATATTGGCGTTAGTATTACTGTAATTGGTGATAAGACTTACAATATTTGATTGATTATCTAAAAATATAAAGTTTCCCATAGTCTTTATAGATCCATTATTTCCAAATGTGCTGTCAATACTCCCGTCATTGTTGAGCCTGTAAACACTCTTATAAAAATTAGAAGGACCATTAATGGACATACCATAGATAATGATCTTATTATTTTGAAGATACAGGCCATAGCCAACACTATTGAAATCTGTTAAGACATTTGAAACCTCTGAAATACCATTCATTCCAAATGTAGTATCAAGCTGTCCATTGGAGGTAATTCTGGCAATGGCAGCACCATCAGTATTGAACCCCATCACCAAAAGCTTACCGTCTGGCTGCTTGGTGAGTTGGCTGTCTACGGGAGTAAAATAATTGCTGATTACTATTTCTCCGTTATTGCCGAAAGAAGAGTCTACAGTTCCATTAGAGTTAAGTTTTGAAATAACACATTCAGGGGTGCCTGGAGAGGAGTTCTCTCTGGCATAAGTGAAATAGACACTATTATCAGAGTTCTTAATTATTTTAGTTTTGTAATTGTTATCGCTGCCCGTGATAGCATATTTTCCGTTTGAAGCAAAACTGTTGTCATAGGAAACAATCTGTGCAGACACACTTTGAATCATCAAAATGCATGGTAATAATAAGTTTTTGATCATTGTATTTAATTTAAAAGTTTTAATGGTATACCGTTTTTCAGAGCAGGTCTTTATCAGGCATTTTGCTTCAGCAGAATACCCGAAAAACAGAAGCTTTTTGAAAATAGTCTAATGTCCTTTTCGTTCTGGTTATAGAATGAAAGTGATTATTGGGGGATCATTAAGTAATAGAGTAGAAGATTCCGAGTATGCGGAATCGTTATAAGCGAATTTTTTTTCATTTATTTGATTTTTGTGTTGTTGCAAATATAATAAAAAACCTTCAGTAAAAACTGAAGGTTTAAATTTTGTCTTAATTAGAGAATTCTATCAATTCTTCTTTTTTTGCATTGTAGATTTTATATTCTAAATATTTAAAAGAATCCCTTGGTACGATGGTTACCCACTTTTTGTATTTGATAAACCATTTCATCTGGATACTTTTGATGCCTTTAGTTAAATAGGCTTCTACAAACGGGTGTACATGCAGGTAGATTTTTCCTTTTTCTTTCTGCAGGATATTTCTTAAGGTTTCACCCATTCTTTCCACGATTACGATCGGAGCTACAATTTCTCCGTCTTTATTCGGGTTTTCTTCTTTGGTTTCGATCTGTTTTTCCGGACGGTTTCTTTGTCTGGTAATCTGGATCAGTCCAAATTTACTTGGAGGAAGTATTTTGTGGCGGGCTTTGTCGCGCTTCATTTCCTCTTTAAGGTGTTCATAGAGATCTCTTCTATGTTCAGAATTCGGCATATCGATGAAGTCGATCACAATGATCCCTCCCATATCACGGAGACGAAGCTGTCTTGCGATTTCGGTAGCTGCCATTTTGTTCACTTTCAGTGCGTGTTCTTTGTTGACGGCGGTTCCGGTAGTGATATTATTTCCGGAGTTGACGTCTACCACGTGAAGTGCTTCTGTGTGTTCAATAACAAGATAAGCGCCTTTGGAACTTGGAATGTTTACGTGCTTTCCGAAGCTCTGTTTAAGCTGTTTTTCAACATTGTAATATTCCAGAAGTGGAATATGAGAATCATAAAACTGGACAATATTTTTCTTTTCAGGAGCAATTACTTCAATGTAATTTTTCATCTCGCTCACCATCTGCTCATCATCACAGATAATATTAACGAAATCCTGATTAAAATTGTCTCTTAAAATAGCTGAAGCTTTGTCTTCTTCGCTTAAAACTTTAGATGGAACCTTATTTTTCTGGATATTTTTAAAAGTGCTTTCCCATTTCTGAACCAGCTGGTTCATATCATTGTGAAGGTCTGCCACTTTTTTCCCCTCGGCCACTGTTCTGATGATGACACCGAAGCCTTCCGGTTTGATACTGTCAATCAGGGTTCTCAGTCTTTCTTTCTCCTCAGAACTTCTGATCTTTTTAGAAATTGAAACCTTATTGTCGAAAGGAATCAGTACCAGAAAACGTCCTGTCAGAGAGATTTGAGTTGAAATTCTAGGGCCTTTTGTAGAAATAGGTTCTTTGGTGATCTGCAAAAGAACAAGATCGTCCTTTGCAATAACCTTATCTACGGTTCCGTTTTTGTCTATTTCGGGTTGTATCTCGAAATTCTTTAAGCTCGAAGTGCTTTGTTTTTTAGAAATAGTATCTTTTAAAAACTTTCTGTATGTAAGATATTGGGGACCCAGATCCTGATAATGCAGGAATGCATCTTTGTCATATCCGATGTTGACGAAGGCTGCATTCAGATTGGGAGCCAGTTTTTTTACTTTTCCTATAAACAGATCTCCAACTATAAAATCGCTTTTGTCTTCTTGCTCATGAAGTTCACATAGTCTTCCGTCTTCCAGCAGTGCAATCTTTGTAAGATCATCTTCATGCGAAACTATTAGTTCTTTCTTCATTTTGTTATAAGATAAAATTGTTAAGATTATAGGAAATGGATATTGTTCTTGATTAATTCATCTATTAAATATAAGGATTTTGAACGAAAACCATTATATTTTTATTAAAATAATATTTGAAACCATCCGTTTTCCGCGGAATCTTATAGTTGCAAACAAAAATATAGTCGGTGAACTTTAAAAATTTAAAACCACCAACTATATTATTATATTGTAAATCTCGAGAAGAAGAGATTATTTTTTCTTATGTCTGTTCGCTCTTCTTCTTTTCTTTCTTTTGTGAGTCGCAACCTTGTGTCTTTTTCTTTTCTTTCCGCTTGGCATAATTTTAATTTTTTAGTAACTAGTTAATATTCAGTTAATGTTCTTATTTTACTGCAACTTTAGTTTTTACTTTCTCTACAAATGATTTTGAAGGTTTGAAAGCAGGAATGTTATGAGCAGGAATTTCAATTGCAGTATTCTTAGAAATATTTCTTCCTGTTTTAGCAGCTCTTGTTTTAATGATAAAAGATCCAAAACCTCTCAGATAAACGTTATCCCCATTATACATAGAAGTTCTGATCTCCTGCATAAAAGCTTCTACAACTTTCTGTGTTTCATTCTTTTCTGTTCCCAACTTATTTGAGATGGTGTTTACCAATTCTGCCTTTGTCATTTCCTTATTTTAATTTTAAATTTTAGGTGTGCAAATTTAGTTAAAAAAATTGAATACTAGCAAATTAGTGGCAAAATATTTTTATTCAGATACTTGAGGTTTTAATGTATACACTATATTAAGGATGCCTCAGAAGAATTTAACAATTTAATAATCTGGCCCTGTGCCCAAGGGAATTCCTATAGGATCGAAATTTGAAAAATACCTGTGATATAAAGCAATACAGAAGATTTTATCTCTGGAATTCTATATTCCGAAACCTTTATTTGTCTTCAGTCATTTTTTTAATTCTGAATTTAAAATCCGGAATCAATTAATTTCTACATACTGGAATTATAATATCCGTTTTCCACACAAAAACGGATCAGATGGAGCTTGGTTTTCAATCCGAGTTTTTCTGTAAGACGGTTAATATAAGTGTCAATAGTTCTTGCACTCAGGTTAAGCTTTTCTGCAATCTCTTTATTGCTGAAACCTTCATAGCAGAACCGCATCAGCTGAATTTCTGCAGGAGACAATTCTTCCTGTCCCTTCTTTTGCCGGTCCATATACTCCTGTACGGCTAGGGGCTGCTGTTCCCATTCTTTAGAATAGGCTTGATAATCAAATTCTTCAGAGGCAATACTTCCTTTAATGATGTCCTTGATGATGTTGCTTTTCTTCTCGCAATAATAGATATTAGGAATCCTGGATAAGATTTCTGCCATATCCTCCTGATAGGTGCCGGAGTAGGTCACAATAGGGGTTTCCGTATTGTTTTTTCTGATGTATTTGATGGCTTCAATCCCGCTCAATACCGGCATAAACAATTCGATGATGAACACATCCTCCTGCCTTCTGTAGATTCTGTTTACAAGCTCGTGCCCGTTGTTGCAATCATTCAGAAGCATATAAAAAGGGTTCTCCATCAGCGTTTTGATCATTATTTTTTTAAAATAAAAATCACTGTCAGCAATCGAGAAACGCACGGTATTAGATAATATTTTACTCATTTTCAATATCGATTTGGCGAATGATATTTAAAATTTAGAGGCCTAATTTATGAAAAACTTATGAAAGGGGAAATTAATATTAATTTAATCAGGGTTTTTCCGAAACCGCTCTGGGGAAATTACGTATTGTGCATAAAATTTTTTTTTTATATTTTCACAGGCCAAACAAATCGCAAATTATGTCTTCGAACAGGGAAAAAAAATTAAACAAATCTGACGTAAGAATAGGCATTTGGAAGTTTATTCTGTCTTTTGCCGTTTTGTCGGTAGTATCATTCGCATGTCTATTTCTCTTCTTTAAGAGTTATGATATACAACGGGAAGGGATCAGTAAAGAGTCTGAAGCCTATAAAGAATTGATGCTCCGAAGCGACGTGCTGAAAAATCATGTTGACGAAATCTACGAAAAAATGGCCCAGCTTAGTCTTAATAAGGTGGAGAATGAGGTTTTTCTCAGAACCAGTATTATGGATAACGTAAGAGATGCTAAAAATATTATGGGGAAAGACAGTACCCAGAATTTTAAGCATTACGCTGTGCTGATGAAACAAATAGAACCTATGTTGAAGCTAAAAGCTGACATCATGGTGGTGGAATCTAGAAAAAAAATAGCCAAAAGGGATCTTGAAGACTGTATGAATAAAGTAAACAGAGCCAATACTGAACTTAGAAAAGACCCTACAAGAAATTTTACAGGAACTAAAAGAAGAAGATAAAAAGAAAAGATATGCAAGGACAAATCACATTATCTAAAAAAGAAAGGCATTATCAGTTTTTTTACCTGATCCTTATGCTGGTGGCTGCTATGCTGTTTTTAGGCATTATTTTTCTGAAAGGATTTGTATCCCCTTTTTCTGATGAAGATGTAAGAGGAATTCAGAATCTGGAACAGAAAGCTGAATTTGAAAAGCACCAAAAGGTTGTTTTACCTATCATGGACAGTACTTATACGATGATCACCAAACTTACGAGTGACGGTCCACAGCCTTTTGCCGAAAATAATATCCAGCTGGGAGTCAATGATCTGAACAGTTATTTCAGCAATAATGAGATTATTGACATCCGAAAAGACGCTTATCCTCAGATTGCCAAATTTTACAAAATGTATTTTGATGACAAAAAGGTAATTGCAACCACCACAGAAGATATTAAAATCTTTGAGAAGCAGGTGGATGATTGCAGAATCGGATATAAAGACAAGCAGAATAAAATCTACGAACGCGAAAAAGATCTCAAATCAAGAACGCAGTAGGTAAAGAATGGAAATACTAGGAACTATAAATAAAACACATCACAATTATTAACTATGAATTATTTTCAAAAGAACAAAAAGAACATTATTATTGGTGTTATAGCAACATTGCTCATTGCAGCACTGGTTGCTCTGTGGCTGCAGAAAAAGGTGATTCACTCTGCCGATGATATTGTTGGGGTAGTTTACCCGTCTTCATTGGCGGTAGGAGATACGCTTTTATTTGAAGATAAAACCCAATTTGCAAAGACCAAAAGATGGAATTTCGGAGACGGTACAACTTCTGATAAAAACAGAGGAATACACTTTTACAACAAACCGGGATATTACCAGGTAAGTTTGATCATAGACAACAAGTATACGAAATCCTTCCCGGTAATGGTAAATGCAAGAAGCATCCAGAGAGGAAAAGATACAGCACAGATCAAAACAACGATTGAAGCGCCGGCGCAGGCTATGCAAAATGAAAACGTAACTTTCCGTGCCGTTTCAGAAGCCAAGAAGTTTGCATGGAAATTCGGAGAAACCGGAGGTACAGATTCCAAAGAAAAATTTGCTATCTATTCTTATAAACAGCCGGGAGACTATCTGGTAACCTTGCTTACAGAAGAAAATGAGAATCCTATTTACCACCGTATCAAAATTATTCGTGCATATGATCCTATTGCTGAAGAGGAAGTATCTGTAGAAGATTCTTATGCCAAAATAGATAATGATTTCAAATATCACCTGCAGCAGATTGCTAACGGAAACAGCTTCAATATGCATTACAATTACCTGCTGAAGACTTATCTGTGTAACAATGAAAATACAGTGGTAAAAGTAAATGACAGTAAGGTAAACAATTTCTATATGTATTGTGCAGGTCTTCAGTTTGACAAAAATACAGTGATTCAGACTGTAAAGGTGAATTTCGATGATACACAGAACTGTGTAACCAAAGTAGATATTAATCAAAGCAAATAATACCGTCCGGTCTTCCGGATGCGCCAATCATAAAAAGATAAAATAGGATGAAAAATAAATTTCCTCTAGCAGCATATTATATAGGGTTATCAGTATTACTGACGAGTTGCCAGGTAAAGCTTCCGTCTAAGAAAACCCCGGAGCCTTCTCAATATGGCCAGGTAGATAATTCTCCTGTAGTCAACGGATACCCTAAAAAATCCGTGCCATGGATCGTTGTTTCAGACCGCTCAAGAAATACAGCTTATCTGGATAAAGATGACGAGAAGTCATATAAAGAAGTGAAATTCTTAGAACCTTTAATGGTTTTAAAACACAGAGACGGAATGGTGAAGGTTGCAGAATACGTTCCTGATGCTTTAATGAAAAAAGTTTCATCAAAGTCTATCAAGACTTATGGCTGGATCCCTGAATCTGATCTGCTTCTTTGGAGCAACTCCTTAAAAAATGAAAAAACAGGGTATCCTGTAAGAGTAGCGGTAGTGCCTAACAATAGTGAAGTGATCAAAAGCGCTGAAAGGTACTACAAAAATGACTCGATCATGGTGTTCAACTCACCGAGCCTTATTGAAACAGCCAATGTGAAAATCCCTAACGGGCAGATGGTATATGTGTACAAACAGGCTGAAAATAACAAAAGATTTTTAGTAGGGAAAAAACCTTCTATTGATATAGACAGCATCGGTACCAGCCTTTACGGATGGGTGAGTTCCAACGTGATCTCAGCATGGGGAGAACGTTCTGCTATAAAACTAAAAAATACAACAGGGATCAATGAAACGACCTTAGGAATCCATGAAGGATATCCAGGTGGATCAGGATCAGATGCTGATAATAAAACGGCCATTCTTCTTACGGATGTCAACAAGAGACCTCCATTGGAGAATATTTTCCCTGTAAACCTTGCCTTAGAAGGAACTCCTACTCTGGATACCAAAACAAAATACTTTACGAATATTTTAGACTATAGTAAAAACTATGTATTCAACGTTTTAGGAGAAGAAATTTATTTTGACCGTTATAAAGAAATTACGGAGAGAGATAAAAATATCAATATCGTTTTTGCATTAGATATAAGTGCTGCCAATGCTCCTTATGCTCCTATTGTAAAATCATTATTACAGGATCTGCAGCTGAGATTCGAAAAACCTTCTTACTTCAGTACCGTAAAGTATGGAGTTGTTTTATATAAAAACAATTCATGTGGAAATAATGTTGCAGTTTCCAACCTGAGTACAGACTATAGTAAGATCACGGCATTCATTAATCAGAAGACCAATGAAATGAACTGTCCGAGCAACAACGGATACCAGCCGGTAGGAGAAGCTCTTTCTGCAGCCGGAAACCTTCTTTCAAATGTTCCTGATGAAACCAATATTGTAGTGACGGTGGGGACTTCTGCCAGCCAGAGCGGAAATATGTACAGTGTGATAAGCTCCCTTACACAGGCGCAGGCAAGGCTGATTATGTTCCAGACCAATGCAAGATCATCAGATAACTACAATGACTTCGTATTGATGGCGGAGAATGTGGTGACCAATACTGCAAAAAATATTGCAGAGCTTAAAAAACAAAAGATCATTAATCAAAATGATGTTCTTACCAAGAATAACTTCAGCCTTGTGGAAGGAGACGAAGGATTCTTCTCATTGGCATATCCTAAGCAGAGTATGTCTCAGGGATTTGTTATCTTCCCTAAAAAAGGAGATGTTGCCACTCCGGGATTCCTTAAGAAGTCTGTAGACAGTCTTATTGCACAGGTTACCCTGGATAATCAGAATATAGATAAATCGCTTAATGATTATTTCCATTCTTCCGTAGGAGCGGGTAAAACAGATGTTGATTTAAAATATAAATACCTGTATCCGGGGCTTACAAACCCTGTTTCTGCAGGAATTGCAGCGCAGCTGATCAACTATAGCAGCCCATTCCTGGTGAAAGGATATATTCCAAAAGACCTGAAAGAATATACACCGGCCATTGAAAAAGGAATTCTTATTTCAGAAACAGAATATGATAATCTGAAAGCATTCTATACCGAAGTGTATAAGAATACTGAAGCTGATCGTCCGAATTTCAGCCAGGCAAAAGCCATAAAAGAATATGTGAAATTGCTGAAAAAATACAATCCAACAATCAGGTTCCTGGATAAAGGGGCGCTTTATGAGCTTCCGATGTCTTATGCTATAGGAATCAGTACAGGGTTCGATCTTTCAGAAGAAGAACTGATGGCTAAGTATAAACTGAAAGGATGGAAAAAATCAAAAGTTGTTCCTAGTGAAACGGTAAGAAATTACTTCCACCATTATAAGGATCTGGCAGACAGAATGCTTGCCAACAGAAACAATCCTGCTGTGAAGATCCAGCAGAACGGGCAAACCTTCTACTGGCTTAACGAATACTTTACCCCAACAAGAATTCCAACAGAACAGCCGGAATATACTAAACATTAATTTTAGTTTTTATAATATCAAAAGCAGGAGTGAGAACTTCTGTTTTTTTTTGTGAATAAATGAGTTATTTTGGAAAGATAAGAGCCATAGGGTATAAGTTTGTTTTAAAATTTCATCCCGGAGAACTTTTGAAGTTCATTATACCAAAATATGAAGATGAAAGGTTAGAGGTTTGAGCCGAAAAATAAGAAATTTATTGAGGGTAATCATTAAGTTTTAAGGGTGAATTTTACACTTTAAACCGCCTGTATTTCTCTTTTAAGTGTAAAAAATGGTTTTATCTAGAATTTGGGAAATAATTTAAAATACTGTATTCATGGTAGTTGTGTGTAGGCTTATAAATCTAATGTCGTAGAATTACGACAAGAAATCGTAGAACTACTACAAATTTTCAGATTTATGCCGAAAAGTTTTTTTTAGAAAAAAAGACCCTCTATATTTGCTACACCAATCACCGAATCACAAAATATTATTAACGATTAAAATTTACACATCATGGCGGAAAGAAACTCAAGAGGAATCTTAAAATTCAACAACGGAGAAGGACAGAAATTACTAAAAATGAACTACAGCGTATCAAGATCTACAGATGTATCTGGACGTGTAGCATCAGATCCTTCCAACGCACTTATCAAAGTTACAGTAGAAGCTACTGAAAAATCAGACATTCTTGAAAGCTTACTGAACGGAAAATATAAGCCGACAGTAGGAGAAATCGTTTTCAACAAATCTCACGAAGAAGGAACATTGATCACTTTGAAATGGGAAAACGGATATGTAATCCAGCACGAAGTAGATTTCGACGCTATCGACAGCAACAGTATGCTGATCAGCTTCGTCATCAGTGCAGAAGGAATTGACTACGGAACTTC
This sequence comes from Chryseobacterium sp. FR048, assembly GCF_056844665.1. Classification (NCBI taxonomy): domain Bacteria; kingdom Pseudomonadati; phylum Bacteroidota; class Flavobacteriia; order Flavobacteriales; family Weeksellaceae; genus Chryseobacterium; species Chryseobacterium sp. FR048. Next base: position 36,245 of record NZ_JBXDSE010000006.1, on the reverse strand, counting down.
TCGTTTCGATGGTTTATGGCCTTCAGTAGGTAAATAAACCTAAGCGACTTAAAATTAATACACATTATCAACATTCATAAAAGAAGACTGTCCTCACTAAAGGCAGTCTTTTTTTGCCTTAGAGAAAGTTTTTATACTGAAACTTATCCGATGGCAGTTTCGTAAAATATTATTATCTTTAGTACTCACCCAAACACAAAGCATATGAAAACCGAATTACAAACAAAAGGTCCGTCTTTCCGGCCTTCACAGAACGCCGATGGTATATCTGAAAATCACCATAAAGGAATCAATCGGCTGGTAAAACTGTCATTGGTTGTAGAAGGAAAAATTATTAAATACTATAAGCATTTTACGCTTAAGCAAAAAACAAATCATCATCATGAATTCAGTCTTACCCTGGCTCACGATGCATTGGGAGACAAGCAAAGTCATACGCTTGAAGAAGCTAATAAATTTCTTGGAAAACGGCTCACAGCAGTTATTGCCTATAAAGATATTGAAAACAGCCCTGAAAGAAATTTTGTAGGAATCATTACCAAAGTGGGCTTTAACCAGGAGAAAATGAGTCTGGGAAATATTGTACTTTCCGGATACAGCCCCACCATATTGCTGGATGGCGCTCCACATATACAGAGTTTTGGTGGTGTACAGCCTGTCAATATGGGGATTATAGCAGAAGAAGTGATCAAGCAGGGAATTGATAAAGAACGTTTTGATATAAGAGTCGATACAAATGACTATTCTCAGATCATCTACAGCTGCCAATATAATGAAACACATTACAATTACCTTGCAAGGATGGCAGAAGCTTATGGTGAACAGTTTTATTATGACGGTGAAGTATTACACTTCGGAAAGCTCCCGCCTCAGAATAAACCTATCAAATTGGTGTATGGAAGTAATGCCAATGATATCAAAGTAGAATTGAAAGCTGTTCATACAAAACCACAGTATTATGGCTATAACAGCAGTAAAAACGAAAAACTGACTTCAGGAGAAACCCCGGTAAAGCATTTAGGGGATCTTGCTAAGACAGCATATGGCCATAATGATAAAATATATAAAACCCCGGCACTTCAGGTAGCACCTATCAAGGCATCTACCCATCTGGATGTAGAGCACTCTCAGAGAAGTACTTCAGGAAGTGAGGCCGTAAGCGTATTTTCAATATCCGGTTCTACAACAGTTCCGTTCCTGCATCCCGGTTGCGTTGCAGATGTTTATATGAGAAAACCGGACAGCAACGAAACTTCTTACTTTACAAAAGTGATGATTACAGAAACCGTTCATGAAATAGATGTCATTGGACATTATACCGGGAGTTTTGAATCGATTGCAGCCGATACCGGATTTTTACCCAAACCAGAATTTACAGTTCCTATAGCCCAGCCTCAGATCGCAACTGTTGTTGCTAATGCAGACCCCGAAGGACAAGGGAGAGTTCAGGTGAAATTTGACTGGCAGCTGAATGATACAACGCACTTTGTAAGAGTCATGAGCCCTGATGCAGGAGGAACAGACAGAATTACCCAGAACCGTGGGTATGTGGCTATTCCTGAAGTAGGGGATCAGGTAATGGTCAATTTCGTACATAATCATCCTGACCGCCCCTTCGTAATGGGTGGAATGTTCCATGGGGGAATTGGCCTCGGCGGAGGAATGGATAACAGAGTGAAGTCTATCCAGACCAGAAGCGGCCATAGAGTCGTCTTTACAGAAGATGAAAGCATCATTATCACCGATAAAAGCGGTAATGAAATTCATTTGGACACAACAGGAAGCAATATCAATATTACAGCACCGGAAACCATGACGCTGAATTGTAAGAATATGAATATCAATGTGGGGGAGAATATGACTACAACAGTGGGGATGAATAAGAGTAATTCTGTGGGAATGAATATTACAGAAACTGCAGGTGCAAATATCTGGCAGAATGCCATATTGGATTATTCTTTAATGGCTGCTAATATTATGAAAGTTGCAAAAGGAGATATTTCTTCAGAGTCAACAAATGTGAAAAGAAATGCCAGTAAGGATATTGAAGTGATTTCATCAGAAGGAACCATTCACCATAATGCGCAGAAAGAAGTGAAAAACAATAGTGGGGAAAAAGGTAGTAACTTTTAAATTGTTATCATGGGAAATATTACAGAAATAGCTGGTGGAAAAATTTCTGAAAGATCAAGTCAGGATATTGAAAATAATGCAGGAAGTTTCATAAGTAATTTGGCTTCAAATTTTGTTAGACAAAAAGGAGATCAAAAAGGAGTTACATATAATATTCCTCCTGCTAATAAAAAAGAATTAAAGAACTCTATAAAAGGGGTGGCTATTTTTCGAAGAAAATCAGATTATAGTAATAAACCGGATTTTGGATTTGATTGGTATGCCGGAAATAAATACGGAACTACATATAATGAACCTTATGATTTTGAAGACAACAAAACGTTATTGAGTGGGCGAAACAAGTTACAGAAAGAATACACTTCTATTATAAAATATATCCCGATTAGGGAGTTAGGGTATATGGAGGCTGGTAAAAATTCTGGTGGCTCAATAATAAATCTCAATGGCAAAATTTATTTTGTTCCATGGTTCTCTGCATTTGCAAAAGATGACTCTGGAAATTCTAAAAGCTATGAACTGGATGTTTTTTTCAATATTGAGGAGCCGGTGGAAGGACATATCAAAATCAGCAGTAAAAGTGATGAAATTGAAGTTGCTTTTATTGATAGTGGAGATACTTTTTTTAATATAAATGAGAGCCATCCTAAATTATTTTCTAAAACAATAAGAATCTCTTTTTTAGACTATATTTCAGATCACAGCTCAATCATTCTAACATTTCATAAAAAAAGTGAAGAAGAAAAAGCAGAGGAAAAGAAAAGACAAGACGAAATTGCAAGTGGAAAAACTCCTACAGGGCCTCAAACAGTATATGTAAGTGCAGGAGAGCTATTGGGAATATTGAATGTTTATAACAATTCAGTGGAATATGAGGTAGTTTTCAGGTATGTTAAAGTATTTTTTAAAGGTTGGATATATATTGAAAATTTTGAAGATAAAGTATATTTATCAGGAGCTTCAGTTGGTTACCAGGAAAATCGAAAGTTAGCAGAAAGAGAAAAGAATTTGACTAGAGGAATTGCTAATTTAAGAAGTTTACAAAGTTCATTACAGAACGTTGGAAATTCAACACGAGTGAAAGAAATTGAAGATATTATTCTGAAACAGGAAAAAGAACTTCAAGATGTAAAAGCTTTGGTCGTCAAAAGACAAAAAATTTCTACTGATTTATATAATGAACAAATGCAAGCCATCAATCGGTATACAAGTTTTATAAGTAACAATAAGCAATCACTTATTGATATGATGTCTCAACCATTGATAAGATATAAGGAAAAGAACAGTACTAATTATGAACAACTTGAAATTGATGTTGAAAACATAGATTCCTTTTTTCATGATCTTAAGTTGAAAAAAGGGCGAAGTAGTCATTATATAGTAAATGATAATGATAAAGAGTTCAATTCAGGAAGGATTAGAGATAAAATCAATGACGCATTTAAATCAAATGAAACAAAAGATAAAAAAGAGCTTATAATATTTTTATTACCTTTTGGAATTAAAAGTGAAAACAATACTATTTTATTAGGAAAAGCAGAAGATGTGTCATACAAGGCTGATAGTGCGATGCTAACTCCTCAGGCTGATGCTTCCACATTTATTCATGAAGCAGGTCATACATTTAATCTTCCTCATACTTTTTTAAAAAGAGGAGGTAGTTGGTTCACTGAAGGTATTACATTAGAACAAGGAACAACAGATAATATTATGGATTATGATTATAATTTTAAGAATAATGATAAAGATCCTTCTAATGATGTAAATTTAATCACAAATAAAATCTCTTTATGGAAGTTCCAGTGGGATATTATGAGAAAGGATCCTAACTTGATAGAATTAGTAAAAAAATAAAACTATGAGAGCTTATTTTCAAATATCTTGCTTACTATTTTTGACAGGATCAGCCATGATTTCCTGTCAATCTAAATATAGTAAAGAAACTAATACTACTGCTAATCAACTAAAAATGAAAGACCAGTTTCCCAATCACAAAACAGCTTTTGAGAAAATAAATGATCAGGTTATAATATATAATCCTTTAGGTGAAAAACTTTTATATATAGATTTAAAAAGATCCATGTATACAGTATATAAACCAGATTTAAATTATGTAAATTATTTACTCAAAGTAAATGAATTTTTATATTTCCTCCCTAAAAAAGTACAACAGAATTATAAATTTTCAACTGGAGATTCAGAAACTTCTTCAGGTATTTTTTCTACTGAAAATACAGTAAATGAATTAGGGTTGATCGGTACTTCAAAAATGAACATTCCGGATCAGTCAGGAGAGTTAAAAATGAGCAATGTAGTTTATCATTATAATAGATTTGCAGAGCTTTTAAAGGTTGATGATGGAGGAAAGATAATTGCTGAATATAAATACGATGAGGGTGCTAATTTGTTAGAGTCTGAAACAGCTGAAAAAAGTATAAAATACTTTTATGATAAAGACAATCAGGTTATAAGGGAAGAAGGGAATAAAAAAGATAAAAAATATATTCTTCATTATACTTATAATTCTAAAAACAATCTAGACAAAAAGTTTAGTGGTGATCAGAATTTAATTACAGAATATAAGTATGATTCTTCTGGAAGACTTATTGAGATTATAGAATATTCAGGAATGCCTGACAAAAATGATTCACAAAAAATAATTAATCATTTTATCAAAAAAAATTATATATATAATAATGACAAGATCATTGAAGAAATGCAATTTGAATATGATATTGTAAACTCTTCAGTTCTTATCGATAAAAAATGGAAGCCTATAACTATTGAAGAACAAAAGAAATTAAGCTGGCAACAGTTTAGAAGTAAATCTGAAATACCTTTTTCTGTAATTGAGAAAAAATACACTTATCAATCTGACCAGATAGAAGTAACAATTAATAAATTCAGTTTTTCAAACAAAATGAATAATGGCAAGATAGAAGGAAATAAAGAACTTTTAGATTCTGAAATTATTAAATACAAGCTAGACAATATGGGAAGAATAATCCAAAAAGAAGTTTATAATAAAAACAAGAAACCTGTAGAAACAGTGAATTATTTTTATTAAAAAGAACTGGAATATCTTGATTAATTTGAATTAATCAATACTTAATCTGATCGTTATAATCCAATTGAACAACTTTAAAGCATATTGCTCATTCAGTTAGTCAATCATTCTCCTGCAGGATTATTGTAAGGTGGAATGTTTGTATTTGAAAAAGATAAAAAAGCAACGAAAAGATAAATAAAAATAATGAGATATATTAAAATTAAAAATATAATGTTTTTTATTGTTGTTTATGTTTTGTTTTTTCTTACAACATATTTTTCAATGAAAGATTATTCAAATGATGTATCTGCATCATGTCTAGATTGTTCATATTTAAGAGATGTTTCAATTTTTTCTTTTTTTTCTTCAACAATACTTATACTACTATTTTTTTTGTTTAAAAAGCTGATAAAAAGAAAGTTATTTACTTCCATTGTAGTCGCGATTATTTTTTTGATAGCTGTTCTTGTCAATAACTATAATATTTTCGTTGACAGAGTTTCAGCATGGAGCTCTTTTTCTTTTGAAAGCGAAATAATGGGTGTCATTTCATCATCGTACTTATATACAATAATCAGTGCTATTTTATTGTGGCTTTTTCTAAATAAATTCAAATTGGCCGATTACCCAGAATCAAGTATTTAATGATTCCGGAAGTAGGGCATCAGATGATGGTGAATATCGTCCATAGCCACCCCGACCGACCTTTCGTCATGAGCGAATGTGCCACGATGGAGTAGGCTTAGGAGGTGGAATGGACAACTGTGTGAAGTCTATCCAGACCAGAAGCGGCCATAGAGTCGTCTTTACAGAAGATGAAAGCATCATTATGACGGATAAAAGCGTTAGTGAAATTCATTTGGATACAACAGGAAGCAATATCAATATTACATCACCGGAAACCATGACGCTGAATTGTAAGAATATGAATGATAAAGATCCTTCTAATAATGTAAATTTAATCACAAATAAAATCTCTTTATGGAAGTTCCAGTGGGATATTATGAGAAAGGATTCTAACTTGATTATATAAAAATAGTTTTGTTTTTTTATTTTGTATCAATTTTATACCCTTTTATCAGATAAGATGGCTGTGGAATAAATAAAATCTTTTTTACAAGCATTGTTGAGAGTATTATAATGATCACCTTTTTACTTTTAAAACAGACTTTCTTTTATTTTTCTTATCTTGAAAAAAATATTAAAAAAACATAACCTGATTAAACTTCAATAACCGTAATGAACAGAATCACCGATCACCTGAAATATTTCTCGAAGCTATCCGCTGTATTCATTTTCAGCCTGTTTAAAATTTATGCTATAGGAATTGTCTCCACCATTGCTACCCTTGTGCTGGGAATTTATATTCTGGCAGACAGTTTAGGGGCATCACTGGGACATAGCGGTGGTTTGGCGTTTATAGTAGCTACAGTTATGGCTAAACCTGTATCAGCAGGACTTTTCTATTTATTGATCATCATAGCGCCGTTTGTAATTGCCATTTTCGCCACCAAATACGCTATGGCAAGAATCATCAGCAGGCTGCTCAAAGATCATGCGAAAACAATTCTGGTTCCTTTTATTGATAAAGTTCTGGATAAATTCAAAACCAATCAGCCCACAGTCGTTCGTACCAGTGCAGACTATGCCCTGGCCAAAGTGAAACTTCTGAATGAATTCAGAAACAGTTCAGAAAATAAAATTCTCAAACGTATTCTGAGTTATGCTTTAAACAAAATAAAATTTGATGAACTGAATCTGGGCGATGAGAATGTGAATTTTTATGACATTATTAAAACCACTCTGATCGAAAAATTACATGAATTGGCAGAGCCTTCGGCAATGCTGTTCTATATTTACATAGGCCTTCAGTGGATCAGTTTGGCTCTGATGTACTTTTTGAATATTTAAGATTCACATAAAAAAAGAATATGGAGCAGAAAATCGGGAAATCCTGAGGGAGATCAATATCACTTTAAAGAACAAAAAAGCCGATTGTTACTTCTCTCATAGAAGAATTAATTATCTTTATCTCATTTAGAATAAAATATTTAATTTTAAAGACACTAAAAAAATCCGGGTCAGGACCAAATGCCCCGGAGATAAGATCAAAAACAGAACGCAAATATATTAATATAAGAAAAATTATAAATGGGAGTACTAGTAACCAACGAAACAGTAAAGCAACTATTTCATATTGCTCAGTCGATAGCGAAGGAAAATTATAATGGAACTTATGGCGGTCCGCATATTCTGCAGGCTTTAATGCATAAAGATATAGGACTTAATGAATTCCTGAAAAGTATAGATAAAGATCCCGGGTATTTCTATGAATGGGCAGACGTCCGTATTGAAGAATATCCCAAAACAGCACACCTTCCTGATGAAGTAGGGCAGGATGATGCAGTAGATACCCTGATAGAAGAGGCGGATGATATTCGTTTAAAATTAGGATTAGACGAGATCACCCCAATCTGTATCCTTACTGCCATTGTAAAACCACAGGTCGTATTTTCACTTCAGCAGCTGAAATCTCTTCCGCTGAGAGAACATGACATTTTCAACTTATATAGAAAAGATACCCCGTTCACCGTTTCAGAAGATGGCGATTTTTCATCTCTTTTTTCAAACGGTGCAGATTATACAGATTCATCATTTCCTTCCATTAAAAGCTATTGTGTAGACCGCACAGCGCAGGCAAGAAAAGGAGATCTGGAAAACATCATCGGTAGAGACAAAGAGCTGAGAATGCTCGTTGAGATTCTTTGCCGAAGAAGTAAACCTAATGTAATTATCATCGGAGAACCGGGAGTAGGAAAAACAGCTTTAGTAGAAGGTTTTGCCATTGAAATTACAAAAGGAAACGTTCCGGAAATGCTTAAAAACGGAACTTTGCTTGAACTGGATACCGGAGCATTATTAGCCGGGACTTCCTATAAAGGAGAAATTGAAGACCGCTTGAAAAAAGTAATCAATGAATGTAAAAAGATTGAAAAAGCAATCCTTTTCATTGATGAAATTCATACCCTTCTGGATCCGAAAGGAAGTATTGGAAACGTTGCTAACCTTCTGAAACCGGAACTAGCCAGAGGTGAAATTACCGTAATCGGGGCAACTACCCAGGAGGAATACAGAAAAATTATAGAGCCGGAACAGGCTTTCAACCGTCGTTTTGAAGTTTTAACCGTTAATGAACCGGATGAAAAGACCTGTGTGAAAATGATCGATGTACTTCTTGAAGGCTACAAAAAACACCACGGGATTGAAGTGGAGAAAACAGCCCTTCCGGAATGTGTACGTCTGGCAAAAAGATATGCGAAAGGTAAAAAATTACCGGATGCAGCGATCGATTTATTAGACCGAACAATGGCTGCGATCAAAATGCTTGATGAACTTTCAGAAAAAGAGCTGGATAGCTGGAAAGAAAGCTACGATGCTATTTTAAAAGAAGAATATGCAGACAACAAAGACAAAGCAGACGAACTGATCTGGACTTACAACTTATTAAGAGACAAAATAAGCCCTATACTTTGGGGATCTCTGAGCGAGCAGCCGGCATTAGACAATTCGATGCCTGTTGATCAGATTCAGAAGATTATTGAAGATACTTATGCCGAACTTTTGCAGCATGCTGCAAAGAAAAGAGAAAAAGTAGACCGACTGGAACTGGCTGCTGTGATGGCTGCCAAAACCAATATCCCGATCGGGAAAATTCAGGCTCAGGAAAAAGAAAAACTCCTGAATATGGAATCCCTTCTTTTAAACAGGGTAGTAGGGCAGGATCATGCTTTAAAAATCCTTTCCGATGCTATTGTTGAAAACCGAAGCGGATTGAATAAACCTGGACAGCCTATCGGATCATTCTTCCTTTTAGGGCCTACAGGAACAGGTAAAACAGAGCTGGCAAAATCAATGGCAGAATTGCTTTTCAATGATGAAAAGGCAATGGTACGCTTTGATATGTCAGAATTTAAAGAAGAGCATTCAGCCGCATTATTATACGGAGCGCCTCCGGGATACGTAGGATACGAAGAAGGAGGGATGCTGGTGAACAAAATCAGACAGCAGCCTTATACCGTTGTTTTATTTGACGAAATTGAAAAAGCCCACCATTCCGTTTTTGATGTATTTCTTCAGATCATGGACGAAGGAAAAGTACACGACAAACTAGGAAAAGAAGGAGATTTCAGTAATGCACTGATCCTGTTTACCTCCAATATCGGAAGTGAAGAAATTGTAAAACAGTTTGAAGAAGGAAAAATTCCGGAGTCATCATCCCTGATGCAGATTATGTCAAATTCAGGCAGATTCAGACCGGAATTCCTGGCAAGGATTACAGAGATCATTCCTTTTGCACCGATCACCGAATCTATTGCAGAAAGAATTTTCAATATCCAGCTGAAATCACTTCATACTTCGCTGACGAGATTAGGAATTGCCATGAAGATCAGTGATGATGCCGTAAGAAACCTTGCATTGGGAGGATTCAGCAGCAAATATGGAGCGAGACAGATCTCAGGAGTAATCCGTGCACAGCTTGCCAGACCAATCTCTAAAATGATTGTGAGAGAAGAAGTAAAATCCGGCCAGACCATTCATGTAGACTGGAATAAAGAAGAAGAAAAACTAAGCTGGAAAGTAGATTAAATTATAGGGTAATAAGGCTGATCCGCAAATTTGCACTTTAGCCTTTTTACTTTTTTACTATTAATACATTTAAGATGAAAACGATTGTCAGGAATATCTTTACAGGGATAATGCTGTTGGGAACTGTTATCATGGTAAACGGACAGTTTCTTACTGCTTCAGATATCTCAGAAAGCAGTGTGAAAAAGTATAAAGGGATCATTAATAACAACAAAGATCTTGTGGAATTTATTGAGCAGCTGCTTCTTCAGAAGGGGCTGCCCAAGCATCTGAGGAATCTTGCGCTTATAGAATCCCATTTTGACAAAAATATTACCTCAGGAGCCGGAGCGGTAGGAATCTGGCAGTTTATGACCTCACATGCCAACCAATACGGGCTTACGGAACAGGGACGTACGGATATTTATAAAAGTACCAAGACGGCTGCTATTTCTTTAAGTAATCTTTATAAGAAATACAATAACTGGGTAACGGTAGTGGCTGCTTATAACTGTGGTGAAGGGAATATCGCCAAAGCAATGCAGGCGGCAGGTTCTTCTCAATACCATGAGTTTTATAAATATCTTCCCGGAGAAACCATCAATCACGTTAAGAAATACCTGAATGCATGCTATGCTACAGGAGAACTTCAAAGCGTATTGAGTAATTACAATTCTTCAAGACTCAATAAAGTTTTCTTTGAAGGCGGAAACAGAAAAGTATCGAATGAAACCCTTTCTGAAACAGACATCAACGCCGGATTCAGTCTGAAAGTTGTGGCCGCCGAACTGAACATCGATGTGGACCAGATTCTTGCATGGAATCCGGGAATAGAAGACGAACTGCAGAAGAAAGGAGAAAGTACTTTTTATCTTCCTACCGATCTGATGCCGGATTTCCTGTTAAGAAAAAACAAAATACTGATGCGTTCCATAAAAGAAGGAGCGTCCGTTCAACAATAAAACAACATCAGCCCCACTGTACAATTGAAATCTTCTTTTATTTAAAAGGAGATTTTAATTTTTTCCCCTCACAGGTCAATTCAAATAAATGAAAAATAAACTGAAATATATTGTCTTGATACCACTTCTCTGGTTCTTTATTCATTGTACCTACATGATGGCTGACGGGATGAATGACAAAGGAGGAAAGGCTGATATAGCTGTGGTTTTGGGAAATAAGATCAATGAAGACGGAACAGTATCAGATAGGCTGGCAGCAAGACTGAATCAAAGTATTAAACTCTATACTTCGGGACGTGTAAAGAAAATTCTGGTAAGCGGAGGGCTGGGGAAAGAAGGATATTGGGAAGGAACGAAGATGAAAGACTATCTCAAAGAGCACCATATTCTTCAGGAAGATATTCTCGTAGATAATTATGGCAATACTACCGGAATGACTGTTAAAAATACCATTCGGATTTGTGATAGCCTACATTTTAAAAAAGTGATTTCCGTTTCTCAGTACTATCACCAGACGAGAATTAAAAAACTATTCAAAGAACATCAGTTTTACTCTGTTGAAAGCTCAAGCCCTCGATATTTTGAAATGAGAGATTTTTATTCCGTTTTCAGAGAATTTATAGCTTACTATTTTGGTGGGTAAATTTCAACCTGAATTGACTTTCCGTTTCTGACTTTATTTATACTTAAAAATTCAGAACATGAAGATCAATATCTGAATATTAAATTTTTTATTCGATTATTCCATCCGTTTGTTTGAATAAATGAACCGTTAAAGACATACTAAAATTTATTAAAAAATATTAATATTTCTCTTTTATGTGTAAAATATGATTTTTAAATAAGGTTTGTTTATGTATTTATATTGTTGGTTATTAATTGTTTGTGGATTGTTGTTAAGTCAAAAGTCGTAGAATTACTACAAAAAGTCGTAGAATTACTACAATTTCTCAGATTTGTACTGAAAAGTTTTTTTTAGAAAAAAAGAGCCTCTATATTTGCTACACAATCACCGAATCACAAAATATTATTAACGATTAAAATTTACAAATCATGGCAGAAAGAAATTCAAGAGGAATCTTAAAATTCAACAACGGAGAAGGACAGAAGCTATTAAAACTTAACTATAGCGTATCAAGATCTACAGACGTTTCAGGACGTGTAGCATCAGATCCTTCTAACGCACTTATCAAAGTTACAGTAGAAGCTACTGAAAAATCAGACATCCTTGAAAGCTTATTGAACGGAAAATATAAGCCTACAGTAGGAGAAATCACTTTCAACAAATCTCACGAAGAAGGAACATTGATTACTTTGAAGTGGGAAAACGGATATGTAATCCAGCACGAAGTAGATTTCGACGCAATTGACAGCAACAGTATGCTGATCAGCTTCGTCATCAGTGCAGAAGGAATTGACTACGGAACTTCTCGTTTCGATGGTTTATGGCCTTCGGCAGGTAAATAAGCCTATTCATCATCTTAGTAAAAATAAAATTGGTACAGAGCAGCGACTTGAAAAAGTAGGCTGTTCTGTTTTTCCATTGTAAGACGTGTTGAATTTCATGGATTTTTTCTAATAGTCCATGGAAATGTTGAAAATCTCAACCTTATATTTTTTGATTCTATATGCGCTGTATTACCAGCCGTTTATTTATTGGATAACTTAAACACAAAACATTATGTTTCAGGATGACAAAACAATTAAAGTAGAAAGCCCGAAGAATGATATAAAAGGTGGCAAGGAACAGTTGAAGAAGGCTGCTAAGCAAAATATTACCGAGAAAGCCGAAACAAAATTAAATAAAGCGGGTGATAAGGTCAACAAAGCTGTGAAAACAGGGCAACAGGGTATAAGTGCTGTACAGGGAACAGACATGTTTATGAACCAGACTTTTGTACCCAACAACCCTTCTATCGTTGAAAATAAAGTGTGGGCCAAGCAGCCTACCTCAAAAATACATAATGCCGAAGCTATTCCTCAAAGTATTATTGCCGGTATCAACCGTGTGGTAAAGCTGGATATAGTAATTGAAGGACAGATGATAAAGCACTTCATGCATTTTAAACTGGTACAGAGTGCCGCTAAACATCATGAGTTTTGCCTGACACTGGCCCATGATACATTGGGAAGCGCAGAAAATCACAATTTGGAAAGTGCCCAGAACTTTTTAGGAAAAAGAATTACAGTAGTTTTCAAATATAAAGATATTGAGAAAGGGGCTGAGCGAAATTTTGTGGGAGTGGTAACCGAAGTAGGGTTCAGCCAGGAGAAAGGAAGCCTTGGAAATGTCGTTCTCAAAGGCTACAGTCCAACCGTACTTTTGGATGCGGCTCCCCATATTCAGAGTTTTGGAGGAAGCCAGCCGGTGAGCCTGAACAGTATTGCAGACCATGTGATCCGGGAAGGCCTTGGGCAGAATAAATTTGACTTCAGAGTAGATGCCCAGCATGGAAATGTTTCCTACAGTTCTCAATACGAAGAAACCCATTATAACTATCTCGCCAGAATGGCTGAAGCCTATGGTGAACAGTTTTATTATGATGGAGAAGTTTTACATTTTGGAAAGCTTCCCCCTCAGGAGAAACCGGTAAATCTTACCTATGGAAGCAGTGTGAGTGATATTGCAGTCAGAATGAAAGCACAGCACGTAAGTCCAAGCTTCTATGGCTACAACAGCAGTAAAAATGAAAAACTGACTGGTGGAAGTTCTAAGATCAATCATACGTCAGATATTGCCAGACGTGCTTATGAAATTTCAGAAAAAACCTTTACCACACCTTCTTTAAGAGTAGCTCCCATCAAAGCTTCATCTTTTATGGATATAGATGCTTCACAAAAAGGGACTGCCGGAAGTAAGGCATCAGAAGTTTTTATCACGTCAGGAACGACAACCGTACCTTTTCTGTATCCTGGATGTACAGCTGATATTGAAATGCGTAAAGCAGACAGTAATGATACCGCTTATTTTACCAAACTGATGATTATCGAAGCTACTCATGAAGTAGATGCAAGAGGCTATTATGATGGTAAATTTGAAGCGATTGCTGCAGATACAGGGTTTATCCCACGTCCTGAATTTGAAACACCAAGAGCAGAAGCCCAGTTTGCAAAGGTCATTGCCAATACAGATCCACAGAATCAGGGAAGAGTTCAAGTACAATTCGACTGGCAGAATGGTCCGGATATTACAGAATTTATCCGTGTGATGTCACCTGATGCAGGAAGCAGTGATAAAGTAAATAAAAACCGTGGTTTCATGTCCATTCCTGAAGTAGGTGATCAGGTAATTGTTAACTTCGTACACCAGCATCCTGACCGTCCGTTTGTAATGGGAGGCATGTTCCATGGTGGTATTGGCGGCGGCGGCGGAGCCGGCAATAATATTAAGAGCCTGAGCAGTAAAAGCGGACATATTATAGAATTGAATGATGGAGGCGGAATAACCATTAAGGATAAAAATAAAAATTCAGTTGTACTGAGCGGATCAGGAGATATTACGACAACCGTTAGCAATAATAGTACAGAAAAAGTAGGGGTAGATCACACAATTAATACAGGAAGTACCCATACCGTCAATGTTGGAAGCAAAGAAGGAGGAGGCTCTAATGCAGTATTTTCGATGGATAGCGGAGGAAATGTAAAAGTTACCTGTGATACCAATATCACTCTGGAAACCGGGAGCAGCTCAATTACAATGACTTCCACGGGAGATATTACAATAAAAGGGGTGAATGTAACAATAGAAGGTACCACCACCAAGATTATAGGAAATACGCTTACTGAAGTGGGCAAACCAAAAGGTACAACAGGGATGGTGGTTGATGGAAATGTGACTATAAAAGGGGGACAGGTTGATATTAATTAATAATGGGGTTTATAGAATATAAAATACAACGTGGAGATACGTTACAATCAATTGCTAAAGAGCAAGAAATCAGTGTAAAGGAATTGGTTGATTTCCATAATGAAAATTGTGGTATTACAAACGTTATTATTGCCAATACACTACCTATACATCTGAAATTTATTCTTTTAAAGAAAAAAATAAGTTTTGAGACTAATGGTGGGCGCGATTTTACAGAGCATGTATTGGATAAAATTACAAACAGAGAAGCCCGATACAGAACCAAGCAAATTAATGTTATTAAGCTGAATGATGTTATTAATGCCCATTCTGCAATCCAATGTGATTATTACCTTTCATTAGAAAATAAAGCGAATGAAGGAAGAGTAGCTACGGTAAAACTGGATGATAGTGTCTATAATTTTTATACACAGGGATCAGAAGAATTGGCTGACTTTATAAGAGCATCAGATACCGTAAAAAATACATTGGTGTATGCTTTAGATGATCAAGGAGTAACTAGAGACCTGCTGAATGAAGAAAGCCTTCAGCAGAATTGGCATCGGTTTAAAAAACAGCTTCCGATGAATAAATTTTTTCAGAAAACTCCATCTGAAGTATTGGAACAGATTATCAATGCCGGGAATATCGAATATAATTCAAAAAGCCTTTTGTTGAGAAACAGCAATTCTAACCTTTTTAATAAAATTATATTCAGTCAGTATTTAACAAGGTCTTTTGAAAACTTTGAGCAGGAGCATTTCGAAACCGAATCTCATTTTTTTCCGCAAATTTCATTTAAAGTAGATTTTGAAACGATAAAGAAAAGTGAAGACGATTCTGTTATAAATTACACAAAAAAGGGAAAACCCCGGTTTGTGGATATAGATAAGATGATATTACTGTATGAGAAATTTTACAGGCCTCAGATAGAGTTTAAGTTTACAGATTATATTTATAATATAGAAATAGATTTTTCTGTATCTAAAGTGGATGGTTTAATTAATGAAGCTTCTGTAAATTTAAGCGAGAGGATCAAGAATAATATGGAATCTCAGGTATTGTATGAACTTAAAAAAGTAGAGTTATGAAAGGGTACGTTGAGGAAGGAGCATGGCTATCCTGTACTTTCGATTTAGCCGGAACTCCGCAGCAGTTACAAAGGCATTTAGATAAAGAAGACAATAAAGTACAATATTCTGTGGGAAAACGTTTGCTCACAGAATTAGATAAAAATACAAAAGAATGCTTCAAATGTAAGTCTCCTGCAAAATTTTGGGGTGGTATGCTGGCTTTTATTGGTGGCCTAGCAGTGGGAGCGGCTCTTGTATTGAGCGGCCCGGTGGGCTGGATTGCACTGGGGGCTATTGCTGCGGTAGCAATTGGAACAACTGTTGCTGTCATTACCCATGATTGCTCAGATAAACAGAAAGGCGGAACTTGGAAACCTCTTCACGATTCAGTTAGGATTAAAAAAAATAAACCGTTATTATATAATTTTTCAGTTCTAACCTGCAAAGAAGGTGGATTATTAATTGCATCTGAAACTGAGAGGGCTGCCCAAAAGGTTTCTGATTCTATGAAATATAATGCAAGGCAAGAATTAGCTGTACAATTATTATCACAGGCTGTATATGGATTTGCAACAGGATATACTTCTGCAAATGCTCCGGTAGCTATTTATAATGCTGTAGCTGGCTCAGGAATTTATGCTGTAGGAGAAAAGAATACACCTTTTGGATGGACACTTGGTGGGTTAAAACTATATGGTCCTGATAAATATATAGGACTGATTGCTTCAAGTAATAAAAATTTGGTAGGGGCGGCTTTTGCCAAAGATTTTTTTTATGGAAAATCTGGATTTATTGCTGGATTTGGAGTTACAGTAGTTTGTGCTGTTGCTGACTATTTTGTAAATCAATTAGAAAGTGCATTAGAAAGTAAAAATGCTGCCATAGTAAAAGGAATTTCTGATTCTGATACAGGTGAATCAGGAAAAAAAATTATAGCACAAAATTATTAATTAATATAGATGATTACACTTAATAAACTTCGTATTTTATTTGCGATCAGCATTGTTTTACTAATAATTTTCAGAATTATTATTCCGGGGTATCAGGAAATAAAGAGAGAAGGGAAAATTACAGATAAAGATATTCAGGAATACAAGAATAATTCAACGATTGTGAAAATTCTTAAATATGAAAGGCTCCCACAGAATGAAAGGACTGAAGTTTATTTTGATGGAACTCCTTTTGTGAAAAAAAATGGAAGAAAAGAATTCACAATAATTAAGGATGTGTCAACAGGGAAATTTTTTAAAATTGAGTTGTATCATCCACAAAGTCTTATGACAATTAGACCTAATCGGGATAATCTTTGGCTTAAAGTGAATAATGAAGAGTTAAAAAGTAAAAAAGGAACTTTAAATGAGCCTATTATTGCATTGCGATATGGTTTAGGTACTGATGAAAATAATTATGTACCTCAGGCAGAGTATGATTATAATGTTAAAGAATATCTTACTTATAAAAACTATACACCTCCTTCAAAAGATTTTACCTATTATTTGATAATGGCTTGGGTATTTATAACCATTGCTGGCTTTTCAATTACTACAGGATTATCTGTACGAAAAGAAAGGGCTGAAAAGCAGGCTACTGAACCTACAGTAATCAAAGATAAAGATAGGTCTTTATAACTATGCTTAATAAACTTCGTATTTTATTTGCGATCAGCATCGTATTACTTATAATTTTCAAAATTATCATTCCAGGGTATCAGGAAATAAAGAGAGAAGGGAAAATCACAGATAAAGATGTTCAGGAATACAAGAATAATTCAAAAATTGTAAAGATTCCTAATTATGAAAGACTCCCGCAAGATAAAAGGTCTGAAGTTTATTTTGATGGAACTCCTTTTGTGAAAAAAAATGGAAGAAAGAGAATCGCACTAATCAAAGATTTGTCTACAGGTAAAATTTTTAAAATTGAATTATATCATTCGCAAAGTATTATAACAATTAATCCTAATCATAAAGATTTTTGGTTGAAAGTGAATAATGAAGAGTTAAAAAGTAAACAGGGAACTTTAAATGAACCAATTATAGCTTTAAGATATGGGTTAGATCCTGATGAAAATAATTTTGTTCCACAAGAGAAATATGATTACAGTGTTAGAGAATATCTCACTTATAGAAACTATACACCTCCTTCAAAAGATTTTATTTATTATTTGACAATGATTTGGACATTTGTAACAATCGCTGGCTTTTCAATTACCACAGGACTATCTATACGAAAAGAAAGGGCTGAAAAGCAGGCTGCTGAATCTACTGTAATCAAAGATAAAGACAGGTCTTTATAACTATGCTTAATAAACTTCGTATTTTATTCGCAATCAGCATTGTTTTACTAATAATTTTCAGAATTATTATTCCGGGGTATCAGGAAATAAAGAGAGAAGGGAAAATTACGGATAAAGATATTCAGGAATACAAGAATAATTTCACCTTAAAAGACTTCATAATTATACATGGTAAATGACCAAAAAGAAATTTGAAATAACCGGGGTTACTTTGAAAACTGAATGGAAAATCAGTTTTTTATTCGGAATATGTTTCATCTTTATATGGGCAGTGTCCATTTACTTTTATTACACTTTTAATCATTTGGAAAGTATAACCCATATACCTTTTTATATTTTCTTTTGTGCCATGTTTTTAGGATTTGCATGGGGATTATTGATCCATATTTTTAAAAAAATTGCTTGAAAAAAGATGGAACTGTAAAACAATCTCCGTTAGGAACAGTTAAATTAACTTATTTAAAAAAGTAAAATCATGAGTTCATATCTTCCTATTTTGGTAATGAAGCTTTACGTTTGGGAGCTCAGATTTATGATCAGGATGCTACCAATTCTATTAAAGTAATGTCTGAAAAATAATGAAAATTACGAAACGATGGGCTTTAGGTCTATCACTAAAGCCGATGGGAAAATTGAATGGTTTTACCATTTATTATAGGATATACTTTGGGAGCTAAGCAATATTAGCTTTACTTTTGGGGATATTTATTATAAAATGAAAAAAAGAAAAGAGTTCATCTTCAAAAACGTTTTACCTTTCCACATGATCTGGACGATATTGATTATCATTCCGTCCATGGCACTTTTTGGCACTTTGTATTATTTCTTATTGCAGGGTACCTTCAATTTCTCCTTTCTGATTCTCTTTGTATTGCTTTATTTTGGAACCTGCTATGTACTGCTGAAAGCGGTTTCTGTAGAGGTTACCCTATGGTTTGATGACCATAATTTCTATATTAAAAAAGGAAAACGAAATCCCGAACAATATGCAAAGACCGATATTGTTGGCTTTTATGCTCATGATTATGAAACAGTAACCCCGCAGTTACAGAGCTCAAAAATATATTTTACATTTAGTCTGAAAAACAATAAAAGTATCCATTTGTATGATGTGGAATATAAAAACCAATATGATGAAGGGAAAGGGGCAGAATTGGAAAAGTTTTTAAAAGAAGCCCAGAATGAACTGCAGTTTTCAAAAAAAGAAAAGAAGAATAATTATCAGAATATTTATTGGTATTCTAAAGATCAACTTTAAATGCTGAGTTTTTGTTCCAACCTGTGCAGCAAACTGTGAGAAAATCATTAACAAAAAAGACCGTTTTTTAAGTGTTTATTTCTCCTTATGGTGTAATAATATAGGCTTTTTGCATGCTTTTTAATTTTAATTAAAGTATTTATTTTGAGTTGTTTATAATTCGTTTTAACTCTAATGTCGTAGAATTACGACAAGAAATCGTAGAACTACTACAATTTTTCAGATTTAGGATTAAAAGCTTTTTTTTCAAAAACAACCGCTTTATATTTGTCATATAATTATTGAAACAACAAAATATTATTAACGATTAAAATTTACAATCATGGCAGAAAGAAACTCAAGAGGAATCTTAAAATTCAACAACGGTGAAGGACAAAAATTATTAAAGCTGAACTACAGCGTATCAAGATCTACAGACGTTTCAGGACGTGTAGCATCAGATCCTTCTAACGCACTTATCAAAGTTACAGTAGAAGCTACTGAAAAATCAGACATCCTTGAAAGCTTACTAAACGGAAAATATAAACCAACAGTAGGAGAAATCGTTTTCAACAAATCTCACGAAGAAGGAACATTGATCACTTTGAAGTGGGAAAACGGATATGTGATCCAGCACGAAGTAGATTTCGACGCTATCGACAGCAACAGTATGCTGATCAGCTTCGTTATCAGTGCAGAAGGAATTGACTACGGAACTTCTCGTTTCGATGGTTTATGGCCTTCAGCAGGTAAATAAGCTGTTTACACACTTAAAAAAACTAATGGAACAGTATGCTCACAGAGTATACTGTTTCGTTTTTATCATTATTTATACATCAATTTAACAAAAAATGTTCAGAAGAATTCTATTTATCATTGCTTTTGCAATGTCTTTTATCTCCCTACACGCACAAAACACTTCAACCCTGTATAAAGGAACAGTGAATGGGAAAATGCCTGTAACCCTGTTTATACAATCTGTAGAAAATGGCTGTGGCGGAGATCCTTTCTATAATGCTATGTACCGTTATGATAAAGTAAGCAATTGGCTCGAACTTAGTGTAACTGAAGGGGCGAAACAACAGTTTGCCATGGTAGAAGAAGGCTTTACCGGTCTGATGATTCTAAAAAAAGAAGGAGATATGATGAATGGAACCTGGATAAGCCCGGATGGTAAAAAGCAGATTCCTGTACAGCTGAAAAAAGTAACAGTAAGCAAGAAAGAAATGGAAAGCTACCAGGATAAGATGGAAAAGCTGAACTATGAAAACCATGATTGCTAGTTAGAAGTTAGAAGTTAGAAGTTAGAAGTTAGAAGTTAGAAGTTAGAAGTTAGAAGTTAGAAGTTGCGCGCAATTTATTGGCAATCATTGATGAAAGACGTACTCCATTCCCCTCCTCCGGAGGGGTGTCAAATCTGTGATTTGACGGGGTGGTTTAAATACCCACACCATTCCCACCATCCACTAAAATAAAAATTCCTACCTCTTTCCTACACTAAAGCTCAATACCACATTCCCACTATCTTC
Source organism: Chryseobacterium sp. FR048 (assembly GCF_056844665.1). NCBI lineage: Bacteria > Pseudomonadati > Bacteroidota > Flavobacteriia > Flavobacteriales > Weeksellaceae > Chryseobacterium > Chryseobacterium sp. FR048. The sequence goes on along the minus strand of NZ_JBXDSE010000006.1, from coordinate 15,499 downwards.
AAAAATAGACCGACAAATCAAATTGACGATTTGCCACAGACTTTTCTTCCGTCCCCATTCTCCAAAACTTTCAACTTTTCCTCCTATTTTCTTATATTTGTTCATTATAGATAATATGGACGCAACACAAGATAAAAGGCTGTTTCTCATCGATGCTTATGCGATGATTTTCAGAGGATATTACGCATTGATCAGGAATCCGAGAGTAACCAGCAAAGGACTGGATACTTCTGCCATCTTTGGTTTTACCAATTCTTTGATTGAATTGATCAGAAGAGAAAGACCTACCCATCTGGCAGTAGTTTTTGATGTGGGACAGGCCAGTGTAAGAACTGATGATTTTTCAGATTATAAAGCCAACAGAAGCGAAACTCCTGAAGCGATCAAAATTGCGGTGCCATACATCCACAAGATCCTGGAAGCTATGCATATTCCAATTCTTGGTGTAGAAGGATATGAAGCCGATGATGTCATAGGAACCATTGCCTGTAAAGCAGAAAAAGAAGGATATACCACTTTCATGGTGACTCCGGATAAAGACTTTGCACAGTTGGTGACAGACAAAATCAAAATTTATAAACCAGGTTTAAAAGGAGGGGATATAGAAATCCTTGGCGTAGAAGAAGTAAAAGCAAAATATGAGATCGAAGATCCTAAACAGGTCATTGATTTCCTTGCGATGATGGGCGATGCGGTAGATAATATTCCGGGACTGGAAGGCGTTGGAGAAAAAACGGCAATGAAATTCCTTAAAGAATTCGGAAACATTGAAACACTTCTTGCCAATACAGACAAACTGAAAGGAAAGCTTAAAGAAAAAGTGGAAGCTTCAGCAGAACGTGGTATTTTGTCCAAAAAACTGGCGACCATTATCTGTGATGCTCCGGTAGAATTCCACCAGGAACAATATGATCTTGAAACCCCTGATTTTGAAAAAGTAAAAGAGGTCTTTGATGAAATAGAGTTCAGAAGACTTTATGAAAACCTTTACAGAGCATTTGCTCCGGCTGCTACAGAAACAGTTGTAGCTAATGAAGCTGAGGTAAAACAGGCTCCTGCAGGAACAGAAACAAAAGGGCAGGTGATGCAGCTTGATCTTTTTGCCAATTTCGAAGAACTGGATCAGGCTACTTCTACAAAATCAACCATTGAGCACAACGATCACCTTTATCAGTTTATTGACAATCCAAAAGCTCAGAAAAAACTGGTAGATAACCTGATGCAACAAAGAGCTGTTTGTTTTGATACAGAAACCACCTCATTGAACGAGCTGGAAGCAGAACTTGTAGGAATGAGTTTCTCCTATAAAAAAGGACTGGCTTATTATATCCCTTTGTCTGAAGATAGAAATGAAGTTTTGCAGACCCTTGAGATTTTCAGACCCTTTTTTGAAAAAGAGGATTTACTGAAAATAGCTCACAATCTGAAATTCGATTATAAAATATTAAGACAGTACGACATCACTGTAAAAGGGGCTATGTTCGATACGATGATTGCCCATTATCTGTTGAATCCTGATGGAAGACACGGAATGGATTATCTTTCGGAGGTATACCTGAACTACAAACCGGTATCTATTGAAACCATCATCGGGAAAAAAGGAAAAAAACAGGGTACCTTCAGAGATGCAGACCTTAGAACACAGACAGATTATGCTGCAGAAGATGCAGATGTAACTTTCCAGCTGTATGAATTGTTTGCTCCACAATTGAAAAAGGAAAACCTGGAAGAACTTTTCTTCAATATAGAAATGCCGCTGATGGAAGTTTTGGCGAAAATGGAGCTGGCCGGAATTTCTCTGGATGAAAAATGGCTGGCACAGGAAAGTGTAGATCTTGAAAATGATCTGAAGCAATTGGAAACTACCATTTTTGAACTTTCAGGAGAAGAATTCAACATGAATTCCCCTAAACAGTTGGGTGAGATCCTGTTTGAAAAAATGCAGCTTGATCCAAAAGCGAAAAAGACCAAAACCGGACAATACGCAACCTCAGAAGATGTACTTCAAAAGTTGGTTTCAAAACACGAGATCATCAAATATATCCTGGAATACAGAACCTATCAGAAATTAAAATCAACCTATGTGGATGCATTGCCTTCACAGATTGAGAAAAAAGATGACAGGGTACATACCAATTTCTCACAGACTACGGCGGCTACAGGGCGTCTGGCGAGTGTAAACCCGAACCTGCAGAATATTCCGATCCGGACATTAAGAGGACAGCAGATCCGTGGAGCCTTTGTTTCAGGAGAAGGGAAGAAGATTATCTCCGCCGATTACTCACAGATTGAGCTTCGCCTTATTGCTGAGATCTCAGGAGAAGAAAATATGATCAAAGCCTTTCAGGATGGAGAAGATATTCACGCTTCTACAGCCGCAAAACTCTTTAAAATTCCTTTGGAAGAAGTTTCCAAAACCCAGAGAAGCCAGGCCAAAACCGTAAACTTCGGAATCATCTACGGACAAGGTGCTTTTGCTTTGGCAGAGCAGACCGGCTTATCCAGAACCGAAGCCAAGCAAATGATCGAAGCCTACTTTGAAACCTATCCGAAGCTGAAAGAATATATGGCAGAACAGGTGAACAAAGCACGTCAGGTTGGCTATGTAGAAACTATTTTAGGAAGAAAGCGTCATTTGAAAGATATTAATTCCAACAACTTTGTTGTAAGAGGTCACGCCGAAAGGAATGCTGTAAATGCTCCGGTTCAGGGAAGTGCAGCGGATATTGTAAAAATAGCAATGATCAAAATCGACAGAGAACTGGAAGAACAGCAGCTAAAAACTAAAATGTTACTTCAGGTTCATGACGAATTGGTATTTGAGGCTCCTGCCGATGAGGTGGAAGCCGCTTCAAAACTGATTAAAACCGAAATGGAAGGTGCTCTAAAGACACAGGTTCCTCTATTAGTAGAAATAGGAGTAGGGGATAACTGGCTGGAAGCACATTAATGATAAACATGCTATCAAAAATAAAATCAGGCTGCCTCGTACGAGGCAGCCTGATTTCTTTAGCCACTAATACACGAATAAAAGGATTCGTGCATGAGTGGCAATAAAATATTGAACACTTTATGATTTTATTAGCCGTATCATCGCAAGATCATCCGTAGGTTTTACTCCATATTGATGTTCCAGGGTTTTCATTTTTTTGTTGAGCATTTCTTCAGTCTCGTCATTTGATGAATCAAGCATTAAATATTCTGCAAAATTTATATTACCATCATAAGAAACTTTTTTGATTTTTGAAAAAGTAAGGATTCCGTCAGTTGCTATAGAGACGTCACTCATACGATCAAAAGAAATTTTCTGCTGTAGAGATTCATACCAGTGATCAAAATTTTTATGCAGATGATAGGCAAGATAATCAGGTTTATTATCACGGTCAAATTCTGTGATTTTTCCATTGATACAGACCACCCCGTCGCCAATAGCTATGATAACCCCTTTATCAGTTTTGGAATCGTAAACTAAAATGATTACAGTTGTTAGTAATTCTTTTTCATCCAGCATCAGATGATTCTTAATGGATAAAAGCTCTTCAAATAAACTTTTTACAATATCTCTAAGCTCTTCTTCCGGATTACGCTGAATCTCTTTTTCATACAATTCTCTATAACCGGCTTCAACAATGATTTTACGTAAAAGCTTTCCAACGAGTGTTGAGGCAAAATGACTGTCCATAGCAGTAGAACAGCCGTCCATCACAGTACAAACGATTTTATCAGCACTTATTTTTTTGATGAGCAGATCGTCTTCACAATGAAGAGTATGATACTCACCGATTTGTAATGAGGAATATATTTTCATAAATTTTTAGAAAAAACTGATGGTGTGTGTTATTGATCCGAAATAAACTGATCGATCTCTTTCTGCATTCTGAGTTTCCAGCCTTTCCCATTTCTTTTTTCAAGATAAGGATTTACTGCTTCGGTATACTTCTCTTGAGCTTTTTGGTCAATAGGATCGATGATGCAACCTGTATTTTTATAAGTTACCCCATATTTTCCCCGAATACGATCTATAAGCTGGATGGTTTCAGTATTAAAAACAGGTAATGAAAGTCCGCCTGAATATTGTATGGTTACCTTATCATTATTAATGTCCTTTTCTGCCTGTTGAAGGTAATGATTTTCTCTTTTAGCAATTTCCTTTTGTGTGTTCAGAAAGATCTCTGTAGATTGATAAGTGAGAAATAATGTAACAAGAATATTAATAATAGGAAAGACCCTTAGAAATTTAGATTTGAAATCTGATTCTTTAAAATTTAAGCTGCTGATCAGATAAGAAACCAAAGCCGTAATCGCAAATATTACAGCCAGGTATTCTAAACTACATTCCTGAATGATATAAAGGAGATCAAACCTCATAGGATAGTTCATCATATAGTATCCAAAGATATAAACGGCTGTTGTCAGCAGAATACAGATACTATTGATATAAACTAACCTCTTATTCATGTTGAGAAATGAAGCTAAAGTTTCCGTTATATTTTAAGTGGTGAATTCAATCTCACCCATATAATAAAGCTTGTTTTCTTCGCCGTCTACAGAAACAGGATTAGGAATGGCAAATCTGCTTGCAAAAATAATAGCGTTCACCGGGGTGTCCAGATTCATCTCATTCAGTCTGCTTTCAAGAATCGGAAGCCATTCGTCGGCATAAGAGTACTCGGAAAATTTTTCATAAAGCCCCAGATTTTCATCTTCAAAACCATATTCTATAAAATCATCATCAAACCACTTGATGCCTTGTGATTCTGCGAATTTTGAAACATATTGGTCCTCTGTTTCTTCGTCTATATAATAATTTTCATCCTCTTCTACAAAACTATAAAAGTCGTCTTCATTTGTAAAATACCCTAACCAGAAGTGTGAAATTTCTTTATCCATTGGAAAATATATTGAAAAGTTTAAATTTTTATTTGTTGATGCCAGGCACCAATGTCTATTGAGACTGTAATATTACGAAAGTTTTTCAGTCAAATAAAATCTTGTTATCCCCAAACAAAGTTGGATGATTCAATTTACGGATAAATTTTTTATTGTAATTTTATTCTCTGTTTAAATTGTAAAAAATGGATTTTCTTCAGGATCATTATGCTGTCAAAAACGAATTGCTGCTCATTCTTATTTCCGTCATTCTGGGATTATTTATTGGTGCTGAGCGTGAGTACCGAAATAAATCTGCCGGTTTAAGAACTTTTATTCTTGTTTGTTTTGGTGCCTGCCTGTTTACAATTCTTTCCATTAAAATAGGAGTGGCCAATCCGGACCGTCTTGCGGCCAATATCATTACCGGAATCGGCTTTTTGGGGGCAGGTGTGATTTTCAAAGGAGATAATAAAATTGAAGGAATTACTACAGCTACCACCATTTGGGCAACTGCTTCAATAGGAATGGCAGTAGGTTCGGGATACGTTTACTTTTCACTTCTGGGAACCGCTTTGGTGCTTATTGTTTTGAGCGCTTTAACGTACCTTCAGAATTTTATTGATAACTATAATAAAGTAAGAGAATACAGAATCACCATTACGACTGCAGATGATATAAAATATTGTGAAGATCTGTTCAAAAAACATCATTTAAAATATCTTATGCTTAAACAACTTTATTCGCAGGGAAGCCTAACTGTGGTCTGGAGACTTGTAGGAAACAATACCCATCATGAAGAAATGATCAGACGTATGGTGAATGATCCGAAAATTACAGCTTATCAGTTTTAATATAGCTTGACTCTCAAAAGGGAGATGACTCAAAAACCTGTTGAGCTTAGCTATAAAGCAAAAAAATAAAGGCCGAAGCCTTTATTTTCTATTTTTTCTTGAATACATACAGATCTTTGTTCGGACCGTCAATTTCTTTACCATCCATATCCAGCTGGATCAGCATGCCTTCACCTACCTTGTATTTATAATTGGCAGTTTTACCTTTCAAAGTGATGATACTTCCTGTAGTATCCCATGTAAAAGATCCCTTATCCTCATTCTTTGACTTTCTGTCGATATACTCTTCAGTAATGCTGAATGTTTTATCGTTATTCAGAGTTAGTGAAGTCTTGATTCCGGGGCAGTCAGCGCAAGGAACTGTAGCTTCATAAGTACCGTTCCAGTCCAGTGCATTTTCAGAAGTATCTTCCTGTGCACTCGTTACGACATGAGAAGTACTGTCTGTAGCAGTTGGTTTTGCAACAGCAGTAGAATCAGCCACAACATCGGCAGGTTCACCTACCTTTTTATCTTTTGCACACGAAGCAAGGAATAAAGCCGCTCCAATTCCCAGGATAAGCATTTTGTTTTTCATCATAATAATTAATTTAAGTAATGTTTTATTAAGTACCTGGTAGTAAACAAAAACTGAGCCAGAGGAGGGATTTTTAGAGTTGTAGGGTTAGAGAGTTAGAGAGTAGGAGTGTTGTAGAGTAAAGAGTAAAGAGTAAAGAGTAGCGGATTACACAGACAATATCTCAAGTCTCTCATCTCTTCGTCTATTATCTAATATCTAATATCTAATATCTGATGTCTGATGTCTGATGTCTGATGTCTATTATCAGCATCTCAATTCCACAAAAAAGCCTCTTCCAGCAACATTCCACCCCTTTTATTGAGCCCATTCCTATTTTTCTTCGTAAATTGGGGCAAAATTTTGATTATGACAAAAAAGATACTTTTATCTGTATTTCTTTTGCCAGCTGCAATGGCATTTGCACAACAATATGGAGGAATGTGGATTCCTACAGAGCTGAATGAAAAGGAAATGAAGGATTTGGGAATGAAGATTTCTGCTAAAGATATTTTCAACCCTCAGAAACCAAGCATAAAAGATGCAGTGGTACAGTTTAATGGCGGTTGTACTGCAGAGATCATCTCACCTAAAGGATTGCTATTGACCAATCACCACTGTGGATATGGTCAGATTCAGGCGCATTCTACCGTTCAGAACGACCTTCTTTCAAATGGTTTCTGGGCTAAAAATACACAGGGAGAACTTCCTAATCCAGGGGTAAAAGTAGATTTTATCGTAGATATAAAAGAAGTTACAGATCAGATCTTAGAAAGTACAGACAATCTTACAGAACCTGAACTGACTAAGAAGATCAACAATAATATTGAGGTTTACAAAAACTCTCAGAAAATTGAATCATATCAGTCGATCATGGTAAAGCCTATGTACTATGGAAACAAGTACTATGCTTACACCATTGAGACTTATAAAGATATTCGTCTGGTAGGAGCTCCGCCTCAAAGCATAGGGAAATTCGGTAGCGATACAGACAACTGGGTTTGGCCAAGACATACCGGAGATTTCTCAATGTTCAGAATCTATGCGGACAAGAACAATAAGCCTGCAGAATATTCAAAAGACAATGTTCCTTACGTTCCGAAGCACTACCTTCCGGTTTCTATCAAAGATAAGAACGAAAACGACTTTACTTTTGTATTCGGATTCCCGGGAAGAACCACAGAATACCTTCCGGCAGTTGCAGTAGAGAAGATCATGAAAGAAATTGATCCTGCAAGAATTGCCGTACGTGATGTTGCATTGAAAACATTAGATGAAAGAATGCGTGTAGATAATGAAACACGTATCAAATATGCTTCTAAGTATGCTTCAGTAGCCAACTATTGGAAAAAATGGATCGGTGAGGTAGAAGGGTTGAAAAAATCAAATGCAGTAGAGAAAAAAGTAATGTATGAAGGATCTTTGGTGGCTAAGAACCCTGAGATCAAGACTACTTTGGATCAGCTGAATAAATTTTACAATGACCAGGCGCCTTATGCATTAAACAATGCTTACTATACAGAAGTAGTAAAAAATGCTGAGACATTGAAACTTGCGGGAGACTATTATGATTTCATCGCTTCTGTGGAAGCAGGAAGAATGGATGATAAAGAGCTTACCAAATTAAAAACCAAGCTAACGTCTTTCTATAAGGATTACAGTGCAGAACTGGATGCAAAAGTGACGGCGAAACTATTGGCTTTATACGTTAATAAAACAGCTCCACAATTTTTACCGGCTGGTTTCAGTAAATATAAAGATGAAGCTCCAAACATGCCTGTTATAGAAGATATGTCTAAAAACTCTATTATTACAGGTAGAACCGCGGTAAACGGGGCTGCTTTGAATACAGATATTGAAAAAGCATTTTCTAATCAGGACAAGCTGATTAAAACTTTGAAAAAAGACCCTATCTATCAGCTGTATGTTACGATGAAAGAAACATATATGAAAACGGCTGATCCGCAATATACTTCACTTCAGGCGAAGATTGACGCTTTACAGAAGAAGTTTATGGCACAGCAGATGGAAACTGATAAAGAAAGAAAATTCTTCCCGGATGCCAACTCAACCCTTCGTGTAACCTATGGAAAAGTGAAAGGCTCAACTCCTAGAGATGCCGTTTCTTACGGGTACCAGACGCACCTGGCTGGAGTGATGGAGAAATATGTACCTGGTGATTATGAATTTGATGTTCCTAAAAAGCTGATTGACCTTTACAACAAAAAAGATTTCGGAATCTATAAAGACAAAACAGGGGATGTTCCTGTAGGATTCACAGCAACCAACCATACAACAGGAGGAAACTCAGGAAGCCCGGCACTGGATGCCAACGGAAACCTGGTAGGACTTAACTTCGACAGACAGTGGGAAGGAACTATGAGTGACATTAACTATGACCCGCGTTTCAGCAGAAACATCATGGTAGATACAAAATATATCCTTTTCATCGTTGAGAAGTTTGCTGATTCAAAGTGGCTTGTTGATGAAATGAAGATTATAAAATAATTTTTAAAAGTTATACCTTTAAGAATCTATTTGAACTGAGTTTTGAATAGATTCTTTTTTATTTTTAACAGGATGAAAGAAAGGATCATCAATGTGCTCGCTGCTCTTGAAACAGATAACATCGGAAAATCTTTTCCGCTGGATTACTGTCTGCCTCTTTATCATTCCGTTTCTGATAAGGATCTTCCCCATATCAGGAATGTGATCCGCTATAAAAATACCAGACAGTTTGAGGACGATCTGGATTATATGTCCCGGTATTTTCAGTTTGTGAACTGGCAGGAGTTTAAAGATTTCATGTCCGGAAACTTCAAACCCGGGAAAAAAATAGCCTTGCTTACTTTCGATGACGGATTCAGAGAATTTTATGATACCGTAGCTCCTGTTTTGGAACGAAAAGGGATTTATGCCTGTAATTTTGTCAATCCGGCCTTTATTGATAATAAAGATATGATGTTCAGATGCAAGGCCAGCCTGCTTATCGATGTTGTTGGGAAAATGAAGAAGATAGACCCGGAGGTATATAAGATACTCAACCTTCAGAATACTAATGGAGTAGAGGCTCTGCAACAACGGATGCTGGCGATCAGTTACCAGGAAAAGAATGTACTGGAGCTTCTTGCAGAGAGCCTTGAATTTGATTTCAAAGCGTATTCAAAAGAATTTCATCCTTATTTAAGTACCGGAGAATTAAAAACGCTTACCAGTAAAGGATTTGGAATCTCCTCACATAGCTGGGATCATCCAAAATACGGAGACCTTTCCTTAAAAGAGCAGATGAAAACTACAGATCAGACTTTTACTTATATGAAAGAAAATGGTTTTCTGTACGAAACTTTTGCATTTCCATTCACCGACTTTCAGGTAAAGAAGGATTTTTTCGATGAATTGTTTAAAAATGAGGAGATCTATTGCAGTTTTGGATGTGCCGGAGTAAAACTTGACAGTGTAGCAAGGAACTTTCAGAGAATTCCCATGGAAATGGGGGAGAGTGGAGAAAGGATCCTGAAAAAAGAAACGGCCTACTTCAGATTGAAAAAACTGATGAATAAAAACACCATTCTGAGAAAATGATACAACTGAAAACATTCAACAGAAAAGAACTGGAAGATTTTATATCGTCCGGAAGTTTTCAGCAATATGATTTTCTTCCCATTACCAGACACCGCGCGTTGTCTCATATCAGGAATCCTAAAGCAAGAGATGAAGATACGCTTCTTATTCTGGCTTTTTATGAAGAAAAACTCGTGGGATATGTAGGATGTTTCCCGGATAAATTTGATATTGATGGAAAAGAAATTCGTTACGCCTGGCTCAGTACCTTATATGTAAATCCGGAATTCAGGAAAGAAAGACCTGCAAAAAAACTACTGAAGAAAGTATTTGAAGAATATGGTGGAAGAATTGCCATTACAGAATTTACCAAGGAGGCAGAAGCACTTTATACCATTATGGGTGTTTTTGAATATGTCTTTCCAAAAGAAGGAAAACGCTACTATTTCAGAACAGATGCTGCAAAAATGATTCCTGAGAAAAAACCGGGAACAAAATCATTGAAGCCTATTTTCCATGCTTTGGATACTATGGCCAATTCTTTAATTTCCATAAAAAATATAAAAACAGGAAAACCGGACTTTCATTACGAAATTACTGACCATATTGATAAGGGAAGTACCGATTTTGTAGCCGAATTTTCCGGTGTGCGTCATGCAGAAGAAATCAATACATTGATAGAAAACCCTTGGGTATTGGAAGGTAAAAAAGAAGAAAAATATCTGTTTTCAAGCTTTGCAAAGGTCTTTCGGTTCTTTTGGGTGAAAATTTATGATCGGAACAAGAAGCTAAAGGCGTGTTTTCTGTTGCAGCTTAGGGATGGATACCTTAAAATACCTTACCTTTTTTCAGATACCGAACTGGATGAGGTGGTTGGCTTTTTAAACTATTTCATTGTCAAAAATAAAGTGAAAGGTTTTACCAGTTATCAAACAAAGCTTAATGAAGCTATTCAACGGTCAAAGACCTTCTCCAAAATCTACGAACGTGATTTCAAAAGGGAGTACCTTTTTCATCAACAACTGCTGAAAGAGCTTCCTGCGAACTTTGATCCCTACTATCAGGACGGAGACGGAGACTGTATGATGACGTAAACTGATCATCAATAATCATTGATAAAAATAAACCGCCCGATACACATATCAGGCGGTTCGTTTTTTTAGTGTCCGAAAATATCTTTCAGCTCTACTTCTGTAAAAGTTCCCATTTTATGAACAGCTTCCATATCCAGATTTTCTTTTTTCCCGATAATGGCGGTATTAAAATGTACAGATTTGATCTCCGTCTGATAAAACTGTCGGATGTCTTCAAACCTTAGATTCTTGATCTGCTCATAAATATCTTTTCTGAAATCATGCTCAATATTCAGTTTTTTCAACCTTAGTGTATTGAAAAATATATTATTACGGGTGATTCTTGTAGAGGCGATCTGCTTCAGTGCTGCATTTCTGGCGTTTTCAAACTGGATCGTTACCTCAGGAAGTTCATTCATCAGTTCATTCAGAGTATCTACAGCAATCATTAGCTTATCCGGCTGTGTTCCGATATAAGTGGTGACATAATCGGGGTGTTTCAGCTCCGAATTAGCAGCATAAGAAACGTAAGCAGAATAAGCAAGACTTTTACTTTCACGGATTTCCTGAAAAACAATAGAGGACAAGCCTCTTCCAAAATATTCATTGAATACGTTGATCTTTCCAAAATAATGAGGATTCACCGGATTACCCTTTCCGATTTTGCTCATTTCCATCTGCACCATATCATAATCGATAAAGTATACATTTCCACCCGTAGCCGGCTCCGGATACTGCTTAGGTTCCGGGATCTGAAGACTTGCGGTTTCCGTATATTTTCCAATATAGCCTTTGAAATTTTCAAAATCCTTTCCGTAGAAAAACAGCTGATACGGATATTTGAAAAGCTCTTTCATACGGTTGGTAAATACCTCTGGCTTGCTGCTTTCCAGTTCTTCTTTTGAAATGACATCCGTAAAACGGGAAGTGCTGCCTAGTTTGGTATAATTGGTTAAGGCAGTCATGATCCGGTTTTTATCTCTTTTGATGGCCTGGCGGTTTTCCAATACAGTACCTACAAACTGATTATATACATTCTGATCCGGCTGTACATCATGCATCCAATGCTGAAGAAGGGCAATTCCTTTTTCAATATTTTCTTCCAGACCGCTTAGAGAGATCAGTAACTGGTCATTGGATGTTTTAAAATCATTACTGATTCCAATTTTAAAGAATTCCTGCTTTAAATCTTCAGGAGAAAGCTGATCTGTTCCCAGATATTGAAGCAGTTGGGTTGAAATTCCCAAATCCCTGTCATGATCACTCCCGAAAGGAAAAATAAAATGCAGCTGAGCAATATCGTTGTATTTATTCTTAACGAAGCTTAATTTCTTTCCTTTAACAGCATCCGTAGTAATTTCTTTTTGATAATCGATAAACTCAGGCTTTATATCTTCCGTTTTATCAGCTAAAATCTCTTTTAAAAACTCTGACTGAGTATCACGGTTGATCTTTACCGGAGTGATACCAGGATTTTCAACTCTTAACAGTCTATCATTAATTCCTTTCTCTTTATTGACAATAACATAATTGTCTTTGAAAAAAGTATTGGCAAAATTGACAATATCTTCTTTGGTAAATCCTGCGTAGATCTCCATCTCATTCAGCTCCTGCTCCCAGGTTATTCCTTTTATATAAGAATCATAAAGAGTAGTAGCAAGACCTTCTGCCGTTTCAAGCCCCTTCATTCTCTGAAGTTTGAAGTCGTTGATGATCGCAGGAAGCATCCAGTCCGGGAAATCACCTTTCTTGATCATTTCAATTTCCTCCAGTACCATATTTTTGGCTTCCTCCAGTGTTTGGGTTTCTTTAGGAACAGCCACAATAGAAAAATAACCGTATTGTTTCAGACCTACAGAGAATGCCTGCGCCCAAAGCATCTTCTGAGTTTGATTGATATGCAGGTCCAATAGACCGGCTTCACCCCTGTTGCTTAGAATATTGGCAACCACATCAGCCAGCATAGCCTCTCTTGTTCCGTAGCTGTCTGTTCTCCAGGCCAACTGAACCCGTGGAGTAGTAGGGCTTTTTACCGTTCTCTCTACGATTTCTGTGATCGGTTTTTCGATAATAGGGGTCTTTTTAGGAAGCTCTTTATAAGGTAAAGCTCCAAAATATTGATCGATCAATTGAATGGTTTCTTCGAAATCAAGATCGCCTACCAAAACCATCGCATAATTATTAGGAACATAGTATTCATCAAAATACTTATGGATCGCTTTCATAGAAGGATTCTTCAGGTGCTCCGGATTTCCCAGTGTCGTCTGCTGACCATTAGGGTGTGTTGGGAAAAGGGCAGCCATCAGTTCATAGCTTACCAGTCTGGTATCATTATCCTGCGCTCTGTTGAATTCCTCATATACAGATTCCAGCTCAGTATGGAAAAGGCGGAGTACCATTTCAGAGAACCTTTCTTTCTCTATTTTCAGCCATTTTTCAAGCTCATTGTTCGGAATATTGTTTTTGTAAACCGTTTCGTCAAACCAGGTATGGGCATTTGTTCCGGTAGCTCCCAGAGAAGAGATTGCTTTGTCGTATTCATTGGCAATAGCGTACTGGCTGGCTTCCTGAGAAATCTCGTCGATTTTTTTGTAAATCTCTTTTTTCTTTTCAACATCCTGTTCAGCTTTATGCTCTTCATATAATGCTGAGATCTGATCCAGAAGTTCCTTTTCTTTTTCCCAGTTTTGAGTACCGATTTTAGAAGTTCCTTTGAACATCATATGCTCAAGATAGTGAGCCAGCCCGGTGTTATCTGCCGGATCATTATTGCTTCCTGTTCTTACCGGGATGAAGGTCTGAATTCTTGGTGCATCAAAATTTTGGGCAAGAAAAACTTTAAGCCCGTTTTTCAATGTATAAGTTCTGACTTTATTTTCATCGTGGGTAATGGTGGTATATTCGTAATCGTTAGAATCAGTGTGAACCGTTTCTTTATATTTTGTGTCTGTCATATATAAAACTCATTTCATTCCTTAAAAATCCGGAATGTGATACAAATGTAAGGAATCATAAAAATCTTTTCTTATTTTTATAACTATTCCATCTATTATAGTGATTGAAAATCAGAAAAAAATACCCATTTTAGAGAGGTTTTTTACAGTTTTTATTACTGATTAAAGGCTGGAAGAAAGACATGAAATTCTTCTCAAGGTCTTTGGCTAAAGCCACCGAACCCTATACATTAAGTTGAGAACTGTTATAATACATCAGGGTATCTTTGTAAAAAGGAACATTTTTAAAAACTTTACTTTGAGAAAGATCATAGAAGTATACATTTTTATTGTCAGCTTCCAGTTTTTTCAAAGCTTCTGTATTCTCTTCTTAAAAATGAGCGGTGAATTTTCTTGAAGTCTCTTGATATAATCTCTGTTAATTTTTATAGGGTCATGGTCAATAGTAGGATAAGTTTCGAATACAATTAGTTTTTGATCCGGCTGCAAACTATGGGCTATCCTTTCCACAGATTGATAGACCGATTTAGGACTGATGAAAGAAGAACAGTTGATCATGATGATCTTATTTTCTTTGATATGCTGTTCCGTAAAATCTGCGTGCAGCTGGGAAGCATCATAGAACTTCATTCCGTAAGAGTCAATCTCGCTTCTTTTTATTCCTTTTAATGAGATAATACCATCCGTAGTTACGGGGGGAATGAAAAATGATTTTTTTGACCAATGTAATTTAAAAATGGTTTAATAGAAAGGGCGTGACTGTCCCCTATAAGCAGTATTTTTCCATCTACAGCTTTTTTATCTCCAAAAACTTCAATTCTATTCTGATTATGAGAATTTAAACCAAATGTCTAGAAGTACATACTTCTGGAATTTTATTTATTTCAGTAACTTTGGGAAGGAACAGGGTAAGAACAGCCAATACTGCAGATCCAGAAACAATATAACGGAAAAATAAAGGAGTACTTTTCTTTCTGAAATAGTTTTTAATAACGCGATATGAAAACCATGCTAAAACCGCCGTCATAACACAAATAAAAGCAATTTCACCGGAGCTCAGTTGGTAACCATTACTATAATGTATTATAATATCCATTCACTAGGAACGGGGTTTAGCCCGTTCACATAAAATATCATCTTCCATTGGCTTTAGCCAAAACTTAGAAATATTCATTACCCCAGGCACCCATTTCCACAGTCTTTATCATGCCGTAGGCATCTCAACAAAGCTTTCCAGGTTACTATATGAATAGAAAATTCAAAAAACATACTATATAATAGGTGTAATTTTTATTATGTATCCACTGCATACACTATATATGCACTCCAAAAATCCCTTTCAAACTCTCATTTCCCTCCAATTTCCAGATTCTTCAATATCTTATCCCAAACCCTCAAACATTTGTTTAAAATTTTTCCCACTCCTTCTCAGACGTTTACGCTAAAATATTACCCGAATATAAACTTTATGTTAAATAAACTTGTTTTGCTTAGTATAATGTTGTTATCTTTGCCCCACTGAAAAACGAAAGAGGATCAGTAAGCGCAGAAGAGCTTTTAGATAAGCAGAAACGATATACTCTAAAGAAGAGACGAACGAAAAAAAACTTTAAATTTTTAATCAATAAAAGT